>JAWKTR010000013.1:0-218187 GCA_041398985.1 Pirellulaceae bacterium
ACCCTGTCACAAAAGCCGACACATCGTGAACGGTTACGTTTCAGGTAATAGTCGACCACCTACTTATCGATCGTTGTAGAAAATGATTCGTCAGTCTGGCACATCTCGCAATTCCGCTTTCACACTCGTCGAGTTAGTCGTGGTGCTGGCTCTGCTGGGTGTGGTAGCCGTTGCTTCGACGAGTATGCTTGGCGGCGCGCGCGTCGTCGGCTCCGTGCGAGCTGGACAAGAATCCCAGGTATTGATGCAGACGCTGCGGATGGCACGGGCGACGGCGATCAGCTCCTTTGTTTCCGTGCAAGTTGAAACTATCGTCGAGGGGCGTACTGTGGTCGGCTATCGCGTCTTGGATCCAACAGGTCAACTGGTCGGTCGCGAATATCGCTTTGAACCTTCCGTCGCTACGAACTGGTCGACATCCGCAGTAACCTTTATGCCGACCGGGGCGACCAATACTTCGTTGACGGTGTCCTTTCGCGGCGACTCGGCCGATTGGGTGGTGGATTTGTTAAGTGCGTCTGGGCAAGTTTCTGCACGGAAGGTGGCGCGATAACCATGAATCCCTTGGGTAGAAAAGTTGGTCCATGTACACGGAGTAGACCTTGTCACGCGTTTTCGCTGCTGGAAGTCGTCGTGGGTATGGTGGTTGTCGGACTGATTTTGGTTCCGACGACGGTCTTCATGTCGGACGTACTTCGCGGTGAAACGACACTACGCGATCGTAGCGAACTGTTGCAGTTGGCGCGAGGCAAGCAGAGTGAGTTTGGACACATGACGCGAGTTCGCTTTGAAAATCAAACTGCGGCGGGAACATTTTCCGCCGTAGGCTATCCGCTGCATCGCTATACCGTCAACTGTTCGCAGGCGACAAGCGAGGGTGGCATTCCCGGACGCCTAATGAGCATCCGGACCCTTGCCTGGGTGGACGTCAATCTCAACGGTCGCTTGGATCCTACCGAAGGTTCAGTGGATCTGTGGACCACCGTCGCACGCGCTAGCCCCTAGAAAGAACTCTGCAGACAATGACTAAGCCAAGACGTAAGCGAGCTGGACTCAGCCTAGTCGAACTTGTGATTTCCATGGGGTTGCTGTCGTTGATGATGCTGCCCGTTATCGCGTTGATGGCGACCTCGTACAAGGTAGCGAGCGCCAGCACCACCAGCCGCGATAGCGCGTATGCGCGCCATGTCGCTCTCGAAGTCGCCGCCTTGCGACTACAGTATGCGGATCAGGTTGTCGCGACTGGCAGCAATTTTATCGACGTTCGACTTCCGACTGGCACAGGTCGCTTGTCCTACGCAGGTGGTCGTTTGAACTGGCGATTTGGTTCACTTAATGAAGTGTTAGCTCAGGGGTTGAGCAATGCCAGATTCAGTGTGGGAGCAGCGCCAGGTGCCAATCCCGAAGCCGGCGAGTTGTTGCTGATAGAACTGGGTACACGTCCGACTGGCGCTCCCACGGAAGTCTGGTCCAGTACCCAAATTTGGATCAAGCCCACAATCTGATGGAGCCCAACCGAGGCGCCGGAATCACTATGAAGAATTTCAATTCGAATTGCAGATCGTACCATCGTCGCTATCAGCAGCAGCGCGGCGGATATACTCTGGTGATGTGTTTGCTGGTGGTTGGTGTGAGCAGTGCAATTGTTCTCAGCCTTTTTCAAGTTGTGCGTTTACAAACGGCGGAAGCAACTGCGCGGCGGCAGCAGGTTATCGCTGAATCGTTAAGCGACGCTGGTGTGGAACATGCCATTGCAGTCTTGTTGGATCAGCCTTCGTTTCGGGGAACGATCGGCCCGGTCGTGCCGCCGAACGACCCACAGCGCAGCTATACCATTCGAATGATTGATGTCAGCGGAGATGTGCAGGTTGATGTCCTTGCTCAAGCGGGAAATTCACGAGCCGCTATGAGTAAGTTGATTCCAGCCAGCAAGCTTTCCGAACGCCGAGCGCGATTGTCATTGTAGAGGACACTCGAATTCGCTCGGCTGGACAGCTCAACGCACGCGGCGCATGTAGTTGATAAACTCGGTGTCGAGTTGTGTTAGATCTTCCCCAAAATGTTTCTTGAATCGCTCGACTCGCTCACGCGGTGAAACTTCGCCGAGTGGTGGCAGGTCGCGCAGTTCGAGCAGATATTTCGTACACTGCTTCGACTTGGTTTTGAACAGAAAATAGGTCAGTGCCCAGCTTTCTGGATATGCCCGCGAGGCGGTGGCGGCGTTTATCATCCTAGAGTCATCCGAAATCAACGTGCTTAGCGAATCGGCTGGACGATCTTTAAATTGACTAACAAAAAGCCTGAGGTTGTGATAGTTGACGTTGCCCACACGCTGTTTACCACTCGCACTACCACTGTCTGGCGCTTCGAAGAACATTGCCATGCCTTCGCTGAGCCAGCGTGGGTTTTCGGCTAGACGCGTTTGCAGTCCGCCATTGAACGACAGTTGATGCACGGCTTCGTGAGCGATCGTGGCAACCGTTCGCTCGTATTCCGGACGCGATATCAACTCATCGATTACTGCCTGCGATGAGATGCGGCTGCCGTTGGGTACCAGTCCATCGACGCCGGTTAGGTCATACGTCGCCATGCGATTGGTCTTCATATTGTAGTAGCCGATCATGCTCTCGGCTGCCTCACCGACCTCCCGCTTGGCGTATGGCATGTACGATGCCTTGTCGCTAAACACAATGGCCACCAACGGGAAACGCGGTTCATTCAGGCGGATTCCGCGAGATTTCCAGTAGTTGTAGAACACGCTGTACTGGCGCTCAAACAGGCGACCAACCCAGTTGACGTATATTTCGCTCGAGTTGTATACCAGAACGTAGTGCTTCGTCTGGAGAACCTTGAAACCCTCGGGCAGTTCAGCCACCACGGCTTGACCCATTTCGTCTGGTGTGAGTGGAGTCATGGGGACGTCCGAGGGCTCTTCGCTCTGAATGTCCTCGGCCCGCAGCGTGTGCAACTGTCCATCTGGTGTCAGTAAGAGATTACTCCCGTCTGCGTACTCAATAAG
Source organism: Pirellulaceae bacterium (assembly GCA_041398985.1). Lineage (GTDB taxonomy): Bacteria > Planctomycetota > Planctomycetia > Pirellulales > Pirellulaceae > Aureliella. Next base: position 3,020 of record JAWKTR010000013.1, read on the forward strand.
CACTTCGCCCAGGGTGGAAAGGTTACCACCGTCCGTCGAGAATTCGATTTGTTTTACCACGGGTTCTTGGGCTGGTGCGCTTGCACGTCCCACCATGCTGATCAAGAAAATCCAGGCGATTACGGACATGCGGTTCCTTGACACATTTATCCCTTTAGTCTGCAGTGACATCCGTTCGTCGTCATCTCGGGAGACAAAACCGTCTCGGACGAGAAAACCTCGAGAAAATCTTGGGCGTACAAAAACTCAGGCGTACCAACCTCGCGGAGGCCGCCCCCGACCTCCTCTAGTTTACTTGATTTCGATAGGAGAACAGAGCGACAACGGCGATGGACCCTGCGAATATATTGGATTAGTCTTAGAGCTTTTGGACAAGAGCGGAATACAGTAGATGCAGCCGTCAACGCGAGTGGTGGTAGTCACGGGCAGTTCATCTGGCATCGGCCAGCAAACAGCGTTGGAATTTGCCAGCCAATCCTGCGCAATCGTTCTGCACGGGCGCGCTAGCCTGGCGTTACTTCAGTCGACCGCAATCGAGTTACGCCGTGCCGGGGCAACAGACGTGCTCTGTGTCGTCGCCGACATCGCTGATATCGCCGCTTGCAGGGACTTGGTCCAATGCGCGTTTGCGTGGCGAGGTCACGTCGATGTATGGGTCAATAATGCGGGTGTGGATGTCTTGACCCGGGACATTGGGCTAGGCTTCGACGCGCGGCTAAGAAAACTGCTGGATGTGGATGTGTCAGGCACGCTTCGCGTCAGTCGCTTGGTTACTGCGCGTTGGTTACTCGATCGCAGGCACCAGTGCGCAGCCAATCAGCCCTGCTTGGTCAACATGGGGTGGGATCAAGCCCTGCTTGGTATGGAGGGAGAAGCTGGTCAGTTATTCTGTACGTCCAAAGGGGCTGTGATGGCGTTCACCCAAGCCTTGGCCATGAGTTGTGGTCCCCACCTTCGAGTCAACTGCGTGGCACCGGGCTGGATCAAGACTGCTTGGGGTGAGCAGGCGGCCAGCGAGTATTGGGAGACCCGTGCAACCCTTGAATCACTTCAAGAGCGGTGGGGAACGCCCCAGGATGTCGCCAAAGCTATCGCTTGGCTCTGCTCCCCCGCGGCCCAGTTTATCAATGGGCAAATACTAAACGTCAACGGCGGGCGCCGGTTCTACGGCCGGTCCTCTGTGCAGTGAGTCCTTGGAGTAGCTCGCTCTTGGAGCAGGGAGCGGAGGAAATCGTACCAGCCAACCTACTGCTGATCGACAGAGTGCGTTCGAAGGCAAAGAGCCAGCAGGGCCTGGGGACATGGGTTTCGGACTGCTACCAAAGCCACTTGCGGTCCATGCTTAATTCATGCGCACCCGCTGGTAGCTGGACTTCAATAAATAACGGCGATTCTGCGATTTCGTAGCGTTGTTTCGACAGCTTGTCGGCAATCTGCCAACCCCCGTCATTAAATTGACGGATGATGAGTGTCTGTGCCTCGTCGCATCGCAGGGATACTTCTAACTGACAAGAACCATGCCATTGCCAATTCAAGCTGCTTTCGGATAGCGTTGCTCCCGTCTCCAGGAGTTCACACAGGGCAGCCGCACCAGGAATCGGCTGCCAAGCGTAAGCTGGGCGTTTGGCTGATTGCACCTCAACGCGCCGATGTGTAACCCCTACAGCCGATAGCACCTCATCGAGGTTCGGTTGGTGAGCCGTCAATTGATCATGCCGAACCAGCCACGACCGAAGCTGGAAGAGCGCGACGGGTTCAATCGACTGCGTTGCATGTAGCGCCGGAGTTTGCAGCGTGGTTAGTTTACCTAGTTGGGCAGGATCGGTGGAGGGGCTGGACCAAACGAACGCGTCTCTTGTGGGACCGTGGGCGTCAGCCAAGGGTGGTGGTGCAAAGATCAACCAGTGATTGGCCACGCAAGCCATCTCGATCAAGGTGATCCAGGGTAGCCATTGCCAATTCCGTAATCCCCATCTCCCGAACACGCAAGCGATAACGAATGCTGGTAAAGCAAAAGCCCAGATGCAACTCCTGGCAATGTCCTTCGCAGTTGGCGAGCCTAGTAGCCGATCGTCTGCGATGCTTTCTAACCAAGGATCCAGGTTTGGCGCGTTCCCACTAACAATCATGGCCCAGCCTGCGACGCAAGCGGTGAGGCCAATCAGTGAAATCGCCATTAGCCACTTTGTAATTCGCGTGAGCACTAGTGACCGCTGGGATTCTAGCTGATTCCATTGCCAAGCTGCCAATAGGCTGCAACCAAGTGCAAACCAAGTCGTCCACTTCGCGGGATAGCGAAAAGCTGAATAGGTTGGACAGAGGTAATTCAAGAGCCCGTATAGACTGGCGCAATGATCCGGCGGCAGTTGATTTGCCCATGCGATCAAGCCCAGGCCTTGCGACATTTCACGGATCAGCCACACCAGCGAGTAGTTACCGATCGCAAACAACCAAGATACTAGCATGAGCATGCACAACCACCAGCCGGGGCCGCGCGGTCTTGACAGCGAGTGTAACACCAGACAGCAGGGAATGCATCCAAAATAGAGCGACGGAATCCACATGCGTCCTTCCGCCGGAATGAGCGCAAACAGTCGCCCATTGCGCGGTATGAAATGGCCGCCCAACGTAGGCCAAGCGACAGTCGTTAGATGCCACGGCGATAGGCTGAAATCGTATACGCGGTGAGATACAACAGGCTGTGGCGTCGAGTTCCAACCTGGCAAAGTTGCATCTAGCCTTGCGACCGAAGCCTGTTTCACCCGACTGCTGTGCTTGGCCCAGCGATAGGCTGGTATCCACTGGACGGCAGTTGTCGCCGCGATCAAGGAGCACGAAGCGATTAGCCACCCTGCCGCTCGAGCAGCACCAACACCTGTGTTGGGATGTGCGTCTCTCAAGTGCTTGGCCAAGAGGAACCTGTGATGAAACGTGCGAACTGCTAGCACATTCCACGCCAGTCCGGCGATGATCAGGGTGTTTGCGGCCGTGTGAGGATCGCCAGCCAGCATCATGCAACTTACCGAGCCCGCGAATACGACGCAACTTGCGATCCATGGTCCTCGTATTGCCCTAAATTGATGTATTGGCAATTGCAGCAGGCGGATACCAGCGCCGGCGGCGAATCCCAGCCAGGCGGCGCTACACAGAAAGATCAGATTGGAATGCTGAAAGACAACGGGACAGGAAAAGGTAAATGCAATGGCGGCCAGCCAGCGAGGACCTGGCCTGAGATTCAAACTGCGAGCTGCGTAGTTCACTCCCGCCGCAGCCAGCAACAGGTGGACAAGCATGAAAACGGTATATCTTTGCGGTAGCGTCAGGCCGGGTAGAAACCACAGCACTCGCAGTGGATAATAGAGAGCGGCACTGGGTTGCCCAGCCACAGAAACGCCCAGACCTTCGTTGGGATTCCAAGTTGGGAAGAGCTCCCCCCGGCGGGCAGACTGTTCTAGCCACACCGCTTGTGGGTAGTAGAAGTGGTATCCGTCGCGAAATGCGGGCACTTGCGAATGGTACCATCCAGGGAAGAACAATGCGCACAGAGCGCCAGTTAAGGCGATCCACAGCACCAGTTCTTGTCTGAAAAGTGTCCTCATGCGGGCTCATCTTATCTTCTTTGCTCGCGAATTGCGTCAGCCACCTCCCACAATTCGCCTTCTCCGTCAAGAATAGAGACTATTCGCAGGCTGGCGTGCAGGTAGCTTGGCTGCCTGCTCCAAGTGTTTGGGCGATCCTGCGTGCTCCTCGCCTAAATACAGCTCAATCGACCGATAACACCATCCTTCATCATTCAGGCAGCTCATGCGCGCGACGAAATTCGAAACATTGTCATCATTGCCCACGTCGACCACGGCAAGACGTCTCTGGTAGATTGCTTGCTCAAGCAGAGTGGGCAATTTCGCGATTCGCAACTTCAGGGGCACCAAATCCTGGATTCGAACGACATAGAGCGAGCGCGGCATCACGATTCTCAGCAAGAATATTGCCCTGCCCTACAAAGGCATCAAGATCAATATTATTGACACGCCTGGCCACGCTGACTTTGGAGGCGAAGTCGAGCGAGTGGTGCGCATGGCTGACGGAGCACTCGTACTCATGGATGCTGCTGAAGGCCCCATGCCACAGACGCGATTTGTGCTGTCCAAGGCCCTGGAGGTTGGCGTGAAGCCCATTGTGGTCATCAACAAAATCGACCGCCCCGATGCGCGGTCTCTGGAAGTCGTTGACGAGGCCCTCGAGTTGCTTGTGGACCTAGGCGGCGAGGAATTCCTCGATGATTTTCTGTACATCTTTACGTCAGCCAAAGAAGGCTATGCGACGTTTGATCCAACTGTGCGCACCGATTCGATGGAATTGCTGCTGGACTTGGTACTTGAAAAGATTCCTGGTCCTGAGGTTGAGCCGGAGGCACCGTTGCAAATGCTCGTCACGAACTTGGATTGGTCCGAGTACGTGGGCCGCATTGGCGTGGGCCGCATCCAAGCTGGCACGCTAAACGCCAATCAGGCCATCGACTTGGTAAAAGCCGATGGTGTGCAAGCGGCGCAGATCAGCTCGGTGTCGACATTTAACAATTTAGGTCGCGTGGAAGTTGGTGCGGCTACGGCTGGCGATATCGCGGCTATCGTAGGATTGGATAATGTTGAGATCGGAGATACGATTTGCTCGCGTGGGCAACCCCGCCCCCTGCCCCGCTTGACCGTCGATGAGCCGACGCTCGAGATGATCTTCAGCGTCAATAGTTCACCGTTCGCCGGTCGCGAGGGCAAGTTCGTAACGACACGGCAGATTCGCAATCGTCTTGAAAAAGAGCTGGAGCGCAACGTAGCGCTGCGAATGGAGTTGGTGCCTGGCGCCGAAGCTTACGCCATCCGTGGCCGCGGTGTACTTCACTTGGCTGTCTTAATCGAAAACATGCGCCGTGAGGGCTTTGAACTTTCCGTCGGCAAACCCCGCGTCGTAATGCAGGAGATCAATGGCAAGGTGCACGAGCCCTTTGAAACCCTGAACGTCGAAGTGCCTGAAGAGAAGGTTGGCCCGGTCATGGAATTGGTAGGCTATCGGCGCGGTACTCTCGAAGAAATGGTCCCGCGTGGCTCTTACTCCCTACTGCGCTTCGAAATTCCCGCCCGGGGGCTCATCGGACTGAGAACGCGATTGCTCAATGCAACCCAAGGAACGGCGATCATTCACCATCGTTTCAGTGGCTACCAACCCCGCGAGGGTGATGTGCCCGCCCGCGGCAATGGCGTACTGGTATCGATGGCCACGGGCAAAGCTGTCGGCTTCGCCCTGTTTACCCTACAGGATCGCAGTGAATTATTCGTTGCGCCAGGAGATGAAGTCTACGAGGGCATGATTGTTGGCGAAAACGTCCGTGATAGTGACATGACGGTAAACCCATGTCGCGAAAAGAAACTGACGAATATGCGCGCCAGCGGGTCGGACGAGAACGTGATTCTCAAGCCGCCGCGAGCGCTTTTTCTAGAAGCAGCTTTGGAATACATCGAAGACGATGAGTTGGTCGAGGTCACGCCCAAGTCAATTCGTTTACGAAAAATGAGCCTGCGCGAATCCGATCGTCGCCGTCAAGGACGCTCTGTCGCTGCCGCTAGGTAGTGGCTGTGGTCCATGCCCCACAACTGGCGTGCGATGGTGCCCAACACGAATTGCCGAGCTAGGGCTTGTCGGTTAGCCCGAGTTGATTCATCTTGCGATAAAGGTTGGACCGGTGCATCCCGAGTTGTTTGGCGGCAGCAGCCAGGTTGTTGCCAGCGACCTCGACGTGTCGCTGGATATACTGTCGCTGAAAGACGTTCGTCGCGTCGGCTAACGTCATGTTAGATGGTACCGCAGCCACATCGGACGATGAGCCTGGGGACAATACAAAAGCCAGATCGGATTCTTCAACCACAGCCCCGCTCGTCAAGTATGAAACGCGTTCCATCAAGTTGCGCAGTTCGCGGACATTGCCGGGCCACGAGTGCGAAAGCAGGCGACGTTTGGCCGACGCAGACAATTCGGGAGGACGGCGACCGATTTGGTGCCCAAATTGTGTCAAGAAGAACTCGGCTAAGACAATTACGTCCTCACCACGTTCGCGCATAGGGGGCAATTGCAGCGTCACAACGTTCAAGCGGAAATAGAGATCCTCTCGAAAACGTTTCTCGCGAACTAGCTGACCAAGTCCTGGTTGGTGGCAGCGACAATACGCACATCGGTTTGAATTTCTTTTTCACTACCCACCCTCGTAATGATCTTGTCTTCCAGGACACGCAGCAACTTGGCTTGTCCTCCTAAGCTCATCTCACCGATTTCGTCGAGCAACAGGGTTCCGCCGTTGGCCATTTCAAACTTGCCGGCACGATCGGCGACCGCGTCAGTAAACGCGCCTTTCTCGTGTCCAAAAAGTTCGCTTTCCAAAAGTGTCTCAGCGATGGCAGCACAGTTGACCGCCACAAACGGTTGATCACGGCGGGTGCTCTGCAAGTGTAAGCTGCGAGCCACGACTTCCTTGCCGGTACCGTTTTCTCCCAACACAAGCACGGCTAATTCCGTCGCGGCTACTCGAGAAATTGTGTCGCGGAGCGCGTTTATTTGCTGGCAATTGCCAACCAGTTGCAGCGTCTCAGTGGCCGTCTTGACGAGACGATCGCGAGTTCGCATCAGTTTGTCGATACGCTGGGAATTCTCCAGTGCGGCTGACGCATGTCGCGCCAATTCAACCAGGAATCGTTCGTCTTCAGCCGAAAACTGTCCACTACGGTGGTTTAGTACTTCGAACACGCCCAGCGGCTTTTGCCGCTGATCAAGCAACGGAACGGCGATCAGGGAACGCGTGGCGTAGTTTAATTGTTTGCCAACTTTGGCGTTGATCGCTTGGGGGTTTTGGGTATCGTCCCAGCGTCGGGGCTGTCCCAGCTTGAGGACGTCGCCAGCAATTCCCTGGTCGTCGCGAATGCGCAGCGCGTTCCCTTCCACGCCCATGGCTGGATGCCCGACCAACTCGTTGCGTGGTTTGTCCCACAGGAAAATACTTGCGCGATCGCCGTGCAGAACCCGCGCGGCGGCTTGCGCCATATGGTCAAGTAGCTCTGTTAAGTCGCCAGTGCGCTGCCAACTTGCTGCCAGATCAAGTAGGCTCTGTAGTTGTTCAACGCGAGTGTTCAGATCATAGTGTTCGGTAGAAATCAGCAAACCATAGCGCAGCATGTCAGCCAACGCAGTTGCATCGTCGGCAGTCACACAGTTCTGGGGGCTTAGCAACAAAACTTCGGCAGGCAGCGTACGTCCAGTTATGGGAGCAGCCAGCCAACCTTCACCTACGGTCACTTCCATGTCATCACAGGCGGTAGCCGCCAAGTCGATCGGCATGTTGGCCAGTGAGCCCGCCGAGCCAGCGACCGCCCAATGTGCATCTTGTTGGTGAACCCAAGCCACGCGACCGTCGGCCAGTTGATCACTGATGACACTTAACGCCAAGTCTCGAAATTCGGAAGTCGACTGACTTCGCGCAATGGCGGCCAACAGGTCATTCGCCAAGTTGCAATGCGAAGAAACAGGCTTGGGCATGTAGGAAACTCTTGGGGTAAATGCAGGCGGTTTTGCCCGTCCTACAGCGATCCGTGACAACTTGTATACTGTGGTTCGAACACAACATTTTAACTCATCGCTCCGGCTGACCATAGCCGAGGAGGCTCCTTTGTCAACGACCGCCGTTATGCCGCTGCAGGGTAAACGCGTACTAATTTTTACTGGAGATATCTACGAAGATCTTGAACTGTGGTATCCCAAGCTGCGATTGATCGAAGCCGGAGCCAGCGTGGTTGTGGCTGGTGAACAAGCCGGTGCCGCCTATGCTGGCAAGCATGGCTATCCCTGCCAGTCTGACGCAGCCATCTGCGACATGCGGTGCGCAGACTTTGATGCGTTGGTGGTTCCTGGCGGTTTCATGCCAGACAAACTGCGACGCGAACCTAAAGTGCTGGAGCTAACCCGAGAGTTTTTCGAAGCAGGTAAGCCCGTCGCGGCGATTTGCCATGGAGGTTGGATTCCCATCTCCGCCGGTATTTACAAAGGCCTGCGCGTAACCGGCTCGCCGGGCATCAAAGACGATTTGATTAACGCCGGTGGTCTGTTTGAGGACGCTGCTGTGGTCGTGGATAAGAACTCGATCAGCAGCCGCCGTCCCGACGACTTGCCAGACTTTTGTCGCGCACTGATCGGCCTAATGGCCAGCCAGTAACCACATGCTTAATTAGGTCGCTTCCATCGGGAGTGCAAGTTCAGGTGGCACTGACGGGTCGGCTCTGGCTAGGCGGTTTGACTGCGGACACTGGCGAGTAGTGAGCGATAACGCATGAGAAGCTTGCGAATCAAAACGCCTAAGTAAAAATTGACCACCAACGATAACAAAAAGAAGACTTGCAAGAAATTCTCACCTGCCTTAGATCTCGGCTGTGTCTGAGTTTCCGCGTTTGGGGTTCCTCCAGAGTTGTCGGATGGCGAACTGCCCGCAGTTGATTGGCTGCTACTACCTGGCAACGAAGCCAAACGCTCACCGCGATCTTGCAGAGTCGGTCCGCTCGTAGCCGGGTTCGCAAAGCCACTGCCAGGTGGATTACTGTTTCGATAGGGATTGTCGTAGGTGTTGGGAGCCGGGCCGTAGGCGATGTTGTTGGGATTGCTAGTGTTCAGATTTCCGTAATTCTGCTGATTGGGGATTTTGGTAGTCATAACCGTACGGATTTTGGGCAACGGCATCACCCAGGTTTTGTCCCGGCATGCGACCATTTGGCAAGTTGCCGAATCCAGGTCCAGAGTGCGGATCGCGGTTGGTATAGCCGGGGTTCTGTGTTGAGTTCGAGAGGCTGTTAGGATTCAGCGACAAGGGGTCCGCAGGCAAGTTGCCTTGACCATAGCTACCGCGATTGTCGGCTACCCGGGGCGTGGCCAGATTCGGATCCTGCCACCGCTTGGTACCTGTCGGGTCACTATCGCCGACAAGTTGGCGTTTGGGACTGCGTTAGGTTGCGGAGCTGTATCTTGGAACTTGGTGCTTGGCAATGGATTCGCGGGGCGCTGTACTCGGTTGAGTCGCATTGTTGCCGGCGGCCGATAGAAAATCTCGAGCTAGGTTCGGATTCGGCAAATTGGCGAGTGGGGCTTCCGCAGCCGGCAAATTCTGGTCTAGATTATACTTTGGCAGATTGGGTAAGGGGCTAGGCAGGTTGGGCGACGGGGTCGTGCCGCCGTTCTGTACGTTCAAGATGGGCGCCAGGTTCAATATCAGAAATGCGATTTGATCAAGAGCGTTGCTTAAATCCGCAACGGAATTGAGCTTAGGGAAGTAGCTTGCAATATTGTCCAACGACGGTGTGCGCGGCAGTGGTTCGGTACCGATGCGGACGACGAAGCGGGTTACACGTCCGACCAACTCAGGTGGCATATCGCTAATATTTTCTTGATGCGTCGACTGCATCAACGCGATTTTGTCCGGTGCCAATTGCACGATGTATTCGAGTGCACCGTCATCGGCAACTTGCCAACCGAAATCTCGCTCGGTTCCCGACGCTGCATTTTGAGCTTGAGCGACCTGCGCAAATAGGCAGATGATTAGGATAAATCTCAGTCCGTCCATGGTGATCCCTGCAGTTGGGAGGCCATCGGTCAATGGCGCTGGGTTAATGCATACGAAGCACAGCAGCGGAATTTGCGGGATTCCGTCGAGTTGGCTTCCATTTTCGCGAGACGATCATTCCGCAGCCTACACGATAACATGTCCAACTGTAAAGTGAAATTAGGAAAGCCCTTTCGCTTATCTATGGAGTGCGGCGATTTATCGCCGCTTTTTTACGTGGTTGAGCAGGTAGCGCGAGGGCTCTTTCGGTGCGCCGACAGTTGGTGGCGGTGAAGTTCCATTTTACGCAGAGTCTCCTGGATACCAAAGCTCCGCCGAGCCGGAGCAGTCGATTTTGCACTCCCAATAGCTAGCAATAGCCTGGGATAAGTTGCGTAATTACGTCAACTTTTACGGACCTTTGGCGCGGTATGTGCGTCTGATGTATAGCTAGCGGAACGATTATGTGGTTTGGAGCTATGCAAACGAGCAATCTTCCTAAAGTAATTACCCCGTTCGAATCGAAAACTAACAACGGACAGTTTGTTCTGCAAAGTCCCAACGGATCGATTGATTCGGGCGGCGTGCGGATGGCTGGTTCAGTTAGGGGGGAATCTAACTGATCGCGGCTGCGTCAAGTTAATTGACGTAGACTGCTGTCGTTGCGTCTGTCGCACTCTTGCGCTTGTAGGAGTCGCGTCAGTCAGCTTCATGTTCGTTCCTCCCTTACGCGGACTATTTTGGTTCGCTGGTGAACCAACTCTGCACTGAGTCTAAGAATCGACGGCCACGCTACCGCTCGGGGGTGTGGTAATTGTGGTCGAGTTTGGAACGCGGGGCCGAGAAGGCGACTGACCAACCGAATAGGTTTTGGAAGTGGGAAAGCTGAGCCTGCGACCGGTTAAGACCTATTCACTGAAAGCCCTGACCCAAGTGTTTGTCAAATGGTTCGCTGATGGATTGGCGGCCGCCTGAAAGAAGCAGTTCTTTCTAATTTTGACAGGCAGGGGCGTACACGGCTAGCTCGAGTTCTGGAGAACTCATGTTAGCTATTAAATCACGTAAGGAAAACGGAGATCCTGCATATGAAGGTGTTCACCACAGGACAGGTCGCAAAGATCTGTAAGGTGGCCCCTCGAACTGTAAGCAAATGGTTCGACTCCGGCCGTCTCAAGGGATATCGCATTCCGGGTTCGCAAGACCGACGCATCCCGCGCGAGTATCTCATCAAGTTCCTCAAGGAGCATGGTATGCCCTTGGGTGACCTTGAAGACGAGGCAATGGCCAAAGTCTTAATCGTTGCACAAGACCAAGTTCTAATCGAGAACCTCAAGCGCGAATTGCCGCCTGAGAAAGCGTTCAAAGTTGGAACGGCGGCCAGCGGTTTCGAGGCGGGCATCCAGGCTGAAAGTTTCCATCCCGACTGCATGATTGTGGACTTCTCAATCGGCAAAGTGGAAGCGCTTCAGATCTGCCAAAATCTGCGTAAGAATAACGATTTTACCGAGATCATTTTAATCGCGCTGCTTCCTGATGATGGCCAAACGTTCAGCTTTGATCGTTCGGCAATCAACGAAACATTCAAGAAGCCGTTTGATGCTCGCCTGCTGGCAGAGCGTCTGCGAACCCTGGTTGGTGGAAAGAAAGAACTGGTCTAAGCGAATCTCCGCTCAGCACAGCTCTTCCACTCAGGCCCCGCGATCGATTCGGAAAATCCCCGAAGATAAGACTCAAAAGCTCATCCGCCGCATGGCAGGTGAGCTTTTTTCGTTTCCAAACACGCTACGTCTCGCCCCAGACGCGCACAACGGGGCGAACTCGCGCTGGACACCTGTTCGAAATACCGTGCGCTCGGTAACCTCTAAAACGACGGGTTTGCAGCGATGCCTCGGAGCGGATCTGGGATATTCATAGGACGGCTGGGCGAGAGCCCTCTGTTTTTTCTCGCGTCGGCCGACACCGTTACGCTTTCAAGTTGTTAATCTCTTGGCTCTATTGCGGTTGAGAAAACGGTGAACTCACAGCCTGATGATACACACCTGACGCACGTTGACGGACAGGGGCAAGCCCGGATGGTAGACGTGGGCAGCAAGCCGATTACGCGTCGCTTGGCCACCGCCCGCAGTACTTGCCGGATGCAGCCTGAAACGGCTAGGCAAGTGCGTGCGAATGCGAACAAAAAGGGCGACGTGCTGCAGGTTGCGCGGATTGCCGCAATCATGGCGGCCAAACGAACCGATTCGCTTATTCCGCTCTGCCACAGCTTGCCATTGGACAGTGTTTCCGTTGAATTTGAATGGCAAAGTGAGGCACAACTCCGGATTAGTGCGACGGTGGCTTGTACGGGGCGGACCGGTGTTGAGATGGAGGCCCTAGTGGCGGTTAGCGTCGCTGGCTTGACGGTGTATGACATGTGTAAATCCATTGACCGTGAATTGTGTATCGAAAACGTCGAACTGGTTAGCAAGAGCGGCGGAGTTCACGGGGATTTCCAACGCTAGCAGCCTGTATGCTTTGGGAAGAAACTGCGCAGGAAGAATAATGTTCGACCATGAATCTGGATATGATCCCTCGTCGGTTGCACCATGCGTCGGCTCGACGCCTGCAGTAGCAAATTGCAAACCCATGGCTGCGAATGCTGGCCGGCGATCTGCCAGCGATTTGCAGATCGCAATCCAGACGCTTGTTGGCGACGATCTGGCTCAAGTGGAGCGGTTGATTACCGATTCAACGCAGAGCCACTATGAAGAGGTCAATAGGCTCGGACGTCGAGCGGCAGCCATGGGAGGCAAGCGGTTACGTCCCGTGCTACTGCTGTTGAGTGCGCAAGCCAGCCGAACCAAGCCAGGCTCGAATGTCGGGCCAGTGGATGTCGGGTCAGTGAATGTCGGGGCAGTGCATGCTGACGCAGCGCGGATCCGTGCCGACATGCTCTACGCAGCGGCATCGGTCGAATTGGTGCATGCCGCCAGTCTCGTGCATGACGATGTCATGGACGGTGCTGTACAGCGCCGACACCAACCCACCGTTGTAACGCAAGCCGGCAACGCCGCAGCCGTACTCTTGGGCGACTTCCTGTTTACACGCGCCTATGCGCTCGCGGCCAGTTGTCGGACGACACGGCCAGCCCGCAGCATTGCATCGGCTGCGACGCAACTGTGCGTAGGCGAATTGCGGCAACAAGCGTCGGTTGGCAGATGGGGCCTGACCCTCAAGCAGTATCGCAGCATCCTGGTGCAGAAGACGGCTGCCCTGTGCGAAGTCAGTTGCCGCCTAGGCGCATGGCATGGGGGAGCCGTTCGCGAGCAAGTCATGGCGCTTGCGAAATTTGGACGTTCACTGGGACTAGCTTTTCAAATCTACGATGATTGGCTTGACTACTGGGGGGATGCGCGTGTTGGCAAAACGCTGGGCACCGATCTTCGGCAGCTCAAGCCAACGCTGCCACTGCTGCGTTTACTCAGCTCGGTGTCTGAGCGCAGGCGAGCGCAGCTCATCGAAGCGCTTGAAATGAACGACTTTGTTCGTGTGCAGTCCGCGCTCAATGCCAGCGATTCTGCTGAGTACACTCTGGCCGTCGCGCACCGCTGCGCCAACGCAGCCCTGGATCAGCTCAGTTACCTACCGGAGTCTCCCGCAAAAAAGTGTCTGATTGGCGTGGCCGAGTACAGCGTGCAGCGACGGGAATAGAATGCTTGGCTGTTTCAATTGCGCTCCTGACGAGCTTGAGTTGTTACTCAGCTGGGGATCGCCTTCGTAGTTTTCCCTGTCACTGCAGACCTACCGACTGTAGGCTAGGAATCGCCGCGTGGATGGCGCAGCGGTGCTAGTTCAGCTACGAAATCTTCCACATCCTTGAATTCACGATAAACGCTGGCAAACCGCACGTAGGCAACTTGATCGAGTTCGGCCAAGTGTTGCATGACCATCCGTCCGATCACCGAACTGGGGATTTCCGTTTCGTAGTCCTGCGCCACATCAGCTTCGACCTGGGAAGCTAGTTTTCGGATCTCTTCGCCACTGATTGGCCGCTTCCAGCAGGCGCGCTCGACACCGCGTTCGATCTTCTCGCGAGCGAACGGCTCACGGGCGTTGTCCTTCTTTACGACTTGGACGGCGTAGTGTTCGACGCGCTCGTAAGTCGTGAAGCGTTTCTTGCATTGGTTGCAATAGCGCCGACGACGAATCACGCGACCGTCTTCGCAAGCTCGCGAATCAACTACTTTGTCGTTGTCGGTTGCGCAGTGTGGACAGAACATGAGTTATCTTAAGTGAGTTTCAAGAGTTTCTTCGTTAATTAAACGAAATGCTGTCCGCGACAGAGCCCGCTGTGTTTATCGTACTTGAAATGTTGCCCGCTTAGGAGGGCAACGCAAACCAGCTACAGGTACATGCCTACAAATCCGCCTGATTCTTCATTGGCTTGTTCGAGCTGCTGGATGCGTTCGACCGTCTTGTTGAGATCGCCATTATTGATAAAGCGATTGAACTCGACCAACACGCAGCGGCGAACGGTTTCTGCCAGCCAGTCCACGATGGCTTGGTTGAGCCAACTACACGTTTCTCGCTGCAATTCGACCAACAAATCGCAACTCTGCGCCTCCAGGTCCCTCGAGTCGGTTAGCAGGGTTCCTTCAAAGGAGAAGTGCAGCATGCCTTGTTGTGGATCGTTGGTCAGGTGGTAGGTGCACGAAGCATTGTGCAGATAGTAGGTATTGAGCGTTCCATGTTTCTCAATGGCTTTCTTTACTCGCAGCATTTTGGCAGCCAGTTTGGGCGAGGCATCCAACGGGGCATCGAGCCGCGAAACCGTTCGGAGTGGCAGGCAGTCGAACACCACTTCGACCCAGCGGCCTAGCGCGACTTGAGCAGTGGTTGAGGTGGCCGCTGGCGACATGCGTTACTCCTTAATTATTACATCATCATAAAGGGACTATAGTTTTCAGCCGACACTTTCGTGCGGTGAAGAAAAGGCTCCGACTCTGCTCTACCAAACTTGGCACGCACTACATGCCTGCTCGCAACGCAGCGAGGTGGCGACTGAAGTGGTCGGCTAGGACTTCATTGTACGTGTCGGGATGAGCCTCCAAAACACTACGTACGGCTGGTCCCAATTCAGGGTCGGTCAGCGTGGAACCGAAGGTGCAGTGTAAGATTTGACGTCCCGGCTCCGTGAAGCCAGCTCCTGCGGGGACGTCCGCCCAGCACTCCAGATAGACTTTTTCGATTTCGGTTCCGCTCAAGCGACTCTCGTCTGGAACCGCTGCGTTGGTAGCTGAAACGTGGTAAGTCGCTTTATCGGTATCGTATCGCTGGCGTGCAAAGCGGACGACGCGGCGAAACAAGGGTTCATCGTGACGTGCGACGACCCGGAGAGCTTCTAGATAGCTGGTACCAGCCGTTTTGACGTGGAACCGGCCAGAGGTTGCCCGCGCCAGAGCAGTATACATGGATAGTTTGTCCGAGCCTGAGTGTAGGCTGAGCTTATAAGGTCCGAGCATTTGGGCAATAGCCGCGTGATCTTTCAACGAGGCTTCGAGCTCAGTTACATCGCCCTTGTAGTCAACTCCCTTTTCCAGTTCGCCGATGAATCGAGGGGCTAAGCTGACGAGCTTCATGCCACCTTGCAGACACTGGTCCGCAATGATGTAGTGTTCTGCCAAGGTCGTGGGTTGGTCGGTTTCGTCTACAGAAAGTTCAATCTCGTAGTCATGGCCCGCCGCGACATTGACTTGCTGGATGTACTGGCCCAGTTCGAGCGCGTGAGCGATGGCTGCGCCGTATTTCACCGCGGCGCGCATGCAAACTTCCTCGGTTAATTCGATTGCTTTGCCGCTGGGCAGTTGCACGGTTTGGTTGAGATAGTTGTCATACCAACTCGCCGCGGACTTCGCGGAAGCAAATTTTTCGCGCAGTTGAGCCGCGTTATAGTCGTCGGCTTGTTGATCAACATGCTCAGACGGATCAATCGTAAAGAAGGTAAACCCGACTGCTGCGGTAGCGTCGACGTCCTCCGGCTTTTTCAAGTGGTCGGCGTCCGCGCCGATGGGGCCGCTCCAACCCGCCGCTCGGGCGCCGCGCATGGCTTCATCCATGACTTGCCAAGGTGTCCGCTGCGTGCGCGTCATTTCGCGGATGGACTGCTGGGGGAAAATCGGCTGAATACTGCCACCCGACCGCTGCATGGCCGCCACATGCCCAGGGGTGGCTAAGCCGATGCGATCACCGAAGCCGAAACTGGGGGCAATCCCCAACGCTACACATCGATCCGTACTTTCTGTCATCTGATCTCAACTTCGTTGCGTGTTTGGTCTTCTTGGTCGAGCAGACAATCGTACCGAAAGTCGTCGGAGCGTAAAGCCAATCGCGGTCGAATTGGATGTTTCAGCAAGAATCCTTGCCTCAGGCTAGACCACGCATGGTGCCAGTCGAAGTGGCAAAGCGATCAACGGGTAAATTCATGCGCTGTAACATGGATACAAACAGATTCGGTAACGGATAGTTGTTGTGCTTGTCGAACGCTAGGTGTTGACCGTGCCGGAAGCCACCGCCAGCCAACAAGACAGGCAGATTCGTCGTTACGTGCGTGTTTGCGTTCCCCAGATTGCTGCCATAAACGATCATGGTTTGATCGAGGAGTGAATTGCCTTGCTCTCCAACAGCTTTCATTTTCGTAAACAGTTCATCCAACAATCGCATGTGCCACAGGTCGATCACTTCGAGTTGAGCAAGTTTGTCTTTGTTTTTTCCATGGTGTGACAAATTGTGATAGCCGTCGGTCAGCTTCTGGCCTTCGATATCGATCGTAGGGGAATTAACGCTATCGAGCAGCAGCGTGATGGCACGCGTTGAATCAGTTTCGAGCGCCAATCGCGACATGTCGTACATCAACCGCACTTTTTCCATATAGGCCTTGGGGTCTTCCAAATTGAGTGGTGCTACGCCGCGTGGTTCCGGCTTGGGTACCGATTCCCACTGTTTGGACGCTTCCAGCCGTTGCTCGAGTTCTCGAACGCCGGTCAGGTATTGATCGACACGTTGACGATCAAACGCTCCAAGCTTGCGCACGAGTCCCGAAGTTTGGTCGGCGACGGCGTCCATGATACTTTGTCCCAATTGCAACTTGCGGATCTGCTCTTGAATCTCTGTCTTGGAGCCTTGCAAGAATAATTGCTCGTAGACCCGCCGCGGGTTTTCTTCGCAGGGAATGAGAACACCCGCGCCTGTCCATGATAAACTGCGTTGACCCTGCTTGACGTTGACACCCAGTGTCATCGAGGGAAATCGCGTCAAATGTCCAACTTGTTCGGCAATTAGCTGATCGAGAGAAATGGTATTGCGAAAGCCCGCATTGCCAGGATGCGGTGCGGCCGTCAAGAAACAAATGTCGGCGGGGTGGCCGCCATCGACGTCTGGATGCCAGACGCCACTGAACACTGTCATGTCGTCGCGGTGGCTAGCGAGCGGTTCCAAGTACGGAGACAATTTGTATCCCACACCAGCATCGCCGGGGAAAAATTTCTCGGGGAGCAAACCAAGGTTATTGCAGATTCCTAGCATGCGACGCGGTGCTTCGTCGCCTGCGCCGGCTCGAGCAACAGCCGGACGCATGGCATCCAGCAAGGGCAACGCAAGTCCAACCCCGAGTCCGCGCAGCAACGTGCGCCTCGGCAAAGCGGTGTTATGAAGAAAGGTTGGCATGACGCTGCTCCTTAATTGTCTTATTTGTTCAAAAACGTGTCGCTGGCGGCGATTTCCCGGATCAACGAGCGAACCGGAAATCCTCTGTCTGCCGTTCGATCTAAAATCGCCTCAATTTCAACGCGATCGCTAAACCTGGGCGCTGCTCCAGTCGCATAGGTCATTAGCCTTTGTACCAAATTCCGCGCTATCGCACGCTCGTCTGCCAAGAGCAGCTTTTTGAATTCGCCAATTCCGTTGAATTTGCGACCGTCTGGCAACTCTCCGCTGGCATCTACACTGGGACCATAGAAAAACTGAAACGGCTGACCATTATGACCGTAACCCGGTTCAGGCTCGAACGGCTTGGCAACCGCTGCGCTCGTTTCGCCGCTTGCCGTGGCGTTATTCGCCGATTCGGCTGGCAAGCTACGATAGGCTGCGCGGTAGCCACCCAGGACATCGAAACATTCCAAGGCGAATCCGGCGGGATCTATCAACCGATGACAGACGTTACAACTTTCATCGGCGCGATGCAGCGCCAGCTGTTCTCGAATTGTGGTCGCACCGCGCGTATCCGGCTCAATGGCTGGCACGCTGGCAGGTGGAGGCGGAATGCGCACTCCCAGCAGTCGTTCGTTGATCCACGCGCCGCGAGTAACCGGCGACGTCGTCGTGCCGTTGGCAGTGACCTTCAGCACGCTGGCTTGCGTCAGTAAACCACCGCGTGGACTGTCTACCGGCAACTCGATGCGCCGCAACACCGCACCGGGTTCGACCTCTAGTCCGTAATGCATGCCCAACCGTTCGTTGACGAAAGTAAAGTCGGAGTCAATCAAGTTGCGGACGGGTAGATCGCTGCGAATCATGGAAAAATTCGCGGGTCTCGAAAAGTGCAGCATCGACCAACGTCGTCCAGGTAATAGTCGGGATACAGGAGTTTCGTCAGCGGTCGTATCATTGATCTTGCGTAGGTCGAGCCAATAATCCAAGAAAGCGCTGACGAAATTCGAGGCCTCGGCTGAATTCAACAATCTCTCCGCCTGGGCGGCAAGGACGCCTGGGGAGCTGAGCTGTTGGTTGCGGGCTAAATCTCGCAACGGCTCATCGGGACCAGTGTTGGTCAGGAACAGGCTGAGACGCATCGCTCGCGACAGGTCGTCCAGCGGCCCAGCCGGTTCTTCCATGCATAGAAACTTGGGTGAACACATCACGGCGACGTAGCCTGTCAACATCGACTCTTGAAACGGTAGTCCAGATTTTAGAGCCGTCTCAACGACTCCCGTGAAACGCTCAACGTCCGCTTCACTGGCTGGTTGCAAGTATGCTTGACCGAGAAAACGTCGCATTAACCGTCGCGCATCTTCGAGCGGTTGAGTGGAAACGACGGTAGCAAGTTGGCCAATGGTTCGTCTGTCCTTGCGGTTCTCACGCAAGCTAGTTGGAGCATCACGTATGTCTGAGGTCTCTTGGAGTGGCAGATCCGCGAAGAGCAGTTGGTGTCCGGCAGTGGGCCACTGATCGTATAGCGGTCCTTCGACTTCCAGCCAATTGAAGGCTACGCCGGGCATCCCGTCTGATTCGGCTAGAGGATTGTGCCAATTGGATGGGCGGGAGCGGAAAAGGCGTACGGCATCCGGCTGAATCGACTCGCCAGCGAGTAGCCAGACGTCTAGCTCTTGGATCGATGGTTCAATTTGGAAATCAAATTCACCCAGTCGACGCAATTGTCGCGGGGGTGCCTGCGAATAGATCGTGACCGGTTCCGGTCGTCGCCCGCGTTCAGTTTTTTCTCGGTCAGGTCGCCACCAGCGTTTCTCCTCACCTTGCACCCAGAACGTGTAGCCTTTGAAACGCAGTTTGTAACGTCCTGCAACTGGAGCAACAAAACTGCTGAAGCGAATTTCGATCGGTTCGTAGCTGCTGGCGACTACTCCAAACGCTTCGCGCTCGCGCCGCTCAGGATCGCTTGCTCCAACGGTGAATGGGTGCTCGGGGTCTCGCAATACATCCACATCGGCAGTGTAGTCGATCAGAGGAAACGTGGCGCGCTCGGGACTGCGATTGAACGGATTATAATGCACGCGACCGGTGAATGATTTCTGCTCGCGAGCATAGTAGCGGACTGTCGGACCGGGTGGTTGTTCGGTGCTAGTCGCTAGCACTTGTCGGAGTGCGTAGTCGGCTGCCTGCATATATCGCGACATGTTGACGTGCGAGATGTCCAGCGCTTCGCCAATCTTATTGAAACGATGCATCTCGCCGTCTTCGGGAAGGATTGGTGCCAATTGCAGCCATGGTGCATGCAGCAGCTGCCGTACCGTATTCTCGTATTCGAAGCGATTCATACGCCGCCAAACAGCCCGACCGTTGGTGGCAATCTGCTGACGATCTGCGTCTACCAAGGCAGTAAACAGGTCGGAGGTGAAGTGTCGGCGCGTCACTTCATCAACCTGCGAGTCCGCCGGCGGTGGCATCTCTGCGGCAACCACTCGATCGTGGATCTTAATCCACGGCGCGAAGTCTACTTCGACTTGGTCAAGGCGGTTGAGTTCACCACTCCGGAGCAATTCTTCGATGTCCAAGCCAGCTTCCGCATCGTTCCCGGCGTGGCAGGCAGTACAATGTTCGCGCAAGAATCCATCGCGGTCGGGCGGCTCCGCGGTGTGGCTTAGCTTGGCCCAGAACAGCAGAGGCAAGAAGCAGGCAGCGGTTGCGATGTAGGGCAGACGCATAGGGTAGGTCTTTAGTTAGGCGGGAACCACTATTCGTATCCGTTCACGATCTGTCGGCTGGTGTGACAGGGTCGGGAGTCTTTTCAGCCTAAATCGCCATCGCAACCACATGTTCCTACTAGCGGTATCCCTTCGGTGGCGGGCGCTGCTGAAACGACTCCCGACCATGCCTCGTCGACTCCACGTTCGTGAACGGCTGCCGCTATTCTGGCACGATCTGCAGACGGCGGCAAGTATTTCTTGCTACATCGCGCTGGTCTGATTGTCCAATTCTCAACGCGGCTTCGAGTTGAACTCTTCCTCTAATAGACGGTTGGGGACACCGATTGGCAGTACATGCACATCACCGCAAGCCGCGTGCCTCGAGGCGAAGCCAGGTTTGCGAGCGACGAAGGTGAGCGTGATATGGGCTTGAAATGTGGGCTGACCACAGCTCCCGTCATCCGCATTCATCCCCGTTGGATTGTCGATCGCAATGCGAGTAGCCGTCTGCCCATTCGCAACTTCGATCCAGCGATCGAAGGGCGGCCTTGGATTGCCGTTTGCACCCGTGCCGAGCATGGCGTCGATGATCAAATCTACGCCGCTCGCCACGGACTCCAGCTGCGCGAGCGCTGCCGGGCCTGCATGCCACCACTCGATAGCATCTGGCTCTCCAACCCTCAAGATTTCTGCGTTGGCACGCGCGTCATTCGACAATTTGTCGACCGGCCCCAATGCCTGTACAAAACATGGCCAGTCGAGTATCCGTAAGTGCCGGGCAATGGCAAATCCATCACCACCATTGTTTCCTGAACCACAGAGGATCAAGGTTCTCGGTTGCGAGTCCCGATAGCGTTCTCGCAAGAATTGTACGCAACCGAGGGCCGCATTCTCCATCAAAACCAGCGAGTGCATGCGGTATTTCAATAGCCACTTGGTCTACGCGCCGAACCTGGGCGGTGGTTAGGGGCGTACGACATGTGCCACCACGGAAAGTGGCTTCAAGGCTGCTGTTTCCATCGACTGGGTCTCCATTGCCGGACATTTGCGCTCCAGATAAGATAGACTCTTTACCTTACTATCTAGGAATCATAACCGATGCCACTTTACGAATACCAGTGTGACTCGTGCCAGCAACGGGTCGAAGTGCTTGTGCGAAATAGCTCTGAGACGCCCCAGTGTCCAGAGTGCGGATCAAAAAAACTGAAGAAGGAGTTAAGCGTCGCGGCCGCTCCCGCTGTCTCCGGCTCCGTGGGGCTACCGACCTGCGCGCCGGTAGAAACATCTTGTGGAAGGCCTCAGTGCGGATCGGGATGTATGTTCGAATCCTGACCAGCCAGTTGTCAGGGTCGGGAGTCTCTTCAGAGCGGCCGCGACCGATGAGATGCCGCTGGTAGGAACATGTGGTTGCCAATGGGTTAAGCGATTTAGGCTGAAAAGACTCCCGACCCTGTACTGTCAATTCAGCCTACGTAACTATGGACAATCACCCTGGTTGACGCGTGGTCACCGTAGATCGATTAAAGAGTCCCGTAAATAAGTTCCCCAGTTCTACTTACTTCCAACAGCATGGTTGTCTAACTGAATGAGTATCCAACGCAATCCAACTCGCTCTGTTCGCATTGGCTCAATTCAGGTGGGAGGCGATCATCCGATTGCCGTGCAGAGTATGACGGCCACGCATACTCAAAATATCGAAGCAACGGTCGAACAGGTGAACGCGTTACATGCGGCTGGCGCGGATGTGGTCCGCATTGCGGTCGATAGTGATAAAGATGCACAAGCTCTGGCCGAGATTCGCAAGCAGACCACCGCGAATCTTTCGGTCGATCTACAAGAGAATTATCGACTAGCCGAAAAAGTCGCTCCGCACGTCGACAAGATTCGCTACAACCCTGGGCACTTGTACCACCACGAGAAGACTCGACCGTGGCAGGATAAAGTGCGTTACATTGCCGAAGTTGCACGCGACAACGATTGTGCCATTCGCGTCGGAGTCAATTGTGGCAGCGTCGATCCGGACAAGAAGGCCAAATACGCTGCGGACGATGACATTGGGCCAATTCTCGAGAGTGGCTTGGAGCACTGTGAGCATCTCGACAATTTGAACTTCACTCGCTTTGTTGTTTCGATGAAAGATAGTGATCCAGCGACGGTGGTGAAGATCAATCAAGCTTTTGCCCAGCGGCGACCTGACGTACCGCTTCACTTGGGCGTAACCGAAGCCGGTTTGCCGCCTGACGGCATCATCAAGACCAGAATCGCTTTCGAACAATTGCTCGGGCGCGGAATTGGCGATACCGTTCGCGTTTCGCTGACCGTCCCGAACAACCGTAAGCCTGAAGAAATTGCGGCAGGGCGACAGATCATTGATGACGTATACGCGGGGCGTCTGCGTAGCGTGGTTGCCCTGGACCCGAACTCATTGAACATCATTTCCTGTCCAAGCTGCTCACGGGTCGAAAACGAGGCTTTTGTCGAATTGGCTCAAGATGTCAAGGAAATGACTCGATACGCACAGCAGTATGCGATCACGATTGCTGTGATGGGATGTCGCGTGAATGGTCCCGGCGAAACCGATGACGCTGACCTGGGGCTGTGGTGTGGGCCGACGCGAGTCAATCTGAAGAAGGGCGAGCAGTCGCTCGGAGCGTTTACCTATGACGAGATCCTCGGAAAGTTGAAGTCGGAGTTGGATCAGCTGATCGAGGCGCGAAGCGCCGTTCGCGCACCGTAGTACCGGCGCAGCGATCTAGTACACGGCTTGGGGGTCAACCGGCGCGACGCGACCCGGATCAGCCCCCTCGATTGTCGAGAATTCGGCCCAAATGGGCAGATGATCACTGACTTCCAGAGCATTCTCGAGCGTCAGATTGAACTTGCGCAGGAAGTCGAACGCGCCACAGCGCCCCGTAAACTCCGTTGTGCCGCGCGCTGAAAACAGTAATCCATCTAACATGCGCTGACCAGCAACATCGGTGGGAACGTCACGAACTGCAAAACGAACCGTGTCATTCGCCATGCCTGTCAACTCGGGAGTGCTTCCTGCTAAGTCGCCGAGAATGATCCAATCATCTTCCTGCCGTCCATCTTGGCGAACGGCATCGATCAGGTTGGGCAGCAGACCGCGCTCGGCGTCGGCTGCATTGGGATCGATGCGCACATTCACCAACGAGAATGTGAAAGCGCGGTCTGCAGCTACGTCTTTGCTGCGAAACCAAGCGACCAGCGGGTCATAGGTCATGAGGTTTTCTGGGTCGTCGACCGTGTAAAGCTGAAAACGATCGGTTTCAATGCGGCTGGTTTCGAAAATGAAAGCGAATTGGTCGAGTACTGCACCGCGACCAACACGTGGGCCGATCAGGTAGTCGTAAGTGCGCCCCGATTGATTTAGACGTTCAACCAGAATTGGCAGAATGTCGTCTCGCGTACTCTGTACCTCTTGCAATGCGATCACTTCGTATTGACGTAGAATACGCACTAACATTTCGACCACGTGAGGCTTGGCTAACTTGGTTGGTCCCAAGCCGCCGAGATTGAAGCTAGCCAGACGAAATCGATCGCGCGGGCTGCTCGGCGACGAAGACGTTGCATGTAGGGGCGACGTTAAAGGAGTGTGTACCAAGTTACCTGCAGGCGAAGGATCGGCTGGCGGGGCCTGGTCTAGGCTGGGCCAAGCCGTTGGGGGAAGCGTTGTTGGAATCGACGGAAGTGAGTTGGGGGGGGCTGCTGATAATTGGTTCGAAGTAGGGATCGTAGGCAGCGGTTCGATGGTCAGCGGAATGGGGCTAGCCACCGGCAAGCTCAATTCAGTCGCAACGCCTGTCGGGACGGATTCTGAAGTTCGTGCGGCTTGATTGGACTGCCACATCGCCATTTTTTCGCCGACGCTTAACATGTCGCGCCATGGCGGAATGTGATCGAAGTTCGCTGGCAAGCCGGCTTGATTGTTGGTCGCGAAACCCGACGGTCCGAAGTCGAAGCCATTGCTGCGAAGCTGATCCGAGAATTGGGACAGGTCAAATCCCGTTCCCTGGCTATTGGAAAAGCCGGCGGGAAATCCGCCGCCGCCAGCCCTGTTGGATGATGCTGTCGTTGGTCGCGGTTGAAGTCGCAGGTGTTCAATACCAGAGATCTGATAGTTGTTGACACCGTAGGCGAGAGCGGCGGCTAGGGCGGTTAATATCGGCCAGCGTTTGCGAATTTGAATCATTGGGCTGTGGATGTCTGCTAACCAGCATTTTCGTTACAACCATGTAGGCGAAAATGTTCAGCATGGGAACTAGGATCCATCCCAGATGACTTCAGCAACGAACGAGGCCACTTGTGAGACAGGGGCGGGAGTCTTTTCAGCCTATATTGCATACACCATTAGAGACCACACGTTCCTGCCAGTTCTCATCAGTGGCGAATGCTGTTGAAAAGACTCCCGACCCTTTCCTGTCGACCAAGTTCGTGAACGGATACCGATCATGATCGTCAAATAATCGCCTGTGATTGACCCATTCGAAGCTAGAACTCGCCAATTCGCTGACCTATTTCCAGCTGCAACACCTTGGAAACCTGTTTGGTTTGGGAAAAGTTGTAACGCCTGGGCCTCATGCAGCCCACGCTAGATCCCTGGCTCGAGCGTAGGCAGGTTAATTTGTGTGATTGCGTAAGAATTTGGATGAGAATCGCGTCTCGAAGAGGCGCTGCATCGTGTCGGCAACGTGTCGTGATTCATTGAACGGCCGCGTGTCTTCGGCTACATTCAATGGCTGAGAATTCCGATTCGTTGGGCACCGCGAACATCCATCAACCGAGTTTCTGGCGACATGAGTACCGACACTGCGCGACGCTGCGGCGTTTGTCGCTCCTATATGGACGACGATGACTTGTTTTGCGCCAATTGCGGTACCGAGAATCCGACAGCGGATAGCCAGGCTAAACAACTTTCTCACGTCGCTACGCAGCATAGTTTCGATTGTGAGGGTTGCGGAGCTTCGATGAGCTATGATGCATCAGCGCAGGCTCTGCGGTGTCCATTTTGCGGAAGCACGGCGATGCGCGAGCGGTCGGGTGTGCGTTCTATCCAGCCTGATGGGGTAATTCCCATCCAAGTTTCGCGGGAGCAAGCTCAAGAGACGTTGCGCCAGTGGTTGGGCAGTGGATTCTGGCGACCCAGTGATGCAGCCCGCGCGTCACAAATTGGCGAAATGGTCGCAGTTTATGTGCCCTACTGGGTTTTTGAAGCCGAGGCGGAAACGCGTTGGACGGCAGATTCTTCGCCAGCCCCGCGTGGTTGTCGCGGTGATTGGCATCCGCTGAGCGGCCATAATCGATCCAGTTATCCCGATATCTTGGTTGGCGGCAGTAGCATTCTTACCCCTAACGAAACCGAGTCGATCGCGCCTTTCGACATTAGGGGGATGGTGCATCCCCAAGAAGTCGATTTGGATAATTCGATTGTCGAAGCCTTCAAGGTCCCTCGAAAACTTGCGCGTCCATTGGCTCGTGGCGCGATCGAGATGCGCGAACAGCAAGCTTGTCAATTGCAAGTTCCCGGTCGGGTGCGCAATTTGCGAGTCAATGTTCACATTGGAGGCATGCGTGGCCGTCCCTTGCTCTTGCCTGTTTGGATCTTGGCCTATCGCTACAAGCAGCAGGTATATCGGGTTCTGATTAACGCGCAGACTGGCAAGATAGCTGGAGCGGCACCGTTCTCTTACGGAAAACTAACTGCAATCTTAATAGGCGCAGCTGCCCTGATTGCTGCTATTCTATTGATCGTTTTCTTGGCAAGTCGTTGAGTGATTTAGATGGGGGAAGCAGCGTGCGTAACGAATCGAGTGGAGTTGCGATAGTCATTTTGATGTCGCTCTTGTTGATGGGCATATTGGGATTGGGTGGCTTGGCTGGCTGGGCATTCCTTAACAGCCGCCGCGCGATGGCGCAAGAAATGGTGGCCCGTGAGCAGGCCCTCGTCGCGCAGCGGGCCGCGGAAATGGCGCGTAAGAATGAACAAGAAGCGCAGGACTATGTTCAAAAAGCCAGCCAAGCCTTGCAGGCCGAAGAGAAAGCTCGAGAACAGGCTACGATGGCTCAAAATGAAGCCATGCAGGCTCAAGAACGAACTGCGCATGTGATGGCTGTTGCGGAGGAACATCAGGTTATTGCCGAAAGAGAGCGGCAGGCTCTAGAGCTGCAACTGGCAGACTTAGAATCGAAACTGAAGTCTGCCGAAGAAGCACTTGCCAAAGAACGTGAAATGCGCAAAGCGGCCGAAGCGGCGTTAGCAGACAAGTGAGGAGCGGCGCTCACAGGCACGGAAAAACTCCGTGCTTAAGCAGCTCGGTTTTGCTGCTGCCTTCGCAGGCGTTTGCGCTCGGCCTTGCTCATAGGCCGAGATTCGTCGTTTAGATCATCGTCATCCGTTGATGGCAACGGACGACTGTGCTGGACTGGCCGCATGCTGGGTGGATTGGGCTCGCCACCCTCTTCCTCCGGCGGATTCAACCGCAATGCAGCAAACGACGGAAGTTTGAAGCGTGAACGCCAACTGCTACCAGATTTAGCAGATTCATCTGTCGTCTTAGATTTCGAGCTTTCAGCCTTGGAGCGTCCGAGCTTGGGCACACGGATAGACGGAAGTCTGGGTCTACCAAACTTAGGAATCCAACTGCGCGGCTTGGCTGACTCGGAGTCGTCGTTGAGCTGCGTAGGATTGGCCTTCGCATTGCGACGCGCGTGGCGTGCTTCGACTTTGGCGGCTTTCCGCTGCAGGCGCTCTTCGTGGGCTAACCGTCGCGCTTCCTCGCGCTCTTCACTGCGCAGTTTGCGATATTCGACCGCGTCATCGTCGTCTTTCGGTCGTCGGAACCAGCCTGCAAGTCCCCTGCGCGGTGCAGCTTGGGCGTTTTCGTTATCGGCGTCGGCATTGGATGGGGTACTGTTGTTTCGGCCACGCGTTGATTCGCTATTGGATGGGGACGTTGCATTGGAAGGGGACGCTGCATGGCCGGAAGGACTTCTTGTTTGGGCCAGCGTTTGCGGGCGGGCCGCAGGGGTAGCTCGACCGCCATCGACCTGGTGGGGCTGCTGGGAATCGTTATCAGCTTCGGTTCGGTTGCGGCGCCAGCCGCTGATCCCCCAATTGCGTTTGGGACGCTGGACGTCTTCCACTTCGCCCGCTTCATCGCGGGTGCGCCGGAAGCTGGGCATGGCTGGCATCTTGGGCATCGGCGGTATCGACTGGCGAATACGGCTACTCAGCGGCATGCCCATCGACGCGGCTAAACGTCCGCGAAGTAGGAAACGTCGTTGAGCTTCGATATAGACGTGTCGCAAGTAGGAGACGCCAGCCAGCCAGATAGCGGTCAATCCGCCCAACCACAATGCACAGCGTAGCCAGTAGCGAAACTGGTCCGACAGGTCGATCTTGAATTCTGGCTGAGCCAAGGCCGCGCTGCCGGCCCAAGCAGTCAAACCGAACAGCCAGAATACTAGACTGGTAGGTACCGACTTTAACTCCGTACACAGTCGCAATCCGAGCATGCCGATCAAGACTGCTAATGTAGCGCTAACGACCGCTGGACCGCTCCAACCCAGATTGGGCTGTGACCAGCGATCCAAAGCAGCGCCGAACAAGTGGGAGAGATGGGTGGTCGAGTCGATGCTGGCCAAAAGGCAGGTTGCAACCATCCAGAACCACAACCGATATTCACCGTTGTAGTCATCGAGTTTATGTTTGCGGAGTTGAAACGTGAGTACCGTGACTCCCAGACAGAGTAGCCACAAGTGGCTACTGAACCAAGTGGCGAGGCTATTGGGGTGGCCAGCATCCAAGGCGACAACCATCGGATGTCCAAACCAAGGCCAGCTACCATTCACATAGATTTTGTAGTGAGCGATCAAGAGCAGTGCCGGCAACAGGCAACTGATTAGTAGTACCGCTAGATAGCTGCGTCTTCGAACGGGGATGAGTTGCACCAGTCGATGCCCACAGGCATTGCGGACGTTTTGGCTGTATCCAGCGCTTCGCCGAGGCCCGACCTCGTCGGTCTCGCCTTGGATTCGACGACGACTGCGAGCGGGGGGAGATGTTTGTTCGGCTTCGTTCTGATCTCGCAGCACGCGTCGCCGCCGATCCATCCGTGGGTCGCGCGAAATAGGCATGCTCGTTGAACTCCGAAAAGACCGCCTTCTGAAGTACTAGCCGTCGCGCTCCTTGAAGCACTCGCTGCCAATGATTGGACGGTTGCCCCTTTACCCAGTGGTGACGGCACAATCGGCAAAATCGCAACTTAGTTACTTGCTGTCAAGGTCGTTCCTGGACCGATTGTGACGGAGACTTCGACTGTATCGTCTGCGGGAAGGCGCAATGGGCTGAAGATCATGCTTGCGAATATCTAAATGGAGTCCCCTGCATGACGGTAACCTAAGTTTCAGCAGTTCGTCGAGGTAAGGCGAGATGAGTACATGCAACATGAATGAAGCTATTTTTTACACGAAGTCTTGACCGGAAATGCAGGATCAGCAGCTAAATCTGAGCACGCCCACGCTCCCGATTGGTCAGATCTCGGTTCCCAGCCACGTCGCGGAAGCCTCGGACCGTTTGGTGAAGTCTCGTTTGGGGGCTTTTGCTGGGCTTTTTTACGCCTTGCGTGCCAAGCATCCGCCTACGGCCGCACACAGTTTGCGTGTCGCCGTCGGCTGCTCCAAATGGGCGGCCGCGCGCGGTATCAAATCCGAAGAGCGCGATGTGTTGGAAGTCAGTGCGCTGCTGCATGACGTTGGAAAAATTGGCATACCGGATAGCATCCTGCAGAAGCCTGATCGTCTCGACGGTCACGAAGCACACATGATGGATATGAGTTGCAGTATCGCTGTTGAGATGCTGCGCGGCGCTGGTGCTAGCGAGATCATCCTTCGCATTGTTGAAGAATCGCGATCCGCATTCGAAACAAGTCCGGATCAACACCCGCTAGCCCGGATGATGGCTATCGTCGATGCTTTCGACTCGATGACTACCGAACAGGTATTTCGACGCGCGCATAGTCGAGATCGAGCGATTGAGGAATTGTGTTCGCACGCGGGCGTTCAGTTCGATCCGGCGCTGGTGCGAGACTTTGTCGAACTGGTGATTCGACCACGTCCAGACTTAGAAGCTGAGATGATCCAGCGTTGGCTTTCAGAGTTGGCCGGTGACTCAACACCGGGTTTCTCGGGCGGTTTGGGACCGAGTGGCGCGCTCCAAAGCCTGATTGATACAGTGTTCCATCGCAGGTTGTTGGATACGTTGAGCGACGTGGCGATTTACTTGGACGCAGGTGGCCAGATCCTACACTGGAACCGAGCTGCGGAACGGCTTTCTGGGCATCGCGCTGAGTCGCTCATGCACTGCACTTTTAATAGCGAATTGCTAGGCTTGAGCGACGAGGCTGGGCAGCCACTTGCGCCTGATGCCTGCCCTTTGGCGAAGGCAGCCAACACCAACACTTTAATAACGCAGCGTATGCAAGTCGTCCGGCCCGATGGACAACGTATTAAAGTAAACTTTTCGGCGATCCCCGTGTTTTCAAACCGCCGCGAGTATACGGGTTTGATCATCATGATTCGCGACGCGTCAGCCCAAGCACACCTCGAAGAACGCGTGCAGACGCTCAACGCCATCGCCTCCCAAGACACGCTGACCAAAGTTGCCAATCGCGCCGCATTGACCGATCGCTTACCACAATTCGTCCGCGAGCACTTGCAATCTGGGCGTCGCGGTTCGGTCATCATGTGCGATATCGATTTCTTCAAACGCATCAACGACAATTTTGGCCACCAAGCTGGCGATGATGCCCTCGTAACGTTTGCAAATCTACTGCGTGAGTCGTCACGAGAGGACGATTTCGTAGCCCGCTATGGCGGAGAGGAATTCGTGGTCTTATGCAGCGACTGCGATAATCCAGCTGCTACGATTCGCGCCGAAGAGATGCGGCGGGCAGTCGAAGGTACGCCAATTCCCGCCCTGGACGGCAAGACCATGACCAGTAGTTTTGGTGTTACCGAGATACAAGATGGCGACACCGAAGAAACCTTGCTCGCGCGGGCGGATCGAGCTTTGCTGACCGCCAAAGAGAGCGGACGTAACCGCGTGGTGCAACTGGGGGCAGGCATGGCGGAAAAGAACACCAGCCAGAATAAGCCACAACAGGTTATCGAACCTAAATCAAATTGGCTCGGGTGGTTTCGAGAAAGTGGAATTACACTGGTCGAACGCGAATATTTGGCCAGTGTCCCCGAGGCCGTTGCTGTGCAAAAGCTCAAAGGCTTTATCTCTGATCACCAAGCGGAAGTGCTGTCAGCGGATGAAACGCATGTTTCCATTCGCATCGACGGCTTTAGGAGCGAAGGAGTGCGGCGGCGGGGGGAGCGCGCGGCAGTTATCCTCCTGGATATCCGAGTACAAGGCGTTCAAGTGTTCACCCATGGCCGCAATAAAGCCTATCAGAATCGCACGAAATTTAAGGTTTCTGCCCGGCCAGTAAAAACACGCGATCGGCGAGCCGATATCTTGCTTGGTCAAGTGCACCAAATTCTGTATAGCTTTCAAGCGTACATGGTCGCCCAGGAAATCGACGAAAATCTCCGACTCTCTATCATCGAGCCGCGTTAGCCAACGTGAGCTCTCGGTGGATATGAGCTCTTGGTGTCCACCGCCCTGCCCTGCTCTTGCGATGCGGCAGTTTTCGCAAGTTTCACAAGATGTCATCACTCAGGGACGAATAGCTTTCCTGGCTATAATGGCCAACGTTGATGGCATTCAAGCATTTGCGAGGCAGTCTTGATAGACATTCTGTTGATTTTACTTCTGACTACACTGACGGCTGTCGCGTTTATCGCAAACGTGCTCGGCACGCCAGGTAACTGGGCAGTCGTGCTCATGGCTGGCGGCTGCCTATGGTTCGCTCCGATTGAGAACCAAAGCCATGTCGCTTGGCCCGCGTTCATTGCAATATTGGTCGTGGCTGCATTTGGCGAATTGCTGGAATTCGCGGCAGGTGCACTCGGGGCAAGTCGGATGGGTGGTTCCAAACGTGGCACAGTACTGGCCATGCTGGGATCGATTGGTGGGGCAATCGCCGGAATGTTTTTCGGCTCAATCATACCCATACCCATTCTCGGACCTGTCATTGCAGCGCTGCTGTTGGGGGCCAGCGGGGCGTTTGGCGGTGCCATCGCCGGCGAACGATGGGCAGGCAAGGATTGGGATCAGAGTCTTCAAATTGGCAGTGCTGCGTTCTGGGGACGACTGCTCGGCACGCTTGGAAAAGCCGTCTGCGGAACGATCGCCTGCACACTATTTCTCATCGCTATCTGGTTTTGATGGTATTCCTAGGCGTTATTCCCTACGCTGAGCTGGGTTCATGACTTGGCCCGCGATTCCGCCACACATGACAGCTGTACCTGCTTCAAAATTTCCGCGCCGCAGATAACCAAGCGCGTACGTATCCTCGTGGCTATCAAGTGCAGCGGAGGTGATGCGGCCAATCGCTTTGGCTGCATCATCATCATCGACTTGAAAAATTTCGTCACCGATCGAAATGTCCCTGCCCTGGAAATGCATTAGACATAGCTTCTTCTGCAACTGTCCGCGGGCATCGAGTCGTGCGATGGTCTCTTGGCCCAGATAACATCCCTTGACGAAACTGATCGCTTGGCGATCACGATCCAACTCCTGTGGGATGCATTTGTCTTGGATATCCAGCCCCATGCGCGGCCAGAAGTTTTGGATCCGTCGCAGGGTGAATTCAGCGGCCCAGGTTGAACCGGATGTCACGGGCTGTGATGACGATTCTGCAATTTGTATCTGGCTAGTGGGACTGACGATGGGCGCGTTAAAAAGAGGGAGTTCCGCGTCATCTTCAGGAGCACCAGCATTTGCCGTTGCTCGATTGTCCACCAAGAGTAACTGGTGCGAGTTTGAAAGATCATGGACGACCGCATCTTCACGGATGATATATCGATCGATGTGAGCGCATACAACGGTCGGTTGTGGGTGTTGCCCCACGAGGATCACCCGATCGGCGTATTTGCGGACCAAGCCGTGAGCAACGACCCAACCACGTAAGTCAGTGACAAACGTTTCCAACTGCTCACCGAGTGGCAGTTTTGCAATGTCATTGGTTGTGAGATTGTTGAGGACTTTCGCAGCATCGGCACCGGTAACCGCCACAATCAGTGGATCAGTTAAAGGCATCGCCACGGGGTTTGGAAGAGTTTCTGGCAAGTGTTCATGTATCATCGCCGCATTATCCGTCGGCTGACGGATAATGCAACACGTAGCCACGACTCGCCGAGACGTAAGGCGTCCTTACTGCGGCTTGTTCATAAACATCCGTTTGCTGAACGCTGCTTGAACTTCTGGGAAGTCAAAGGCAACGGCCGGATCATTGGCCAAGTTGATTGTCACCGCATTCGTGCCAGCCGTGCCGGTTGCTCCTGTTCCAATGTTGACCCCTTCGCCTTCAAAGTTTGCTGGCTGACTCTGGGTCACGGTATAGGTACCGGGCAGCAGGTTGGTGAACGTATACGCTCCCGTGTCACTGCTGGTCGCTGTGCGATTGATGACATTGCCCAACACGTCCGTACCGCTGAGTGCAAAGGTTACGCCGCCAATTCCTTCTTCACCTGTGTCGCGCACGTTGTTCCCATTAGCATCAACATAGACCACACCAGAGATGCTCGTTGGAACGGCAATCGCCGTTGGTTCGGAGGTCGTATTGTTGGCCGGAACGAGATCGGTCTCCGTCGACGTTACCGAAGCAGTGTTTGTAAAGCCGGTCGTTTGTGTACCAGCCACATTTGCATTAATGGTAATCGTGGCGGATGCGCCGGAGGCTAACGTGGGAATCGCCACCGAGACATTGTTGCCATTGTTTGTTAGCGTTCCTACAGAACTAGTGCCTGAAACGAATGTCAAACCAGTCGGCAAATTGTCGGTGACGGCCACATTCGTCGCGGCGGAAGGCCCGTTATTCGTTACCGTCAAGGTGTACGTCAGCGTGCCTCCCGCGGCCACTGGATCCAAAGAGTCGGACTTGGTAATCACCAGGTCAACTCGCGGTGTGACTGTGGTGGTGGCCGTGGCAGAGTTGTTCGTGGTCGTCACTTCCGTTTCAGTTCCACTGACGGTAGCAGTGTTTGTGATATCGCCCGTCGCGGTGGTGTTGACGCCCACGATCAGGGTGACCGTCGCTGATGCTGCCGGTGCTAGTGAACCAAGCGCGGCTGTGACCACGCCGTTCGCCTGGGTGGCGGTACCTTGGGTGCTGGATACACTGGTGAATGTTACGCCAGCAGGCAAAGTGTCAGACAAATTGACGTTGGTCGCTGTCGATGGGCCGTCATTGGTAACGACAATCGTATAGGTCAAACTGCTGCCTGGGGTAATTGGATCTACTGAATCGACCTTGGAAATTCGCAAGTCAATCTCAGGGTTCAATGTCGTGTCTTCGCTATCCGTGTTGTTGGTCGTTACCGTCTCGATAAAGTTCGTATCGGTGGTAGCTACGCTGGATACGTTGGTCAGCACGTTGTTTGTACCGCGCGTACCCGGCAGCACCGTCGCATTGATGGTGACCGTGGCAGTGGCACCGTTGGCCAAAGTCGGAATGGCAACTGTCAAGTCATCATTGTTGGCAGCGGTTGTGTCCTGAGCTGAAGCTGGGATGGTAACGGTCCCAACCGTGGATGTCGCTGAATTCACTTGAATTCCGTCTGGCAAGTTGTCCGTTACGACGACGCTAGTTGCAGCCGATGGTCCATTGTTCGTTACCACCAACTCGTAGGTAAACGATTCGCCAGGTTTGACAGGGTCGGTCAAATCACGCTTGTCGATGGCCAAGTCGATTTCGGACTGAATGGCAGTTGGCTCAGTGGTCGTATTATCAGCGGGCGTAGATTCAAAGCCGGCAAGGGTCTCGGTGGATCGTACGATGGCAGTGTTCGTAATCGAGTTCGCCGCAGCATCTTCGACATCTACCGTGATAGTCAGATTGACGGTTGCTCCAGAAGCCATCGCGCCGATGGCAATGAGCACGTCTCGGCTTGCACCAACTGGCGGAGTAACCGTACCGCCGGTGGCTGAAACGAAGGTGACTCCAACGGGCAGCGTGTCGACCACTTCGACGTTGGTTGCGCCGCTGGGACCGTTGTTGGTTACCGCAAGGTCGTAAACCAACTGATTGCCGCGGCTGGTTGGATCCGTGCGATCACTCTTGGTGATTACCAGATCGACTTGCGGATTGATGGTCGTGTCTGCGTTGGCCGTGACGGGTGCGGCTTCATCGGCATCTGCGCCGGCGGTGTTAGCGATGGTCGTACCCGCAAAGGTTGCTTGGATCGTCGTCACCACCGTCACCGTCTCGGACGCACCGACAGCGAGGGTCGGGATGGTAGCCGTGATCACGCCTGCGGCCTCGGAAGCTGTGCCAGCCGTCGTCGTTACCGTGTCAAATGTCAGACCCGCCGGCAGAGTATCGGTAACCACTACATTTGTCGCGGTGGAGGGACCGTTGTTGGTCACCAGTATGGTGTAGGTCAGCTGTGAACCGACTGTATTGGGATCAGGCGTATCGCTTTTGGTAAGTGCCAATACGGCTTGTCGAGTAATGTCGATGTTCGCAGTGCTGGTGTTGTTATTGGGATTTGTCTCCACACCCGAACCGCTGATGGTTGCCGTATTCACCACGCCAGTTGCCGCAGCCTGGGCGGCGGGAATGGTCGCAACGATGGTAATTGTTTCCGTTTGCTGCGCTGCTAAATTGGTGTAGGTTACTTCTATTTCACCATTTGCGTTGGCTGTCTGGGCAACGACACCACCACCGGTTGCGGTGACCGAGTCGATGGTAAGGAAGTCAGGTAGGTCGTCGACCACCAGTACATCATTCGCAGTCGCATCGCCATTGTTGCTAATTTGCAGCGTGTAGGTGACTTGGTTACCTGCGATTTTGGCTTGCGCGTCAACTGTCTTGATGACTTCCAAGTCGATCTGGGGCGCAAAACCAAAGTCAAGGGTCAGGTTGCTGTTGGTATCCGTGTCGCCATCGTTGGTTGGCTCGGTCCCAGATGCCAGCGTAATTACGCCTGTTACAACTCCCACACCAGCCACTAGAGCACCATTGTCATCATTGTCCGAGACATTGATGTCTGGATCTGGAGCGGGGTCATTGCCGGTACTAGTCAGGAATCCAAATAGCGGGTCGGCTGCCGTGGCAAACTCCGACTGCCGGATAACGGCAATGTAATCTCCCGGGAACAGGTTGTTGAACACGTAGTTGCCGCCCACGTCCGTGGTGGCGGTACCGATCAAGGCGTCAATGTTGGTGTCGTCATCGAATGTGCCGTTGCCATCGTCTTGATAAAGTTGGACGTCGACACCGGGGATGCCCGTTTCGCCAGTGTCAAACAGCCCGTTGTTGTTTTGGTCATTGAAGACGAGATTGCCCACCGACATGGGGTTCAAGTTTTGAAAATCTTGCGTACTTACAAATGGCGCAACGACTTGGCTGAAGTCGATGCGCGCGTCAGCCGTTTCGGCAATGGTCAATTCCATACGAATGGCCGCGACGTTCGTGAAGTCGGCTCCAGTTCCACCCGGATCGGCTACGAAGTCTGCAAAATCAATGATCAAGTTCTCAAAGGTCAGCAAGGAACCGGTAACCGGTAAATCAACCGTCCGCGAGGAGAAGTCGGTGGCCGTCGTGTATACGTTGACCGTTAACTGGTTGCCCGCTTGCGAAGTAGCGAGGAAATGGAACGCCTCACCGTTGGTGGCCGTCAAGTCGGCGTTCAAGCTGGTAAGCGGATTGAAGTTGATCGTATCGTCGTCGTCGTCATCACCGTCATAGGTGACGATGACCCGACCTTGCGCGCCTGAGTCGGTATTGATCACCATGACGCCTGGAATTGCAACAGAGTTTACTGTGGCTTCCAGGTCACCCGCACCGACGAGCCCGGTATTCACAATCCGAATGTCACGCTCGTCACCAATGACTTCTCCGGCCGCCGTATTGATCGTATTACCGACGGTCTGTCCCTGAGCGGCGGTAACGACTTGAGCGGTGGTGTCATGGGTATCAATGTTGGTGGTTTGAACTCCGGCCGATTGCGCTTCCGAAATCACCACCGTTTTGGGGCTCTCGCCCGTTCGTTGCAAGAAGGCAGCGGCTACAGCCTGCTCGACGAAGTAGGTACCAGCCGTCAAATTATCAAAGCGATAGTCGCCGTTGGCATCCGAGTTGACAGTACCAATCAGCGTATCGTCGCCCCCCGCTACACCACCACCGCTTTCAAAGCCGCCGACGCCACCATCGCGATACAAGTGAACGGCTGTACCAACGACCGCGCCATCAGCGGGGTCGATGCCGTTGTCAGTGAGATCCACGTAGAGATTGCCTGCAATTGAACCAATGTCGCCTGCTAGCAAGCGGCGCATTTCCATGGGTTCGAGACGCAGCGGACGGTTCTTGGCTCGACGCGCCCTACGGCTGACTTGTTTCTGCTTGGTGAAACGCGCGAGTAAACGACCAATAAAGCTAGCCATGAAGCTTGCTCCTTCCGTGGAACCGCCACTAAATGCAAAAGGGCTCGACCCATCCATTAATATGAAAAGGTCGAGCCCTGGCGTATGTGTCAGGTGTGATTGCTTGCTGGTTTACCAGCGAAATTCTCCGCCAAAGCTTAGACCTTGCACATAGTAATCGGTTTCCACGAACTGGAACTGTGGTCGGTTTTGCGGTGATATAGTAGATACTACCGGTGCCCATTGGTTTGGGTTGAGGGCTGTATCGATTTGATCGCCTGGGCGGACTACGTTGCCCCAGTAGATCAGCGAATAGCCGGCGGTCATCCGCACACGCTTCGTCATTTGATAGCCTAACGTTAACCCTAGTTCGGGCACCATCGTGAACTTGTCGCGATCATAGGTCCCGATATTCGAAGCCACCGCAAAGATGCCAGTTTGAGGAACCGCATTGGTTGTAACCGCAGGGCTGCCCGTCGTGGTGGTCGTTGTCCCGCTGATCGTAACCGTTTGGTGCACGTTGCCGATGCCCAATCGCATCAAACCATCCAGCGACCACCAGCCACGGCGACCTTGCCACAAGACGCCCAATTCGGCTCCGTTAAATTGATTTCTAGTCTCAAAGCGATCCGTGATAGCAAAGCTGCCCGCTGGCTGGGTCAATGAAGTTAGCGCCTCAGTGACTTGTAACGATTCCTTGAGTTCCCAAAAGCGGTAACCCAGTGTGCCATCCAAACGCGATGACGTTGGAACCGTTGTACAACAGAGCTCAGAGAAGCCACAACCGCTTGAGCAGCACATCTGACGACGAAAGCGGAAGGCGGCTCCGTCAAACTTGTTGGTTGTATCAACGTCAACTCGACCCCGAATTTGACCTGGGAAAGACAACAATTGTGAGGCTTGCTCTCCGGTGGTGACGTTAAAAAACGGACGGGCTAGGATCTGGGAGCCATCCGAAGTGGCATTAAAATTCTCGCGTTGCTCACCCAAACCAACATATTCGCCTTCCAGACCCCAGCCCGGAAAAGATGCCAGCCACCAGCCAAAGCGGATGCGGAAGCCAGAGCTCTCCTCGTCCAGTATGTCGTTGTTGCCGTAAAGGGTGCTCACTCCAGCCGCTCCCAAGACACCCGCGTTGTCTTGCCCGACACCCCCGGTGGTTATCAGCGAGGGAATGCGCATGCCGTCCTGGTACCACAGCAGGTATTCAGCATGTACCCAGCCATGCGATGGAAAGCAAATGCAGAAACGGGCCGGAGCACTGCAAGTATTGCACAAGCCGCCGCCCAATCCACAACTGCCCGTATCGCAACTATTGCAACTGCTGCAACCACCGCCACCACAACTGTCACAGCCGGTGCTAGCAAATCCATCGTCAACGATGTATTCGTCGTGAATGATTTCTTGGTGGCTTGCTGGTCGCACGGCCGTTTGGCCAGGACGACTAGCCGGAGCTTGGCGAACACTCCGCGTCGGTTGCGGGCGTCGCGAAGATTCGCTGGGCCCACGGTCTTGAGCGACTGCTGGGAGCGCCACGACCTGCAACATTCCCAGAACAACTAAGGCTAATAGTCTTTTCACGATTGCCGCCTTCCTAGCGAAACTTGGCGTACCTACGATCTCTCGCAAGAGATGGACCGCAAACTCTTCCCAGGCTATCCAGCGTGAGGATTAGTACTTCGTATCGGCACCCAGTCGCCGGAAAGCTTAATGCAATCCGGAAAATTTATTTTATCCGCAAAGATTGCGGCAGTCGCTATAGATTTACAACTTTGAGTGCTCCGGCTCGGCGGAGCTTTCCCACGCAAGACTTCGCACACATTTGCAAACTTCCCAAAAATACCAAAGATGAAGGCCGAGCGGGGAGTACTGCAAAGATGGGAAAGCTCCGCCGAGCCGGAGCACTCCAAAGATGAAGGCCGAGCGGGGAGTACTGCAAAGATGGGAAAGCTCCGCCGAGCCGGAGCATTGCAAAGATGGGAAAGCTCCGCCGAGCCGGAGCACTCCAAAGATGGGAAAGCTCCGCCAAGCCGGAGCACTCCAAAGATGGGAAAGCTCCGCCGAGCGGGGAGTACTGCAAGGTTGTGAGTGGCTCTTGTGGGTGGTGTGCGGGCGTATGGAACTTTTCGGGCGCCTAAACACTCCAAACCGCACTGAGAGATCGGATTGCATGGATTTTGGGCTCGGGGCGGATTGGATGGTTTGAAACGGTTGAGAATTGCCGTTTATGACGACTCGAACTGCCTACAAAGGCAAACGAGTCGCCCATCTGGGTTTGAGTTCGTTGAAATTAAACCTGCCCCAATTACAATCCAATCTCACAGCGTTTTGTTTTCCCATAACTCCTAATCCCCCTAGAGATGCCATTTTACGCGATTGGTATCCTCCGGAACGCTGCTAAGACTTGTCTGAAGCGGGGGCTAGGGCTTTGGTAGCTGGCTACCTTGAACCGCTGTCCAACAGCAACTCCTCGAGAGGTTTTACATGGCCATTGGTGGTTTTTCGAAATCCCGTAACCTGTTGGCTCACAAACGCTTACAGAAACGCAAGTCCGTGCGGCGAATCCTTCTAGAGTCGTTGGAACAGCGGCAGTTGCTGGCAGTAGGTCCGCAATTGCTGGGCATCCAACCGAACACTGGGGATCTTCTCGAAAACGGCGAGATTCGCATGTTTCGCCGCGCGAGCTGGTCTTTCGTTTCGATGATGCGGCGGGTATTGATCCAGCGACCCTCAACGGAATCCGCATTATTCGCAGCGGCGAAGACGGGTTGTTCGAGCGTGCGAGCGTTGCGACCGACTTTGGCACGAACGGTCAAACGTTGGTCGAATTCTATGCGCGCGAAGCTGGTGAATCGGGCAATGGCCTGCAATTGCGATTCACCAAAGTCGCCCGCGCCGACTCGCGCGCACCCATTGTGCGCGTCAATGGGCGCATTATTGACGTTGAATTGAACTCAAATCCGAATCTGTTGACACGCGTAGAGGACCTGCTCAACGCATTTGATCCCGGCTCAGACACGCCTGCAACCCAGTTGGTATACGCTCTGCGTTTGCGTGGATCGACTACTATTCCAATTTCGCAAACCGTCGACACCTCGCGCAGTTACGAATTGGCCGGGGCAAATGCTTCCAAGGCGTCGGTCAATTTCGGATTGGGCAGCAATGTTGAAGTGCGTTTGGTATCGCGTGAGAGTGGCAACTCGGGGTTGGGCATTCGCATGACGGTCACGTCTCGCGATCGTGGCGGTGCGGGTAATCCAATCGTGACGGTTGTTGGCAAGAACATCAATGTCGAGCTGAACAGCAATTCGAGATTTCCGACGACGATTCAAGAGTTTGTCGATGCTGTCAATGCTAGCGACTCGCTGTCGTCTGCACTGATCCAAGCTCAGTTGGTATCGGGCTCGGGCGCTACGCGCATTGGCGCTTCGCCAATTACGTATTCCCCCGTCAATTTCTCGGGCGTCACGGACATCGAAGTCGTGCCAGCCTACGTGGGCTTGGGCGATTCGAATCGCGAAGTCGTATTGCGTTTTGGCGAAGCGTTGCCGGATGACAATTATCGAATTGAAATTCTGGGGCAAGGCGTGCGTACCTTGCGCAATGTGAACGGAGACGCCTTCAATATGGGGGCCTCGAGATCCGTCGCTTTTGAATTGGATCTAGGTGCGTTGGTTGAATCGGTGGTTCCGCAACCGGTATCGCGCAATGCGGCAGGCGTGTTGACGCAACGCGCCAACGAAATTGACGTTTATTTCAATGACGACGACTTAATTGACCTGAAGAGTGTGGTTTCTGTAAATGGGATTCCCATTAATCAATTCCGCAGCTTGCGGACACCACTCTATCTGCAGAACACGGACGTCATCGTTTTCGCAGCTGGCGCAACGGCTTCTCGGACTGTACTCGATGCTGCGTATTACCAACTGTTTAGTACTCGTAACACGCTGAATAGCTCCGACGATGTTGAGTTTAGGCCTGAGGCAATTCGCTACTATCCGGATGCTGATCGCGTAACGCTTACGTTCCGCAACAACCTCGATGCGTTGCGAGACTCGGCCGGTGCCACGCTACCTGCGTCGGAATTGCGATTGCGTATTGGTACGAATGAAACGCAACCCATGCCACCGTCGGTTGTGAGTCCAGCAACGGATCCGGCCGATACATTTGCAGGCGCACAGACGATTTCCAATTGGACACCCGGCGGTGCGGGAACGCAGGCGGTGTTGATCAATTCCGAAATTGAGAATTCAGTGGCCTCGCCACTTCTATTGGATTTTCCCGGCGGCCCTGGAGAGCCTGGTGACCGTGAAATTCGGCACCAAGACAATTTGCGTTTGACCGCCGACAATGAAGATGGCACCAGCGTTCAGTTCTACAACTTCAAGTCGAACTTGGGTGTCTTTAGCGTCTCGACATTGTTGAACGCGATCACTGAGCAGCAGAAAGAGCGTGTCCGCGAAGTATTCTCGCTGTACGAACAGTACTTGGGGATTCGCTTTGTGGAAAGCGATACGCTGGGCATGACGATCGGCGTGGGCGACATGCGAGCGATTATCCCGTTCGAAGAGATTGTTGGCAGCGGCATCCCTGGCGTCAACGAACTGAACGGAATCGGAGGGACGTATTACGAGGCAGGGACACTGCAAACAGGTGGACTAGGTACCGTCCTAGATATCCAGGATTTTAGTGACTCGACGCGCAGCGAATTCGCGGGTCCATTCCAGCGCGCGGCGATGCAAGCCATCGGACGTCTGCTGGGGCTTGGCTTATCCGACGAAGTCACGGGATTGTCGATCCAGGCGTTTCGCTCGGCTTTCGCTCCTGGCGTTGGTACAGAGATCATTTTGCCTGGCGATTCGGACATCGTGCATGGCCAATATCTATATCGACCAGACAGCAAGGACATTGACCTCTACCAATTCACGATTCCCGCTCCGGCAGCTGGAGAGGATCCGAACGTCGTCGGGCAAATCACGATCGAAGCGTTTGCTGAGCGGATGAGTACGGCCAGCCTGCTCGATACTCAAATTCGGTTGTACCAACAAACTCCACTGGGTGGCTGGGAAGAGATCGCTGCCAATGATGATTACTGGAGCTCAGATTCGTTCCTCCAATTGGATCTTGGCCAAGGCAACTACATTGTGGGCGTTAGCGCCAGCGGAAACGCGGACTATGATCCAACGATTTCCGATTCGGGAATTGGTGGTCGGTCTGAGGGCAACTATCAACTGCGAATGGATTTCCGCCCCGCAGCGCCGAGCGCGCTGCGTGACGGTACCGGCACAGCCATCGATGGCGATGCGGACGGCAGCCCAGATGGTGTATTCAATTTCTGGTTTCGTGCATCGGGCTCGAGTAACACCAAGTTCGTCGACAAGGCAGCTGCGACCAGTGGCAACGGAACGCTGGCTTCACCGTTCAAAACGATCAACGCAGCTTTGACTGCCGCACAGCCTGGCGACGTGGTGCGCATTGTTGGCAATGGCGGCGCGGATGGGCTGTTCCACACAACCACAGATAACTTAGCCTACGAAGTCGGCTTTGATACACTCGGCCGGCCTCTGCCAGATGGCTCGACGTTCAATGTCCCCAGAGGCGTTTCGGTGATGATCGACTCGGGGGCCATTCTCAAGATGCGCCGGGCTCGCGTGGGCGTTGGTAGTACGACCGTGAGCGTTGATCGCAGCGGTGGCAGCCTGCTGGTACTCGGCACGCCCAAATTACTCGACACGGCCGGCAACGTAATTGTCGATGCCGCAGGTAATCCAATCTCTGGCAGCGTGTCCTTTACCAGCGTTAGTGATGCGACGTTGGGCAAGAACGCTAACCCAGCGGTAGTTGGCGTAACTGCCAATAAAGGCGACTGGGGTGGTTTGGACTTCCGCAATCGCATTGATACCTCCTTGGGACGCGAGAAGCACGAGGTCAACGGGCAATTCCTGAACTGGATTAGCCATGCCGATATGCGTTACGGTGGCGGGCAGGTTGTGGTTGACAGCACGTCTGAGTCGATCATGCCTGTGAACATGGTCGACGTGCGCCCAACGGTTGCTTTTTCAAAGATTACGAACAGTGCTGAAGCTGCCATGGGGGCAACGCCGAACAGCTTCAAAGAGAGTAATTTCCACTCGCCGGCAGAACAGAACGGAGCTTCATTCTCCGTGGACTACAACCGGGCCGGGCCAGACTTGTACCACAACACGATTACTGGCAATACGATCAACGGCTTGCAGATCCGCGCTCGTACGGCAGGCAATCCACAGCTCGAGAAATTAACGGTCCAGGGGCGATTCGACGATACCGACATCGTTCACTTTCTGCCAGAGAACCTGGAAATTCAAGGAACGCCTGGCGGAGCGATCCTGCATGACAATGTCGCTCCGGGCACACCGACTCCGCTGGTCACGCGCCTAGATGCTCGGCTTGCCATTGACGCGGGAACGATTCTCAAGGCCCAAGGCTCACGAATTGATGTCGGCTTTGGTGCTCAGTTGATTTCCGAAGGCGACGACGGCTTGCCGGTCGTGTTCACATCTCTCAACGACATTCGTTACGGTGCTGGCGGCACGTTTGACACGGCCAATCGAGCCGGTGCACAAGATGCTGCAGCGGGCGATTGGGGCGGCATCTACATTGGGCATACTTCCAAGGCAAGTCTTGATCATGTAGTGGTTGCCTTTGGCGGTGGAACCACGCGTGTTGAAGGCGGTTTCGCAGACTTCAACGCTATCGAGGTTCATCAAAGCGACTTGCGGCTGACCAACAGTCGCATCGAACAGAATGCCGATGGTGCGACGCAAATGACGCTTCCCGATCGTGGGGGGCGCGGGACTAACTCAGCCGGTGCCGTGTTTGTACGCGGTGCTCAGCCTATTCTAGTAGGCAATACCCTGATCGATAACGCAGGTCCGGCATTTAGCGCCAACGTGAGTGCACTGAACCAAATATTGGTGAATGACCCAGGTCGTTCAACGGGGCGTTTGGATCGATATGAAGGGTCCGTCGGCAATCGCGGTCCACTAGTGGCTGAGAACCGCATGAGCGGCAACGAGTTGAATGGTCTAGTTGTTCGCGGTGGTGTGTTGACTACAGAAGGGCACTGGGACGATACCAACATCGTACACATCGTGTTGGATTCGATTACCGTATCCGATCACCATGTCTATGGCGGTCTGCGTTTGGCAAGCTCCAGCGATCAAAGTCTGGTCGTAAAACTCGATGGCGATACAGCTGGTTTCACTGCTACAGGTACACCACTCGACAACGCTGATCGAATTGGCGGTTCCGTACAGATCGTTGGACAACCGGGCTTTCCCGTTGTGCTGACTAGCCTGAACGACTCGACCGTCGGGGCTGGCTTTACGCTCGATGGTAATGTGCAACTGAACACGATTCCAGAAGAATTGCGAGAGTCTCTGTTACCCACCGGACCCGAAGTCAACAACGGCACTTTGATTGACAATGACGTAGCACCTGGTATTCCAGGTCAGTTTGCCTTCGATGTCG
The DNA here is from genome assembly GCA_041398985.1 of Pirellulaceae bacterium. Taxonomy (GTDB): domain Bacteria; phylum Planctomycetota; class Planctomycetia; order Pirellulales; family Pirellulaceae; genus Aureliella. The sequence goes on from JAWKTR010000013.1 coordinate 47,103, forward strand.
GGCCAGCGGGCAACAGTGGGTTTTTCCTCGGTGCCGGTGGCATCACGGCTCAAGGCAATACGCAGCTCTTCACCAATCTGGACGTCATTTTCGAATTCTTGAACTTGATTGATATTGGTGGCGATGGGCAAGCCATCGATTTGGCGACTACGACGATTACGCAGCAACCAACGCTGGTCAGTCCCGACTTGGTCGTCAGCGAGGGCAATTTCCCAGGGCCGAACGGCGTGGTCAATTGGCGAGTCGAGTCGCGGATGGACAATGGCATCGCCAAGGTCTTCAACACGCTGATTTTGAATAGTCCTGCACCGTTGGGAGACTTGCAGTTTATTAACTACCTCGACGAAGATGTCCAAGGCGTTACGGACGATATCCTGTATCTAACGGGTACGCCTGGACAAGAAGACTTCCGCGCCTTCACGCTGGATGGCCCCGAGCGCATCGGCTTCAGTCAGGGTGGTATCTACTTGCCCACGGCCGGAGAATTAGAAAATGCGACTTACGAAGGTTGGGCAGCAGACCAATATCGCGACCTGCTGACGACGATCGAAGGTGCCGGTACAACGTACACGGTGGCTGGAAATATTGACACAGCCGATTTGACACCAGTGGTTGATCCTGAGTTGGGCGACATTTTTGGAACCGCTGACGTCACCACGGCTTTTGCTTGGCGAGTCAATCCATTGGCGACGTCCGCCCGCATCACCAGCTTCTTAGAATTAGTACCGCGTAATCCAGCCACAGCGGCTGGTTCGGGCGACTGGCGCAGTGTGTTGTTTGATACATACAGCAATGATCGAAACGTAGCTGTCCAAGCCGAAACGGAATCGTCGTTATCGTCCGCACCACTGGCCAACGAGACTCCGGCCACCGCTCAATACTTGGGCTCCCTGGCACCTGACTTGGGTAGTGGCGACGAAAATCAACGCCTCGGATTTCAGTTGCAAGACAACATCTCGCGTCCTGGCGATGTGGATGTCTACAGTTTCCGCGCCGATGCGGGCACCGAAGTTTGGCTCGATATCGATCGGACCGGCAACGCTTTGGATACCGTTGTCGAGTTGATTGACGCTGACGGCGGCATTCTGGCTTTGTCGGACGATTCACTTTTGGAGGAAGCGAATCAGTCGGTATTTATGGACGCGTCGCGAATGGCCGCGCAGTCGGTGAATCCGTTGCGCAAGAGCGACCCTGCGCTCTACTTCAAAGTGCGAATGGCGCGCCCGAAAGATCTATTCAGCACGAACCCCAAAGATGCTGGGATGCGAGTTCGATTGCCTGGTGATCCCGGTGCCAACAATCTATATCACGTACGCGTGCGTAGCGGTAATTCGGCGAGCACCGATCCTGTCGCTCGACTAGATAGCTTGCGAGATCTGTCAAAGGTTGCTGGCGGTTTAACGCATGGCAGCTACCAACTGCAGATTCGACTAACCGAAGTCGATGAGATTCCAGGATCCGGCGTCACGTATGCGGATATTCGTTTCGCTCGAAATGGTTTGGAGCTCATTGGCGTACCCGGAAACTCGCCACTGCTAGGCGAGAACAGCGAGGTCGAAGTCGATTCCAATGGTGTGGAAAACGATACGTTCGCTAACGCTCAGGCGCTGGGCAATCTACTGGCCACCAACCGTCAAGCATTGAGTGTGGCTGGTACCCTAGACGACTTTACAGATGTCGATTGGTTTTCATTTGTGTTGGACTACCAGGCTCTGACGCCGACTGCCCTGCGTGAGTACTTCGCGACCGTGATCGATGTGGACTACGCCGATGGCATTGGCCGCCCCGATACGTCGCTGTATGTCTTCGATTCCAACGGAGCATTGATCCTTTCTAGCCTTGGCAGCAATTTGGCTGATGACCAAGCGAATCCAGCGGACGGCACCAACAACCCTGACCTATCGCGTGGCTCGGCAGGCAGCTTGGATCCGTACATCGGGTCTTATGAATTGCCAGTGGGGACCTACTTCTTGGCGGTCACCAACAGCGATATGGTGCCAAGTGTTCTAGCTACCTACACAGATCCAAATAGCAGTAGTGCGCTCGTGCGATTGCAGCCCATCGAAGGCGTGCAACTGATCGCTGAAGATCATGTTGGCTTTAGCGGTGGCTCGACCGCCGTACCACCACAGGTTCCAATTCTGTTTGATCCTGTGGAGTCGACCGTAGATTTCAATTTGTCCGATGTTGCCCTGTATGTCACGCAAGACGTCGGTCAAGAACGCACGAACGTCTACGTGGTCAACCCATTTACCGGTGAAGTTCGCAGCCAAGTGGGGCGTGGCAACTTCGACGTGCAAGACATCGCCTTCCGCCCCAATGGTGAATTACGGGCCTTTGATCGCACCGTGGAATCCAACGTCGGTAATGCAGACCGCGATGGCTTCTTGGATTACATCAATATTGACCCAGGCACTGGCCAGTTTACGGCTGTCGCAGCACCGATTCAGACTTTCCATCTTGATGTTCTAGCTAATCCAGTTGCGGCTGTTGATAGTAACGATGGTTACAATCCCGAAGCCATTACGTTTGCGGTCCTCGGTGGCCAAGAACGTGGTTTCTTGGTGGGAAATCGTCCTACACCGCCCGGCGTCGATCCATTCTACGCGCCTGGCACTCGGTTTATCGCAGGTCCGGCTGCCAACCCGAACGTCCCCGGCTTTGACCGACCTGGTGTTCAGTACTTTACGAACGTGATTTTCGAATTTGATGAAACCAACGGGCAGGTGACTAGCGCACCAGCTCAGGATCGCACGAGCCCAGCCAACGGAGCTGGAACGGGAACTGCAATTCGCGAACGCGGCTACATCGAAACGTATACGCTTGATCCGCTTACCGGCTTGCCAATTACGCGTGCGACGCAATTAGTGGCTAGCGAAGTTACCAAAGCCAACGCTGGTGGTCTACCAACGGCTTTGATCCGTGACGGGCAGACGTTTAGCGTGATCGACGGAGGAAACTTCATCACACGCTTCGAGTTCAACCTCGGACCGGACGTGCTCGTGAACTACGATCCAGTCAACGGACCGGTGGTTACCGATGGCATGCAATTCGAATTAGATGGCCAAGTCTACGAGTTTGAGATTGCTACAGGTACCGTTGGTGTAACGCCAGGCGCAATTGCGATTCCATTGGCACCCGATGCGTCGCTGCGTCAATTCGTTGATGCCATAGCGGGTCGTGTCGTGGGTGGCGTGGTCGTCTCCTACGATGGTGGCCGCATGAACTTTAACGGCGCCAATACCGGGGTCTTTACCGACTTGGTCGCTGCTGGTGTATTCACGGATCTAGGCGGGAGCGGAGCAGTCGCCGGTGGCAATATCGCCGTCCATGTGCTGGCCTCGGATACAGCCGAGACGGTGGCTGCGCGGATTGTGCAAGCCGTTAATGCGACGGGCATCGTGACGCTCAACGCAACCGCGAACGGAGACCTGGTCAATTTCTTCGGTGCTTCGGTATTTAACGAAGGACCGCTCCGTTCGGCGGGCATTGCTCCCGGTGGCTTGGTGACTGGTATTGCCGTTATTGGGCAAACGATGTTTGCGGTCAGTGACGCGGGCGGTTTGTACACCGTTAGTAATCCAACGGCGCTGCGTGTCGGCAATGTGGGTACGTATGTCACCAGCTCCTATGAATTGACGGGCATTGAGTTTTCAGCGTTGGTCGCTGGGCCTGAGCATGCTGCTGGTGGAGCGCTTGCAAATATGTTGTTCGGCTTGGATACATCCGGAAATCTCCATGCCTTTGATACCAATGGTCGCTTACAACCCGTGTTTGCAAACGGTGCGAGCAGCATCAGTACTGGGTTGTTCAATGCCAACGGCCTCGCCCTGTCGACCCTCGATTTCAACTTGTGGCACGTTAGTGGCAATCGCAATGGCGAAGCAGGACACGGACTGCCGGACACACCCAATGATTCTCGTGCCAATTTCTCGGGCGGTTCAAGCCTGTACTTTGGCTACGAGGGGCCAGGACCCAACGGTGTACCAGATTTGAGTGGCCCGAATGCTACCGGTTTGACCAACAGCTACGACTTCCCAGGTGGGGCAGCAGGTGCGTTGGAAAGCGCAACGTTTAGCTTAGCAGCCATTAGTCCGGGCGACTTGCCGACTCTGTATTTCAACTACCGATTTGACACCGAGCAAGCTGACTCGGATTTGGGCCTAGGTAACAACGCAGACGACTATATGCGCGATTCGCTTCGCGTCTATGTGTCGGGCGAAGACGGTGTGTGGACATTGGTTGCCACGAACAACGACCCAGCCCCGGCGGGTAGTAATGCCGGAAGCTTTGATGATGAATTTGATCCCTTTGTCAGTGGTAATCCTGATGTGCAGCCGCTGTTTGATAACAATGGACAGTGGCGTCAGGCACGCGTTCCGTTGGATCTGTTTGCGGGACAAGAGAATGTCAAGATCCGCATGGAATTCTCATCAGCGGGTGGTTTTGGCTATGGTCTACAGGGTGGCAAGGGTCCTGAAATTCGCACCATTAGCGGCGATCGGCTCGTCGATGGCGAATCGTTGTTGATCAACGGACAACTGTTTGAACTGAAATGGGCCCATCGTTGATTCTGCCAGGTGGCGCTTAGAATCACCAGTGGCGAAACGGTAACCATCGATGGGAACGTGTTCGTCTTTACCGACGGTTCAACTCCGGTGGTCGCGCCCCAAGTACCGGTCAACTACAACGCCGCTATGAACGCAGAGCAAGTTGCCGATGCCTTGCGCCAAGCGATCTTGGCGTTTGTTCCAGTGCCGGCCACTATTTCGGGACTGGCTTTTGTCAACGAATCCAACGACATTTTGAACAATGCCGAATCCTCGGGCATTACGGGCAATTCCGTGCGGGTTAGCGGTACCGGCCAGATTGGTGATAATGCCAGTTTAGCGGATCCAGGCCTGGACGTTGATTTGGTGCGAATCGACGTCGATCGCGGCGCGACGGTCACGGTCCAAACGCTGGCTGACGGTATTGGCAGTAGCTTGGATACGTTCTTACGAGTCTTTGATTCCGAAGGTCGAGCCCTGCGTAATGCCAATGGAACCTTGGTTCAAAACGACAATGCACTAGGCAGTTCGGATAGCTTGTTGACCTTCACAGCTCCGACGAGCGGCATCTACTACATTGGTGTTAGCGGAGCGGGCAATCAGACGTATAACGCGGCGGTTGATTGTAACGCTTCGGTCGGCAGCACGGGCAACTACCAGTTGAACATTACCGTCCAGCGGCAACTCACCCCATTTGTATCAGGCAATCGCTTGCAACTGCAGGGAGCCGCGGACATCACCCTGAGCCCTGGCTCGGCGATTGCAGCGCAGGGCGGTCTGGGGACGACAGGAGAACCGGTCTACGTAGACGTCAATATGTCGCAGGCTCAAGTTGCGGCAGCGTTGCAGCAGAGCCTGGCGCTATTCTTCGCGGGCGGCACAACAGGCGCCTATCCAATTCGCGGCGGTGATACGCTTGAATTGACTGGTCTCAGCTCGTTTGGCATCAACGCTGGCCCATTCGGATTGACGACCAGTTTCGTGGGTGATGCATTTGGTGCGTTTAACACGGGTACCAACTTTGATGGTTCGACCAACAACGCTCGTCCGGGTGCATTGTATGCACAGAACAACGCATTCGAAGGAGTTTACCTAGACGACTTTATTATCGGTGTTGCTGGTCGAGGTGAAATGGTGCTTCGCGCCAACACCAACGACACCAGTTTTATCCAAGATCCGCAGAAAGCGATTTCGAATCCTGATCAATTTAATCCAGAGATTTTGGTTGGACCCTATCAGTTCGAGATTCGCGGTGGCGAGGAATACGGTGTACCAGACCTCGATGGTTTCCCAGTAACGATCGGATTGATTGACGCCGTCGATATCGACGCGCGAACGTCGCCTGGCTATTCGATTCGGTTTAATGCACCGGCGACCTACGTCGCTGGAACGACATTCACTGTCGGTGATGGTACGACGATACTTACCTTCGAGTTGGATGATGTGAATGATGGTCAAGCTGTCGCGGGCGGCAATATTGCTCTGGCCTACAACACGGCTTTGGTTGATCCTATTTCGGGAGTCACTCGGTCGGAGAATGCGAAAGAGATCGCCGCTCGGTTCCGCGACTTGATCAACTCGCCTGCCATTCGCAGCCGCCTTCAGCTATCCGCCAACTTGCGAAACAACGATAGCGTAGGCGCTACCAGTGACACGGTGGCCTTGTTTGGCGACGCATCGGTTAGTATTCCGCCGAGCGTCGGTCAGGCGCTTCAGTCGGCTGGCAAGGGAGGTAGCAATCGCGAGCGACCGCAGGGACAGATCGTGATCAATGCGGCTAAGGTCTCTTACGCGGCCGAGTTTGGAGCCAATATCGCCTCGGCACCACGCCAAACCGATGCCAACAATCCGCTGCTGGATACTCAAGCGACCAATCCTGGATCACCACGCAATACGATTACCATCAACGCGGAGCGTTTAGCTCCGGGTGCGGTCATCATGAATTCCGAGTTCATCGGCAATCGGGCTGGTGGAATCAATGTAAGTGGCGATTCGCAAACTACCGGATTCCCGTCGGCGGCTGTTCCATTTGTGCGACTGGTAAACAATACGATCGTGGGTGGTACGGTCACTACCGTTACTGGTTTCATTCCAACCATCGTCGATGGCGACGTTTTTGAGCTTGGAAATTTGGCGTTCGCTGATGCAGTCGTCAGTTACCTACCGCTGCAAAGCGGTGGCCCGGGACCCATTGCCGGTTTGGATGTGGCTGCCAGTGCGCTTGGGGCTCCCAATTACTTGGGCAATGGCGAGCCTCTGCCTACCGAAGGCGTGGTCAGCTTGGGACGCGGTGGTCAAATCGTGCTCCAGTTCACCAGAAACTTGCTTACCGGTTCAGGTGATGCCAATCCCGACTTGCGAATTTTCGAAGTTGGTGACTCAGAGGAGGTTTTGGTCGAAGTTAGTGCTGATGGTACCCGCTTCACATCTGTGGGTCGCGCTTCGGGCGCTTCGCCGAGGATCGACATTGATGCATTTGGTTTCAATGTTAACAGTCGCCTGGCTTTTGTACGCTTGACAGATATTAGCAACCAAGGCTCGCAGACGGGTGATTCCGTTGGTGCAGATATCGATGCTATCGGTGCACTATCTAGCGTGGCTGTAGACGTCTACACGGCTGGCGGAACAGGTATTGCCGTATCCAACAACGGTACCGCGACCATCCTCAATAACGTAATCGTGAATTCTTCGGTGGGCATCAATGTCGACGGAACAAGCGGCACAACGGTTATTGGTGGATCGGTCTACCAACGTAACTCCGCGAACGTAGGCGGTTTGGCTTCGCTCGGACAATTCTCAACTGTGGTTGGCGACAACGTACCGTTGTTCGTGAATGCAGGCACTGGGAACTTGTACCCTGCCCCAGCTTCACCACTTATCGACAGCTCAATCGACTCTTTGGAAGATCGCAGCTCGATTGTGGCTGTGAAGCGACCGCTGGGCCTTGCCGCCTCACCGATCCTAGCACCGCAATTCGACATTTACGGACAATTGCGAGTCGACGATCCTGCGGTGGAAACGCCGTCTGGTCTGGGTGAAAACGTATTCAAGGATCGTGGTGCCCAAGATCGCGCGGATTTCATCGGCCCATCGGTGGTCTTAAAGAATCCAGTTGACAATGACTTGGCTGGTCTGGATGGTAATCCAGAATTGTCAATCGTTGAGTTGTCTGGAGTGACGCCACGCTACTTTGACATCCAGCTTCGCGATGGCCTCGAGCCCAGCGATCCAAGTCGCGGTGTGGGCATCGATCATTCGACCGTAAATTCGGCGTCGGTCCTGGTATATCGGAACAACGTTCCATTGGTGGAAGGAGTTGACTACCAGTTCGGCTACGATTCGACCAATGGTGTGATCCGCTTGCAACCGCTGGCTGGCATCTGGCGATCGGAGAGCGTCTACACGGTGCGTCTGCTGAATTCGAAAGAAGCGGCGATCGTGACTCGCGAAGCAACCTTGTACACCGATGGCGAACAATTCCAAGTCGTCGACGCCACTGGAAGTAGTACCCGATTCGAATTCGATTTGGGCTACCAGCTCAGTGTCCCGAGCGCCAATGGCGTTGACGCATCTCTAGTGGACGGTACGACGTTTACCCTGGATGACGGTAGCCGACGCTTGACGTTTGAAATGGATTTTGAGGGCTTTATTACCGCCGGTAATGTTCGTGTCAATTTAGGAACTTCGCCGACGGTTGTTAGTGCCGCCCGAGCTATTGAGTTCGCCGTCAATAATGCCGGTTTGTCGCTCACTGCTACCGCGACGGCGGATGGTAAAGTACAGATTCAAGGTGCAGCTCAAGTTGCCTTTGATCCGCAAACCAGCGGCCTAGGCGTCACTGGACAACCCGGCGTCCAAACGGTCTTCGGCTTGCAAATTCCATTGGAAGCGGGGCAACCTGTGGGCTTGGTCGATGGCCAGACCTTTACCATTGATCGCAGTGGATCGCCTGTCCAGTTTGAATTGGACACCAACGGTGTGACTTTACCTGGCAATGTGCCCGTCCGCTTCTTTGAGTTTGCGTCAGCTGCACAGGTCGGTGCGGCATTGGTAGCAGCCATTGATGGGGCCCAGTTGGGATTGAGCCCAGCCTATGATGGAGACGGTCTAGTACGTCTCGGTGGTGATTCCAACACGCGCTTAGATCTTAGCGGTACCGCCCTGACACAGACTGGCATCGCGGGACAACCTGCCAGCGTAGGCATCGCACTGCCTGCCGATGCGACAGCCTCAGAAGTGGCCGCTTTGATCAAGGCCAGCGTGGAAGCTGCCGGTCTAACTGGGGTGACGGTCACTCAGTTTGGTAACCGCCTGGTTATCGAAGGTGCTCAAGGCGTTGGTGGAACTGGCGCAGGACAAGTCACTTCGATCCGCGATTTGGCTGGCAATACACTCAAGCCAAACCAAGTAGATGGATCGACAACCGTTACAATCTTCCTTGGCGAAGGTCTTGACTATGGCGATGCCCCTGCACCGTACCTGTCGACGGCTGCCGATAACGGACCTCGCCACACGGTTGTTACTGGACTGAGCTTGGGTGCGACGGTCAGCCCTGATGCGGATGCCAAGTTGGATAACGCTGACAACGATGATGGCTTGGTATTTACTTCAGGCGTGTTTGCGGCCTTCCAATCCAATGTCAGCGTCAGTGTCACGAACACGACTGGTTCGGCTGCGTTTATGTCGCTGTGGATCGACTACAACGGCGATGGTAACTTTGAAAGTGCAGAACGCATTTTCAATTCGCGACCTGTGAGCGGTGCTACCTCGAACTTCTCGTTCATCGTGCCACCATCGGCCGTCATCGGCGAAACTGTAGCCCGTATTCGACTCAGCAGTAGCGCATCGGCGGTCGAAAGCTCGCTTGGCGCCGCTCCAGACGGTGAAGTTGAAGATCATGTGATCTCGATCCAAGGCAATCCGTACACCAACTCAGCTTGGAATCTGGATGTCAACCGCGACGGTTCAGTATCGCCGATCGATGTGCTGCAGGTCATCAACTGGATTAACGATCCGACGAAGCCAGAATTCCTAACGCTTTCCGGCGTCACCAACGCTCCGCCGTTCATCGATGTGAATGGCGATGGCATTGTCAGTGGTACAGACGTGTTGCAAATCGTCAACTACCTCAATGCTCTTCCACCATCCGGCGAAGGCGAAATGGTTGATGGCGATGTAAGCAGCCTAGCTGCGGCCGCCAGTCAGCAAACAGTGTTGGCCAGCGATTGGGCAGCCGGATTGCAGTCGATGTTGGTCAATGACCGCAAGTCCACACGCTCGACTCAGAATGCGAATGATGTCGCCTTGCTCGGTGCCTTCGACGATGGGTTCGACGACAGTAGCTTGCTGGCGATCGGCAACTCTGGGCCAGCGACGGCGTCGCCACAAGACAGCTTCTGGGCTGACCTGGGCGACGATCAAGATGATGCTGAGCAGGACGAAGACCAGTCTTGGGACGGTCAACTTATCATCGACTTGCTCAGCTAACCTAGCCGTTTCTTCCAAAGCGCGACCGCCGAAATCAACGGCGGTCTGCGTTTTTTTCTGCGCTTGCGTGACAGGGTCGGGGCTTTTCAGCCTATATCGCTCAACGTATTAAGAACTACGTGTTCCATTCAGCGGGATCGCATCGAAGGCGGCCTGTGCTGAAAAGACTCCCGACCCTTCCTGTCGGCTCCTTTTCCTGACGACTCCACTACGTTCGCGAACGACTACGGCACACTAGCGTTTGGCACCCTGCGATAGGTAGCTAAATAGATCGCGAATTTGTTGATCGCTCAAAGGCTTCATTTGGTCCTCGGGCATCAGGGATGCGGGCATGGCGCGTAGGGTTTCAATCTCGTCGCGCAACAAGGTCGTGGTTTGGTTGTCAGCACTCCGAATCGTGACGGAATTGGTGTCCTGCGCAGCGATCATACCAGTCACCACGCGTCCATCGTCGGTCCGAGCGGCATAAGACTGATAACCCTCGCGTATCTCCGCACTGGGGTCGACAATTGCGATAAGCCAGAATTTTGGATTGCCCCGATCGTACGCATCCAAGGGGGGACCAATATGGTTGCCTTCACCAAACAGTCTGTGACACACGGCGCAGAGTTTGGTGAATTGGACTTTACCAGCCTCCGCATCTCCCGGGCCGCTTTCCAATACCTCTTGCAATCGCTGCATCGTCGCTAGCTTCTCTTCGCTGGAAAGCGTTACCTCCTGGCCAAATGCCTTGATGGCCAACTGACGGATGTCCTCGTCTGCATACGCTCGCAATTGCTGAACTACATCGAGCGGGACGTCTTTGGGACGCAGACGCCACTGGACGACTTCCACCAACAAATCTCGTGCCCAGGCGGGGCGAGTGGCCAAGGTACGACAAGCGGTATCGCGCAGCTCATGTTCCGCAGAGATGGTACTGCCCAAGCGTCCGATCAACGTTGTCCCGATCGAAGCATCTGAGAAATTGCGCAATGCTACGATGGCGACCCGTTGCAGCGCGGGCTCGGGATTAGCAGCGGCGATTTTCAACAAACTAACTCGCGCAGTCGCTTGCCCTGTTTCACCAAGTGCTCGAGCGAGTTCCAGTCGGAGAGCCAACGGCTGGGTGGGATCGTTCACCAGTTGGATTGCTTCGGTTGTTGCCGCCGCTTCGCCCTGCCGCAGCGCGATAGCCAAACCGGAATTGCCCAGCGTGCTTTGATATTCGGCTAGACTTGCTGCCAAGGCCTCCGGCAATTCAGGAAACTCGCGGCCTTCAAAGGCGCGCAACATACCTACCATCAGAGCTTCGCGTGCGGTCGCACTGGTGCACCATTGCACGAGTGCCGCACAGCGCTCGAGATCATCTTTGGTACCGCGAGTGGCGTAGCGTTGCATCAGTCGCCCGGCGAGCGACTGCTGCACGATGGGCTGGTCCCAAGTTTCTGGTTTAGAGAATAGATTCTCAATCTCAGGCCACGCGTCGGCGTGCGATTCAATAGCCCACCAGATCATCAGGGGCAGGTGCGGATCGTCCAAGTCTTCTGCATGTCGAGCTAATTCGCCAGCGATTTTCACGCCGAATTCAGCCGGAATGCGGCGGGCCGTAGCTGCAAGTTGGCTGCGTACCTGGACGGCGGTTTCCTTCCGCGCCAAGCTAACAAACTCGGCTAGGCCAATGTGGCGATCTCCCAATGTGCGGACAACCCATCGTCGAATGTGCTCGTCGTCGCTCTCCAGCCACTGTCTGGCCCGCTCGGAAGTTAAAGCTCCCAGTAAATTCACAGCCCAAAGTGCTTCGAGCGAATTTTGGTCGTTCACCATGGAGTCCAAGTGCGGCAGCAATTCGTTCGTTTTCCGCCAGCCGATTTCGAGTACGGCGCGGATGCGCACCCATTTATTCTCATGCGACAGCAACGGCAGGAGCTGAGCGGGTGGAAGTTCATGTAGATTGCCAAGCGCGTAATGCGGCCGAGTACCGACCGGCGAAATGCGATAGACTCGCCCACTCTCCTTATGCCAATCGTCCAATGGACTGACATGGCTCAGACGGGTGTCATACCAATCCGCTATGTACACGCCGCCGTCAGGTCCAACGCCGGCATAGACCGGACGAAACCAACGATCGGGGCTTTCAGCCAGATTGGTAAGGTCCTCGGTGCGATATGTCGATCCGTCAGGGATTCGTTTCGAATTCAAAACCAAGTTCACCATGGCATTGGGCGCGATAATATTGCCTTCGAACTCACGTGGAAACAAACCGCCTTCGTAAATTGCGAACGCTTGAGCAAATCGACGACTGTCGCCCTTGAGTTTCATATGCGAGAAGTAACCGAAAGCGTATGGATTGGTCAGTGGGCCATGCTTGCCCCAGTTCTTCGACGAGTAGGAGCCTTGAGGGTAATAGAAGCCACGTGTATCACCGCCGTTGTTTCCCGAAAACACCCGCCCCTTGGAATCGATCTCTAACGAGAAAGTGTTACCGCCGCCTTCTGCATAGATTTCGAACTCGCGTGAATCGGGGTGATAGCGCCAAATGCATTGGCCTTCAAAGCTTACACCGCGCGTTACCGGACGAACTAACCGTGCCCGTGGTTGTGCTGCCGTTGGCACCATACAGCCAGCCGTCCGGCCCCCACAACAAACTGTTGGCTACCGAGTGCGTATCCTGTAAGCCAAAGCCCGATAAGTGCACCTCTGGCTCCGCATCGGGCACATCGTCTTGATCGACGTCCGGATAAAAAAGCAGGTAGGGAGGATTGAGGACCCAAATGCCTCCGTGACCGACCTGCACCGACGTGGCGATGTTGAGCCCCGAGATGACATCCTGGCTAGTATCAAACATACCATCGCCGTCGGTGTCTTCAAATACTGTAATCACATCCTTACCGGACACGCCGTATGGCGGCGGCTCGGGCACTTTATCAAACACGGCTCGCAGATGCTGGTCGTATTTGAGGATCTTTAAACCTGCGGGAATTGATACTGCCGATACTGGACTACCCACATTCGGCCGCGTGAGTCCCACGATAAGAACAGCGGTTGCGAAATGGTCGGTTCGCTGGCCATCAATTCGATCTGCATTCCTGGGTGCATATCAAACGCAGTCACGGCGACTTCCGGTGGCGTTGGCTGTGAACCGTCGGACATCACGCCGCGTGGTGCATACTTCTTCATGAATTCCGCTACTTCGTCGCTGCCTGCTACCGACGTGTCCTGTGCAATCAAGGATGTGGTCCCGCACAGCAGCCAGCTACAAACAAGAACCCGTGTTACGTGAAGTGACAGTAAATGAATCTTCGCCATCATGATAAATACCTGAGTTCCCCAAGTTGAATTCGTATAGCGGATCGATTGTAGCGCATTATCGCCGCGCGGAGTGCCCTGCCACAGACTTTCCAGGCGCATTATCTTTCTGCTCAATAGGTCTTGCGTCCAAAAATGACCGATTTCGTGCGCAGGGGCTCGGGGTAAACTGCCTTGCTGGCCCATGCCCCGTCGGGTTACAATAATAACCCAACCTTTCCTACCTACCTTCCGGAGTCCACGGATGTCACAGGCTACAATTTCGCGGCGCTCGATGTTACGTGGTATTGCTGGAGCGAGTTTGGCGCTGCCTTGGCTTGAATCGGTTGCCACGGCAAGTAGCACTTCCGGACCACCCTTGCGGATGGCATTTTTTTACGTGCCCAATGGCGTTCACATGCCGGCTTGGCGACCTGAAGGCGAATCGGGACCGCTGGCCGAATTGCCCGTGACATTGCGTAGTTTGGAGCCGGTGAAGGACCACGTAACGGTTATCAGCGGATTGGCTGCGGAGCACTGCGATGGCAATGGCGCAGCCCACGAGCCAGCCGGGGGTGGTTTCTTAGTGGGCAAACGCTGCAAACACTCCGAAGAACCCGAAGTGGGGGGCGTTTCGGTCGATCAACTTGCCGCCCGCGAAGTCGGCTTGGATACACCGGTGGATTCACTTGCACTGGGCATCGACCCCGGCCACCGTGGAGATCACGGTTATAGCGGCACTTACATGTCCCATATCTCCTGGCGAAGTAAGACTACGCCAGCGTCCCTTGAATTGAACCCCAAGCAACTTTACGAACGTTTGTTTCGTGGTCAAACGCCACGTCAGCCTGATTGGAATCAGGCGGCTGCTGTTCCGACAGAAACTGTCGAATCGGTGGAGTCGAGCGTGCTGGACCTGGTGCAGGAAGAAACTCGCTCATTACAGCGCAAGCTCGGGTATACCGATCGGCAGAAATTGGCTGAGTATTTGGATGGCTTGAGAAATATTGAACGCCGCGTGATTCTGGCGGCTCGCGACGAATATTCGCACCACCAGGATGCATTCACGGAGGATCCCCTGTTGCATGCAGATGAACCGGAGTTGCCCGAGTTGATCATTCCGGGAGGCAAGGGGATTCCGGAGGTTTATGAAGACCATGTCAACTTGATACTGGACATTTTGACCTTAGCTTTTCAGACCGACACCACCCGTGTCGGAAGCTTTATGTTCTCCTATGAAAAGTCGGGGCGTTCTTACAAGGAAATCTCGGCTCCCGGTTCGCACCACTCGACTTCGCACCATCAGGGTAAGGCCGAGAACCATGATCAACTCACCAAGATTAATTCGCATCACATCCAGTTATTTTCGCGTATGCTGCAGCGGATGGCGGCCATTGACGAAGGTGGCAGTTCCCTGCTGGACAATATGCTGATCTGTTACGGTGGCGGCATTAGCGATGGGAATAAGCACAATCACGACGACTTGCCAATTCTGCTGGCTGGTGGGGCGGGCGGTAAACTTGAGGGTGGTCGCCATCTGAAGCTCGAGAAGACTCCAATTTGCAACTTGTACTTGGACATGCTCGCGCGGATGGGTATCACCCGTCCGTCTTTTGGCGACAGCACAGCAAGGTTGCAGTTAACGTAATCGCCTATGAATTTGCTCACGTGTGAGCGAAGGACCGCAATCATACGTTTCCATGCCAATCATTTCGCGGCCAATCATTTCGCGGCCAATCCAACGCAAGGCGCTGCTGTGCAATATCGTCTGCTAAGAGCCACGCTCACGATCGCCCTTTTGCTGTCTCCAGCGGCGGTTTGGGCGCAACCGGGTAAAGACAAGGATCCATTGTCTTGGGATCGCAATGTCGGCGCGCTCTTCGCGCGAAATTGCTATAACTGTCACGATGGCAATGACCCAAGCGGTGATGTAGACCTCAAGTCCGACAATGACGTCGGCAAGATCGTGAGTAATCGCGATAAGTGGTTGCGAGTGCTAACTATGCTGCAGTCGCATCAGATGCCTCCGGAAGACGAGCGGCAGCCTAAACCGGAGGACTTGGCATTGATGATCGAGTTTGTGGATCAAACGCTAAACCACATCGATTGCGCATCGGCCAGTGATCCAGGTAAGTCCGTATTGCGACGGCTCAATCGCACAGAATATAACAACTGTGTGCTCGATCTAACTGGACTCGATCTGCGCCTTGCCGATGAATTCCCGCCGGATGCCACCGGCTACGGATTCGACAATATTGGCGACGCATTGAGTTTGACTCCAGCTCAAATTGAAATGTACCACTCGGCTGCAAAGAAGATCGTGGACGCTGTGGTTGGTGCCGAGGGGCAGAGTGGTGGAAGCGAGTTGACCGGCAAAATTCGCGCATTGAAAACTCGTGAGGACGCCGGGGCATTACTGCATCGATTTGCTTCGGCTGCGTTTCGGCGACCAGCAGACCCGTACTACGTCAATCGATTGCTCCGAATCTACGACCGTGCCATTGCCGAAGATCAACTGCCAATAGCCGCTATGGGGCACGCCCTAACAGCGGTGCTAATTTCCCCTCACTTTTTGATGCGCGTGGAGCATGACCGCCCAGCCGCCGATGGCGATTTCGCGCCGGTTTCGGACTACGAGTTGGCCAGCCGCTTAAGCTTCTTTTTGTGGTCGCGTGGTCCGGACGATGAATTGTTGCAGCTTGCTGAACAAGGAAGATTATCCAACGTCGATATCCTTCGCCAACAAGTCAAGCGTATGTTGACTGACCAGCGCAGTCAGGCGCTAGTCGACAATTTTTTTGCACAGTGGCTGGGACTCCGCGAGCTGGATCAGCATGCGGTTGACGAAAGCAAGTTCCCCGAGTTTGATGAAGAGTTGCGAGCTGCGATGTCGCAGGAAGTGCGATTGCTGCTCCGTGAGCTTATACGCGACGATCGCAGTCTCACCACTTTGCTCGATGCCAATTTTACATACCTCAATTCGCGCCTCGCCAAGCACTACGATATACAACTTCCTCCATCGACTGGCGACGAGCCGCCAAAGACGCCATCTACCTCATCCGATTTCATCCGAGTTCCTTTGTCCGACCGCCGGCGCGGTGGCCTACTGACCAGCGCAGCCTTCTTGACGACTCAGTCCGATCCAGGCCGCACCAATATTCCGCGTCGGGGCAATTTCGTCGCTGGGCAATTGTTGGGGGATCCCCCACCACCGCCGCCGCCTGGCGTTCCTCCCTTGGAGGCTGCGGACGACGGCCAGACGAGGACGCTCAGAGAGACATTTGAGCTTCATCGGGCTTCCGCAGAGTGTAAGAGTTGTCATGCGAAGATTGATCCCATTGGATTCTCGCTAGAAAACTATGACGCAACTGGCCGCTATCGCACCCACGATCACGGGCTACCAATCGACGTTCGCGCAAGTCTGTCGAGTCCTTCCGACGAAAGTCAACCGGCAGATACGGCCGCCAATAACATTGAATTCTCGGGTGCCGAGGGACTCAAAGACTATATGCTCGGTCAACAAGATGCCTTTCTGCGAGTCGCGGCCACCAAGCTCATGATTTACGCACTGGGCCGGGGGCTTCAAGCTAGCGACGAATGCGTCTTGCAAGCCATGCAAGCCGAGGCACAGAAAACCGACTTGCGATTCTCCTCATTGGTCATCGAGCTTGTTACGAGTCTACCATTCACACATCGTCGCCCATCACCATAGCCATCAAGGAAAACTGATATTGAGCAACCGTGAAGGGCATAAAGCACCGCCCGGCTATAGGATCCGTACCGCAGACGATGAAGATTTGGCCACCGTGCAGGCGTTGCTGCGTCCGTTTGTCGAACAACGCAAAATCCTGCGACGCACCCGGCTCGAAACGACAGCTCTTCTTCACACAGGCTTTGTCGCAGAGTTTGAAGGTCAAGTTGTGGGCTTCGCAGCGGTGGAAATCTACTCCAAGAAGCTGGCTGAAATCCAGTGCCTGGTGGTCATGGGTGATCATCAAGGCCAAGGACTGGGAGGTCAGTTGGTGCGTCAGTGTGTCGAGTTGGCTCGACAACGTGGCGTGATGGAAGTCATGGCTATCAGTTCGTCGGAGAAGTTTCTCCACGATCTGGGCTTTGACTATTCCTTGCCCGATCAAAAACGCGCGTTGTTCTATCAGTTGCGAAGCCGCGAAGAAGTTTACCGCGAGTTAGAAGAAGCCGGTGAGGACTAGCACCAACCCAAGGTAGCAGGCACCCAAGGTTGTAGCAATGCGCCGCGACTACTCAGTGAACCTCAGGCGCTAGCCGTGGGCTCCATTGGCCAATTGACTGCCAACAGCCCACGGCTAGCGCCTGAGGTTCACTAAGATGGCCCACGGCTAGCGCCTGAGGTTCACTAAGATGGCCCACGGCTAGCGCCTGAGGTTCACTAAGATGGCCCACGGCTAGCGCCCTGCTGCTCACTTTTTTCTCGATCGATTAAGCGACTTCCCAGCCGCTGCGGTATTCTTTGGAGAGGAACTGGTTCGCTTCTGGGCTGTCCGAAGTCAGCTTTTCGCCATCCCATGCAAAGGCCTTGCCGCTCCGATAAGAAACGTTGCCCAGCAAGACAGCCTCTGTCAGAGGGCCGGAGTAGCTGAAATTGCAGGTGGTTGGTGAACCGTCACGACAGGCCTTGAGCCATTCGCGATGGTGCCCGATCGACGGGGGAATCGTCTCGGCGGGCGGCTGGAAGTCGACAAAATCCTGGCTGGGGAATAGCTTGTACTTCGAATAATCAGCAAACATTTTGCCTTTGGTTCCGACAAACATAACTCCACTGCCTGGCACGCGCTCGCCAGCAATTTCACCAGGAACCATCTTGTCGCCATACCAGGTGAAATTCAGAGCGGGACTGCTCTTACGTTCGGGGAATTTGTATTTGACAATCAACCCTTGTGGCGCGGTTTCCGGGTGAACGGCGGGGCCTTCTGCAGCGACATGCGTTGGGTATTTCAGGTCAAGTGCCCAAAACGGCAAGTCCATATAGTGACATCCCATGTCACCGAGTGTGCCCTGACCAAAGGCCCACCACTTGCGCCATTGTGCGGGGTGGTAACGCCCTGGTGCATAAGGACGTTCTGGAGCAGGACCTAACCACAGATCCCAATCCAAGTGTGCGGGCGGCGCTTTGATTTCCTCTGCCGTTGGTAATTCACCGCCGCCCCAGCCTTTGCCGCCGACCCACACATGCACATCGGTAATGTCTCCCAAGACTCCCGCCTGGATGATTTCCACCACACGACGATAGTTGTTCTCCGCGTGGATCTGGGTGCCAAGTTGCGTAGCAACACCGGCCTTGCGAGCCGCTTCGGTAATGATTCTCGCCTCAGCCACGGTATGTGTCAGCGGTTTTTCACAGTACACGTGCTTACCCGCGCGAATAGCTCGAATGGCTGCCGGTGCGTGATGGTGGTCCGTCGTGCCAATCACGACGGCGTCGATTCGGTCACCCTCTTTGTCGAGCATTTCGCGGTAGTCAGCGTAGGTCCGCGCGTCGGGAAGTTCCTGCAACTTGCTCTTGAGGAAATTACTATCAACGTCGCACAAGGCCGCCACGTTTTCATGCATGACTCCTTGGATATCGGCCGCGGCGCGGTTCGCGGTACCGATACAAGCAATATTGAGACGCTCGTTAGCTGCATTCGATTGGGCAGGCACCGAACTCGCAAAATATCCGATACCCGCTACGGATGCCGCTGCAGATGTCGACAAAAAACGGCGACGGTCAAGCGAATGCGACACGGTCTTCGCAAATGGATTCTTCATATAGCTTTTTCGTAGTTCAGGGGGTGAATGTAAGGCGCGTGTCAAGCAGATTTAGCCGAACATGGCGGTCAAGGCGTCGGCCTTAACCAGTTCGCGAGGTTGGTTCAGGTGATTGTAGACAATCGTTTGAGGATCAATGCCGAATCCATGGTAGATCGAGGCCAGCAATTCAATCGGATGCACTGGATCTTCGAGCGGGGCTGAAGCCGTCTTATCGCTCTTGCCATGTACATAACCACGTTTCACGCCCGCACCAGCCACAACCGCCGTATAGCAGTACGGCCAGTGGTCACGGCCATCGGCTGAATTGTTGTTGCCCGACGTGCTGACGCCACGTTGTGGCGAACGACCGAATTCGCCGATGGCCACTACCATCGTGTCCTCCAGCATGCCACGTTCGTCCAAATCTTCAATCAACGTGCTGAGTCCTGCATCGAGCATCGGCGCCGATCGGTCTCGCATACGCTCGGTCAACCCCGAGTGGTGGTCCCACGAATGGTTATCCGAGTTGGCCACTTTGGGCCAAATCACCTCAACGACTCGTGTTCCTGCTTCCACCAAGCGTCGGGCGAGGAGACAGCTTTGGCCAAACGTGTTGCGACCGTAGCGATCCCGCAGGTCGTCTGCTTCACGTGACAAGCTGAAAGCATCCCGGGCACGGCCGGAAACGATCAGATTCAGAGCCTGATCGTAGTAGCTATCCAGCTCAAAGTCCTTGACAGCCGAGTTGATTTCTGGCATCTGTGCGTTCACGAGATCTCGCAGCTTGGCGCGGCGCTCCAGTCGTACAGCAAAGACGTCTGGGCGAAGCTTCAAGTCGTCGATCTTGATGCGCTCCATCTTGCTCATGTCCATGTCGTCGCCGTCTGGATAGAGCGTGTACGGATCATAGGCTTTGCCCAGGAAACCCGCCGTACCGCCTTTGCCTATCACGTTGCTTTCTTGCAGCGGCCTCGGCAGCATGACCAGTGGCAACATGGGCTCATCGGTAGGACGCAAGCGGATAATGTTCGAACCAAAATTTGGGAAATCTTTGGGAGTCGGTGGCTCAAGTTGTCCCGACGGACTAACTTTGTCGGTCGTATAGCCAGTCATCAACTGGTAGATGGCCGCCGTGTGATTGAACAATCCATTGGGCGTATAGCTCATCGAACGGATCATGGTGAAGCGATCGTTGATCTGAGCTAGACGCGGCAGGTTTTCGGTAAACTTGATACCAGGGATTTTCGTCGAAATGTCTTTGAATGGACTGCGAACGTTGTCGGGTACCAGTTCTTTGGGGTCCCATAGATCCAAATGGCTCGGCCCGCCTTGCAGGTAGACCATGATGATATGCTTGGCCTTGCCCCAGCCCGGCGCGGTGATCGGACTGGATTCAGCCGCGTTCGCTTGTAGTTTGAGCATGTTACCAAGCGACAGTCCCAGCAATCCCGAGCCGCCGACGCGGAGTACATCGCGACGGGTTACTCCCAAATGCTCATCGCACAGGTCTTTTCCGGCGGCGCCTTTGATGCGAAACATGGTCAAACTCCCTTAGTGGACTAGTGGTTGAATAAGAATGCGGGACTGTTGATCAGTGCCCAGGTAAGGTCTTGTGCAAGGGTCAGACGGCGATTGCCAACCTGTTGCTTGCTAGATTCAAAGTCGGCTCGCAATTGAACCAACTGTGGAGCGTCGGTCGTTGCTACTTCCAACGATTTGATTTGCGCTTGCAGTGCGGTCAGCTGCTCATCAGCCGGAACCGGTTGCTTGGCAGCGGCGACGGCGGTTTTCAGTTCATTCCAGCGGGCGTCGGACTTGTCCAAATACTTGACCAATGTTGCCACCTGCTCGTCGGTACGAGATGCTTCAGGGACACTGCGCAGTGCGACGAATTCTTCAGGCAAGCTCAACGACAATTCACCTTCGTCGGTGGTCACTGAAATGCGGAAATGGCCCAACGTGTGATCCTTGGCATTGTGAAACTGATGGATCGTAAACGTCAGTTCGGTTCCGCCCTCGATGTCGACTGGTTCGGCCAGATGGAAGGTCGCCCAGTGAACGATACCCGTGTTTGGCGAGACCGCCCAGCCGCCTTGATCGTTGGTTTTTCCATCAAATACCGCTTCGGGCGAAAAACTCGCTTGTGAAAAATCCGCTTTGCCCGCATCGATCTTCAACCGTTTCTTTTCTTCAGGCTTCGCCAAGGAGGCGGCATCGAGCTCGATTTCGGTAATGACAAAATTCCCGTTGGCCGGTAGTCCTGGGCCTTCGCCGGGAACGCCTGGCAAGGTTAAAGCCTCCAGTCGGAAACCGCGAATGCCACGCAACGGTGTGCGGTAGGTAATCGTGTAGGTACCTTTGTCGGCATTGCCGGAGGCGATAATCGAACGATCTGGTTGCTGAACCAACTTGGCTTTGTTGGAAGCAACGGCTGAGGTTGCGGCCAGCGGGAACCAGTTAATTTGCGTGTCATTACTGGACAGATAGGTGTTGGCCAGCGCCAATGGGCTGGCGGTGTGCTGCTTGAGGGCTTCCTCGGCCGCCGCAATTTTCGTTTGCCGTTCTTGCTCCAGTTTTTCTCGTTCAGGAGCAATCTCCGCTTCGCGGGCGGCGGCGGCTTGTTTGGTTTGTTCAAGCTTAGCGAGACGCACGTCTTCTAGACGCTTGCGTTCGGCAACCCACCAGGCTTCCATTTCCACCAGATCTTTCTCAAGTTGTTGATGATCGGTTTCAATTTCTGCAGCCGCGCTCAATACGGCTTTCACCTCGGATTCAGACGCCTCTCGACTAAGTACGCGCAGGTAAATCTCGCGAATGATCTGCTCTTCGCTCATTTCGCCTTCGGCCATCTTGGGCAGAGCGCAGGCGGGATCACTAATGGCTTGACCAACGGTTGGACCACTTACCAAAGCCATCACGGGCCCAAGTTGCAGTCCCTGTGATCGTTCGCATTCGCAAGCACTTTCGCGAACTGGGCGCCCCAAATTGTTTAAGAAACCGTCTGGCAAGCTAACGGCAACATCGGGAAGCGCGGCAGCTCGCGTACCAGGTGCCACACCGGGGATACTCGTCACTGCACCAGTGACCCGGTACACGGCATCGTAAAGCACCTCGGCCGGTAGGCGTCGAGCTTTGGCGTGCGAGTAGTTCAAGTTATCATCGGCGTTCCACTGATGGGTGCCCACGGATAGTTGATACGTGCGCGAGTTGCAGATCAAGCGCAACATATGCTCGACATCAAAGTCGCTGCGGATGAATTCGTTGGTCAAGTGATTGAGCAGCTCTGGGTTGGTTGGCGGATTGCCAGCCCGGATGTCGTCCAACGGTTCGATTAGTCCTGTGCCGGTTAAGTATCCCCACAAACGATTCACAAAGCTCTTGGCGAAGTACGGATTGTCTTTCGATGTGATCCATGCCGCTAGTTTTTCACGACGGGTGGCATCGTCGCTGACGTCGTAATCGCAGTCAAACGGAAACACAGCGGCGACTTGTTTGTTGGTGCGCACATGCGTCATCTCCCCTTTGTCCTTGTCGAACACAATTTCGTACAGCGGCTTCGCTCCATCGACGGCCGAACCACCGATCTTCTTGCCTTCGCTCTCTGGAGCTTCCTTTAGACCCGTCTGGGCAAAAAAGGCCGCCATTTCGTAATACTGATCTTGGGTCCAGCGTTCAAAGGGGTGGTCGTGGCATTTGTTGCAATTGAAGCGAATCGCCAAGAACAAATGTGTGGTGTTCTCCATCATCAAATCGGGTTCGCGCAGAATTTTGTAGTATGAGGCAGCAGGGTTCTCCTTGTTGGAACCGCCCGCTGTCAAGATATCGGTGGCCAATTGGTCGTAGGGGCGATTTTCGTCAATGGCTGCGCGAATCCACTCGCGAAACGCTTTGGCTCCATCGCCACCAATGAACTTGGAATTCACTTGTAACAAATCGGCCCATTTGTTGGTCCAATGTTCGACGTAGTCCGTGCAGCCGATCAACTCGTCAATTTTTGCTTGGCGCTTGATTCGCGACGGGCGCTCGTCGGCTAAGAACGCTTGCAGTTCTTCTGATGTGGGGGGCAGGCCGGTCAAATCCAAACGCACGCGGCGCAGGAACTCATGGTCGGCAGTCAGGTTCGATGGCAGAATTTTCATCCGCTGCCATTTCTCGGCCACCAACTGGTCAATGGTGTTGTAGGCTGGTGCGTCTTCCCAAGCGAATCCCTGGCGATCTCCCATGACGGTAACAGTGGCCGCTGCATAGGCACCTTCGTATCTGGCCAAGATGGGGGCTTCACCACGACGGATGGCTTGCACGCGACCACCTTTGAGACTCTTGCAGATTTCCGCGTTTCCTGTTTCGACGAATGCCTCGTGCGTTACGTCGCGGGTTGTCCCATCGGGGTAATGTGCCAACACGCGAAATTGTTGCCATGCTCCCTCACGTTCAATGATTGGCTTTTCCGGTGTGATCTCGATGCGAGCAACCTTGGTCGATGTTAGATCAACTGCGGCCCCTTCAGCGATCCAATTTCTCAGCGCGTGGTAGTAGACCGAATCCTTGGTCATCAATACACCACCTTCGTGCGGTACCGTTCCAATCGGCTTCAGCAGCATTAAACTTGCGTCCGGTGCTGCCGTATTCAACCGCCGCGAACGAATGTCATCGCTTAACGCGCGAATATCCTCGACCGGATCATAGCCTCGCAAGGACAGCTTAAATCCGTTCTTGCCTTTCTGGGCACCATGGCATGTGCCCGCATTGCAACCCATGCGAGATAGCAGAGGATTGATCTCGCGCGTAAAGTCAACTGCATGGACGGCACTTAAGTCTGCTACCGCGATTGGCACAACCCGCCGCTCCGCTTGAAACTCGACCGTCAACTCAGCTTGCCCGCTGACTGTCGGTCGGACTAATCCCAGGCCGCTGACGTTGGCATGTTTGTTGACCGTGAATTTTGACAAACGAGTTACGTCACAGCGGCTGGCCATTGGCATAGACGGCAGTGACGACGAGTTGTGCATAATCAGCTGAGGTTTTCAAGTCGATCTGTTGTGGCTCGACCTCGATGCTGAGCAATTTGTTCGCGGCAGCAGTTCGGCTTCCTGGGTCGTGTCTGATTGCCAGAGCTGTTTAGTGGCAAGCCCTCGGCGGCAGCCAACTGGGTGTCGCCGGAACTATTGGCTGAGTCAGATTCAACAATTGGAACAGGAACAAATTCGCTGGTGAATTCAGCCGACGCGATATCCAAAATTCGAATCAAGCCATCGCTTCCGCCTGTGGCCACGTATTTTCCCGATGGCGCCATGGCGATCGCGTACAGGCTACTAGCAGGCAAGTCGATCTTGGCGACAGCATCCGAAGTCTTGCTAGTGAACTCGGTGATCAATTTCTTTTCTTCTTCGCTACGTTCTGCGACACGCTTGGCCATCGCGGCTTTGACATTCTCAGGCAATTCGCCTGTAAAGTCGTAGGGATAAACGTGAACTTGGCTGGCTCCGTCCAATGTGCTCGCGACGGCGAATTGCTTGCCATCTTGAGAGATACAAACGCTAAAAATACGGCCCGTCATGGCGGGGAATTGGCGAATCAAATTTGCGTCATCCCCAATACGTCGTTCCGTTTCGCGATAGATACGGTAGATCTTGGGAATGCCATCAGCGCCCCCGACTAGGATTTCGTCACGCTCGGGGTGGCTGGCAATCGAACTTACACCCCCACGCAAGGCTCCTGGCGTGATCGACGTTATATTGTCGACAAAGCGTTCGGTTTCGACTTCGGTCAATTTGACAGTCATATCGCGTCCAGCGGACATGAGATGTGTGCCGCTGGGATTGAATGCACAAGTCAGAACCCAGTCTTCGTGTGCGCCTTGATGCAGCTTTTTCTCGCCAGTTTCCGCATCGATGGCTCGCACGACATTGTCCGCAGCGCCAAACGCAACTAGCTTTCCATCCGGAGAGAAGCAACCGCCGTAGAGCGTGTCGTAGGTGACTTGATGGCTTAACAGCAGTTCACCGCTGTCAACGTCCCAGACTTGGACTTCGCCCATGCGTCCTGGTGATCCGCCGGTGACTGCCAAACGTTTCGAGTCAGGCGAAAAGCTTACGGATTCAATCCGCTCGCTGAGCCCCACCAGACGTTGTTCGGTTTGCATGTTCTCTGTATTGACAAGCAGAACTTCTTGGAATCCGCTGACCGCCAACCACTTCCCGTTTGGCGAGTAACTCAGCGCAGTAATGACTGGCCCACGCGTGTAAGTTGGCGGATGTTCCCGATCGTATTTGACGGCACCGGCTGTGGGCGACGCGTCGTTCACCGCGCCTTGGGCGATCCAGCGGCGAATCAAGTCGATTTCGGCAGCGTTTAAGGGATTGCCTTTCTTCGGCATCGCTGCTTGGCCATCCACGGGAGTGATTTGGTCCAATAGATAGCTCTGCTCAGGATCGCCGGGCGTAATGGCTGCATCGCCGCTTTCACCTGCGGCCAGCAAGCCTGAGAAATTTACCATCGAGTAACCGCCTTGGGCTTTGGCCGGTTGATGACAACCTTGGCAATTCGTGCGGAAGATCGGTTCGATGTCTCTGGTGTAACTGACCGCGGAGCTGTCTGGAGCGTTTGGGGCGGGCGGTTCATCCGCTTGTACTTGGACAAATAACCAGGTGGTTACCAAGTAGCATGCGGCAGAAACCTGAAAGACTCGCTTCATCATGAGCATTTGCATCTCTTCGTTGAGGAAGGCTGAATGTCGAGAAAGGCAAGCGTGTGCAAGATGCACACGTATGCGTGTTGGCTGAGGGGGTCGTCGGCCACGCAAAAGGCGGGGGAAGGCAAAATCGCCAACACTACAGCATACCAACATTCCTGCCGCGTAAGCAAGCTTTGACGTGGAAAAAAGGCGACTTCTCGCTGATCGCTGCCAAGATATGGTATCTCACCCTCCGCGAAGGAGCGATCTTGCCATGGAAGCACTAGCGCGCGGGAGGCTAAGGAACAAGAACCACGGTGGCGATCGGCGAGAAGTGTCGAAAAAAGCAAAGATTTTGGGCGACCGGTAAGCTCTCGCGAGCTTACAGTCTTGCATCGCGTAGAGCGGGAAACTTCTCGCGCCACCTCCGTACGGCGTCAATATCGATGTCGAACTTCATGACGGCCTCTTCCGAGCCAGCTTCGAATAGCGGCTGGCCCATCTGGTCGAATCCGCAACTGCGACCATCGAATGGCAAATTCGGTTCACCGCCACAGCGATTGACTCCCACCGTCAGGCACAAATTCTCGATCGCACGGGCTTGCAGCAGTCGGACCCAATGCTCCGATCGCACGGCTGGCCAACAGGCGATCACCAGCAGCAATTCGGCCCCATCGAGCGCCGGGCCCCGAAACAATTCGGGAAATCGTAAGTCGTAACAGATGAACGGCGCGACATGAACGCCATTCCACATGAATTTCGCAGGGCCATCACCACGACCATACTTCAGATGCTCGCCTACCAAAGAGAACGGCTGCTGCTTTCGATAGCGAACCAGAGACTTACCCTCGGGCGAGAAAGCTACCGCTTCGTTAGAGGCTACACCATCGATGATGGGACCTACAACGCCGCCGATGACCGTCGACGCGTGATGGATTGCCATTTCCTTAAGCAGAGCCTCCGAAACGCGAGTTTCATCCTGAGCCGTAACGGCTAGATCCATGCTGAAGCCTGTGTCGAACATCTCTGGCAGCACAATCAGCGAACCTGGCTGAATATCGGCTCCCGTAAGCAATTCCCGCACGCGCGCGTGATTGGTCAGTTTGTCCTGCCACGCGATTTCGAGTTGCACAGCGACGATTTGCATAGTGAGTGAGACCTCGCAAAAAATAGAGACGAACACGCAAGAATCGGGGATTCCGCTGCAACAAAACTCAGCCTGGATGATGCACTAGGCTACGGCTAAAGAAGGCGGAGCGCAAGGGGTCTGCGTCGGCGCACTACCCAGATGGAGTTATGAAGTGCTGGTAGGGAAGGCTGGTTCGCACTAGACGCCAACTTCAAACTTTTGCTACGAAATGTGCAAATCACTTATTTCTCGAACGATGCTTAGTAGCCGTCCAAAGCCCGATTTACTTTACCGGAGATTCCTTCCATGAAATTGTGGAAATACGCCCTGATTGGCACCGTCACTGTCCATTGCGGCGTCTTAGTGGTCATCCCCGCAATGGCTCAACAATCGAACCCGCCATCCATCTCCATCTTGGAGCTTACAGACCCGGCAGGTAGCGACGACGATCCGGTCATCTCCGAAACAACGGTCCAACAGCCTAAAGTCACGAGAGAATCTGCCCAAGGCAATGCGCCCACGGTTTTGCCCACCGCTCCACGCTCAGTGAAGCGACTGCCACAAAATGGCGATGTACCGGATGGCGATGCACTGGGTGGCGATGCACTTGGTGGCGATGCACTTGGTGGCGATGCACTTGGTGGCGGCAGCAATCGAGGCACCGGCCCGGAGAAAGCAGGCAATCCGGCGACCGAGATCGTTCGTCAGAGATTTGAGAACGGCGCTATCAATATCGAACGTACCGTTGCCGAAGACGCCGCTGGCAACTTTGTGAATCATGGAGCCTATGTCCAGTACAACATCAAAGGCGAAGTCGTTGTTAGCGGCAGTTACCAATGGGGCAAACGCCATGGCGAATGGACTCAACAAATTCCTGCCGACGCCGCACAGCGACTGCATGGATCGCTCGACAAGGGGTTCACTCCGCCATTTGTTTCGAAAGCCAGTTTTGCGAACGACAAACTCAACGGAACTTGGGCGATCGTCGATGGACGTGGCAAAATCGCTTTGACGTGGGAGTATGCCAACGGAAATCGTGATGGCAACTCGGTTTACTTCGACAGCCATGGGAAAGTACTGCAGTCGTTGACGTACCGGGCGAACCTGGTCGAAGATATCTCTGCACTCGCTGAAGCCCGCAAAGAGGTGCAGCTCTATAATGGTAAGCTCGTTCGCCGATCTGAAGAGTGGTACCCTGGAAATACTGGTAAGAACAATTCTCGACAACTAAAAACGCAGGAATCGCTGCTCGTACCCTTCCCACTCAATGTTCTCAGTTCGGACTGGGATAACCATCAAGTCGTCTACCAGCAGTCTGACACGTCGAAACCGGTTCGCCATGGTCGGACTGTCACGTTCTACCCCAATGGTAACCGCGAATCGGAGGGCAACTATGACCAGGGCAAGCGCAATGGTACGTTCGCTTGGTGGTATTCCAATGGTCAGCAAAAAGTTGTCGGCGAGTATCGAGATGACCGCGAACATGGCCTCTGGTCGTGGTGGCACGACAACGGCTTGAAGGAAGCTACAGGCAATTTTCTCGATGGAAAACAGGTCGAAGAGTGGTCCAGCTGGAACCAAATGGGCCAACTGATTAGTCGCGGCATACCTAAGGCTGCCAACGGCGAACGCTCGCAAGTTGCCAACCGCCCGGAAGACGACAACAAACGCTAGGCTAAGTGTTTAAACCGGACTTTACTCATGACATCAAAGCTAATTGCAGTGGTTGTGAGAAAGCATGTCACGAACAATGCACTAAATGCAGGATGCTAAATCAGCCGCGACACACGCGGCTGATAAATAATCCGTGTTAAAGCACTAGTGGATTAGTTTTCGGATGCGGTTGCCACGACCTCGATCGTTCGCGTTTGCTCGTCAGTCAACTGAACTTCACCCCAGTCGATCTTGCCGGCTATGTCGCTAGGCGGTCCTGGGTACTTGATTGCGAACCAAATTTCTGTGCCAGACGGGGACCATCGCATCGCCGTCGAACCCACGCTTTCTCGCAATTTCTTTCCAAGCTCCTGAGCTTTGCTACCTGTTGTGTTGGTAACATGAACTCGCACTACATTTTCTTCGCCATAGCGCATGATGAAAGCGTCCTGCGCTGGGTTGCCCGTCGGTCGCGATAGTGTGCGAGTTCCCCGCCCGGGCTCGGGGAAATCCGGGCCGGGAAAGTTTGGTCTGGGAAAACCATGCTGCCCGCCGGGCTGTTGCGTGCGATACACACCTGGTGGCTGCTGCATCGGACCGCGATTGGCCATGCTTGGGCTAGCAAACGCATCATGGGTCGTGCCAGCATTGGAGAAATTTGCGTTGGCTTCCGAAAACTTTTGCACAACCTGCTGAATCTCTAGCGGAACGGATTCTGCATCAAATAGGTCTGCCAGTTCACTACTGACTTCTATGGAAAAACGCACTTGCAATGAGAAATAAGGCGATACGGTTTGTTGTTCGAGCAGTCTCTTGAAGGTTTCATTTTCACATAGAGTTCGCTTCTTGGTCGCCAACGCTTGAATTTCGGTGGCAGCATCCTGATAAGCGGAGCTCAGCAGTGCCTGGACACTCTTGGTTTCGATCGCCGCAGTAGACTTCCAGAGTTGCCGCAGCGCTGCGATGTGCGCGAATTGCAGTTCCTCAAGTTCATTGTTTGGCTCTGGAATCTCCTGCCAGGCGAGCTCCATCGAAGAGGTTGCGTCCATGACGGCAAACTGGAATTCAGCTAGAGCGCCTAGCAATTCGGGCGTTGCGATATTCTTGTCGCGCAATTGGGCCATCGCCGTTTTCAGTTCTTCTCGCCGCGAAGGTATTTGTTGACTGTATACAGTTCGGAGGGCGATATGTTGGTCTTTGGTCAAGGGGCCTACTCCGATCACACGCGCCTCGAGTGCTTTACAACGATTCTCGAGTTCCTTGATCCGCGCGATAGCCGCCGGGATGTCATCCGAGTTCTCGATCGAGTCAAAGGACCGCGTAAAGTCGTCGGTTAATGCGAAGAAGTCTCTCACTATGGCGTTGGGCGAATCACCCATCGGATTGAACGCGGAAAGCGCTCTAAAATCGATGCTTGTAAACAGCCAGTACCCGCCGGAGAGAATCACAAACAGTGAACCAACTATTAGGCTCACTTTAGTAACCGTTTTCCAAGGAAAGGGCTTCCGCTGATTTGTTTGAAAGGCAGACGTGGATAGCTGCGGAAAGTGATTGTGCAAGTCTTCTATTGGCAGTCTCTCGGGTAACGCTGGCGGACGGGAAGGATTCGCCGCGACTGGTTTGGCCCGTATTATTTTGCCATCTTGAGAGGTCCCAGAAGATGGCGAGGCCGGTTGGGCCTTGAACGGCTGAGCTCGCTGGAGCGGTTCGCAACTACCGGCTGTGCCCGTGGAATCGAGGAGCCGGGCTTGTCACTGCAGTCGCTTTCCACATTTGGGACAAGCGACCTCCTTGGGTTTGGTCGGCTGCTCCATGCGAAGCGCGACTCCACAACCAGGGCAATTAACTGTCAGTGTGGCCATGCAAACCAATCCTACGATTTTCGTCCATCAAACTGCCGTAGATTGTTTATACACAACTCACACAGTAATCTGACACCAAAAGATGAAAGCCACCTTTGGTTGCTCAGGCTAGTCGACCACAGGTGTATTGCGCAGCTCCAATCGACCGCGTAGCTGGCTAGCTCCGACGCGCATTGCTTTCTCCGTCGACTCCATCAACCATTCTTCTTCGACGGACAGCGGCGCCCGTTCCAAGTCGTTGTCAAGTCCGTCCTCAAATTCGTCGAGATGCAATAGAGCTGCTTGTCGATTACCAGAATAGTAGTTTGCAATTGCCAGGAACATCTGCTCCAAACCCCGCTTGTCGTTAGCATGCTCGCTAGCTGCGTCCAGACGTGATTGCAGTTTAGGCAACGCGTCGAACGCATCTCCGCTTAACGACGCTACCCATTGGGTCGTCAAGTAATCCGGATGCTGGTCGCCCAATTGTTGGTAAATCGCTTTGCGCTGTACGGGACTCGCTTTCAAGACCCAGCGGGCAAACAGCCAACGCGAGATTTCGTTCGATTCTAGGTCCTCCAACTGCGCTAACCGCAGCCCGGCTTGTTCAACGCTGGACACCGTATTCTCTTCGAGCCAGAGCCCGATGGCCATTTGCTGCAGCAGCAATTTGCTTGCCGGTGAAATATTCTTCGTTTGAAACGACTTTAGCATCTCTAACGCACTAGAACGGTCCCCCAACTTCGCTAGGCTGAGGATGCCGCGCATGTCCACGTTGGCTGTGAAGATTTGCTTTTCTTCTGGTAATTCGATAGGCCGTTTGCGCTCAGGGCTCAATTTGGGTGGCATACTCGCGATGCCAGATGGTGTGTCTAGCGTGGCCAGATCAGCTTGATCATTTGCTGGCTGTGATGCAGCGACAGACTCGGTGTTGCCACGTCTGGTGCCTTCTAAAGCTGGCGCGAGAACTGAATTCGAATCACCTGAATTCGAATCACTGTCAATCAACTCGTCAGGTAAACTAGCAACCGCATTCTCGCTATTCTCAGCTACATCAACAACATTTGTAGACTTGACCGTCGGACCAATGGTGGCTTGACCGGCGCTTTGTGCAACTGCTTGAGTCCCACTGAGCGTTGGCTCATTCGTGAGCAGTTCGTCCGCTATATCTGCGATGGCGGCATGACTGGAAGTCTCACGGCTCTCCACAGCGTTGGCCTGAGGAGAAATCTCCAATTCCTCAGGCGTTTGTTCTGCAAAGAGACTGTCAGTAATGGCTTCCTCTGACATGGCTGGTGATTCGGTGATGGCCACGCCAGTTTCTGGTACTTCGCTGGACTGCGTTTCGCTCTGTGAATTTGTGACATCCAAGTCTTCAGTCGACTGAGCGGCCACTGCTGAGCTACTGCTGGCAATTCCGTATTCTTGCAGTTGCGTTGTGCCAAGCGGATTAAAATTGATAAGGGCCCACGTTCCGACCGTCGCCATGACACAGAGCAGCACGGTACTTGGCAGTCCCAACCAACCGCAAGTAAAGCTGCGGATGGAATCATCGAAGTAGTAGACATGGCTGAGTAGTTCGCTGCCTGGCCGCCCAAATTGTGTCTCGGGCTCTTCGTCTTCCAGGAAATGAATCTCTTCGAGACTCGCGTTCAACGCAGCATTCTGAGGGGGGTGGATCACCACCGTCTGCGGATTTCGAACCGCAATTAACGCGGCCGCTTGGCTGGTAAGTTCCGCACGCTGGTTATCGTTCAAGTGGCTGGATAGGGCGTCGAGCAGCAAACAATCGCCAGTCGCATAGCGATCGAAGGCTGTTTGCAGCGCATCGGACGATACGAGCCCCGCGCGTAA
The DNA here is from genome assembly GCA_041398985.1 of Pirellulaceae bacterium. Classification (GTDB taxonomy): domain Bacteria; phylum Planctomycetota; class Planctomycetia; order Pirellulales; family Pirellulaceae; genus Aureliella. The sequence goes on from JAWKTR010000013.1 coordinate 79,323, forward strand.
CGCAAGCAAACTAGCGAGCAAATCCGATGAATCTGCACTGCAAGGCAATGGCGATTCAACTTGGCGCAGGAAAGTAGTATGTGGGGCGTCGTGGTCCATGAGCTAGTCAATGATTTCCGTAGCGAAGGTGATTTCCGCTATAGCTTAGCTCATTTTCGCAGCTTTTACCTCCTCTAGGACGCCCTAAAAATCGAACCACTCAAAAAGGTTTGCCCGCAAGCAGAATGTAGAGCAAACCAAGTTGAAAAATAGCCATGGCGATCGCCACAAGCGTTGCCACGGACTTCCGCCAAGTGACGAGCAATTCGATTACACCAATTACAATAAAATTACCCGCAAATTTGGCAGCGACGAATCCCGCAATTTGGTTGAGCTGGCAATCGGGACCATTTTCGAGCTGCATTAGCCAGCGGCCAATCGGATTCAGCTCCATCGTGGGCAAGGATTCATAGTATTTGACGGTCAAGAACACATCGTAGGCCGAAACTAGTCCAATGGCGATTTTGCAAAGTACCAGGACCCAGGGGCTATGCAGGCAATGGACCAACTGGCCACGCAGGCCGCGCATGCGTGCGTGTCGCTGGGCCATGAGTTCTTGGAGGGCTAGTATTCGTACCGAAAATCGGGTTGGTAGCTCGGTTGTTAGTTGTGGAAAGTTCATGTTCTTATACTTCGAACGGGGTAATTGAACGACGAATGGGATTCATCCGATCCGCTATCTACCGTGTCTCGAAGCATCAACGCAAAGGGCGTTCCAATTCACTTTGAATGACGAATTTATTCAAGAAGGTGACTTAACGCCCCTTAGAGTCGTTCTGCTGGGATCGCATTGCGAATAGCCATTCTGGCTGTAAAGCAGCGTGTAGCTGGCCTGCTGTAGAATCGCGCAGTTCCGCAAGCATCTCGCCCATAAAATGGGCAGGTGATAGGCGCACGTGTCTCCAATTCACCCTATATGCGGCAATGGGAACAGGCTCTGCAGCAACTGCAAACTGGGTCGGGCAAGCTGCGAATTACAACTTCCGACGCCGTTGAAATCCCCTGGAAATGCGTCGAGGTCCCGGTGGTTGGGATGAAATCACTAGTAAAATTGTGTTCGTTGACCGTCCCGAAGACCCGGATGTCAAATTGTCCGCTTGGAATCTACTCTGCGTCCGCTGAATCTTCCGTAACTGCCTCGCGCTCAGATGGATCTTGGCTCTCACGTTTCTGCAGGTAAAGCTTCAAAGGTACTTCACCAAATGGCAAGTTATCTCGAAAGGTGTTGAGCAAGTAGCGACGATAGCTGGGCGGAAAGCCTTGGGGCATATTACACATCAAGATGATCGTGGGCGGCGTAGTCGCGATTTGTGATCCGAAATAGATCTTGGGCCGACGATTCAAATAGAGGGGGGGCTGCTGGCGTTGCAGTGCAGCTTGGAGAATCTTGTTGATCTTGGGTGTCGACACACGAGTTTGCGATTGTTTGAATAACATCTGCGCGTGGTTCAGCAGGGCTTTCATGTTCTTGCCCGTTTGCCCAGTGATGAATGCAATCGGGCAGTAGGACATCGTCGGGAAATGCTCGCGCAAGTAGCGTACCCAGCGTTCGGTCGGTACTGTACCGGCAACCTTATCCCACTTATTAATTACGAAAATGCATGGCTTAAATTGTTGTTCGATATAATGCGCCAGTTGTTTGTCGACCTTGCTAATCGACTCCATGCAATCGAAAAACAAAAGAGCCACATCAGCGCGGCGAATGCTGCGTTGGGCGCGGTGCAAACCATAAAAATCGATGTCCGTACGGATACTCTTGTTGCGTCGCAGCCCCGGTGTGTCGATGGCGACAAAACGATGGCCGTCCAGATTGAAATGCACATCGACGCTGTCTCGCGTCGTCCCGGGCACTTCGCTCACGATCATCCGTTGCGCTTGAGCAAGGGAGTTGACGAAGGTACTCTTACCAACGTTGCGGCGACCAACAATAGTCAGCTTCATTCGCGGCGCGTCGGTCTCACCGGGCTCGACGGCGTCGGCAGGCAAGCGATCCAGAATTTCTTCAAACAACAATTGGCGATTGCGATTCTGTAGCACGCTAATCGGAATCAGCCAGCCGCGCCCGAGCTTGTGAAACTCGTGTGCAGCGTTGTCCAGCCCCGCATGGTCGGTCTTGTTGGCGAGAAGGAGCACTGGCTTTTCGATCTTTCGCAAACGCTCGGCGACCATTTCGTCCAACGGAGTTAACCCAGCCCGCGTATCGACCACGAACAGAATGATGTCTGCTAGATCGATTCCCGCTGAAATCTGCTGTTCCACTTCCTTGGTCAGGTTGTCTACATCCTCGACGCCCATGCCTCCGGTGTCCATCAACTCAAAAAATCGATCTTCATGTTCGATCAATGTCACCATGCGGTCGCGGGTCACGCCGGCCATGTCGTCGGTGATGGCCAACCGTCGCCCATCGAGCCAATTAAAAATGCTGCTTTTGCCAACGTTGGGTCGGCCGACAATGACGACGCGAGGGATAGCCATAAGAGGTAGTTTGTAACCGTAGAAAGCTGGAGCTGAATGGAGTTACTCAGTTTAGTGGTGAATGCGTATACACGCGAGCCAGTCCGTCATGCCCAGCACAACTTTGTCCCATGTTTCGCGAACTGCTCCGCCGCGCAGACTCAGGAAGACGTGCGCAGCGGATGAGTAGACGCTTTCAGTACGGGGCATTTCCAGTGCCGCATGGCTCTGGAGTTCTTGGAGCGTCTGTTCAGCTGGGTTCTCGCGCAATCGTCAAAATCGTTGTAGCTCCACCGCATGCAGACAATTCCTGGGGGGGCAGCGGCGAATTTCGGCTCTCTACTTGAATGCGTCCTACTATTGCGAGGACGAAATGCCGCCGATGGACGCCCAACCTTCGAACTAGCTTTTAATTCTCATGCCGCCTTTTTCATCACACCTTGTCCTAATGATCGCCATGTCGATGAGCTGTCTCACAGCTTATGGGCAAAGTCGATCGTCGAGACTGCCACCAACTTCGAGCGAGGAGCCGGATGGCGTGCTCGCGCCGTGGCGGGTGAGCGATGTGGCCTGTGTAGAAACCGGCATTGTCGACGAGATCGCCGTTTCAATTGGCGAATATGTCCAACCACAGGCGGTGCTGGCACGGCTAGAATCCAAGTCGATAGAACTACAACTAATGGCCGCACGCGCTCAAGCCGCCTCGACGGGACGTCGCGATGCCGCCAGCGCGGAGGTGGAATTGAATCAACGTCGATTAGAGGCAATTCGCAATGCGCGTCACTTGCAGCACAGTTCGCAATCTGAATTGGATCGCGCCGAGGCGGACCTGAAAATCTCGCAAGGTCGTTTGGCATCCGAAGTCGAAGAGCGGCATGTACTCCAGTTGCAAGTGGAGCGTCTGTCGCAACAACTGCAGCAACGCACGATCGTTGCTCCCTTTGCGGGGGTAATTGTAGAACTGCACAAAGAAGTAGGTGAGTTTGTCGCGCCAAATTCGCCGGAAGTACTGCGCTTGGTGGACATCTCCAAGCTCCGAACCAGTTTCTTCTTGCACGAGCATGAAGTCCGAGCCATCGCCAAGTCGCCTCACTGCCAAGTCCGTCTAGGTGATGGTTCGCAAGTCACTGCAACCGTCGAACACATCGCACCAGTCGCTGATGGCGAAAGTGGCTTAATCGAAGTTCGAGTGTTGGTTGACAATCCCGATGCCAAAATCCTTGGGGCTCGCTGTTCTCTCCTGATCGATGCACCTCGTACCTAACACGATTCTTGACTGCAACGCCGTGCTCAACTCCGCTCCCGACATTCATGGAATCTTCGAAGGACTGCACCGTGATTGGTCGATTCCTGCCATAGGCATTCCCGCTGGCAGCGATTTGCCGCCGACGGCAGAGCAGTCATCAGCCCAGCAGCCAGGGATGGCAACCGGGCCAATCGCGGCTGCGAGAATCCCGTTGATCGACTTTGGACAAGTCCGCCCGGATGGCACGCCGCATAGCCTGCAGGGAATGTTGCAAGCCATCGGCAAGCACTTTGAAGCCCAAGTCTTTTTGGGGTTGGGCTGCCAGAATACACACGCCGTTTATTCCTCGGAACCTGGCACTTTTCGTCAGACACAGCCTGATGCGCTAATCAAATCCGCTGTGATTGAAGCGTCTCACACGGCGGGTTGTCTCTACGCAACCAACGCTGGCCACTCCTCCGGTGTGTTGAGTAACGTTCTCAAGCATCAAGAGGCGGCTGTGGTGTTGGGCTTTAGTGTCCACACGACACCGCGAGCCGCACAGGCAACTCCCGGCGCTCCGGCGACATCAAGGGATGCAGCCGGGATAGTCCTCAGCATACGTGCCGCCGGAAACCATTCGACCGAAGACTATGCTCAACTCATCGCACAATTGCGACGTGAGCTACCCGACTGGCTCGAGTTATGGAGGCTGTGTCGCTTGGGCCAACGCGTAAAGCGATGGGATACGCGCGTTCACTTTTACCGCTCGCGGCGCGGCAAGATCGGATTGACCGTCGCCGCATGCCTGCTCGCTAGCTTGGCACTACCCGTTCCTTATTGGCCGCGGCGGAAGTGTACCGTCGAACCCGCGTCACGTCAGTATTTGGCGAGTCCTATTGGTGGTCGCGTCGCTAGAGCCGAGGTTCGTCCAGGCGATTTGGTCTCGCCAGGGAAACTGCTAGCTACGATCGACGACGAGCAACTTCGCTGGGAGTTGTCGGCCGCCGAAGCCGACTACGAGTCGGCGGCCAAACGTCGACAATCTGCCTTAGCGACGCGGGCTGGGGGCGAAATGCGACTTGCGCAGCTCGAACAGGAACGTATCGCCATTGAGATTGAGTCCCTGCGGCGACAACTTGAACTATTGGAGATTCGCAGCCCCTGCGAGGGCATTGTGGTGCAGGGAGATTGGACTCGCAATGCTGGTGCACCGGTAGAGCGTGGCGACACTTTGTTTGAGATCTCGCCGCTCGACAAAATGCAAATCGCTACGGAACTAACCACCGAAGACTTAGCATGGATCCAGGTCGGTGATACCGCCACCGTACGCGTTGATGCCGCGCAGGGTGAAACATGGCAAGGAACTCTTCAGCGAATTGACCCGCGTGGACAAGTTGTGGATTCCAAAGTGGTGTTTATGGCTGAGATGGATGTCGATAATCGTAACAACGCGTTGCGCCCAGGCATGCAGGGCTCGGTGCGATTGTCAGCAGGCACGAAGAGTCTTGGCTGGCTCCTGTTTCATCGGCCGTACGTGTGGGTCATGAAGAAGCTGGCGTGGTAATTATGAATGAAAATCCAACGGCTTCACCCAACCCGATGATCTTTCCCAAGCTTCGTGCTGACTTAAGCTATACCGTTCACCAGCAGTTTGGGGATGTCTGGTATGCGGTTCAAGATCCTCTGAACGGTAAGTTTCTTCGGCTGGGGCGCAAAGAGTATTTGTTGGCTTCCGCCATGAACGGTGCCCGCTCTCCGGCAGAGCTGCTCAGCGCCGTTGGGGAAGTCGCTCCAGAAGTTATGGCCACCGAAAGCGATGTCCAGCAGCTCACTGAATGGTTGGGTAAAGCCGGAATGTTGCATAACCCTAGCGCCATACCGCAAGCGCAAGCGGCGCATCGCAAGATCGTATTCAATCCCATGTACACGCGTGTCCCCCTCATCAGCGGTCCGCGTCTAGAACGCATTGCTACCTGGTTTGCTCCTTTGGTCTGTTGGCCTGTTCTGCTGGCCGTCACGATCGGCTGCGTAGCTTCTGCGATACTCGTGCTCCTGAATTGGGAGGAGTACTGTTTGCTGACGAGCAATTTATTCGTGGCCGATGGTCGACTGTGGTGGATCGTTGCATGGCTGATTCTGAAATCGGTTCATGAACTGGGACACGCGGTAATAGCGGTAAAAGTCGGCAGCCAAATCCGCGCTGCTGGTATCAGTTTTATCTTCTTGGCCCCCGTGCCCTACGTCGATATCTCCGATTTGTGGACCATCTCCAATCGTTGGCATCGTATCCTTTGTTCCGCCGGCGGGATGCTTGTCGAGCTGGTGTGTGCAGCGATCGCCGCATGCGTGGCGTTGCACACCAGTAATGAATCCTTGCAGTATTTCTGCTGTGCCGTGGCCGCGACCGGCACGGTCGCTACGCTTGCGTTCAACGCCAATCCCCTGCTCCGCTTCGACGGATATTTCATCGTCTCTGATTTGCTGCAACGCCCCAATTTGTGGACCGAGGGACAACTGGCGGTTAAGCGGTTCGTCGCCAAACTGCTGCACCCATGGAGCTCGCCAGCCTCTGCGATCCATCCTGCCTATGTGCTCTATGGACTTGCCTGCTACCAATATCGCGTAATGATGCTCGTCACATTGGCCGCTTGGACCATTCTTGTTTGGCAAGGCGTGGGGCTAGCCATCGTAGCTTGGGGCGCTTATGCCATGGTCGTTGTGCCGCTGCAACGGTCCATCGCCAGTCGTCGGCTTAGCCGAATTGCCGCCCAGACGCGAAACTCGCAGTCCAACTCACCTGTAGAACCAACAGCAGAACCAGCCATCACCACATCCACAAATCCAGCCACGGTGAACGGTCAAGCGGCTTGGATGTCGAACGAAAACGTTTGGGCTTGTGCCATCGCTCTCGGTGTCGGCGTTGCCCTGTGGACAATTCCCTCGCCAGTACAACCCACTGCGCCAGGCGTGGTGGGTCTGCACGAGCCAGCGACGGTTCGGTCAGACACCGATGGTTTTCTTGTTCGTGTTCACGCTCGCGCTGGGCAGCGAGTCGCGCAAGGCGATGTGCTAGCGGTGCTCGAAAACAGCGAATTGACATTGTTGTGTGCGCAGAAGCAAAACGAGATCGACCGCATGAAAGAGAGCATCCACGCACGCCGCTCACGTGGCGAATTGTCGGAGCTACAAGCCGATGAGGCGCAGCTGCACTCACTGCAAACGCAAATGCAACAACTGACCGAACGCGTTGCAAAGCTTCAGGTGCGAGCGCCTCGTGCCGGCCTCTTAGTGGACAACGATCTACAGCGGCAATTAGGCAAGTTCATCGAGCCCGGCGCGCCGCTGTGTACGATTGCGGAACCCGCCAGTATCGAAGTCAATGTTTCCGCTAGTCAGAATGAAGTCGACCATTTGCGCAGCTTGATTGGTCAGCCGGTGCACCTACGTTGCACAGACGGCTCGACGTTTCCAGGCATTGTGGAGCATGTTGACCCGCGCGGCAGTGATCTATTACAGGAGCCCCTGCTGGCCGCTCTCTACGATGGCCCAATCGCTGTCACGCTTGAAAGCGATGCGGGCGAAGACGTGCTTCGCCTGCCAACTCCACGCTTCAACGTTCGAATTCGGGTGGAAGACAATTTTGTCGGCCAGCGGCTCAGCCCCGGCCAAATGGCTTGGGTTCGCGTCCCTGGGCAGAACGCTAGCCTGTGGGACGCCGTCGCTCGCTGGATCGAAAAGAAATGGGCTGCCATCGAGCAGTCCTCGAAGTCCTGAAGCCCGCGCTAGGGCTGCTCCGAATTGTCGGAACTTTCCTAGAAGCAAGCTGCCGAACGGCAACTCCGCAAGACCAAACAAACTCGCCAAACTGCTTCCTGTCCTGCCTACAACAACACATGGCAAAACGGCGATGAATGGCCGCACTCCCAGGCTCAGTCTGGCGTTGTACTTCGAAAAACGGCCACGATGTCCTCGACAGGCACGACGAAAAGCTGGTTGTCGGACTCGAAATCGACCGGGATAGCGTTCTTGGGGTGGAACAGGACTTTGTCGTACTGCCGCAGCGGCACGTCTTCGTCGTGAGCGACTTGTGTGCTGATGGTGACGATTCGCCCCGTAATGGTGGGGATTTCGGCCGCGTCGGGGAGAGCGATACCGCCTTTGGTCTCCCGCTTAGGTTCGTCCTTGAGGACTAGGACGCGGGCACCGATGGGTTCGATGGTTTGCAAGGTCGGTTTCTTCTTAGCCATATTGTAGCGCTTACGTCGTCAATATTGGTAGAGACTTGTACAGAATATCAGTGGGCTGCAAACGTAATTGACAATTGCCGGTCCGGCAAGCCTTCCTTTGGCTAGCAAATTGTGGCAAAAGCCGAAACTCGGGCATTCCATGGCCCGGTTGCCCTTGAAAGAAAGCAAGGTTTTGGGATACTTGGCGGTTTCCGCACTGAATAGCTCCCTCTCCATCATACATATTCCCCGAAAACAGCCGTTAGGTTTGTCGATGAGCAGCGAAACACTTGAAGTTAAGAAACGCGACCGATTGGGCTCACTGGCCTCCAAGAAACTGCGTCAGTCCGGTTCCATTCCCGCCAATCTTTACGGTCACGGCGAATCGAACGAGAATCTGTCCGTCTCGTCAGACGCAATCCAAAACATTATCAAGCATGGCACTAAACTGCTGTCTTTGACTGGCGATGTCAACGACACTGCGATTCTACGGGAAGTCCAGTGGGACGCGTTCGGCGTAGACGTGCTGCACGTGGATTTGACCCGAGTTTCTCAGGCTGAAGCCGTCGAAGTCACATTGCCAGTACACTTGCATGGCGAAGCTCCAGGGTCGAGCCAAGGTGGTATGCTGACGTTTAACTTGCACGAACTCACGATTCGCTGCCCGGCCGCCAGAATTCCTGAGCATATCGAGGTCAATATTTCCAAGCTCAACGTGGGAGACTCCATCCACGCAGCCGAAGTGCCGCTGCCAGACGGGGCTACCATGGTGACCGCCGCCGATCAGGTGGTGGTCCAAGTTAGCAAGCCATCGGGCGCAACCGCCGCAGATTTTGCTAGCGAACCGACCGAGCCCGAAGTGATCGGTAAGTCTGCCGAGAGTCAGGACGAGGAAGGTTAATCAGTTGCTGTGACCGACCTAGGCCCCAAGACAAAGATCGTCGTTGGCCTTGGGAATCCAGGCGACAAGTACGTCGGGACTCGCCATAATGTTGGCTTCGACGTCCTGAACCACTTGGCTCAGCAGCAGGTCGCCGGGCCACTGCGAGCCAAATTTGAAGGCCAATTGACTTCGATCAAGCGTGGTGACACAACCTTGATTCTAGTTTGGCCGTTAACCTACATGAACAATAGCGGTCGTTGCACCAAAGCAGTGGCCAACTTTTACAAAGTAAACGTCGAGCAGGATCTGCTGGTCGTTTGCGATGACCTAAGTCTTCCTGTCGGAAAACTACGCATGCGTGCGCAGGGTTCGGCCGGCGGCCAAAAAGGTCTTAATGACATATTGAAAGTGCTTGGCACCCAAGCGATTGCCCGCCTGCGAATCGGCATCGATGCCCCACCTCCCCAGTGGGAAACTGCCGATTACGTACTCGGCAAATTTCGCAAAGATGAAGCGCCAACCGTTGAACTTGCCGTCGCGACCGCTGCCGATGCAGTTTTGGATTGGTGCGTTCACGATATCAACTACTGTATGAATCGCATCAACTAATTCAAATCGATAAATTTACTCATTCACACCGATTACGTTGTTCTGGAGTCTTGGACCTTGGCTACTCAATGCTACGACTGCTTTTTTCTGTTTGACAGCAACAAATACAATCGCGATCCAGGTGGCGTAGCGGCGGCTTTGCATAAGACGATCGAGAGCCACACTGGTGAGATCCTGGCCAGCCGACTTTGGGAAGAACGCAAGCTGGCATACCCCATCGATGGCCACAACAAAGGCACTTACTGGATCACGTATTTCAACATGGATACTTCCAAGTTGCCTGAGTTCAATCGAGCTTGCCAACTAGATGAAAACATCATTCGACACTTGGTGACACGAGTTGATCCGCGTTTGGTCGAGCCCCTCGTGGCACACGCGCTGGGCAAGACGCCAGTAGCCGAACCCGCTGACGAAAAGCCTGTGGCCGTTGGTGCACAGGATTTTGATGATAGCGATACGGATGAAGACGAATAAAAGAAAAGCCTTGCCGGTTTTACCCAGCCCACGAAATCCCTTATAGTTACGCAGAGTAGAACTTTGAACTGAGGAGAATTCGATATGGCCAGTTATAACCGCGTTATTTTGATGGGCAATTTGACCCGCGATGTGCAACTCAAGTATACGCCAAGCGGTACGCCAGTCACCGAAGTCGGTTTGGCGGTCAACGACCGCCGCAAGGGGCCAAATGGTGATTGGGTTGACGAAGTTACCTTTGTCGATGTGACGTTTTGGGGACGCACCGCTGAGGTAGCTGCCGAATACCTAAGTAAGGGTTCGCCAGTCTTTATCGAAGGTCGCCTCAAATTGGATACCTGGGAAAAAGAAGGTCAGAAGAATTACAAACTCCGCGTCGTTTGCGAGCGCATGCAGTTGCTCGGTGGGCGTGATGGTGGCGGTGGTTCCCGACCTGCCATGCGAGACCGTGATGAATACGCTGCTTCATCCAGCATGAGTGGCGGCGGGATGAGTTCCGCACCCCAACACTCAAGCCATCCTCACGATAGTGGCGATGAAATTCCATTTTAGTGTACTGAATACCAAAAAGGGTTAAGCGTTTTCATAGATAGCCGCCCTTCCTAAACAAGCCTTAGTTAACAGCCTTAGTTACAGATACAGCGAGTCAAATCATGGTTGCTGCCAAAACACGCGCACGACGCCAAGCCTTCAAGCGATTGCCTAAGGGCAAGAACGGCGGTATCGAATTACTCTTGATTCAGAACGTCGATAATGTCGGTCGTCAAGGCGATGTGGTCGAAGTGCGGGCTGGCCATGCCAACAACTTTCTGTTGCCCCAAGGCTTAGCCATTGTGGCCACTGAGCATCACAAGCGTATGGTCGAAAAGCATAAGGCCAAGCTCAAAGAGATCGAAAAATCACGGCTCAGCGGTCTACAGGCTTTGGCTGACAATATTGCGCAGCAGTCGATCACGATCGAAGCCAATGCCAACGACGAAGGCCACTTGTACGGTAGTGTCGGTGCCCCCGAGATCGTGGCTGCTCTCAAAGCCAACCAAATCACGGTAACGGACGATCAAGTTCGTCTCCAAGGTCCACTAAAGGAATTGGGGCTGTATACGGTCAAGGTACACTTGCACCAAGAAATCGAATGTGACCTCAAGGTCTGGGTCGTTCCCACTGCAACCTAGGTTTTATCAACGTTGCCAATTTGCGCTAGCCGGGCGCAGGTTTGGGCGTATCACTTTTGGGGCTGTGGCGGAACTGGCAGACGCGCTAGATTTAGGTTCTAGTCTCGCAAGAGGTGCAGGTTCGATTCCTGTCAGCCCTACTCGTTATAGACAAAGGACTTAGAGCGACACCGCTCTAAGTCTTTTTTCGTTTCTACTCTCAACAAGTGACATTGCAAGTGACATTTGTGGCTTAGCGTTGGTCTTACGTCGCTGGCTCATTCGCATGCGTTTGCGAATGATAACCATGCCCAATTCGACAGGACCCAACCATGGCTTCACTTCAAAAAGAATCGACCGGTGTCTTTCACATCGTCTTCCGCTTCCACGGCCGTCGCTTCAAGCGATCTCTCGAAACCAAAGTTCATTCGATCGCAGTTACTCGTCAGCAGGAAATTGAGGAGACGATTGTCCTTCTCAAACGAGACAGGATTGGCGTACCTGACGGCATTCCTGCGGAAGAGTTTATCCTTGCCGGCGGGCAGGTCAGCCAGATCCGTAGACGAGCTGGAACCGATGTGGCCACCAACGCGAGCAGCAACGAACAACTCACGCTTAAGAAAATTTTCAGCGAGTTCTTCGAGGCACTTCCCGAAGACTCGCTTGAGCTAACGACGCTGCGGACGATGAGGACACACAAGTCGCATTTGCTGAATCACTTCAAGCCTAGCTTCAAGATCCAGCAGCTCACCGGCCAGGCTCTTCAGGAATATGTTAACGCACGTGCCAAACACAGATCACAGTATGTTGATGTTCAAGATGGCGTAAAACCTGAGCGCCGACGCGTCTCTGGCAACACAATCAAAATGGAACTCGTGACGCTTGGCATTGTATGGCGGTGGGCAACATCAGCTTCGCTGCTAACTGGCGCATTTCCAAATCGTGGGCTTCGATACCCAAAAGCGGATGAGAAACCACCATTCAGGACGTATGCCGAAATCGCTTACGAGATTGAGTCCCAGCAGCTCACTGGTTCGAAAGCATCCGCGTTATGGAACTGCCTCTACCTCAATACTAACGAGATTGCCGAGCTACTTCGCCTCGTGCAAGATCGCCAGGAAGACCTCGCGGCATGTTGTTTTCCGATGGTTGCAACGGCCGCCTTTACTGGCGCTCGAAGAAGCGAGTTGCTGCGTGCGCAGAAATCGGATGTCGACTTACGCGCAAACGTGCTAACGGTTCGTGAGAAGAAGCGTGTACGCGGACGCAGGTCTACGCGACGCGTTCCCATCTCCTCAACGCTGCGTCCGATTCTCGAAAACTGGCTCGCCAAGCACTCTGGAGGCACAATCCTGTTTTGTGAGAAAAGCGGAGTTTCTCTCACGCCTGGTCAAGCCCAACGATTGATTGGAAACGCATTGAAGAACTCAAAATGGGACATTCTGAAAGGATGGCATACGCTACGGCACAGCTTCATTAGCAACTTGGCTTGCAAAGCCATTGACCAACGACTTATTGATGAATTCGTTGGCCATACAACCGAAGAAATGCGCCGCCGCTATCGCCATTTGTTTCCTGAAGTCAAGCAAGATGCGATAGATTCCGTTTTTGGCTAACCAATTCTCGGTCGCCAGATCGCAAACGCGAGCGATTCTCACGCCCCGCTCTCGACTGACGCCTTACTCCTTTTCGCCACTATGTTCCAGTCAGGGATGACGTTCGTGCCGTCAAGGAAATCCCGGCACTCCCCTAACTCGTAGTGCGGAGCATCCGTATGCGAATGAACTACAACTACGCTGTCGCGCGAGTTTGGAACTAGAGAGCAAATCTCGTTTAGTGATCCCAAACTGAGTAGCCCTGAATGGAGCTCAGCTTCAACGACGATGATGGGTAAGGCGACAAAACGAGAGTCAGCGACATGTTCGCAACGAACAAATACAAATGTCGAAAAGGCCTCGAATTCTGCTTGATCGCGATATCGTACAGGATTCGCAAGATAACCGTTGAGAACAGACTTCTTGATTGCACGTACCTTACGAAGTTCCTTTTGTGCAGGCAAGCAATTCTTTCCAGCAACTTGATTGATCCCTGCGAGGGTGAATCGAAAGGGGCCTGGAAACGCAAATTGAGACACGAATTGATCCGCAGAACCATTCTGAAGCCTGGCGAAAGCGAGCGACAATATAAGCTGTTCGTCACGAAACTCATGCACTTCGGACTTGTTTATTTGGCGCCTAACATTCGACTCAAATCTAACAACTTGGGATGCACTACTTCTCACATGAAGCTCATCTGAAAAAGAGTAACGACTTTGACTAGCAAGAAGCACCGTCTTCTATTCAAGTGCCAATGATTCATTTAGGAGGTCTGAATAATTGGTCGCTAAAGAATCGGTGTTGACATATTGTGCAAACAGTGCGATCTCTGGATGGGCGTCAGTTAATTTTCGCAGCTCGTTGTGGCTTGCGGCCGAGAAGAGAGGGACGGCACAAAGCTCATCGGAGGCTTCTACAATCTCATATGCAACATAGGGGTAGGGTTCCGCAAGCAATAGCGAGTAATCAATCTCACTCGACACCTGCTGGCTCGATATTCCTTTCACCGCATCCTTGCGTATATCCATATCATTCCAATCCTTTTGATAATCATCCTTACTGGTACCCAAGCACGTTTCGCTCTTCCGGTCAATGGTAGTCTTAATATCTACTTCAACAAATGCAACCGGATACTGGGGACGTTGGAAGTAGCAATCATGCTCGGAAATGTATTTGATTTCATCCCCCCAGCTTACAGCGATGGAATCACTGGTCTCCAGTAAGAGCAAATCGCGCTGGCACGCATCGAATATCCCCGCGACCTTACCTGCCACCTCAATCTTATCGGTGCGAGTGTAGATTATGTCTAACACTGCCGCAAAGCAATTGCATATTGTTTCATTCACTTCATTTGCTAGCTCTCTTGCCGACTTGCAAATTGTTGCGAGTTCTTCAAGCCCGTAATCTTGGTCTTGATTTGCTGTTGACTCTCGTCTGAATTCGCGCCAAACCCAAGTCAAAATGAGGTTCGCAATTGTCTTTCCCTGAATTCCCAATTCAAGAACCGACCGCGCGTTTGCAAGGTCGGATACTCGGTCGCGCGCATTCGTGGCATAATGAAGTTCACTACAGGCGTATCCCCGCAAACATAATCGAATTGTGTCTCTGTAAGCACTTAGAAAAGTCTCCGAGCCAACAAGCCGAAGTCGAAGGGCCTCCCAAGCAGCAAGTCGGGATGCTTCACAAATAGTTGGAAAAAGCTGTGGTTGATGCGACATTTCACACCGTTCTACGGTCTCACGCAGTGCATCCAACACAGGAACAGGTGACATAGCCAACACAACTCCTCGGTAAACCTTACGAAATTCTTGGATCCCACTTTGCATATTGTAGCGGCTCATTGGAGGGGGGCAAGCTGGCAGTCCGCCATTGTATTTAGCATGAAATGATTTCGCGATGAACTGTCAAAACTCCTTCCCGTCATCGGACTAGGCTATCAATACCGATCTAACTCCGGATTTGCGTACCGACGTGCAGTTTGGCTTGGATGCGCGACGGAGATTTTTGGGTTAACAGAGTCGAGTATCGAGGATTACACTCGTTATCGTGGCATTATCATCGGACGCCTTTTCCGCCTGTTCTAGGAGTTGGTACTAGTGGGAGATAATCCCGTGGAGGTTCAAGTCCTCTTATCCGTACTGGTTTTTCTTGGGTTTTCGCACGAGCGGGCAGTTTAGGTCGCACTGCACGACTCTCAACAAGTGACATCGCAAGTGACATTTTTGGCTTAGCATTGGTCTTACGTCGCTGGATCATTCGCACTCATGTGCGAATGATTTCCAGGTCAACGTCGACGGAGATCAATAGCATGGCCTCGCTTCAACGAGAACCCACCCAAGTTTTTCATGTTGTTTTCCGCTATGACAGAACGCGGTTCAAGCGTTCTCTCGAGACTAAAACAGAGTCGATCGCCCTCGCCCGGCTCGAAGAGATCGAAGAGACCATCAAGCTCCTGAGAGACGGCCGTATTCGAGTCCCCGAAAATATCGCTTCAGGTGCGTTTATTTTGGCTGGTGGGCGATTGGAGCGGGTCAAACAAAAGTCAACTCGACCGAAAGCCGAACCCGCCATACACGGCGAGATCTCTCTCGCTCAGCTCTTCCAAAACTTCTTTGACGCGTTGCCACCAGACAATCTGGAGGCCAATACACTCAAGACCATGCACACGCACGAGCGACATTTTGTTCGCTTGTTCAAGTGTTCCTTTCCTATCAAAAGATTGACCGGTCACGATCTGCAGCACTATGTCAACACGCGTGCCAAGGAGGTAACACAGTACAACAAATCGATACCTAGTGAGAAGAAGTCAGGCAAGCGGAAAGTTTCAGCCACTACGATAAAAAAAGGAAATTGCTACTCTTGGCACAGTATGGAGATGGGCAGTCACCGTGCCTTTGCTCGAAGGGAGCTTTCCCAGTCGTGGCTTGCGTTATCCCAAGGCGGATGACAAACCGCCGTTCCAAACTCGCGATGAAATACTTCGGCAAACTGAAGCTCAATCGCTGTCGAAGGCTGCTGCTCAGGAACTTTGGGAATGCCTCTACTTGCGTAAACAGGAGGTAGAGCAACTGCTGGACACCGTGAGCGAACGCACCTGGCTTCCTCCCTACGCTTATCCGATGATTTGCACTGCAGCGCACACAGGAGCGAGACGCTCAGAACTGTTACGAGCAGAAGTAGGCGATTTGGATGTTGAAAACTTGGTGCTAACATTGCGGGAGAAGAAACGAGTGCGTGGCCGAAGATCGACGCGGCGAGTGCCCCTTTCTTCTCGATTGGCGGAATGCCTGTCGCAGTGGCTTGAATTTCGATCCTCCGGTCCAAACCTGTTCAATGATGCTGCGGGGCAAACTCTAACGCCCGACAAGGTGCAAGGAACCTTCCGTAATGCAGTTTGCAAGTCAACCTGGGACGTCGTTCGAGGATGGCACACGCTTCGGCATAGCTTCATCAGCAATTTAGCCTGCGACGGTATCGATCAGCGAATTATCGACGACTTTGTCGGCCACACTACGGAAGAAATGCGGCGACGATATCGTCATCTATTCCCGAACGTGAAGAGTTCAGCAATTGCCCGCGTCTTCGGCTAGTTACTGTTCAGCGCCAGCGGTGCCTTCTTCGGAATCAACCATGCAACATTGCCAAGCGGCAATTTCGTTTCCCAATCTTGGGAACGGTATACGCTGCGCGTTAGTCAATGGTGTCATTTTATTCCACCGAATACCTAGCTTGGTTGGGTGGCAGCAAGCCTTCACTTTTGATCCGCTCCAGTTCCTGGTGGCTGATCATCCATTCTTTGGCGATCCCTCTTCCGCTCATGCGTTTTTTCGCATGGACTCGACCCAGTCGACACCACTCACGCACTGTCCATTCGGCGCGACGTAGTAGCTTGGCTACATCGGAGGTGGAATAAAAGTCCTGAATAGCCGCTTTTGATTTCAAAACCTGCAACAGCAACTGTTCAATTTGATCGAGACGCCTTAAGACTTGATCTTGCATATAAATTCCCTCGCGAATCTGGATCCGTTCTGTTTTCAATAGAAGATTACGCCCCTCCGCAATCAAAATCCAGTTTTTCCAAGAAATTTGAAACGAAGAATCTATCGCCAGGGGGGCAGGCATTGTCTGTCAGTTCAATGGTAGTTGTTCATAACACTGCGTTGCGCCGTCAGCGAAGAAATCCCTCGCGCCGTGATAGGAGTGGTCGGATGCATCGACCGAATGCAGCTCGATATTGACGTTCGCAGCAAGGTGGGATCACTGAGCACTGCTGGTGGTCGCAGAACGGCAGTCAATCTGATATTGCTGAGCGGTTTGCGTCAAGTTGTTTTCGTGCGTAACAATGAACCGCCTTGTGTCAGTCCAGAGTTACGCCGAAGAAGCAACTATCATCTTTTCTTGAGCTATGAGACCAAGCGTGCTTCGACAGATTGCTGGCAAACAGGTGCCCGGGCTATATGGGGCGATGCGTCCCGAACGCAGGCTAACACTGCCTTGCACACAATACCCTTTGGAAAACTTCTTTTCTACTCGATTAGGGTACAGATAAGGGTAGCTGTCGTTCGGTCGCGTTTGAGACCCTTAGCTGGCCGTGAAACAAAGCGAAAGCCTGGAGTTCAACTTGGCACCCCTACTCCGCCAAAGCCCAAGGCCTTGATCGATCCGAGCGAACAATTCGCTTGCGCTGTTGGGAGAAATGATATACGCTCGTATCGTACCTGTGGAATTGCGGGGGCACGACGATACGACGGACAACATGATTTATGCTTTTCTCAATCAAAAGGGCGGAGTTGGCAAAACGACGCTTTCTATTCATACCGCAGCCGAACTAGCACGGAAGAAACGACGTGTGCTGCTGATTGACGCTGATCCGCAGGGCAGTGCCCTCGCTTGGTCAAATGAGCGTGAAGAGCCAGGATTCACGGTGGTCGGGATGCCCAAGGCGACTGTGCACAAAGAGATTGGCAATATGGTGGCGGACTATGATGATATCGTCATTGACGGGCCGCCCCGCGTAACCGATCTGGCAAGATCAATCATCCTGGCAGCCGACGTCGTTATCATACCGTTGCAGCCCTCGCCTATGGACGTCTGGGCTGCTGTTGAGACGGTCGACTTAGTCAACGAGGCCAAAACGTTTAAGCCTGATCTCCAGTGCTTGTTGGTGATCAATCGCAAAATCGCAAATACGGCAATTGGCAGAGATGTCCGCGATGCCCTGACTGAATTGGACGTGCCCGTTTTCAAGACGGATATCGGGCAGCGTGTCACTTTCGCCGAAACTGCGGCTACCGGTGCAACCGTGTTGGATCAGCGATTTAGCAAGGCTGCCAAGGAGGTACAGAAGTTTGTTGCAGAATTAAGGAAAGTCGCATGAGCAAGAAGGTTAGCATCTCCCCTCGCCCAAAACTTAAGCCGCAAATCGACGAATGGGTCGAAAACCGAATTGATCCGGAAGAGGAACGCCCACGCGTCAAACCCAAGCGGCTGACCATCGACATTGAACCCGAGCTGCATACCCAGCTGAAGATCTATTGCGCCAAGAACGGCTGCCAAATAGCCGACGTTTTGCGCCCGTTGATTGCTCAGAAGGTCCACCAATCTGAGCATTAGGCTGCTGCCGTTCCGCCACCGGAGCATTGCTATCCCGAATCCGATTTCCTCGTGTCAGCATGTCGCAGACATACTAGAATCGGCATACTCATGTGAGACCAACGTTGTCTACCAAGCGATCGATACCATCTTTTTGATCGAACAGAACACAATGACGAAAATAAGCATCTTGGTGAGTTCTTTAAACACTTGCCAAATCCGAAAATCTGGGCGGCCGTATTTTCTGAGATCCGCGAGCTGCGCTCGCAAGATGAACAAGCCTCGTTTGCGAAAGAGTCCTTTGAAAGCGCCAAGTACTGTGACCACTTAGTACTTACTAATGTCACGCCCACATGAGCAGCTAACCCGCGTCGGAGTTTCACTCCGACGCGTCGTAGCCGAAAGACCGTGCGACGCCATTGCCGCGGGTCCTGTGCGGCTTCGCCGTCGGCCGTCTTTTCGTTTTTTCTGATGACCTACCGAAAGGCATGTCGCCGAACAGCCGCCGTCCCATGCTTGAAAAGCGTGCGGCAAACCGCTAGCATAGACCGCCTGCTTCCTCAAGAAGTTTCCCTCGAGTAACAAGTATGTACGGCTAACCAAACCCAACACTGTTAGGGAAGGACCTAGAATGGCCGTGAAGCACACTCCCACTGGTATCGTTCACAAAGGTGGCAAAACGGGTTGCGGTTTTGACACAAAAGAAAAACCTGACCATTGGGTAAACACATCAGAGAAAATCACTTGCGATAAAGATGGCTGCAAGAACTGAGCAAAGCGTCTTACCTTAAGCTGCTACGGCCTCATCGTCCTGTGTGCCTTCGATGTTTCACGCCGACGCGTCGTAGCCGGTTGCCTTTTCGGGCCCAGGTCACGCCCACCGTCGCTATTTCGGCTCGCGTTCAGCATGCTACACTGAAAATTCCTGTCGAGAGGAGCTCTAAGCGCGGCGTCAGGCCCAACGATGAGAATTGAGCCGGTTCACACGTCGTCCGTGTAACTGGCATCGTCGTGGTGATTGATGTTCAGCAGTTGATGGGAGGTTTTGGCACACACTATGGGTTCTTTTGACTCAAACACCGTGTTCGTGTTGGGTGCCGGATTTACGAAGGCATTCCTACCAGACGCTCCCGTACTTGTAGACGATTTTGAGGGGGAGCGTCTCGCTAACCAATACGCCGCGTTCACGTACGAATCGGCCATTCTGCAGGAAGAGCTTCGGAGCCATGATCACCAACCGGGACAGCTGAATCTTGAACGTCTGATGACGAGACTCGCCGGAGGAATGCCGTACGACTATGCTGCTGGCTCTGCACCGGTGTTCGCCGCAATGTTGGCCGATTTGAAACTTGTATTCCTTCGACGACTCGCAAAAGCCAAAAGTGGGTCACCTCGAGACTCCGGAGCACTTCGGCTGTTCGCAGAGCATGTGGTCGCGAAAAAATGTACATGTATTACTTTCAACTATGACGATCTGCTTGACGAGGCGTTATGGAGGTCCAGCCCGACGCTCGACCCGCGAGTCTCGTGGAGTCCGGATTGGGGTTATGGGTTTCCATGCCGGATGTCCGAAGCTTGCGTGCGGCAGCTCTCGATTCGCCCGGCTCATCGTGACAGTTTGCTGTTGCTAAAAATGCATGGCTCCGTCAACTGGCGGATTCCGATTGGAACGGCAAGGCCTTACGGAATCGAGTCGATCCGTCACCATGAAAGCTGGTATTGGCAAGGGCACGAGCATGATAAAGTGAGCTTAGAATCTCTCGACCCGTTCTTCGTTCAGGAGCCGATGATTGTTCCGCCCGTTCTCTCGAAAGTGGAACTAAACGAGCAGCCTGTCTTGCAGCTAACTTGGCGGCACGCCATCGACAGCCTAGAGAACGCAAGCCGAGTCATATTCATCGGATATTCGCTACCACGAACCGACATCGCGGCTGAGACTTTGTTTCGGGAGGGAGTATTAGGTGACTGCCGCGACAGAATTACTATCGTCGACTACGCGATCAATGATTCTGTCCGCGATGAAAAGCGAAACATAATCGAGTCGTCTTACGGTCGCATTTTCAGAATGTCAGAGCTTCGGGACATTCACCTCGACGGCGCTGCCCATTGGATAACAAATGCCCTAACGACGTGGTATTTCGACTCAAACGGCGCCCCTGTCGCCTATGAAGGAAACGGGCTGCTTTGGACGAGACACGGCTCCTTCCTGGGACACCGCTGGAAAGATGAGGTTTGGGGCCACGAGTTTGTTGGACGGATTGTCGACAATCGTTTGTTGCGCCCAGCGGACCGACCCAATGACCGTCCGGTTAAGTATTCCGAGCCGGATTTCAACATAAGTCCAGATGATCCAGCGAATTCTACGCCAATCTGTTTGCCAACGGGATGGAGCGACTTGGTTGCCAATGCCTGAATTGGGTGATGGCAGCGACTTCCCAACGGGTGCAACCGGCTGAGCGAGACGATTGTTTATTATGCAGCCATTTGAAATGAGTTTATAAAGTTAGTCCGAGCGCCGTAGATCGCGAGAACTTTTTGTTGGTGAACCGTGTTGAACGCTGTCCATAATTTACCTGCATCGACACACCGTAAGTACAGCATGTGTTGGGCCCCCTGCACGCTCCATCGCATGCCACTTCGCTCCATGCGATCTTTGATCACATGCCGACAGGCACCTTCAATGAAACCGCTGGCGATGGGATAGCCCTTGGCAAGATATTCGTCGTACTTCATCTTGTCTGCGTTGCGTTCCAAGAACGAACATATTCGCTCCATGCTTTGCAAGGTTTTACCCTGGAGTCCCATATTCGTCGCTTTCCATCGAAAGCTTTGAATCACACTTTTCACTTTGCCGCTGAGAATCGACCGAATATGGTTTTTCGCAAATGCAATCATATTTCTGGGCTTGAGGATCGCCGCTGCATCCCAAACACGCTGAAGACCGTGCATCAGGTCAAGGATATCAACGCGTCCGTTTTGCTCCTGCGCGTCGTCGATATTGCTCCAGATGGAAAGCTCCCCATCGTTCAAGTTGATCAACTCCTGACCTTCTCGCCGTCGCTCACAAACATGCTCGCTCAGCCAGCCTATTGCGGACACTTCACCGTTAAGACTGTCGTCTGGATGTTCCTGACTCCTCGACAGACAGGCTTGAAAGCGGCTTTGCTTGGGACGTGGGCGAGGCTCAGAAAGATCCTCCAGTGTCTCGACATGGAACAATGCATTAAGGATTTGTTCGGGCGTTCGCACATACCTGTCGACACTATAGCATCCACAGAGAGTGGCCATTTGTTTTCGGTCCGGTACTGGCCCTACGCGATTAGTCGGTGCTCCTACCGGCTGCTTTTCCACCGATGGTTTATGGCGCATCACGATACCTTTGTTGTCGGTCGATTCGACTAGCAACTCCCCCTCGGCAGCCACCTCGACGGCTGGCAAATTGTCTTGAAACCATTCGGCGTTTGCACCTGTTCGCGCAAGAATCCGCTCAGCACGATCGACGCCAATGCGAATACCAAAAATGTTGTAAAGTTTATCCATCGCTTCGTGAATCGCTTCGCTGGTGGACAACTGCGAAACCCAACCCTCCAGCAACAATGAAAACCGATTGGGCGGCAGACCAAAGTGTTCATCCAACGGGATTGCCAAAGCTTTGGTCGACGGAGCCTTACCGTAGAGGTAGCGAGATAATTCAAAATCGCCAAAAATAGAGCGATAACTGCGCGTAGAAAGTTCTGGATAGCGCTTAAGTGGTCTACTGTGATCGGGACGCAACAGTGTTTCCCCTACATCACCAGTGCCTATTGATTGGAACATTGCTCCAAGGCTGGCATGGCCTAATTGAAGGAGCTTTCCGAGCAACTCTTTCTCCACCTCATGCATCGCAGTTCCTGCATTTACAGCGTTCTGCGCAATAGCCTTTAACTCTTGCACCAAGCCATCGAATTCATCAAAGTTCAACTGTTCAGCCGTACCCATGATTGAAGCTCCTTGGTCGAAAGTGACGGAAATCCCCAGCAACCATTTTCGCATCTTCCAAACCGCCGATAACTATCCACTATATTTTGTAATTCGAAAAAATGATGCTACAACCTATTGCGATAGCAATTCTGCCACTTCAAACTGCCGTGCCGGTTGCACCCCTTCCCAACTCTCAGATTGGCGGAGGTCAACAACTCATTTGCGTTCTGACTGAGTTTTTTGCGCACTCATGACGAACCGTCATGTGTCAACAAGGGAGAGTCGGCACCAAGCCGCCCTCCTCGGAACGAAACCACGTCGATCGGCACTTCCGAATTTCTCAACGGTGCAGACTGCCCCTTAGCCATATCGGCAATTTGGATGTCCAGCGCGTGAAGGTTGGCACAACGATCTTGAACGCTGCAGTATCCACTTAATCGACGAGTGCTGGCGAAGCCCGATCCGAATCGTCATTCCACTGAGACGGCCAGCGTTCCGCTGGCCGGATTAAGAACATCGCCGGATTAACTATAGATTTGCACTTTTGGATGTTCGGAAAAAATCAGCGTGGATTAGCTAGCGAAAAATCTGCACAATCTTGACGACCCTCCGCCAACCCTCGTAAACGACGACATCACCAGGGCGAAGATCACGCATCCTGGCTCTTGCTGCTTTTAGTTTGGGTGATGAATTAATTCCACGCCAGTACATGAATTGGCATCGAAGATCTTCCAGTCGCTCCAGTTCGATGTAGAGTGCGTAGCAATTCTCCAGGCCGACTAGTGGCGAACAATAGCGGTTCTTTGTGACTCCATTGGGCAGATCATCCATGCGTCCTATTGGAGTTGATGCGACCGACAACTTTGGTCACGCAGCTTCATTTTTTTCTGGACAACCGGCATCATGCAAGTCTAGAATGGCTCCCACAGAACAGAAATGACACTCTTAGGAGCCTGGCCCAGTGAAGCAAGTACTTTCTGATGTTTTTGCTCGCGAGTCCACGCGCGGAGAAGCTATTAACTATATGACCCTGGTCACACTTCTAGTCGACAAGGGGCTTGTAACCGAAAAGGAGGTTGTGAAAGCACGAGCCAACGCAGCAGAGCTCGTTGACGCTCGCGCAAAAGCGGAGCGAAAAGATAGTGAGCAGCGTATCCAATCAATTTTGCGCCGTACGTGGAAAGCCGATAGTGCATCGAAGCACTATGCAATCGTGTCACACCAGCATCAGTTACGAAAGAATAAGACCAGCCGATTCCGCGGAGTCGACTACTGTCGTCGGGATAGGAAATGGCGAGCAAGGATCTCGTGGCCGGGAGAATCTAAGCAAACATCGCTGGGCTACTTCGAGTATGAAGAGGACGCGGCGAGGGCTTACAACATCGCCGCACAAGAGGCGTATGGCGAGCACGCGAATCTCAACGACCTGTCAGCGACGCGAAGCAAGAAAGCGAAGTGATCATTCATAGCAGTGCTGCGACTTATTCTCGTGCTACCCCAGGACGATCCGTCATTGTGCACCTACCTTTGAGCACAATGACACGCCCCCCTGGGCAACTGCCGAATGTGCGCTCGGCGTTTCACGCCGGAGCGGCAGATGGCATCTGGCGAGACAGCACCGGTTTGGGTGACCGGTGCGAGTTAGCGACCCAGGATTTGGGAATTATCGCCGAAAAACGACACAAAGATACCTCGACTTGAAATGACAAATGACGGTTCGTCCTGGGTCGCGAATGGATTCCGCACTCGCTGCCAAAACTCCGTCGATCGACGGCTACTTCGCCGATCTCTTGTGACAAGAATCGCAGCGGCGCGTCCCCCTCTGGAGTACTCATTCAGTTTAGGGGGGGCCACTTTAGGTGTTCCCTAATGCACGATACACTGGGTGGCTCGTTGAGATCCTATTGTGACCGTTGGGCAAACAGTAGTCTTCTCGTTAGCTAGAAGGAGTGTTCTGATTCCTAAACCCTCCCGGCGTTTAGTCGTGTATATCGACGGCGAATCCCATTTCATACGTTCGGAAAAAGCGTGGTGCGCCCTACATAGCGAGTGCAATTCACTAGATGCAGTAACATGCAAGCAGGTCAATGGTCCACGGATCTTGCTGAATAGACGATGCAAAGTGTTTTGGAGTCAGTTGTTTAGTCCAGGCGCTCATCGCCTCGTGTATTTTTCTGCGTTCTCAGGGGACGCTTTCGATTTCCATGAAGCTCGCAAGTCGATTCGAAATTTTGGGCTGGAACCAAACATATACCACGAGCCAAGCGATCTACGAAAGCAACGTCAGAACTTGCTCGACAGTGGCGGCGTGATTGAAAAAGCGAAGCAAGTAGACATCGGGCTATCTGTCCGTGCGCTGCAGGACGTTCATGCTGATGTATTTGACGAGTGTCACATTTACACCAGTGATGTCGACTTCATACCATTAATTCAAGCACTGAGGGCACGAGGACCAACAGTTAAGGTCTTTGGCTACAACAATGGACTTGGGAATCTATCGGAGCTCGAAACGATTCCCGATCAGTTCATTGATCTCACGGACTTCTTGGCAAATCACTTCGATGTGGGGGAGCTGTGAACGAGAAAAGAAAACCTATCAGGTTGATCTTCAGACTCGGTAGTCCTGGAGACACGGTTGAAAGCCAATCGGCAAATATGAGACAGGTGATGAGTACATACCATCCGTCTGGAAGCCCACCTCTGAATAAGACTGAATGGAGGGGTATGCCGGCCAGAAGTTGCTCAATTCAGAGAATCTCTCTTGGATCCGAAACTGATAACAAACTGCAAATCGAAGTTGAGTATCGGCCGAAAGACTGGATCTCGTTTGTTGGAGACACCAAATACGTTGGCTGGACAGCGTACATGTTAGACCAAGATTCCAATGGAGTACTGCTGGATGGGAATGGTAATCCGTTACCTGACGGCGAGGAGCCAGTGCTTCTTCCCTTCGAGTTGTACGATGACCTAGAATTCAACAATCTCGAATTCGGCGAGCTGATCGAGGAAATTGCCCTCATAGAAGAAAAGGACATTGAATTTGATGACATAATGCGGCGGATAGAACGTTCCGGCCATTTCAAAATGGACGCCGCCGATGCCGTTGCCGTTCTGCATCGATCCAGGCCGAGCGTCATGATCCTTATTAGCGAGAATCCAACGAGTGCGATGCGCGGAGGGTTTGGGGAGCTGATACACAACATAAATCTGGAGACACCGCATCTCAAACAGGTTGTTGCCGAGCAGCTGGTTGAGCTTGTTCGTGGTTTTTTGGAGGGCCGCTATGATCTACCCGTTCTGCAAGGAGCCGACATTTTTATGTTAGATCTCACCAAAGTTCTTGTCGACACAAGTGAGAAGGAGTCTAGGTTCGAGTGCCTCCTTGAATTTTTGCCTGACGGATTCCTATCCGAACTCGCTCGGCGTGTTGCTTCGCGGTACAGACTCCAAGCAAAAGTTGTAATGGGTCGGGGGCAAGGGTTGTTACTCGAGTTTGAAGACAACAGAGCGAAGCAGGACTAGTCGAGCAAGTACGGCAATGCCCATTTTTGCCCCACACACATGACTGGTTGAATCTGATTTGGAGTGGTGAAGGCCACCGTGAGCGATCTTATCAAAATCAAGAGCTGGCTATCACACAAAGGCTACCTCAACATAGACGAAATTCATGTAGGTGCAGCATCTCTATTCGAGATACATGTTGATGTGTCTTTCCTCACTGCCGGAAATATGACTCATCCATATCGGCGTTTGGTACCAAATCTGAATAAATCTGCCTGAAACCTGATCCCAAGGGAAGGGCTTGATACTCAGCATTCAGTGCATTGACTTTTTCGCATTGAGCATCAGACAAATAGAAACTGTGAGCACGTATCCAAGCCATGCACTCACAAAACTCGTTTTCATCGAAGTTGCTGGTGTGAGATTCGGATTCATCTGAATTGCCAGCGGAAAATGTGTTTGCAAGACGCTCGATTCGGCTATCCAGTTCGCGCCGAGAGATTCGCGGTCGATACTCCGGAACGGAATCAACCATTCCGTCGTCCGAAACTACGAGACCAATGCAAGCGCATTGGCTTGCGTAGACATACCGTACGGTGCTGTTGTACCGGGAGCCGCGTTCCGAATTCCCTTTACAGTTTGCAACTCCGTCGAGAATCGCGCCGATGGCGTGACAAATGCCGTCTGGCGACACCAGAATTGCGCCGTCGATTTGCGAGGCTTTATCAATGAGGTTGTCTGTGAGTCGGACAGGCTCAATTGACGTAGCTTGGCTTCCTAATCGCACTGCTTCAGATTCGGCTTGGTCGCTAATCACGATGATCGTCCCGTGATGAAGGTTCGTTGCCTTACGAACGATGCCCTTAATCACTTGTCTTTGTCGAGCCGTAGAGTCTGGAAACAGTCGTTCAAATGTCTCATTGAATCGCGTGATTTGCCTCTCTACCTTAGGCAATTGAGGAATGCCATGTTCGACACGCATCAAAACAATGCCGCCATGAACGAGTTGCCATTTCGCGTGCCCAACAAACTCAATGACAAACAGGTCTTCTTTGCTCGTGTCATAGTTGCCAACGATCTTTCCGAGCGCAGTAACTACGTCGGAGTTACTGATTAGGGCCTCTTCATCACCTGCTAACTCAAGCAGCTTTCGGACCGCGCGAAAGTTGTCCAGCTTTGGTGGGTTCTGGAAGGAAATTGATTCCGAAAGATTGTCATGATCGGTTCGGGCCAACAATATCCTTCCTGATCCAACCCCTCTTTCGTAGGTCAACGTTGATACCTCGTTGCATGTAGCAAAACCGCCGTGAAGTCCGTTGAACTCGTTGCAGACGCCGGTAGGCGTGTACATGAAAGTGTGACCAGCAGAACGCAACATCGTGTCCGTATCAGGAAACTGGACAAAGGAATCACCATCTAGCGACTTTAATATCGCGTCGTAGCAGGCAGTCAGAAAGGACAAGGCTGCCGCATCCAGTAGGGATGGCACGACCGAGTATTGATCTCTCTGTGTGATGCGAAGTCGTGGATGCGAGTTGTAGTCATGAGCTTGGAGCATAAGAACTGAAAAGACAAAATATGGACCGACCTCGCGTGCGGCTGACACATAGACTATGTGTTTGTCATGGACACACGCACCTTCGATTGTCCTCTGCACAGAGCGACGCACATTTGCACGAAAATCTCGTCTTAGTTCGCGATTTACCCACGCCTCACCTATTTTTTGATCCTCTGCATGAAAGCCATACTGTACGCCTGCGGCAGCATTGCTTAGTTCATCTGCTAGATCAAGAACGCGCTCGAAGTCTACCGCTTCGAAGTCGTGGTCCGGAGGTTCCACGACAGCTATTGGATGCTTCTCAGCTTTGTCAGCGTTAATTGCAATTAGAAACGCATCGGGCACGATTGAGTCATCGAGCTTGCTAAACAGCTGATTTGCAACCGACTTCATCGTGCTCGCAAAATGCGGTTGATAGCCCCAAAGGTAGAAATTCTTCGGCGCTTTGTCTTCGTCTTTCACGCATGGGGAAAGAATGACAATGGATTCACTCTTGGCCATCGTGTTTTTGTCCTTATCCGATACGAGCCTGGTTTGCGGTTTCTAAAGTGTGAATTTTACAGTTTACCCGGCTGATCATGAAATATGCCATCAAACGTATTTTATTTGGCCCAAAAGCCGCCATGGAGGGAACTCCACGAACTGCATGAGGACGTTGCTAGATTTCGACGCTAACCACACGTACCGGAGTATCTTGAAACCTGGGATTGCAAATGGTGGTACAAGGGCGTGTCATTACGCACTTACCGAGGCCGTTGTCGGTGAAAGAACAACGCCACCGGTGATCAATCAAATCTGCTCCGGTTGGACACGCCGGATCGCCGAACATTCGCAGTTTGGCGTTCCCGCAACGACTCCATCGCAGCCCGTTGCTTCGTCAACTGAGAGAGGTTGCATCGACCGAAGGCAGGCTACGAGCGAACGAGGCCCTAGCGATATCATTTTGACTGCGCTTTCGAGTCCAAACCAGGTCTGGTTTTGGACTACATTCGCGACCCAGGACGAACCGTCCTTTGTCATTTCCAGTCAAGGCAACTCCATTGCAGTTAGCCGAGCGGATAGTTTGTCTCGGGATGATCTTTGCAGCCTTTGCAAGGTTTGAGGTGAACACTGGATTTCAAGATTCGCTTTGTCGGGTGGTCATTGATCGTCTTGGCATCCCTACATCCGTCAGCGTAGACGTAGAACTTAGCGGTTTCTCTAACCAGTAGCCCAAGCCAAATGCATGAGCCACAGAAATTCCCAATACGTACGATAGGGACACCCGCTGCTGCTTCCAGCTGTGATCGAATTCGTTTTTGAAAGATCCCAATTGCCTGTTCGCGATGTCGCTTGGCTTCCCTGGCTCTTTCTGGATCGGCGACGACAGTGTAAGCGCTGACCAACTTGCATGTACTTTTTACTTCTTGCATTTTTCAGGTCTCCTGAAATGGAAGTTATGAAATGAATTGCCAAGTCCATCATAGCGATGTTCTATGATGCGGCAAATTGATTGAATGTAAGTTGGCGCTCAAAAGGGGCCAGTGATTGGCGCTTGAAAATCCCCTACCTACATGGAGGTTGAAGGGTCTGCTCAGATGTAGAACTTTTGGCAACAAGAGTTCACATCAAGGGCCGGCCATGTCCAATCGCTTGGCAATGGATAAAGCACGGTCAATGCAGCACTTATACGATTGTGAATCGCAAAGTAGAACCAGCCAGTTTCGCAAGATTGGCTGGTGCGGTAGCGATTGGTTGATCGCAAGATTGGCTGGTTCTGACTAGAGTGGATGAGGCGGCGTCAGTTTTAGAAAATCGCCTCGCTGAGAAGTTAGCGCTTCGCAGCGAGACTTGACCCTACGGGATAGCAGTGAGGAATCGACACTGCTAGCGCAATCGAGCCTTGACTTCAGCCGGGAGCTTGAACTGCCATGAGTGTTTCACCTGCTCAAGAGAATCAGATCATCTCGCGCTGGACCAGTGGCCAAGGCATTCGCTCTATCGCACGCGACATGTCGCTTGGTCGTTATGTGATCGCTCGCGTGATCGCCGAGCATCGGGCGCGGACGAGTACCCCGTCGCCGGTCATTGGACCAAAGCCAATCACTCGCAAGTCGAAGCTTGATCCATTCATCGATCAGCTGCGGCAACTGCTTGAACGTTATCCCAGTCTTACTGCGTTGCACGCCTTGGAAGAGTTGCGCAGCATGGGTTACCTAGGCGATCCGCCGATGACTATGGCTCTGCTTGATCGCGTTGTCGACCAGACCAACTTGATCACCTTCGAAGGAGAATCCACCCGACACCTCAAGAATAAGACCAAGAAGTGAGAATCGACTATCGAGCACTCAAGCAGCTGGTTCAGATCCTGGATCTGCTGACAAGAATCGCTTGGCAATCTACCAAGGGCCGTGGAGCACAACTCCGCGGCCCTTGCCCATTACCCACTTGCCATAAACAGTCGTCGACGTTAACTAGCCACAGCGATTCAACGTTCAGCGTCAACACTGAACGCAACATCTATCACTGTTTCCGCTGCCACTGTGCCGGATCCGTCCTGGAATTCTGGCAAACCTTTAGGGCCATTACTCTGCATCAGGCCGCCGTCGAACTGTGCCAAATGGTCAACTCAAGCAACCAAACTTCGAGCTAAATTCAACTCACAATCACTCAACTGCCTGCCAGCCAATCTTGCGAAACTGGCTGGTTCTACGTTGCGAATGACAGTCTTAAGTTAGGGGCCGGGAGACTTGGCGAAAAAACCACCACGGATGGTAGCGGGGCGCAGCCGGAGGTGCTACTCTGTCGGACTCTAGAATTGGCCCTGAAGACAAAGTGTAAAGACTGTGTTTCGCTCCCCACCATCTAAGTGCCTTTGCTTCGAACGTCTTGAATCACGACAGCTCTTGGCTGGTGATTGGCATAATGCGAATCTGCGTTGCGACGTTGACGATTCGGGCTTAGTAACGCCGCTCGATGTCTTGCTGGTTATCAATTTTATCAACAATGCCGGGGTTCGCACTCTTGTGCCTAATACTCGGGGCGATTCTGAATTCTTTGTCGATGTTAGCAACGATGGATTGTTATCTGCGGTAGATGTGTTGCAGGTGATCAACACACTGAATGAGTCTCGGCTACCGATGAATCTGACGGTCAACGTGTCCCCCGAGCATGATCCAAATGGGAATCGCATCGTCCACAATCAGTCGGTGACTCTCCAAGGAACTTCTGTACCTAACGCAAAGGTACAGCTCTTCGTCTCTGACTCGCTCGTAAGCACAGTCTTGTCGGATGGGCTTGGCAAATTTGTACTGCCAGTCTCATTGGCCATTGGCAGCAACGAATTTAGCTTAATAGCCACAGATGATCTAGGTAGGAGATCATCTACTAGCCTTGAATTCAGACTTGCCGATGTTGTTGCTGATTGGAATGCTACTGCACTAAACGTCGTAAGGGAATGGTCGGGAGTATCGGACGACCCGTACGAAGGCCGCATTGTCCCATCAGAACCTCCACGCGTAGCAAGGAATCTGGCGATGATTCATCTTGCGATGTTCGAAGCTGCAAATGCCGTTGATGGACAGTTTGAAAGTTACCTTGGCCTGCCAATGCAGAATGGGCAGATATCCAAGGCTGCGGCGGCGGCGCAAGCTGCTTTTGCTGTGGCTTCTGCACTGTACCCGGATAGCGACTCGATGAATTACTGGTCGTCGACGCTCGCAGAGTCATTGGCCACTGTCCCTGATGGATTGGAAAAGTCAAATGGAGTTGCATGGTGTAGGCGTGGGCGAGCAAGTGCTCCAACTCCGGGCGAATGACGGTTCTGCTCAGCTTGTTACCTACGAACATGGTCCCGCGCCTGGGGATTGGCAAAGGACGTTTCCAGGCTTCCTTCCACCGCTGCTCCCCCAATGGAGATTTGTCGAGCCATTTTCAGGTGTCGACATTTCGATTTTCCGACCCGATCCGCCGCCGACGCTAGAAAGTGCTGACTATGCTGCATCCGTCGACCAAGTTATGCGCATCGGTGGGTACCTGAGCGAAGAGAGAACAGATGAACAAACAGAGATCGCAGTCTTCTGGGCGGACGGTCCAGGCACCTTCACGCCGCCAGGGCACTGGAATCAGATCGCTGCCGATGTGCTGCTAAATCGAGATAGCTCTTTGGTTGAGAGCTCCCGCGTGTTTGCGTTACTGAACTTGGCTTTGGCGGACGCAGGTATAGCCTCCTGGAATGCAAAATATGAGTACGATCTGTGGAGGCCAATCGATGCAATTCGGCGGGCTGACGAAGATGGCAATCCAACAACTTTACAGGATGATGCTTGGAGACCGTTGCTAGTCAGCCCTCCCTTCCCTACCTATACCTCGGGACACAGTACATTTTCAGGCGCGGCTGACGCAGTATTGACTGCTCTTCTCGGCTCTGACGTTAGCTTTGTGACTACGAATGACGCCATGAATGCTCCTGGACAACGCCCATTGCAATCCAAACTTGTGATCGAGAGATCATTTGCGAATTTCACCGCCGCGGCAGAGGAAGCAGGCTTGAGCCGCATCTATGGTGGAGTTCATTTTGATTTCGATAACACGGCGGGCCTAGCGGCGGGTCGTGGAATCGGAACTTACATTGTCACCGACTTCTTAGTGCCCCGAAGCGGCTGATTCCGACAACCACGAGTTTTAGGCAACCGTCTACTGTAAAGCGCGATCATCAGGACAAACTACATGCGTATTCGAGCCGCCCTCAAGAAGCTAGTTAAAAAGCGACGCAGGAAGACCGCGCGAAAGCTGCTGTTTGAAACAGCCGAACCGCGAATCCTGCTTGTATCAGATTGGCAGAATCCATTTGATGTTCACGACACGAATGGAGACGCTTACGTTTCGCAGATTGATGTGCT
Source organism: Pirellulaceae bacterium (assembly GCA_041398985.1). GTDB lineage: Bacteria > Planctomycetota > Planctomycetia > Pirellulales > Pirellulaceae > Aureliella. The sequence goes on from JAWKTR010000013.1 coordinate 111,473, forward strand.
GATTGTCATTAATACGTTAAATAGAGAAGGTCCTCGATTGTTGAACGGGGCTTCAGAAAGTGAGGATGCGTTTTACGATGTATCAGGAGACGGCTTTGTTTCTCCAATCGATGCGCTGCTCGTCATAAATCGGTTGAACGCGAATGGCGACTCACCTGTACCTAGCGTGATTGCGGAATCACACACCTCGTTCGAGTCGCATCAAACTGTAGACATACAGAATCCAGGCGAGATGCAGGAGCTGACGTTTAGGATCGAGGATACGTTTTCCACGTCAGCCGCTAACGAAACTTTCAGCGATCGGCTTCTGGTTTATATTTCGGAGCGATCAGATTTGGCAAACACTCTGCTCAACCGAAGCGTAAGAGGGACCTCAGTCTTTTCACTATCAGCGACAGATTTTGAAGTTGCGCCTGGCATCAGTCGGTGGGACGGTGACTATTTGACTGTAAATCTTTCTGGGCTTTTGTCTTCGGACGATCCTGTGCTCGTATTCCAGATGTTGAACGGAGATGGGCTGCCGCGATCAATGGTGCGCACGTCCGAATTTGCTTACTCGGCCCTGGATTCCGAGGTGTTTAGTTCGTCACTCCCAGTCCCAGTCAGTGTAGAAGCTGGCGGAACCGTCGAGTTTGGCTCACTTCAGGAGATTGAAAGTGTTGACCTGAGAATCCGCAATGCTCGATACGATTCCGATGACAATGTCTTCCGCGCCGAGTTGGCGTTGGTCAACAATGGTGAAAACCTGGGGCGAAACGTCGTCGTAGCCTTCAACGGACTCCCCACCACCGCCAGCATTATCAATCCCTCTGGCATCTCCTCTGAAGGCATCCCGTTCATGAACTTTCAGCCAGCAATCGGCAGCGGAGGTTTCACTTGGCAGGATGTATCGGACACAGTCTTAATTGAGATTCGAAACCCTGGCAACAAAACGCTTGATCTCTCATATGTGGTTTATTCTGGCGCGCAAAACAACTCACCGACACTCGCCCCGTTGGCTCCGCTGTCTGTCTTTCCCGGATCAAGTACTCGAATCCAGTTTGATGCGTTTGATGAAGATACCGATCATCTTGAGTTCAGTATTGAACTCGTAGGTGATGGGAGCCACTTTCCGAATATGATTTTTGAAAACGAACGCGGTCTGCTGCTTACGCCACTGCCCGATGACCTAGGTATCTACGAATTCAACATTGTTGTTTCTGACGGAGCCTTGACCGCGATGCAGCCATTGCAGGTAAACGTGATAGAGGATCCACAAGCATCTACTCGGGTTAGTGGGGCCGTTTTGAATCTAGATGGATCGCCAGTCGTAGGAATTCATGTGGAGATCGGCGGTGTTATAGATCATACCGATGCCCTGGGCAATTTCCTGTTGGAGCTAGGTACTGCTCCAATACCATCGGATACACTGCGAGTTCGTGGAGAATTAGTAACCGGAGATACGGTGTACCCATTCATTGCTGAAAAGCTGGGGTATTTGCTTGGACGGGAAGTGATAAATGGCGTGAACAACGTGATAGAGCGACCAATCTATCTTCCTTCGATCGACATAGGAAACGCTGTGCCGATCGATCCACAATCAAAAACCGTTGTTGAGACGGCAGCAATTCCATATGCCACGGTGACTGTTGAACCTGGAACGCTCGTTGATCAACAAGGTACTCCCTTCGATGGGCTTATGAGTATCACCGAAGTGCCAAGTGGTCTGACACCCGCTGCGCTGCCCAGGACACTTGTGCCGGATATGGTTGTAACAATCCAACCCGGTGAGATGAATTTCATGCAGCCAGCGCCCTTGACTCTGCCGAATCGTGGCGGATATCTGCCTGGCTCTGATATGGATTTGTGGTCGATCAATCCTACCACGGGCGAATTTGAGATCGTTGGAAAAGGACAGGTAACGAGCGACGGACAATCGATCGTTACTACTGTAGACGGCATTCGAAATAGCAGTTGGCACTTCTTTTCGCCACCGCCAGAGGAAATGGTAGATCCCAAAGACAAAGTCCAAAATCAGAAGCAGTCATGCTGCTCATCCGAGGCAACGCAACCCGCCTCAAGTGATGTGGAGCTACACTCCGGCGCACTACGCGAAAGTCATACTCTTGCCGGTTATCAGTCCTTGGGGACAACTCATTCGCTATCTCTTCAATACGACTCACAACGAGCGAGTCAGCGCCCCATCATCCATTTTGGCGCAGAGAATGTCATTGACCGCGACGAGAAGTATCTGGCCGCAAGTCTTTCTTTCCAAGGCAGTGGGCTGGAGATACAGGTGCCAGGCTTTGCGGGTGTGGGTCTCGCCGGAGAGTTTCATTTCTGGGACATACCTGACGGCGGTGGCAACATTGAAGCTGCCCTACAAGGCGACCTGAGCGATCTGCCGACTGGTATTTACGAATACACTTTGCGTCAGGGCCTACTCGAACGGACTAATGGCTCGTTTACTGGAAGTCTTGTCGAAAACACCGGCGAAATTGTAAGCGTAAATGCTCGAGATTCCATTTTTGGCGCCGGTTGGCAACTGGGATCGTTGCAGCAGACCATTGAGGAACCGAGTGGCAGATTGCTGCTATTTGGCGGATTCGGGACGAGTCTCATTTTTGGCAAACCAGAGGCAACCGGAGAACCTTTTATTTCACCTGCTGGTGATTTCACGACATTGGTTAAGAACTCAGATAGTACCTATACCCGCACTACAAAGTATCTGACGGTCTACCTGTTTGGGACCGATGGACTGCTGAGATCAGTCACAGACAGAAACGGAAACACGACCGAATACGTGTACGAAGATTCGCGCCTAATCAAGATCATCGATCCGGTTGGCCTTGAAACCGAGTTTGTCTATTCAGGCAACCTAGTCAGCGTTATCCGAGATCCTGGCGGCCGCGAGACTCGCTTTGAATACGACGGCCACCAAAACCTAGTCCGCATCATCGATCCTGATCTATCGACTCGGAATTTTGCTTATAACGGTGAGCACCAACTCATCCAAGAGATTGACCAGCGCGGATTCATAGAGGAAGTGGCGTATGGATTTCATGGGAGGGTCGTTGGAGCAAAAAGAGCCGACGGGAGTGAAGTGCAATTTTCGTCTTTACAAACAATCTCTATTCATAATTCAGTTCTAACTAGTAATCCAGCCTCCGCACCAATGGCCAAGTTAGCAAATGCCCAAGACCTAGCATTGTCCTCCGACTCTCGGGGCAATCTCATGCAGGTTGAGTTAGATCAACAAGGACAACAGCGTGACGCAGTCGACCAGATTGGTAGGATAGGAAGTGAAAACAGGAATGGCGACAATCAAGTTGTTCAAGCAGTCGATGCGCGCGGAAACCACCAGAATTTTGAATATGATAACAGCGGGAATGTCACTTCCATTACTGATAGCGCAATAGAGCAGCAGCTTTTTGATAAAGCTCTTTTTCCTCAACGAACATTCTTTACCGACAAAGCGGTTGGGACGCTGCACTCGGCGGATATTAACGGAGATGGCTTCGCTGACGTCCTCGTCGCGCCAAAGACTCAGTCTCTTATAGAACTGTTCGTAAATGTACATGCAGGCCAATTCAAAAAAACCTATGAAATAGACACCAACTTGGTTGTCGAGACCATTTCAACAGGAGACTACAACGGAGACGGTTTTGTCGACATTGTTTTCGCAAGCCGCAATTCGCCGCGTCTAACAATCGTTTTCGGCGACGCAGAATTCAGCTTCACTAACGTCTCTACGATAGACACTGACGCATCGATAACATCGATGTTTTCAGAAGATTTGGATTTGGATGGCTTCGATGATTGTTTGTTGCAGACAAGTCAAGGCAAGCTCTTTATCTTGTTTGGAGATGATACGACATTTGAGTTGCCGTCAGAGATTGGAACTGCGCGTTCTGCGGACGCCGTCTATGTGTCAGATGTTGATGCCGACAAAAGGCCGGATATACTGGTGGCGCACGAGGCAGATAATCTCGTCTCATTTTTCAGAAACAGTGATAGCCGCAGTTTTGAAAACGCAGTTGAATTTCCTATTGAATCTCCCACAACGATTCTTGCCAGTGATTTTAATGGCGATGACCTAATTGACCTGGCCGTACATAGTGAATCACGCGACGCGGTCACTATTTACGTTAGTGCACCGGATGACTTTTTCAGTCAACCGCAAGAGCTAGCTGTACTTGGCGCTATTTCGGACTTGCAAAGTGGTGATTTTGATGGTGATGGAATTGTCGAGCTCGCGTACGCGCGGAACGATGCTTTGCGTACGGAGTCTCCCATGTATTCAGCTGCCTTAGTATCAGTGGAAAACGATGGGCTAGTGTTGAAGGCTCAATATGCGAGCGTTCTGCCAATAGGTTTGGGTGGGTTCCGCGACTTCAATCGAGATGGTTACGATGATATTTTGTTGGAATCAGGGCAAGCATACTTCTCGGTACGAAACGGATCGCCGACCGGCCAAGACCTCAAGTTGGTCACGAATAACATATTTCACGCCTTTGTGGCCCAGGATGTAGATTCAGATGGAGACCAAGATGTGCTGGCCAGAGGTAGCACGGACAATTTCATATCAGTGTTTCTAAATGGTGGAGAGGGCAACTTTTCAATCCCAGCCGAGTATTCGCTTGGACAAGTTATTGGTGGATTCGGAGGCGATGGTGGTACTGAACCCTTTTTTGTCCGAGATTTTGATCAAGATGGAATCATGGACGTTCTAGCGATTGGGAGTGACCGAAGGTCATTTTCTCTCCTAGCTGGTTTAGGTGATGGAACTTTTGATGCCCCAGCTCAAACTTTATTGTCATATAGAATCGCTTCGATTTCCGTGGGGCACTTAGATGCAAACGGTACTCTAGACGTAGCTATTCTAGGACAGCAAGGGACAACTAATAGTATTCAAACTTTCGCGGGGAACGGCATGGGCGGCTTCGCACCCCTCGAAACTGTTGAACTAGTGGGCACTGATCCTTATTCTTCAATTCAAATTGCTGATGGCCTGCCTGAGCAGGCTGGTAGCGTCGCGGTTACAAACTTCTTCGCGAGAACTCTGCAGATTAGAAGAGCTTCGACCGAAGGGATTCTGTCAACCCCCATTGGATTTGCTATCAGAGGGGAATTATTGGTTGCCGACTTCAACAACGATTCAAGGGATGATTTAGTCGATGCTGAATCTGACAGATTCAGTTTCTTCCGTCAGTCCCTTGACGGATCTTTTGAGCAGCTGGCATTGAGCTTGCCGGTTTTAAGGACATCAGTTCAAGAGTATAAGGCGGTAGATCTAAACGCAGACGGTTACCTTGACATCGCTGCGATCGCTTCGATAAATAACCAGAACGGAATTTCGTTGAACGTCTGGTACGGAGATGGCAATTTTGCATTCGGTGAGCCGCATTATTATGAGCTGAACGCACTGAACACAGCGTTTTCAAGTTTTGATATTGCCGACTTAAACGGCGATCAGGCTTTTGACTTGCTTTTCAATCGTGGCATTGACGATTTCTCAATTTTTGAGCTGGCTGTGTTGCCAGGTAGCGAGAAAAGCGAATCAACGGCTGCTCCGATAGTGTTCGAGTACGACACGCAGTTCAACTCATTAAGACGGTTTATGGATGAAATGGGCCGCGCGACGCTTTACGATATTGACCCCAGCAACGGCAATCGTCTGAGTTCGCGGCAAGTAGTGGGCGATCTTGACTCACCCGAGAATGGTGAAACGGATGATCTTGTAACGAGCTATACCTACACTGCTGCTGGCCTTGTCGAGTCGATGACGGATCCGTTGGGACGCCGAACAGAATATGTTTACACTGCCAATGGATTGCTTGAATCGGTCAGGGTTGCCGTAGGTACTTCGGATGAAGCTGTACGAAGTTTTGAATACGATGCTTTGGGCAATCAGACAGCTTCAATCGATGAACGCGGCAACCGTACGGAATTCGAATACGATGCGATGAATCGCCTTACGTTGATTCGTGAGGCTGATCCAGATGGTGATGGACCACTCTCATCGCCAACAACTTCGTTTGAGTATGACGCGAAGGGCAACGTTGTCGAAACAGTGGACGCTGCTGGCAGTATTGTTGTCAATACGTACGATCCGATGAACCGGCTTGCGAGTAGTGTTGATGAGCTTGGCAATCAATTGTTATACGGCTACGATGCAGAAGGAAATTTGACATCGGTCACAGACCCACTTGGTCTTGTCTCACGGAATCGATACGACTCCCGTGACAGGTTGATTGAATCGATCGATCCAGAGGGCGGACGCGTTTCGTACGCCTATGATCTCGCTAACAATTTGGCCTCGCTTACGGATCCAATTGGCAATACGACGAGGTTTTTCTATGACGCTCGAAACCGCTTGATCCAAGAAATTGATCCGCTCGGAAAGTCGACCTATTATCAGTACGATTTGGCCGACAACCTAATCGAGAAGCGAGATCGCAATAACCGCTTGACTCGTTTTCAATATGACGTTATCGATCGAGTTGTGAATGAGCAATGGATCGCGGCGAATGGGACGTCCGTGGAAAACAGCATCGATTATGGCTACGACAAGGCAAGCAACCTTGTTGAAATCTCGGACAATTTCAGTCACTTAACCTACGAATTTGACGCACGCAATCGCGTTGTGAGTATCGATAACACGGGCACTCCCGATGTTCCGGGTGTTACGCTCGGCTACAGCTATGATGCGGCCAACAATGTGCTCGTCGTTACGGACACGATCAATGGTGTCGCAAGAGGTACCAACGCTTACGAATACGATGGCCTAAACCGGATGATTTCCGTCAAGCAATCCGGCCCAAATGTAGCGGAAAAGGCTGTTGATTTCATCTACAATCAGATCGGTCAATTCGATGAGATTCGGCGGTACGCAGATCTCTCGCGCAACTCCCTCGTTGCGAGAACTGACTACGCTTATGACGCGATCAATCGACTGACCGATCTGGATCATCTCGATGCAGCGAGCAGCCAAATTGCGTTTTACGACAACACATTCGACTCTACCAGCCGCATAGCGGCCATCACTGATCAGGACGGCGAGACGCGTTACAGCTACGATGATCGCAGCCAGCTCATAAGGGCCGACCGGGACGCAAGCGATCTCCGTGGCGATGAGTCGTATACCTACGATGCCAACGGCAACCGTCTGTCGAGCCACCGTCATGGGAACGGCTACCAAACCGATGAAAACAATCGTTTGGTCAACGATGGAACCTATCGCTATGAGTACGATAACGAAGGTAACGTGATCAAACGGATCGATGCCGAAGGTGCCTACCGTGAGTTTATTTGGGACAACCGTAATCGCTTGGTCCGCGTTACTGATTTCGATTCTACCGGCGGAATTCGTCAGGATGTCAGGTATGCCTACGATGTGTTCAACAGGAGAATCGCAAAAACCATCGATCACGACGGTTCTCCCGCTACGGCAATCACGTCGTTCGTCTATCAGGGATCAGATATTGCACTGCAGTTTACGGATGTGGACGGCTCCGAACCTTTACAACAACCACAGCTTGAAAAACGCAACCTACACGGACCTGCCGTTGATCAGATTTTGGCGCAGGAAACCACGCAAGGTGTGTCGTGGTTGCTTCCTGACCATTTGGGCTCAGTGCGAACTGTACTCGCGAGTGATGGTCTGATCATCGATAGCCACTCCTACGATTCTTATGGAAATTCTCAGATAACTGCGTCGGGCTATGGATTCACAGGGCGTGAATTCGATTCTGAAACCGGCCTCTACTATTACCGTGCCCGATACTACGATGCTGCAAAAGGCCGATTTTTGAGCGAGGATCCAATCCGCTTTGACGGTGGAGATGGCGATTTATATCGATATGTTTTCAATAATCCGATTTCATATACAGATCCATCGGGCGAATTTGCGTTTCTTGCTTTGGCCATTCCTTATCTCGCAGCAGCATCCGCAGGATTCATCGGCGGCTTCGCAATCGGCGCAGGATTCGATGCGGCTGATCAGTACTCCACCAATGAGTGTATTGACTTGAGCCAAGTTTCGAGAGCAGGCCTAAAGTCTGGTCTTTTTGATGCTGCTACTTTCGGCGCTGCAAGGTACTTTCTAGGGACTAAGCTGTTCGTTAGGCTGTTGACAAAAGCCCCAAAGAGGCTAACGCCTCTGAATTTGGCCGGTCGGGAGGGAAAGCTCATCCAACACGCTCCAGACTGGGGTATCGGCACAAAAGGTGCTGTTCCATCCGGAGCAGCGCAAAGGATGGAAGAGATAGTCCGTGGCATTCATCAAGGTGCTCGTCAAATTCGAAAGGGAAGATGGCACCAGTACGACGATGCGATTTTCTACTTTGACGGCAATCACATTGTCGTGACGCAACCCGACGGGACGTTGCTTACTGTGCTCAAAGACGCGGCAAATAACAAGTGGTTCAATCAGGCAGGAGTGTTGATAAATCAATGAGTAACAACTATGACTGCCTTCGTCTAATTGTAGGAGGCCGCGTACGAAGGCTCGGCCTCTTGGTATGGCCCAATTCAGAGGGGCTTGAAAACACCGACGTTCAACTGCACCTTCAGATAGATTGCGTCGATGGAGTCCAACGTGAAATAACGTGCAGCACCGACTCGGATGGGCAAACGTTGAAAGTAGAGTTAGAGAATTGTCAGGACTGGATACCAATGTCCAAATTGGAAGAGCGAACCAAAGCATGGGCTTCGCGGGAGTTCTGGAATCGGCCCGCAGGCCAGGCCTACGAGTTGTTCGAGATTACTTCCGACAATAGTTTCGAAATTCGCCAAGGTTCCGCCATCACGGCGGTGAATCTCGTGACAATGGATGGCGATGAAAGTGAACCTACTGGCGTTGTTCTAGAGTTCGACTTGGGAACTCGACTTTGGTCGGCCCCTGCGGCACATGGCAATCAGGTGAGTGTGGATTCAAAATCATTTTTTTGGCCATCGGAGATTGAATTGATGCCATTGGCATGATGCCCCAAGGAACGCAGACAACCTTGTCGAATTGGCTCCGCCAGCTCGGCGTCACAATATTTACGGCGGAAAAGTCCGTCCAAACGGCGCCTATTGCGGCGGTCATCGTGGTAGAACGAGATTTCCAAACAACTCCGAATTCCCTACGACTTGGACGGACGATCAAATCTTGCACTGTTAGTAGAGTCACTTCTTCTGTTCCCTTTCCTGTATAGGAACACGTCGGCATTTAGCGTTCAGAAGCGCATTGATACACACTGATCACATTTAGAACTCCCAAAGCACTGCTTAGGAGACAAGCCTATTACCTGAATTTACGTATTCTGAACCGCTCGGAATCTGGCGAATGCATCGTCACGAATCAACGGTTCAACTCGATAAGATGAATCGAATTTGCATTCCAGATTGCCGTTTGTATCAGCTCGCAGCTTCGAAGTGTTGTGCGTCTCAAATGAGATGGTTGGAATCGATTTGTCGCGGGATGCAGGACCTGCTACCGCAGTAGCGAATTTGCATCTTTTATCGTGAGAGTAGTCAGCCAGTCGGGGTGACTAGGTTCCCAAAACTTGATGGATAAAGAGCGAGCATCCGTCTTAATATTGGCGGAGGAGTTTGCAGATGAAAAAATGGAAGAACTTAAGAAGTCACGAATCGGCGGCGGTTCTACTTAACCAACATGCGATTTTATTGCTGCCTAAGTCGGTTCAGTGCATCCGCAATTGTCACCGCCGTCAACTTGGCTTCACGACACGAACCCCAGCTTACACGGAAGATTACGGACTCCTCGCCGCAGAGAATGTTCCAAAGCATCCCGTAGTATGGGCAAGATTCACTTCTAACTCGGAACGGAGAAGTGTTCCTCTCAAGAAATCTGGACAAGTGGAGTTCTCGGATTTGGTTGGAGTATTTCCTGTCCGCTCGGTCCCCAAAACCTGCGGCCATGTTGAGTGCGGCGGCGACGGTACTTGCAGTCAACGTCGCATTGTCCTTTGCATCCCAATAGTAGCACGAGATAACAGTCCGGTCGCTGGTTAAGCAAACTACGTTGATCACATTATCGACGCCATCTCGATCTTCGAAGCACGCATATGGTCCTGGATAGATCCGATTGAATTGGGAACGCGAAAGTGCAGTGAGTACCTTACTGATAATTTCCATTGCTTGATTCCTTTCAAAATAGTTTCTTGGTTTTTGGAAGACCACGCAGCAGCTTGCTGCGAAGTGGGCTGTCCATAAAACCAATGCCAGCAGAAATTCAAGCGGGGGAGATTGTGCAAGTTCCAGTTTGGCGGAGGGGTGTCACCCAAGATTTTCATGCAGGCGCAGCCAAAGTGAAAAACTTGGGGAGACCGCCAAACTGCCGTAGGCGAGCGCAGCGAGGTGCTTTCACAATCGGGCCGAAGGGGCCAATCAAATAAGTCTTCCGAAGGCTGTTCTAGTCCACTGTCGACCAACGATTTGCTGTGGACTCTTTGCAGATTCTTTTCTGGTGAACTTGAAGATTGAAGAATCAATCGATTCACTGAGTTGTTAATGCCGTCCGAATCGGTCGTGTGTTCTTGCTGAGTAGCTGTGTAGATTTGTCCTGAACCTGCCCTACTCGTATCTTTCCTACATGCTGATCGCCACTCAAAGCCAAAACATAACTGGAACTCGTAAGTACTTTGAACAAGTGCTCACGCAGGGTGACTACTATCTCGGTCAAGAGATCGCTGGCCAGTGGCATGGCAAGGGTGCTGAATTGTTTGGACTCGGCGTGGGAGTTCGCGTCACGAAAGAGCAATTTAACAATCTGCTTAAAGGCCAACACCCGATCACGGGAGCTAAGTTAACGCAACGAGCTCGCCAAGATCGACGGCCCGGAATGGATCTGACATTCTCCGTGCCCAAGAGTGTTTCGCTGGCCTGGGCCATCAACAACGATGAACGCATCGTCGAGGCTCTACGCCAAGCCGTTCGCGAATCGATGAAATTGGATGTAGAGCCGCTCATGCAACGACGAGTTCGCACTGGGGCGATGGCATTCACCCGGCAGAAAACGAATACTGGCAAGCTCATCTACGCCGACTTTTTGCATAAGACATCGCGGCCCGTCAATGGTCGGCCAGACCCACATCTCCATGTCCATGGATTTGTTATCAACTGGACGGAAGATGGCGGCAAACATTTCGCCGGTGAAATGGAGGAAATCGTCCGCCAGCGGGCCAGCTTGCAAGCCAAGTTTGAGGCTCGGCTGGCTCGGAAGCTCCAGTATGAATTGGGCTACGAAGTCCAAGCCACGCAGTATCTGCAAAGTGGCAAAATCAAGCACGGTTGGGAACTCAAGGGACTCGATCGAAGAACGATCGAGAAGTTCTCACGTCGCACAGACCAGGTCGAACGGGCTGCCAAGAAGCAAGGCATCAGGGATGCAGCCAAGAAAGCCATGCTGGGGCGAACCACGCGAGAGAAGAAGGATTCGAGCCAATCGGTCGAACAACTGCGACAAGAATGGCAAAGTCGCTTGACCCCCGAAGAGAAACTTGCCTTCCAACGGCTGGGCCAAGGCAACCAGGGCCGGGGCGATCGGAGTGAGGTCGGGCCAACTAACTCAGTAGCTTACGCCCTCGCCCACCACCTCTACCGGCAATCGACGGTCGAACGTCACCAAGTGATCGCCACAGCCTTGGAACACGGGCTAACGCATCGTCCGGAAGATATCGAAAAAGCACTCGACAAATTGCAGGTTATTCAGCGGTCGCTGGAGGTCGATGGCACGAAACGGCATATGATCACCACGCGGGAGGTGTTGGAGTCTGAACAAAAGATGATCGATTATGCCCAACATGGTAGGGGCACAAAGAAGGCGATCGCGAGACATGAACATCAATTTGAGCTTGAATGGCTGAACGAACAGCAGAAAGCGGCAGTGACGCATGTGCTGGAAACACGTGACGCCGTGATTTCGATCAGTGGTGGTGCCGGGACCGGTAAATCTTCGATGATGCAGGAAGCCGCTGAGGCAGTCCGAAAACAAGGACGCGAAGTGTTTGTGTTTGCACCGAGTACCGGGGCTCGCGAGGTTCTTGAGGAAAAGGGTTTTGAAAAGGCTCAGACGGTTGAGCACTTGATCCGGAACACGAAACTGCACCCACAGTTGAAAGACCAAGTGATTTGGATTGATGAGGCTGGTTTGCTCGACGTGCGTTCGATGAATGCGGTGTTTGATATAGCCAAGGAGCAGAATGCCCGAGTTGTACTGTCGGGCGATACGCGGCAACACGCCTCGCCACGTCGCGGTGAGGCAATGCGACTACTGGAAAGTGAAGCGGGTTTGAGTACGGCACGTATCGAATCGATCCAACGCCAACGCGGTCGCTACAAAAAAGCGATTGAGCTGATCAGTCGCGGCCATGAGGCTGTCAATGGCAAGGGGCAATCGGGCTTGTTGGCTGGATTTGATCTGCTGGACCGGCTGGGAAAAATCAAGCAGATCGATCCCGATCAGCGGTGCGCGGAGTTAGCCAAGCACTATCTCAAATCGACCGATTGCGGAAAGTCGACCATTGTGATTGCCCCAACCCATGGCGAGGCGTGCGAAGTAACGACCCATATTCGCGAACAATTGAAGGAACGGGGTGAACTCAGCGGCGACGAACAGGAGTTCAAGCAGCTGAAGAGCTTGAATCTGTCCGAGGCCCAAAAAGGCAACGTTAGTACCTATGAAAAACAAGAGGACCTGATCGTCCAGTTCCACCAGAATCATGCTGGTGGCATCCAACGCGGTGAGCGGTATCGAATTGTCGGCATACGCAACAGTTCGGTGCACGTTAAGCGATTGGGTGATGAGCAGCAGCGAACACTGCCTCTGAGTGCGACCGAGCGTTTCGAAGTCTACGCCGAGCAGACGATTCGTGTGGCCGTCGGTGACAAACTGCGGTTTACTGCAGGCGGCACCAGTCGAAACGGTGCGAATCGAATCAGTAACGGTAGGCTCGACGAAGTAAAGGGTTTCGACAAGCAAGGCAATATCGTCTTGAAGAATGGCTGGGTCGTAGACCGAGACTATGGCCACCTCGATTTAGGTTATTGCGTAACCAGCCATGCAGCTCAGGGTAAAGACCGTCAGGTCGCGATTGCGGCGATGGGCTCGCAGTCCTTGCCTGCGATCAATTGCAAGCAGTTCTACGTAACGGCCTCACGTGGGAGCGAGGACGTGTTGCTGTTCGTAGACGACAAGCAAAAGGTGCGACGAGCAATCGAGCGTTCCGGTGAACAGTTGTCTGCATCGGAGTTGCTGCGGCAAGCGGACGGCGAGAGCCATTCCCAAACTCGGGAATGGCGCGACCTGGGCCGCGAAGCCCGTCGGGGAGTCAATGCTTTCCGAGACCGTGTCGCGCGCTGGTGGCACAGTCGCTATGGCGATCGGCAATCTGGCCGCGAGGCAACTGGTCAATGGGGTCGTGAGTTGACGGCCGAATTTTCTCAATCGTTTAGGCCTACGCCCGGTTTGGGGCATGTTGAAAGGAGCTAGATATTATGGCACGTGTTTCGAGAGCATTTGATGATATAAGCAATCGGGGTGGTCTGCCCAGCCGCCCTACTCCGGCCAATGATCCAAGTGGTTCCAAGCCGTGGGCTCAATTGCAGCAAGGCGAATTGCCGCCCATGATGTTCCAACTTCGTTTTTATGATGGGCAGGCACTATCGTTATCGTATAGCGATATACGTCAGATACGTTGCCGCGACGCAGGCTATATCGAGATCTTGCTGTACGCGCCGAAGCTAACCAACGTGGTAATCGAAGGGCGGCATCTGAGGGAACTCGCTAGTTTATTGGGTTGCTGCCTGATCCGTTGGGTTGAAGAATGTAACGAACGACAACAAATCCCGGAATCAGCGCCTGAGGTGACCAGCATCTCAATTGAAATGGAGCAGTAGGCTAAGGTACACCCGGGGGCGATGGGAAGTGAGGCCGACGATGCACCTAGCCATATTTAATATCCTAGTTGACGACTCAGCTAATTGAGTGCTTCGGCAATCGTGGCGGCTCGCAGCTCTGCCTCGTTTCTATTGCCCCAGAACTCTGTATTACCCATATGTCGCTGCGTCGATTTACAGTAAATGTCGTAGCCATCCCGGAGGTTCATCGAGTTGATCGACGAACGGTCCTTAGTCGACGAAGAATCGCCTTGCCGCTGAGTGGTCGTGTTTTTTGAATAGCGTAAGCATGATGTATCCTTACTTGAATGTACCGAAATATTCCCGCCGCCGATCACTCGGCGGCGGGCTCTCGCATTAGGCAGCTTCGACTTCATCAAGATCGTCTGCGGAAGTTTGCTGGTGAGCCACGATGGCCGAATGAGCTTGGTCAGCCAGTTTGGCCAGGACGAGTAGATCGTCGCGTCCGAAGCTCTTGGTATGCTTCCATTCATCGCCATCGCGGTAACTGCGGTCGAACTGAACGTTGTAGAACGTCTTGCCTTCTTGCGTTTGGTTAGCGAAGATCACAGCTCCGATCTTGCCGATACGTAGGCGTTCGATAGGTTGGTTTTCATTGGACATGGTTGGTCTCCTTTCATGGTTGGTTAAACATGTCTGACTCTTGCGAGCCGTACGCGTACATTGCTGCGAACAAGCCCGGCGTCATGGCCCACCCGGTCCCGTAGGGAGTGGTGCGGGCAGGCCATTGACGCTGGCAGGGCTTGGTCGTGGCATAGCGTTCGGATCAGGCTTGCAAGAGGGAGGAGCATGTTTGAGCGACGCATCTTGGTGTTGCCAACTGTTATGAAAACTCCCTACTCCGCGACGTCCTATCGGCAAGGGAGTGAGCTGCCCTACTCCCCAAAACAAGGGGCCACGCTTCAGAATTCGGCTCAGGTTCACCGATTTGCTGCGGCGATCGGATGGGAGCACTGGCTCTCTGAGATGCGTGGTTTTGTCTCGGCTGATATCGGTGTAGCAATTTCGACTCATCGTGCTTCCTGCGTATGGTGGTGAATGATCTTTGATGACATGCTGATCAACGAGAGTCAACGCTCCATCGGCTCGGGTTCCGGCTCCAAGAATCCGAACAAACCATCGCCCAGCTGCTCAAGCATCCACAAGCCAGCCTCACGTTGGGCTGGTGTAGCCACGCTGCACCGATGCTCGTGCGAGAAATGCTTGCGGGCCATGGCTAAAAAGCTGTGGATACATGCATCGCGGTTGGCATAAATCTGCCAGGGGATGGCTTGGCCGCTGAAATTCCCGCAGCCATATTCGGCCTCCATGCGGAGGATACAACGACCGTCGCGTAGATGGGCGACGTGGTAGGCCGCGGTGGCTCGGCCTTGAGGGCAACGTATTGTTCGGAGGCCTTCATCGTTGACGATGCCGAGTGTTTCGGCATCGCCTTGGGATAGGAAGGCATTTTCAGAATCGAGGTTTCTCATTTGCGTTTCCTTTCGCCTGCATCAATGTTCGCTGGGCAGGTACAGCGTCCACTGTCGATCATTGAATGCGGCCCAGATATCGACGCGGGGCAATGGGAAGTCAGTAGCCGGAATCCTCTGCTCGAAGGCTGGCGGGACGTCGGAGTCTGCTCTGCCGCTAAGTGTGGCTGAACCGTCTTCGTGGACCTCGAGTGTCCAGAAGACCATGCAGCACAAGCGGTTATCTTCGGCGGAGGCTTGAAGATAGTCCTGACTGCAGAGCCAAATTGAGATTGAGTCGATGAGCCAGTAGGCTTCTGCTGCAAAGGCTAGATGGCGGACTCCGGGTGTATAGTTGATCTTGCGATAGTACGGATGCTGGTAGCGTTCGGCATCGCCGGTGAAGAGGTGCAAGTCGTCGTAGGTGAGAGTTTTCTTGGTTTGCATGGTCATGCTCCTTTCGCTGTCTGTTTGACCTGCCAGCAAAACGGCGATGGGTCAAAGACGGCAACTCAAGCCAGGAGTGGTGCGGGCAGTCGCGCTAGCGACAACACGGTCCGCTTGAATTGCCGTCGCACATCGCCAGCATGGCAGGAATTGTCAAACAGCCAGCGAAGGGAGAACGGAACGAAGCGTCATGGAAAACGAACCGCGATGGCTGCGACAAGCGTGTGATTGCTCGTTCCCAAGCTTGGGAATTTAGTTGCATACTCGGAACTAGCGTTCCCAAGTTTGGGAAAGTGCCACAAGGGAGTATGCATGCGCGATGACGTAAAGCGGCGGACGTTTATCCAAAGGAACGTCCGCCGATAGCAGGTTATTGTTGAGAGAAGACCATGCACGTGTCGTGCAAGCCTGGAATGAATGAAGAGCGGTAAGTCTTCCGGGAGGACGTATTGCCGTGCTGAAAACGGATGATCTCCGTGGTAGCTGGCCACAGGCCCTGCTCGATTGCTTTGGCCATGATCAGTTGCGGCAACGGCTGATAGCGGCCTCTATCGCTGAATCCGCCAATGAGCACAGCAATCTTACCTCGGCGACTGAGCACATTGTGGCAATTTTCGAGCACCTGTCCCATGCGATCGAGGAATATGTCGAGCGACGGAGCGTTGGACAAACAGTTGGCATCATCGTTGTAGCGGATCATCTTCCAGTATGGTGGATGCATCCACACGAAGTCGACGTTCTCAATACCGACATAGGAAGCGGGATCGGCCGCGTCCTGCCCGCGTTTGATATCCATGCTGGTACAAGCGATCTTCAGCTCGCGGCAAACATCGTGGCAAGTGCCACTGCCCATCATGGGGTCTAGCACATGTTTGGGCCGGTAGTACTGCAAGAGATCGCGAATGAGATAGCCGCCACAGTTGCCGCGATAGCGACTGGAGCCGTAGGGTCCGCGTCGGCGTGCCGCGTGGATGCTGGTGAGGTGCGGCACCGGACTCCCGTTTACCGGTGCAAGTGGAAGTTCGACCATATTCTGTGTCATCGTGCTGCCCTCCCTGTACTGAGAACGGGGTAGCATTCCAGTTCATCGGGCCAGCCATCGCTGTTGAGGATGTAGTCGAAGGGCCCGTCATATCCCCCGGGCAAGTTGTCAATTACTTGGGCATTGATCATCGTAGTCTCCTTTCGTTGTTGGCTAATGCAGCCCCTGCCCCACCTGGGCGCCGTGATCGGTGCAAGGGTCTTCGCCTCGCGATTTTCCGAAGCTGGTCCGCCAGTGGCCTGCTGCAGGAAAACCCTTGCGGCGAGCATGGCAAGGTGGGACGCTGCATGAATAGTCAATCAGCGAATGGAGAGTTTTTACCGATGAGAGTCGTTCCCAAGTTTGGGAAAGTGCCCGTATATGATTAGTCGGGCATATGGCTACGCTCCGAAAGTTCGCTGGGGAATGGGCGGTGCAGGATACGTGCCCTGAACCGCATGCCAGTAGGCCCATGAGCGACCATCGATCATGCCTGGAGGCGCGTGCTCAAGCACATGCCGCAGGTCGTCATCGCTAAGCTGCTGACGGATTAGCCGCATGTCCTCGAAAGTTGCGTGGGCCATGGCATAGGCCACGAAGCGCACTGTGTCCTGCAAGGACACTTCGGGTGGCTCGAACCAGATGGCCCGCTTCGCTACTGCGACAAATGTTTCATCGAGCGGGAGAGTTTTCATGATGACTCCCCTTGCCGAACGTTCCCAAACTTGGGAATCATGTGGCAATCCAACGAGCGTGCCTTAACCAAGTTCATTGGGCAATACAGTACCTATGGAAGCTTTCGATTTGGTTTCGGGTCACCATGTGCATCTCCGTATCATCTTCGACATCCCATATTATCACGAGCGGCTGTTTCAGGTCAATCTAATCGCAATTGAGCTAGAATAAATTGAGTTGCTGTCCTCTACTGTCGTTGTCCAGGTGCAGAGCATCCACAGTCTCAACAGCCAAGCTAGTAGCCGTTGGCTTCTTCTCAAGCGGATGGTAGCGGAAAGTTGTTTGCTCGACCGGGATTTCGCGAATCACGCCCGGTCGTGGGCCGCGTACATGCAGGCCAATCTTGTAGACGCGATGGCATTCAAGCGTAAGTGTATTCATCCACACTGCCCAGCCACGCAGCCCGTTGAGCCCCAAATTGATGGCTGTCATCTGAGCGCAGCGGTGATCGCTGTCTTGCCCTGTAAACTCCCAGTGCGGCTGGTACTTGCCAACGTGCAACAGCATGCGGCCTGAGCCGGAAGCCGGATCGCAGACGGTTTTCGGTGCATCCGTGCGTTCATTAGGCACGTTGAGTTGGGCCATGAGGTCGCACACACTGCTCGGCGTGAAAAATTGCCCCTTTTCCCCGTAGGTGATCCCGCCAGTGAACAAATCGCTCAGCACATCATCACCCGTCGTTTCCATGGCACTCACCGTCAGTGCAAAAGCTTTCGTGATCCGATCAATGCCACGCTCGCCCTGTTTTCCGTGATGGTAGCCCTTGTGTACAGTGGCCAAGTACTCTACTTCCATCGTTTCCCCGGCCAGAGCGCAGCGGGTGCAAGTAAGAAAGTCCTCGAATGCCTGGCCTCTGCCCACGCCAGCCTTATCGGCTGCCGCGTCGATCTGTTGCATGATGGCTTTGCTGGCCGCCAGAGTGAATTGATCTTGCATTGCCGCCCTACTCCGTAGAAGCGGCAATCTTCGTGGTGAGTGTCACTACCTATCGCCCCAGTCCATGGTTGAAATCACAGCCATGTAAATCACGGATGTTCCTCAGTGTCAACGAAAAACGGCCCACGTAAGCCTTTCCCAAGTTTGGGAATCTAACGGGAAATGTGGACAACTCACCAGAATCGTTGGCAACTCATTGACTCAGCCAGGCCTTAGTTTCCACACTGGCGGCGTGAGCGGAAAACGCAAAGAACTAGTGGATACACCAGAGCTAACGGCCAGTATCGAACGCTTGTGCGACGAAGTCAAAGTCCTACGTGATTGCCTTGACGAGCTGCACGACACGTTCAAATGGGCCGTTTACAACGGTCGCCTTGCGGTCGAATCGGAGCCAACTACTCCGCTGCGATCGGATTTGCCCGCTTGCGTAGGCGAAACGCCAGCCGATGCCCCCACTCCAGTAGCCAAGTGTCCCACGCCGCAGTCAGCGCCTGGTAGGCTGTTTTAATGCGGAAGTACGGCGATGCGATCTGGCGACGATGTGAGTATACGGTGATGCGGCGAGCCGAGTGTACGAAGTTGCGGTTTCACGTACCGTCGCAACCGCGAAGTAACGCATGCACGACGACACGAGCTTACTGAGGGTCACAAGTACGGCAATACGTAAGTCCAGGAAATCGCTGCTACGACAAGTCAGATTTGCGACGATACGATAACAAGCCAAATCGTAAAATCGTGTTTGTAGTTTTGGTAAATTCCGCAAGATCGCAATTCTGCAACTACGATTGTACGGAAGGACTGAAACACACATTTGCGACTGAGAATCGTATTTCTGCAAGTTCGTGTTCTCTTAGAGCGTGTCTTCAAAATGCAGTTTACGCGTTTTCCAGTCTTTTGAGCATGAGTGCGATCATTGTAATTTGAATCATTGCCTCGCTCGATTTTGGATTTCGTTCGTAGTCTTTGCTGTGCCGTCGACATCGTCCGATCCATCCGAATGTTCGTTCGACGATCCAACGTTTTGGTAAAATCACAAAGCCCTTCACGCCAACCGGGCGAAGCACCGTTTGGAGTATGCAGCCGAAATTTTCTGCTAACCAGTCGGGAAGCTTCATTCGGCTGTACGCCGAATCTGCGAATACGACTTTGATTCTTTTGAAAGTTGCGAAAACGGATTCGAACACACTCTTCGCCGTCTTGGTCTTGAGTGCTTGCTGAGTGAACAACGACACATAGCAGCAATCCGAGTGTATCAACCATTATATGCCGCTTGCGGCCTGTTACCTTTTTCCTGCATCATAACCACATTTCATCGCCTCCAACCTCCGTCGACTTGACACTTTGGCTGTCGATGATTGCTACCGTAGGAGTCGACTTTTTCCCTGACTGTACACGTACTTTCTCACGCAAATGTTCATGTATTCTTTGCCATACACCTGCCTCACGCCACCGCCAGAAAATTGTGTAGACCGACTTCCAGTTCGGAAACGACTTTGGCAGGCATCGCCACTGACAACCGGTTCGGTTCACATACAGAATTGCATTCAATACCGACCGCCGATCCAGCGGCTTCCTGCCTCGCTTGGCACGGGTGGAAGTAACTGGCGAACTTTTTGCCATTGTTCGTCGCTCAAATCCGTGGGATATTCCATTTCCATCGCTGCGGCTCCGTCTTCCATGTGAAGAAATTTTTAGCAACGGAGTCGTAGCGATTTTCTTGATTGCTGATCAATACCGATTTTGAAGACACGCTCTTAGTGTCGTGGCTGCTGATCTGCGATTTACCGACGATACGATCGATCGTATTTCAGCCGATACGCTGTTCTGGCTTTGGCGAAATGGTTACCGCAGCTTCGCGATTTCGTAAAACGTCGTTCCAGTCTTGGCCACGCTGCGGTGGTCGGTATTCGGTGATGCGTTGGGAGTAGGGGGCGAGCGCATTACGCAGAGCAGCCATGAGCTGATCGCCGCCATCATCGTTATCCATGCACAGCAGTATGTTGGACTGGGGCGGCATTTTTTTGACGGCCGAGCGGAGTAGGTCAAGCTGCAGTGGGCTGACTTGTCCGGCGGTGGAGATAAACCGGCGATGCCGCGTGCCTTCGAGACTGGCCAGGCTGAGCGCATCAATGGCCGTTTCAAAGATTAGCAGTTCCTGATCCTCAGGGTGAGGTCGCGTGATCCAGCAACCTTTGACGCCACCAGGCGAGAATCCGGTCCAGCCGCGATTCTTGACTTCGAAGCCGCAGAGACCTTCGTTCGAGAAGTGTGGAAAGATCGCGTTGCCGCGTTGGTCACTCCGAATCCGGTCCTTGAGTTTGGGATCATTCAGGATGGACCTAGAAATTCGGCGTTCACGTTCCAAGTAGCGGTGGACTGGGGGCAGGGGGCTGGCGCTGTGCCATTTGGTTTGAACAGCCGCTACATCGAAGCTGCTAGGGACCAAGCTTAGCGCGGTGGGCGTTTGGCCATCTGGTAACTCGATTGATCGACCGACATAAGGGCGTAGCAGTTTGCGTATGTCGCCGATGGTTGCTCGCTCACGGACTTGCACGAAGTCGATGATCGTCCCTCGGTCCCGTCCGTTGTGAACATTGAAGTAGATATGGTGCCGCTGGTTGGTACGCGCCACGATGAGCTTGTCACCATTGGTGTGGCGCAGGATAGCGGAACTCTTGCTGCTTTTGCGCCGATCCTTGGTAAAACCCGCCCAGGCACAGGCGAAATCGCAAAGATCGATTTGCGTTTTGAATTGTTCCAGCTCATCGGCGCGGTCGGGCAGGGACATGCCGCCACGATAGCGCAGCCTGCGTGCCCATAGCAACCAAAGCCGATGGCACTTGCCCAATCAGCTGGGGACAACTTGGCACAATGTCCAGGATGGCCGATCAGTTCGGCTCTGGTGCATCCATATCCGCAATGCGCTGCTGCTGAGCGTGTATCCAACTGTGAGCCAGATCGGCCACCTTGGCGACTAGTAGTAGGTCATCTCGATTGAAAGACTTGGTGTACTTCCAATCTTCTCCGTCCTTGTAGGCTCGCTCGATCTGAACCCGATGGAACTCGCCTTTCTCCGTGCTGTTCGCAAAAACGGAGGCCGCTACTGCTCCTAGTCTGATTCGATGTATGGGTTTGTTATTGTCACTCATGTTTCCTCACTTTCATTTTGATTTCAATGAAGCTTGGATAGCACGCTGTTGCCGAATTGACAAGTTGCGTTCTCCGAAAAATGCGTTGCGTACTTGAGCTACTCGGGAACGATTTCTAGTCGTCGGCCATTCTGCTTAATAAACACTGTGAAGTCTCGCCGATCAAGCGTGAACACCACCTCGATGTCTTGGCGCTCCGCCACGTGCATCAAGCTCAAATCCGCCAGTTGAAACCCTTGGTCAGCATACTTTGACAAGATTGCTCGAATGCCTGCCATGTCGGATTCTTCGAGCCAAGCTAATCTAAAAAGTCCTTGGTCGATCGAATCGAGCAGCTTGTGAATTTGCGATAGGTCTTTCCGCAGGAGAAATGCTGCTTCCGTGATTACAGGCCACGTGGTAACGAGCGGCGGTTCCAAACTTGCCAAAGTAGCGACGCAAATCGCATGCGCTGCATCCGACCGATTAAAGATCGCGACGATGGGTCCAGTATCGATCAGTACGCTTGGCTTCATTCGCCAAAGCCATCGAGGTGGCACGGATTCGTAGCCAAATCAGCAGGACCGTCCATGCAACCTACCACACCCAGTCGCTGTGCCAACTCAAGGGCGTTCTCGGAAGCTTGCGGCTCGGAACGCATTCGTGCGATGAGATCATCGAGCGAAGTAATGCTCGATGACTCTGCCATCAATTCTAAGATTCGTTCGATACGCTCAGCCTCTTTGCCGTTGGTAATTCCAGCAGCATCCAATCGGGATACTAACTTAGCTACGATTTCGTTTGAAATGCGGATATTCATGCTCTTCCTCCAGTACCAAGACTATCACACGAGGGGCTTAGCAGTCAAGAAAGACGGGGTTTCGACCAACTAGGCCAATTCGCTGATTCCTAGCCAACGAGCTACTGCAGTGGCGCGAATTTGGACCTCCGTCTCCTGGTCGTCAGCGCCGCCTAGTTCATGGGCTACTTGCTGGTAGAGCGAAGCGAACTCGTGGAAGTTGAGCTCGGCGTCAATGTCGTTTTGCCGTTTGTATGTTTCAGCGAACAGGTACGCGGCGTACTCCTTGCCAGATTGCTCGCGGATCTCAAGATAATCCTTCCAGTGCCCAACGACGTCACTCGCCAACGCTAGCCGCCATTCAACAAGGTCATCAAGGAAAAGCGCTCGGAGAGCCTGCAACCTGTCTGGGTCTTCAGAATCATTGTGAAGATAGCCGAATAGAGCACTACATAGCGTCGTTAAGTCGTCGCAGACGCGACACAGCGCGCTAATCGCCTGTTCACGGTTGCCGTCATTGATTGGTTCGATTTGCCCCATTGCTCACATCCTCTTCATACAAGGCAACTAAGCAGGTATTGATTGCCGCAGCCAACTGGATTGGCAGGACTTTCTTTTTCCAATCGCCACTGGCGACTATCGGTATCTACTTGGACCATTATACGCAATGGCTAACTGTCTGGTCACGAGTGTGTTAAGTATGTGTTTAGGAAAGAGTGTTACGCCCTGCGAATCGGTGCGCAACGTTTTGAATCGAAAAGCAGTTTCCAGTTCGCCTGTGTGTAAACCATCGAAGCAGGCGCGTGTGAAACATCGAATCGGTGTGTGTAAACCATTGAATTCTCCACCATCGTGTGTGAACCATCGAATTGGGCGGATCGCGTGGGTGAAACATCGGAGTGGGGTGCATCTGTGTGTGAACCATCGATGATTTGCCCACGTTGTGGGTGAACAATCGAAAGCGCTTGACATTGTGGGTGAAACATCGAATGCTGAGAGTCGATGGTACAGAATCATGATCAACGCTCCGCCTTATTGCCGGATCGCCACGATCCGGACTTTTTCGTATGCGACATTTTCGATGCGGCACCCAAGGCCGATATGGCTTCGATGGAGCATCCGATATTCTCGCTATCCACCAAACCCGATCACCGCGTTCGACGCTACGAGCACAAGGGCAACTACATCGAGATCAAACCATCGGCAGACGGCTTGGCCACAGTTCACGATCGCGACGTGCTGATCTATTGCATTTCCCAGTTGATGGTGGCTATCAATGCAGGCAAAGAAGTCTCACAGGTTGTCCGCTTCAAAGCCCACGACTTGTTGAAGGCCACCAACCGCATGACCACTGGTCAAAGCTACCAGGCTCTCAAGGCCGCCTTCGAGCGCCTCGCTGGCACCCGCATTAGTACCAACATCGTCACCGGGGGCAAGGAAGAATTTGAAACGTTCGGCATCATCGAGCGTGCGCGGATCGTGCGCGAAACACGTGATGGCCGCATGCAAGAGATCGAAGTCAAGCTGAGCGACTGGGTGTTCGGTGCCATCAAGAGCAATGAAGTGCTCACGCTGAACCGGAACTATTTTAGGCTCCGCAAGCCGATTGAGCGCAGGCTTTACGAACTTGCCCGCAAGCATTGCGGCCGTCAGCCTGAATGGCGTATCTCGCTCAAGTTGCTTCGCAAGAAATGCGGTTCCGGCTCCACGCTAAGAGAATTCAAGCGTCTCCTCGGCAAAGTAATCGAAGACGATATCGCCTCGGACCACATGCCGGACTACTCCATTCGGCTGGAAGAACGCGAAGGCCGGGAGCAGGACATTGTCATCTTCCGCAATCGCGGTTCCATTCCCGCTTTGGCCAGTGAGACACCCAGCACCATCCCCCAGCTTAGCGCTGATACACTCCACGACGCCCGGCTCGAAGCACCCGGCTGGGACATCCATTATCTTGAGCGCGAGTGGCGCAGTTGGATAGACCTCATGGGCACCGAGCCACCCCGTAGTCCCGACGCCGCTTTCATCGGCTTCTGCCGCAAATGGTTCGAGAAACGCGGCCGCCCTTAGACGAACCTGCAAAATCACTTAGTTTGGGGAGTTCTGCCCCAAGACATAACAAATGACGGTTCGTCCTGGGTCACGAAAGCAACTGCGATCGGGCAGGAATTCGACCGTTCAGCGCAACCAAAATGGCGGTACCGTTTGGCTGCTCTCTACGCTGTGAATGCTGTCGGTCGATGCGACTTCAGCGAGTTCAAGCGAGACGCAATTCGCATCGGTGTGTTTCTAGGGAGTTGACGACGCAGGACTGCATCATCGCCTTGCTGCGTAATGACACGCCTATGTAAGTCACTTCACCTGCGCATCGGATGCAACGAGCAATGCGTTGGTGCACGCCGGACTGCCGGGTCAATGCCAGAACTGGGGGAGTATGGTCTGTCCAATCGTGAGGTAAATACAGATTTGGCAAAAATTGTTATAACTTCTCCGCCGGTGCGATTGATACCGAGATGGGTCAATCGACTGCGCATCTAGCCACATGCCTTACCAAATCGCTAGTTTTATTCTTGAGTCGAATTGGAGAAAGCCAACCCAATGGAGATCATCTCAAATCATCTTGAAGAAAGATGCTTTTCTGACTTCCTTACTTTGCCCGCAGGAAGTCCCATTCGCCTTCGCTTTGCGGTTGCATTCTTTACGTCACCGGAACTGATCGACGAAGTAGCGGCGGCGTCGCCTGAAAATCAAGTCTACCTAGTCGTATCATTGAACCCTCCGACGAGCTATCACGCTCTTAAGAAAATTCTCTGGCGGTCGAATGTTCGGATTGACTTTGTTCCGGAGGGGCTTCATTCCAAAATCTACATCATCGAATCAGATGTTAGCGAACCTATTGCTGCAGTCGGGTCGTCGAATTTGACGGTAGGAGGATTGATGCGAAACATCGAAACGAACGTATTGTTCCGTGGTACAGAGGTGGAGCAATGTGGAATCAAGTCCCATTTTGACTTCATTTGTCAGCGGGCAGATGCCCTGACGCCGGAAGCGTTGGAAGACTACAGACAAGAGTTTGAGGAGTTTCGAACGGCGACCGCATCGCGGAATCGCGCGAAGTCCTTGCTTCAACCACAAACTCGACTGCGTGTCGGTGCGGCAAAAAGTTTTCTGGATTTTTGGAACGCGGCCTACTGCGTACACGAACTGGTTCGAGAACTAAGCGCAGAAAACTTCCCAGAGGTACCTGTTTACACAACAATCGATTACTTCTGGCACTACGTAGTTTCGATCATTGGGGCCGCTGAGGTTACGGCATCCATCAAGAAGCATGGGCGCGATGATGCGATTCGACATTTATTCAGTAGCTACGCTACTTGGGAAAACGAAGGCGAACAGTATTGGCGAGTTCTTAACCGAAAAGTCGAGTTGATCCAATCTCTGCTTGGAGATACAACAATTCAATCGCTCACCAAACCGTTGGCACGCGATGTCTACGCCAGCCTTCACTCCAACGAGATGGCAATTCAGCGTTTTGGACGCGACAAGGATTTCATTGCCGACAACTCAATCGAAGAAATCATCGACTCGTTTTCTGTCCTTCTCCACGGCGACCAGAGAATTGAATTCCGTATCGACGCGGCACTAACCACACATAAGTTGAAGCACTTTGGACCTTCCGGCGTCCAAGAACTCAACGGATGGTTTCGTCCAACGCGATATCCAGTGCGAAACTCGCTCGCCGAAAAGGCGCTTTCGGTTTTGCAGATTGCGCGCAACGACCAAAACGTTTAGTAATCGAAGCCGTCTGTTTCGATACGATCTGTCCACTGACGACACGCATGGAGTTGTTCCGCAACCGAACGCACTTCTTCGTCAGAGCGAGATTTTGTCGCATTGCTATCACGATGGGTCCATTGTTCCGGTCGTCCGATCTCCGCATAGATCTCATGTTCCGTGAACGGTTTGCCACCAGTGAACTCCAAGAAGTCGTCCAAGCTTTTGTTGAACAGGTAGGTGAAATCCATCAAATACGGCTTCTTGCGTGTTGGCGCTTCCTCTCGATCGAGAAAGAACTCCTCACGAACAGCATGGTCCGTGTGCAAAACACCAGCGTACCGAGTCCAATCCTTGTCTTTTAGCTTCGTCGGAATTTCGGCCAGTGGACATGCAACATTGGCAACGATAGGTTTGCCATGTTCGTCTAGTGGAAGTAGCCACGTAGCACGGCCTTCATCAGCAGGTTCGCCGCTGTCAGACTCACGAGTCTGTTCTGCGTTATTGACCGTAATCATTGCCTGCTTCAGCGCCCAATTATGGCCATCGACTTTTCCTCGATACCACTCTTGAAATGCAATCATGTGTCCGGTGCTGTTCGCGGTGAATGCGATTCCGCCGGGCAACCGATGATCCCTCCACCAACGCCCGTCACCCGCGCAGGCAAAGAAATCCGCGTTGAATTGAAACCCGAAAAACTGCCCATCCGTCGGATTCTTCAGGTACAAGAAGTCACTCGTGATTGTGTTGATCCGGCGTGTGCCATGTCGATCTGGAACACAATGCGTCAATTCAAGAATGCGATCGCTAAAAGCTCGTAAGTGCTGATCCGGTGCCGCGAATGCGACTTGGTGTGAAGCTACAACAAGCACAAAACTGTGTGCAGCTCTTGCTGGGTCAAACGCTGCACGTTGCTTCCAAAGTTGTTTTTCTTCGGCAATCTTCTCGGCAATTTCGTCGTCACTCCACTCGCGAAGCGCCTGCTCAGTCACGAATGCAAGGTGTATTCGTTCCTCGTTTGCTGCTACTTTTCCAAACTGACAGGGTTGTCGCCGTTTACACCAAAGCATCATGCATTCCGCCATCTCCGCTTCAGTTGCAGCACGGTTATGCAGGAGAGCATTCGCCTGAAGAATATCTTCACTGAAGGAGTGGTTGATTCGCCACGAATCTCCCGACAGGCGGTCAAACAGTTCTCTCACAGTACTCATGTCTCAACTCCAATATCGATGAAGGGAACCTTGTCATTCGATCCGTTTCGCGAAAACAATATGGGTTCTTCCGTTACTCCGCATGCCACCTTTGCGAGCTCCAGCGACTTGGCGAGGCAGAGCCCCTGTCCAATTGCGCCGTACAGTGACTCACTAAATGCGATTGCAGCGGAATCATCAATGATGCCTGGCCAACCGATCGCAAAACCAACTACTCCTTCTTGAACAACAAACTGCGCCAATCCCAATGATCTACAAGAGTTAAGTACGCATAGTCGAAGCGATTCACTTAGCGTTTGAAGCAGTTTTTTAAGTTGATCGCCGTCCAGAGGAATCACATTCGCAATCGCTCCTCGATCGTCAATAATCGACAAAGATCTATCGTTTCCATGACCGGCAAAATGAACGACTGTGGGGCGCTCGAGGTAAGCTTCCGAGAGCCGCAGACGTGTCGCGGCAAGAATTGGTGGTCGAACGTCAATGACATCCTTATGCTCACTCCGACGAGATGCTGTCTGGATCGCATAATATTCATTTGGGATCTGTAGCTGGTTGACTTGGGATCCACCTCGATCACCAGCGACAAACAGAATTCGTATAGAGGAACGATGATGCGTTCCAACTGCTGTAGTCGGAGTAGCTTGACTCTTAGCTTGCTCAATACCGATCACTTTCGACGATTCGATGAGCGGTAGTCTTACCTGTCCGTTCAGAACCGGAACGCGAAAATAACACTCGAAGTTCTTTACATCGACACCAGACGTATGCACTGCTTCAAAATTCCGCATCGCCTCTTGCCGTTCACCGAACGCCATCGCGGCCCCCGCAACTCCTGCAGTGTGGATTCCGTTGACCAGCAAAACAGTGGCGTTCTCGTTCAGTGGATTCGCGAATCTAGCAAAGTATCCCCAATCAGCCGTTAATTCGTTAGGCTTGCAACTGTTACGATTGAAGAGTCTTTTCAAATTTTCGATCAATCCTCTGTGCGTGGTTTTGCGGAATCGGTAATCGGCCTGAAGATCCGAGGCAACTATCCCATCGCAAACTACACTCATCTTCTCACAGTCAGCAGCGTAGGCAATCTGTGACTTGACGGTGGACATCATATCCTTGCACACCGTGTTACTGATTTCATCCGATCCCGGTCCACCGATTACGACAAGATTGCTACAGGTGTGACCCTCAGGAAGGTCTTCCGAATTGAAATGTTGGATCGTTGCGTTTGGGTAGTATTGAGACAAAAAGACCATCAATCCCAGTAGCGCGTCCGTGTCGCCGAGATTGTCGAGATATGTATAGTCGGGGCTTGAGCGATCTGCAAATTCGCCGGGTTCATGTATTTTTGGGCACACTACCCAAATGGTCGCCGTTTCCCGAGGAAACCAAAAGCGATAAATCAACTCCCGGTGAATCCGTGATTGCGAAATTGAACGGATCAAGCGTCGCTCAAGTTCAGACCCGTGTTCAAACAAATTCTCAACATTTTCGTACCGCACGACGTCGTTGTCGTGTGCATTAAAATGTTGCCACGAGTCAATCGAACCCTCGCGGGCGACAAACACACTTGGAACGGCCGCGCCCTGCATACGACCTCCAAGTACCGCCAGTTTTGTATCAAAATCGGATATGTCGATGACTGCGACAACGTCATAGAGCACACTTCCCGTCAGTGCTTTCACGGCCGGGACGACGTTCGGAACAAGTTGTACAATGGGAAGTGTGCTCCGAATGCTTTCCTCGACTTTCCTTGCGACTTGTTCCACGCCATTACGAAACTCTCGGACACGTTCGTCGGCCCACGTGTCGCTGTGAACGACAAGAATGTTGAGCGTCAAACGTGATTGAACTGCATTCACTCGTCGCGCACCTTGATCATCCCCCTCCAGTCAGCAAGCGGTCTTGACTGACCATTGCAGACCACCATTTCTCGCTGCACATCACAAGTAATGCGTTCGCCCGCAGCGATGTATGCACGCGGCCCAACCGTAATGCCCCCGATGATAAGTGCTCGGACGCCGACAACGCTTCCATTCAATATCACTGGCGAGGGTTCAACGGTCTCGTCCCAGTCCCCGGTTGCGTCGGCATGCGCGTGAGCCATTTCACCCTGAAACGTCACGTTATCTCCTATTACTGCGCGATCGACGATCTCGCCCGAGACAATACAGTTCTTTCCAATCACTGCCTCATCGTAGACTTGAGCCCCGTACAGTACGCGACTGTTTGCCCCAATCTTCACGCCCCAAGAAATGCGGCAATAGTGATCAATCTCGACGCCATCGCCCAGTTCAACATCGCCTTCGATCAGACAGAAGGCTCCGATTCTTACGCCTTTGCCAATGCGAGTTGGCTCGTCCGGTGACGCGCCGAGTCCAACCTTGCTGCAGTGACCAATCGAAACACTTTCTGCGAGCACTGTCGATTCATGAACTGATGCTGTTTCGTCAATGTCAACGCTCATTGCCCGACAATCCCTTCATAGAAATCCGATACGATGCGAAACACCTCCCGATGTTTCTCTTTCGTTTCCAGGGACGATAAGTCGTCGTCATCTTCGACGCCAAAGCCGTGGTCAGTACCGGGAATGTTCACAAGTCGGCAATCATCACGCAGCTTGGAGAACTTTTCCGACGAGGAGTAGGGTACGATCGAATCCGCGTCACCATGAATAATCAATGACGGGCACTTCAGTCTTTGAATTCCGGCAACGCCGGAAATGAAACGCAGTTCATTGACCAACGCAAAGCCATAGCGGATGTCGTCCATTTCCACGAAGCCATTCTTGGCAAGCGTCTTTGCTGTCTCATCGTCCAGCCTGCCGTCCGCAATCGCCCCATGTTGGCCTAGCACATCTTCCACGTAGTCGATTACCGGTGCCATCATAACGACGGAGATGACCCCCAAATCAGTCGACGATGCCCAAAACGCCGCCAGCCCGCCGCCGAAACTCATGCCAAGGACATGGATCTTCGATGCTCCCGACTGCTTCACCGCCACCGCTGAAGCCGCCTCAATATCGTTGACTATGCCAGACAAAGTCATCGACTCGATTGGTTTGTTGCTTGTTCCGTGGCACCGATAGTCAAAACGGAATGAAGGAACTCCCGTCGCGGCCAATGACTCCGCAAGTCCCGAGAACAAACCCAACTCATCTCGAGAGGAATTGATTCCGTGAACAAGGACGGCCACTGCATCGGCGGTTCTCGGAACGCTTCGATACGTCCCTTCCAATTGTGTCCCATCGAAGCTTACGAATTTTACGCGAGATTCCATTTGAGTACTCCTGTATCGACAATGTGTCTAATTGAGCTTATTACGTTCGGATTGTTCATTGTTGCGGCGAAGGACTGTTGCTTCGTCAGAGTATCTTGGCACCAAGAGCGGAGAAGCTCTCGACCATCCAGCTCAAGTTCTCCAGAGCGTAACATATTACGAGCGACGTTTAATCCGTTGCGTTCTATTATCCGAAATCCCGCAACTCCTTCTCTGGTCGCGAGCTGCTCGTGTTGCTTCAGCAATTCGCGAACGCGAGTCACCGGCATCAGCGAAATTGAGGGCGTGTGGTTTTGAAGAGTATTTAACAATTTTCCCATGAAATCGCAGCCATAGCCGTCGTACTCGGAAAGGCAATCAAGGATCAAATCGCCTGAAAGCTCGAAACGAAGATCATCGCGAGTTGAGCGGCGAATACTTGGCGGACTGTGAACAACGCGTTGATCTTCACGCAGCAAGTCCGTCGTGTTTTTGTGCAACAAGCACCATAGCCAGTCTTCGTTGTATCCGGGAGGAAAAGCAAACGTGCTGGCGTCTGACAAACGAAACGCCATGTATCCCGCGCTTACGCAGCGCAACGCAATGGTGTCGTCCATTTGAGGTGCTCGAAAAACCAATGTTTCGTCAGTCGCCGCCGGGTTTGCTTTAAGCACAACGATTGCGTCTGAGAGTCGTGTGAGCGTATCTAGCTCAGACATTCCGCAAATCATCGCGCCTGCAATGATCCCGTTTGTGTCTGATCCGTGGATTTCCAAAAAATGATGTGTTCTATCAAGATTGAATGAGTGGATGTCGTCGTCGATTAGGATTGTCGTTCTTGCGGCCACGACTCTCGACAACATCAGCTCAATGTTTCGTAACGGTGCAATGTCCCGAACGGCGGTCTTTGTCATCCACTCGCAATTTCTGTTTGAACTCACGTTGATCACGGAGCAGAGTTCACGTGCTCGCAAGTGACAAACGATGGAGTCCGCGCTCTGAGCGGCACTATCGATGACTTCTGAATTGACCGATGCAAACCTTTCACTTGAGTCATCCAGTACTGTCAGCATGTCATCGACTGTCAGGGACTTTACAGCGGTATGAACGCATCTCGACAGCGAATCAGGACGGTCGCTCGTCAGTATAATCACATGTACTCTTGTCATACTCTGGCACTCACAGTCTCAGCCCTCATTGCGAAGACTTTTTGTGGTTCGATCACAAAAGGCGACAATTGACGCCATGTTGGATAGCGTCAAGATTTCATCGTTAGAAATGCTGACTCCGCACGCTCGCTCAAGTCCCATAACGATGTCAATATGGGCGAGACTGTCCCAGCCATACGTTCGATGCATGGCTGAATCCAGCGTCAGAATCGTACGGTCGCATTTCAATGCGGTGGCAACAATCATGAATGGATCAGGCTCTTCCGTCACGGTTGGATTTCTCTTTCAATTGCAGCACGATCGATTTTGCCGTTCTGGTTTCTCGGCAGAAGCGGCAAAGCGCGGATTGATTTTGGAACAGCGTGAAACGGGAGCGAGGCCAAGAGTAGCTTGCGAATTCGCTCTTCATCAATCGTGTCCGCTGTCTCGACGAACGAATAGAGTTCACCGTCGCGAAATAGCGTATACGCTCCTCGAAAGCCAGCATCCCTTAACACAAAATCGATCTCATCCAGCTCGATTCGCTCTCCAAGTATCTTGACTTGACGGTCGGTACGTCCGAGGCAGTAGATTAGCGAATTCTTGCGAACTCCTCGATCGCCCGTAAAGTAGCACCGTGCTTCTTTGGAATCACCAACATCAACTTGGCGAAACGCTGCTCGAGTCCTTTCTTCATCTTGCCAATAGCCAAGGCTCAGATAGTCGCTCGCCATAACAATCTCGCCTTCGTCGTCGTTTAGTCCACCACGCAAGAACAGGGACCAGCCCGGTACGTCGTCTCCAATTGCGACTGAACCTGCTTCACACGAATTCGCATAATTGGTCGACGTGAGTCGATTCAATGTGTTAAACCCAATCGTCTCAGTCGCCCCATATGTATTAAACACCTCTAGTTTGGGGCATGCCTCGAAAAGTGCATCGAGGTGATGACGATGGAGTGGTTCGCCACAGAAGCTAATGACTCGAAGCGTAGAAAGGAAGTCTGCTGATAACTGGTTCGCTCTCAGCATCATTTCAAGTACGCTCGGCACCGACTGCCAAATTGCGATATACCGGTTTTTGATGGCCATCGCTGGTCGAATCCTTTCCGCAGGTGAAAGCGGAACGAGCGTCGCACCATGAACTAGCGCCATGAACACGTCCATCACGGCAAGGTCATGCCCCAAATTTGTCCATTGCCCCCACCGTTCGCCCGCGATCACGTTAAAGTAGCGCTGTGCAACATCGACGAAATATGAGAATTCCATTCTCCCGACTTTGACGCCCTTTGGGACGCCTGTTGATCCTGACGTGAAAACTACGTATGCAACATCGTTGTGTTCATTGACGACTTCAACTTGTCCGCAATCGCTTGGAAGTCGTGACAGGTCAAGTAGCCGCGTGGTAACTGGAATGGCATCGAGAAACGCAGGCGTCACCCCATCATGAACGATCACGTCGGGATCAAACAAACGGCATATCGTCCGATTGCGTTCCGGTACGCCTGTGATATCCACGGGACAAAACGTCCCGCCGGACATCATCGAGGCGATCATCGATGCAAAGGCTGAAGTAGACGAACTCAGTGCGACGAGAACTTTCGGACAAGGTTTCTTGGATTTCGAAAAGATCGTGCGCGCGATGTTTTTTGCTAACGCAATAAGCTGCTCATAGGTGACAGCTGCCTTTCCATCATCGACTGCGCACAGTTCACCATTTGCCATGGCTTGAGACAACAAAGTGTCAAGCAGATCGGGAATTTCTGTGGGTTTTTTCATCATGCGTCCATTGTCCCACATCGTAACTTCAGCGTCGAGTCGACGTCTCTGCCTCAGCCGTTTGACGCGGCCCAATCAAAATGAGTTGGTTCTTCGAGCTAGGAAATTTACTCCCATCGTCGAAAAAACGAGGCCAACACAATAGGCGAAAGAACGGTGGGCGGATCGGTTTATTGGAGGTCTGCATCAACCGACGGCAGCTAACGAGCAAGGGAGGATCGGATCCTTTTTGGGAATCGCTTTTGACTACGTGAAGAAGTTGCATTCGGGGCTGCACGTAGTTGTAGTTGGTACATAATGACGACCCATTATCTGTCATAAAGTGCATCGCGAAATCTGGGACACCGATGCGACATCAGAGGCAATCTAGTCGCAGAAGTTGGACAAACCGCGAGTTTTGCAATTACCCTGCTCCAAGGCACTGTTCGCAGTTTGGCAGTCAATCTGATAACAATCGCCCGTCCGCCGGCGCGCTCAGGTGACATGGGGCATCAACAGAGCTTTGCGATCTGCACCCGGACGGTTCGTCATTTAGCAGTAACGGAGATCTGCGCTGAAAGCCAGGTGCTATCAGTTTGACTGGGAAATTGGCTGCATTTCGCTGCGGTCGGTGGAAAGCACTTCTGCCGCTGACAAAGGTTACGTCATGCGAGAGGCCGATGCAACCGACGCGGGTTTGGCGCGACCCAGAGCTGCTTCGGTGTTTCACTCCGACGCAGGTTGCGGCGTCCCGCTTGACGCTTGAGTGCATAAATATACGCCCTGGCTTGTCACATTTCGAGAACTCATCCAACCTGTTCCGTCGAACCAATTAGGAAGTGGACGAATCGCAAGACTGCTCGCAAGCGATCGAGAGATCGCATATAATCTAGGACTGAGAACCGAACTCCCAAAGCTGACCCCCGTGAAGGGTTTCCCCAACAATGTGAGACCGAATGCCTGAATACTCCTTTGCCACCCTTTCGTCCCTTGACTTGGAGTATCTCGTTCGGGATCTGCTCCAAAAACACTTGGATTGCCATTTGGAAAGCTTCAAATCTGGTAAAGATGGTGGCGTGGACCTGCGACATGCGAAGATACAAGGGCAACCATGGGTCATTCAGTGCAAACGTTTCGTTGAAACAACTTTCAGCAAACTCAAGAAAGAGATTGAAAAGGAGGTTCCCAAGCTCAAGAAGTTGCGGCCAAGTCGATACATCTTGTGCACATCGCTGCCTCTGCTTCCTCAGCAGAAAGACCAGTTGAAAGCATTGCTGAGCCCTTATTGCAAATCCACAGCCGACATCTTTGGCAATGAAGATCTAAACAACTTGCTTGGCCAATGGGAAGAGATCGAACGTAAACACTTCAAGCTCTGGTTATGCAGCGAGGCAATCCTTCAAAAGGTTCTTAAGAGCGAGGTCTTCAATCGTACCGCTCTATCGGTCGAAGAGATTCAACAGCGTATTTCAATGTTTGTCCCCACCAATGCCGTTGAACGGGCGCGAACCTACTTGGACCAGAAAGGCTACTGCCTGATTGTTGGAATTCCTGGAATCGGAAAGACAACCACCGCAGAGATTTTGCTCTCTCTGCACATTGACGAAGGCTGGGAGCCTGCATTCATAACCAACGCGGCTCAGGGAATCGAGGTCCTCAAAAAGGAGGGACGCCAAGTCGTTTACTATGACGACTTTCTTGGTCAGACGAGCCTAGATGAGAAGCTCGGCAAGAATGAGGAAGACGACATTTCGCGTCTGGTTAAGTACTGTTCAAAACGACCGAAACAGAAACGTTTTCTTCTGACGACTCGAGAGTATTTGCTTGAGCGGGCGACTCACGTTCACGAGAAGCTAAAGCGATCGGATCTCAACTTGTCCCAATGCACCATTGAGCTCCACGATTACACGAAACGAATACGAGCCCATATTCTGATCAACCATCTTTTCTTCTTCGGAGTACGGCGGTCGATCTGTCGATACTTGGTTGAGAAAGGCGTCGCTCGGCGCATTGTCGATCACCGCAATTACAATCCGCGTGTAATCGAGGGGATGTGCGAAAGATATCTAAGCCAAGATTACACGCCGAGCACTTTCTCACAGGATTTCATTCGCTTTCTAGATGATCCAAAGGCAATCTGGGAATCCGCATACGACGGTCAACTCTCCGACGATGCCAAGGAACTCATAATTACGTTCGCGAGCCTTGGCGAAATGACCGATCAAGACACTCTCAAAACAGCATTTCAAGCCTTTGCTCAAGCGGGGAAAGACCCACTGAGCTTTGAAAATCGATTTAGAAAAGCGATTAGAGAACTCGATGGTTCATTTCTTGCATCTCGACAAGCTCCTCCTAACCAAAAAACGAAATTTCAATTCCATAACCCTTCTGTGAAGGACTTCACGGACTCAATCATCGGGCAGGCGGATGTCGCGCGAGAGATTGTGCTCCGCGCAGTCTTCCATTCGCAACTGACTAATCGCGACTCTTGGAAGTTTGTTGAGTCGAATGAGCTTGTTCCAGTCGTGTTACGGACTTTAAATACTCAGGAGCCAGAATACTCTTCATTTGCGAACGGTACGGTTGCGTCCAGAACTTCATCTGCGAAGCGTCTTTGCTTCTGGATCGAACGCTGTGTAGCCGAGCCAAGGCTTGACGTTTTGTCGAAAGAAATTGCAGTATTGGCCGAACGATATCTACTGTCGTATGAATCGAAGAACGACACCTGCGAATCGCTTATCGCGATCTTCGATTTCGTAAAAACGTACCGTGGAACTTCTTTCTCGTGTGACATCGAAAAGTTCTTCGCGGTACTGAAGGATCAGGCATCAGAAGCTGGCGATTTCATTGTTCTCAAGTCGTTTGTTGAGAGTCTTCCAGAAGAGACGGCAGAACTATTACAAGACGAATTGAGCGAGTGTTTTGCATCTTTTGCATCGAGCCAGCTTTCGCATGTCGCTGACCATGCGGAGTCTGCCAGCGAAGCGAATGAAACAATCGATAACATCCTGTCCGTGCTTCCTGAATTCGGGATGGATGAAGACGACCTTGTTGATCTGCAGGCTGCGTATGATACACAGGCAAAATTGGACGAAAAAGAGCAGATGGAAGCAGATATGCGTGAAGATGAATACAAGGAAATGCGCGGCTTTGAGCGATCGAGCGAGGCGGAAATTGACCACATCCTCGATTCTCTCCGTGAATAG
This sequence comes from Pirellulaceae bacterium, assembly GCA_041398985.1. GTDB lineage: Bacteria > Planctomycetota > Planctomycetia > Pirellulales > Pirellulaceae > Aureliella. Next base: position 148,240 of record JAWKTR010000013.1, read on the forward strand.
CAAGTTCAGGTCCGTACGCAGAAAAATCAGATTCGGCGATCCGCACCGGCTAACAATCTCGTCGAGAATGCCCGCGAGATAGTCTCATTCGTGCTATAGTACGAACCGTCCGGCGGACGCCGCAAAATGACTGCTTCGGCCACGCCCTCCTTATGCGCGTCTGGCTAGTGATCGCCTTGCGCTGCTCAGTCGTAGTCGTACTTGCATTCCAAAGCGCTGGCAACGCAGAAGCCAAGGATTCGATTTCTAGCGCCAATCACTGGCCCCTTTTGAGCGCCAACTGACAGATTGTTTCTCGGGCAATACGAGTGTGGTGCTGCATTCCGAAGGTCGCCTAGAGTTCGTAGCGTGCTGGGCGCATCCGCGCCGGCAGGTGGTCGAGGCGTCGACCTATTACGACGAAGCGAATCAACTACTGGGCATGATCCAAGCCTTGTATGGTATCGAAACTCGCGCCGCAGCGTTCGGCTATCAAGAGCGACAGCAACTGTTATCCCGTGAGGCGACCGTCGTCTTAGCCTCGATGCGCAAATGGCTGGATAGTCCCGCCGCCGTCTGCTCGAAGCCAGCCGAAACGGTTAGCCCCCGCCGATCCCTGTCCCTGCTGGGCGCTTACACTTTGCAGCATTTTGCAATTGCCCGATTTCTGGGGGTTAAGGGGCACCATAACAGTGTACTCAATTAATTCTGCGTTCAAGCTATGAGATTTGGGGCGGTTCTGGTAGCTCTATCCGCTCGATGATGCTTTGACTTCCGCTTCGAACAGAAAGGTTCTCAAAGATCGGCACGTCTGATAGCATCTCAACTGTTGCATTTGTGGTTGGGTCGATACAAAAGTCTGCAAGAAAAAGCCCGCTCGAGTACCACAAGGTAGCAGAAAGGAAGAATCCCTTCGGACTGAAATCTGTTTTGCGTGCGGAGAGTTGCAGTTTACACACGGGCTGAATGAACTGCTTTAACCGCATGCGTTCCTGAGCGGAAGGTTCGCAAACCGCCAATTCATACTGATCAGGGTGCTCAATTATCAAGAATGGTCCATGTTCGCCTCGAACATGGAAGCAAAAGAATCGTAGGAAATCTGCCGCGATTGAATGACTTGGGATTCGCAGAAAATTTCGGCACAGATGTATGGGCGGCGATGTACCATCGAGTCGGTGAATACCGATTGGACTTTGGAGGAAAAATTCAACATCAGTGTATTTCACTGTCCGATTTCTATCGGTTGGCGTTCTTGCTGTCCGTGCGATGAGTTGGACATCTGGTGTATAGAATGGCAGCTCCGCGCGAAGGGCAAGCATTTCCTTATCGCAGATCGCATCTCCGTTGTGCTGAGAGCTTGGTAAAGGTAATTGTTCCACACTAATGTTGATCCGCTCAAAATCAAGGGCTCTCATCCAAGATGGACGCGATGTGCTGCGGATTCCAAAACCTCGATCAGAAACTTGGGGAGTGCGTCCAAACCAATCCTTGATCTGGTGTAGCTTTTGTTCACTTTTCCCATGTCGGAGAATGAAGTCGATAGCAGTTTCACTTTTTTTACAATGCGCAACGTGTAAGGCGGTTCGGCCAGAAGGATCTCTTGCGCGCTGCAGCGAAGCTACAAATTGCTTTTGGCGAACACTGTCGCTAAGCTGATTTAGGAGAAGCTCAGCGGTCGCAAATGCCTGAGATTGGAGTGCAACGTCGAGCGGAAATTTTCCTTCATCATTTGCTTTGAATTCTCCTTTTCCCTTCTCAATCAACGATTCAACTTGAGGGCCAATGAGACCAGTTGACGCAATAAGGTGAAATAAGGTGTTTCCGATCTTGTCCGTACGTCGTGTCAAGCACTCTAGATTGGTTGATGCTGAGTCGCTGCCAACCAAATGATCAAGCAAAACCGAAAGCACAAATGGCGATTTCGCTGCGAGTGACAGTGGAGTCTGCCCGCCCCCATGAAGAGTAGCGTTATTCATTGCATATAGATCGCATCTCTCTTCACGAATCAGCCAGCGCACGACTTCAAGAGAAGCAAGGAGCGACTGGCCGTCAGCATGATCCCCATCTTCTTTCGAACTGCGCCGCTCAACATCGCAGTCTATTGCGAAATGCAACGCGGTGTTACCCCGCGAGGAGGTCATATTCACATTGGAAAACGGTATCAGGATCCGCGCTGCACTCAAATGTCGCTTCATAATCGCAAGCATGAGCGGTGTATATTTTTCCGCTGAAGGCTGGTTTACAAGTTGTGAACGAGTTTTCTCAGGAAACAACTGAACCAGCAGCTCCAAGGCTTGTGTATGGCCCTTCATAGCTGCAAGGTGGAAGGCATTCGTGTTATTCCCCTTTTGGTACTCATTTGTCACGGATTCCCGGTGATACTCTGCAAGGTAACTGAGGATTTCAGTTTTGCCGAAAAGCGATGCGGCTCGCAGCGGTGTCAAGCCTATTCCATCGATGGGCGCAGATGAGAGCTGAGGTTGGTTCGATAAGAGAGCTTTAACAATTTCAGAATGGCCTTGCTGAATAGCCATATAGACAGCTAGTGGGTCAAATAACAAATCCTTGCATACCGACACTTCATCGCATGCTTTCAATACTGATTGGAATGACGAGTAATTCCCAATGTATGCTGCCAATGCAAGTACAGAATTTTTCAACCCTGTCTGCCAGCTAACGGGTTCCTCCAGCAAATCAACGCGCGCCCCTTCCGCTAGCAAATAGCTAACGACCTTAGGATTATTGCTCCAAAGTGCGGAACCAAGGGGAGTACGATTATCGTAGGCTTTGCCTGGGGGGGGGGCGATAAAGTTACCGCTAGCGTCAACACCATAGCCGTCGCGTTGACGATTCAGCACTGCGTCGCTTCGTCGCTTGCGGTCCTTCTCGTATTCAAGATAGTCCCCGAGCTTATCCTGAAGACCATAAGCGGCGGCCAAATGAATGCACTGAGAGCCCGTATCAGGATCTGCGATGCGATACGGACTGGTGTTCGTTTTGACAAAGATTTCGATACACTTGTTTTTTAATGAAGTATCAGAGTGTCCACCAACCCATTCATGCATGTAAGCGCAGAGTAGGGTTATCGCACTAACCACGTGTTCTTCACCAGGCTCGCTGGTGCTCGTTTCATGCGTCTGAAGCAACTGCATGCATTTTGCAATTTCTTTCCCTTTTGTTAAACGCCACTGCCTAGCTTTGTCCCAGTAGTAGGGAACGGCTTGATGTGAGAACCGGTAGCGTCCATGTTGAACCTCCATCATTTGATGTTCGGCAAGCTTATCAGCCAGCCGTCTTAAAGTCGTTTGGTGTTTTCCAAACCTTGTGCTGTTCAGTTTGACTACATTTCCATCGACGTCGCAACTTATGAGTGATACAAGAAATTCATTCAGTAAGCTTTCTCTAACCGTGCCATCAGCATTTGCCTCGTCCCAGGCGTCTTGGGCCGCATTGTTGACTGCTTGTTCGATGCAAAGCAAGCTCTGATCGAACTTTGACTCGCTGTTTCCACGGACGATTCTTGAACCGCTGGCCCCTGTTTGTGCTTCGAACGAAGTCAATAAACGATTCTCCGAGATTCGTTTGTCGAATAAGCGCGTCAATGTGAATGAAAGTAGCGCGAGGGGCGATGGCAACAGCGCCGTGTTGGCACCAAGTGGCTGGGCAGTTGGACTGTTTGGCTTGCGCAGCGGTGTTCGCTGCCGAGAAAGGTCTTTAGTTTGGTCAAGTAGCAGCTCAACCTCATCAAGATTCAATGGAATGCCTGCATTGGAAAATGGGGATTCAATCAGTGTGGTGAGGAAGCCACTATCGTTTGACTCGACGCAGAATTTCGCAGTACCCGTGCCAAGCAGCGTCTCACTTATGTAGCTAGGAAGCCTCGCTAGCGCAGCATCTACACCTCGAGCGCTGGGTTCAGTCAGCGTAACAGCGAGGCAAACTTTGGGTGTCTGCTTCATGATTTCGCAAACGATAATGATGAACTGTTCCCAATACTCCAATTCTTCGAGCATTAAATGAAAATCGTCGATGCATAGGAGTAGACCAGTACGAGAATCAACACGTTGTGCAAAGGAACGCGAAATCCATTCCTGCAAGGCTTGTTCAGGAATCGCATCAATTACTGACACATCCAAGTTCTGCAGGGACGTTTCTGAACGCAGTTTCTCAGCGAGACTCTTGCAGAGCGTTGTCAAGTCCTGCGAGCGTTGATCGCATTCGCGAACCACCAGCGACTCGAATTTATAAGAGCGGTTACATGCACTCGCAGCCACGCCAGCCTGGAGCAAGCTTGTTTTTCCGACGCCTGGGTCGCCGTAAAGGCACAGGAAACGTGGCCCCGTGCCTGCTATTGCTTGTCCTGCAGCCGCCAGTACCCGCGCAACTAAGCTCTCTCTGCCATAGAAACAGTAGTGGTCTGCTTTTTCATATGGTCTTCCACCGCGGTACGGATTCGCCTTGCCAGAACTCAAATCCTCTTCATTTACGGCATCCGTGAACGAGTGGTGATCATTCGCGCTTGAAGCCAGAAGATCTTTGAGTTCTTTTCCGAGCTGGCTCGCCAGACGTTGTGCTAGCCGTATATCGACGGATTCCCCACTGAGAGCTCGGTAAAGCCAACGCTCCGAAATGCCATCGAGTCTCTGGAGTAGAGACTGCCGTGGTACGTTTGGGAATTTACTCGAGATGGCCTGGTCGAGTTTTGATGGGGCGAAACGAACGCCCCGTTTGCGTTTATTATTACTCATGGCGCGGCTGCAAGATAAGATATAGAGAGTGTTCACGTCTGATGTTGTGACGCACTTAAGTGGCAGTGCTTTAGTGTTTTATAATAATGCAAGATTCGAGTCTTTTTATTGCTTGCCAAAGTGGATTCACGACAATATTCTCTTGGAGTACAAGATTGAATTGTGGTGGATTCTCCATTAGTTCTATTAATAGTTCTCGTGGGCCTTTTTGTGATTGCAAGGAGATATCTATGAGAAGACTAGCTGCAATTGGGCAAGCTGTTGCATTGGTTTCAACTACCGTCGCTTTGATAGCGGAGGCCAATGGGGGGGGAGCGCCTCAGGCGAAACTTAACCGCTCCGAGGTGGCCGTACGAAGGGGCAGACGAAAGCCTTTTGGCGATCGCTTCGGCGTTAACCTTCTGAAGGAGGTACCGAGTGTCGGTTACGTTGCCGAAGGAAAAGACGAAGAACTGGAATTTGCTAGCCTGACAGGGATGCCGGATTCAATTCTCGATCGCGGGCACTACAAGTTAGTGGTTTCTAGACAACTGAAGGAGCTTGGGGTGGAGCCTAAGCTTGCTGCGAAGCAAACGGATTTGGTGAGCGAGAGTATCCCAGAGATAGTTCAGCAAGTCGAAGATCGGACAGCCCTGATGGAGCTTCGCATACTTCGAAGTGGGTCGTTTGCGGCTAGGTCGCGCTGGAAACAATCCGATTTGGAGTTTACGCCCTGCTCAGCAAAACACTTTGAGATAGCTCGTGGGGGTAAGGCTCCCATCGAAGTCGGCCTCCCTGACGGTGACGAAGTCCAGCTGAATCGAAGGTACTTGCGGGCATTTCCGCAGGAGTCTTTAGTGGGAGTCGTAACAAGTGGGTATCTATCGGGCTTAGAGCAATTAAATCAAGTGATGGTGGCTTCGATTTACTGTCAAAGCGCAAATGAAAACCATTCAGAGGCTGTCCGCTTCCATGGCGATGATATTCCGCGTCGGCTTCGGCTCCCTGTTGTTGTATTGTCAGCGATACACCGTCGCGCTTTTCTTGCCCGGCAGCATACTCTAGAGAGCTATTACGTTAACCTGATCGCATATGAGGTTTGCCCACTTGACGGTAAAATATGGTCGATTGAAATTGCACAGCTTCCTCTGATTGGATACTTGCACCTGTGCGGTGCTGGTAGGGGGGTAGCCGCCCTTGCAAATCGACTGGTTGAAAATGAAGCAGCCCAACAAAAAGACTCTTCCGCTCATCGTTTCTGGCGTGGCAATTTCGAAGGCGACTATCGCAGAGGAATCGTTGCGATTTGACGGTTGGGAGAACTTTTTTTGTGCCGATGCCGACAATGCCACGGTTGGCCTTGTCCGCGCACCAGTAGAAGAGTGCCGCAATCAGTTGGCTGGCTTTAAGCATCGCGACGTCTACCTATCGGTATACGGGACACTTAGTTCAAAGAGAGCCGTGAGGCAGGCTATTGGCGATCTAGTCTTCGGCTCTGCGAGCCAACTAATCGAGCTAGGCACCCAAGAGGCAGCCGAACGTTCCTCCGACGGTTCGCTAGCTGTCTACATTCTTGATGTTCGTGACAAGTTCGGTGCACTAATTCGTAATGCACGTACGAAATCGCTTGACTCGCTGCATAAGAAGTTGTTGACTGGCTGGAAGATGTCGACGATGGAGCGCCGCATCGCCGAGCCGTTCGAAGCTGCATCTCTCAGGGAGGTAGCAACCCTCGCCCTCGCCCACGAATGGGCCGATGCGTTGAGTGCTGGCCAGCTGGAGCGTCTCCAATTAGTGCTGGATGACGCAAAGCAGCTTCAAGCCCAGGCTCGTGCTGGCGTCTCAAAGCAAAGCGGCAAGGACGCATTTGTCGCTGACGTCAATGCGAGGATCGACGAATGTGCTGGTCGGCGATTGAGGACACAGGAAAAGCTCGATTTAGTCAGCCTAATCCATGAGGCTCAAGAGTTGGGTGCAACACTTTACTTCCAGGGTGTTCCTTGCAGCATATCAACTCGAAGGCGATCAGATGCTTCAACCTACGTTGTCAGGCTACAGGAAATTGGCGCGAACAAGCAACTTCGAGACAACGCAACTATTCCTGAAAATCTTGTCTTGAAATAGGGAAAACACTGGACCGTACCGCCTGTACGCCGTATCATAGGCTGGCGACTGAGGTTGCCTTGCTCCATATCGCGTGTACTACAGGTTCGAGTGATGTTCTCCTACACATGCCCTGCGGAGACGTGCTGTTGGCAAGTCTCTGTCTCTGCCGGAAGATCAGTCCGAGGCCCGCCGATGCAGCGCTTTGTTCCAATCGATTGCGCAGAGAATAGCAGGTCGTTGACTTGCTAAGTTCAAACAAAGAAAAGCTGCTCTGGGCAGTTATCGCTCAGGGTGCGCGCCGAGGAAAAGCTGGTCGCCGATTGGCTGCCTCAAATCAAGGACCATGTCACTCTTTTTCGGGGATAGGAAAAGTGGAAGTTGTAATACTGATCGCCGCGTGCTTTTTCGTGGGCTGGCTCATTGAACAGTCAAAGACTGAGCACACCGAAGTGAAAATTAGTGGCAAAAAATGGCGGGAATAGGCTATGTGCCGTCGTCCACTATGTAACGGTCGCGAGGCTACGGGTGTCGTAATCTTCGGCATCATGCTTCCGCTCTGCAGCCGCTGTCTCGGCTTTGCCGTTGGTAGTTTAGCAATCCGTTACACCGGTGTCTACCTGACGGGAAATTTGTTTTCCGTAGGACTTGTTTGCGCTGCGTTGGCTGGCCCTGCTGTAGTGGATGGCTGCTACAGCTACTTCAGCCAGCGCGGCACAACGAACACGTCTCGCTTCGCAACCGGCTTAAGCGCTGGTTGCGCTCTAGGCTTACTTTTGAAAGGGTGAAATCCGTGCGACTAATCCGCTGTCCACCACAAAACTCCTTGCTTACCTCATTTCCGTATCGATGCCTAGTCATTGTGCTGATCGGCCATGCGACCAACGGCGCACTGTTGCTCGTCGTGATAATCGTTTGGATCGTCGCCGAACTGTTTGCGATTTGGGTCATTGGCCGGTGGCTCTGGCTTTGCACCCGCAGCTTGTAGCGTTGTCCGATTCGGTTTCACTTTACAAACATGAAATCCTGGAGGGAACGAGCACATGGTGTATCGAAGTTTACCAACACCGCCACCGGGGAGTAACGATTCCTGGGGCTACTACCTGATCCTTGCCGGGGTTTTGTTGCAATTGCTGGGCGGCCATGTCACTCCGGTTGGTGCAGTTTTTCTCGCTGCCCTTTGCTTCGTTTGCATATCCAGTTTGTCGCACTCACCGCCAGACTCTTGGATTTGAGCACTTCGCGCAGGCGCTTTCCGGGGCGTCTGCGTTTCTTTTGTCAATTCGAACAACCTGTATAGGAGAACTACTGTGAACGCACGCGAGATGATCCGCGAGAGGGCAGATGTGTTTGAAGTCGTACCGGTATTGGCCAAGCTCAACGACTTTGAGCTAGAAAAACTTACCGAGGACTTTACCGATGAGGAAGCAATCAAGACCGGGCCATGGATTGCCGTTCACGCGCGGAATCAAACAACACTTTGTACCTTAATCGTGGGTGCATTGGTGCTCTACTTCCAAATTGCGACGCGGGCCAAACATCTGCGGTTTGCGGTGAAAAACCTCATGGATGACATTGGCCTGGGCGAGACGCAAATTTATCGCTGTGTTGACGCTTGGCGTGGCTTTCGACAATTCATGGATGAAACCAAGACCCTCTCTCAATTCTCATCCGAGAGCCTGAAAATCCTCGGTGCCAAATGCTCATCGGCTGAGGCTCGCGAAAAGGCGATCGAGCTTGCGCGGCAGGGCCAGCGCATTACGGCCAAGCGGGCTAAACAGTTAGTAACCAAACTTGGCAATCCACTTCCCAAGTCCACTCGCCGCCACAACTGGCACTATCAGGGCAACGCAGCCAAGGTCACGGTGAGTCCTGCCGAGGGGCACTCGCTGTCGGATCTGGATGCGATCATCCAAGATCTGCAGGAGTGCATCAACAAACTGGCAGCCAAGAGGTACGCCACGGCCTGACCACTACATTTAGGGAAAAACCATGTTGGATCGACTTCGAAAAATGTCCGAGATGCAGCAAGCCGAGATGCAGCAAGCCTTCGTACGGGCTCCGGTGGAGCCGGTGATGGACGGCAGGCCGGTAACTGGCTTACGCAAACGCAGGCCGCTTGGACGCCGCATGGTGTACTGGCTGGCCAATGGACTGCTGATGCCGCTGATCTTAACACTGTATGCCGTCATCGTGGCCGATGGTCTGGCGCTGCTTGTTCCTGTCATGGCCATGCGCATAGGTCGCCTGCCGATTCCGGGCGCAGCGCTCGCGGCTAATTACGATGGCTTTGACCGCGTAACGCTGGCCCATGTGGGATCGATGTTGCTATTTGTGGTGGTAACTTGGCTGTACATCCGCATCTTCGATGAACTGCAAGGTTTTGGCTCAGTTGCCAAGCAAGCTGCTAAGAATCCCGCTTTGGTCTATGTCTTGACTGGAGTAGCGCTGACGATCCTGGGAGCTGACGCCTTGCTTTTCTACGCTGGCATGACGGCCAAGACTCAGTCGGGTTGGACGGAGTCGCCAAGCTATGTGGCTCCATTAGCAACTTTGCTCTACACCGCTTCTCTCGCGGTTATCGGCTATTGGCACAGTGAATACAAGCACGCAGACAAGGTTTAATTTTCGAAAGGAGCAGAGATCATGAAACTCAACTGGCTATGGCTCGTCGCCTTGGTACTAACAATAGGTTGCATCCCCAGCCAATCCAAAACAAGTCGTATCGCTCCCTTCGAGGACAAGCAACTCGATAGCGCGCTGGCCATCTTGATCGATACCAGCGGCAGTTTTTCGGGCTACTGGGATAGCCGAGCTTACGATTTGTTCTTGGATCTGTGCGATCAGTACTTTTCCGAGGCGATCGGGATGAGGTCCAAGCTTGTGATTGGACAAATTGGTTCGAAAGATCAAGTCGTCGTGTTCGAGGGGCAGCCATCGGACCTGCGTCAGCGCTTCCCTGACCCAGCATCGCTCAGCGAGTTCTTGAAGGCCAACACGAACGGTGGCTCCAATGTATATGCAGGCACGCGGGGCATTGTCCGTTACATGAACAACCTGGATGGTGTTACTCAGGAAACACGTCTACTGACGGTGGTACTAAGTGACATGCTCGATACCGAGGGCGACGCTACGAAGCGAAGCCAGGTTGGCTACGCCATGATTGCAGAGTTGTCAAGTTTTGCGTCTAAGGGCGGGGCGTTGGCGCTGTACTATGTGGCCGACAGCGAAATGGGACGCTGGCGCGATATCGTTGACAGGGCAGGCTTTGCTGACAACCACTATATCATCGAAAACTATCTCAGCGAACGTCCTGAACTGCCCATGTTCGAGTAGTGGTGGTCACACCGATACTTCGCGGAGCAAACATGATCGAGCCTGAAAAAGTAGATGAGCTGCTTAGCGATTTACCCCGTGGCCGCCATCCGCACCACGTGGGTGATCCACCACATGCCTACTTCGAGTTACCGCGCAATTTGCTGGCCACTCCAAGCCTTCAGATGGAGCCAGGCAACCCGCATTCAAAGATCTTTCTCGGAGTTATCGGTGGGTACTTAAAAGACAAACGGACAAGTAGTGGACGGATTCATCGCTATGTAACTGGAGGCTCACCACTGGGTCTGGCCGATGACCGGCATCATCTTTTACTGGCAAATTCTCGAGGAGACAAGGGGCGTGCTGCTTTAATAACCAACCTCATTTTGGCTCCTGCAACCACCAGCACACTCAATATTGACGTCAAAGGGGAATTTGCACTGTCCACTGCCCGTTGGCGGGCGGAGGGGCTGGGACAAGCTACCTACATTGCTGATTCGGCGGGTGTAACGGGGAGTTTGGGAGAACGTTACCCATGCAATTTCAATCCGATGAATGAGCTTGAGCGTTGCGGTCTGCTGCGCATGGTGCCTACCGCTGTACTAATTGCAGATGCGCTAATTGCTGAAGGCCAGCTTCGCGATCCGCACTGGGACCTGACGGCAGCTCGGCTATTGGCGGCTCTGTTGGTGCATGTGGCCACGCATGGGAAGTATCAGGGGCGCCGTGATTTAGTTACCGTGCGCGAGCTGATTATGCGGGCAGGGGAGCCTGACCCGCTCGATCCGCATCGATTTTGGTTGGAATCGGAAATGTTAGCCAACGATGCTTGTGGCGGCTTCGTCAGCAATGCGGCCAGAGAGCAGTACGATAGGGCGCCGGGTGAGGCCAGTTCGGTACTGTCGAACTTGCGTAAGCACACTTCATGGATTGATTTCGGCTTCATGGCTCGCTCTCTGCGCGGCCAAGGCATCGATTTGCGTGATCTCAAGCGCCGAGCCATCAACATCTACCTCGTTGTGCGTCCCATGGACATGGCGGCGCTCTCAGGCTGGCTGCGATTGTTTATACAACTGGCCTTGGCCGCTCACGAAGAGGAGCCAGAACAATATGGTGCATCTACATTGCTTACCCTCGATGAGTTCCATATTCTGCAGCGAATGAGGCAATTGGAGTCCGCAGCTGCATTGATCGCTGGGCTGGGCTGCAAACTGTACATAGTTCTACAGGATTTAGGCCAGTTGCGCTCACTGTATCCCCAATCCTGGGAGACTTTCATCGGTAACTCCGGGTGCATACAAGTGTTCTCTGTGAGCGACTTTGGGAGCTGCGAATACGTGTCGAAGTTGCTGGGCACCGCTCCTACGGTAACTCACTCAGCCCATCAGCCTACTTTCGAGCAGGCGACGCAGAAGGCGGCGACGGGTGAGTCTTGGTCGCTGGGTGTGCATCCGTTGTTAACACCGGAGGAGGTGCGGCGCTACTTTGCCCGAGACGATCACTTGCTGCGTCAGTTGATTTTACGGCCAGGCTTCCGCCCGGCCGTTATGCAGCGAGCGTACTACCATGCCCACGAACTGTTTGCAGGAAAGTTTGACTAATGACACCAGATCTAGTTCAAGTAACCGCGCCGGGGCTGCCAACTCGGCCCAAGCTTTGGTTCGATCCGGTTCGCAAGCAGGCCATGATCCGCATGCGGCTGACCAACTGGCGCAACGTGGAGTGGGGAGCGAAGTTCGACGCAATTTTGCGACTGCTGCTGACCATCATGACCCTAGGGGGAACTTGGTTGTACGGCCAAGTACACTGGCATCCAGGCAAGACATTATTGGCCTGCCTCTTTGGTGGCCTGGTTTTCCATCTGCTGGCTGGGCGCCTGTGCTCTGGCGTGATCATCCGATGTTTTTCAGAGGGGTTATTTCCGTCGCGAGTATCGGTGTGGCTGACGGAGGAGGCGATGGCGGTGAAGAGTTGCCTTTATTCCAAACCAATTGTGCTATGGCGCACTTGGAAAGGATTTCCTGTTCCGCTGGAGATTGCCCAAGATGTGGACGATGAGGCGACGGAGCTGCGAGTGGCGTTCGAAGCAGCAAGGAAACCTCGCTCATTGGAGCATCTGAAATCGGCCGTGGTGGCGCAAGTGATCTACGGGGCGCAGTTGAGCCGCTTTGACAGCGAGCAGGGCGTAGGGAGCATGTTTCGCCGCGCGCTGCCGTTGTTTCCGTTGGATCGAAAGGAGTTGGTGCCAGTCATTCTAGTACTCAAGGCGGCCATAGCATTGACGGCAAAGCAAGCCAGGGAGGCGGGGGCGGTGCACAGAATGGGACGTGATATCGATGGGTCTTAATTGAGGGGAAGGGAAAATATGTTGCTCAAGGTCGGAGGTGGCTGAACGTCTCAGCATGTCGGACAAGTACGATTACCGAATCATTCAACGTGGTTTGTTGCCTGCGATCCGCATGGGCAGCCGCAGTATTCGGGTGCATCTCGACGATCTGAAGGCATTCATTGCCGAGCATCGCCAAGAGATTGTGCGGTTGCCCAAGGGGGCGAGGAAACATTTCTAGTACATACCAACAAAGTTGGAAGTAGGGAGGCCCTATCGTGTTCACCGAGTTATTGCCGGTAGTTGTTTCGCTCGATGTCGTGGCAGTAGGCATGGCCATCGGCGCAGATCGTGCGATGAATCGAACGGACGCAGTAAAAGTGATCGGCGCATTCGGCCTGTCGGCAGGCTTAATGACGTGTCTGGGGTGGTCGCTCGCCGAGGATTGGGTTGCCGAGGGGATGATCGCTTGGGTGCATACGGCGGTAGGGCTGTTCTTTGCCGGCTCAGGCTTGGTGGGCTTGTTAAGTACAACTGAAAAAGGCGAGCGGGAGCCCGGCTATTTCCGATCGCCTCTGGCGCTGACCGTGTTGGCCTACGCCTGTAGCGTAGATTGCGTATTGGCCGGACAAGTCATGCAATTTGGCGGTTGGGCCTACGTTTGGGCAGGCGGTGTTGCAGGTTTAGTAGCCGCGCTGGCCAGCTCGCTGGGCCTGTGGCTAGGCTGCTATGCATCACAGTTCGACTACAGCCAGAAATCATCTGCGGCCAACGTGGCAATGCTGCTTGCGGGAATTTGGATGCTGGCCAGTTAGCTACGAGCAAATAGCCTGAATCGCGGACGTACAAAGTGTCTATATGTATGGAAGAATTCTACCAGCGTGGCGGTATTTTTCTGGTGGCGGCGTTTTGTCCAATGATTTGCTTGATAGACGTTGCGGACCCGACCACCCTCAAGCGCGGGCAGCTGATACCGCGCCATCGGAAAGGAGCAATGACTTGTAAACGTTAGCCACCAAACTGCTGCAGTGCCACAAGAACTCCAATGCCAAGTGCCATCAGTCCACCCAGCCGCATTGTAAGCCGTTGTTCCATGAGCCGCATTTCGCGCAGCTCCGCTAGATCGCGACGCACGTCAGCCATGTCCAGCTTGGTGGCCACATTCGTGAGCTGGACTTCCGAGAGCTCAGTTGCCAAGCTTTTGCTTGGGGCTCCGTTAAACCAGACGCTACCAAACTTTTCACGAATTGATGCGTGTCGAACGTTCGAGTTGTCATTCGTTCATCATGCCACGAATCCACTAGCCATGTCAAGAATTGTGATACACGGACGTACACGTCCGACGAATAAGTGGGCGCACGGCCTAATTGGCTCAATGCTCCCGTTCGTGTCCTGAGAAGAGGCCCGAGAGTCGAAATTGGTTGGCAGGGAGGAAGTAGTTGTTAACGTAATGTTTGGGTGATAATATATGTTATGGAAAATAAACGGTGTTTCTAGAGGCATGCTGAGTACGTTGGACTAAGGCATGGGATCGCCGCCGGTGCAACGGAATGTTCGTGCCACTTGGAGCTTTTTCCGTTTTTATGCGACAACTAACTTGAGCAGCCCTTCTCACATGCATTGGGTTAGTCTCGTTGAGCCAGAATTTTTGCAGTGGAAACGTGGACGTTGTGTTTGTTCGAGGCTTTCTTCTTTGTTGGCGGTTTTTTGGGGCCACGCACGTTTTTTCGGTAACGATCGATCTCAACATGACGAGCCACGTCTCGCAGCTCTTCGCAGAAATCCTCCGTTGGCAGCGCCTTCAGGTGCTCGAAGTCCGATTCTTCGAGCATCACTGACAAACCGTCGTGGGCTTGAGCGATCTCCAACGCCATATAGTATTTGGATAGCTGGTCTGCTTGCTGCTTGCCGTGCTCCGCGCGAATGGCGGACTCGACCACGGTCACTGCGTTGTACGCCAACAGCGCTACGGCGAAGGCGAACAGTGCAGCGCCCGGATACCCCAATGTGTTGACTTCACATCGGAGCGTAGTAGTTAGAACCTGAAAAGCGGTCTCGATTTTCCATCGCGTGAGATATAGGTCTGCAATGCGCAGCGCGTCTGCCTTCCCCTTCGGTACGTTCGTCAAGATTACAACGACGGTTTCTTTGTCTCTCGTTGGCTTGTATAGTTCAATCTCGATTCGCCGAACCGTAAGTTGTTTTCCGCCATACTTCGACAGCGTCATACTGCGTTCGTAGACCTTGCCCGTATCGGTCCTGCCTATCAGACGGCGTTTTCCAAGTGCTCCGCCTACTCTCGAATGGTGACGTATCACGAAACACGCGTTGCTCGCATTAATGGCCGTCATAAACTTGAGTGTGCAAAAGTTTCGATCAGCTATCCACAGATCATCACGTTCTACTGTTTCGATAACCGAATCCAAAGCTGTTCGCTCTTGAGCGTGCCCATCTTCGATCGGGAAGAAATCCTGGATTAGCCGCAAACGCGGGTCAAGAACTACTAGTGATTTCCCCGGCAATGCCGCCGCACGTTCTACGCGCAGTTCCTTGATTCGATGATGAGATCCACTTAGGTGGTTTCCATCAAGGATCTTGGTTCGGTAACCAGTGATGTCGCTTTGGTTACCGGTGCGTAGCACATTACCGATGGCCCGAGCCTCAGCGTAGCTATGACGAACTAAGGCTTGGCTAACCTGAGTTTCAACGCGAAGCAGCTTGTTAAGGACGGCGGTTTGTGACACGCCAAGAGATTTCTTGTTCTTCTTGTATGCCGCGTTGACACTTGGTGAGAACGACAGCACGATGTCTGACATCATCTGCGCAATAGACGAAAACAATACCTTCCGCTCGTACTGCGCGTCTGCATGTTTTCGAAATAAGTCATCGAGTGCAACATCAGAAAGCAATCGAGTTAACGCCATTCTTGCCAATAAACAGACAGGGCGTTTCTCTTTGAACCTAGCGATGATCTCCGGTGCAAGCATTGCCGACTCCCCGACGAACGAAACGAATTCCAACAAACCATTGGCATTCTACTAGTCCGCGATCGAAAGGCGCTATAATGCATGTGAGAAGGGCTGCTAACTTGAGCTCGGCAAGTCTTGCGGATGTTTGCTAATAGATTTGCCACAATGTGTGGCTGTGAAGTTGCAGCTCGCTGATTCTGGATCGTCGACGTGGCCCCCCTCTCCATAACGAATGAACTCGTGCATTCAGCGTATAGTTGGGAAACGCAAATCCGCAACTGGGGCCATAGCATAATCGATCGGCGTTGATATTGATAATCCGTAAAGTCGATAAATAGCACTGGAGCTAGGCGGCCGAGTTTTAATCTCATGATATCCGCCAAAGCGCGACATTGTCACGCAATCGGCGACTGCTACTATTGGAGCGGAGGACAATCATGCCACGCACGAAATATGTAGTTACTGCCGCGGATCTAAATCATGCTTCCTCGTACCTGGAAACACAGTTGCTAACGTTTGCAATTGCCTCACGGGACAATGTCACGCATTCAGTTGTCGTGGGCGAATTAAGGGAAGCGACCGCTAGGGGAACGAAGGCAGAAAGGGCACGTAGCGTGAATGAGTGGTGCGAGAAGCATCTCTCGTCCGTCGAATGGAGAAAACTGAAGGCGGCGATACGTAAGCGTCGGCAGCGTTGGGAACGCTACGAAGAACAGAAGACGGTTACGATTAGTACGCGGGCCCATCGATTGCTAACCAACTTATCAAAACGCGACGACGTCACGTTTTCCGAAGTGATGGAAAACTACTTGGGAAAAGCCGTCAAGAATCGTGGCCGTGCTCCGCGTTAGCTTGCTTTGGTCTCACTGAAGCATTTTGAACAAGGGCCGATCGCAGTCTGCTTGTCTTTCGCCGCCATAACTACGGAGCTTGCGGATCGTTTCCTCGTGCCTACTTCCGATTGCCTCATCCAAAGGAGTTCGTTTTCTTGCGTTTGTTGAGTTCACTGCTGCTCCGGCGTTGACTAGGTGTCTAACTACGACTGAGTTGCCATTTCGAGCAGCGACATGCAAGGGTGTGTTGCCCGCAAGATTTTCAATGTTCACATCGGCGCTATGAGCCAGCAATAGTTTCATCAAGAACTCGTTGTGCTTGCTGGCGGCAATGTGAGTCGCGGTATCGCCACGATTGTTGGGTGTATCCACGGGAAAACCGCTGCCGAGTAGCAGCATCGCGAAGCCATAGTTTTCTCGGCGTACGGCTCGGTGCAACAATGTGTCTGCAAATGCCCCGATACGTATCCCCGTATCGCAACCGAATTGGATCAACTCGAGGGCAATCGCATTTTCGGCAAACTCTTCGCAGAGTTCCAAGGCTGTTTTCCGGTCAATATCCTTCGCGTTGATGTCAACGCCAAGCGAGTGCGCCGTTCGTACATCGTCGATGTCTCCCTGCCTCACCGCTTCTAAGAATCGATACTCCAGCCTCACCTTGCCTCAAAGTTCGATGGGGATGTTTACCATCGAATGAAGAGACAATCACAAACTCTGTGAGAAAGCAAGTAGTTTCTTAAGCGCCTAGGGCGCTGGATCACAGCCCGCTTCGTGCTGATCGAGCACGAGACGACAGGCAGCACGACAGATCTCACGCGAGAGTTGACCGGTTACTGTGAATGACCTATCGCCCGCCGCTAGGTTGAATCGCGGTGCAAAACCGTCGCGGTTCAGCCATTCCGCCAGATTTTCAGCATGTTCGGCTGCTTCTTCAACTAAGCCGAGCCGAAAGGCTTCGATCATTTCGTTAAATGTCTGCACGGGATCCATCGAGCAAGCATTCCACACTACTTCCACTTCGGTCAAGTGAGCAGAATGAGAATCCACACGTTTTTCCAGTAGCAACGAATAAATCGCTTGATTTGCACCGGAACGCCGCGCTGCTCATACTCTTTGGGCTTCCAGAATTCAAAACACAGATTGACCTGCGTGATTCTGCTTGTGCTTGGCGCGGCTGTACGAACTCCAAGAAGCTTAGCACGGTGCAAGCAAATAGCTGCAAATGCTGGTAGATTGATGTTGTCGGTCAGCACAAGGGGCTTTAGCATGTCTACGCAAACAATCAATGCTCCCGAAGAACATGGAAAATACTGGGCGGAGTTTTCGTCGACGTTTCCCATTGAGTTTTGTCGCCGCCACGAAATTCTAGGTGTGCTTGACGCTGACGACCTGGAGTTGGCGTTAACGACGGCTGATACGCCGAGGCACATCGTTGATGTGGTTGGCAGAGCGATGAAGCGACCGGTGCGGACGCGGGTGGTGGATAAAGAGGAACTGGCGATCCTGACAAATCGCCTGTACGAGCGGGCGGTTGAGGCGAAGCGGACAGCGGGCGATGCGCCAACTCTGGAGGAGTTTCTTGGCGAAACTGTGCCTAGCGAACGCGTGGACGACTTGCTGGAAACGGACTCGCATGGGGCAACGGTCAAGCTGGTTAACGACTTGTTGTTGGAGGCGATTCAGGCTCGTGCGAGCGATATCCATTTGCAGCCTTTCGAGGATCATGTGATCGTGCGGATGCGGATGGACGGGGTACTCGAAGATATTCGCAAGTTGCCTCGGCAAATTCAGGATGAAGTGATTAGTCGTCTGAAGGTAGCAGGCAGAATGAATATTGCCGAGCGAAGACTGCCGCAGGATGGTCGAGCCACGGTGCGTGTTGGCGACCGTACCATTGACTTGCGCTTGGCTTCTATGCCGACCAACTATGGTGAACGGATGGTGGTAAGGCTTTTAGATAAGAGCGCACGGCTATACAGGTTGGCAGAACTTGGCATGGATGAATTTAGCTTGGAACGATTTCGACGATTGATTGGCGTCGAACATGGTCTGGTGCTGGTGACAGGGCCAACCGGAAGCGGCAAGAGTACTACGCTGTATGCCGCCCTCCAAGAGCTGGATACACGTAGTCGCAATGCAGTCACGCTGGAAGATCCAATTGAGTATCAACTCGACGGCATTAGTCAGACTCAAATCAATACGAAAAAGGGAATGACGTTTGCGAGCGGACTGCGGAGTGTGCTGCGGCAAGATCCGGACATTATCATGGTCGGTGAAATCCGCGACCAAGAAACGGCGGTCATGGCCGTCCAAGCCGCATTGACTGGGCACTTGGTCTTCAGCACGCTGCATACCAATGACGCGTCTAGCGCTGTCACCCGGATGTTGGATTTGGGAATTGAGCCTTACTTAGTGGCGAGTAGCGTGCTGGGCGTGCTAGCACAGCGGCTTGTCCGGCGAGTTTGTGCCGAGTGCAAAGGAACGCCGGCTGACGAGCATCGATGTGGTGCCTGTCGAGGCACAGGGTACCGTGGCCGAGAAGGAATCTATGAGCTGCTGCTGGTGACTGATACAATTAGGAAGCAGATCCAAGAACGAGTGCATGCAGCAGAAATTCGAGATGCCGGTGTCCGCGACGGAATGCGCCTTTTGCGTGAGTGCGGGGAACTGAAAATTGCCCAGGGGCTTACAACGCCCGAGGAAGTCGAACGTGTAACGATGCGGACCGAGCTATAGCCATCGCTAGAATGACCGTCACCTAATCTTGTCAGCAATTCAGAACTGGCCATGAGTACGTTTCAATATGTTGGCGAAGATTCGGCGGGCCGCAAGGTAAATGGGATTATCTCCGCCGAAACTCCAAGGGCAGCACGCGATCGCTTGCGGGAGACTGGCGTTGACATTCGGCGTATTCACGAAAGAGCCGATCGCAAGCAAGTAGACTTTTCGGCCGCATTCCGCCGGAGGCGACTATCGACCTCGTTGACTGAGTTCATTCGGGAGATGGCTACGCTACTACAAGCTGGCGTTCCCTTGCTGGAGGCCATCGATTGCAGTCTGCCACAAACGAAACCGGCACTCCAAGAGCCATTGGCTGCTATGCGTGATCGTATTGCTGGAGGTGAGAGTCTGGCGGAGGCGATGAGCCACGAGGCTTGGCTGTTTGATGACATGATGACTGGCATGGTCCGTGTGGGCGAGCATGCCGGAAACCTAGAAGATGTGCTCGACCAGACTGCCAGTTTTCGCGAACAATCGGCACAATTGCAAGATCGAGTTATATCAGCAGTACTCTATCCGGCAATCGTCTTTGCAGTCAGTATCGCGGTCACACTGTTCTTGATGACCGTAGTTGTACCAATGCTGCTCAAGAACTTGACGGAGCTAGGGAGCCAACTACCTTGGCCAACGCGTGTGCTGAAATTCCTGAGTGATAATCTGCTGCTGCATGGTTGGTGGATCGGCCTTGTCGTGGCTATCGGACTCGCGGGATTAGCGCTTTGGCTCAAGTCGGCTCGGGGACGTGTGGTTAGTGCTAAGCTGATGCTGCGGATTCCCGTGTTTGGCACTTTGATTCGCAAGCAGTCCATCGGTCGCATTGCGCTGGTTGTCGCTTGTCTGCTGCGATCGGGCATCGATTTAGTGGAGGCGTTAAAGATCGCCGCCCAGTCATGCAACAACGTTCTGGTTAAACGGGCCATCGAGCACGTTACCCAGGACATTCAAGGTGGTGCGGGCTTAAAGGAAGCAATTAGCAAGCATGCCATTTTCCCGGCCAGCGTTGCCCAGATCTTTGCACTTGGTCAACAGTCCGGGCAATTGGAAGGAATGCTTCAGCGGCTCGGAGCGGATTATGATCGGCAGGCGGCTGTTCTTGCCGGCAGGGTGACTTCAATCGCCGAGCCTCTGCCAATTCTTATGCTCTCTGTTGTGGTTGGTTTCATTCTTTTTGCCACAGTATTGCCTATACTAGAAGCAGGGAACGTCTTGGCGGGATAATTATCAGTACAGCCAGCATCAAAGTGGGAGTGACGGCCATGGAATTCAATCAAGACAAATGCCACCGCAAGCCGAAGCGACGCCACGGATTCTCACTCGTCGAATTGATGGTGGTAATCGTTATTATTGGCCTGCTTTCGAGTGTAGTTACTTTTAGCGTTCGCAGCTATTTGATTCGCTCCAAGCAAAACGTTGCAAAGCTGGAAATAAGCAAGATGTCCCAAGCGTTGGAAACTTTTTACAGCAGTTATGATAGATACCCCACCAATGAAGAGGGGATCGCAGTACTCGCTGCACCCTTAGACGACTATCCAGATGGACTATTGAGTTTTGTCCCGGATGATCCTTGGGGCAATCCGTATGAATATGTGAGCCCTGGACGCTCCAAAGCCTATGACATCGTTTGCTACGGAGCTGACCACCGCGAAGGCGGCGTGGGCGCCGACAAAGACATTCGAAGCGATGAAGTTGTTCGTAATAAGGCGAAATAGCAAAGGGACGATGACTGGCCATCCGCACACGCTTTCAAGCCACCTTAGATAGCCTGATGAGCCACATCGCAGCACACATTCATGAACTGGGGATTTTGCACTCGGCTTACCGTGTCCAGCCATTGTCGTGCGCTGTTGGTCAAAAAACGCAGCTTTATCAGTCGCGATGCCTTCAATCGTGGCTCACTGAGACTACAGATGAGCGACTAAACAGCGTGCTGCAGTCGGCTCGCATGCTAGTGGTTGTCAAAAACAGCCACTAACCTTCTTATAGTCAGCCTCTCGCCACAAGCTTACTCGCCTGATTTCCCACCATCACTCCGCTTCAGAATCCCTAATGCTCTTTCGAGAATTTGTAGACTAGCTATTCTACGTATTCGACGCCGGACTCGCGTACAAATTTTCGTATGCTGTTGATCGTCCTTTCACGCTGTTCATAGCCGTCCTGCACTCCGTCGTGAAGTTGTTGAACCCTCCGATTAAGTTCATTCAAATCGACGTCCCTTGCCGTCGTTTCAACTAAGCTTCCAGTTAGGTTCTTTACACTTGTGTTGAACTCGTATGTCAGTTGAATTTCCTCAAGAAGACGCCCAGTGAACCAAGCTCCCAAAACGCCCACGAGAACGAAAGTGGTACCAAGAGACAATCGAATTGACAGCCTTGCGTTTTTGGCTTCCGAAATAAACCAAGCAATTCCTACTACCAACCAAGCAAATGCGAATAAAATCGGTATTCTCCCTTAGCTGCTAATCACCATATGCAACCCGTTGCCGATGGAATGACCGATTTGCAATCACTGTAACCTAGACAGCAGTTGTTGGCTCTATGCGCAGCATCCCAATGGCAATTGTTCGTTATGTTATGGAACGGACCAGGACGGTTTGGAATTGTACTTACGCATTTAGCGATATCTGCAGCGGTCGCATCCTTGCAACTCTTAACATCGGCACCCGTAGCGTCTTTAAGTTTCCCAGACGTCTTTTGTTTTAGTCGGCAATACTTGCTCCCGTCCATTCCGCAACGAGATGTTCCGCCACGCCCTGGATTAACAGTTTCGGTGCCGTCCTTGTTGCAGTCAGTCATGCAAATACTCACATGACTAGCACCACTAACCTTCGCCGCGCAATCCTGACTCGGCTTGCCACTCGGCTTGACGGGAGAATACCCAAAGTAGAACTGTACACAGGGCGGCGGATTAAAATACCTCCAAATTTTCGTGATCAGCCACTCTCCACCGACGCTAGGCCCACCATCGACAAATGGTCCTGCCCAAAGTTCTCCCGTTGGATCAACCAAGGTCAATGGCCGATTAACCACATAAGCATGCAAATTAATGTCGCCACCTTTAAAGCCAATCGGATCTTTGGAACAAGAGCCCAATCGGGCGTGCTTTTCAGGGGCCGTTTTGCGCAAGCTGGCTTGCGGGTTGGGGTTAGGACAACGCGACGCACGTGAGCTTGAGCTACGATCCTGCCCACGCGCGCGAGGCGTGGTTTGAGATGAAGTTTCAACATGTTGACAGAGGGCGACCATGGGTATCATTGTAGATGATCAACACGGCCACAGGTTATGGATTCTAGGGGCGCATGAGCACTTTTTAGCTTGGCTTGCGATTCGTGTTCTGGTCGTCATCTTCCTCATCCTTGGTTTGCTCGGCGGGATGGGTCTTGGCGTGGGTGTCGAGTAGCTTCTTCAAGCCGACGCGGGTGTAGATCTGGGTAGTATCCAGCTTTTCATGCCCGAGGATGGCTTGAATGGTGCGAATGTCAGCCCCCGCGTCGTGCATCAGCGTGGCCATCGTGTGACGGAAGATGTGACAAGCTCCGGGCTTGTCGATGCCAGCCGATTTGATGTAACGGCGACCGTACTCGGTCAACGAATCGGGGTTGATGGGTGTACCGTCAATGGTCAGGAACAAGGTCGCTTCTTTAGGGTCAATGGCTAGTTGGTCGCGCGCGTGCTCGACGTAACGAGCGACCCAACTCAAGGCGCGCAGGCCGATGGGCACGTAACGATCCTTCTGGCCTTTGCCTTGATGGATGAATAACACTTGCCGGTCGACGTGGATGTGTTCGAGCCGCAGGGCGCAGACTTCGGCGCGACGTATGCCGGTCGAGTAGAGTACCTCGAACAGGGCGCGGTCTCTGAGTCCCAACGGAGTAGTGGTGTCGGGCTGTTGCAAGATGCGGTCGACCTCCTCGTCGGTGAGTATGGCTTTGGGAAGTTGTCTGGGAAGCTTGGGCAGATCGAGCTCGGCGGCTGGATTGAAGGGAATGTAATTCTGCTTGGCCAGCCAGGCGAAGAACTGACGCACTTCCTTCAAGTGCAAGTGCTGACTGGACCAAGCCAGCGGCTTGCCGTTGGGTCTGCGGTAGCGATACAAGTGCCGTTGAAAAGCTTCCATCATGGGCTTGGTGATGGTCGCAGGCGTGACGAGGTCACGTTCAAAACACCATAGAGCGAAGCCGCGAACGTAGAGGGCTCGTTTCTTGATGGTGGTGGGTGAGAAGTTGTGAACGGCCAGCCAGCTTAGATGTTGCAGCAGCAGTTGATAGAAGCCGTTGGGATTCGATGTGTCGCCAAAGGGTTTGAGAGTAAAGCTGGACATGGGGAGAGACCTTTCAATGGTGTGTTGGCTCGGCGCACAACGATAGCGCCGAGTGGGAACAGGGATTAAAAAACGCCGCTGAACATCAGCGGCGTGGCAGAGAGAGCATGCATCTATGACGGCTGCTTTGAGTGAAGCGGCTGGCTTGCACTTGGTCCGGAACCGAAAGGTTTGAATCTAAGTAGTTTTTCGGTAACGACTTAGATCAATAAGAGCGATCCGAAAGGTGGCCGAAAGGTATCCGCAAGGTGGCCATTCAGCCCGAAAGGTCAGCCGGTGTAGGTGCGATTCTTGTGGGTTCGGCCAGCTTTGATGGATCAACGAGTTGCAATAGGCAGGGTTGCCCTTCGCGGCCCTTGCCATCGTAGAGCAATTGATACTGGCACAGCTTGCCCGCCGAACCGCCACAGCGGACCACATATTCATCGCGGCACAAGCGTTCCAGGTGATAGTTCAACTGCGTGGCTCGCCAGTGCAACGACTCACGAGCGGCTCGGCGAGTAAAGGGGACGTCGGAAACTGCGATGTCTTGCGAGGTGGCTTGCTGACGCAGCCAATCGTACAGTTCGACCAGCAGTCGTCGCGTAGGCTCCGCCAGTTCATCGATCGATCTACCCAAGGCCCAATCGGCTATATGGTTCGCTTGGGCTATGTCGCGCCGCGTAACTTCCAAGTATTCGAATGTTTGGCCCTTGTTGTCGATGGTTTTGATCTCACGTTGATATTGATGCAACAGCGTAATCGACTTGATCAACGTCAGATACTTTCCGTGGTCGCGCCGGTGTCGCGTTTCCCACCCAATGAATTGCAACTGATCGGCGTAAGGATTGAAGACGGGCAGCTTGCGTAGCAGCCGTTGTGCATTGCAGTGCAAGTGAACGATTTGCTTACCCTGTTCGCGCTTGATGAAGCCTTCGAGCGTCTCGTTGAAGCGTTGCTGAGCGTGAATGGCTGCGGTCTGCAAGCGGCTTTCGTCGATCGACACGACCATGCAGCGGTTGAGTAACTCTGGGTCGACGGCCAACGAAGTGGTTGTCATGACAAGTGCCACAGGGCCTTCGACGTTGTAGCGCTGTGTTGACGTACGACCAGAGCCCTTCTCTTTGGAAGTTGAGACGAGCGATAGACTCCCTTCGGATTGCAGTAGCTTTAACTGATAGCTGGCGTCACGCACTCCTTGCTCTTCGGCCACCGATAGAATCTTATGCTTGAGGTTTTCATTGCCGAGATAGTACAGACTTTGACTGGTCATGGCCGAACAGGTAAAACGATCTTCTTCAGGCATGAAGCTGAGGATTGCGTCAGCCAGTGAACTCTTTCCGGCGGCCGATGAACTTTGGATGATCAGCCCCAGTGGCTTATCCAGTAGTCGGCTAGTGGCGACCAGATAGCCCAGCAGTTTCCCCGTGCGTTCGCCCACGATGCCGCAGGTATCGAAGTCGTCGAGGATCCGATCGAGCAGACGTTCATCGCGGAGTAGCTCGAGTGCAGCCGCATGTTCTTCTTCACTGAGCGGCTTGGCGCTAGCCGCCGGTGTTTTGGATTGTTGCTCCTGTTCATATTGAAGTTGTTCGAGTTTGAGAAGTACCTTGCCCAGGTCACTACGCAGTTGAGATTCGGCTTCGCCGATCTCATCAGCCGCCTCGGCCAGGAAGGATTTTCTGCTGCGAGCGTGGTAGAGATCGAAGGTGTCGACGTGGAAGCGGTCGGAGCGCTCGTGGAAGACCAGCACGTTCACTTTGAGAATGCCGGGCAAGTGATTGCGATCCAGACCGCGAATCCGCCAGCGACGCGTTTCGATGGTAATGGTCGTTTCGCTATCGGTCGATTCAACGTCGAGGTCATCCACGATCATTGGTACCGGCGAAGCCGCCGGTATTTCCGTACTAGGCTCTGCACTCTCTGAGGCCTTTGCGGTTAAACTCTCTTCCTTTACTGAGCAAGAACCATGCTGCCAAGCGGCAGCGCGAATGAGCTTGGCGAGTGGATCGACTTCGTCTTGGCGTTCGATTGCGTAGCGGTTGAGCGTGGTGCCCTCGGGCAATGCAATGCGGTGCACTTGGCAGTCAGAGAAGGGCTCGCAGTCGATGCCGTCGCCGCACAGCAACACGCGTTTGACCTTCGATAGCTCGGCGATCTGCAGCTGATAATCGACTGCGCAGATCGTGTTGCTGTGACCTGCCGCGCAGAGCGTCCAGGCAGCCACGACGGTGTCGGTCACGATCAGCTCTTCGAACTGGTTCATAGCGTCCGCATTGAAGATCCCACAGCCGATCGTCTGCTCGGCTGGTCCGCTGCCGTGACGATCGATACGACGACCATAGAGACCAGTGACCTGCCCACTACTCGAATGCAAGGGCAGCGTGAGCATGCCGCGAAAGTGCTCATGGCCGCTGGGACGATAGATGCCCAGTTGTTCCAGCTTGATGCGAATGTTGCGTCCAAGCTTGAGTATCTTGCTGGGAATGTGTTTTCCAAGCGTGCGGTCGGCGAAGCCAATTGCCAGCCGTTCACCGTATAAAGCGTTGCGACGCAGATAGGCGATAGCTTTGGGGCTGGCCGCCAGGCAGCTGGTGTAGTAGTCGGCGACCGTAGCCAGTGGTTGGGCTTGTAGTTGCCTGAGAAAGTTGTCATGCATGAGAGGAGTGCCTTAAATGAATGCCTTAAATGGGCGCGTACCGCTAGCGGGGACGCTGGAGACGTCTTTTGAAAACGGGGAAACGAGCGCGAGATAACGGACGGTTGTTGCAGCTGGCGGAACTTGCAAGCGGACGGGTAGTCCACCGCTGCGACGCGCAATTCCTGTAGGCTGGCGAAGCTACTTACTGCAAGTAGACAACCAACGCGCAGCCTGCAGCCAAGCACTACGACTTGGCCACTACCTACAGGAATGCGGCGTCTCCGCTGACTCGTCAAGCGGTAAATGCGTTATGTTTTGCAGAATCAAAGGATTTATCGGCTTCCGCGCGAAGCTGTACCGATCACGCACAACAGCTGAGGCACGTACCAAGCTATACTGCTTAAAAGTTGTAGGAGAGATTGGTGGCAATCGCTCCGGATGAATTCACGCTTATCATTTGGGATGGTCGACCATGGCGAAACAACGTAAGCGGAAGATCCCGAGGCGCCGACCAAGGCCCGGAGAGCAGACCTCCAGTACATGGCAACAAGGCCACGAATTCCATATCGCCGGTAATGGCCAACCGCCGGATTCAAAAATGTTAGAGCAGATGACGAACGAGTTTCGAGAGTCCATCCGCAATTCTCCCATATGGCAACAGATGGTCGACCAATTCGGCGCCGAGCGGGCTGAACAAATGCTACTTGAGATTCGCGGCGAAGTTCGACAGTAGGGTTTGCACGCCGCAGGTATACCGACGACCACTGGTACCAGGCAGGACAAACAGCCAGGACTCAAGCATGGATGCACGCACGCTATCGAAGCGGTTGAAGCCATCGAAGCGATTGAAAGTGACCAACATCCTGAAGGACTATCGTGCGGCGGCGGGCTTAAACGATCCGCTGTTTTCCAGCCGCAGCTTGGTGCCCGACGTGGCTGCCGTCCCGCTGCCCAGTGAAGAACCCAGTGAAGAACTGACCCGCGTGTTGAACCTGTTGACCGCCTGCCGTAGCGGCAAGTTAGGCTCGCACGTGTTCGACTGTGCTGGCTGCCAGCGCACGCTGGTAGGACTCAATCGCTGTACCAACCGCCATTGCCCGGCCTGCTCGCACGCCAGACGCGAGGCCTGGCAGACGTCGGTCAGCCGATGGGCGCCACGCTGCAGCTACTGGCACATCGTGTTCACTCTGCCGCATGATTTCAATCCGCTGCTCAAGGCCAACGAGGCGGTCTTGTTCCGGCTGTTCGGTACCTGCTGTAGCCAAGTCCTCCTCAGGATCGCCACGCGAGAATTGCATTTCCAGCCCGGACTGATTTCGGCCCTGCATACCTGGGGCCAACGCATGAACTACCACGTGCACCAACATATCATTCTCACCGCCGGTGGTCTGTCGCTCGATGGAGAACGCTGGATGCAGCTCATGCACGATCATCCCGCCCTGCAGGCACAGGCGCTGGCTGATCAGCTCAGGACCACGTTTGTGCGTCGCTTGCGAAGTCGCCTGAAGCAGGGCAAGTTAGTGTGGCCCGAAGATGAGCTAGGCATGAGCCAAGAGGCCTTCTTCGAAGGCCTGAGCGGCAAGCCCTGGATGGCCAGCAGCCAGCCGCCTTCGCTCGAGACGGACCAAGCCTCGAATCGAGTCGAAGGCATCGTGCATTACTTGGCCGCCTATGTCTCGGGTACCGCCATCGGCAATGGTCGGATAATTGAGGACGACGGCCAGTTCGTACGCTTTGAATTCAAAGATTATCGCACAGGCAAGCTGGCAGTTGAAAAGCTCACCGGCGTCGAATTCACGCGTCGCTTCTGCCAGCATGTGTGGCCCAAGTCGATTCGCAAGGTGCGCTACGGCGGTCTGTTCGCGGCCCGTGGTCGCATTGGGCGGATGGAGCGTTGCAACCAGTTGATCTCACAAGTAGAACTGGCCAGCGCGGAGCATCTCCAGACTGGAAAAGCTCCAGCCACTTCCGAGTTCGAGGGCGATACCGACACGAGCGACGAGATCGAGGCAGCACCGACCATGACCGGTGCCTGTTGTCGCTACGGGACCGTACACCAGAGCCATTGGGCGTAGAGTATTGCAATTGGGGGTGTAATTGCTTAGGGCGTCTCGAGCAATTGACGCCGCTTGGCGGCTTGGAATCGGCTTCGATCGGCCTGATCGCGACGTTCTTCCTGGCGGTAGTTGCGGATGGCGGATGGATGCGACTTACGCCAGTTGTCAGGCAACATCGACTCGTAATCGGTGGAGCCGGTTAGGATACTGCGGACAATGTCATCTAGGTACATCTCGACATCCAAGTCTTGTCGATGCGCGCTGCTGACCAAGCTCATCAGTTTGGCATTGCGTTCACCGGCGCGAACGCTCCCGAGAAATAGCCAGTTTTTACGGCCAGTGGCGATCTGCTTCATGAGAGCTTCAACCGGGTTGTTATCGATCGGCAAGCGGCCATCCAGAGTGAACTCTTGCAGCGACTGCCAGTGGTTGCGCAAGTAATTGATCGCCTTGCCCAACTTACTCTTGGGTAAAGCGTCACCGGCGATCGGGCCATCAAGCCATTGACGCAAGCGAGCCAAGATCATCACTGAAGCTTGCTGACGCAACTCATACCGCTGCTCGGCTGTGTAATCCACGGCCCGCCGTTCGATGTCATACAACTGTGCCATCAAGGCTAAGGGCAAGGCGGTCTCTTTAGCGAAGTTAATGCGGGCCTCGTGCATGTGCCGCGCGCATACGACCAACAGGCCATGCGAGTCATCGTCGACCCAGCCCAAGATCACACTCAAGTTGCCTGAATAACAATCGGCCATCACATGTCCGCCATAATCACGCAACACTTCGGCGGGTCCGTCGCGGTGTCGCGACACACGGAAGTCGAATAGGTTGTACGGTTGATTCACCAAGCCTGAGTAGACCCACATCTTGGCGTTTAAACTCGCTTCGCCTTTCTTCTGGGCTTCGAGCATTTTATCGATCAACCGTCGAGTCTTTAGTTGCTGTTCAGGCGTGTCATCTTGTTTTACCTCGGGGATCGCATTGGGCATCAGCAACGTCACGTTCGTGTCATCAATCCCAACGCCCAGGTCCGACAGAACCCGCTGCCACATTAGTTCAATCAGCGGCTGAACGATGAACTCCAGTCCGTCGATGATGTTATCCAGTGTCGATCGACTAGGTGTCCAACCGCTGCTGGCAAAGATATCCTGCATCCGATAATAAGGCAGGTAGTATCCAAACTTATTATTGGCTATCGCGACCGCCAGACTTGCATCGTAACGGTCTCCTTCGACAATACCTACCGGTCGCTCAGGTGACTTCAGTCCGCATTGCGGCTGACCGGCGCAAGCGAATATGGGATAGCGTGTGACACGCACAAACAGCTCTGGACGCTTCAGAACCAGCGTCTCGACCTCGTCGTAGCGAATAATCTTTCGCTCGCCATGTTCGCTACAGTATCGCTCGGAATCCGCTGCGAGGGCGTCGACAAACTCGCGACGCAAGTGGTCTGGGAACTTCTCGTCGCCTTTCTTCTGCTTTCGGCGCTTGGTCCGCTTGACCGTGATTTCTTCGGTAATTCCAGCCGCCTCGGCCTTAGCTTGTTGCAGTGCTTCTTGCAGCTCCGGATCATCGGGAAACTCAAGAGCCAGTTGCTGAACCGTCCACGGAAACTTCTCGCGACGCTTGCCTTCAAGCAACTTGCGGACAGTTAGATTGAGCTCATCCACTTCGTGCGCTTGTAGTCATCGTTCAGCTTACTCAGTTCCGTGAGCCGCGCTTTCAGCTCTGTGATGAGTGAAGTTTGCTCATGCAGTAGAGCATGACAAGTCTTCAAGTCGTCCGGTAATGATGTTGCATCTTGCATGACAGAAGTATAGGCTGAGTTGAAATTGAGAAAGGTGTTTCCGCGCGAAAAATCACAAGTTTTTACGATGTACTCTCTGGCGCAACAGATTGTTCATTCAGCTCGCCTTGGCCAAGTTGCGTTGGTAGCGCGGACGACGCTTGACATCGCTCAACTCAATCCCGGATAGCAACATATTTAGCTCGGTCGCATCCAGCGTGACATGCGTTGAATCAACGGCCGGAGCTAGGTCTTGGAAGCGTCCGCCTCCAAACGTTTCATCCAGATCACAAGCCCATCGGTATCCCAGTAAAGCAGCTTGATGCGATCGCGACGGCGGTTCATGAATAGAAACAAACCACCGTCGCGCACATCTCGCCCGAAGCTCTCACCGACGACTCTGAAAGTCCGTCAAAGCTCTTTCGCATATCGACTGGACCAACGTGCAGATAAATTTTCAGCTCCGGCGCAAAGTTCAGCATCTACACGGCCTCGATGGAAGTTGCGGCGTTCGTTCACAGACTTGCGCGATGACTCTCGCAATTAACTCCGGTGCACTGACAGGAATCAGCACTTGCGCGCCTGATGGCAGGCGAACCACCACGTCGCCACTTGCTACCGCCGAGGCCACCCGCACCGGCACGAAACTTCCGGACTGCGCCGCAACATTTCCACCCTGAAGAGACGTTGCACTGGGACGACCGCTAGCCGATCGGGCTGTCGCCGGCCGAGCTTCGGTGCAGTCGCCGAGCTTCTTTCTCCAGTAATAGAAAGTCGCTGCGGTCACACCAAGCTGTTTACAAAACTGATCGACAGTGCCGGTGCCAGAGGAAAATTCTCGAAATCGTTCTCGCCAAAGTTCCAGCCGCGTCTCAAGTGCCCGACCAACTTGCCTTCCGTTCGTACCCATGAATGTCTCCTTGCGAAATGAATTGAAGCTCACAACGCAAGAACACTACACCACGATTTCGCCTCGCGCCCGCCGGCCCCCACATGGTCCACACGTACGGTCCCCTGTTGTCGCTACTGCCAGGGACAGCTAGCCGTGACCAGTCGTCTCAAGGGCCTGCCCACTCAGCGGCTGATGTCCCTGGTGGCTGCCATCGTGGGCTTATTACCTGTCGTATCCGAACAAGTCATCGCCACGCTCAAGTCGAACTTGCCCTGCACGCATACCCAGCTCAAATGCATGCAGCGAGAGTGTTTGCCGCGCAGCATTGCCGAAGCCATGTCGGGGATGACCTTCGACTACGAGACCAGTCACGCCCTGTTCGCCTTCATCGACTGGGCGCAAGCGTCCAGTCGCCTGGCATCCGCACACGCTTTCAAGCCACCTTAGATAGCCTGATGAGCCACATCGCAGCACACATTCATGAACTAGGGATTTTGCACTCGGCTTACCGTGTCCAGCCATTGTCGTGCGCTGTTGGTCAAAAACCGCAGCTTTATCAGTCGCGATGCCTTCAATCGTGGCTCACTGAGACCGCAGATGAGCGACAAAACCGCGTGCTGCAGTCGGCTCGCATCCTAGTGGTTGTCAAAAACAGCCACTAACCTTCTTATAGTCAGCCTCTCGCCACAAGCTTACTCGCCTGATTCCCCACCATCACTCCGCTTCAGAATCCCTAATGCTCTTTGTACAACGTTTATTGAGCTCATCTTCTTCCTTTGGCGTTCGCCGTGCCCGCTTAGCATATTATACAGAGCGTCGCGAAATCCATCCCTCGAATTGTCTTTCGCAAATAGAAACTAGCCAAAATATCAGTGTGCTCGGACCACTATTTCACCGTCTTTGAGCTACTTCAGGGTGACAAGAGTCGGCTCCGAGCATTCGGTGTCATAGGGATCTCCTCGAACTATGACCATAAGTCCGAAACTGATCCTTTTCAAAATTCGCCCGCATCGAGCAAGAAATCTCATCCAACCAGCACAGCAGCCCATTGCTCATTTGAATACTGTATGTACATGGAGTCTTCCGTTAATCTTAACTTCGATTTGCACGTTTCCGGTTGAACGTTCCTCAACGACGTCAATCAGCTTGGAGAGCTCATTGTCTGACCTCAAAGATCCATGAACTATGACGGCCTTTAGTTTTCGGTTGACTATCTCCATCTCTAAATCTCGAAACTCGTCAAATGGCCTAAGTGTGTCTGAAAGCTGATCGGCTTCATAATGCAGACGTCCGCGAACGGACCAACTACTTATAACGAGAGAAACAACCGGTAGTGCGAAAATGCCGAGCACCAGGAAAACTAGGACGTGCCTTCTCCTCACGGCGATCTTCCTTTCTGGTAAATCCTGTCGCGCGTCACGGTAATATCTCTTCGTCCACCCAGGGCCACACCTGCGGCTGCATATTCGGGTCATAGATCTGAGGGCAAGGACCCATGTCTGGCATCCGATCAGGGTCCCAAGGGCCTCGATACGGGTAATCCTCGCCTTCGCCGCCACAAGGGCGAGTGATATGGCCGAATGCACGATCCCAGAATGAGTCGTCCACATAGGATTCGACGCCGGAGCAGTTATTTGAAATCGTTACCCAGAGGTGCATTCGCCCAGTGTCGAGATTAGCACCGTACTCGATTTCTGCTGAAAAACATGACGAATTTGCCGCCAATACGGCACCGTATAATGCTTGAGCCCAACGAGAGCAGAAATATCCGTTGTAGCGTTCATTGTAATGAAACGGAAATCCTCCTTCGTACCACCAAACGTTGTTGTAACCGAACCAGCAGCGGCGGATGGGATTCCAGTGGACGTTATTCTCCAGTGTATTACCGACAGCATCTGCGATATTCATGGCTTCGACCATGCACTGGCTTTGGTCGCAGCCATTCGGGACGACTCCGTTTGGATTGCAATGGCTACAAGAATCGCAGTCTCCCGACAAGCGGTTAAACAGCCAAATCCGCAATTGCCAGTCTCTAGTTGGAGGATCCCTAGGATCGTAAATCACAGGAGCGGGATCATGGGGATCGATCCCAACAGGGGGCGATATTTGCATCAATCCATTGGGATCGATGAGCTTTAGGGGTTGGGTTCGGCAAAGCTCGTATATGTTAGCCGTTCCTGAATGAAATCCTATAGGATCTTTGGAGCAGAAGCGACCAAGGTGCGGATCGTACATTCCGCTCGCTGAATTGACAAATGTCATTGCTAAGAAACAGATAGTTATCGCAAATGGGATTCTATTCATCATCTACCGACTCCTTCTCAAAAGGACTGTTTAGCGTTCGATCGCATCTTAATGTCTTCAGCGGTTATAACATGACTACCTCCCGGAACTATCTGTGGACTTCCGGACCGCAAAAACACGGTCCTGTCTTTCCCACCGTGATCGGGCAAAAACGATTGTGCAGTATTGGTGGTCACCTGATTTCTAAAGAGCCGGTACTGCTCTTGCTCCGGAGCTAATGTGATTGCCAAACTGTAGGATTCGCGAGCGTCAGCGATCGATCCGTTGTCTTCTAAGCAATGGCCGCGAATGGCCAGGAATGCTGCAAGAGACTCTCGTTTACTTAAGTTCTTTAAGTACTGTCCGGCACGAACTTCTTCTTCAGATATCATATCTGGCCACTGCATATAGTGTTTGTCGGGGTAGCTATTCATCCCTGATTTGTGCCTTCAATGTTGAAACGATCGCCGCGGCCATCCCATCGACAGAACAAGTGCTGCTTGGCATATACGAGGTACACTGGATACCCAAGACGCTGAGCAACGTCTGTGTATAGAACAGGAATCGAGACGCACGTCCCACCTTGCCCGTAGCCAAGCATTCCATGAACGAATAGGTCAGCCGGTTGTCGAAAATCAACATTCTCAATTCGATCAGGGTTATATCGAACGCCGAAGTCTCGCTGAAGCACTGTTATCAACATCAACATTCGGAAGAACGCCTCTGAGTTTTCGTACTCAGTCGGATTTGTGTAGTACCGGGCAAGATTAAACTCCGTTTGTATTCGGACTGAATTAGCCCAATGCTCAAGCTGATTGGCACAATTGAGTGCGTCTAACTCTGTTGTTTGCAGCAGCCCAGCAAGGCAGGCTAGGTTCAGAGTCGCAAGATCGAACTCTTCCAATTCATTTTCCGATAGCCTTACTAATTTCGATAGTTTCGGCTGATGCTGTTCACGCTCTGCGGCACGCTGATCACCACGCGTTCGGTTTGATCCTGCTCGCCCGGAACTAGTATGCAACGAGAGCATAACGAACAACATGCAAACTAGCAGACCGGCTGCTCCCAACGCAAATACATATCGGGGTAAAGCTCGCGGACTGCGTGGGGGTTCGTGTGTTTTTTGCGACTGACGGCGTTTCATATGATTTCTTGCGATCGCAGTTTTGTCCATAAGACACAGATTTTCGGGCAGCACCGCAAATTCCAGCACCAATCCGTTCTATTCAATGATTTTCATCAAAAGCTCTTGAGACGTTCCATCAAGCTGCCGCATGCCCAACTTTTCAGGATTGCTCGCCATCGTCGAGAGTGTAAACAGAACATACATAGGAATTTGTTTTTGTTCTGACAATATCTTCAGCGTTTTGACGCGAAGGAGAATACTAGTTTGAGTGTCCGTCCGATTTTCGGCCGTTAAAACCGCGAGCAGCGGCCCCCAGTATATTGCGATTTTGTCATCAGCAGACCCGATTCCGCTAAGAGCGATGAGTCGATGGCTAGGCCCGGAATCACTGGGATATACGAACTCTGTTGGAGTCGCTTGATCTCGCACGCAGAGCGCCCCCGCCAACGTAGCATGACAACGGTCGCTGTCATGGTTGGGCGGCTCGGATTTAAGCAGCGCGCACGCACACAAGGTCCGAACTCGCACGTCCGGATGCGACAGATTGCGTTCGAGCAACGGGATGGTGTTTGCCTTCACGCGCCCAGAGATTCCGACGGCGTATGCTGATCTCCAAATCCGCTCCGGCTCATCGGAACGCAATTGCAAAGTCAGATAGTCGTTCGCGACATCGTTGTGTTCGTTCACCTTCAGCAAAGCGGCAGCGGCGTGGGGTGATAACACGACGTGATCTAATCTGACGATGCGTTCAAGCTTTTTCGTCGCGTCCCGTCCATAGTCTCCTAGTTCCCGTAAAGCGATGATTAAGTCCAAGTTCGCTTTGGTCGCTACTAGCGACATCCGATGCGCGATTTCCTGTTTCAATTCCATGGCTACTGACCGATTGTTTGCGGCGAGCTGTCGCAAGCCAGACGCGACGTCTTCTGCGGGTAACTTAATAGAATTCTCGCGAATGAACTCAACTAATCTACTTCGTTGTTCTTCTGACCAGGGGTTGTACATAAGACACCGAATGCTGTCGTAGATGTGGCTTGGCCTGTATTTAACGACTCGGCCATTAGATCGGACAGACGTCGATCGCTTGTTATGTATTCTTGGCAATAGCAGTTGCCTACCAGTACTACTGCAGTACAAATAGACAAAACCGCACGCGAGGAACTACCAGGGTATCGAGGCTTTCGTACAACCACTTGGTTCTCCCGTTAGACCAACATCAAATTTTAGCGGATCCGGCACGAATGTTGTCTTATCAGGAAAGCTAGGATCAAAACTCTTCTGCTCAACATGGAGAGTGAAGTATTTTTCGACTGGCGGGCCGCATTTGATGCAATCACGACCGCCGGAAATGCGAATGGCAAACTTAATGTCTATGCGCGGGGGGGGCCCAAGTACAACCCCTGAAGGAAGCAGTGATGGCGCGTCAGCCCAATGCCGTTGGAACGAACTCTCGCAGTCCCCAGGCATAGGATCGTTCCAATCGGAATGTACTGGCCCCGGAGGCTCGTCGGAAGGTGAGGGAGGTCTGAACCACTGCCCAGGCTGTTGCCCAATGTCCCCACCGGTTGCGGCACACTCCCACCATTCAATTTCACAGCCTCTTCCGCCAAGAGCCACCCGCTCATCGGTCATTCTGAGCGTTGCTAGTACTTTGAATTCGAATACGAATCCAAATACACCGCTCCCCTTGATGTCGATGTACCTCGGGGTGATGTCACTCAAGTCCAAGCGTTCTGGGCAGCAGCAGTCGCATTGGCCGGACGCGTCGATTCCCTTTGGTGCGAAGTAAGCGATACGCGTTGACACCATCTGCGTACCCAATTGGATCAATGGTTAAGAAGCGGCCAAGCTGGGGATCATACATACCGCAAACTAATTGCGCCGTTGATAATGAAAACGCTACCGCAAACAGAGCCGAACTCGATCGAAACATTTCTCCCGCCTTTCAGGATATGCAGACGGCGGAGCATTGCCAGTTTCGACGCGCCGCCAAAGTGCGAATGACTCAACCACGCGAGTATTTCGCCTCTGCCCACTTTTCGTTTCGCTATCATCTACTTCGCTCAGAGGTAGCGTTCTTTGTTCGTGCCCGCTCAGTCTCAATGAACTCAGAAAGTAGATCCATCATTTGATGGTCATTCTTATCTGTGCATTCCTTTAATTGATGTAGGTCACTAAAAACCGAGAGGCACTGCCGAATTTCTAATCGATTCTCAACTAAAGCACCACCCACCGCGAGTATGATCGCCTCTCTAATTTCATCAGTCGATTTTTCACCAATAAACGCGGCATTCATTCGTTCCACGCGCTCGTGAACTTCCTCCCAACTCGCCAGGCGGAAGGACGCGATTATTGACGCTCGCTTTTCTATCGGCAGTTGATCGATGAACTGCCAAATTTGTCGTTCAAAGGTATTCCCAGTCGTACTGGAATCTATGCTTAAACACACTATTTGCCCTATTAGTCCCAGCTCCTCGCTTGAAAGCTGAGGCAACCGAGCCAACTCCAGGAGTTTAAAAAGTGTGGATGGAGTATTGTTGTCGTAACTGGACTTTCCGGCCCGTGCAGTGCTGAAATATACGCAAGCTAACTTCGCAGTTCTCGTGTCTAACCCATCCTCCAAGCTCAGCCTATCGACAATTTGCGATCGCGCCACCTTGTCGATAACAACTTTCCCCGACATGCAATCAGATAGTAATTGCTCCCAGTCTGGGTTCTCAGCGTTCGTTTGCGTGATAAGAGCTAATGCAAGAATAAAGAGCGTCATTTTACAGCCCCATCTTTTTTGAGCTTCGTTGGGTTATCCGGACAGGGCTCACCATTTGGGTCTTTCCCCTTGTTGGGCGGTCGCACTTCCCAATACTTGTCCATCATCCCGCCCTTTCCACAAGCAACAAAGGGTACGTAGTCTTCCCAGAAGTGTCGAACGGGATTGAAGGGATTGACTTTGTCCGGCGTTCCCGCGCCAGTCCCACTCGTGATAAGCATCCCTTTCTCATCGTAGCAACATTGCTGACCGGGCCGAAATGGTTTGATAATCGGTCTAAATTGCCGCACACACTCAGTCATCCCTTGTGGATCGGTGTGTCGCCGGGGAGACTTTGCCAATCTGGAAATTTCGCATTGGCTCGGTCACATGGACAATCTGGCAAGTCGTCTAGCCAGTCATCCTTTTTCTTTTTTTCCTTATCGTACCAATCTTGGCACCACTTCTTGGCCTTCTCTTCCGTCCATTCAGCAACCTCTTTCTTGAGCTCCTCTATTTTCTTCTTTACTGGTCCGTCTTCATCGTCCTCATCGTTTTCACCAAAATCCCAGCGCAAAGGTACATTGCCCGACGGGTCACCGTAGTGGAGAGGTGAGTAATAGACGTAGCCGTACAATGTCAACCAAGAACCGACATACCCGAGAGGATCTTTGGAGCAAAAACGACCGAGTTCCGCGTCGAACATTCTGGCGCGATAATGGTACATCAGAATCACATCGTCCCACTCGCGGCCGGTGTAAAGGTAGCGATTGTCGTAGGTAGACGTTGAGCGGAGGGTTCCACTGGCGTTGGTGATGGTGGGCACGCCATAGGCTGAGTAAGCATAGCGTTCGACAATAGCGCCAGAGCCATCGGTTAGGGCGGTGACGCTGTATTGCTGATTGCGATGATAATACAGGCTCTCCGACCCGCTGGGTTTGTAGCGCAGCACGGGTTCGTCGATGTAGCTGGCGTAGACATAGCGACAGGTGGGACTGCTGGCCGCGGTACCCGCGACATAGTCCGCGATGGTCTGCTGACCAGATTGGACAAAGACCTCGGCGGTGGTGCCGTCATCGCGATAAACGCGACGACCCAAGGCATCGAACTTGTAGGTCATGTCCACTGAGCTATTGTTGCCAACGTCAGCGGTGCTCAGCCGGTTATCCATGTCCCAATTCATCAGCAAGCTGGCAGAGTTCGGACGGAGGTTTGACGGAATGAGCGTAATGTTACCGTTGACATCCGTGCTAAGACTCTGTCCGCCAGCGGTGAGCAGTTCGTGGGTCGGGCCGTGCGTACGACTTTGGGCCGTCCCTTCAGTGGTAACACTGTCCCAGTCACCGACCTCAGAGAGGCTCCACGATTGATCGAGATTGCCATCGGTACGGTTGTAGCTCACCAGCCGATCTTCATCGTCATAGCCACTGGTCGGAATACTAAACCCAAAACCGCTCATTGTACCGGCAATCGTCTCGCTCGTCTTGTTCTTATTGTCATCCCAGCCATAGGTCAGGTTGCCGATAGCTGCTCCAGTATAGCTGATACCGCTCAGCGTGTTATCAGCATTGTAGCTGCGGCTCTCGCTGACACCATTATTATAACTGCTGCCGGTCATACGGCCACCATCGTCGTAGGTCCGGGTGTCAATTGTGGTACTGGCATGGCTGAGTTGGTACAACTCGCCACGATCCGTGTAACTGCGCGCTACGACCGTGCTGTCAGGGTAAGTATAGCTCGTTAGTTGGCCTCTTGCATTGTAGCCCGTCGTGGTGGTGTAGGTCTGGCCGGATATTGTCAGTCCTTCTGTGGATTTTCGGCCAGCCGTGTCGTAGGTGTAGCTCACCGTGTTGCTGTAACGACCACTGACGGCGGTCAGCATACGGCTGGCCTTGTCGTAGGTAAAGACATCACTATCGGCGATTGTGCCCGAGGGTGAGTTGACTTTGGTCCGATAGTCGCGTTGGCTGAGGCGTCCGGCTAGATCATAGTTGAAAGTGACCGTATCGCCTTTTGCATCTTGCTTGCGCAACACGCGACCGGCATCATCGTTGGTGAAGGTCACTATGCTGTAGGTACTATCGCCCGGCGAGCCGCCAGTGTGATCTGGGTACTGCTCAGTGAGCTTCTGTCCGGCATCGTCATAGGTGTAACTGGTGGTTTGGCTTTCCGCGTCTGTCAGCGAAGCGAGCTGACCAGTTGCCTTGTAGGTGAAGGACGTTGTACCACTCAGGCGGTCTGTCTGCGACTTCTGTCGTCCGCGCGCATCATAGACGTAGCTGGTGCTCTTGCTCTTGCCGTCGATGGCGGCGATCCGATTGCCTGCCTTGTCATACGTACTGTTAGTCGTGTCACTCGCCGTATCGGTCGTCAAGCCTGCTCGGCCCAAGGCATCATAGACGACATCTTGTCCAACATTGTTGGGATCACGCACTGAAAGCTGGTTGCCACCCGCATCGTAGGTGAAGCTGGTAATCTTTCCGAGCTGGTCGATGGACTGAATTGTCCGTCCAGCACCGTCGCTCAGCGACTTGGTAGCTTTGCCGAGGGCATCGATCGACTTAGATTCGAGGCAGTCTCCGTAACCAGAAATGTTCGTTACCGTGTCGTGCAACTGCGTCGACCACGTCAACAGTGCATTGTTCGTCCCTGAGTAGTTATCAAGTTGTCCACTCATTACGGTCCGGCCTGAGGCATCACTGATTGAAAACGAAATCTCATCCTTCGCGTTAATGACCACCGAGGCCCGCCCGGGAGCCGTGGTGCTGAAGGTAATCCCCGCACCACCGTTGGCCTGAGTATCGGCGAGCTTGGTTAAAGCTGTCGAAAGACTAACGGTACTCGTGCCCGAGGCGGCCAGCTTGGTATAGCTCAGTCCGCCCGAGGCGTCCAAGCCAACTCCATCGGCCAGATTATTGTCGTACAGATACTGCGTCGTCAGGCCATCTGAGGCGGACACGCTATTAAGACCCGCGATCGGTGGAGAGGCCGGGTCCACGGTTCCCTGCTTGACTAGCCAAGTGGTAGTTGCCACGGTGCGTCCCAGCGAATCGTACTTGGTGGTGGCTTCGCTGAGCGTCTTGGCATCCACGGGACTATTCATGTTGGACACATGCGCCGAAACATCACTAACGGTTGCTGTGTGGGTGACGCGGCCTGCCGGGTCGGTGTTGCGAATCGAGCCATTGCCGAGCGGATTCTCCGATGCTGTCGACTTGCCGCAGCATGTATCGTCAATTGACTCCCAGACCTTGCCAGCAAAGTCGGTGTGCGTTGCCTGATGGCCATCGAGGTGATACGTGAAGGATTCGGAAGCGGCAACGCTGCTGCCCGGCGCCTCTGCATGCGTGAGTACTTGATTGCGCCCGTTGTACGTCCAGGTTTCTTTGGCTTTTTGGTAACCTTCGGTATCACTGGAGTCAAAGTATCGCGGCGTGCGCACTTCAGAGACGTTGCCGGCATCGTCGTAATCGGTTTCCGTTACGGCGGCTACAGAGGTACCGTAGGCTTCCGTCTTTTTGGTCTCACGACCTTGGGCATCGTATTCATAGTGCGTTTCTGTGCCGCGTCCATCAATGATCTCTGTTAAATTGCCTGCATCATCGCGAATGGCATCATGAACAACATATTGTGCATTGGCAGAAGAGCTGCGCGTTAAACTCCATACTGCGGCGAAGTTAGCTAATGTGTAGCTCGGAACCGTGCAGGTGACGGTGCGGATCAGCGTTCCGTCACTGGCGCGATAGCCGTAGTATTTCCGGCGACCATAGGGATCTTGGTCGTACAGCAGTTCGTCGCCCTCGTAGACTTTCGTGCTGGTCAGCGTTTTGCCAACGCGCGGATATTGCTTCACCTCAGTAATGCGATTGCGGAAGTCATATGCGTAGTCGGTTACAGCGCCATTTTGTTTGACCTGCAGCTTGAATTTGGCGTCGCCTGCCAGATAAGTGTACTCCGTGACGTTCTTCAGGTTGGCGTCCGTAATCGTCGTGTCGTCCGCGTTGCCATCGAGGATATTGGCATCAATGGCAGCGCCGACCACGGTTTGTGAAAGCCGTCCCGTGCTGTCATACGCATAGGTCGTGACAGTGCCCATGCGATCCTTGGTCTTGATGACGCGGCCTTCGTTCGTACTGGTACCGTAGAGTGTCTGCTCAGTCGACGTGTCAGGATAAGTCGTCTTGACCAGCCTCCCCACATCATCATACGTATACGAGGTAACATGGCTCTCCGGGTCCGTCACCGAGGCAACGAGTCCTGCGCTGGTGTAGGTAAATACGGTTTCAGGCCGGGTGCCACTGGCGGCATCTGCCGCCTGGATCTTCTTGGTCAGCCGGTGGTAGGTGTCGTATTCGTAATCCGTGCGATGCAGGTCTGTTTGGGAAGATGAATAAAGCGGATCCATCTCTGCTTTCAACAGCCCTGCATTGGCATGCGAGCTTCCATAATATTCGTATGTCCATTCAGCGTATGAGGCTGTGGCAACATCGCTGCCGCTCTGGACTTCCAGCCCCACTTTTTTCATCGTCATGTTGCCGAGCGAGTCGTATACATACTGCTCTACATTGCCTTCCCGGTTACGTTTGCGGGTAACTTGGCCAAAGTCATTGTAGGCATACTCTTCAAACGTGCTGTCCTCTTCCCAAGTGACTTTTGTCAGCCGTCCATCACTATCCCAATCAAAGGTCTTTTCGCGATCGGAAGCATCAATCATTCCGGGCCATTGGCCTAGATACAATTCGGATGTGGTCGCCGAATCAGGGCCAACGACGGTCGAATCCAATGTCCCGTCTATGCCTGCATAGGCAGACATGCTCAGCGGGTCATATTCCCAATCCGTGAAGACTTGGTACGTTTTGTCGCCCGCACGGGCGATGGCTTTATTGCCACCTGCAAAGATAAATGCATCATCCACGCTGGGATTCCCATTGGGAATGTACAGCCATGACAAATCATCATTCGAGTCTTCGATCATGCGAAATACGCCAGTCGGCTGATTAATAATCTCTTCCTGGTCGTCAACGACCAATGTCATGTAATCTTCGGTCAAATGGTAAGTCAGCGTCTTGGCTTGAGCCATGGGATCGTAAATAGTGACCGTGGCTGTTTGGGCGGTTGAGTCAGTTCCGTATGCATAGGTCGCTTCTGAGCCATCTTCAAAGGTAACACTTGAGAGCGTGTCGTTGTCGTATTCGAAGTCGACTTCTACGCTGTCATTGCGTTCGACGTTGCTGACGCACCACCGGCCTCCGTACTGGGTAGTGTCGTAAGTGAACGTGAGCGTATTGCCCGTCTCGTCACTGACCGTGTCAATTTGCCATTGCCGATCGGGGGATGCTTCGATTTCAGTTTGGGTCCACGACTTGTACGTAACGGTCAGTTCACGTCCCAGGCGATCGATGCGTTTGGACAGCCGGGCGACCAACAGTTCGTCGGTCGTGTCAGGATCTAGATCAAAAACTTCAAAGATCTCAACTACGCCGTTCTTGTGAGTCACCTTTGCGGTAGCGGCAGAGGATGGATCGCTCACGACGCTGCTACTGGAATTGAGCAGTTCCAGCTTCTTCGCATGACCATTGCGTTGGTCGTAAAACACACCGTCCTGTGTATCGCCACCGCTGCCATCGACGAAAAGATACATGGCTTGCGCAAAGACATCAAAGAAGGCAATGTCAGTGCTGCCCGTGTCTTCAAAAATGCTGAGCTGACTGTCAAACTGAGAATAGTAACCTGGAGAAAAACTGCTGTAGTTGGAACGGTTGTTGGGAATCCAGAATCGCCGGACATCTTGCGCGCTGAAATCAGGCTCAGTCGTAAACGGACAGGTTTCGCCGCCCCCAGAATCGCCACATTGTACGCAGCTCGCTGCAGGTCGTCCGCCAATCATTAGCGACGACTCTCCGGCTTCATTGCCGCAACTGGTACAGCCACAATAGTTCCTTTCTTGAGCTGGCGGTGGATTGTAATCATCGGGATCTGGTGCATACACGCAAATTACAACTTCGGTTCTACCGCCGCTGCCGCCAGCTTGACCTCCACCGGTATGTCCAGTATTTGGACCAGGACCATACGCGGGTTCACCGCCTCGAATAGGTGAACTCCCCACAGAACCACTCCCACCTCCGCCGCCCCCTCCACCACCTGGCGGAGGCGGCGGTGGAGGCGGTGGAGGATCTTGCGACATGGCGATCGATGCAAGACAGAGTAAACTCATGGTCGCGGCAAGACCCAAGAAACGTCCAAAGAGCACACGGTACTCTGGTGCTGGTTTGACGAATGCCATAGTGGTGAACTCCGTTTTGCAATCGAGATAAGACGGGCGACCAACGAAAAAACATGCACGGAAAAACTAAGGAACTTTTACTGAAACGATAAACGCTACTTGACCGCTGGTTACTGGACTGGCCGCCAGCAGATGCACTTCATCAATGGTGCCGCCCGAGGCGGTGAAATTGGCTGTGGCAATCCCATCTTCACCGGCAACGGACGTAAAGCTCGTGAGTTCGTTTTCAAACTGGCCAAGATCTTCACTCCAAAATGAAACTGGTGCAAAAGGCGTAGCCTTGACCGACAAACGTACAGACTCACCTTGCTTGACGCGATGAAACCGCTTTGAGTCAGCTTTCAGAGGGACTACACCCTCACCGGGCTGTGCTGGCGCAAACACCCTGCCCGGCTCAACAATGCTTGCATAGGTAGCCGCGTAGCCAGCCGGATCACCCTTGAACGCTTCGGCATCAAAGTTCTTGGGTACGATGAATGAATTGAATCGTTCTGGATTCTCCCTGGCCCGCAGTGCCGCCGATACCAAACTCACTTGCGGATTGGCGTCGGGATCAACCGCCGGAGAAAACCCTTGGCGTTTCTTCGGAGGCTCACGCTTGCTGGATGGTGATGCGGGTGAGGTACGGACATCCGTCGCATTGCGCTCAACACCGCCAATAACCACTCGGCCGGCGGTTGGGGCTGCCGCCTGAGTGACGGTTTCGGGTGCATCACTTGGCGCTGCGTCTTGCGCATTGGTAGCAACGGCGGGTTCACCAGATTGCCAGTTCAGAAAACACACGCCCAGCGCACCTGCACCGAACAATCCAGCAGCCAAGCACCAGCCGCCGAAAGCAGAGAACTTCATGTAGCACCTCAAGGTGTTTTGTGAGAAAAGAGTTGGGCGTAAAATGAGATGAGTGCGCCAAAACCAAGCTAAGCAATTCAAAGCCAAGGGTGTTGGATGGGTTAATTTCTAACGCGGTTGAAACACCTGTCAAATATTTTTTTTAAGGCACCGCAGTTAAGTCTTGGTACTGTCAAGAGATAAAATTTTCAGACGGTGAAAACGAGATTTTAGTGGTTAGGAACGCCCCATTAACGGCCTAACAACAGACCATTCGATGAAGCAAAGGCTGTTCCCTTACGGCCTGGTACGCCCACAAACCACTCACATTTAAGAGCGCTCAGGTGCAGCCAGTGGATATCCAACACGCTAGCCAACGAAAGGCTGAAAAAGTGAATGCAGTGAACAGGAATCTGAATGATTTTGGATGATTTGGAAATCACAGTGAACCAAAAGTGAAGAGGTGTAAAGCAGGCTTTAGTGGCATCAAAAATGGGATTCCAAGAAATTTCTGGAATTCTTTTTCCAAGCTCGGATAGAATTGGCTGGTGGCCTCGCCTGTTATGATTGCAATGTAAGAGTTTACTCCTAACAAGGGGCAGGGACTTTCCTTCCGCAAAAATAGACCCTAATCATACTTGAGCTCGTAGAGCCCAATCGGCAGATCCCTAACGATGAACAATCGCAGATTAGCGCTCTCCCTCATTGAAATCGTTATCGTACTCAGCATTCTGGCTTTGCTGGCTTCGGGTAGTATGTTGCTGCTCTCCGGTACGTTGCGATCAGCAGCACAACAGGGACTCTTAACTGAGTTTATCGATCTTCATACTTGGACGCGCGACCACAGCTCTACGCGTGTCATCGAAATGCAGTTTGACTTTGAAGCTCAGCAGATT
The DNA here is from genome assembly GCA_041398985.1 of Pirellulaceae bacterium. Lineage (GTDB taxonomy): Bacteria > Planctomycetota > Planctomycetia > Pirellulales > Pirellulaceae > Aureliella. The sequence continues at coordinate 193,104 of JAWKTR010000013.1, forward strand.
TCTGTTCAAGAACGTGTCATCGCATTTTCTGGTTCGTCCCGCCTTTCAAGCGTTATAATCAACGGAGCGGTTTTGGAGTCCAGGAGTATCCAGGTGCCATACCATCATGAGCGCTCAAGCACATACGCTGTTCTTTTTTCCGACGAATCCAATCTTGGCATGTGGGTACTCGTTTGTGGCCCATCTGGGGAAATTGAAGTCTTTGAGAACAAGCCAGGAATGCAAGAACAGATCACATACTGGACCGCGCAGTGGTCTAACGTTAATTGAAGTCGTCGTGGGGCTGGCCATTGCAGGTACACTGCTGGCTACCACGATTCTGGCCGCATCAGCTCAGCGTCGTCAACTGAGGCGCGCTGATAGTAAGCAGCAGGCTGTTGAGCTAGTCGATAGATTCCTCACCGCCTGGGCTCGCGACAAGTTTGACGCGAGCCGGATTATTGAAGCAGCACAACTCAGTTCCGTTTCGCTACGAGGCTTCCAAGGCAATGCAACATCGGGGGCTGCGAAGAACATAGATCTAAGCGTCCGGCACATGGCAACTTATCGCGACTTTGCGATTGAGGTGATTCGCATTGAGGCGTTTGTCGACAAGACTGAGACTCCGATCTGTTGGATCGAGGTGGTCCGATCCAACAAGGAGGCGTCGCCTTGAGGCAAACGGCAAGACCAATAAGCGCGAGAGCTCCCGGCTTCACGCTTGTCGAATTGACGGTAGCGTTGGCCTTGGGAGCAATGCTGATGGTTGCAATCGTGGGTATTCTCCAGAGCATGTCGCGAGAGCTCGAATTTGCCAAGCACGAAGCGGACCAGGATTGGCAGTCCTCGGTCAAACGCCTCCTGCACCAAGATCTGTTGTGCGCCTCGCAGATTAGTACTGCGGGCGGCTGGTACTGGCTTGATGGTTCGTTCACGGCAGCCGACAGCAAGAGCGGCACGTTGCGCAAAGTTGGTTACCGTTGCGTACCTGGCATTCTCGACGGAGAATCGGTACTCATGCGAGTTGCCGATCGGCATGGAGAGCCAGTCCTGTTTGGCCCGACGAAGATGCATATCGAGCGTGTTGACTCGCGCGGCGTTGCGCAGCCGCTTTCCGCCCAACCAACGGCGGTTCCTAGATACGTTCGTGTCTGGATTTGGATGCCCGACGATGAAGATACTGCAGCAAGTTTTCAACACGACTTCCTATTGCATTGACTTGGAGCCCCAGTGAATCGATACATACGGAAGCAGCGTCGGAAGCGTGGCGTCGTATTGCTGATCGTCGTAGTGATGCTGGCAATTACATGCCTACTTCTATATCAAGTCGCTGCGGTTTCATTTGGGCGGATGAGACAGGTTGTGCGGCAGGAAAAACAGGAGCGCGAACGTTGGAGCGTCCTTTCGCTACGAGCTGTGTTGCTACCTCGGGCTGGGCGTCTGATAGAGCTGGAAGAACGCAACCGAAATTTGAGGGGCGATGTCGGTGGAGATATGGCGTACACGCCAGTGACGCTCATTACGGGGCAGTTGACACTGAATGAAGTGCTGTTTCATATCACGCTCGCGGACGAGAGTGCTAAACTCTGCATTCCAAAGTGGATCGCGATTGAGCCCGATCGTAGCGAAACTGAAATTCGGCGACTCGCGCAGCAGTCTGGTCTAACGCTGAACCGAGACCTATTTGTGTCGAACGTGCCCCGGCAAAATTGGTGCTGGCAGGATGTGATTTACGGCGAAGGCATGCATGCGGGCCGCTCGGTCCTTGAGCGAACGGATGCGGTTAGTCTCTGGGGCGATGGGAGATTGAATATCTTCCGGTCTGATCTCGAAACGTTAGAAAGTGCTTGGAGAATTGCATTTGGTCATTTTCCACCAGCCGAGTTGATCGACGAACGCAAACACTATCCGCAGTTGAGTTGGCAGGAACTGCGCGAGCGACTTGGAGTGCGTGAGTCCCAACTTAAAATTTTGGATCAAATGTTTACAACCAAGAGTAGTTGTTTTTCGCTACGATTGAAAGAAACGGACATTTCAGTCGACGCCGGGCGCGAATGGCTGTTTGTCAACGATCGCGACTCGGCTCACTATGGATTTGAATTTTAGAATGAGTTACGGCCGTTTACGAAAAATAGTCTGGGGAGTAGCAGGCTTGGTACTATGCCTCGGGATTTCGGTCTTTGTTTCGGCAATTCTCTTACCCCTCGATACGCTTGCTGACTTGAGAAATCTTAGTTTGCCCAGAATCCGATCTGACGTAGGGAGTGCCCCAACAAGAACTATTCAGTTTGAAGATTTTGGTGACTCCCTACGTAGCCATTTGAGAAAGCCGCTGGTCGATGAGGCAAGGCAGCCCGAGTCGGTGCCCGTCGCCGTCGCAACTCCAAAGCTACCCCCTCCCAAAATTGAAGCTGTGCTGTTGGGTACTGCAGTTATGGAAGTGCCCGCAGATTCGATCGCCTGGATTCGGGTTGCCAGCAATCCAGCGCTGCAGATACGGGAAAGAACCACGGTTGAGTTGATTCCCGGCAATCCCAGCGTTAAGGCAATCGAAGAGAGACGTGTCGTATTTGAAATCCAGGGGCAGGAAGTCTCTATCGAGATGGCTCATTCGGACAAGCGAGACTAGGTTTGGCAGCAAGTATCCTAAAACAGAAAGTTCTCGCAAATGGCCTGCGTTGGTTTGGCAAGTCAGAGCTGAGCCTTGTCGTGCTGCCGAGCCACGCATGCTTTTTCTTGCCAAGCGAGTCCCCTACCGGACGTCGCGCAGAGGAACTAGTCTATAAGCTTGAGAACGAATTGCCCGTGGATGCGGAAGCGATGAGCTTTACTTTCATCCAGGCAGCCAGAAAAACGGTCGGTGATAGCCGTTGATGGACGCCGGATTGTGAGTACACTCAAGCCGCAGAGCTTTTGGATGAATACCGATACCTAGCCATCATTCCTGAAATGCAGCTAGCAATTGAAGCGGCTGGAATGACCGATGAAACCGGCATAGTCTTGATTTGCAATGGTCAAGAACTTGATGTTGTCTATATGCGGAGTGGCGTGATCTATGACTGGCGATGGATTGCCTTCGAACAGGAGGCAGTTCAAGAAATACTTGACGAGTCAAACACTGATGAATCGTTGAATATAGTGCGCGTAGTCATTGACGAAACTAGCTCCTCTGATCGGGAAGAGCATTGCTCCATGAATTGCTTCCAGATGTAGTTTTCGATGGCTTGCACGATGGTTGGTTGGAGGAGAGAGTCGAACGAATTCTCGACGGCCGTGCTTCACCACCATGTAGTTTGGCAAATGGACCGCTCAAATTCGTTGATGCATTGGGACCTGCACGCACCTCCATGGGTGTCTTAGCGATGGCTTGTATTCTTCTGCTCGTACTAATGGCGAGCGGTTTGTTCTTAAGGGCTCGGCAGTATAGCTATGAGGCCGCCCAGGCGACCGCGTCCAGCAAGAGGTCTACGAGCGACTTTTTCCAAATCAACCAATTCCTGTCGGCATGATGAACCGTGTGGAAAGTGAGTATCGCAGACTCGCCGCTACGAAAGATCAATCAAGAATTCCAAAGCTGGGCACGACGCTTCCTGCGATGCATGCATTTTGGGCTGCGATTCCGGAAACGGGCGCACGGTACAACGTGAGCGTCCTCCATTTCACTCCGGATCGTATCGAGAATCTGGACGGCATGTGCAAGGGATACGCCGACCTCGAGACTTTGCGTGCCAGCATGGTTTCTGCTGGATTTGCAATTCCACCGTTGTCTGCTTCATTGACGTCTAGTGGTGCAACCCTCAGATGGAAGTCTGTCGATTGGGTACCTGGAATAGTTGCCGAGGAGCAACCATGAAACGCTCCGTCTCAGTACCCGTTTTCAGTCTTACAGCGTTGGCGACAATCGCTTGTATGCTAGCATGGCTGCATCTAGTTGAATCGGCAGCCGCAGCCCGTGACGCGGCAGAAAATTTGGCTCGGATCGAAGCTTATGAAGCTCAAATACTTGTGCTGAGGAATTTGGATAGCAACGCGCATCTGGTTGGCGAGCAGCCAACGGAAGCTACGGGCGCTTGGGTCGAGCTTGCCAAGTCCGCTGGCATTTCTGAGAAGCAACTCATTGAAATCAATCGTCTACCGCTCTCAAAAATTGAGAAGACCGCCTATAGCCGTGACGATGTCTTCATCCGCTTGGATGCAGTAACGGCTGAACAAGTCGTCAAGTTCTGTCTGCTCTGCAGCAATGCTAGCTTCAGCTATTCGCCGCTGTCTGTGCAGTTTTCCGCCACGCGCGCGAGTGTTGCAGAGGGCAAGCTGGAAACATGGAATACGACTCTGGTATTGACACGAATTCTTTACACCGCGACAAACGAAACGTAAGATGCCGTTGTTTTCCGCGCGGTCGAGCAAGTGGCGGTGGCTTAATCCAAGGATGGAGTTTTGCCTCGAAGATTCATGCCCTTCACATCCTATCGGGTGTGTCCGAATCATTCTCAAACAGCTTTGTTTGCGGCTTGCCGCATAGCAATGCTCGCTGCGCTATTGCTGATCACATGCGCTGGCTGTTCACCTTTTCGCAAATCAGCTCGTCGCACCTATGAGACACTGCCAAACAAGCCTCAACAGAAGGCCGAATCGGCCAAGAAACTTAACGCTCAGGGGCTTGAGAAACTGCAACTGCGAGAATTCGATGCCGCCGAGAAGCTATTCGGCGAAGCCCTGGCAATTGATGTCAACTACGGCCCGGCACATAACAACCTTGGGCAAGTCTATTTGAAACGTCATCAACTATATTTGGCGGCGTGGGAATTCGAGTTTGCCGCTAACCTGATGCCGGACAAAAATCAGGCATTCCTCAATCTTGGACTCGTCTACGAGACGGCTGGTGAAATGGAAAAAGCGCGAGGCTTCTATGAGGCCGCCTTTGAACTTGACCAGACTGACGCGGACGCGATTGGCAATCTAGCTAGGATCAACGTCAAACTCGATGCGGAACCAGCCAGAGTTCATTGGCTACTCCAGCAAGTTGTACTGCACGACGATCGCCCTGTTTGGCTCAAGTGGGCCAAGGACTTATTGGCCACTCGATATCGCTTAGATACACAAAGCTCGGTCGTACCCGTTGAGCCTACACAAAGCGAGCCCCGCTCGGGATACGCGTTGCCTCCGATGCTCGAAGAACTTCCAGTCCCCGCTCCCGTTCCAAAGCCTGACGCGAAGCCTGAGACATTTATCATGCCGGAGGCTGAACGTTTGAAACTGAGCCAGGCAGCGATCTTGCAATTGCCGAGTGACATCCCGCAATTGCCCGCTTCCCTGGTGATTCCCGCAAGCTATGAGAGTTCCGCGCCACGCACGCAACCATGATTAAATACCCAACCAAGTTGTTTGTCATGGTCGCGGCCATGAGTTTCTGCACCATCGCTGCCGCTCAGCCACCAGCGCCGGACGACCCAATGGTCAAGTTGGACGCATCGGGCGAAATGGAGCTGAGATCATTGGTAGAGTATGTGGCCGAACGCATGGGGCTGCGATTCACCTACGACAGCACGTTGCTGCAGAAGAAGGTAAACATCATCGTTCCCGACCCTGTCCCCACCAGCTCATTGCTTGACATCTTGCAAAGTGTTTTGAGAACGGAAGGATTTGTTATTGCTGATGCAGGCGTCCCTGGTTGGAAAAGGATTGTTCCAATTGAACGCATTCCCGAAGTCGCCAATCCGTCGGACGACCAGACCAGTCTCGCGGACATGGGTGCCGCCGAGCCCGTCACGCGCGTGTTTCGGTTGAAGAACTCGGTCGCCACTAAAATAGCCGAGCTGGTCCTGCGGACCATGTCCAAATCCGGGTCGAGTATTGTGCCAGTCGACAACCAACGCATCCTGATCGTTACCGATGTGGTGGAAAACGTCCGCCGTGTCGCGCAGTTGATCGAGTTGCTGGATACGGGTAAGCCACTGGTCGAAGTTCGATTTGTAGCGGCCAAAAACGTTAAAGCTGAGGCCCTGGCCGAGCAGCTTTCTGCGTTGCTCATCTCGAGAGCGAAGGCACTTGGCCGCAAAGAGGATGAAGGTACCGGAATCGAAGTCAGTGTCGATGCACGCACAAATCAACTGATTCTGATTGGCAATGTTGGTGATATTGCGCAGGCCGAGGATCTGCTGAAACAGCTTGATAGCGAACTCCCGACGAGCGCTAGAACCATTTTGTTGCAATTTACTTCGCCTGAGCAATTAGACGAGATCTTGCGTGGAATGATTGAAGGCCGCACCGTTCGCCCCCCGTATCAGTCTCGTATTGAAGGCAGAGCGCTGGTGATTGATAGTACACCCGACGTGTTACGGCTGGCTGAGCAAATCCGCAATCAAATTGATACGCGTGAAGCCCCTGCGGACCAAAGTCCAATTCGCTTCTACAAGGTCAAGAACGTCCCTGCTCAGGAACTGCTACAAACAATCCAGAGTATTTTCACTGGTACTGTGCAGCCCACGCGCCGCGGCTTGCCTGAGCGCCGTCGAACCTCGGCAGATGGACTTGTATCCGGGCCCAACTACCCGCCCATCTTCGGTGGCCAGTTTGCGAGTCCCTATGTCCCTATCCCTCAAACTCCAGCCATGCGACTCCCTGGACAAGGCGTTGACGCGCTTGGTAATCCGACCGCCGTTGATGTCAACAATTCGCTGGAACAATTCGGCTCTGCGCAGTCTCCCTCCTCCCCGACCAGCTTTTCATCGGAGTTAATTGGCGAGGCGCAGGTCACGGTGGATATCCACACCAATACCATTATTGTTGTTGCCAAACCAGAAGTGCAGCGCATCTACGCAAGCCTGATTGAGCAACTGGACGAACGTCGCCCTCAGGTGCTAATTGAGGCCAAAGTGGTGATCATTGATACGTCGAATGACTACACGCTGGGTGTCGAAGTTTCCGGTGGCGACCGAACCGGCGACAAGAAGGCCTTTGCCTTTACGTCATACGGTTTTAGCGCCGTTGATCCAGTGAACGGTGCGCTGCAAATTGTGCCAGGAGTCGGCTTTAATGGTACGCTCGTTGATCCATCTACTGCGGATGTCGTGGTGAGAGCGCTTTCGACGCATCGCCGCGCTCGCGTGCTCTCGTCACCTAGGATCTTAGTCAATGACAATGCCGAGGGTGAGCTCACAAGCGTGCTGGAAATTCCTTTCACTAGCGTCAATGCCTCGCAGACCGTCGCGACCACTAGCTTCGCCGGTTTTGCAGAAGCTGGTACAACCATTACCGTCACGCCAACGATCAGCGACGACAATTACTTGCAGATGGACTACATCATGACGCTCAACACCTTTACCGGTGACGGAGCAGACGGTGTTCCCCCTCCCCGCCAAACCAACGAAGTCCGCAGCCGTGTTACGGTCCCAGATGGCTACACGGTGATCGTTGGCGGGCTGACGAGCAAGAGTGACGTGATGTCCTACCGGGGACTCCCTTGGTTGGAGAAGATCCCCATTGTCCGCGATCTCACCGGTACCACATCCACGAGCGGCGATCAAACTTCGCTTTTCGTCTTCCTACGCCCTGTGATCCTCCGAGACGACAAGTTCAAGGACTTGAAGTACGTCTCAGACGCGGAGCTAAGAGATGCATGTTTGCCCGGCGAATACCCGCCCTCTCGGTCGCTAAGTATTCCGTAAGTGTTTGATCATACTTGCAGCACAGTCGCGTTCGCGCTATCGTCGACGTATGCAGCTGAGCAATGACAACTTCGGCATTTTAATCTCATGCCTCGTGCCAGGAGCAACGGCGATCCTTGGCCTCAGCCTGTACATCGAGCCAATGCGGCACCTGCTGTCATTTGAATGTAACAACCCGCCAACTGTTGGCGGGTTCTTATACGTAACGGCATCTGCCATCGCCGTTGGAATGACTGTGGGGGCAGTCCGATGGGCCACGATTGATAACCTACACCGATGGACCGGAATTTGCCCGCCCAGCCTGAGTTTCAAACAAATCAGCGAGCGCGTCGCCGCGGTGAACCTCCTTATTGAGATTCACTACCGTTACTATCTGTTCTACTCAAATCAGCTCGTTGCAACGACGTTTGCCTACGTTTGTTTTAGGATTAAATTCCCTGCGATTGGCTTGGGGTGGCTAGACGTTTGCTATTTGTTGCTAGCAGCAGTATTCTTCGCAGCCTCGCGTGATACGTTGCGCAAATACTATTCTCGACTTGAACAGTTGTTATCGCGATCCTCCACAATCATGATTTGATCTCAGCCAGTCGCTAATCGCTTCTCCAGTTTCTTGACGAATGCGACAAGGTCGATTTCGACGGCAATACAGTACTGCCGTAGTTGGATTACGTCCAACAGACGCTCGCCACGCTCCACCTTGCTCAGGTAGGATTGCGTCACGCTGAGCCGCTCGGCCAATCCGACCTGAGTAAGTCCGGCTTCTTCCCGCGCCTCTCTCAACAGAATCGTGACTGCCTTGTATTCTCGGCTGAAAATCGATTTTTCCACGCTCTACTTGCCTTCAAATCCGAACGAGCGTATATTCCGGATAGGAATAGTCCAAAGTGGACTATTGGCGAGTATTCCTTTTGCTCTGGAGCAGTGAAATGACGAACGGTGGCAGCCACGATCCCGACCGAGACAAGAAAACAGACAAAGAAACCAAGGGGCAGACCAAGAGGGAGAAAGAATAACGTGAATTCTGCCAGGAACCAGGGAAGGCTCAAGTTTGGGCCTTCCCAATTCTGATGGACGGCACTTTGCAATACAATCTTCTTCCGACCTGCTGAAACGCTAGTCTGCCGAGAGCGATGCAGCCGTTTGCCAAACAGCCCAACTGAATTTAACACCCACACTTCTGCCCGGATTCTACTTCACAGCTAGCCACATGTATCGGTTTGGGCGTGACCGGAGCCAGTTGGCGGCCTGATTTCCAGCCCGCTTGGACGCTGAGGTCGATCCGTGAGTGTGCGTAAACGGGAATTTTTAGTCGAAAGTGGGCCGCAACCTAAAGCAGAATGATTCTTGCTGCTTAGAAACCAATTCCCTTCACTCCTACGGCTCAAGGTCATCCAGGCCATCAACCAAGCTCTTAGACGTCCCATTTCAGATGCCTGTTATAGAAGAGTTGCGAAATTGGTCAACAATTCTGCCTAAGCCAACATAAAAAACCTCGCCCCCCTGATTTTCTCCGCCCCAGCCTGTCGTATCAGGGATAAGTAATTATTACTGATATGAATCCGTGTGGTTTCCCGAAGGTTTTTCGCGCAAACCGGTATAAGTACTTATACCCGTTCCAGCCAAACCGGGATAAGTACTTATCGCTGATTGCCTCAACCGGGATAAGTGGTCCCCAACCAGGGATAATTAACTTGACAAACCGGGGATAAGTCCCAAGAATCGGTTATCAAAACCCCGAACCGGGATAATTACAAGTTCGGCAGTAACAGGTTCCTGGCGACAATTCCGTTTTTGAGAATACAGTGTTGTGAACGTCGTGAATCTGTCTCCACCATTCTGACATAAACACAATGACATCCGTTGCACTAGCGAAAAACATCCTGGCGGAAAACTCTCGCGTCCTCTACGGCATCTTTGGAGTTATCGAATCATCGGGATTCTTTCCGCCACGACTATTTCTAAATGAGTTTCTGAAGGTCGGCTGCGATCCGTGTGACCAAGATGGTCGAATGGGATCGTGGACGCCCTTTGAATTATCAAAAGATGATTACTTAACCGTAAAGGACTGGTGGATTGCGAATCATCCCGGAACAATAGAGGACGCGTTGGCGGTCACTACGTGGGATGACTGGGTTCAGTGTATCCTTGGTGACTACGATGATGATGACGCGGCACCAACTGCGCATTTAACGACAGACCACCGACCCGGCGAGGTCCGTACGTTGACTGAAGGGACTGCCGAACAATTACGTGAACCGGAGCCGCCGTCCGGATCAAACTAAATGGTAACGGGCTTGGCGGCGGCCCGGTTACGTTGGTCGTTGAACTAAGCCGGTTCGCGGTTTAGCTCAACGCGCGGGGTAGTTAAGACATCGAGCGATTAACACTCCAGTGCACGGGAGAGTGCTTTTTCTCGACTTTCTCGCGGTTTCTGACTTGCGCACTGAGCGTTTGTGGCGCATGCTTCTAAGTAGATAGGCGATCGGGTGATCAGGGCGACGAGCCCGCCCGATGGCAACTCTTTCTACCTACTCTCTGCTTGAGGAGCATCGTGATGACACCTTACCAACATCGACTGAATCGCTACATCTCGCGCATGGCCAAGGATATGAAAATCCGCAACATGGCCCAGTCAACGATTGATTCGTACACTTGGCATGTCACCAAGTTCTGCGAATTCTTCGACAGTCCACCCGAAGATCTGGGGCCCGAAGAAATTCGCCAGTATCAGCTGTACATGATCGAGCAAAAGAAATCTTCGTGGAGTTCCTTTAATCAGGCGGTTTGTGGCCTACGCTTCCTCTACGAAGTGTCCCTCAAACGCCACTGGGCCGTGCGGCATATCCCGTTCGGAAAACGCCCCAAGACGCTGCCCGTGGTGCTCTCCGATGAAGAAGCAATCAGGCTGATCCAATGTGTCGACAATCCCAAACACCGCATGGTACTACTGACCTGCTACGCGACCGGCATGCGACTGCGCGAAGCAACCAATCTACGAGTGGCGGACGTCGATGGGGACCGTCAACAGATCCGAATTACACTCGGAAAAGGGAGCAAAGAAAGGCTCGTGCCCGCCTCGCCCAGGCTGCTCGAGGAGCTGCGGGAGTATTGGAAACTGGAGCGGCCACGCAACTACTTTTTCCCTGGGATGAACCACGACACCCCACTGTCCAGTGCGACGGTCCAGAAGGCGTGCAAGCTGGGAGTAGCCAAGGCGCAGATCAACAAGCCCGCCACGCCCCACACGATGCGACACACCTTCGCGACCAGCATGCTCGAAGCCGGAGTGGACTTGCTGACGATCAGCAAGTTGCTCGGCCACGCCAGTTTTGTGACAACGATGATCTATCTACACGTGCGACGTCAACACTTCGACCGCTCGCCCAGCCCGATCGACTGGATGCCAGTCCGGCAGTGCCCGCAGTGGGCCGAGGTCGATCCAGTAGTCCAGCAACCTCCGACCATCCAGCAGGAGCTGACACAGCCGCAAGCCAGTCAGCCAGCCGAGCCACGCAAGGAAGCGACGCAGGAGGAACAGGAAACGCAGGAAGCCAAGAAAACCAAACGGCGGACGTCGGGCCACAGCCAGGGCAAGAAGCGGAACAAACGCCGCCGCGGATAATTGACATCCTGCGGCGCTACACACCTTCAGCCGCGACGCGCTTTAACTTCGCCGTTCATGTCTTAGGCGTGTTGGCGAAAATCATACTGTGTCGCACTCCGATACTCAAGGAACGACGTTTTCGCTGTCCGGAGTGCGACTACCAATCGGTTCTCTACAACTCGTGCACCGATCGGAACTGTCCACAGTGCAGCGGCGCTCGGCGAGGCGACTGGTTGGAGAAATCCAGCCAGTTGCTGTTGCCCGGCGTCAACTACTTCCAAGTCGTCTTCACGCTGCCCGACAAACTCTCACCGCTGATTCTGGGCAACCGCCGAGAGCTGTACAGTCTATTGTTCCGCTGCGCCTGGCGTGCCTTGAATCACTGTCTGCGGCAAACCGGCAAATATCATCCGGCTGCGCTCATGGTCTTGCACACCTGAAACCAACAACTTGAGCATCATCCGCACATTCACGCAGTCGTACCCGGTGGCGGACCTGGCTTGGAACACGACCGATGGGTGACTGCCAAGCATCCCGACCCCAACTATCGCAAACCTTGGCTGGTCGACATTGTCGAGCTAGGCCAGGCCTTTCGTAAGCGTTACTTGCTAGGGCTTAGGCGGCTTGTCAGGCAGGGCCAACTGAAGTTGGAAGGTGATTGGTCGCGGCTACAAGATCCTAAAGAGCTCAAGCGGTGGTGCGACGAACTCAAGCGTACCGACTGGAACGTCTTCGTCGAAGGTCCGCCGCACGGTCACAGTAGACCGGAGCATGTGCTGCGTTATCTGACGCGTTACCTGTCCGGTGGCCCCATCCACGATGGCCGCATCATCGGTGACAAAGATGGCTGGATTCACTTCTGGGCTCGCAGCAAAGACAAACGCAGCGGCCAGCGCCAAGAGCGCAGGAAAGTCAAATTGCATGGCCCCGAGTTCGTTCGTCGTTGGGCAATGCACATACTTCCCAAAGGCTTTGTGAAATCGCGTCGCTACGGTGGCTACCACACCACGAACAGCGAAGCCTATCTAGCGCGATGTCGCGAGTTGCTGCCGCCGCCTGACAATAGCGATGAAGACGATAAAGAGTCGCCGCGTGCCACCGATCTACCCGCGCCTGCCAGCCAGTACGAGTGCCCGCACTGCCAAGTCCCCTTGGAGTGTACTGCCAAGGTCCGACGGCCGAGTTGGAAGCAAGTCTTCGAGCGAGAAGTCTACCGCGATCCCACCATCTATTGTCCACTGCTACACATCTACCTAAAACGCGGACCACCCCAAGGGAGTCCCGCATGACAAGTCATCCAACTCAACGACTCGACAATTCTAAAACACTCCACCACGCAGCGTTGCAAAGCTCATCGCCAGCCTTGCCCGGACAAACTCTGGTCCTGCCAAATACTCACCGCCCTACCAACCGCACAGCCCTCACGACTCCCCACGGCCAAACTGCCGATCAAAGCATTGCGACAGCCCCAGCTCATCGGCTAAACTAACAGTCACGACGGAAAGCCGCCCGCAATCCGCATGAACCACCGCCGCCAGCGAAACTCATCCGCTCCACCGGCAAGTTCAACGCTCAATCTATCCGTCGGGATCTTAAACCCCAATCAATTCAACTCGCACTCTGGCGTCATCCCGACGGATAGATTGCAATACGTTCGCCCTCAAGCACATGCCACTCAATACCGAATTATTCGTTGCCCAAAATGCGGTTTGGCCGCAGTCCGGTCGCGTGATACTCGCGCAATCCGACGCCGACTCGGTCATTGTCTATCAAGCATACCGACCATCAATTGGACACTTTGCAGCGAAGCATGGCTACTTTGGTGGTGATTTCAACATGTCACGCATGACGTGGATCAAGCCGAATTTCCTTTGGATGATGTATCGTTCCGGCTGGGGCACGAAAGAAGGCCAAGAAGTAACATTGGCCATTCGATTGGCACGTACCGCTTTTGATGAAATACTCAGGCAAGCGGTTCATTCAAATTTCAATCCGAATGTGTACGCGTCTCACGATGACTGGAAACAGGCAGTTGCAACTTCCAATGTGCGACTGCAATGGGATCCTGATCATGGGCCATCTGGTGCACCGCTCGAACGTCGTGCAATTCAACTCGGCTTACGCGGGCCTGTTGTTGAAAAGTATGCTCGTGATTGGGTTCTCGGCATTGAAGATATTTCTGAATTTGTCGCCCACCAATGGAAGGCGGTAAGTGCTGATAAACTCGATCAACTTGTAACACCTTCGGAAACAATTTACACCATCACTGATGCCGTCGTTGCGGCTCGCCTTGAATTGGATCACGGCGGAAGCTAAACCGAGGGCGAACCATCGCATGCACGGGAGCGGCGGTAGCCAGCGGATTTTGAAATCCATGTCAACTCCCGCCGCCCCGTGATGCGGGCCGTTACCCGACTGATTGATGGCTGAAGAATTCACTGCATCTTGTCCATGTGGGTACCGAACCCCATTGTTGACAACTGCGCCGCACCACCAGCCTGCGACGTGCGACGGTTGCAATAGCATCGTCGATGCCAAGCGTCCAAGCTTTCGGTTCGACTACGAAAACTGCCAAAATTGCAACTCGACCATTGACTCCAAATGTTTCTGGGGCGGCGGTTGGTTTGTGACTGATCGACCCTCACGCATTCCCTGCCCCCGTTGCGACGACAGCAACCTAACTCTGCACTGGATCTCCCACATGGATTTCGGGCCCCGTAATGAGATCCCGTCAGTTGGCGACATCATTCACTGTGAACTCCAAACCAAAGGCAAAATTGTCATCCCTGACACTTGCACCGACTCTGCGATGGTATGGTTTCGCAAGACACCGCGACTCCCAATTGGAACTCGCATTTCCGCACTCGTTTGCGACATCAAAACAAGACCGCCAGCGGATCCCGTTTTGCGAGATCGATACCACACGGCGATACGGGAACTCGAACTTGACTTTATTGATGAACTGAACTGCGGGTAACAATGGGATGCACGACGAGTCGCCGAGTCGTGGTTTTTGAAGTGGAGGATCGCTCGCGGCGACCGCGTGATCCCAGACGACTATGAAGTCCTGGGTTTGCAAGTGGTGTTTGCCACTATTTTTTGGATTTTGTTTTGTTACATGATAAATGCTCCCGGTAGGTGCCTTCGTCGGAGCCGCTTGTCGGTCGCTCACCCTGGGCGCAGCGAATGGCGACCGACAAGCGGTGTAGACGTTTGGCACCGGTGCCTTTGTTGGTGAGCTTCGAGGGAGTGGTGCTTCGGATCGATGTCACTGCGAACTGATCAAGGATGGTTGATTAAACGACTATTCGAGGTGTAAACGCATTTCACTCTTTTGGTCCCGCTCGGTGAGCAGGTTGCGTTCCCTCAGTTATCCATGCACGGTTCAAACATCTTGGTCGATGATGATTCCTGCTTTTGGCGGTAGCTTGCCTGTAGGCTTCAGTGAGCAGCAAGCTGACTTCCTCTGGTGCGGCACATTCTTTAGGGCGACGTGTCTGACGGTTTCATCGATCTACAGTGATCGGTCCATACTGAAGCTGTCAGTGGTCATTCGGGGTCGGTGCTCAGCACACTTGGGTTGGTCTTGTCCTTGTCAAGTATCGTGGTGGTCGGCGAAGGTTTTCCTACTAGCTCAGGTTAGATCGATGGGTAAAAGGTCTGTTCAAATACAAGTGTTTTCAAAAGGCTACGAGGTTCCGATTCGTTCTCCGATGTCGATACATCAGTCAGGGATTCAGGTTGTTCCTCGTAGCCGTGGGTTAAAGCGGCGAGCAAGGCCGATTCGTTCTTCGATGTCAGTGCGCTATTGCAGCGTAAGCATCAGGCGGCGGATACTGGCTTTCTTGCTCGCCGTGGTTTGGCTTTCGTCGTTTTGTTTGTCGGTTGAACACCAGCTGCGGTTCGCTTGGGTTTCTTTGTCGACTTGGCAGGCTGCTTGGCGGTCGATTGGTTCGTTCGCTTGGACGCCGGCTTGGCTTTGTCTGGCGACTTTGCGGCGACTGACGATTTGGGGGCTGTTGCAATAGCTGCAGCCTCACGAGCTTCCCTACGCAGGCGGCTCTTGCGTTGATCGGAATTCTCCTTGGGCGGCATCGTTCGAAACGCCTCTTCATCCATGGGAAGTCTGCCGCCGTACGACTTGGTGGTATGAATCATGCAGGCCGGATCCCAGTCTTTCTCATCGCGCAGCATGGCCCAGGCAATCACGGCGATCTTACGAGCGAGCGCCACACCGGCCTTCTTCTTGCGTGTTTTTTGTTTACCGCAGATCCGTTCGTAGACGCCTTTGGCCCACGGGTTGTAGCGCAGCGAGGCCCACGCGCACTCGACCAGAATGGTGCGTGCCAGCGGATTGCCGCGTTTGGTAATGCGGCCGTTGCGATCGGTCTCGCCGGACTGAAACTGACGTGGAACCAAGCCGAAGTAAGCGGAGACTTGGCGTCCGTTCTTAAAGCGATGCGGATCGTCGATGCAGGCGACTAGGATCTCAGCCGTGCGAGGTCCGACGCCGGGGATCGTGCGCAGTCGCACGATGCGTGGATCGTTTTTGCCGATCGCTTCTAGTTTCTTGACGACGCTGTCGAGCTGCTTGGACAGAGAATCGAGTTGAGTCAGTTCGATATCGAGCTCGCCCCGCCACAGCTCTTTGGCGGAGCACTCTTCAATCGGTTTGCGAAACGAGTTGATCAGCGTGCGTCCAGTATGCCAGGCTTTGTCACCTCGGTCGATTGAGATGCCATGATTTACGAACCAAGCTCGAATCGTGCACTTGATCTTGTTGATCCGCCAGTCGAGTGTCTTGTGGTACTTGACCAGTGAGCGAAACTCTCGATGCTCTTCCGACGGCATGTGAACCGGCGTCAGTTCACTCATCGTGGCCATGCGTGCCAGCTTGAGCGCATCGTCCTTGTCCGTCTTGCGTTTGACGTTCGACCATTTCCAGGCCTCTTCGTTGGTCGAGCAAACGAGGGTCTTGAGCCCCAAGCTAATTGCCAGATCGTTGATCCAGCCAGACGGACCGCAAGCTTCCATGACGACCAGATCGACTTTATGTTTCTTGAAGACGGTCTCCAAGTAGTGTCGGTCGGTGGTCGCATTCAAGAACGAATGGTTTCGAGTTTTTGAGTCGAAAAAGCAGCACATCGTATTGAACTTGCCGAGATCTAGAGCGAGAATTTTCATGTTAACTGTGTCCTTAGGGTTTGGGGTTGGCATTTTGTGAGTGGTTGCTCACGAGGCAATCACCATCACGGGTTTGAGTCGCCAGATTTTATTCGAATGGCTCCCACCCCAAACCCAGGACTTACATGGATTCTTTACCCGACTCAAGAACAGCGCATGAAGTATGGAATCGCTTTCACGCTTTTGGCCGCTCTGATCGGCTACATCGCGATCAACAACGGACGCTCGGCATACCTCTTGCTTTGGCCTGCACTATCATTCCTTCTTGTCGCCTTCGCGTACTTCGGCGCTGGCCCTACAGTGTTTGGCAAACAGCAAAGCGGAACCTTGGAACCAATTCGGCAGATACTTCTTGCGCCATTCCTGCTCTATCTAGGGCTGGTCTGGCACATGGTTCGCCTAATCTCTCGTGAAGCCCCTTACAACCAACTGACCGAGTCTGTTTTTATTGGCCGACGCCTATTGTCGTCGGAGCGTCCAAAGCAATTTGACCATGTTGTTGATTTGACATGCGAATTCAACGAACCTTTCGCAATGCGAGCAACTGGATACATCTCGTTTCCAACGCTTGATACTCATCACCCGTCTATTGGGGAATTGCGCAAACGCGTTGAAATCATTGCAAATCTTGATGGCACCGTTTACATTCATTGTGCACAGGGGCACGGACGGACTGCAACGCTTGCAATTGCTTACCTGCTCCATATCGGACATTCGGGTACCGTCGAGGACGCCATCAGATACGTTTTGGAACGCCGTCCGCTCGCCCACCTTGGACGATCGCAGCGCCAAGTATTGCAAGCCTTAAGGATGTCGGGTAACAATCCGATGCACCCAAGCGGCGGATCAGCCGTTGCCTGATGGAAAATCAACTCGCCGCCGCTGGGTGATCGGTCGCGTTCGCCAATTGAGTTGTGATCTTGAATCGCCTCGCTACGAATAGAACTTTCGCAATTAGCATTTGGGAAATGCTGATCTTTACGGCTTTGACGGCTCTCGCGAGCGCGTCGGTGGTCAGCAGTCACAGGTCGCTTCACTATATTCTCACTCTGCTGATCATTGTGTACCTTGCGTTTACCACTGTGGAGGCGTTGGTCGTAAGAGACAACCGGCGGACTCCTGCGATAGGCGCTGCGGTTTTCGGATGGGCATACATTGGCACGCTCCGTTTTTCCGGAGCTGCCGCTATGTTCGATTCGATGTTGCCCGCGCTTGGACTCGATGAACTGCACCGCGAGATCTTGACACTGTCCCTCAGGACTATAGTTACCATTCCAATAATGTTATATGGTAGGCTTCTCGCAGTTCACCTTGTTCGTCGAGGAGAGAAAAACGAAACGATGATCCCCGACTAGTTTGCGCGGGTTCTGGCTTGTCGCGACCTTCGCCGAAGACACAGGGAAATTTATGTTCAGAATTGGAGTCAAACAGGTTCTGGTTGCAACGTTTCTATGCGCCCTTGGGGTTGCCGCCGTGGCGACAGATCAGCCTTCGCTGCATTTCTTGCTTAACTTGCTGATGATTTTGCTTCTAGCATCACGAACACTGGGTGCATTGCTACTGCAAGATCCAGAAAAAACTGCCGCGTTGGGTGCCGCAGTGTTTGGCTGGGCGTTTGTCGGTACAACCGGATTCTCGGGTGTCGATAGCATAGCGGACCATCTAATCCCTGCCGTTGGACTTGAAGACCGACAGAGAACAGCCCTCTTACTGTCGATTAGGACGCTTTCGACTTTGCCCATGATGTATGTCGGCCAACTGATTGCTATTCGTCTGCACCATAGCGAGAAATCTCGGACAGCTGGCGAACAACGGATTGAACGCGATGACCGTTGGCCAAACCACTCTGAGGGACAAGGTCGACAGAAGGTCCCGCGTTAATCCAGACGTTCGCCATTTCTAAAATGGTGGCAACAAGACCAGTGGTTTGGCTGAGAGGCTGCGGCTGTTGATGCTTGGACGGCGGGTGCGGTAGTTCGAGCCGCTTTGTGCTAACCAATGCTAGCTGAGTTTGGACGCGGCCGGTAAGAGACTGAAAGAGCCAGCGTTTTCACTGCGATTACTGTCTGTTGGCGGGTGCTAAGCAATGGAAATCGTGCGTCGCGAGAAACGAACTTCGCGGGCGCTGCATCTGCTGCTTTGAATGCTGTCCTGCTGCCCATCGTGGGTTCTGGTTCTGGCGCGAAATAGAACTTGCATTCGCCGAACAAGCTTTGCATCGCATATCTGCCGTCGATAATCGCACGAGCTAAACGAAATGCTTTTGCTACAAACCTCGACATGGCTTCACGCTATAGAAAAACTGTTGGCGGGTTCGTTAAAGATCCGCTATACTGCAGACTCAATCGGAGAGAGCAAAGGTGGCGAACCAAGCGATGAACCGCAGTTCGATTGGCTTTTCGATTTACCCGTAATCAAACCCTCACGCGGTTATCGCGACCGTTCTGAACCTAGGAGATCGATGATGAAGAATGGAATCTTGTTTGTGTTGGCTCTGACCTGCATTTGCAATCTAGCTGTCGGACAGTCGATTATTGAGCAACTGCCGCCACCTGGAACATCGGCCAGATTTGAATACGCGAAAACAGATCCTACCGTGAAAGAGGCGATACGTGGCGAGATGATAATTTCTCGCATCGAGAATTCCGCCGGTAATGATCTGCCGCGTGTTGAGGTCACCTTCAAATATCCCGAGAACAGCATTACATACCGTCTAGCGTTACGTGAAAAAGAAGAGCGGCTCACACTCGCAACTCTTGAGCGATACGAAGCCAATCATTCAGCGAGCGTTGAGCTTTACAAGCGAGTTGGCGAGCCGCTGCCCTTGGAGAAAATCCCTCGTGAATCTGAGGAGTTTAGGTCGTTTGAAAACTACCTGCTTGGCAAAACTGAAACCGCAGTTGCACGAAACAAAACCCAGGCTTCACTTTTCGATAGCTCGGACGCGACCTATGCGGGTTCTACAACAGCCATAGTTGCAAATGGCGACGAGGCCACACCGTTCGGGGCCGGGCATTTAATTGCCAGACGCTACTTGTCGCCAGGGAAAGTGATAGATGTCACTATCGACCTGATGGCTAACAATTCAGAACCATGAAATGCACGCAAGTCGCCGAACGCGTGTTTTGCCAATGGTCTGTCATGCCCGGCGACTGCGTGATTTCCAACGTTCTGTCCGGAAAGATTAGTCCCTCTAACTGTTTCGAAGAAGGAATTCAGTATGCAGCGATTCTCCAAAATCATGATTGGTGCCTTGGCGGTATGCTGTTGCGGTCTTTTCTATGCGGCTGTGACAGCCGGCAGTTTAGCCGCTCAGGTCGATACTAATGCCGAGGCAGACGAGCGGTATCAAATATCTGCGTGGAGTCATGCGGCAAGCCCAGGAAAAAACTCGATGAGCGGCGCATACGTCATCGACACCCAAACCGGCAAAATCTGGATGGTGATAAACGACAATGCGCCGCAAGAACTCGGAACTGTGAAATAGCGGTTAAGAAACAATTACGACTTAACGGAGCGTGTTTTGCCGATTACCGGACAGAACTAAGCCATGCACGAGAGCACCGGTGGCTTGTCGATTCTGCTAAACCATCACTTGCCGGTGCCACGTGATGGCCATCGTTCCCCGACTGACCTGAGCGTAGCCCTTCGTAGATGACCGTAGCCGAATACACAGCGGAATGCGCTCGATGCCAACGCCGACTAGGTTGGCGCATGGCAGCTGCAATCGCTGCGATGTTCGTTGCGATTGGAACTGCAAACCTGGTCCGACTCTTCGATCCTGCCCTAGCGGACATCGTTGCACCGATCGCGATGTTCCTCGTCGGACTCCCGGTCATGCTCCTTGGCTTCTACCACGCGGATCGAACATATCTCAGATTCCCGGATCTGATTTGCCTCCACTGTCAAGGCAACCTTTCCCGCGCAAAACACGTTATCATTGCCACTGGAAACTGTCCGTCGTGTGGTCGTCGCGTGCTGTCGGACGATGCGATCGGCAATTGAGCGGCCATCTACGTCAACCGCAAGAAGGCGGGGAACCATCGGATCGGGATAGGGCCCGGATTTCTCCGGGTCCCTCCCACACCACCTAGCATGCGGATCCGCACTAGGCGATTCGTCTTACGGGAGCAAGCTCGCTCCAACGTGTTGATAGACTGAATAATCCTTGGTCATGCAGCCACTGAATGGGCATTGCCATTGAAACCGCCAGCGTCCGAGACATGCGCCAAGGACCCTTGCGGCTGTTGCCGTGACTGTAGGCTTCGTCGGGACGGACGCCGAGCTGTTTGAGCTTCCGGATGCGGGTGCGTGGTAAGCGCCATTGCTTCCAGATGCAGGCTCGCAGGCGGCGACGAAGCCACTTGTCGAGCGTGTCAAACAGACTCTTGCGCTGCTCCAGGGCGAAATAGCCTATCCAACCGCGAAGATACAATGTCAATTCTTGCATGCGCTGGCGAGTCGATTTGCCGTGGTTACGGTTCAGAATATCGCGGGCGCGGCGCTTGAATTGCTTGATGCTCGTCGGACTGACGCGGAGCTGTCCGCCGTAGCCGTGAAACTGATAACTCAGAAACTCGACTCCGTCGGTAGAGCAAGTACGACTCTTGTCGTGATTGACTACCAGCTTGAGCTTACGCCTCAAATACCTTTCCACACTTCCGAAGACGCGTTGCGCCGCGACGGAGGATTTGTGAGATGGCTTGTTGGATGAGCCTTTCCATCACGTTTGGAATACTGAGGTTTCGCTCGCCGCCATCTTTCTTCTTCGTGGTCTTACGCCGGGAGGCTCCCGGTTGGTAAGTCCCATCGAGCAGTTGTCGCCTAATGGTGGGCCAGTGTTCGTAAAAGTGTGCTGGAAATTCATCGATAGCGATTCCGTCGGGCCCGGGGGCTCCACGGTTGGCGCGGACGGAATTCCAGGCTTTTAGCACATTGTCCCAGGCGACGATGCGTTCTATCAAGTTCGTGGTCGCTGAGTCTAAGGCTGTCTTCTCCACGGCCGCCACAGTCGATTGGCCTCGCTGAGGTTCCGTAACGAAGCAGTCCGCCAACGCTTCATGGCTGAAGTCGATATTGGCTGGTTTGCGTTTCGGACGACGTGAGGTCATGGATGGTTCTTCCTTAACTGTAAAACGTTTGGTCCTTCCCGTTTCCATTGGCGTTGGAAGCTCGGTACTACGACCTCTGCTGACTTCTGTGAGCACGAGTCAAGTTGCCTTGGTCGTCCCGCCTTTCAGCCGATGTTGCTTACTCACGGGTACGCGTCACAGATCTCCCCAAATAAGAGCGTGAATTGTCCCTGCCCAAGCTCTCCATCTACCTACGCCCCGTCTTCCGGTTTGGCTTCGCATTGACATGCACGCTCGCCTGGAGTCGTCGGCCTCAGATGAAGTTTCTGTTCGTAACCTGGCAGGTCTTGGCGAGATGTCTCATGCCGGGCCAGCGACAGGACTATTTCACCTGAAGAGTTCCGAGCTCCGTGACATCGCAGGCTTCCTCCCCACGGTTTGTCACCTCCCCGCAGTTGCCTTCGCCTCGTGTTTATTTCTTATGAGCTATCCATCTGGTATGATGACTCCCGTTGGAAATACCGGAACTAAACACAGGGGACTAGGTTCCCGGGGGAACCGCACCCCATAAACTCACGCCCATGTTGGGCGTACTTGGACGCGGAGGCCTCGAAAGTGTCTTTGGGCAGTGGTTGCTCATCCGCTCGGCCCCGGTCAACCCGGTCGTTACCCGACAAAATATTGACCTTCTCACAAACGTCCATTCCTTTACTACCGTACCATGCAATCTGAAACTACCGCAGTGATCCCTGAGTCCGCAGTCGAACTCTTCAGCGACTTGAAATCGGCGTTGGACGCTACGTGCTCAACACGTAGCGAGCTTCCCTTTAGTTCGATGCTCGACCTGCATGGATTTGTACGTCAGGACGTATCCACCAAGTTTACATTCGCAACGCGGCACACAAAGGCACTTGCCGCAAACTACTCCATCATCGTTAACTATCGCAGCTACGACCCATCTGGACCGTTCCAAAGCGAACCCGACGAGAACCGTTTCCGAATCACGATTGAATTCGATGGCAATGTGCTCCAAACTTACGAGAGGTCGTACATCGATCAATCTTGAGCTGTTTGTTTCGTCCGCCCAGTTCGTTGCTCACGATCGTACCGACGGGTAACCATCGCGTGAACCGGAGAACGCGAGTTGAGCGATTTGACCATTAGAAACTTTCCCGCGCGTTCCCAGTTACGCGTAACGTTATCAGCTAAGAGCATGCTTCTGCGCCACCCGTTATTCAGGAACTGTGATGATCGTTGAATCCGACGTTGCAGAAATGCTCCGAACGAAGGGCGACTACCTGTTCCACCGCGAAGGTCAAGAGCTGGAATTCAAAGAGCAATTCAATCTAGCCGGTCTCGCTGATTACTTTCGCGACTTCGCTGGATTCGCCAACAATCGCGGAGGACATTTAATTTTTGGCGTCAAAGACTCACCTCGACTTCCACAAGGGCTAAGCGAATCTGCGTTGGAGCAGTTCAACAAAATCGATCCTGAAAAGATTTCCGGTTACTTATTGGAAATCTTCTCGACCGACATACGCTGGGAACAAGCAACCGTCTCGTTGTACGGCCAAAACTTCGGCGTGTTCCGTATATACGAAGCCCATACGAAACCCGTCATCGCAAGAAAGGACGAAGGCAAAGACCAAACGATCAAAAACGGCGACGTGTACTACCGGTATGGTGGACGAACGCAACGCATTCAATCCGCAGAACTTGAGAACATCATCAAGCGGCGTGTTGAACAGAACAACAACCAGTGGCTTGACCTGATGCAAAAGATAGGTCGCGCTGGACCTGCGAACGCAGCCATCCTCGACACTGAAAAGGCGCTGATCGAGAAAGACGACACTCGAGTATTGGTGGTCGACGAGAAATTGGCCAGCAAACTCAAATTCATCCGTGAAGGAGAGTTCGTTGAGCGCGACGGCGCCGCAGCTCTCAAACTCGTTGGTGATGTCGTGCCCATTGACCGCGTAGAGGTCATTCAGCGTGTTCGTGAGAATCTGATCAAAGAGTATCCACTGTCCGCGATGGAATTAGTCGACGAGGTAACGACGCGATTTGCGTCAGCGAAGCAACACGATGTCTGGCAGGCAATTGCCGACAACGACCTAAAAAACAACGCTGACTATTCGGCATACAACTTCCGGAACAAGAAGCAGGAGGACGAGTTTAAGAAAACGGGACGTGTTCCTTCCGTCACGCCAAGCATTTACAATCATAAGGCGGCTGACTTCATTGCGAACGTACTTCGAAGTAACGCTACCACCGAAGAAAGCTGATAACCAAGCGGTGAACCGAAGCCGCCGATAACTTGCTGCTGCTCGCCGCCGTCTGCTTGAAGCCAGCCGAAACGGCTAGCCCTCGCCCGAGCTCCGCGCCCCGCCGATTCCTATCCCTGCTGGGCACTTACCACATTTTACGCGTCCAAAAACATACGTGCCTGCATAGATCGATGGTGGTGCCACGAATCAAACTAGGCTCATCTTTTTAAACTTAATAGCGCCGTGGGCTGACTTGGCCAAACGCATGCCAGAGTTGGTAGCCAGACCCTAGAGTTTGTAGCCCCGGCCAAGTTGATCTCCCCAATTGAGTCTTGCCATTCGCGCTACCTAGAGTCTCGAGAAGCAAGTGACAAAAGAAGTGACATATTGCCCACGCTAACCCAACTCTGATATAATGCTGATTACATGCCAGTTTGACGTAAGGTGCTTTTACCAATGCACTTGCAACACTAATTGAGTTGAAACACAACGTGGTGTTCGTAGATTTAGGTTCTAGTCTCGCAAGAGGTGCAGGTTCGATTCCTGTCAGCCCTACTCGTTACAGACAAAGGACTTAGAGCGACACCGCTCTAAGTCTTTTTTCGTTTCTACTCTCACGATTTCTAGCTAACCGACCGCAGCAAGGACCTGCCAGGGTCGGGAGTCTTTTCAGCCTAGAGTGTCCATCGCATTAAGGAACGACATGCTCCTCCCAGCGATAAAGCAGCCGAGTGCGGCCGCTGCTGAAAAGACTTCCGACCCTCTCCCGTCTGATCTAAACGTTCGTTTAACGGCAAGCCGCAGGCGACTGCGAGCGCAATCACTCGTTTAACCACAAGCCGCAGGCGACTGCGAGCGCAACCTCGTTTAACGACAAGCCGTAGGCGACTGCGTATAGCATCACTGCGCTCGCCCACGCAACCTCCATCCACCCGTACTCGAGCCACACGCAACCCTTCCACCACTCAACAGCGGCGCACTAACAACCGCCTGCACCTACTTAGCAATCGTGCGAACGGTCCCCTCGCGTCTCTCACCAGTCCAACACGCAGACTACCAACGGCCTCGCCACCCATCCGACCGCGGCGATTCGCCAGGCTCTGCTCTCCGGTCGCATTAGTCTGATCTTGCTCAGCCAACTCCTCATCCGATCCCTCAACCGCTTCCTCGGCAGCGGACTGCGGCACTGGACGAGCGCTCTCCGGCACCGCTGCACCTCTCGCTCGACTAACTGCAGACTCCGGCTCGCGGCTGGCGCCGGCGCGGCTGGTGAACTGTCCATGTGCCGACGGATACTTGCGGTCCAGCGCA
>JAWKTR010000014.1:0-196482 GCA_041398985.1 Pirellulaceae bacterium
GTCAGTGTCATTATGCTGCTGGCTGGGATTTCCGCTATGGCCTGGTGGTACGCATCGCGACGCGAAGAAGAAGAAATGCCTGATGGCATCGCTGCGCATGATCCATTGGCTCGATGGAAAGCTACACCATCGCAAAAGGCAACCATCAAGTACTTCTGGGTCGTGGCAGCTTTGATCTTTGCCCAAATGTCGTTGGGAATCATAACCGCTCACTACGGAGTTGAAGGTGAAGGGTTCTACGGTTTTCCGCTTGCAGAATACTTGCCATACAGCGTCTCACGGACGTGGCACGTTCAAATCGGATTGTTCTGGATTGCAACTGCTTGGCTCGCTGCTGGGCTGTTTATTGGGCCACTCGTCAGCAATCACGAACCCAAGTACCAGCGTCTAGGGGTCAACATTCTCTTCGGCGCTCTGCTATTGGTCGTCGTCGGTTCACTGACGGGCGAATGGCTGAGCATCAAGAATCACATGAGCGACACTGTTTCGTTCTATCTCGGACACCAAGGCTACGAATACGTGGAGCTTGGCCGAGTCTGGCAGATTGCACTTATGGCTGGTCTGCTGTTATGGCTCGTACTCATGCTGAGAGTTCTTTGGCCCGCGCTGCGTCAGCAGGCCGATCCGACAACGACAGAGGCGAATTCCCAGCGTCACCTCGTCACACTCCTGGCTGTTGCAACCGCTGCGATCGCATTGTTCTACGGAGCGGGACTGACATGGGGGCAGCACTCGCATCTGACGATGGTCGAGTACTGGCGTTGGTGGGTCGTTCACCTTTGGGTCGAAGGCTTCTTCGAAGTTTTCGCGACCACGGTGATCGCATTCGTGTTTATGCGATTGAACCTTGTTCGTCCAGGATTGGCAGCAGCGGCTGCACTCCTGTCGGCGACGATCTTCTTAGCGGGCGGGATCATCGGAACTTGCCACCACCTGTACTTTTCGGGAACACCGACGGTCGCGCTTGCATGGGGCTCAGTATTCAGCGCACTGGAAGTTGTACCGCTTACGCTCATCGGTTTCGACGCGATGGAAGATCTACGACGAAGCAAGGCGTCTCCATGGGTTCAGAGATACAAATGGCCGATCTACTTCTTTGTGTCGGTCGCGTTCTGGAACATGATCGGTGCCGGACTATTTGGGTTCATGATCAATCCACCTATCGCCCTCTATTACATGCAGGGGTTGAACACGACACCGCTCCACGGACACGCCGCATTATTCGGAGTGTACGGGATGCTGGGAATTGGGCTTATGCTGATGTGTTTGCGAGTGCTGATTCCTGGCCGTCCATGGAAAGATGGCATGCTGCGATTAGGATTTTGGGGCATGAATGTCGGCCTGATGGCCATGTGTCTACTGAGCCTGCTACCAGTCGGACTACTGCAAACCAAAGCCTCGGTGGAAACTGGTTATTGGTTCGCCCGAAGTAGTGAATTCATGCAAACCGATCTAATGCAAATGCTGCGATGGATGCGAGTACTGGGGGACACCATCTTTTTCCTCGGAGCCGTTGCGCTCGTGTGGTTCATTCTTGGACTGAAAACCGGACATTCATTCTCCAAAGTCGACGACGGTTTTGATCCTCCGGATATCGATGCTCTGGGAAGCATCGATTCAAGTTTCCACAAGGAGGAGCGTGATTCAGCTCTCGCTTAGCGGCCCAAGTTGACATTTTGTGTTTCCGCTGTCACAGCCCATTTCCAACCACTGTTTCACGAACACCCACAGGAATCCAAAATGATCACACTGAAAGAAGAACGTATCCTGTTTCCGATCGTTCGGCAGCTTGAGGCATCAAACGAACACCAAGAATTCCACTGCGGTAGCGTGGCCAATCCCATTCGGCAAATGGAGCACGAACATGACCAAGCGGGTGATGCTTTGGCGATACTGAACGAGTCCACTGACGGGTACACGCCGCCGGTATGGGCCTGCAATACTTATCGAGCGATGCTTGATTCGCTCGCAAGACTAGAAGCAGACATGCACCAGCATATTCACAAGGAAAACAACGTCTTGTTTCCAAAAGCGATTCAGCTCGAACACGGCCAAGTGTGAGAGTACAGAAAACATTTCCCTCCCAGTTCTTACTCGCTCAATAAGGTGATCCTGATGATTCGCTATCTCTCTTTGATCCAGTTCACGGACGAAGGTGCCCGAAATGTCGACAAGTCCGTTCAACGTGCTTCGGACTTTGGAAAGTCCGTAAGTGATGCTGGCGGAAATCTTGTCTTACAAGTTTGGACCGTTGGCCAATACGATGGTTGCGTCGTTTTCGAAGTCCCTGACGAAGCAGTTGGATCTGCATTGCTCGTCAAGTTGGCAAAGAATGGCAACGTAAGAACTCAGACCATGCGTTGCTACAACAACCAAGAGTTTGAGACTGTTCTCAAGGCGGTATCATGAACGCCACTCTGGGTTTCGTGACCACGCAAATGCGACAAACCTTCATTGCCCGTAGCCACGCGATGAGTACGACACTCGCAGTCTTGCTCGGATTTGCGATGGGGTCCGCGTGCTTTGGTGATGATTCGTGGCCCGGCTTTCGTTGTGACGGAAGTGGAGTAACAAGAGCGAACTTGCCGACCCAGTGGTCGCCCACTGCAGGTGTCGCCTGGCAGGCGAGTATCCCTGGCTATGGGCAGTCCTCGCCCGTTATATGGAACAGCAATGTCTATGTAACGAGCAGTGAGGGTCCGTTTCAGGAAGACTGCCAGGTCCACGCGTTCGACTTGCAGAGCGGGAAAAAGTTGTGGAGCTCACATATCGAGGCGACCACTAGAGTTGAAAACTATTTTCGCAATAGCCGCCGGCGACCAGTACAATCAAATTGCCCGCAATCAGCTTTATGACGCCGAAGCGATGATGGAGGCGAGTCGCGCGGCAGCGGAGCAAAGGAAGACGAACGCAGTTCCGCCAGAACAGGCTACTCCTAAAACTGGCCCCGAGAAAGTATTTGCAGGGATGCCAGAGAATCAACTCCACGAAATGTTTTCGTATGGCGACCCGATGGTTTATGGCGTCGCAGTAGCCGGTGATCGTCTGCTCGTTCGCACCGGCCAACACTTGTACTGCGTCGGGCAGTGACTTTACCGACGCTCCACCCATAAAAGCAGGAAGTACCAATGTCCATTAAACATGCAAAGCCATCAGAAGTGATTCATTTGCAGCGGCTGGGCTCAGAGATCGAAAGCACGAAAACTTCTACGTTGTTCAAAACCGAGGCGATGGAAGCGATCCGGCTTGTATTACCTGCGGGCAAACAGATCGCTGAGCACAATGCGCCAGGCGAAATCACTGTCTTTTGTCTGGAAGGACGTGTGAAGTTCACATCTCAACGAGAGGCCAAAGAACTCGTTGCTGGCGACATGCTATATCTTTCAGCTGCTGATCCGCACGCAGTCGAAGCAGTTGAGAATTCAACCGTGTTGGTCACAATCTTGTTGAAAGCATGACTTATGGCACGCGCATAGGTGCCAGCGGTCCGGTTGGTTCCGGGTTCGGTTCGGGGCTTGCGTCCGGGTCGAGACCGCTTCGAATACCCTGGGCGGTTTCCTTGATTCTCGGCTGTTTGCCTTGCTTCATTCGATTGCTTCGCGACGCTGCTCCTCTGATTCCCTAGGCGAAACAACTTTGCACGCCGAGCTTCACGAATCAATGAACGACGCCGAGGGTGGCACATTTCGGACAAAGCCGCCGCGCATTATGTTTGGGCACACCTGGAGGCAACGCAACTCGGTTGCTTCGACTTCCACATATTGCGTTCATCCTTAAGTCGCGACAATGTCCAGTCGCCATAATCTGCCCCTTTCAACCAAAGTGAGGAAACAAAGGGTCAAAATAAACTCCATCAAAATGTAATCCACCAAACGCTCAACTTAAGTCGCGTCGGTGAATCCGACCTCTATACAGTTTGACTGTGCTCAGCTGCGACCAACGATCACGCTGTTTGCAGATTCTCAAGAGCTCTGCAAGCCGACAGTATCCTGCATCCAGACTCTGTGAAAACGGGTACCAGAGCAGGAGCGAGATATCGTTCCATGAGCCCAAGACCGGTAGAATCTATCATCTACTCCGCCGAATTTGTTGGTCCACATTTTTGTGTTGAACTGGCGACGGATAAAGCTCTGGAGACATAACCGACAATGGACTCGTTTCGTTTGCTCTGCGACTTGCTGACAAAAGCTCTGAAACCGAAGGGATTCAAACGGGAAGCTGACGAGGCTGAGATGTGCATCTTTGCCCGAATGCAGACTAACTGTACGCAGCGATTGGGGATGGCTATTGAGAAACGGGGCCGGACCAAAAACGAATCGCAGATTGGATTCGTCATGGGGATTGAATTCGATGACTTTGACCGTGAGCCGCATTGGAACGGAATGCCACGGACGCATGGCGGCGTTGTGCCTTTGCGGTTGCTGAATAAATCGGCAAACGCCACCTATCCATGCTCGGCAGAAACGAATCTGAAAGAACTGGCCGGTAACATTGCCGCATTGATTCCGGACGCGTGCAAAGCATTGGATGAGTGCCGAGGTAAACTTCGTAAGACGTATGAGCTGCGGCTCAACAGTCAGGTTCAGAATGCACGGAAACGAATGGCCATCCTCGCGGAACGCCGGTCAAAAGAGTTACGTGCTCGCAAGTCAAAGTCGGCGCCAGTGTCATCCTCTACTCTCGCAGAAAAACTGAACCTGCCGGAAATTCTGGAAAGGCTGCTGAAGTCAAAGTCGGACAATCGTCACGAACTGGAGGTCCATGCGTTTGATGAATGCGAAGCCCATGATGATGTTGTGACCAACGAAAAAATCGTGGGCCTCGTCAGCCATCTCAAGTTAATTGAGCCTGAACTTACGGAGCTTCTGGGGAAGCCCGTTGAATCGGGTACGACAGAGCACCGTAGACTGCCAGTCAATGGCGTTTGCTTTTTCGTGATGTGGCACGTGGGTTGGAAGATTGTCTATCTAGTGGTCAGTCACGAAGATATTGGGTTAGCTTGCTTGCTGGAAATTGGGGTCACGGAACGACGGATGCAATCTTAGAAGGTCTCCTCCAACCGCGGATAGCCGCGTCACAATCTCAACGCAAACTCATAGGATCGAAAGCATGTCAGACATCGTCAATTCTCGCCCGGCTGGGCCAACGTCCGAATCCGAAATCGCAACGTTTGAAACGGTGATCGGTCACCCGCTTCCCGAAGACTATCGCCGGTTTTTGCTGGAGCACAACGGCGGAAGTCCGCGGCCAGATGCGTTTACCTTCAATCTGTTCGGTCGCGACGAGGAGAACATCGTGATGTGCTTCTTCCCGATGCGCGATTTGAGTCTTGGCGAGGTTGACGTCGAGCAACTTGATGAACTGCGAACGTGGCCGGTTCATTGTGCGTGGAATGATCTGCAGCACGATCTTGTGCATCTGTATAAGAAGGAAATTGAACATCCGCTACTGCCCATTGGTACTGACGGATCAGGAAACTATTTCTGTATCGTGCTGTCGGGATCGCAGACGGGTGCGGTGTTATTTCATGAACACGAACTGGCGGAAACCTGTGTGCTGGCGAACAGCTTTGATGAGTTCCTCACCAGTCTGTGGCCGCGCGAACGCAAGGATTACGCGGAAGAACTCGAGTGGAAAGGCGAGTAGTTGAGTTCCTGTCTGTCATTTTCCCGATTGCACGTTGGAGGTTCTATGGCGAAGAAGAAGGCATTGACCGAAGCGGTCAACACAATTCGGCTGAATTCGATTTCGTTTTATCGCCTGCGGAGTCTGGGGTTTTTCGAACTCCTGTACCAGGCCGTGGCCGCCGAACTGGGTGACAACGAAACGACTCGCGAGAAGCAGTGGAACCGCCTTTCGGATCGGCTCAAGGCGATCTATGGGTGGTGGTGTCTCCTGACGGATGTTGAAAACGGCGGATTCTCGCAGTTCTTCTACAACCACGCTGATGGCTTTACGAAAGAGGTCTCCGCCTTGCTGAACGAAGCGGGGTGTGAGGGGGTCGCCGGGCTAATTGATGAAGCCGTTGTCGTTTACCGCGAACATCAGTCCGAATTTGATGTAGCTAATCCGTTTGGCGAAGGTGGCTTGTTCGAAACCACGACGGCCTTCGACAAGCTGGACAACAAAATTGTTCCGCGACTGAATAAGGCGACCAAAGACCTCGAGAAATTCGTCCGTGGGATTGCCTCAGAATTCGCTGTCGATGAGGCTGGTCAGCCGATCAATCCGATGTTCTCGGGCAATCTGGAATTGAAGTACCCCGACGGAACCGTTCGCGAACAGGCAACCGTGAAAAAGGGAAAGCTCACCGGAGCGTATCGCCGCTTCTTCGACGACGGAACGCTCGAAGTTGGTGTCTTCTATGCGGCTGGCGAAGTCTCGTCTGATTTTTGGCCCAGTGGTCAGGTCAAACACAAGACTCAAAAGAAGGGGGCGCTGAAAATCGACGAGTGGTTTTACGAATCGGGCACTGTTCAGAAACGCTATGTCACTGACAAGACCGGCTATACGGCTGAACCGATTCGTGTCTGGCATGAAAACGGTCAGCTGGCCGAAGAGATGGTGAAGAACGAATCAGCGCCCGTCAGTCGCAGGCAGTGGTTCGAAGATGGTTCGCCAAGACTGGAAGCAACCTACACGTATCACAAGTCCACGATGTGTCACCAGATTGTCGTTCACAACGCGTGGAACAAAGACCAAAAGCAAATCGTGAAGCATGGCGCCGGTGAATTCTACGACGACGGCATTAAGTACGACACTAAGTATGATCTCGAACGGCAGGATATGTGGACGCACCGTTACCCCGTGAAGGAAGGGCTACCGCACGGGAAGATGACTACCTGGTGCGAAGGAGTGCTTTGGTCGGTCGCTGATTACGAAAACGGCATCCGTAATGGCATGGAGATCCACTACTACGACAATGGGCGCATCAGCAGCGAGGTTCCTTACACTAACGACAAAGCCGGTCGTGAAAAGAAGTACCCGAAGTTCGACAAGCCGCGTCCGATTGTGCGACTGACGATCCGCGCGGACGAACAATTGTACTCTCGCTGGAAGCACCGTTTGCCGGATGAGTACCCAACCGCGAAGAATCAGGTTAAAGTTGAAAGGCAACTGAAGGTGCCGCACTTCCTGCAGGAAATCTATGAGAAGAATCTGGCAGGTCTTGCCAAATCGGATGAAAGCACCAATGAGTTCGATGACAGCGTCGGTTACCTTGTCTGGGTAAACGAAGACGGGGACGTGGATGATGTTGAATTCACTGCGGCCGGAATGTACTGCCGGGATGCGATCAAAGACTATCCGCCGGTCCTGAAGACTCTGAAGTTCAAGCCGGCGCGGATCGGTAAGCGGAAAATCCGCTGCCGAGTTGCCATCAGCGTTCACCACACGTTTGAAGAGTCGGGGAAGTGAGTTCTGATTCACCGAACACGGTCATTGTTTACGACCTGAGCTCAGACCTCCGCAGTTTTTCGACACTTGCCTGGGCCGACGAACTGGCAGATGGCCTTGCGCAATTGATCGAATTACTCGACGGCAACCGCAATCTGGCGGACATCGACCGACTGTGCGTGGAGCGATCACCCTGTGGTCATCACGCATCGGATGCCAACACATTGCCGCTGAGTGACTCTCCCTGGCTGTGCGCGGGATTCATTGTGCTTAGCCAGCGAGCCGTGGATGTGTTTACCGACATCATCAAGCGCTGCGGAATTTTGCTTCCGTTGAACGGAGCCGATCTGCCCTCAACTTACTCACTGCTGCATGTGACATGCACGATCGAAGCCCTGGACTCGCAAGCCTCCGATTGTTCTGGTTTCCTTGATGGTCGTATCAACAGCTCAGGAAACCCGTGTTTCGAGCCAAGCTGTTACAGGACGAATGGCTGTTTCGCATCCCCGGTTATCGGGCGGGGATCTTTGCAACGCAGCGATTTAAGGAGCTGGTGGAATCAGCCAGGCTGACTGGATTCGAATTCGCGCAGATCTACCCGCAGCCGGATGAGGCCGCCGAACGACAGCGGTTTTTGGAGAGACGAGTTCAGCGACGTAAATAAGCGTATAGGACAATTGCAGAAGCAGCGAGGAGGTTCAGTGATACTGTTGCAGCACCGATTCCGGATCGGTTAACTGAAAAACGGCCATGAACGAGCCCGTATCGTTCAACGTCTTCTCGTCGCCTTCGAAAGTGGTGCCAGCTCAAGGCTTCGAATAACGTCCTCTTCGGGGGCGACCCCAATCTGAGTCGCCGTCAATCCGCGGGTTCCTTGCTTCCCCACAATGCCGAACCACCGTTCGGCAGCCATGCAAAGTCGGACGTCATTGGGCCGAGTGCCAATCGTAAACACGGACGGCAGTGCTCCCGAAAGGTCACTTTGCGCGACGAAGGAGTTCAGTGTCGTCTTTTCAGACCAGTAGCCGAAGATCTGGAAACCGCAGGTCGGGCATTTCCAGCCTTGGGCCTCAAGAGTGCGTACCCCAACGTGCGATGGCCCAGATGGACCGGTCAGCTCATACCACTTCTTGCGAGACTTTTTCGCGGTGGGTAATGGAACCAAGTTCAGTGATTGGCGTTCTTCAGCGGTTAGCAGATCCAAAAAGCCATCAGAAAAGACGCTCAGCATCCGACCGCAACAGGAGATGAAACCGCCATCATATGAGGGGCGGACATAATCGGCATTGAAGGGTTCCTCGTTCCGGCTGCCTGACTGCATAAGACACGCAGAGCAGTGCGGTTGATCGAAGTAGCTTTCGAACCATTGGGCATCGTTTTGATTGGGGCACGCCACCTGAAAGCGTTCATCTCCAAGGATCGCATAGATTTCCGGTTGCGAATACCGAACATCGAAAGCGGATTTGGGGAACGGCCGATCGAACTCAATTACGGCGACCTGTGCGCCACCAGATTGTGCAATCTTCTTAGCCAACTGACTGGAAAGACTCACAACGTCGCCATGGCCTTCAACGAACCAGTCGGCCCTGTTCCGAACCCACAGCCGGAAACCGGATGCCGTTTTCTTCCATTGGCAGAGATAGACATTGTCTTCCATTACAGAGCTCAATAAATACGGGACGCTGTTTTGATCCATTGTGGATCACGAGAATCGCAACACATTCGTCGCCAATCACAACTGATTAAATTCATCCTGCAGCAGCGGGCCTTCCGGTGAATTCAGTAGTGCGCGTTCATCGCCGTCCACTTGCCATAACTCCAGTTGGCTGGTCGGAGACGAAGGCAGTGTGGCGGTGTTGTCCAGGAATCCCAGGAGATCAAATAGGCTGCCTTCTGAGACATAGACGAGCAGAGCAGCCAGCGTTTTGCGTTGGTCCTGAGACAGTGACCGATAGAGCAATGTGAATTCTCCCAAATGCTCCGGAGGTTCCGGCACGGGCGGATCTTGCAGGTATTGCAATAGTCCAATGACGGTTTCCGCAGAACTGCGTTTCAGATCGGCAACTAATTCCGCTGGGTTCATTTGGTGGTCTCAATTGATTTTCTTATTCCGCAGGGATTTCCCTCGTACGGCGAATCGTCGATTGATCTCGTCGATCAATGAATCCGGGTCACTGGACAACCCATTGTTCATTCTCTGGTTCCAGCATTAAATGCAAAGGCTGGGAGTGAATTCCGTTCTGGAGCGTGTCTTAACCTGCCTGGTCGAAAACGCTGCACTCAAACGCCGTCATCAGGAGCGTGGCGAATCGAAGGCTGGCGTCCCATTGTTGCTGCGTGATCTCGGGAATTGCCTCTCTCAGTTGGGTCGGCACGGGACAACCTTCCGCATTCCACAGCACGTTGCTGACCAGTCGGCCGAGCGCACGAACTCGGACACCGGCTTCCACTGTTCCATCCATCTGCGAAAATGTTCCGATGTCCAATTCCTCCGCGCAGGCAACATTGTCATCGGAGTGGGAACTGAAGATCAACGGAGAACAGCCCCGCTGGTCGGATGATGCGGCGAACTTTGGCAAATATGGCGAGCTTCTATACCGAGCGGCAGTCAATTGATGTCCAAGAGGGGCTAAGCAGGCGAGTTCAAGAGGGATGGTTCATCGGAAAGGCACCGTATGGCTATCGCAACATTCGCGTTCATGGCCGTAGTATCGTGGTCGTCGATGATGAAGCCGCAAAGAAAGTGAAGCGATTGTTTCACCTATTTTTTGCCTATGAGAACCTGACAATTGATGACTTGCTCGACCGATTGGCGAAGGACGGAATCAGCTACAGGCCGTCGACACTGAGATTCCCACGCAGCAAACTGCACGCAATTCTTCGCGACCGAGCGTACATAGGGGAAGTGGCACACCGGGGTGAGTGGTTGCAAGGTAAACACGAACCAATTATCGAACGCGACGTCTGGAATCGCGTTCAGGCAATCCTTGGAAACAAGGTCTATCGGTCAAATGAACTGACCTATGCAGGCAGCCTGATTGTGTGCGGTCACTGTGGGCACTTCATCACGGGCGAGCAAGTCACTAAGAAGACCAAGGCAGGGGAGAACAAGCACAACTACTATCGCTGCACCAAATATGCATCAAAGGGGCATCCGCGTATCCGTTTGCGAGAAGCGGACCTGGATGAGCAGGTGATGCAGTTGTTTGAGGCGATCCGCATCAAGGACGATAGCTTGAGGGAGTGGTTCGGCATGGTGTTGCGGTCAAAGACTCGGGATGACCAAGAGCATTGCAAAGCAGAACGAGAGGATTTGCAGAGGCAAGCAAGTTCGCTTCTGGAACAGCAAGATCGATTGCTGAATCGGCGGCTGCTGGAAGAGATTGACGGCGACAACGTTGAAGCAATGTGAGCTTCGCGATCGAGAAGCCGACGTCAAGCTACGCATCGAAGCTGCAAACCGTTCCCATCACGAAATGGCCGATTTGGCCATCAAAGTGTTTGAACTCTCGCAAACCCCTAAGGACAAATGGCTTACGGCGAATTACCCCGAAAAACGCCAGATACTCGAAATCCTCTGTTTGAACTATCGTTTGGACGACGCAACTCTTTGCGTACAAATGAGAAAGCCCTTCGACGTACTCGCCGAAGGGCTCGATTCTGAAAAAAGTCGGGGTGATAGGATTCGAACCTACGACCCTCTGGTCCCAAACCAGATGCGCTAGCCAGGCTGCGCTACACCCCGAGCGATTAGGAATTTATACGATGTTGGCGGTTACTGCAATCGGTCACAGATTTAACGACGCATTGAATTGTCGATGTTGTTCGCAAGAATATACCAAAACTGACTGGAATATCGGAAATTCCCCGCTCGACGCTGCTGCCTTTCCTGTATTTCAACCCGTGCGGTCGCAGTTTTGACCGTTTTCCCATGGAGATTTGGATTTATGGCAAAATACGCGATTCTTGGGGTCGGAGCTCTGGGTGGCTTGTATGGCGGTTTGCTAGCTAAATCTGGGGTTGAGACGCACTTTCTGGCCCGCAGTGATCTTGATCACTTGCAGAAGCATGGCCTGCAAGTCGAATCGCCCTGGGGTAATTTCCATGTCAATAACTTAAATGTCTACCAGAGCCCTGAGGAAATGCCGCCGGCAGATGTGGTGGTGGTAGCGTGGAAGGCGACCAGCAACCCAAGCCTCCCGCTGGCGCTGGAGGCTCTTTGCCATGCACAGTCAATAGTACTGGTGCTGCAGAATGGCTTGGACGTAGAACACGATGCGGCAGCAGTTGTTGGCGAAGACCGTGTGCTGGGCGGCTGCTGTTTCTTATGCTGCAATAAAATCGCTCCAGGCCACATCAAACACTTGGACTATGGACGTATCGTGTTCGGCGAATTCGGTTCTCAGAACTCTGGCCAAATCACACATCGGATGCAGATGATCGCTAGCGACTTTCGAGCTGCTGGAATCGATATCGAACCGTCTGCCAATCTGCTGAGCGTGCGCTGGAAAAAGCTGGCATGGAACATTCCGTTCAATGGGTTGTCCGTCGTATTGGCGGCCAACACGCAAGAAATCATGGAGGATCCCGCCGCCAGTGCGCTGGCCAAGTCATTGATGGAGGAAGTCCGCGAAGCCGCCGCCGCAAATGGCGTTGCGATCGAAGCGACTCACATCCAAAAAATGTTGGACGATACCCGTAGAATGGTGCCCTACGATAGCAGCATGCTGTTAGACTTCCGCGCAGGCCGAGCGATGGAAGTCGAGGCGATTTTCGGCAATCCGCTGCGCGCCGCCCGGCAGGCCGGCTATAACCCTTCTAAGATCGATATGCTCTACCAACAACTTTCCTTCCTCGGCAATCGGAGTAGAACCCTTTGAATAACGCAGCAAATTCCGCGAGACCTTGGCAACAACCGATGAGTGACGAACGCTTTGCGGTCATGCGTGAAATCCTCGCCGCTCCGAGCCCCATCGGCTTGGAGGCCGCGATGACACGCGGTGTACTCCAACCCTTGCTTGAAAAATTCATGCAACCCGGCTGGGTAATTCACTCTTTCAAAGGCAATGCCGGAATTGTGTTGGATACGGCACCTGATAAAACCGACGCATTCTCGGTAATGCTGATCGGCCACGCTGACAAAATTCGGCTGCAAGTGCGCAGCATCGGTGAGGATGGCAAAATCTGGGTCAACTCAGACTCGATGTTGCCAGCCACGCTGCTCGGTCACAAAGTTGTCTTGTACAGCGAAAATCGCGATTCTGACAACGGAGCACAGGATAGCTCGGAACGAGCGACATGGCGTGCCCTGCGAGGCGGAACCATCGAAGCGCTTGGCGCGATCCACTTTGCCGATCCCAAACTGCGAACTGGCGAGCAGGGGATCAAACCGGACATGCTGTATCTGGAATTGCACATTCACGGCGATAAGAAAAAGGAACAGGTCGAAGCGCTAGGCATTCGAGCTGGCGATCCGATTATCTTTGATCGTCCAATCGAACGCGGCTTCGCTCCCAACACTTTCACTGGCGCGTACCTAGACAATGGACTGGGCTGTTTTGTTGCCGCCGAGGTAGCGCGGCTGCTCGCCGAATCTGGTGGACTAAAGCATGTCCGATTCCTGGGTGCAATGGCCTCTCATGAGGAAATCGGCCGTTTTGGTAGTCGCGTGTTGGCTGAACAATTTCGACCCGATGTGACGATTGCCGTAGACGTTGCCCACGATTTCGTGGCTGCTCCCGGCGTCTCCGATCGTCGTTACGAACCGATTGAAATGGGCAAGGGCTTTACGTTGACCCATGGCGCCGTGTGTAGCGCTAGCTTGAATACGATGATTGCAGCCGTATCGCGTGCGCAAGGGATTCCATTCCAAGACGAAGTGGCCGGACGCGATACGGGGACCGATGCCATGGCAGCCGTATTGGCATCGATCGACTCCGCAGCCGCTTCGATCGGAATTCCGATCCGAAATATGCACACAATTTCGGAGTCGGGGCATACCAGCGACGTAGACGCCGCGATCTACTCCATGTTTCATTTATTGAAGCACATGGACGAGCAGAATGCTGGCCAGGGCATCCAGGCTGTGAGCCTGCGCTCCGGGCATCCTCGATTGGACAATTCTGCCCCATTGAAACATCGTCCAGTGTAAGTAAATGTGTAACTGTTCACGAAGTGTCGGCTTGTGTGACAGGGTCGGGAGTCTTTCAACCTAAATCGCTTGCCCCACTAGTAACCCCATGTTCCTACCAGCGGCATCTCCTCGGTGGCAGGCGCTGCTGAAAAGACTCCCGACCCTTTCCCGTCGACCTCAAGTTCGTGAACGCCAACGTAAATGTTGAGAGTTGCGTCCCATCACGGCCGCAGGATGGGCAACCTGCTGCGCGGGACTGCGACCTCCGAATAGCGTGAGCTTCTAAGTGGGAGCGGCACAGCGTCGTGGTCGAATTTGGACTAGAATAGGATTCTTCATCGCAAATCATTACCAATCCAAGTTTTCCAACCAAGAATTTCATGCCACGATCTGCTTCGACAAAGGTGCGCTCTCGTTGGGCCGTATTCATCCTTGGCCTTTTGGTGACGAGCGCTGCTCAGCGACTGTATGCCGACTGGCCGCAATTCCGTGGTCCAACCGGCGACGGAGTTGTCTCGGGCCCGCCGTTGCCGTTAACCTGGAGCGAGTCGGAGCATGTTACTTGGAAGGTGCGTGTGCCAGGGAATGGACACTCGTCGCCTGTTATTGCAGATGGACGAGTATGGCTGACAACAGCGGTCGCCCAGCCGCTCGACAAAGCCGAAATGGACCGACGCTTGGCGCTAATTAAAGATCCACAAGGCTTGGAGTTGGTCGGTGATCTTTCGCTGCGAGCAGTGTGCTTCGATGCAGCTACTGGTAAACAAATTCACGACATCGAACTGTTTTCGCCAGATGCACCGGAACCGATCCACTACACCAACACGTATGCTTCGCCAACGCCAGTCTTACACGATGGGCGAGTGTACGCTCATTTTGGGACCTATGGAACTGCGGCGATCGACGCGGTAACGGGAGAAGTACAGTGGCGTTCGAGTGAATTGCATGTAGACCACCAAAACGGGCCCGGAAGTTCGCCCATCGTCAGCGATAATTTGCTGATTGCGCATTACGACGGGATCGATCAACAATTCATCGCAGCTTTAAGACTTGCCGACGGCTCGTTGGCTTGGCGGACCGATCGCTCGGGCACGATGGACCCCAAACCGGAACTACAGAAAGCGTATTGCACGCCAACTTTGGTTGAGTCCGAACGCGGGGCTGAGTTAATCTCCTCAGCGGCCAACTGGGTTTACGGCTATTCGCCCACTGACGGTAGTGAGCTTTGGAAAGCGTCCTATGGCGATTTGGGGTTTTCAACTGTCCCGCGTCCGATCGTCGGACATGGTTTGGCCTACGTCTGCACGAGCTTTGGCAAAACGCAGCTAATTGCCGTCCGCTATGGTGGTCGCGGCGACGTGACGGACAGCCATATTGCTTGGCGGTCAGATAGCCAAATCCCCAAGAAGCCGTCACTTGCCCTGGTCAAAAAACAATTGCTGGTTTGCAATGACACCGGCATTTTGACTTGTCTGGACGCATTGACTGGCGACCAACTATGGCGTGAGCGATTGGGTGGAAATCACGCGGCCTCGCCGTTGATTAGCGGGGAGTTGGCCTATTTCTTTGATGCGGAAGGCAAAACCACGGTGGTGCGGGCTGGCCAGGAATATGAGGAAGTCGCTGTGAATCAGTTGGACGCGGGCTGCCAAGCATCCCCGGCAGTCTTCGAGGGTGCTTTATTTATTCGCACCACCGAGCATTTGTATCGAATCGAGTAGCAACGGCGGCGACCAGCGCCAACGCGGCTAACCGGTGGCGGCAAAGCCATGAGCGTAAAATAAGTGTTCGTGCCCGTGCGAACTTACCGGGATTGGGCTTCCGCACATGCCGCTTTTGTCTGAAAATCTATGCCCCAGACTAAAGCGAGTTCCTGAGCGAATCCTTCGTCGTGGATCTTGCTAAAGTCCCTGCGCGAGAAGGACCTTTGACAAGTTCCACTCGAAATATCGCTTGACTGTCGTATGAAACATCCAGGCCGCCATGGGCCCTCCAACAAGACGAATGTGATGACGCGTTATAACCCTGCCGAAATTGAACCCAAGTGGCAACAGTATTGGGAGCAACACAAGACTTTTAAGACTCCTGAAATGCCAACCGGCGAGAAGCTGTACGTGCTAGATATGTTCCCGTATCCTAGCGGTTCGGGCCTGCACGTCGGACACCCGGAAGGCTACACGGCCACGGACATCATCTGTCGGCACGCCCGCATGCGAGGCAAGACCGTACTACATCCGATGGGTTTTGACGCATTTGGCCTGCCAGCCGAAGAACATGCAATCAAGACAAACACACCACCACGGGTCTCGACCGAGCAAAACATTGCCGAGTTTACTCGACAATTGAAGATGCTGGGTTTCAGCTACGACTGGGACCGCGTGCTGGCCACGACCGACGTCGAGTATTTCAAGTGGACACAGTGGATCTTCTTGCTATTGTTCGACACATGGTTCGACCATGACTTGCAAAAGGGCCGACCGATTGCCGACCTGCCGATTCCAGCCGACATCGAAGCCGCAGGCGCTGAGGTTGTCGCCAAGTACCGCGACTCGTTTCGCTTAGCCTATCAGGACGATGCGTTGGTGAATTGGTGTCCAGCGCTGGGGACCGTACTGGCCAATGAAGAGGTCATTGATGGTAAGAGCGAGCGGGGCGATCACCCGGTAAAACGCATTCCTTTGCGACAATGGATGATGCGCATCACCGCGTACGCCGAGCGTTTGCTGTCCGACCTAGAGCCGCTCGACTGGTCAAATGGCATCAAAAAGCTGCAGAGTGATTGGATTGGCCGTAGCACGGGTGCCGAAGTCGACTTCTTCTTGGGAACAGGCAGTGAGTTTGAGTCTTGGAAAGCAGCGCGAGGCGAGTTGGGTTTTCCCGCGCAGCCCAGCGAAGACTGCTTGCGAATCTACACGACACGGCCAGACACTTTGTTCGGTGCGACCTATATGGTCATCGCTCCCGAGCATGCTTTTGTTCAGCGATTGACCACCGCAGAACAACATGCGGCCGTCGAAGCCTACTGCCAAAAGGCGGCCTCTAAAAGCGACCGCGAGCGAACGGAGGACGCCAAGAAAAAGACTGGAGTTTTCTCTGGCTCGTACGCGATCAATCCAGTCAACGGGCAACCTGTACCGATTTGGATCGCGGACTACGTGTTGGTCAGCTACGGCACAGGCGCTATTATGGCGGTCCCTGCTCACGACGACCGCGATTTTGAGTTTGCAGTCCAATACGAACTGCCGATCGTGGCGGTTGTCGCCCCTGGTGAAAGTGACAAAGTGGATCGCGATGCACTGCTGGCGGGCAAAGCCTGCTATGTCGGCGTCGGAACCGCCATCAACTCTGGAAAGTACGATGGCGCGACGACGGATGATCTAAAGCGGTCGATCGCAGGCGATTTGGCCGAGCAAGGTATGGGGCGCGAGGCAGTGAACTACAAACTTCGCGATTGGCTGTTCAGCCGCCAACGTTTCTGGGGCGAGCCGTTTCCGATCCTTCACGAACTGGATGCAAGTGGACAAACGACGGGAGCCATCCGGGCTTTGACAACCGACGATCTGCCGTTGAACCTGCCGCATCTAGAAGACTACAAACCGCACGGTCGCCCTGAGCCACCGTTGGGAAAATCCCCAGACGAATGGTTGTACGTCGAATTGGATGGCAAGCGTTACCGGCGAGAAACGAACACCATGCCGCAGTGGGCCGGTTCCTGTTGGTATTACTTGCGCTTCATCGATCCTAAGAACGACCAAATCTTTTGCGATGCAGAAAAAGAGAAGGCTTGGATGCCAGTTGATGTCTACATCGGCGGGGCCGAGCATGCCGTATTACATTTGCTTTATTCCCGCTTCTGGCACAAAGTCTTGTACGATCGGGGTTACGTCTCTTCAGCGGAACCGTTCCACAAGCTGGTCAATCAAGGCATGATCCTGGGTGAGGTCGAATACACTGGCTACCAAATCGACGGACAGTGGGTCAGCTCGGCCGCACTGGCGAAGAACGAGGACGGCCATTTGTCGCTTGCGAAGACTGGCCAAGTCGCCACCGCTGTGACAATCAGCGAAGAGCAGTTGACCAAGCAGGGCGATAGCTTCGTCCTGACCGCCAATCCCTCGATTCGCGTGGATGCCCGCGCTCAAAAGATGTCCAAGAGTCGCGGCAACGTAGTCAACCCTGATGAAATCGTGCGTGAATACGGTGCCGATGCACTACGCCTGTTCGAGATGTTCATGGGACCGTTGGAAGCGACAAAACCGTGGAGCATGTCCGGTGTTGGTGGAGTACGAAACTTCCTGGATCGCGTGTGGCGAATGATCGTAGATTTTCAAGCCGATGAGTTAGTGCTACACAACGCCGTTCAGGATATCGAGCCCACTGCCGAACAGAATCAAGTTCTGCACAAAACGATCGCAGCCGTTTCGCACGATATCGAATCCTTGAGTTTCAACACGGCCATCGCTCGCTTGATGGAGTTCGTAAATTTCTTTACCAAACAACCAGTTCGTCCACGTGCCGCCATGGAGAAATTTACGTTGCTGCTTTCACCGCTAGCACCGCACTTGGCCGAAGAACTGTGGCAGCAGCTGGGACATGCCGAATCGTTGGCTTACGAACCATGGCCGCAGTTTGACGAAGCGTTGACCAAGAGCGACGAAATCGAGGTGCCAATTCAGGTTAACGGAAAATTGCGTGCGCGATTGACTGTACCCGCTGAGCTCTCGAAAGAGAAGCTCGAAGAGGTGGCTAAGAGCGATGCACGCATCCAAGAATTGATAGCTGGCAAGCAAATCGTTAAGACCATTGTCGTGCCGGGGCGATTAGTAAATATAGTTGTCAAGTAGAATGCCTC
Organism: Pirellulaceae bacterium; assembly: GCA_041398985.1. GTDB lineage: Bacteria > Planctomycetota > Planctomycetia > Pirellulales > Pirellulaceae > Aureliella. The sequence continues at coordinate 18,381 of JAWKTR010000014.1, forward strand.
AGAACGAACTTAGCTCAGCTCGAGTATTGGTCTTGCTGTGTACCTACAACGAAGTCGATAACCTGCCAACCGCCGTCGAGCGTTTGCATGTGGCGCTGCCGCAAGCCGACGTGTTGGTAGTCGACGACAATTCTCCGGATGGCACCGGTAGATGGCTCCGCGAGCAAGTCAAAACCGATCGACAGTTATTTCACTTGCCGCGCGACAGCAAACAGGGCCTGGGAACAGCCTTGCAAGCTGGAATTGCATGGTGCCTTGAGCGCCCGTACGACTTCGTAATCAACCTGGATGCCGACTTGAGCCATAATCCCAGTGATTCGCCATCTTTGTTGTCTGCCTGCAGCGAACCAACCTGCGATGTAGCTATCGGCTCGCGTTACATTGCTGGCGGAGGAACGGCCGGACTGAAATGGCATCGTCGCTGGTTGAGCCGCGCATTGAACGCCTATGCTACGCGACTTTTACGTTTGCCGCTGACTGACTGTAGCGGTTCGTTCCGCTGCTACCGTACCAACATCTTGCGAAAGATTTCGCTTGAGCGATTAACGTGTAGTGGGTACGGATTCCTTGAGGAGATTCTGGTGCATTTGCAACGCGCTGGCGCTAGATTCTGCGAAGTTCCAATTGAGTTCGAAATGCGAGGAAGCGGGGCCAGCAAGCTTGGGCTGAGCGATGCGATCGGCGCTCTACGAGTCATCCATCAACTTGCCCTGGGCCGGAAAAAATGAACCATCGAACGGACTGTAGTGGACAGGGGCACGAGTCCGTCGCCCGTGACGACCGCCACGGACTCGTAGCCCTCGTCACTATCTTAGAAAGAATAGGCATCGAGTCACCATCACTGGATCTACTCAAGAATCCCGCAGAACGCACTCATGCAGCCGCGTAGCGCTTATATCCATGTTCCGTTTTGTAGCCATCGCTGCGGATACTGCAATTTCACGCTGATTGCTGGGCGCGATGACTTGATCGATGCCTATCTGCAAGCGCTCGTTTTAGAATTGCAGCGGACGTTGGTGGAACCGCAACCCGTCGACACGCTTTTCTTGGGTGGAGGTACGCCTACGCATCTGTCCACCGCACAACTCGAACGACTGTTGACCTCCATTACGACTTGGTTGAAGCCAACGCGCGACTGTGAATTTTCATGCGAAGCGAATCCACTCGACTGTACTCTGTTGCACCTGCAGGCACTGCGCACGGGGGGCGTAAATCGTTTAAGTTTGGGTGGACAGTCATTCTCCGACCGCAAGTTGCGGGTACTGGAGCGAGATCACAGCGGTGACGTCCTACTCGCAACCCTGGACAGAGCAGCTGAATATTTTTCGAATATTTCGCTCGATCTGATTTTCGCAGCACCGGAAGAATCGCAGTTCGAATGGCAGGCGGACATAGCCATTGCCGCGCGAACTCCCATTCAACACTTGTCAACTTATGGACTGACCATCGAGCGCGGTTCGGCGTTCTACGGGCGGGCTTTGCGAAGCAACCTGGCAGAATTGGACGAGGAACAGCAGTTGTCGATGTACGAACACGCAATCGATGCGCTGACTGCCCAGGGCTGGCAGCACTATGAAGTCTCAAGTTTCGCGAAACCAGATTACGCTTGTCGCCACAATCAGACGTATTGGCGCGGTGCAGCCTGGTGGGCGTTTGGCCCTGGCGCTGCTAGCTTCCTACCAGATGCCGACGGCGCCATGGTGAGAGCTGTCAATCACCAGAGTACGACTAACTACTTGAAACGCGTCCTTGGTGGTGAATCAGCCATAGGCGAAAGTGTTACGCTTTCAATTGAACAACAAATTCGCGAACGACTGGTGTTTGGCTTGAGACAACTCGCAGGCTTAAGTCTACAAGAACTGGGGAACGAATTTGGGGGAGAAATACGTTCCCTGTTCGAACCGCATTTATCCGATTTCGTCCGCAGGGGCTTTCTACATGAACAGGACGGCCAGGTGCGACTAACCCGCCGTGGCTTGTTCATCAGCGACAGTCTCTGGCCCAAACTTCTATGTAGCTAGTGCCGGCCAAAGCAACCGAAGAACTATGACTGATACCTCGCGACAAACTTACCCAAACTATCATGCGGCGGATAGCTATCCACTCTCGCGGACGCTGCGCTGGACGTCGCTACTTGCCGGTGCGGGAGTACTGACCTTGTTGATCACCGCCCGCATCCTAGAGCCGTCGGCGGCGGGGTATGGGACGCATCAACAATTGGGACTTCCACCTTGCACGTCGGTAGCTCTGTTCAACATGCGTTGCCCCGCTTGCGGAATGACGACTTCTTGGGCACTCATGGTGCGCGGGCGTTGGATCGAGTCAGCGACTGTTAACGCGGGTGGCTTTTTGCTGTCATTAATCGCTCTGGCGTACTTGCCAATAAGCTGCTATTTCTTTTTTTGGGGACGATCCAGTCGTCGTGGTTGGGTATCGCTCGCGCTGGCGATTGGGCTGATGGCAGCTCTCATCGTGGCCATTGTGCAGTGGTGCGTCCACATGTTGGAATAAAAGAGGAAATACAGATGCGAAACTACGTTGCTTGGCTTTCAATGAAACATCTGCTGGCAATGGTCATGATTGCGAGCCTCCTGGCCAGTTCTGGCTGCGTGAGTTTTGCTGCAAACCTCATTCATGCGATAGGCGGCAATAATCGACCGGCCGAATACGAAGGTTTAAAGGGCAAGCGTGTGGCGGTCGTCGTTAGTACCGACCAGGGTCTTAGCAGCGATACGGTTAGCGCGACGTTGAGCAGTCAAATCCAAGCCCACTTGAATACGAACATCGATAAGATCGATGTAGTGCGCAGTGTCGAGATCGAAAAGTGGCTCGATGCCAATGGCTGGAATGACAACGATTACGAACAGATTGGCAAAGGCGTGGAAGCCGATGTGGTGCTTGCCGTTGATGTAATGAATCTGACACTCAAGAATGGAGCTACCCTCTATCGCGGCTTGAGCGATATCACCGTCACGGTGTACGATATGGAAGCGGGTGGAAAAATCATGTATCGCAAGCAGATACCTGAATTCGCGTACCCGAACTTGGGTGGCACGGCGATCACCGATACTTCGGAAGCCAAATTCCGCGGAGCCTACTTGGCATATGTAGCGCGCACCGTGTCGGGCTTATTCTACGAAGTGGAAGCCACTGAAGACTTCGCAATTGACGCCACCAGTAGCCGTTTCTAATACGCGATGTGTATGGGGCTACGCGCGCGATTAGAGCACCTTGCGCTGCGCGGTCTGGGCGGCATTGTATCGGGCTAAGGGTTGGTCGTAGAGTTCAATACGACCAATGGCCATACATTTGCCACTGTAGATATCGATGTCGCACCAAGTACCATTTAGCCGGACATCGTTGGTGGCGACTTGGAAAGGCAAAGGAATCGAATCGAGAGTTGCTTCCATCACAGCGGCGATCTTGCGTCCTAAGATACTTTCAAAAGGACCAGTCATGCCAACGTCCGAGTGGTAGCCAGAGCCACCGGGCAGGATCTGCTGATCTGCCGTGGCGACGTGGGTATGTGTACCCAGTACGACCGATACGCGACCGTCCAAAAAGCGGCCCATCAATTGTTTATCGCTCGTCGCTTCGGCGTGAAAGTCAATAAGTCGAATGCGAATTTCATCATCGATACTGGCGAGTTCGCTTTCGACCGCCCGAAACGGACAATCGATGGGCTTCATGAATACGCGGCCCAGTGCGCTCACGATGGCAACCTGCACTTGATCGCGCAGAGTTACCACGATGTTGGTTTTACCGGGTGCCGCGGCTGGCAAATTGCATGGTCTGACGATATTCGCCTGAGTTTCAAGCGTTTCCATAATCTCGCGCTTGCGGTAAACATGGTCACCTAGCGTGATAGCGTCATAACCGGCAACGATTAAGCGTCGATAGTCTTTGCATCGTAGGCCAGAACCGTCAGCGGCATTCTCAGCGTTGGCAATTAGCCCATCGACTTGCAACTCTCGTCGCAGCCAATTTACGGCCTCACAGGCAATGCGCATGCCAGGCTTGCCGACAACGTCACCGACGAGCAGTAGACGCACGCAGTTGCTGGTTCGCTCGGGCAAGTTCCTGGGAAGGGAATCCACACCGACGTTGGCGTCGGCGCTCACCGCGCCACCTCGATAAACCTCGATTCGCGCACCACCGTGACTTTGATTTCGCCGGGATAGGTCAACTGCTGTTCAAAAGCCTTGGCAATATCACGACAGACCTTGGCGGCTTTGGCATCATCAGTATCGCGGGCACTGACAATGACCCGCAGTTCACGTCCGGCTTGAATGGCAAAGGCTTGTTCAACGCCTTCGAAGCCCCTGGCGATTGACTCCAGTTCTTCCATACGTTTAATGTAACGTTCCAGCGATTCGCGCCGCGCCCCGGGGCGTGAAGCGCTGCAGGCATCTGAAGTGGCCACGAGCAACGTATAGGGATACTCCGTTGTCAGCTGATCGTGATGTCCCAGAGCGGCATGCACTACTGTCTCGTTTTCGCCGTGTCGCTTTAGTAGATCAGCACCAATTTTGGGGTGACCGCCTTCGAGTTCATGATCAGCGGCTTTGCCGATGTCATGCAGCAAGCCCGCGCGCCGAGCTTCATCGCCATTCAAGCCGATCATCTCAGCCATCAGTCCCGACAGAAATGCAACTTCGACGCTGTGACGCAGCACATTCTGGCTAAAGCTAGTGCGAAAGTGCAAGCGACCGAGCATGTAGATGACTTTCTCGTGCAAGCCAGAGATGTTGACTTCCTCGGCCGCCTCCTGGCCTTTGCGGCGAATGAACTTTTCCAATTCCTTTTGTGTCTCGGCCACGATCTCTTCGATTCGCGATGGATGAATACGCCCGTCAGCGATCAATTTATCCAACGACTGTCGGGCTACTTCACGCCGCACGGGATCAAAACCGCTAACGATTACGACGCCGGGAGTATCATCAATAATGACGTCCACACCTGTCGCTTTTTCGAACGCTCGGATATTTCTCCCCTCGCGGCCAATGATCCTCCCTTTCATTTCGTCGTTGGGGATATCGACCGTGCTCGTGGTATTATCGGCTGTATGAGCTGAAGCATAGCGCTGCATGGCCGTGAGAATAATCTCTTGTGCCTTCTGTTCAGCAATCTCAGATACACGCCGTTCGTGCTTGAGAATCTGATTCCCGACATCGCTAGCCAATTCGCGTTCGAGCAATTCCATCAGCTTGCTGCCCGCTTCCTCTTTGCTGAGTCCCGACAAGCGCTGCAGTTGCTGAGTCTGATCATGCAGAACGCGCTGCACTTCTTCCGAACGTTTGGCGGCCTCTTGAATCTTCTCCGACAAGCGGCGTTGGTTGGCTTCAACCATTTTCTCCTGCTTGCGAAAGTCGTCAGCGGTCTGTTGAAGCGTTTCTTCACGACGGTCAAGTGCCGCTTCTTTCTTGCCAATTTGCTCGCGAAGCTTGTTGGCCTCCTTCTCCAACTGTTGCTTTTGCGTCAAAGCGGCTTCTTTGGCCTCCAACTCCGCAGAACGCAGCAAATTGGCCGCATCATTCTTGGCCTGAGACAAGATTGCGTCAGCTTGGGTCTTGATATCGCGCCCACGCAAGTAGTTGACGAGTAGCATACAGCCAACTCCGACTAGCAAGCCGACCACTGACGCGAAAATAGGAGTCAGATTGCTTTGGCCTAGCAAATAGGCACTGGAAGCCGATTGATTCTGTAGCAGAGAATATAGAGTATCCACGGTGCAACCTTTCGTTGGTGCGCATCAGCAAACGCGACCCGAGTCGAACCGTAGGAACTGCTTGCCTCATAGATTGTCGGTACGCGACCGTGCGTCCCATCCGTAGCTCGTATGCGCCGGGATGCCAGATCATCTGGCGGCGAATAGCAAGTACAACAGGTGTCGTAAGGTTCACACTCACCCCTCCGATTTCCGCACACTGTTTTGCGCCGCGGGCTTGGATGACACAGACGCAATACCAGCGTCTGGGACATGCCCCAGGTCAGCAAGCACAAGTGCAACAGCAAGATTCCCAGTAGAATCACGGATCACCGCTTGTGGAAACGAGGTGAGTAACGTTGAAAACGAGAAGACGCGTTAGATCATGAGTACACCGCAGGCGGTGCGAATCTCGGGATTGCGGTCCGCGATGGTTAATCGTCAAACACGAAATCCGAAGATCATTTCCCTAGGACGCTGATTTCCCAACATCCATAGGACTTCGTAGATGGTAATGTAACGCCCCTCCCAACCGGTCGCAAGAAGCCTGGAAGTCCCTGGGGTGTGCGTCTGCCCGAAATCAGGCCATTTGCACCAAAGAAGTACGATGGACCGCAACATCGCTAAGCGGTTTGAAGTACAAGATGCGGACGGCACACGGAGTGATGCCTGCTACTTTAAGTACACATTGCGGACGGCACACGGAGTGTGCCTGCTGTTTTAAGTACGCCATGCGGACGGCACACGGAGTGTGCCTGCTACTTTAATAGTAGATTGCGGACGGCTTGGGCCACGTCTGGCTGCCGCATTAGCGATTCGCCGACTAACATGGCATGGACTCCGCCAGCCTCTAAGATCCGTGCGTCGGCGGCGGTTTCAATCCCACTTTCACCCACCAATATCTTGCCCGGTGGCAGTTGGCGACCAAGGCGAATGGTGTGCTCAAGGTCGACTGTGAACGTATTTAAATTGCGGTTGTTAATCCCAATTAACTCAGCTTCCGTATTCAAGACATGATCCAAATTGGCTCGCTCGTAGAACTCAACCAAGGCTCGCATGCCCAGTTCGCGAACGAGCTGGTACAGTCCCCGCAACTCCTGGCGCGTGAGACATTCGGCAATCAGCAGTACAGCATCCGCACCGGCCGCACGAGCTTCGAATACCTGATAAGGGTGAATAATAAAGTCTTTGCGGAGTAGAGGCACGTCGACGACGGCTCGAATAGCAGTCAAGTAGTCGAGCGACCCCTGAAAGAATTCGTTATCCGTCAGCACGCTAATGCAACTCGCACCAGCCAGCGCATAGGCCTGGGCAATGCTGACAGCGTCAAAATCCTCGCGAATAACCCCTTTAGATGGACTGGCCTTCTTGACTTCGGCAATTAGCCGAATGGGGGGCGAATTGCGCAGCGGAGCGATAAAGTCGCGGGCTGGGGGCGCTGCGTCGGCGCGCTTCATCAAGTCCCGCAAGGGTCGAGCGCGAATCGCCGCCTCGACTTCCTTACGTTTCGCCGCGACGATCTTCTCCAAGATACCAACCATGCAATTTTTCCAGTCAAGAAATCAGTGTCGAAAGTGACGCGCACCGGTGAAGACCATCGGGATACGGTGAACATTGCACGCCGCAATCACTTCATCATCTCGCTTGGAACCGCCCGGTTGGATAATCGCGACCACACCAGCCTCGGCGGCGGCTTCGATCGAGTCTGGAAATGGAAAGAAAGCATCAGAGGCCAAGACGCTGCCCGCCGCCCGCTCGCCCGCTTTGCGAATCGCGATATCAACGCTATCCACTCGACTCATCTGTCCCGCGCCAACTCCGACCAGCGATGTATCCCGACCGAGCACGATTGCATTGCTCTTGACGTGTCGCACCATTTCCCAAGCGAAATGCAGGTCGTCCCACAATGCGTCGCTGACGGCCGCTTCCGTCACGGTCTTCCATTGGCTATGAAACGCGGGCAACGTATCAGCCTCTTGCACCAATGCGCCGCCGGCAATGAAGCGAATAGTGATCTCGTTCTCCGCCTCCGACAGGCGACCAACCTGCATTAAGCGTACGTTATCCTTCCACTTGGGACGCGTCGTGAGCACGCCCACAGCGCTGGCAGCGAAATCCGGCGCGATAATAGCCTCGATAAACCGGCCAGGCTCGACCAGCACTTCCGCTGTTTCAACGTCGACCGTGCGATTGAACCCCAAAACACTTCCGAAAGCGCTGACGGGATCTCCATCAAGAGCTTTTCGTGTCGCCAAGGCCAGTTTGGAACACGTCGCGGTGCCACAAGGATTGTTGTGCTTGATGACCGATACAGCCGGCTGACCAAAGCTGCGAACAATCGACAACGCCGAGTCAAGGTCCAACAGGTTGTTGTACGACAGCTCTTTTCCATGAATATGCCGAGCGCTGACGACCGAAGCTGCCGTGTCGCGCGGAATGCGGTAGACGGCCGCTTTCTGGTGTGGATTCTCGCCGTAGCGCAACAAACTCTTGCGTTCCAGTCGCACGTTGAGGGTAGTTGGCAGCTCGCTTCCGGCGGATTCGCGGCGAAAGTAGTCGGCAATTGCTTGATCGTACTGGCAGGTCATGGTGAATGCCTCTCCAGCCAGCTTACGACGCATTGCCAGCGAGGTCGCTCCTTGGTCTTCCACGTCAGAGAGCACCGCACTGTATTGCTCTGGCCGCGTTACCACCGTGACCCATTGATGATTCTTAGCCGCAGCGCGAATCAAGCTGGGGCCACCAATGTCAATCTGCTCAATGGCTTCCTCACGTGTCACCCCTGTTCGTGAGACCGTCGCTTCAAAGGGATACAGATTCACAACCACCAATTCAATGCCACGGATGTCTTCATCCTGCATCGATGCCAAATCGCTGACGTTATCTCGACGCGCTAAAATACCGCCAAAAATCTTTGGATGGAGCGTTTTGACGCGCCCGTCCATCATCTCTGGAAATCCCGTGTATTCCGCGACGTCAATTGTATCTATTCCATGTTCGGCCAGATGTTGGCGGGTCCCCCCCGTCGAATAGATTTGGACGCCGCAGGCAATTAGACCAGCCGCAAAGTCGACGAGCCCAAGTTTGTCACTGCAACTGATGAGCGCTCTGCGAATTCGTTGGTTTTCAGACACCGTTCGGGTACTCGTCGGCAAAATGGGAGATGGGATGACAATGCAACTGTTTTAAGCCCCCCTGCCTGTCGGTCAAGATGCCTAGTTTTAGCCAAGAAACAAAGAGTGCAGCAATTTATCGCCACATTTCCATTTGAAAGCACCATATATCGCCGCTTGGGACCCGACCGCTTACGCGTCACGGCTCACTAAATCAGCAATCGCCTGCGTATGCATTCACTCTTGGAGCATCGTTTCGTTTGCACATGCTCAACCAGTTTGCAAGTGAATTGGCCATGCCTGTGCGACTAAATGAATGGCAGACACTGAACTGCACCCTACGCGGCTCGCAGCCCCCAAAAAAGAAAGGAACTCATATGAGCAGGCACATACCGTTACTGCTTGGTACCCACCCTATACCAAAGCGGCGATAAATCGCCGCACTCCAAGGGTATAATATAGTTGTCGTATTAGGCTCTTGTGCCCGGGAGAAAACCAATGCCTGTCAATCCTTACTCAGCACCACCGATGGGCGAAATGCCCGAACCAGAACCAAAGAAACGCAGTTTCACGTTGGTAGAGCTGCTGGTCGTATTCGGCATCATCGGCATCTTGATCGCTCTGTTAATTCCGGCTCGACGCACCGCAAGACCGGCGGCGCGCAGGATGTCTTGCTCAAACAACCTGAAGCAAATCGCACTGGGCCTCCACAACTACGAATCAAAATTTGGCTGCTTACCACCAGCTTACACGACAGACGCCGAAGGGAATCGGCTGCACAGTTGGCGAACGCTCATCCTGCCATTCGTGGACCAATCGGTGCTTTACGAAACAATCGACTTGACGAAAGCTTGGGATGCCCCGGCCAATGTTGACGCGCGGAATGCACGAGTAGGGATTTACCAATGCCCCGAGTTAAGTTCGAAAATGTGGGACGAGCGCAAGACAACCTATTTTGCTCTCGTTGGTGAAGACGCTTGTCTGCATCCAACGCGTGGTCGAACATTCGCAGAGGTGAGCGACGGTCTCCCGAATACAATCATGATCATCGAAACGAACGAAGCGCAAGCCGTGCATTGGATGAATCCCTATGACGCTGACGACACCATGTTCCAAGCGCTCACAAGCAAAGACAACATGCCACATTCAGGCGGATTCCAAGCCGCTTTTGCAGATGGTTCTGTGCATTTCTTCAATGGCGATCTACTTGCGGCCGAACGCACCGCACTAACAACCATCGCCGCCGGTGACTCACTGTCCAACGACGAGCCGTAGGGCGACTGCTTTCGTTTAACGGCAAGCCGCAGGCGACTGTAGGAATGATATGCGTAGCGATAGTAGTTGTCTGCGCATAACGCGACTTACTCGACGCCGAACAAGCCGGCGGGCGGTATAAGTTCACCGCCTAGCACTCCCAATCCGGCAGTGGGCAAGAAACGCGGTTCAATATTAAAGTTGAATGATACGTTGTCGCGTCCGTGATCGACGTTCATGCCGACTCGAACCAGAGCTGTTTCGCCGATTCGCGTTAGGCCCAATGACTGACCGATGCTACCGACACTCGCAAAGTCAAAGGCGGCTCCGGTACTGAAGATCCACTTATCATTCAGTCGGTAATTGACAAAACCATTCAATACATTGGCGCTGATCGGACCTTCAATTGATAGAAAACCAAGGTACGCGTCGCCGCGACCTGGACGACTAGCCTGGGCTCCAGCGGAAAACGTTTTCAGTCCTTGGGAGAACACATCGACATATCCGTCGGACAAGAGAGTCAGTCGATCGCCCACGTGGTAGCGAAAATCGTAGTTAAAAGCCCCCACTTCTTCGCCAAAGTTATCGCGTTCTGCTTTGGGAAAGTAGATGAAATCCACGTCGAGCGAAACGAGATCCACGATCCGTTCGCGACCAGGCAAGCCACGTTTCGTTTGCCAGCGCTGATTCACTCCCGTACGCAATTGCATCATATCGTCCACAACTTCGCTGCTACCCGCGGTGACCCATCGCTGCATACCGCTACGGACCGCAAAGTTCCGTTCGTCAAAGCGTTCGGGTAGGCTTCCACCAAACGTATTAAAGATGAAGCGACGCCGAAAATGTTCTTGAGAGTTGTCATCCAACGGATCATAGAGCGGGAAACGATCGAGGTCTTGGTTGGTGTCAGCATAGAAGAATTCGTTTTCCCATGTAATCTTGTGCGCAATACCGCGCAAGTCAAACAGGCGATTTTCGATGTTGGGATAGACGCGCCACAAGGGCAGGGCCGTACGTACGCCAGCCTGTCCGGTCAAGCGAGTCACGTCGTCTTGGTTGACGTCTTCATTCCAAAACCCTGCCTCGCCGGACATGAACGGGATGATCTTCCAGGCCCCCAGGTCCAGCGGCATGCTCAATTCTTGTCGAGTGATGGCGCGTAAGCCCTCGCTGTCACTCTCCCACGGCAACAGCGCAAACTTGGCTGCCTCGGCGGCTGCCAGCGGGGTACTGGCAGTCCGCTGATGCACGTATCCCACGTTCGTCTGAGCACTCCACGTTAACCTTTGGCCCAACAAATCCTGGCCTAGCCAATAATGATCCACGGCGGGCAACTGTTCCGTTTCGGTAAAGAAGTCGTTCACGCGAGCTTGACCGGCGATGTCTAACAGACGGTTGCCGTTGTAACGGCGCAGGCGCAGGGCACTAGAAAAATCCTTTTCCTGTTCCCACTCATTCTCAAAAAATTGCTCGAGAAAATTGCGATCGCTGATATATCCCGTTTCGGCCATCAGTTCTACATTGGGCGAAAAGAATAAACGATGCCGTGAAAGCACCCGGCCGCGAGTCGTTTCTTCCGGCTCCAAATTCACGCGGTCGACACCCAAGGTATCGAGCCCACTATCTCGAATGAACCAGGCATCCGTAAAACCCGTACCAGGGGCACCGAAAATCCAAGTTGGGCGATCATAGTCGAAATGAGCGCCCAACGCGGGACCACGATCTGACAGGTAGTCCACCGAAGTCCGCAGCCGCGTTCCCTCGGGCTGTTCAATTCCAAGCAACTGCAGAATATCCCACTCGGAATAGATCTGGGAACCAAAAATTGTGTCGTTCTTGAACTTCAAGCTCGTTAGATAAAAGCTCGGCTCGGCTAAGTTGGTCCTGAACGTCGGCCAATAGGCGATGGGCAGGCCCGCCAAGTAGACAAAATTGTTGTTGGCCGTGGCCCGCATATTGGTACCACGGCGGGCATCGGTGGGCGCGAATACCGATAAGTCGGTTTCATCACGCTCGTCGTCTAGTTCGACTTCGTCGGCCTGCAACCAATAGCGAGGCACGCCGAGTCGACTGCTGGTAATAGCCGCTCCGTAGGCACGCAGATGTTGTCGGTCGCGCTGCTGCAACACGTCGGCTTTTAAACGCAACAGCCCCTGGTACTGCGGGACTGGCGTGAGAACTTCTGCCGACAGGACCATGCCATACTCGCTAGACACGTTGTAGTACATGCGATCGGCGTAGATCACACGGTTACCTTGCGAGAAAACGATGTTACCGTCTAAATACAATTCGATCGGGCGTTCGGGGGTCGATGTCACGCCCCCTTTGAGAATATCTTGGGCATTGCCGCGGATCCATGCGACGGCGTTGTCTGCTTCGAGCGACACGTCACCAATTTCGGTCACGGTTCCGCTCGAGGATGTCAGCCGCACGCCGCTGATCACCAATCTAAATCCGCCCGTGATCTGCGCAATGGCCTCGCCGTTGGGATCGGTACTCGGCATGAACCCCAAATTGGTACTGCTGTTGCGTGCGAAGAACTGCACCGTCTTGGCCGCGTAGGGCGTGGTCGGCACTTGCAAGGCAACTTGCGGCCCTGGCGCTGGGAATGGCGGCGAGTCGTTGGGCAACTGAATGGTTGGCGCAATCCCCGCGGCTGGATACGGCGTTCCATTGTCCTCCGGAATCACTAGCCCAGAACGAGGCACCAAAGCGTTGTCGATTGAGTTGGTCGGAGGATTGCCCTGCTCTGGCCAGGGGATGGCACCGACGACCGGTGGAATCTGACTGGCGACCGGCGCTGGCAGTTCGCCACGATCGGTGCCTGCCCCAAGTAGCGGCGGTGCCGCGATGGCACCCGAGCCACCTGAGAATCCAAGCGGTTGTTGGAATTGTGCCAATTGCACCGAGCTCGTTGGCTCCCGAGTCCAATCCATGGTAGGAATATCGTAGCGCCGCACTTCGCGCTGGCCTGACCATTCGACGGGATGCAGACTAAACAAGCGTCCCATCCACTGTGCGTCAGACAATTCCTGGCCGTTGGCCCAGCGGGCTCGAGCACCGCCGTTCAAATAGCAGATGATTTTCCCCGGCTGATCGACGCCGCCTGGCCGTGACCGCTCGATCCACAAGATGATTTCGTCCGCCGAGGCAGAAAATCCGCCCTGTTCTAGCTTACACTCGCCGGTGAAGGCCAAGATATCGTACGCGCCACGCTGTTCGCGCGCGACCTCAGTACCCTCAGCGCGAATCACGAACTGTGGATCGATGGCCGGGAATTGTACTTCCGCAGCCCATGATCGCGAGGTGAAAAGACAACTCAAGATGCCCAGAATGACCACCGAGCACTGCGCAGCGGTACACGGCCACGCCCTCTGCTTCGAAAAGGCGTACGCGTCAGCCTGGTAATTTATTGAGGTTGCATGGCAACTGCCACTCACCACGGTGCTTTCTCTAAGTGATTATGGGGCGAGAAGAAACGAAAATTCCCCGCTTGCTTATAGGAAAGCACCGCTTGGCAGGCCAAGCCCAATCCGCGAATGCTAGCCTTGCGGCCTTGCGGGGAATCTATTACGGGCGGCGGTTCGTCGCCGCTTTGGTATGCGTGGGTTCCTGGTGGGATAGGGACCGTTGCTTGTTGAGTGTATTGCCATCGGGGAACTCCCGCCGGGCCCGATGACCTAGCAATAGGAAAGCTCCGACAAGTCGGAGCACTCCCAAAATGCAATTCTTGGAGGGCGGCGATTCATCGCCGCTTTAGTATGCGTGGGGTCCTGGCGGGATGGCGACCGTTGCTCGTTGAGTGTATTCGCCATCGGGGAATTCCCGCCGGGCCCGATGACCTACCAATAGGAAAGCTCCGACAAGTCGGAGCACTCCCAAAGTGTAAAATCTGGAGGGCAGCAATTCATCGCCGCTTTAGTATGCGTGGGCTCCTGGCGGGATAGCGACCGTTGCTCGTTGAATGTATTCGCCATCGGGGAACTCCCGCCGGACCCGATGACCTAGCAATAGGAAAGCTCCGACAAGTCGGAGCACTCCCAAAGTGTAAAATCTGGAGTGCGGCGATTCATCGCCGCTTTTGTATGCGTGGGTTCCTGGTGGATAGGGACCGTTGCTTGTTGAGTGTATTCGCCATCGGGGAACTCCCGCCGGGCCCGATGACCTACCAATAGGAAAGCTCCGACAAGTCGGAGCACTCCCAAAATGCAATTCTTGGAGTGCGGCGATTCATCGCCGCTTTTGGTATGCGTGGGTTCCTGGTGGATAGGGACCGTTGCTCGTTGAGTGTATTCGCCATCGGGGAACTCCCGCCGGGCCCGATGACCTACCAATAGGAAAGCTCCGACAAGTCGGAGCACTCCCAAAATGCAATTCTTGGAGTGCGGCGATTCATCGCCGCTTTAGTATGCGTGGGGTCCTGGCGGGATGGCGACCGTTGCTCGTTGAGTGTATTCGCCATCGGGGAACTCCCGCCGGGCCCGATGACCTACCAATAGGAAAGCTCCGACAAGTCGGAGCACTCCCAAAATGCAATTCTTGGAGTGCGGCGATTCATCGCCGCTTTTGGTATGCGTGGGTTCCTGGTGGATAGGGACCGTTGCTCGTTGAGTGTATTCGCCATCGGGGAACTCCCGCCGGGCCCGATGACCTACCAATAGGAAAGCTCCGACAAGTCGGAGCACTCCCAAAATGCAATTCTTGGAGTGCGGCGATTCATCGCGCGATTCATCGCCGCTTTAGTATCGAGGGCGTCCCGCTTAGCTAAACGGCAGGGAAGACATTCTTGTGCCAAAATGGTATTTTGCCTCGAATGTTAGCTTGCACACCTTCCTTGAAATACCAAAGCTCCAATCGTTTGGAATAGAATGGTCGAGACGATGAACATTAATCCGGTGGACAATTATCTACATGGTAGCTGGGAGGCGTTGGGCAACGGGGCTCCGATGTTAGTTGCCTTAGCGCAGCTCTGTAGCGAGCGGTGGGTCAAACCCGACTCGATTCCAAAGCTACGTCAAGCGACGAGCCGCTTGAAAAATTGCTATCGCCTGAGGCCCGAGCCATTCTGTATGCCGCCAAAGAACGTGGCATCATTGAAATTCGAGCAGTAAATTCGGCATTTGACGCGGCGGCGCGGCTGTTGGCCGTCTATGTTGAATTGAGCGACGAGCGGACCATCGCCTTTCGCGACCAAAGCCAACCGGCCGTGACCGTTCGTTTTCTGGAAGGTTTCAGAGAACTCTGTGATCGAGGCTTGATCATCCATCACATCCACCGCGACTTTTCTTTGGCTTCGCAAGCTCTGGAATTAGCACAGCATATTCCGCAGGCTGAGGTACAATCACAATTGGATCAAGCTACTGAATTCGGATTGCACGATTGATGAATGCCTCGCAAACGACGCCCATTTTGTTGACTCTGTTTATCGCGTCTATCACGTTAGTCGCCTTGGCCGCGTCGCGCTGGCAGGACAAGCCGATTCCACCAGGCGGCACGCAAGTCGACTCGCTGGTCTCGTCGTCCGGCCCTGTAACACAGTCAACCGAGCAGGGCGCGACAACCAGCCCACAACCTATCGACGACACACCTGCTGTTCATCCGCTGGATCCACTGTTGGCGATCGCGGCCGATATCAAACAGCATATCGAACGAGACGTCCACGACTACACCGCCAAGCTGATTAAACGTGAACGCATCAAAGGATCGCTCGGCGATGAAACGCAAATGCTCATCAAAGTTCGCAATCAGCGCGAGACGGAGGAACAGACGATTCCGCTGTCAGCGTATATCAAGTTCACGAGTCCCAAGTCGGTCGCTGGTCGCGAAGTCATCTGGGTCGCAGGTCGGAACGACAACCATCTGATTTCCCATGAAAGTGGTTTTCTCAATCTCAAACGACTTTCACTGGCACCTAACGGTATCCTGGCGATGATGGGCAACAAATATCCGATCACTGAGGTCGGCTTGTTGCGTCTCGCCGAGAAACTGATCGAGAAAGGCGAGCGGGATCGCGAGTTGGGAAGCTGTATCGTGGAAACGATTGAGGACCAAATGGTGGGAGATCGCGTCTGTCGGCTGTATCAAATTACCCATCCGCGAGCTGCCAACGGCTTCGATTTCCACATCGCGCAGATATTCGTCGATGTCCAGCGGAATATTCCGCTGCGTTACGCCGCTTTCATGTGGCCCGAGAAACCAGGTGAATCGCCGCCTCTCGAAGAAGAGTACACGTACCTCGACTTACAATTAAACGTCGGCCTGACGGACGCCGATTTTGATCCCGATAACGCGTCCTACGACTTCCCATGAATGGCAAACACGCTCCAACCGACGCAAGCACTTTAGAAAAAATCTTGTCGGCCATGCAGTGCTTAACGCGGGCTATCGATGGGCTGCGCGCGGACAACGCGGCAATTCAAAGTCAGTTGGACAGCCTCGTTCAACAATTCGCTGCTGCGTCATCCGCTGCTGCGGCTAAGACAGTGGGGGCACGTGAGACGCCAGCGTTTATCAGTAGTTTCTGCGAGTATGAAGTCGGCGAACTATTTGATGACGCGCCTGCGTTCGATCTGTCCGTTCGATTCAAGGATGAATTATCGTACGAGTGGTATCGCGTGTGGCGATTTGCCGATCGCGGTCAAGCATTGCATGCCTTGCTTGAATCCTGTGCTAGAACACGACTAGCAAGCACAGCGTCTGAATTGACTTATCGCCGCGATGAACACTCCGTGACGATCTACGCGCGTCAGCCGGACGTGTTGGCGGAGCTGTGGAACGCGTTCGAAGCTGCGAACGCGACCTTTGACGGTGCCATGCGGCTCATGGAAACTGCCGCCACTCTAGTACATGAGCTTTGAAGCACTCGCTATTGTCGCGTTGCTCACACTCATCACGTTGATCGGTAAGCCGTTGGCGAATGCATGCTTCCCATGCTTGTCTCGTTGAACGGCAAGCCGCAGGAGACTGTGTTCTAGCACGTTTGTCTCGTTTAACAGTTAGCTGCAGGCGACTGCGTTCTAGCACGTTTGTCTCGTTTAACGGCAAGCCGCAGGCGACTGCTGATTTAGCACGTTTGCTTCGTTTAACGGTTAGCCGCAGGCGACTGCTGATTTAGCACGTTTGCTTCGTTTAACGGTTAGCTGCAGGCGACTGCGTTCTAGCTTCAGAACGCCAGTTGAAGCCGTGATGCTACAACGCAGGCGCCTGCGGCTTGCCGTTAAACAAATGCGCCGGTGAATAGACTTGTCACAGGCGTTTGGCGAGTTGTTGCAGCGATGGCTGGCACTCTTGTAGCCGCGCGGCGCGGTCGACCTGCGGCGCATAGTCGAGCAGCCGACGGGCCTTGTCGATCGAAAAGTAGTGATCGAGGGCCAATTGTGCGGCCACAAATCGGGTCATCGGCGGTTCGCGGCGAACGCGCAGCGCCCAAAAAACAGCTTCCAGTACCGCGCCAATGCGGTAGGCGGCTGCATACGAGATCGACTTGTTGGGGACTGGTACGCCAGCCGTGTTCAATATCTCGCTAATCCAGTCCCAACAAGCGGTCGGTTGACCGTCGGTCAAGAAAAAGGCTTGACCGTTGAGTAGCGATTCGCCGCGCAGCAGTTTCTCAACGGCTTGGACATGTGCCCGCGCGGCAACATCGACGTGAACGGTGTCGATTAAATTGCGTCCATCGCCCACGCGCCGCAATCGCCCTGCCAGCGTTCGTTGAATAACGCGAGGAAAGAGGTGCGGATCACCATCCCCCCAAATTAGATGCGGACGAAGGGCACAAGTTCGCACCTTGCCTACTTTGGCTGCCGCCAACACAGCTTGCTCAGCCAAGGCTTTGGTCTGTGGGTAGAAGCACAACCATTTTTGTGGATAGGGCACGCTCTCGTCGACGCCCGCCTGAGGCTTGCCATCAAACGTTACACTGGGGCTGCTGGTGTAGACTAGCGCGGTCACGTTATACCGATGCACTGCCTCCAACAAATGTGAGGTCGCGAGTGTATTCGCGGAATAATATTCGTTCCAAGCGCCCCAGACACCCGCATTGGCAGCCGTATGAACGACCGCGTCACAGCCTTCGCAAGCTTTCCAAGCCGTCTGGCGATGCGACACATCGCCCCGCCGGGCCTCGACGCCAGCGGCTTCCAACTCGGGATAGCTGCGGCGAGCAATACCGCGGACCGCGTAGCCGGCTTCGATCAATTGCTTTGAAATCGCGCGCCCCAAGAATCCGCCATAGCCGGTGACTAAAACTTTCGTATTCATGAGTCCTGCATCTTGAGAGCCGCGAGGTTGCCCGTGCTAAAGGCTGCTTGAAAGTTATAACCACCAATTGGTCCGTCGACATCCAGAATTTCACCGGCCAAATAGAGCCCTGGCGCAAGCCGACTTTCCATCGTTTGCGGATTGACTTCGCCCGTCAGCACGCCACCGCGCGTCACTTCGGCTTTTGCATAGCCGCGTGTTCCGTTCAATGGCACGTGCAAATTCTTCAAGTCCTTAAGCAGCCGCATTCGGCTCCGGCGCGATAGCTCTGCGAGAGTGAGACCGTCCGATAGCTCCGCGCGATGCGCCAAACAAGCCGCTAAGCTGCGTGGCACTAGTCCCGCGAGAATTCCATGCACGCTACGCCGACCATTGCCTGTCGCGTCAAACAGACCAGCGAGCCGATCGGCCTCCATGTCCGGCAGCAAGTCGATGGATAGCTTGACTTTGCTCGATTCTGCAGCGGCGACAAACCGTGAGACATTCATCGGTGCTGGCCCGGACAACCCAAAGTGGGTCCATAAGAACCCACCCCGACTCGACAATCGCGGGTCTTTGAGTTTTGTGCCGTCGATCGAAACACGCACTGTCACGTCCGGCAGGGTGATGCCTTTGAGTTCATGGACCCACGCAGCGGGACTTAACAGCGGAGTCAAAGCGGGATACGTTTCTGCCACATTGTGCCCGATGCGCTGAGCCCAAGCGTAGCCATCACCCGTGGTACCGCAACCTGGATAGGACAATCCACCACAGCATAAGAGCACGTTGCGCGTACTCAGCTCAGCGTCGGCAACTTGTACTTTCCAACCACCTGCGTCAAGTGAACTGCGGCAAACATCCAGTACGGCCACGCCACTGCGGAGAGTAGCACCAGCCTCGGTGAGCCGTCGGACTAGCGCGTCGCGCACATCAACTGCTCGATCACTGACTGGAAACACCTTGCCGGTATCTTCGACTTTGGTAGCTACGCCCAGTCGATTAAACTCAGCGACGACGTCGGCGGGCGATAATTCGTGCAGAGCGGGCTTAAGGAACCTGCCTTGATTACCAAAAGCCGCCATAATGCCTTGGATATCGCAGTGGTGTGTCAGATTGCATCGCGTGCCACCCGATATGAGGATCTTAACGCCTGGCTTGTTGTTTTTCTCCAGCACCAGCACGCGCAGCGATCTAGCTGCAGCCGTGCCTGCTGCCCACAAGCCAGCCGCGCCACCACCGATTACAATAAGATCCCAATCCAACCGAGTCACCTGCCGGGAGTTTAGATTTGCCGAGTAAATTACAAGTTCCGCCCACCGGTTCGCCAGCAGAACAACCAACCGAGCAACACGTGGACATTGAACGAGCGGAGCGTCTGCGGGCTGCCTGTGCCGCCGTGCGACAACAGTTGGCCAAGGCGGTTGTGGGCCAGGAGCAAGTGATCGAGCAATTGCTGATCGCCATGCTGGCCCGTGGCCATTGTCTGCTAGAAGGGGTTCCAGGGCTAGCCAAGACACTGATGATTCGCTCGCTAGCTGAGACGATGCATCTGAGCTTCCATCGCATTCAGTTTACGCCCGATCTAATGCCCGCTGACATCACCGGCACCGATATCATCCAGGAGTCCAAGGAAACGGGGCACCGCGAAATGGTCTTTGAACGCGGCCCCGTATTTTCGCAGATCGTCCTGGCAGACGAAATCAACCGCACGCCGCCAAAGACGCAGGCGGCCCTGCTGGAGGCGATGCAGGAGCACGAGGTCACGGTCGGTGGCACGACCTACAAATTGGCTGAGCCCTTTTTCGTCTTAGCCACACAAAACCCAATTGAACAGGAAGGCACTTATCCGCTGCCTGAAGCCCAGCGGGATCGGTTTCTGTTGCAGGTAGCGGTCGACTATCCGTCGCGTGCCCAGGAGGCCGACATTATCGATCGTACGACCAGTGAAGTATCTACCAAGTTAGAAGCTGTCGTCAGCGGCGAAGAGATCATCGAATTCCAAGGTCTGGTTCGCCGAGTGCCATTGCCAGATCACGTTAAACAATTGGTTCTCGACTTAGTGCGATCCTTGCGGCCCGGTGGCGAAAGTCCGTTTGCATGGGCGCAGCAAATGCTCGACTGGGGACCTGGCCCGCGCGCTTGTCAACAATTGGTACTGGCGGCCAAAGCGCGAACCCTGCTCGAAGCTCGCTATCATGTAACCGTTGAAGACATCGAGGCGCTCGCGCTGCCGGTACTGCGTCACCGCCTTGTCCCGTCGTTTTCCGCCGAGTCGGAAGGCTTGCGTCCCGACGATCTGATTCGCCGAGCTTTGAAAGAAACCCCCAGACCCAAGGCCAAATAGACCTGAAGCGAGCAGCAGCTGGGAGTCTACCGTAGCGAAAGTCGCCAAGACGTTCCTGAACTCCCGGCTCCCCTGCTTGGCTCCCCGTACCAACGCGCCATGGCACCCTCACATTATCCTACCTGAACGCCGTGCCTAACCCCATCTTAACGCCCGAAGACCGTGATGCTGTCTCGCAGCTGCAACTGCTAGCACGTGGGGTCGTAGAAGGTTTGACGGCCGGTCGCCACCGTTCGCCGCACAAGGGTTCGAGTATTGAGTTCAAGGAGCACCGTCAATACGTGCGCGGCGATGAAATCCGCTCGATTGACTGGAAGTTATTCGGCAAGACGGACCGGCTATACATTCGTCAGTACGAAGATGAAACCAATCTACGATGCATGATTCTGCTGGACCAAAGTGGATCGATGGCCTACTCAGGTTCGCGCAGCGGCGGCGTTTCCAAGCACCAGTTCGGCGCACGCCTGGCCGCCTGTCTGGCCACATTGCTAATTTCCCAGCAAGACTCCGTGGGGGTGGCCACGCTGGACACCGAATTGCGCGACGTGATACCGCCGCGCAGTCGTCCCAACCACTTGCAGGCTATTACCGAGATCTTGGTACGTTCTACGCCAGGACAAGAAACCGCTTTGCATGTCGCCTTACAGCAAGCGGCCAGCAAACTCAAACGACGCGGGGTCCTAGCCTTAATCTCAGATTGTTTTGACGACTCGGCCGCCTTGCTCTCCGCCCTGCGTTACTTTCGACACACGGGTAGCGAAGTCATCGTATTCCAAGTCTGGGATCCCGACGAGCTAGATTTTCCGTTTCACAGCCGCACGCAATTCCGCTCGCTTGAGGTAACGTCCCAGGAACATATCGTCGACCCGCGTGCCCTGCGCCGCACTTACTTGCGGCGCGTTTTAGAATTTCGCCAGCAGTTAATCACTGGCTGCGCGAAAGAGCGCATCGACTTGGTTGAATGCAGAACGGATCAGGCCTATGCGGAAGTGCTGGAACGCTATATTGCACGCCGTAGCGGCAACCGCAGCCTGGCGAGCCCCATGACCGCACAGAGCGTGTTGTCAGAAGCGCCCGACGAGGCGACGCGATGAGTTTTCTTAATATCGTATTGCTTGGCGGCACCCTCGCATTCCTCGCGCCACTCGTCATCCACCTGCTCAATCGTTCGAAATTTCAGTCCGTTGACTGGGGAGCGATGCATCTGCTGGAAGCGGCCTTGCAAGTCAACTCACGCCGCTTTCAGTGGGAAAACTGGCTGCTGTTACTGCTGCGATGCTTGATTCCCATCATCTTTGCGATCTGTCTCGCACGCCCCGTGCTGACCAGCTTGCGAGTTGACGGGGCAGGGGGCCAGAAATCCGTCGCCATTCTGCTCGACAACAGCTTGTCAATGCAGAACGGTGGGAGCCTGCCGGCCGACGATGGGACGCCACAAGACTCTGCGTTCCAACAGGCCAAGCTACAAGTTGAATCGGTGGTCAATGAATATCGCGCTGCCGAACTCTCCCTATGGACCATCGGTGGGCGCCCCACCGATGCGCTCGCAGGCACCACGTTCGACCCAACGCGTGTTCGTAGACAACTCGCTAAAATTCGCCCACACGGTGGCCCGGTCGACATTTCTGCCAGTCTTACCGCAGGCATTGCCCAGTTGTCGCGAATGACCAATCCCAGCAAGCAACTCGTAGTAGTCAGCGACTTTCAGGCCTCGCAGTGGCAGAACCTCAGCGACGCGGAACTCGATACGCTCCGCAGTCAATTGCAGGCCGGTGAGTTCAACGTCCATCTGTCGCTCATGCAGGTTACAGCCGGTGTGCCTAGCACGGACAACGTATCCGTCTCAATCGAAGACGCTGCTACTTCTTCGGTCTTACTCGGTGAAAGCTATCGCACGTTAGTGTCAGTGCACAATACCGGAGCCATCGCCGTTGACGATCTTCGAATCGTATTTAGCGTCGATGGCCGTGACCTGTCCAGTCGTACCGTCCAAGTACCGCCAGGCGCTGTCGAACAAGTCGTGTTTGGCTGCGAATTCACCTCTCGCGGCTGGCATCACGTCGCCGCCCAGATTGATAGCTCTCAGGGCATTCCCGGCGACAATCGGGCGGAACATGTCGTACATGTTGTCGAACCACACTCTCTGCTCATCATCGATCCCGATGGCGGAAAATCGCTGCAGCATAGTAGTGGATACCTGCAACTGGCTCTCGCACCGTTTCAGGGGGACGCCCCGAATGCGTTTATCTTACAAGTTGATCGCGGTCAGAATCTGCAAGCCGACCAACTCACGACGGTCAGCGCCGTGGTGTTGACAGACGTCCCTCGTCTCAGTGATTCGTTACGAGATGTGCTCATAGATTACGTCAGGGACGGTGGCGGATTGATTATCTTTCCTGGTCCCAAGCTCGATGTTAAATGGTACAACGCAGAACTTTTCGAAAAAGAAAGACTACTTCCGCTCCAGTTCGGCGAAAGACAGAAGGCAAATGCAGAACTACCCCAGAAGTTCGCGCGCCAGCCAATTCAAGCTCCCCAGTTAGAGATCTTTAATAGTCAACAAGCGGGTGACTTGTCGACGTTAGAGATTACCGAGTGGTTCAAATTGGCGGAACTCGCCGCAAGTCCAACGGCTCCTGACGCCAACTCTGCAACCACACTATTAAGTCTCGCCGATGGTAGCAGTTTTCTAGCTAGTCGTGCGTTTGGCGACGGCCTGGTCCTCCAGTGCGCAACGTCCTGCGCAGACGACTGGTCAAACTTTCCCGTGCGACCATCCTACGTGCCATTGATGCAACGCATCGTAACCATCGCTGTCAACCGTCGCTCCACAAATCCAAATATTCGCATCGGCGAGGCCCTGACGCTGCGATATCAGCCGCCCGCAGGCACCGAACCGGCAAACCTACCTCCAGCGTCGATCTTAGGGCCAGATGCCCTAGAGATTCCTTGGCCGGTGGGAGCTACGGAATTAGTACTCGGACCAACGATTCCAGGTCTCTATCGCGTCGTAGCCGCCCATAGCGAAATACAAGAGCAACTGGAATCTGCGACGACGCCAGGAATGTTTACTGTGCGTTGTCCCGAGAGCGAATCGGATTTGTTGCCACTCAGTGCACCAGGCATGCAGCGTCTAGCCGATCGCTTGGGAGCCGTGACCGTGAACACAGTAGACCAACTGATTACGCTCGACAAACAGCGCAGTGATGGACAAGAAATCTGGCGGTGGTTGTTAGTATTACTCGTCGCCTTCCTGTTCGGTGAAATCCTCTTGGGTCAAAAGATCACCCGGGGGGGCGCTTAATGTTCAGCTTGCGTTTTGTGGGTGCTTGGACACCACTCATTACGATCATCTGTGGTTTAGTGTTGGCCATCGTCGCTTGGTGGTTATATCGTCGCGAACTGCGCAACCTAGGGATGGGGTCGATGTCCCTCGTCTTGCCAACGCTGCGCGGAACGGCGATCTTCTTAATTGTCGTGACGCTGGCCGAACCAGTTGTCGAATCACGGCGGCGTGAGGGGCAGCCTGGTCGCGTGCTGTTTCTAATCGACGATTCGGCTAGCATGTCGATGCGCGATGTCGATGATGCGAGCAGCTCCACGGCTAACAATCGCTTTGAGTCGGCTACTTTGCATTTGATCGATCCACTCACGGGCATACTGCCACAAATTGCGTCCGAGTTTGAGATTTCGGTGCGACGATTCGGTTCGCCTACAACCACATCTGAAAACTCACCGTTGCGACTGTGGGAAAGTTCGCTGGCCGAAGCCCAAGAGCTTCCGCTGAATTCGGATGCCTGGGTTCCGAGCGCATGGAGTGACGCGTCTGCGGTCGGCGACGCGTTGGCAACTGGGCTTGAATTTTCCCAAGTGCCTGGGGCTGGCGATCAACAATCGGTTGTCGTTTTGCTCACTGATGGACAAAGTAATACTGGTATGTCGCCGCCAGCCATCGCAGAACAGATGTCATCGGCTGACGTGCCGGTGTTTGCGATTGGCTACGGTCCCGCAGGAGAACCGGTCGACCTGGCGCTGCAATCCGTGGATGCCCCCGAGCGAGTTTATCGTACCGACGTGTTGCAAGGCAATTTGACCATCTTCGATTCACTTCCACCCGGCACACCGTTTTCAGCGGAAATCGTGCATGCAGATCAAGTCGTTTGGCGCGAGGATCTTGTAGCAACCGGTATCGGACAACGTGATATTGCGTTTAAACTGCCCATTGCACCGCGATTCGATATTGAAAGTGCTGCCTTGCCGCATGGTGCCCAGTACAGTACCTTGCCGCTAAAACTCGAGGCTCGGCTATCTACCTTACCCGGAACAGGCGACCTGGCCACAAGTGCCACTACCAGATCGAGTTCTATAGAAGCCAATGTGGCAAACAACAATCAGGGATTGTATCTATCGGTTGCTTCGCGCAAGTCGCGAGTTCTATTGATTGACGGACGCAGTCGCTGGGAAACACGCTACCTGCGCAACTTGTTCGCGCGCGATCCCGCCTGGGACATCGACACAGTCCTGGCGTCAGCTCGCGCCGAATCATCCAACACGCGAACGGAATCGCAGCCAGAACTGCCTCAGTCGCGAGGCGCTTTTGACGAATACAACTTGGTTATCTTGGGCGATGCGGATTCGTCGATATGGCGGAGCGAGCAATTGTTATGGCTCGCCGAATTTGTACAACGCGGTGGTGGCCTGATTCTGATCGATGGTGCTCGCGGTCATTTGCAAGAACCTGCCTATGAGCCGTTGCAAAAACTGCTGCCCATACGTTGGAGGCAAGCAGATGCTGTCTCGGGCGATGCACCACAAAGTGCGGTACTCACCAGCGTTGGGCGTGGTTTAGAAGCGCTACAACTGGTCGCGGAGCAAAATGCGGATAACGCAGCCGCATGGAGCAGTTTGCCGGAACTACGGTTCGTTTCAATGGTTGAGCCGTTGCCTGGTAGCGAAGTCCTAATGGAGGCCAGCAGCGGCCCAACCAGCACACCGCTGTTGATCACCCGTCGGTATGGAGCAGGCCGCGTGCTTTTTAGTGCCACCGATGAAACATGGCGTTGGCGTTACAAAGTGGCTGACTTGGTTCATCAGCGGTTTTGGAATCAGCTAGCGCGTTGGACCATGCGAATACCGTTGAGTGTCCAAAGTGAATTTGCTTCACTTGATACCGGCGCTGCTAGCCATCCCGAGGGACAGTCGGTTGAAATTCGGTGCACGCTACGCGGCTTGGACGGTGAGGTAGCCACAGACAAGATAGTAACGGCCATCGTCCAGCGGAACGGTGTTGTCGCTGCTCGCTTACCGCTGTCCGCCAACACAGACCTGCCGGGGAGCTACTCTGCCGAACTGCAGACACTCGCCGCTGGAGACTATCAAGTGCGAATTGAAGCGGCTGGATATCCGAAAGAAGCTTTGGACATCGAGTCGAAGTTCACTGTCGTGGCTCCACCGAGCCCAGAATTGCTTTTACTCGCCCAAAACGAACCACTGTTGCGTCAACTAGCGGAAACAACGGGTGGCGAGTATCTGCCAGCCAACCGAGCCAGCGAATTGAGTGAACTTCTTCGCCCTTTGAGTGGCGGACGCATTACCCAATCTGCTACCTTAATATGGCAGAGCTATTGGTGGTTCATTGCAGCCTTGCTGTTGCTGGTTGCCGAGTGGATCCTTCGAAAACGTAGTGGATTGATATGAGTATCCTTGCCGGACAAACTGAACCCAAGTCGCTTGGGCAAGCCGTTGCACAGCGAGATTCATCCTACTGCGAGCTGCACGAATTAACTCAGCAGCGACTCATTCAATTCCGACGTCGTCGTTCACTCCTGGCATTCTGGCGTGGCATTGGAATCGCCGTCACGGTGTCTGTAATTGCACTGCTCGGCGTGGTCGTGTTGGACGCCTGGGTTACTCACGCGCTCGTACGACCGCTGGGAAGTGTGGCTTTCTACCTGGTTGCTTTGTTTGGCTTTGGTTGGTTCTGCCTGCGCCCCGTGCTGACGCCATTAAATTTGCTCAGCGAAGCGATTCGTTTTGAGCAATGCGACCCTCGATTGGTCGAACGGTTGGTGCCTGCCGTCGAATTGGCGGGACAACCTGCCGGCGGCGACTCGCCAGCGTTCCGCCAGCAGTTGCAGCGTCAGGTCGCGGAATTGGTAGAACCGGTGCGGGTCCGTAGTTTACTGCCATGGCACGGTGTCTGGCGTTTTCCATTTATCGGCTTAGCAACCGCGATGACGTTGCTGCTGCTGTGTCTCATTCCCAACTTGCACTTGCCTCACCGTCTTGCACGGATGCTACTGCCCTCCGCTGACTTGGGGCGTGTCAGCCATTTAACCATTTCTATCGAGCAACCTGCGTCTGCGGATGCAACCGTTGCCTTAGATGACTTGGTAGCCGTCATTGCCCGCATCGAAGGTCCACGGCCTGAGTTGGTAACCTTGGAGACCCGCGCTGATGGTTCACAGAACCAACTAACGATGCGTTTCGCCGACAGAGCGTCCAACGAGTCGCCCGGTGAGAACGGTGAAGCGTCTCGAATTTCGTATTTCGAAACCGCTCTTCCCATTGGGGCACCTTCGATCGAATACCGCGTCACATCGGAAGGTGCCGAGTCGCCCTGGTATCGTTTGACCGCCAAGCCGCGGCCGCGCGTGGCTCATTTCCACAAGACGATCTATTTACCCGAGTATGCCGATCAACCTGCCGTCACACTGGATGAGCCACATGGTGACATCGAAGCGTATGTAGGTAGCCGTGTCAAAATTGAGCTTGAGACGAATATTCCGCTTGCCGAGGCACGCATTGAATGGCTCAACTCCCAAGACGCGACCATGAAGCCGAAAGGAAATACAAGCCTGATAATCCTGCCATCTGGACGTGCAGCGATCGAGTTCACTGTCGCGCATAACGCGGAATACCGGCTGCATCTCATTGCCAAGGAATCTGGCCTGACCAACCTACTCAGCCCTACCTATCACGTTACCGCAGTCACTGACGGACCACCCCAATTGACTTGGATCGAGCCAAAGCGCACAAGTCTGGTCGTTAGCCGCTCGCAGCTTCTAGCTCTTCAGTTGCAAATTGCCGATGAGCTTCCCGTTGCCGCGTTGACACAGCGGATGCAGATTAATTCGGATAGCTTGCCTGCTGGCTCCAGTCCAACGGCATGGCGCGAAACACCGTTGCCACTACCGGACGCTGCTCCCCCGGGCCAGTCCGAAAGTTTATCTTGGTCGTTCGACCTGATGCCGTTGAACGCCAACCCTGGTGACATCGTGGCCATACAAGTCGTCGCCGTCGATCGCAATTCAAATCGCACAGAATCGCCCACGCTACGATTAATGATCTCCGACACGGCGATTGACATCGCGGAAACCGTTGGCGAACAACTCAGGCAAACCGTGGCTGGTAATCTCGAAGCTTTGGCCATGCGTATCACAGAATCTCCCTCGGCCGATCTGCTGACCAAAGAGAGCCCGCACCGTCTAGCCGTTCGCGAGCTGCGCGAATCACTCGAAAAAACGAAACAGGTTCCTCCGACGGAGGAACAAATCGCCCAAATCGAATCACTAGCAGTTAAATTCGCGGAGGAGTTCAATCAGCATGCGCAGCCAATCATCGAAGATATCGAACGCGCGATTGTGGAAGCAGGCGACGCCGTTAGCGAACATGAACTGCGAATTACAGCTGCCTTGCTTTCCAAGCTCAAGCATGACGTTGCGGCTGATCTGAAGCACCAGGTGCAGCAACTCAAGAGTGGTCTCCCCGACGCAAGAGACGAACAGCAAGCTAAACAAAAACACAACGAACTGGCGCGTCGCGCAGCTAGCTCGATGGAAAACGCATTACGGAACGTCGCTGAAATCGCGAGTGACTTCCGCGACATGGTTAGCCATGATGTCATCAGCCGCTACTCCCAGCAATTCCACAATTTATCAACGGCTCAAAATAGCATCCAACAAGCCCTAGCTGATAAGAGCCTCGCTCCCGAACAAGCCCGGCGACAACAAATCGTACTCGGACGCCAACTCAAGGAACTTCAACAACAACTGCGACAAACGACAGGCACTCGCACCAGTGTTGCTGAGCGTATGCAGCAAGTCGCTGATGAAATGAATTGGCTCGTCGACCGTATCGACTCGCTGCAAGACAATCACTCGCCCCAAGAATTGTCGCAGTTTGCCGAACAGCTTGACGGCGCGCTCAAGCATTTCCGTATAACGCAACGCATCGATGCTGGACTGAGCGACAGTAGCAACGCTGCCCGCCGACGAATGAATGAGCGAGCGGGTGCCGCCGATGATGCTATCTCCAGCTTGGCAGAAGACCTGCAGAATCATCGCCAACGCCAAGATCAAGCGGCCGCGGTCGCTCAACAGCTCAGCGATCGACGGATGCTGAACCGTACTGGCAGTCATGGCGATCGCGAATTCGCTAGCGATTTGGGCAATGCACGTCGGGCCATCACTCAGATCACCAGCGATCCAAGCCTTTCACGCGAGGAACAGATCTCTCAGCTCCGCACAATTGAACAAAGCGTCGCCACGCTGTCCGCAAGTAGCGCCGTAAATTCCGCCGTAGCCAACCTGATTACGCTTGTGCGGTCCGAAAGCCGTACACTGGACGACAGTGCTGCTCGTACACAACATCCACGGCTATGGGAAACGTATTCACAAAGCATGGAATGGGCGGCAACGGAGCTGCGTGAAGCGCGATTGCCGAATGAGATCACCAGCCAACTGGATCAGCTGCGTTGGAATGCGGCCGCGCGGCGCGCTGGAGAGAAGATTACCAAGAGGTTGTGGGACGCTGGTGCCCCCGTTTCCGCCGCCTCCGACTTACAGCTTCTCGCAGACGACCTACAGCAGATACAAGCTTTGCTGAGAGAACATGCGTCGGCAGCGCGCGATGCCCTTGCCGAATCCACCCCCAGCATTAGTGAACTCGCTCGCCAAGCTGCCGACGCGACACAAGACGTACAGACACAGACGCAGAGCCTGTCGGAGGAAATGAAACGGGATGATGTTCCCGATCCGCAAACACGCATTGATGGCTTGCAAATGGAATTGGCGGAACTGTCAGATCCTGTGGGAGAATTGCGCGACGCATTGGTCGATCGAGCCGACGCGCAGAATCTATTGGAATCCCGCGATCTACAACTCGCGTCAGGCGGACGCAGCTATCGATCTAGTCGATCGTGCGGAACAGCAAGCGCAGCATTCCCTTGATGAACTAGCTCAAGCGCCCACGCCGAATGCCACCACCAACAAATCGAATCCACCGCAGCGTCCCAACTCAGAGCAACCCCAACTAACCAGCGCGGAAAAGCTCAACCAAGCTGCACAAAAACAAGCAGATTCGGCAGCAGCGTTTGAGCAACTAGCCGAGCACTTCGCCGAGTTGGAGTCGCAGACGGACCAAGAATTCTCTGCTGCCCAAGCAGCCGCTCAGTTGGCGGAGTTGACAGAGTTGTCCAAGGAGCTTGAAGCGAACGATGGCGAACGTTTATCCAATCCGGCATATGATCAGGCTGAACGACTCGCGCGGCTGAACGCAGCAGACCCCGCCGAGGCACTCCGACAACTAGAACAGCAATTGAAAACCAACCAACCGATGCGGCAAGAAATGTCTGAAATCTCTCGACGAGCCACCGAGCGGGCGCTCGGTGGTCTCGAACACGCAGCGGAAGAACAGCGACAAATTCAACCTTCGCTCGAAAACGCCGATCCGGTCATGCAAGCGCAAAAAGAACTCCTCTACCATGATCTCTACAGGGCGCAACAACAAGCTCAGCAAGTCGCAAATTTGATCGTCCAGGAAGCGAGCACTGCGTCAGGTTTAGCCAAGCAACCAGACCAAACGCGAGAACTGCAATCTATCCAAACAAAACTGCGCGATGCACTCACCCACAGCCACGGTGTCAACCACCAATCTGCCTTCGAAGACTTGCGCAACGCGGCCGCCCAACTCAGCGAATCGCTCGACAACGCCGCACTGATGCTCGACCAAAGCAGCCGCAAATTGACCGAATCCCAGAGTGATGAAGTACATCAAAATGAAGCGGACCTCAATAATCGTCGCCGAGATATGCGAGATCGCCAGCGACGCATTCAGCAACAGGAGGAGCGTGAGGCTCAGCAGGTAGAACGACGTGAACGCCAATTGGTTCAACAAGCCGAGAACGCAGTTCGCCAAGCCGAACAACGACTCAAAGCGGACAAACAACGTTTGGAGCAACTACGCAAGCAAGCCGAGAAGCAACCCGAGGAACACTGGATCCACACTCAAATTGCCGATCAGGATAAGAAAATCGGCTTGGCGAACAAGCAGCGAACTGCCAGGGAAAAACTACGAGACGCGATGCAGCAACGACTCGCACAAGCGTCAGCAGCTCTTAAACAAATCAATCAACTCAAACAGCTACCCCTGGAATCTAAGAATCCAAGCGGCGAGTTGTCTGGGGCACTGGCAGAGCGAGCGGCGGATCGTTCCCGCGACATTCAGGCCGGCTTGGAAAATTGGTCCGAAAATGAACCGGCCGCCAACGAAGCGACACAGTCCCAGCTAGAAAGCTCTGTTGATCGTGAAGCAAACATTGGCCAGGAAGTACACTCAGCAGCAAACGATCTGGCGCGTGCAGCCCGCCATGAAGCGCGTCTGAATCACCAGCCCAGCGCTGAAGAATTGCAGCAGTTAGCCAACGGTACCCAACGCGTTATTGACCAGCAGATCGACCCTGCCCAAGTGCAATTGTCGCAAGCCGTTGCAGAAGCCAGCTCGCCAGAACAAGCCACCGGACAGGCTTCTCCTGAAACCAGCCAAGCCGTCGCTGAAAAAG
This sequence comes from Pirellulaceae bacterium, assembly GCA_041398985.1. Lineage (GTDB taxonomy): Bacteria > Planctomycetota > Planctomycetia > Pirellulales > Pirellulaceae > Aureliella. The sequence continues at coordinate 49,877 of JAWKTR010000014.1, forward strand.
TCGCAGAAGCAAAAGCCGCCATCGACCAGGCTGCCGAGGCCGTGCGGGACATGTTGGGTCGCAACCCGCCACCCCTGCCTAACTCGGGTAACAACTCCGAGCAAAACAATGCCAGCCAGGCCAGCCGTAACGCGAGCAGTAGCTCAAGTAACGGTTCTACGTCACAGGCCGGGGCACAGGGGCAGCCCCAATCCACCAATCCTCTCAGCCCGCAGCAAATGGCCCAACTACTGGACGAACTGGACCGTCAGCTCAACAGCGGTCAGGAATTGGGGCAACAGGATAACAATCAGAATCAGGCTGGCCAATCTGAATCGCCGCGTGGCGCAACGCCACAGACGTTGACCGCTGCCGCGCGCGAGTTGGCTGCTCGACTTAGCCGCCAGCGGCAACCACCGACTCCAAGTGCCAGCTCCGATCTTGGCATGGCCACGCAAAGCATGCTAGCCGATGTGAATCCTCAACCACCCGCCCCAGTACGACTACTCGACGTCGAACGATTGGACGGCGAATGGGGAGCAATGCGCGAGCAGTCCGCCGAACAAATGATTGAATCCCAGCGTGATCCACTGGCTTCGCAGGTTCGACGTCAAGTCGATGCGTACTTCCGCATACTTTCTCAGCGCAGCCAACAAGATGCCAACAAGGCACCACAGCCGTGAACACTTTCCACCGCTCCCCAATCGTCATACTAGCTTGCCTCTTGTGCAACTTGGTAACCCCTGGCCTCATTCGCGCCGGGGACCCACCTGCCGAATTCAATTTTGCTCAGGACGAAGTGGACACTGCCATCGAGCGAGCGATGACGTTCATCGTTTCCAAACAGCGCGAGGATGGAGCAATTACGGACCGGCAATACGAGACGACCATGACGTCGCTGGCGATCATGGCACTGGCCAGCACTGGCGTGACCCCCAGTACGCCTGGCGAGCGCGGCGAAGTGGCCAAACGCGCCCTCGACTTCGTGCTTCTGGATGATCGCATCGACAAGGAAGGCTACTACGGCAATCGCGACGGATCGCGGATGTACGGGCACGGCATTACTACGTTGATGTTGACCGAGATGATTGGCATGGGGGCTAATGCAGAACAAGACAAACTGATCGAAGAACGCTGCCAGCAAGCCATCAATCTGATCTTGAGCGCTCAGAGCAGTAGCAAGCCCCGTCAATATCGCGGCGGCTGGCGATACACGCCTAATTCCAATGACGCAGATTTGTCAGTCAGTGTTTGGCAATTGATGGCTCTGCGATCGGCCAAGAATGACGGATTAGATGTGCCTGCGGAAGCCATTGCCCAAGCCATCGAATACTTGCAGCGCTCCTATACATCACCGCTAGATGTAGAGGGACGGCCAAGCAATCCTGACGCGGGCTTCAGCTACTTGCCAGAAAATCGCAGCCCCACTTTTGCCATGACAGCCGCTGGTTTACTAGCTATGCAGGTTTGCGGCCAGTATGACTCGCCTCTCGTCGAAGGGGCCACAAATTGGCTCGACGCTCATCCGCCGAAATGGGGTGAGCGTTTTTTCTACTACGGGACATACTACTACGCACAAGGCATGCACCAGCGCGGTGGCGATCGCGCTGACTCAGCTGAAGCCCTAGTCAAGCAATTGCTGTTGGAAAAGCAAGAGTCCGACGGCGCCTGGTCTGCCCCCGGCGGCGAAGAAGGAGGTGCCGGCAAGGTCTACACTACCAGCATGGCCGTCCTGAGTCTCTCCGTGAAATATCATTACCTGCCTATCTACCAACGCTGACCAAGGCGGATGAAGACTTTTCAACATTGAGTTCGAAAAAATTGTCTAACCCGGATCACTCACCATGTCTGAAAACCCCTTCGCAAGTCCAGAACACACAGATGCGGCTAAAGTGAACCAGAAGCAGGCAGTTTCGGAAGCCCAAGCTGCCTACAATGTAGTCACCGACACGGTGACCGGCGTGAACATACGCTGGAGCGACAACAAGTTCCAAGCAATCTGTGTGCTAGTGTCAACCTTGCTGGCAGCCATCACGGGGGCTATCCTGGCAGCCGTCAACACGTCATGGCGAATGCCCTGGTACGCAGGCGCCCTAGTCGGCGCGTTTCCTGGTCTGGTTCTAGGCATCCTTGGCAGCGGAATATTCTTGATGGTCTATCGCGTCGCTAGACACTTAAAAGGTAAGCACGATTGAGAATTTTGGACTGCTCCGCCTTGGCGGAGCTTTTTTGGACTGCTCCGCCTTTGGCGGAGCTTTTTTGGACTGCTCCGGCTTGGCGGAGCTTTTTTGGACTGCTCCGGCTTGGCGGAGCTTTCTTGGACTGCTCCGGCTTGGCGGAGCTTTCCTATGCACAAGTCGCTGCGCAAAACGGGAAGCAACTGACAAACACCCGTGCCGCGCAACAAAAGCCAACTCTGCTTGCACACGCCTGCATACCAAAGCGGCGATGAATCGCCGCACTACAGATTGAACCACACTACAGATTTAACTTTCTCCGCCGTCGACCTACAACAACCGTTGCCACAACCGCAATGACGATCGTGGAAGCGAGCAAAGCGTACCCAGGTTCAGCGGGCCTTTGGACTCCCACCAAACAATGGCATAGCCGAGGCACCCCGCGAAACTAGCGTAGTACATAAAGACAGGTAATGTCTTGCGAATAACACTTCCTTCGCGTCCAGCCAATCCAACCACGGCTGCGGCTGCAACCACATTATGCACGCAGATCGTATTTCCCGCCGCACCGCCAACAGCTTGCAGCGCAACGATCCACTTGGAATCGACGCCAATTTGTGTTCCTACTTCATACTGAAAGAGTGCAAACATCATATTGCTCATCGTGTTGCTACCAGCCACCGCTGCGCCGATACCGCCAATCCAACTGGCAAACAATGGCCACGCTTGGCCAGTCCAGGCTGCGACACCGGCGGCCAGGGCAATCGGCATACGTTCGTAGCCCGCCGCGCCACCAGAACTATTAATAAAAACTTGCACCATGGGGACCGTAAAAATCAGGGCAACCGAAGCGCTCAAAATGGTGCGTCCCGAGGCTTTCCAGGCCTTAGCCAAGGCGCGAGGCTGCATGCGGTGTAAAAAGTAGGTGATGAGCGACACAACCACGAATACCGTGCCGGGCAGGTAGAGCAGCTTTACATCTTCAGAAATGTTGGTACCCAAGATATTCCGTACGGGCAACTTGACGGACTGAATCCACGCGTCGGGTGAAAAATCGGTCAAGGGCAGACTACGTTGACGCGTTACGACCAGTAGCAAAGCCACCAACACGTACGGCATCCACGCTATGGATAGATGCATCGGGCGCGAATTCGGCACTTCCTCGGTTTGCATGGTCCAGCCCACGCCGGTCCATTCGGTGGGCCACTGATCAGCGGGCTCAAAATCCCAATGTGCCGTGCTATCAGCCTGTGGGGGCAGTAGCCAACGCGCCCGAGCTGCATGTGATTACAAAGACCATCCCCACCAGCCCACCTATCAACGATGGAAACTCCGGTCCCAGCCAAGTGGCCACAGCCAAGTAGGGCAGGGTCATGGCCAGTGCCGCCATCAGGGCGAATCGCCATATCGCCAGCCCCTCGCGCCAGCTTCGATTCTTGCCAAAAAAGCGAGTCATCGTGCTCACAACGAACAGAGGAATCAACGTTCCCACGGCGGCATGCAACACTGCAACACGTACGCCAATCATGCTCAATAGTTGTCGGCCATCCTCGGCACCTGCTGAAACCGCAAAGCTATCAATCGTCCCTTCGCCAGCCAGTCCACTACTAACACCTATAAGATCGGTGTACCCACGGCGCCAAAAGAGACTGGTGTACTCTGAATCATCATCCCAGAAACAACGGCTGAAAGGGCAGGAAATCCGAGACCAACCAGTAATGGGACGGCCACGGCGGCGGGCGTTCCAAATCCTGCTGCACCTTCGATAAAAGAGCCGAAGAGCCAGGCAATAATGATGACTTGAACTCGCCGGTCTGGTGATACGCCGCTGAACGAAGAGCGAATTTCTTGCAATGCACCACTTTCCCGAAGCGTATTGAGCAGGAGTAGCGCGCCGAAGACGATGTACAACAACTCAGCCGCAATGACGATCCCCTTCATCGACGCTGCTGCAACTTGGATCCATGGTACGCGCCATACCAGCAGCGCCAACAGCGCCGTTGCCGCATAAGCCAGTGGCATTGCGCGACTAGCAGGCCAGCGCAACAAGACCAAGAAGATCCCCACGACCATTATCGGTACCAGTGAAAGTACAGCCAGAACCGTGATCGACATATTATCTCCGCCCTGACTTCAAGTACTGGATCAGTGCAGACATCTGTTCGGGTGTTACTTGTTCTTCAATCCCCACGGGCATAAAAGAGACGCCGTTGCTCTTCAGACGCTCAATTTCGTCGCGCGCGATACGATGCACGGATCCACCAGCTTCCGCTAACGTGATTTGCGTCGAGGATTCTTCGCGGATAATCCCCGACAGAGTGCGGCCATCGTCGAGCATGATTGAATAACTTGCGTATCGCGGGTCTACTTCGCGGTTAGGATCCAAGATCGCTTCTAACAACTGCTCTGGCGATTTTTCAACCAAAGACTTCAGTGGGGGTCCGACATCATTCCCGGTTTGATCGATGCGGTGACACTGGGCGCAAACACGCTGAAAGACAGCCTGCCCTGTCTCACTAACAGATTTTGTAGGAGCGATAGCCTTGGCATACTTATCGATCACGGCCTGCCGATCTGCGGCTGCCTGCGCGAGTACGGCTTGGAAGCGTTTCGCGAGTTTGGCGTCGTTGGAGGTGTTCAACTGTTGTCGCAGGCTGGCCGGGATATGCGTTGGCAGGATATCACCTGCCTCTAACGCGACGACCAAGAGTTCTAACGATTGCGGTCGGCTACTAAGCACACGCAAGGCATCTTGCTGGACGGAGGGCGTGAGGCTTGTAAAGTTATCGATCAGCGCTGCCGCCAGACGCGAATGATTAGCCCAGGCCAGGCTACGAATGACGGTCCGTTGCTCTGCTTCGGAAACGGATGGCTGCAAGGTCGCAATCAGCCGCTCGGTTTGCTCGGCTTGTGATAGCAGCCCCAGCCAGGCAAGATGGCCTTCCTTCGAGTTCAAAGTCGTCGCAATCCAACGTTGCAAGTTTTGCCTATTCGCTTCCTTCAGATGCGCAAGCAGTCCATCCGCCTCCTGTCGAGTTGAAAGTTCGCAGAGTCCGTCCAACCAGGCTGCCAAAGTAGAGTTTTCTGGTGACAACTGTGAATTGAGCCAAGCCGTCTTGTCGGCCGGCCATGCGACGTCGCGGCCCCAAGCTGGCAGTAGTACTCGCAACCAAGCTTCCAGCCTTTCAGGCGAACGTGTCGCAAGATCACCTTGAGCAACCAATCGCCAGCTCTCATCACCGGCCGCCGTGCCAACGACAGCCTGGATCACCGGTTCGTCCACATAGGGTAACATCTTCAAGAGTATTTCAACTCTGGGATTAGGCTCCAAATCAGCCGCCACTTGTGCAAGGGCCAACTGGGTGCGTGGCTGCTCACTGTTCGACAATTGATCGAGTTCGTGCTGCAACTGGCGTCCCAATCCTTCACGACCAACCAAGTCAACCGCCGCCGCCTGTACACGCGGATGAGGGTCTTTGATCGCAGTGCGTGCCAAATCCACTGTGAACCAACCCAAACGAAAGACGATGTGCAACGCCAGAATTCGTGCTTCGGGTTTATTGTCCGCAGCTGCCGCATCGAATGTTGCGGCTAGCATCAGATTGGATTGCATCCCAGGATTTGCACGCTCGATCAACAATTGGCTAGCCATGCGTCGCTGCCAGGGAATGTTATGAGCCAGTAGCTTGATCAGCTGGCTATCGGTAAGCGTATTTAAGTCCACCACGGTCGGCGGCGTTCTGTCAGCCTTTGCTGTCGCCCGCAGTCGCCAGATCCGACCTCGGTCTCGCCCACTGGTTAAATCCAGGTGCTGCTTGATCATCGGTGGCAGGCTTTTGGGATGCTCGATGACTTCCCGAGCCATGTCAGCGATGTAAACCGCGCCATCAGGACCGTCCCCCAGCTGCACGGGTCGGAACCACGTATCACTGGAGCGCAGCAGCTCGGTACCTTCGTCTATCCGCTGTCCATTCCAAAACAAACCGTTGTCCGTGAGACGTTTGCGGTGCAACAAGTTGCTGCCGACATCACAAACCAGAGCGGCTTCACTGCCGTCGGCGAAGCCAAGTTCTTTGTCCACGATCCATGTACCAGTTGCGCCTGTAAAGTAGCCAGCCGCTCGGCCACCGCCTTCGACAATTCCAGGTGCAACGCCACTGACGCGCAGGCGCGTGCGCACGATACGCCACGGTTCGACAGGACTCGCTCGAAAGACCGCAGCTTGAGGCCCATCCTCGGCAATACTGCGTCTGGTACTCGGCAGGCGAATTGAGGATGGATGCTCGGCAAACCAGCTATCCAAATCAAGAATCTGCTGGAGGTGATCCGAGTTGCTTGTGACAAACTTATCGCCCCAGCGATTAAAACTCAGTCCGTGCTGACCACCGCCGCTTTCTGGCAATATCGTCTTGTTCAGCGGATCGATGGCGAAATCGCGACGCCCCAAGTTCACCTGCCCTCCGCCCGCCGATTGCAAATCCGCGCCGGCGCTGCTCGTCGCACCATGGATATAACCATCGACGCCCCAGCGAAGACTGTTGACCAAGCCCTGCACATTGCCGCGACCAAAACCGGTAAACCAACGTTCCGACGTATCGCTGGTAGCATCGCCATCGGTGTCACGGTACCAAGTAAGGTACGGCGGCTCAGCGACCAGAGCGCCGTCGCGCCAGGGCCAGATGGCAGTCGGCCAAGATAGATTGTCGACAAAGGTAGACCGCTGGTCCATCACTCCATCGCCATCGTTGTCAATCAACAGCGCCACACGTCCCAAGTGTTCGGTTTCCTGTTCACTATAGTCGATCATTTCGACAACAAATAAACGCCCGCGAGCGTCGAAAGCAAAGGCGACTGGATCAACGACCAGTGGTTCAGCGGCCACTAATTGAACTTCGAAACCGTCCAGAACCTGCAGTGCCTTGAGCGCATCTGCGGGGCTCAGAGGCGGTAGCCGCGGTAATTCACTAGAGTAGTCCTTATCAACAGTGTCAGGTGTCGTAGTTTCTCCCTGCGCGCGCAGGCGTTGCGCAGCCAGTGACAGCATACAGGACAAGATGATCAAGCTGATAACGCTGCCGCGCATAGTCGACTCCAAAGCATCGAGATGAATCTAGAATTGTGCGACGCCTAACGCATTCCTCGACGAATCGACGGATTGCAGACCGCTTAGTATACACCGTTCCCAGTCGCCTTTGACCTGCTAGACTCTAGTAACACACTTGGTGCCTCGGAAGGAGACTAGCGTATTGTTCCTTAAAATTGCGTTTAGCATCTTGGCTTGCATCGGGGCAGTGGTCGTACTGGCCGTATTGGCATTGGGGGTCGCCTATTTCGTCTTGGTTCGTCGTTTGTCAAGACGCATGCGGGAAACAGTGAGCAACATGGAAGCGATGCTAAGTGAGACGATCGATGCGGACAGCTACTCGGTCATCGATGAATTCTGCAACCATAACCTGGTCCCACCCATGGAGATCCAACTTAAGGCGATGGGCCAGAACCCGATAGTCGGTGATCAACTAGCGGAAGAAATTCATGCTTGGCTGGTCAAACACGGCTTTGAAACCGTCGGCAACTATCGTATCACAGCGATTGAGGAAGAATGGAGTGTCTATCTCAGCGACGATCAAAAGCTGGTAGGTGTCATCCGCAATTCTCCCTATGAGACCGATGTATATGTAGAATTCTGTTTTGACTTGTCAGACCAATCCGATCCGTACCGGCGTGGCGGCGTGAGCAATCCTCCCAAGTCAACGCTGCTGGTACCTGAAGGCGCGGTCGGCAAGCATTTTACATCAAGCCTTTCCGACGATTTCTCCTTGTTGAGCCGTATGTGGCTGGAAGCAAAAGAGATGATCGACGTGAACGAAGTTCGGACAGTCGCGAAACAAGACATACGCAAATTCTTCGAGAATGCCCATGCCGCGCACATGCTCAGCCGTCTGCGGGCTGGCGGTGTGACCGAGCAGGAAGTGCGGGCATCGTTCAGGGCGCAATGTATTTCAGTTTCAGACGACGACGTCCAAGAGATCGTCGACCTCTGGCAATCGGCGATCTGCGATTACTTGTTACAACGATCTCCCAAGGCTCGCTTGATCGACGCAGCCGGGGACACCGATCTGGTCATTGTCTTCGACAACATCAATCACGAATTCCTGATCCGTCAGTTCGACCCCATCATCAAAACTCTGCCGGGCACCGATGAGAGTCATTCGACTGGTGAGCTACAAACGCTACTGGATCGATTTCCGGCTCGCGAAGCCATCGGTCGCTTTCGGCCACTACTACCCAGCGAGCTGCGTTTCCAACTCATCGACACGGTGCATGAACCGGTAGAATCCGACATTTATCGGATACCAAATATCACTAATGGATTGTGATGGCGGCCAGCGAAAATTGAAATCTGGCACTTCTTGCTGATCGCCGCGTGGCAAAAAAAACCTTGCCGCTTACGCGGCAAGGGTTCTTGTTCAAGCCAATTTCATTGGAAAGAATCGTTAGTGACCTTCCTCAGACTAGACGTCGCCGGTCTCGCTTTGCATTTGTGCGTCGTCGCTGGTGGCAGCTGGGTCATTGGCATCACCAGCCGCACCTCCGCTCGGACCACAACCAGCCACAAGCGAAAGCGACAAGAGAACCAGTGGGATGAACAGCTTATTAAGTTTCATGCTTGCGCTCCAAAATTCGTTTATTCGCTTACCAATCACCGTTGATTGGATCACTACCATTGATGGAACCAGCAGCTATCCAAACAGCTTGATCAACATTGCTGCCTGTAAACTTGACGGATGCATCACCGAGTAGGACGTTGACGCCGCCCGTGTGGAAACTGCTAGCTTCCTTGATGCTCATATCGGTTACCGATGAATCATTATCACAGCTTGGACCAGCGTTTGGACCAATCAGGGTTGTAAACCAAGGTCCCCAATATACACGTCCAGAAGCCCAGAAGCGCCCTTGCTCATCACTGGCTCCATCCCAACCACTACCAGCGTCGTACATCGACTTGCAATTGTCGTAGTAGGCGTTAATCAGGGCAATGTTTGCCGCAGAGTTTGTCCAGCGACGGCCCTGAGCATTAGCGGACCGCTGCAAAGGCGTGCCGGTTACCACTCGGTAAGATGGATCACGCGGCAACTTGCCCGCTTCCCACATGCCGCGATTCAAACCAATTTGAGCTTCGGACATCGCAATGCTATTCGACGTGCCGTCCGTTAGATCACGGATTCGGGTAGCAACTCGCAATGTCGAGAATCCAACGTTGCTACCACCCATATTCCAACTGGACGCAGGCCCTGTAGAGAAGCAATAAGAGGCAGGGCTCATATTGGCAGTGTATGTCGCATTCGCACCAGGATCGCTTGGGCAAACATAGCCGGAAATCCTAGCCCGCGCAACGCCTGTATTGTTCACATTCCCGTTTTGGTCCGAGTCCCAGCGCCAGCCCCAATCGGCTCGATTGGCTAGATTATCTTGCTCGATGTAGGGAAGGAGCATAGCCAACCCGCTCCACGCCAACCAAGCTTGATCATAGCGACCGCCTGGTGCTTCGGTTGTACCGTAAGCTGGATTAGGGGGAAAAGCCTTGTGGGCTAACTCGTAATTGTGCAACGCAATGCCCAACTGGTGAAAGTTGTTAGAGCACGACATGCGCCTCGCAGCTTCGCGGGCGGCCTGAACAGCTGGCAGCAATAGACCAACTAGAATTCCGATAATCGCAATCACCACTAGCAGCTCCACTAGTGTGAATGCGTTCCGTTGAGGTTCACCTCGTAATCTCATACCAGTCTCCAGAAAACAGTAGAAAATAAGATAAGAAACACCGACTTTTGCCAGTATAACCCTGAGCGCAAATTGCAACGCCAACGAAACCTGGAGCTTAACCATAAGTAACCCACGGGCTTTCCACGTCTGCAAAAATGGTAACCAATTCGCAAAAAAGCACCCAAAAGATAAAGAAACCGAATACCCGCGAACGAAGCATCATGCATTGCCCGAGAAAATCCGCCTTTTTCGAATCACCATCCGGCCGCTAGGCTCCGACCCAACCTTAACACTCCTTAATCCACCATCCGGTACGGAGAAGAGTATCTGAATTTGTGGTAGGAGCCGGCTCAAGAATGCTTGCCAGAATGCTTCGTTCTCTGTTGTTTCCCAGAAGTGTTGGCGCAAAAAAACCTGGATCGCACAGCGAACCAGGTTGGTTGATTAGTAATGCGGTCTGCCAGCGTCTACTTGAGTTCGACAGTAGCACCAGCTTCTTCGAGTTCCTTCTTGACCTTCTCGGCCTCTTCTTTGGAAACGCCTTCCTTGACCTTGGCAGGAACGCCTTCGACCATCTTCTTGGCGTCCATGAGAGAAGCACCGGTCAAGTTCTTGACAACCTTGACGACGTTCAACTTGGCATCACCAAAGCTGGTCATGACTACGTCAAACTCGGTTTGCTCGGCAGCGGCGGCAGGACCGTCACCGGTAGGGGCCGCCATCATCACGGCTCCACCAGCAGCAGCTTCGATGCCATGCTCTTCTTTGAGGTAATCGCTCAACTCTTTGGCCTGCTTTAGCGTCAATCCAACGATGGATTCACCGAGTTGCTTGATGTCGTCTGCGTAAGTTGTTTCGGACATGTGTTATCACACCCTTATTCGAAAGTAAAAAATTTTGTTGTAAGCGAACGTGTTCAGTATTTTTCGTATCCAGTGCTGGCTGCTTGAGAAAGGCCGATACCAGCGAGTTTCTCTACTCCTATGCATCACCCTCCTTGTTCTCAACCAGCTTCTTGATTTGGCTAGCAAGTTTCGATCCCGCACCCAACAATTGCCCCGAGAGCGTCGAGCCTGGGCTAAGGATCTGACCGACCAACATCGAAATTTGTTCTTGGCGATTAGGCCACTTGCTGACATCCATGACTTTGGCAGCGTCCATGGCCTCGCCGTCCATGACACCGCCTTTGAGTTCAAAATCCTTAAACTCTGGCATCTTCGAGATCGCGGCCACTTCCTTCGCGAGGCTGACAAAATCCTCGCAACCCCAAATCATGGCTACGGAGCCATGCATATTCTCGAACAAGGGCTCCAAGCGAGTATCGGTGGCAGCGCGTCCAGCCAAGCTACGCTTGACGACAAGCATCTGCATGCCCTTTTCACGCATCAGTTTGCGAATCCGGAATGTTGCATCCGAATCCATGCCGATGACATCTGCGACGATTGCGTCCTCGACTCCATCGAGTCGACTCTTGATGTCATCAGAAATCAAGTTCTTAACATATTTGCTCATAATTAACTCTATAAGCGATGGAAATTTTCAGTGATTTTGGTGATGGAGCGCGCCCGTGTTAGGCAGCCACACGTACACTGGGCGACATCGTCGCACACAGCGAAATACTCTTGACGTAGGTTCCCTTGACCGCCTGCGGCTTCAAGCTATTTACGTAGTTGATAAAGGCTTGGACATTCTCGGCCAGCTTGTTGGAATCGAAGCTTAGCTTGCCAACGATGGCGTGCAAATTCGACCCTTTATCATTCCGAAACTCGACCTTACCGGCCTTGTACTCAGCAACGACGCGGGCCACATCCATGGTTACGGTCCCAGCGCGGGGCGAAGGCATCAAGCCGCGTGGACCGAGCACCTTACCGAGCGGGCCAACCAGTCCCATCATGTCTGGTGTGGCGATACACACATCGAAGTCAGTCCAGCCGTCTTTAATCTTCTTTGCCAGGTCGTCTTGCCCAACCTGATCGGCACCAGCCTCTTGCGCGACTGTTGCCAAATCGCCTTTGGCGAACACGACAATTCGCTGGGTCTTGCCAATCCCGTGTGGTAACACAACCGAACCGCGCACCAACTGATCAGCCTGAGCTGGATCGATGCCCAAATTCATGTGAATCTCGACGCTTTGATCGAACTTGCGGTTCGGAAAGCTCTTGAGAATATTGATCGCATCGGCCAACGGCAACGGATCTTTGCTGGTGGGCGCTTTGGCAACCATCGCCTTCATTGCTTTTGAGAGTTTAACCATGACTTAACCTTCTACCTCCAAGCCCATACTGCGAGCCGTACCTTCGATCATACGCGTGGCATGCTCCAAATCACGGGCGTTGAGATCAGCCATCTTCTTGTTGCAAATGTCAACAATTTGTTCCCGCGTAACCTTGCCAACTTTCTTCTTGTTCGGCTCGCCAGAACCACTAGCAATGCCAGCGGCTTGCTTGAGCAGAGCGGCAGCTGGCGGACTCTTCGTTACGAACTCAAAAGTTCGATCCGAGTAGACCGTAACCACCACGGGAATTGGTGTTCCGTTGTATTCCTTGGTACGCTCGTTGAAAGCAGAGACAAACTGCCCGAGGTTGATACCGAACTTACCCAGTGACGTACCCACCGGCGGTGCCGGTGTGGCAGCGCCACCTGGTACCTGAAACTTGGCTTGTCCGACGACTTGTTTCGCCATTCGTATTGCTACTCCGCTAAATGCTTGCTTCAGTCGCACCAAGAAGTGCGCCGTCACAAGACGTTATTCGTAAAACTCTAAGGTTGTTATCAAAGACCGTCAGGCGAACCCATGCCAGCCTGTGCGAGGAGCACTCTTGCGGGTGGTGGACACCTGGTACTTTGAGTCGGGTTAGGCGGCTGGGCGAAAAAGGGATCAAACTTCTTCGATTTGCCAGTGGTCAATTTCGACGGGTGTACTACGACCGAAAATGCTGATGATGACCGTCACACGACCGTTGGCCTCATCCACTTTTTCGACTTCGCCTTCGAGATTCTGGAAATTCCCCTCTTTGACACGCACCCGATCGCCAACGCGAAACGGAATTGCGGTCTTCATCGGCTTATCACCATCATCCTCGTCCGGTTCATCCTTCTTGACGATCTTTTCGACGTCTTCAGGGAGCATCGGAGTTGGCTTGCCTCCGGAACCGGTGAAATCACCGACGCCAGGAGTTTCCCTAACCAGAAACCAGGAGTCATCATTGATGGCCATGTAGGCCATCAAATATCCTGGATAGAGCTTCCGCTTGACAACGCGGCGAGTACCGTTGCGAGTAAAGGTTACGACATCTTCGGTTGGAACAAGAATTTCACCGAAGTGTTCCTCCTGTCCAGCAAGCTTAATGCGCTTCATCAGCGCATCGCGAATACTATCTTCGCGATTAAACGCCACTTTGATGATGTACCAGTCCATACCGGCAGCAGCACCCGCGGTTGGCGAATTCGATTCTTGCTTTTCCGAGTCACTCACTTGAGCACCCCCACGCCAGTACAAGCGATCGCGGCTCTTGAGCAGGTCAACTGGTGTTCACCGTTGCATCAATGCCGCAGTCATCTCCTGGCTAGGAAGACGATTGCTAAAAACATGGTCTAGGCAAAACGACTGCCAAGACACAAATCTAAAAAACTAACTTTGATCTAAAAACCTAACTAACTTTAACCGCACGAAATCCTCAGCGAATTCCACATGCGTTCAAACCATCTGCACCGATCACTTGGCGATACCAAGGCTGGTAAATAACAGCCGCCAAATTGCGTCATATGCAAACAACACCGCTGACATGAACAAAATCGTGAAAATAACCACAATCGAAGCCCGAACCAGCTCCTTTTGGGTTGGCCACGAGACTTTATTCAGTTCAGCTTCCACGGAAATCAAGAAATCTGCGAACTTTGGCCAGTTTACCAAACGGTACCCAAACCAACAGCCCAAAGCACCGAGTCCGACGGCCAACAAATAACCGACTGCCTTGTTGCCCTCGCCCAAATTGGGAGCGATAAACAACGTATGACAGCGCCAAGCGGCAACCGCGGCTACCAGCCAAATGGTCAAACAGGTTACCTGCCGGACCATCCGCCCCTGGTTGCGCTTGTACAAAGCCGATGCAAACATTTCTTGCATCAATGGCCGACTCGTCATCACTGATTCTTTTGTGCTCATCTGCCGCTCGGTACGAGCATTCCTCGAATTCCAATTTTCTTACGAGCAGGGGCGGAGGGACTTGAACCCGCAACCGCTGGTTTTGGAAACCAGTGCTCTGCCAATTGAGCTACACCCCTAATCGACGCTCATGCCACCCGCACAATAAACGCGGGTATTCAGCAAGAGCGTTCCATCTTTGGCGACTCGCTTCACCAGGTAGGTGACGCGTATGCCCATTCATCGGAGTTGGCCCAACTACCAGACCAACCACTACTCAATAATCTTAGTTACGACGCCTGACCCGACGGTCTTACCACCTTCGCGAATCGCAAAACGTACGCCATCATCCATGGCAATCTTCTTTTGCAATTCAACCTCGATCTTAACGTTGTCACCAGGCATGCACATTTCTGCGCCCACCAAATTAGCGGAGCCGGTAACGTCGGTAGTACGGAAGTAAAACTGCGGACGATACCCACTAAAGAACGGCGTGTGACGACCGCCTTCGTCCTTGCTCAAGCAGTAGATTTCTGCTTCGAACTTCTTGTGTGGAGTAATCGAACCCGGCTTGGCCAATACTTGACCACGCTCGATATCATCACGCTTCAGACCACGCAACAAGCAACCAACGTTTTCGCCTGCACGACCTTCGGTCATTTCCTTCTTGAACATTTCGACGCCCGTGCAAACCGTCTTGGTAGCGGCATCCTTCAAGCCGATCAACTCGACTTCTTCGCCAACCTTGACTACACCACGCTCGACGCGTCCCGTGGCGACCGTTCCGCGACCTTCGATCGAAAACACGTCTTCGATCGCCATCAAGAACGGCTTGTCTTCTTGGCGCTCTGGCTGAGGAATAAATGAATCCACGGCTTCCAGCAACTCAGTGATGCACTTACTGGCCTCTGGATCGGCAGGGTTATTGTAAGCCGCTAGCGCGTTACCACGGATAATTGGCACATCGTCGCCAGGGAAGTCGTACTTGCTGAGCAATTCACGAATTTCCAACTCGACCAACTCAAGCAATTCCTCGTCGTCAACCAAGTCAACCTTGTTGAGGAAGCAGACCAGTGCAGGCACACCCACCTGACGAGCGAGCAACACGTGCTCCTTCGTTTGAGGCATGGGACCATCAGCAGCACTGACCACCAAAATCGCCCCGTCCATTTGGGCAGCCCCGGTAATCATATTCTTAATAAAGTCGGCGTGGCCCGGGCAGTCAATGTGAGCGTAGTGCCGATTGTCTGTCTCATATTCTACGTGCGAAACGGCAATTGTTACTGTTTTGGTCGTATCGCGGACGGTACCACCCTTTGCGATATCTGCGTAGGTCTTCGCCTTGGCAAAGCCCTTGGCTGCTTGTACGGCAAGCAAAGCGCCCGTAGTGGTTGTTTTGCCATGGTCAATGTGACCGATGGTGCCGACGTTACAGTGCGGCTTGGTACGATTAAACTGCTCTTTGGCCATTGCTCGCTACACCTAAACGAAAATTTGATACTGCGTGTGACCCTGTTGCCCACGCTTGAACAGGACGAAAAACATATTTCCAATGCCACAGGGCATCACCTCGTGATATCGAATCACGAGCATGAGCTGCTGATGGGACTTGAACCCATGACCTCTTCCTTACCAAGGAAGTGCTCTACCACTGAGCTACAGCAGCCGCTGATCTCTCAATAATCCGGAGAGCGGGTGAAGGGAATCGAACCCTCGTATTCAGCTTGGAAGGCTGCTGCTCTACCATTGAGCTACACCCGCGAACACCTTCGCAACCTGCCGAAGCAAGCTACAGCCGGATGCAAGCGACTGCTAACCCAGCCAGCAGATCGACTCGACCGACCGCACACGTCTCAGACGAAACATGCCAGCCTGCCTTTACCGACAGCTCAGGTCAAGGTCCACATTGCCTACAGTTTGCCACCACGGCTTCGGTTCGCCAATGGGAGGTGCAGGATTCGAACCTGCGAAACCGAAGTAACGGTTTTACAGTCCGGCCCCTTTAACCACTCGGGCAACCTCCCGGATCCGGGACAAATACCGGCAATCGTCCCCCTAACTTCACTGAAAAAGGTGTAACCAAGCAGGCATCGCAGTTCGAACAGGAGCCAACGGAGGGACTCGAACCCCCGACCGGCTGATTACAAATCAGCAGCTCTACCAACTGAGCTACGTTGGCCCGTCACATGAACTTGCCGCGAACGCCAATACGCGTACACACCCACTCTCGTGAAGTTATGGGAAGGGACTAGTTTATCGGCGTGCCAACCTACCGCAAGACGAATTTGGCCCTCGCGTGAACCGTTTTGCCATGAAAGTAGGTCCTGTAGCTAGCCAATCCGTCCAACAAGCCATGGTTTACCACCCCGCTGGGGTTCTGGACAGGCCCGCAGCCGCCAAAGTTCGGGTGTCAATATTATTCCACCCCCCACGCGGGCGCTGTGCTCGCGAGTAAAGCGGCTCAAATTGTCGCCTCGGCGCACCGCCACTATTTTGCATCGCCCCGCAGGCGGGCTCGAACACCTGATCCCAAGCGGAAAAATTGGCTGCCTAAATCTCTTCCCAATTGACCCTAGCGTCCGAAAACGAATACCGCAACGACATCAACATCGTCGTTGATCATACCTTTCCCGTAGTCCATGCCCCACTTGGTGCGATCCAGCTTGAATTTGGCAGTGACTTTAACGTTCTCTTCGGTCAGCTCAAAATCGACGGGGATTTCTACCTCTTCCGTTTTACCTAACATTTTCAGCTTGCCAAAGATCTTGGCTTTACCATCATCTTTGGAATGCTCAATCTTCGTCGACTCAAAAGTGATCTTGGGGTGTTGCTTGACATCGAAAAAGTCTTCGTTGCGCAGATGCTCCGTTAGCTTGTCAGCGTCCGACCAAAGGCTGTCGGCGTGAATTACAATTTTCAATGAACTTTTGGCTGGATCCTCAAAATCGGCCTTGGCTTCGAGTTCAAATTTCTTGAAACCACCGGCGTGCTTGCCGTCTGCCTTGTGCCCCACGAACTCGATCTTTGACTTCTCCATGTTTGGTTTCAGGCCGTCAGCCGAGACACTTGAGGCAATCCCCAGAGATAACACGAACGATAGTGTAGAGAGGGCGATAGAACGAATCAGCATGAGCAATACTCCGATGGATTTCCGAGCGAAAGGCGGCAGGGGAAAGGTACAGCAAGTTGATTATATCGCTTGGCGTGTGTCATGGGCGGCGATTTATCGCCGCCCATGACACTTCTCGCGGAACACCACCATGCATTCGGCACCATTACCCACCCGCGCCTTTTCTCCGATAGCAAAATCTCCTATTCGCACGAGCGCGCCCGCTGCCCACAAGTGTGCGAATTCGCATGGCTAACTGGGCATGAAAGGCGGGCGGAGCGCGCGTCAGGGCTGACGTTGAACAGCGAATCGTGCGCACCAGATGCGGCAATGTGACGCGATTCAGCACAGAACGCGTTTTTCGCGTTTCTCCCGTTCGAGTTTGGCACTGAGTTTGTTATCGTGTCAGGATTCGCGTTTGTCAGATCGGACCGACCAACGCAAGACCTGGGACACATTTGAGAGAAAACAGAGCAAATGTCGATTTCTGCGACGGAGCATTCCAGCTCTACCTCCACGGCGGGAACAAAACCGACGGGCGAGATGGAGACGTTCGTCTATGACGATCAGATCGTACGTATGTTCGCTTCAGCCACCATCATCTGGGCTTTGGTAGCAACGCTGGCTGGCCTGTTGGTAGCCATCCTCTTGGTCATGCCGACACTTACCGGCGGTCTGCCTTGGCTGTCGTTTGCAAGGTTGCGTCCGTTACATACCAACGCGGCCATCTTTGCCTTTGCGGGAAACGCAATTTTTGCAGCGATCTATTACAGCACTCAGCGTCTGTGCAAGACAAGGATGTGGAGCGACACACTCAGCCACATGCATTTTTGGGGCTGGCAAGCGATCATTGTAGCGGCGGCTGTGACGCTGCCCCTGGGGCTGACGCAGAGCAAAGAATACGCTGAATTAATTTGGCCCATCGACATCGCGATTGCCGTGGTGTGGCTATTTATTTTTGGCGGCAACTTCTTGATGACGCTTATTCACCGACGCGAAAGACACATGTACGTCGCGCTGTGGTTTTACATCGCCACGATCGTGACGGTAGCCTTGTTGCACGTATTCAATAACTTGGGTGTGCCGACCAGCTGGGTGCATAGTTATCCGATTTATGCGGGTGTCCAAGATGCATTCATGCAGTGGTGGTATGGGCACAACGCAGTGGCCTTTTTTCTGACGACTCCCTTTCTAGGCTTGATGTACTACTTCCTACCCAAAGCCGCTGAGCGTCCGGTATTTAGTTACAAGCTGTCGATCATCCACTTTTGGTCGCTGGTGTTCATCTATATTTGGGCAGGCCCGCACCACTTGCATTACACATCGCTTCCCGAATGGGCGAGTACGTTGGGGATGTTGTTCAGTTTGATGCTGTGGATGCCAAGCTGGGGTGGGATGATCAACGGCTTGTTGACGCTGCGTGGCGCATGGCACAAAGTCGCCGCTGATCCGATTCTTAAGTTCTACGTGGTGGGCGTGACATTCTATGGGATGAGCACCTTCGAAGGCCCTTTGCTTTCGATCAAAAGTGTTAACGCGCTCAGCCACTACACGGACTGGACGATCGCCCACGTTCACTCGGGTGCCTTGGGCTGGAACGGATTTATGGCCTTCGGCATGCTATACTGGCTGCTGCCGCGCATTTTCCAAACCAAGATGTGGAGCGATTCGCTGGTCAGCCTGCATTTCTGGATCGGCACTCTGGGCATTCTGTTGTATATCATTCCCATCTATGCCGCTGGACTGATGCAAGGTTTGATGTGGCGAGCCATGGACGATACGGGGCATTTGCTTTATCCAGATTTTGTCGAAACGACTCAGAAGATTGTGCCGCTCTGGTGGCTCCGTGTCCTGGGAGGCGTGCTATATGTCGTTGGGGTGCTGATGCTATGCCTCAATGCTTTGATGACATGGTTAGGACGCCCCGCCAAATACGAAGAACCGGTCCATTCAGCACCGCGTTTGACGAAAGAATACATCGATCACACGCCACCTCAAACCAGTGAATTAGCTGGAGCCCCCGTGCTGGAAGTCGGCAAGAAGATCGATGTATGGTCGCGCATGACATGGCACCGACAGTGGGAACGCCTACCGGTCAAATTCACGTTGCTCACGACGTTAGCCGTGGTCATTGCGACGCTGTTCGAAGTTATCCCGACGTTTTTAATTCGCAGCAACATTCCGACGATCGCGACGGTCAAGCCCTATACGCCGCTTGAATTGGCAGGACGCGAGATTTATGTCTCCGAAGGCTGTTACAACTGCCATTCCCAACAGATACGCCCGATGGTGGCCGAGACCAAACGTTACGGCGACTATAGCAAACCAGGCGAGTTCATTTACGACCGTCCATTCCAGTGGGGAAGTCGCCGTATCGGCCCGGACCTGGCTCGCGAAGGTGGTCGTCAGAGCAGTGCCTGGCACTGGTTGCACTTTGACAATCCGGACGCGATGTCGGAAGGATCGATCATGCCCAGCTACGAACACTTGCTGACCACGGATCTAAATTTCAAAGCCATTGGACCATTGGTGAAAACGGCGGCCATGTTAGGTGCGCCGTATACAGAAGAGGAATTGGAAAACTTTGAAGCACTGGCCCACCGCCAATCCGAAGAGGTCAATGCTGAAATCGTTACGCAAGGTGGACCGGCGGGCGTGTTCAATAAGCAGGCCATCGCATTGATCGCGTATCTGCAACGCTTGGGAACCGACAAAGACCGACCACTGGAAACCGCACCAGCGGCCACCGGTGAAGAAACAAACGGCGAGCCGACTGAAGCTGTGCCGACTGGAGAATCGGAAACGGCTCAATCCGTTGCAACTCAGTCGCAACCACTAGCCTTGACGGCTGACGCAAAGAATGACGAGGCGAACCATGATTAAAGATGTCCTAAATGCGATTGATTACTCCGAATGCGCCGAAGCCGCTTTGCTGCTGTTCGTCGTTGCGTTCGGACTGATGTTATTCAGCGCACTGCGTCTTAGCCGACAAGCAACCGATAAATTTGCATCTATTCCGCTCAGCGACGAAGTGAAGGACCCACGCCATGGAACAAAATGAGTTGACTGATCACGCCTACGATGGCATTCAAGAATACGACAATCCACTTCCTGGATGGTGGAAATGGACTTTCGTTGGCTCGATTGTATTCAGCGTGTGCTACTTGCTGTATTTCCACATCGGCGCTCCGGGAAGATCTGTTTTGGAGAGTTACGACACGGCTTTGGCGGCTAACACGCTCTTGCAGTTCGGTGAAATTGGCGACCTGGAACCCGACGAAGCCACTCTAACTGCCTATACCTCCCATGAGAGCAAGAAGAATTGGCTCCGCGTCGGCTCGATCGTTTACAAGACGAACTGCGTGTCGTGTCACGGGCGCGATGGCGAAGGCAAGGTAGGGCCCAACTTGACCGATGATTACTTTAAGAACATTCGTAAAATTGAGGATATCGCGCGGGTCATCAAGCAAGGCGCTGGCAATGGTGCCATGCCAGCTTGGGGTGAACGATTACATCCAAACGAAGTCGTGCTAGTATCAGCTTACATCGCCTCGTTGCGTGGCACGGAAGCTGCCGGAGGTAAAGCTCCTGAGGGCAGTCAAATTGCACCGTGGCCAGAAGCGCCGCTGGATGAACCGCCGAAAGAATCAGAAACCCAATCGGACAAAGGCTAAGAGTAATGGACGCGAAGGGCAGGCTACCCGTTCTCAACCAAACGGAAGCCGACGATCACCACGCAGGTCGCGCACATCCCGAAGACGATGTGCTCCTCCCCTCGCCAGAGCATGTGCTCAGCACACTGGAAAGTGATGGAACGCGACGTTGGCTCAAACCCAAGCTTGCCCAAGGAGCTTGGTGGCGCAAACGTCGCATGGTAGCCTACGTGCTGATGGTCATCTTTGTGGTTGTGCCGCACTACCACATCGGCGGCAAGCCCTTGATTCGGCTGGACATCACGGCCCGCGAATTCACCTTCTTCGGTCACACGCTGCTGCCGACCGATACGTTGCTGTTGGCGCTGACGATGTTAACTGCTTTCATTTCGATCGTGTTTATCACGGCCGTAACAGGCCGCGCCTGGTGTGGCTGGGCCTGTCCGCAGACGGTTTACATGGAATTTCTGTTCCGACCTATCGATCGTTTGTTCGAGGGCACCGTGGGCAAAGGCGGGAAAGCCAAGCAGCCGCTGTCCGCGCCAGCTCAGATCGGCCGTTTGATCGTTTATATCTTGTTAAATATGTTTCTGGCACATACCTTTCTTGCCTATTTCGTGGGACCAGAAAAACTCTCCTATTGGATCCGCAGCTCTCCGTTTGAACACCCGGTTGCCTTTGCCGTCATGGCCGTAACCACGGGGTTACTCACCTATGACTTTTACTTCTTCCGTGAGCAAACCTGCTTGATTGCCTGTCCCTACGGCAGATTCCAGTCGGTAATGCTGGATCGCAACTCAATGATCGTGGCCTACGATCACAATCGTGGCGAGCCAAGAAAGAAGGGCAAGCACGTCGCCAACGATGGCGCGGGGCATTGCGTTGACTGCAATCAATGCGTGGTCGTCTGTCCAACGGGCATCGATATTCGCGATGGGTTACAGATGGAGTGCATCAACTGCACCCAGTGTATCGACGCTTGCGATTCGGTGATGAGCAAAGTTGGTTTGCCACCCGGTTTGATCCGCTACAGCTCCCAAGATGCGCTAGCCAACAAACCGCAGCGATTCCTTCGCGCTCGAACCATCATCTACCCAATCTTGCTAGCGATTGTTGCCTCAGGTCTGGTGATTGCTATCAACAATACCTATGGCTTCGACGCGCGGATCATTCGTGGCAAGGGAAATCCGTTTACACCGGTCAGTCGTGGCGTAACCTCGAATACCTTCAACTTACGTTTGGTTAATCGTACGGAAGAACCACAAGCGTATTCCATCGAAGTTCTCACGCCAGAAACCGCGATGGTCGAAGTACTCGATCACGACGCAACTCGACTCGAGCCCGGCAAGACATCCATGGTGCCCCTCAACATCCGTTTTCCTAGCGGCTAACCTACGCTAGCGGAAACCAACCCATCATCGTCGCAATTTCCGATGGCAGTGGCAATCGCCGCGAGATTGACTTCCGCTTGCTTGGTCCCAGACAGGAGACCAACTCGCCTTAATTCAACCAAAGTGAAACCAATGTTGAACACGTCTGCGGCAACGCCTGGTACACCCGTGGCTGATAGCGTCGAAATCGCCGCAGTCGAACGTCGCGCGCGACGCTTTTGGGTAACACTCATCGTGGGCTTTCTCAGCGTCCAGGTGATCATCGGCTTCGGCTCCGTGTATCTGGCGCTGGGTGATCCATCCGTCGCGATTATTCCGAATTACCACCAGTCCGCTTTGGATTGGGACATTAAACATCGCGCTGAAGAAAATCTGCGACGTTTAGGCTGGAGCGTAGACGTCAATGTAAGTAGTGCTACTGCCAATCTGCGCACCATCGATGTCCGCGTGCTAGATCGCCAAGGACAGCCCGTCAGCGACCTGCTGATTGAAGCTAAAGTCTTCCACCATGCCCGCGGGTCGACGATTTACAAAGCTCAACTAAAAGAGACAGATCCTGGCACCTATTGGATGTCCACGCAACTCACCCGCGCCGGTATTTGGCAAATTGACTTGAATCTCGTAGGCGAACAGGGAGTCGCTAGCCACTGCATCGAAATAGAAGTCCAGTAGCGTTTGACCACATTGCCCAGTTGTTGTGCAACCAACAGCGCTACTCGTTTAACGACAAGCCGCAGGCGACTGTACTCGTTTAACGACAAGCCGCAGGCGACTGTACTCGTTTAACGGCAAGCCGCAGGCGACTGTACTCGTTTAACGACAAGCCGTAGGCGACTGTACTCGTTTAACGACAAGCCGCAGGCGACTGTACTCGTTTAACGACAAGCCGTAGGCGACTGTACTCGTTTAACGACAAGCCGCAGGCGACTGAGCGATCCTACGTCGCCTACAGCTTGCTGATAAATCAAACGTAGAACCAACAGAACAACACATTACCCTCACCCCCAAAGCTTCCATGTGGATTCTGATTAGTGCCGTCGTGACCGCCAGCCTGCTGGGCAGCATGCACTGCGTTGGAATGTGTGGACCACTTGCGATCTGGGCAAGCGGTGCAGGGGAGGGACGCCGGGGAAAACAACTGGCTGTCGCGACTGCCCTGTATCACGTTGGACGGTTGCTGACCTACGCGCTGGCTGGACTCATCGCAGGTGCGGCTGGGCAGCTCGTTGACGTTGGCGGCCAAGCCCTCGGCGTGCAACTCGTGGCGGCCCGCTTGGTTGGCTCTTTGATGATCGTCATCGGTGGCGTTCGCTTATGGCAACTGCTGGGGCGCAAAAAGAACTCCGCGAGTAGCAATTTGATACAGCCTGGAGCACCGCAGGGTTCATTGATAACGCGCGCGCTGGTTCGCTTGCGCCCGTTCGTCTTTCGTTTGCCGGTCCCTGCTCGCGGATTGGCCACGGGGTTATTAACCGCCTTGTTACCGTGCGGCTGGTTGTACTTGTTCGCGCTGTTTGCCGCAGGGACGGGGAGCATCATTACGAGTCCGTTGGTCATGGTCGCTTTTTGGATCGGAACGGTACCCGCCTTAGTCACTTTAGTCTCGGGCACGCAGTTCCTGGCGGTACGTTTTCGAACACTCGTGCCGGTTGCGGCTGCCATTCTATTGATCCTGGGCGGCGGCTATACCGCTTCTGGTCGCGGCTTTGCAAGTCTCAATTCACTGGCAGACATTCAGGTGCAGGGGCTAGGAGAAAGCACTTCACCCGATGTTGCCAGTGCGGAAGAGCTGGCGAGTAGTGTCGATGCGCTTGTAAAAACCCCCTTGCCGTGCTGTGAGGGCAAGCCTGTGTCGCAACCAGCGCATGTCGAGGCGGCTCCATGAAGTCGACAATGGATGAATCACGTCTATCTGAGCTGAGATCTCGTAGTTTGGTTGAACTGCCGTGTATCCATTGCTCCGAACCCACTGAGTGCACCGAGGGGACGCCCGCTGAGCAAGTCTTTTGTTGCTCGGGTTGCCGAGGTGCTTATGAGTTGATTCATGGCTGGGGACTTGGCGATTTCTATGCCCTGCGCGATCAAATGCGACGTACCGGTACCGCCAATCCCGCTGGCGTGGCAAAGCGTTATGAGCAGTTTGATACACCAGAATTCTTAGGGCAGTCGACTCCTAGACAGCACGACGATGGATTGTGCTCTACGGAGCTAGCGGTCCAGGGCTTACACTGTGCTGCCTGTGCATGGTTGATTGAACGGGCCACGGCGCATGAACCTGGACTCCGCTCAGCCCGAGTAAGCATGAGTGATCACACACTGCGAGTCATCTTTGACCCTCAGACAACGAAGCTTAGTCAGATTGCGCAGTTGCTTGATCGCCTTGGATATCACCTCAGCCCGCTTGATCGCTCGCGCGACAAGCATTTAGAAACCGAGAATCGACGCCTGCTAACACAAATTGCGATCGCCGCCTTCTTGGCCGCCAATGCGATGTGGATTGCCGTCGCTTTGTATGCGGGCGACTATTCAGGGTTGGAACCAGGCTACCGCTATTTCATGGGCTTGGTGGGCACGGCCTTGGGTGTCACAGCTACACTCGGCCCTGGTCGGACATTTTTTGTAGGCGCGTTGGCATCCCTAAAAACTCGCACGCCTCATATGGACTTGCCAGTCGCACTGGGATTGACCGTGGGCACGGTCGCGGGCACTGTGAATGCCATCGCAGGACGCGGGCACGTGTATTTTGACACCTTGGCGACGCTGGTGTTTCTGCTATTAATCGGTCGTTGGATCCAGTTTCGTCAGCAGCAGCGTGCCGCGCGGGCTGTAGACCTAATGCTGCGCATCACGCCGCGTCACGCCAATTTGATCGACGCCGACAACGGCTCGGAGCCGCGGCTGGTCCTGGTGGAGCGTTTGGAACAAGGCGACATGGTACGCGTGTTGCCGGGCGAAAGTGTACCTACCGATGGGACGATCTTCGCTGGTTCCTCCAAGTTGGATCGATCATTGCTGACGGGTGAGAGCCTACCGGTTAGTGTCAGCGTCGGCGATGCAGTGGCTGCCGGAACCGTGAATCTAACAGCGCCATTCGACTATCAGGTAACAGCCGTTGGCCGCGAAAGTCGGATCGGTCGGGTCATGCAGTCAGTCGAATCGGCAGCGACGGAGAAAACTCCCATTGTCCAATTGGCGGATCGAATTGGCGGCATGTTTGTTGTGACGGTAACTGCACTTGCCGCCATTACGTTTGTCGCATGGTCTCTACCGGGACTCACCGTTGAAAGCCTTGCCATGGGGACTTCTCACGCAACGGCACTCCTGATCGTTGCCTGCCCGTGCGCCCTGGCTCTGGCTACACCCCTGGCCATTGCGGTAGGCTTGGGACGCGCCGCGCGAAGCAACATCCTGATTCGTGACGGCCAATCGCTGCAGTTGCTCTCCAGACCAGGCATGATTTGGTTTGACAAGACCGGCACGCTGACGGAAGGCCGCCAACGTGTCAGTCAGACGATTGGAGATCTAGACGCATTAGCTTGGGCAGCCGCGCTTGAACGCGAGTGCCACCACCCGATCGCCGCGGCCATCGTACGCGAGGCCGAACGACGTGGACTACCGTTGCCAGAAGCAAGCTTGGAACAACTTCAGGCTGGTGGGATCGTTGGGCGAGTGGGGAATCCAGGTGTAGTTGCTTATCGCGTGGCTGTTGGCAATCAACAATTGATGCGAGACATCGACGCCCACGTGAGCGAACTGATGCAAAACGCTACCGATGAACTACTCAGCAAACACGAGAGCCCCGTACTCATCGCTGTCGACGGGCAGGTAAGAACTGTACTCGGTATTACCGATCCAATCCGAAAACAAGCCAAACAGGTGATCGACAGTTTACAAAGTCAAGGCTGGCAAGTCGGACTGCTATCTGGCGATCACGACGCCATTGCCCAGAAGGTCGGAGCCGAATTAGGTATTGCAACCGGCAACTGCCACGGAGGACTCACCCCCGAGGAAAAGCTTGCAGCCATTCGACAAGCCCGCCAAACGCAACCCGCTACTGGGCGAAAAGCCCAAGTTGTTATGGTCGGCGACGGCGCCAATGACGCGGCCGCCTTGGCGGCTGCCGACGTCGGCATTGCGGTGCGCGGCGGTGCTGAAGTAAGTCTACAAGCGGCACCCGTGTTTGTCGGCTCCGGCGACTTGCTGAGCATCCTCCATTTACTTGATGGCTCACGACGGACCACGCGTTTGATCTACCTCAGCTTTGCAGTTTCGTTAGCATATAATTTAATAGCGGTAGCATTGGCCATGACTGGGTGGATCACCCCTTTGGTCGCCGCCGTCTTGATGCCAATCAGTTCCGTAAGCGTTTTGGCGCTCACGTTTGCCACCAAGACTTTTGAATCTGAATCCGTTCCATCGCCCTTGGAACCAAACTGCACAACGGTATCCTCATGAGCGTATTGTATGTCGCACTACCACTAGCGCTGCTGCTGGGTTCTGCCGCGCTCGTAGCCTGCATTCGCTGCATTCGGAGTGGACAGTATGACGATTTAGAAACACCTGCTTTGCGAATGCTAATCGATGACAAGCCACAGCAAGAACTCAAATAACCATCTAGCCGCGCTAATTCGATCCTGTAGGAAATCCTAGTCATGAAAAAGTTTGTTGGAATCTGTAGCATTGCTCTCTGCATTGCCAGCTACGCTGGCTGTAAGAAACCGGCTGTCTTGGAATTCGAACCAAACATGGTTTACGCCAAGGCGCTTGAGATCGATTCGGGCTACCCCATGCAGCAGGCGCTGGACGAAACTCAAATTGCACTAACGAAATACTTTGGCACGCCAGACGAGCCGAAGATGCCCGAGTTTTTAATGGAAGACGACGATTACGCATCTCTCGTCAGTCTGGAAGACTTGGCGAAGGCCGCTGGCTCGCCGACTCAAGTCGGCCGCGGACTCTACCAACAACACTGTGCGACTTGCCATGGTGTGGTTGGGAATGGACGCGGTGAAACGGCCGCGTTGATTACCCCCTATCCTCGCGACTATCGCATGGGCAAGTTCAAGTTCAAGAGTACGCGTCGAGGCGCAAAACCGCTTCGCAGCGATTTGGAGGACTCCATCAAATACGGCATCGCTGGGACCAGCATGAAAGTCATTCCCGAGTTAACGGAAGATGACATTTCCGCCCTCGCAAGCTATGTAATCTATCTATCGATGCGCGGTGAATTCGAGCGGATGATGCTGTACGAAGGTAATGATATCGACTTCGAAGAAGCTGATGACGATGGAAATACTGAGCACCTATACGACCCAAGCTCGCCTGCGGAGAAATTCGCTGAACAAGAAGAATTCGCGCAAGACCTCATAACCGATATCGCCGATAGCTGGCTGGAAGCGGAGGATCTCGTCGTGGACATCCCCGAGCCGGATGACATACCAGTACCTGAAACGGTCGCAGAGGTCTTGGCGACCGCTCAAGAGCCGGGCGACTCGCCGCTGAAGGAGTCCATCGCGAAAGGCAAAGAGCTATTCGCGTCCGAATTGTCCGCGTGTGCCAAGTGCCATGGCAAAGAAGGCTATGGCGACGGAGTAACGCAAGACTACGATGATTGGACAAAAGACTGGACAGTAGGTATCGGCATCGACCCCAATGACTACGACGCCCAGGTGCCACTGATTGCACGTGGCGCATTACCACCCCGAAAGATCATCCCACGCGACTTTCGCGAAGGCCTCTATCGTGGTGGCAGCTCGCCCGAAGCGCTATACCTACGAATTGCCGCTGGTATCGATGGCACCCCAATGCCTGCCGCTGCGTTGCAGCCGGAACAAATCTGGCATATTGTCAATTACATTCGTTCACTGGCGGTCCCTCAAGAAGATCCTGAGACAGGAGCCGAGGCAGACATAGCGCCTACCGAGCAACCAGCCCAAGCTGCGGCTGCCAGCTTGAAGGCTCAAGACTCTCGCGACGCCACGTAGACGGCAGGCGAAAATGTAACCGTTCACGCTTGTGACAGGGTCGGGAGTCTTTTCAGCACAAAACTGCTCAACCCACTAGCAACCACATCATCCTACTAGGTATTACATGGGAGAAGGGTGCTGCTGAAAAGACTCCCGACCCTTTCCTGTCTGATCCAAGTTCGTGAACGGCTACGCGAAAATTTACTTGCAGAGCGGCGAGCTCTTGCTCTTGAATCAAAAATGGTACACCGTTCATGAATCCGCTTGCGCAGTACGAATTGATGCCCCCGCTTGCGGAATTGTTACGGCGTTACCATGAACTGCGCGACTATGCGCAGCTGGGCGATGATCAAGTCCAATTGGCTGTTTCAACTTGGCCTCTCATCGAACCATTGGTGCCGGAACTGATCGAAGACTTCTACGCGGAGATCATGCGACATCCAACGCCAGCAAGTGTACTGGAGGATGGCTCGCAACAAGTCGAGCGACTCAAAGGTTCGCTGGCAAAGTGGCTATCGGAGCTGTTCGCTGGTCACTATGACGAGGAATATGTACGCAATCGATGGATCGTCGGCTGGCGACATGTCCACATAGGCTTGCCTCAAGTCTGGACAGCGGCCGCACTAAATCGCCTGAAACATCAACTGCTAGATCGCTTGGCGGTTTCCAGTTCGATCGAAGAGAAGCGACCCTACGGAGAAATTGCGTGCGCAATTTCACGTATGCTCGACTTGGACTTAGCACTGATCCAAGACGCGTACCACACCGAAGCGGTAGCAGGCTATGTCGAAACCGAGAAACGCCTGAATGATGCCATCGTCGACACAACGCAAGCCATCGTGATCGTCGTCGACGGTTCGGACAATGGCCGTATCCTGCGCAACAATCGTTATCTGGCTAGACTTGTGGGCGACGCAGAGGACGCGGTACGCGACAATCGATCGATCTTAAACCTAATTCCCGCAGTAGACCATCCACAAATTGAGGAATTGTTCAGGAGCCAATGCCCCCAAGGCCCTAGCGGACCAGTCGTTACCCGATTGATCGACGCTCAACAACACGAGCACACCGTGCGATGGTATTGCCGTAGCATTCCCTACACGCTTGGGCAGGGTTGCGGTCGACTCTGCCAGTTGCTGGTGGGGCACAATATTTCCGATTTGATCGAAGCCCAACGAGTGGCCGTGCGGCAAGAACGGCTCGCAGCAATTGGCCAAACCATGGCGGGACTGGCGCACGAAAGTCGAAATGCCTTCCAGCGTAGCCAGGCCTCCCTGGAAACACTTGCTCTTGAGTTGACGGAAAATCCGGAAGCCCTGCTCTTGGTCGAGCGCATCCAGCGAGCCAACGACCATTTGTTACATCTTTACCAAGAAGTATTGATGTTTGCCAAGCCCGCACGGCTTGACCTCCGACGCTGCCAGATCCAAGATGTCGCTAAGACGACTTGCCAGCACATCGTACAAGCCGGTGTGTGTGGCGCTGAACGCATACATGTTACAGCCGAAGATTCACTGCCAACGGTGCTGGTCGATCCACAGTCGATTGAACAGGTATTGCGAAACCTAATCGAGAACGCTTTAGCCGCCAGTGGCGATGCGCAGCCCATCGAAGTGTGGATCAGCAGTCTACCCAGCAGCGACAAAATGGCCATTCGGGTAGAGATTCGTGACCATGGGCCGGGCATTCCTCCCGAACACCTAACGCAAATCTTCGAGCCGTTCTTCACGACCAAATCTCGTGGTAGCGGTCTTGGCTTGCCCATAGCCCGGCGTTTAGTCGAAACGCATTGCGGGAGATTGGACGTTGAGTCAGGACCTGAGGGAACACGCGCCGTCATCTTACTGCCGTTAGAACCCAACCGACCAATTGCCAGAGATTCTGACTTCCAGCCCGACCACCGCCGCCAGCCCGAATAGACAACATTCTAGTTTCTACGTAGCTTAGGCATCCAGCGCTTCCAGCCTGAAAATGTTACGACAGGTGGCGCAAGCTATCATCGAGACGCGCTACAGGCTGCCAACTGGATGCTTTTCCTATGAGAATTGACCGATTCTAGGGGAGAGGAGAACATGCAATGCGGGATAGCATGGATTTGAATTGTGATGTTGGCGAAGTTTCATTTGCGCTGGATCAACAGTTATTGGCCCTCGTGTCCTCGTGCAATGTCTCTTGTGGTGCACATGCCGGCGACGCCGGGCTGATCACCCAGACCGTCCAAGAGGCTGTCCGCCGAGGCGTGGCCATCGGTGCGCACCCCTCGTATCCGGACCGCGAGAATTTCGGCCGTGTGTCGCTCAGCATGAATTCCAATGAACTCATGCAACAGCTTGTCGACCAAGTCCATTGGTTACGCACAGTCGTCAACAACGCCGGGGCATCGTTGTGCCACATCAAACCGCATGGCGCGCTCTACCATGATCTCAGCCGCAATTCAGCTTTAGCGACTACAATCCTCAGCGCGTTCCAACACCATTTCCCAGAATGCGCGGTCTATGGCATGGCAAACAGCCCACTAGAATTGCTCTGCGAATCACTAAATTTACGATTCGTGGCGGAAGCCTTTGCGGACCGCCAATACGCAGATGCCAATTCGTTAGTCCCGCGCACCGAAGCAAGAGCCATGATCGGGGATACTAAGAAATTCGAAGAACAACTCATCGGACTATTGCATAACCATATCGAAGACTCACAAGGCAGACTGCACACGATCGTTATTGATACGATATGCATTCACAGCGATTCACCGTCGGCAATCGCGTTTGCACACAAGGCTAATCAACTGATGGAAGAAGCGGATGTCAAACTGGCTCCCCCTCGGCGATAGCGGTCTCGTCATCAACAACTTCGCAAACGAATTCTTGTTGGTACGACGTCAACCTGCGACAGGTCCGCTTGCAGATTTCAGCTTGCCTGCGTGGTGTGGGCAGTTCCTCGAGCAACAATCCCCGTTGGCCTCGATTGTCAATATTATCGCTACCGAAGTCGAAGTGTGCGTTCAACTCGCCGAGCAGACATCCACGGCCGAACTAGGGCAAGTCATTGCAGAATTAACTTCTTCGCTCGCAGCATGGCGCGATGAAGAGCTTGCCGCGGCGTCTGCTCGTATCTGGCGTTTGCCCGTTTGCTTTTCAGAGTACGATTGGATTGCGGTCGAGCAGGCGAGCGGTCTACTGCGTTCTGAGGTAATTGAGCGACTTTTACAGACAAGACTGCAAGTTGCCATGTTCGGGTTCTTGCCAGGCTTCGTCTACTTGACTGGACTCGCCCCCGACCTACATATCCCGCGCAAGGCGACCCCTGACGTGCGCAGCCCGCGTGGCGCACTGGCACTGGGCGGTCCGTACGTGGGCGTCTACTCCCTCCCAAGTCCCGCCGGCTGGCACGTAATTGGGACGATAGGCGTCGAGCTGCTGGAAATCGATAGGTTGCCACCAATTGTTCTACGCCCTGGAGATCACGTCGAGTTGCAGTCGATAAGTATTGCGCAACTGACAGAACTGCAATCATCCAAGGTGAATGTAGAAGAGTTCAATTCATGAATTACAGCAGAGTCATCCAGGCCGGTTTAATGACCACGTTTCAAGACGGCGGTCGCCATGGATTCTCCTTCTATGCAATCCCGCCTTCTGGTCCGTTGGATCGCGTAGCGGCTCGTACCGCCAATGCGCTGGTCGGCAACGCTCTAGACGCAACAGTTTTGGAATGCACTTACACTCCGCCAAGAATTCTCTTTCTTGATAACGCAATCGTGGGGCTGGCTGGTGCCGATATGGACTGGCATATCGACGACTTACCTGTCCCGCGTGGCCAAACGCTCCTGGTTCCTGCAGGCAGCGAATTATGGGGCAATCCTGCAGTGGCGGGCTGCCGTAGCTACCTCGCCATCGCTGGGGAAATCGATACAACCCGCGACTTGGGCTCAACCGCCTGTCATGTCTTGGCCGGCCTCGGTGGCAACGTTGGGCGAGCCTTGCGGCCAGGTGATCAAATTACGTGGCGACCATCTGGATTCGACATCCATGTTGAATTGAATCTTCACGTGGCGTCGACAACTGACAAATTGAATGTCTTGAAGGGGCCAGAGTTTGATTACTTACTACCCGAGTCACAAAATGAACTCACCACCGGCTTGTTTAGCATAACGCCGGAAAGTAATCGCATGGGGGCCCGACTATCGGGACCGCAACTGAAAATGCGAGCTTCGCTACGAGATAGTCTGCCCGTTCTACCCGGCATGATCCAACTGCCGCCCGCGGGGAATTGCATCGTCGTGCTTCAAGATGGCCAGACTACCGGTGGGTATCCACGCATTGCTTATCTACCGCAGGAGTCGTTAAATCGTTTTTGTCAACTTCGTATCCATGAGCCCTTTGGTTTTCAATTTCAGTAGTTCAAAAAAGGAGTCTTTTCAGCAGCACGCCACCGATGAGATGCCGCTGATAGGAGCATGTGGTTGCTTATGGGTTAAGCGATTTAGGCTGAAAAGACTCCCGACCCTGTAGTGTTTAACAGAACCTGGAATCAATCAACGTAGATGAACTCGCTACTGTTTAACACAGCCAAACACGCGACGAGCAATTGATCGTGGAGTGATTGAGTTTGGGACTCGAACAGCCGGCTGAATTCAGTTCGTTCGCGGTCCGTCGGCGAGCGAGAGAGAGTTGTCATAAACAGTGAATTCATGATCGCATTCGTCTGCATGAGATCGGCTGCATGCTCTGATAACAATCGATCTCGTAACCGCTGGGCGGCGACGAATGCCAGCTCACTGTTCAGTAGCTGTAACGACTGAATCGCCGTTGTCGACTGTTCACGACATGCGCAACTAGCGCCAGCGTCGGGCCGGTCAAACACGTCAAAGATTGGATAACGCAAGTTACGTCTCGCGAACACGTAGATACTGCGTCGATAATGATCCGCTTCAGATGGACTAGCTTGCCACTGTCCTTTGAGCAACGTGCTAGTTAATTCTTGCGGCAGCGGTGGCATTACGCTCGGTCCGCCATAACAGTAATCCAACTGGCCGCTAACGGCCAAGAGTGCGTCGCGAATCACTTCGCCTTCCAAGCGTTTTCGTGGGAAACAGGCATACTCTTCTTCGTCGCTGCTGTCCCGCTCGTTAAGCGATGAGGCTTGCTGATAGGTAGCTGAGAGCAGAATGGTGCGATGCAAGTGCTTGAGACTCCAGCCCCCCGCACGCAGTTCGCAGGCCAACCAGTCCAAGAGGTCTGGATGCGATGGACCACCAGCTATGACGCCAAAATCACTCGGATTCTCACACAAACTCTGACCAAAGTGCTGTTGCCACACGCGATTGGCCATTACCCGCGCAGCCAATGGATTTTTGTTATCGAACAACCACTCGGCAAAGGCTTGCCGGGGATTTCCACCATCAAAATCTGAGCATTCCATCAAGCTGGCAATCCGTGGTGGACGCGGCTGGACGACTGGCCCAGGCGCTTCCAGTTCGCCGCGAAAGTATAGCCGTGGCGTCAAAGGCTGCGATTGCTGGGCCAGGGTTAATACTGGTTGATCACGTTTCATAGCTGGCACGGCGTCTTCGAATACACCACGCAATCGGTAGAAATCCAGTTGGCTAATTGCATCGTACTTGTGGTCGTGACATTGCGCACACTGCATTTGCAAACCCAGCAGCACGGACCCGACGGTCGAGGTGATTTCGTTGAGCTTATCGTGGCGACGCAAGTCTTGTTCATTCAGGTCTGGCATATCGGGGCCAGCTAAACAGAACATGGTTGCGCAGGCACTCGCTGGATCCTGCAGATCACCAGCCAACTGCAAAGTTACGAAGCGGTCGTAGGGCATGTCGCTATTCAAAGCGTCGATTACCCACTGACGATATTGCCAAGCATCCTTGCGAACTTTGTCGTGTTCAAAACCATCTGTTTCAGCGAATCGGGCCAAATCCAGCCAGTGTTGAGCCCAACGCTCACCGTAGGCGGGGCTGTCTAGCAACCGGTCGACAAGCCGCAGATAGGCATCGGCACGTGTATCGCGTTGGAATTCCATCGTTTCGGATGGAGTTGGAGGTAGTCCTAACAAATCAAACTTGACGCGTCGAAGCAACGTACTTCGGTCGGCTGCCGCCGCTGCCTTGCGCCCCTTTGACTCAAGCGCAGACAGAATAAAACCATCAATCGCATTTTGGGGCCACTCCACATCGACCACGCTTGGAACCGAGGGACGCTGCAGCGGAGTAAAAGCCCAGTGATCGCGGTCGGCGTCGGTAATGGCGGCCTCTTCGGCCTTGGCAACTACGAAGAATATCTGCAGGAAGAAAACGACTATCAAAGTCTGCGTCACTCGTTTTAGATCCATCGGTCTGCCACCTATTGAAGACACCTAACAACTACGACAAGACTTCATGGACCACACGGGCATCTTCGGTCGGACCAATCAATCGCTCATCGAGGCCATTGTGATAATAGGATAGGGCATACGGATCGAGGCCTAACACATGCAATAGTGTGGCATGCAAATCTCGTACATGCACCGTTTGCTCGACTGCCCGCAAGCCGATTGCATCCGTTGCACCATAGGCCAGTCCGCCTCGCACTGCACCACCGGCCAGCCACACGCTATAGCCCCACGGATTGTGATCGCGACCAGTACCGGATTCACTCATAGGCATTCGCCCAAATTCGCCACCCCAAATCACCAGCGTATCATCCCAAAGTCCACGCTGTTTCAAATCCTGCAATAACGCGCCTACCGGCTGATCGGTCGCTTGGCAGTGTTGCAAATGATTTTTTTCAACATTGCTGTGCGCATCCCAGCCATTGGTATCGCCTGAATAGACTTGCACAAAACGGACACCACGTTCAATCATGCGGCGTGCCAGTAGACAGCGTTGACCAAAGTCTCGGGTAACTGGCGTATCGATTCCATAGGCGCGCAGCGTCGTTTCCGTTTCTTGCGACAGGTCCACGAGATCCGGTGCGGAAGCTTGCATGCGAAATGCCAATTCATAAGCTTTGATGCGAGCTGACAATTCCGAATCCGCAGGTCGTGCCTGCAAGTGTTCACGATTGAGAAATGCCGTCAACTCGAGTGCCGCCCGCTGCTGCGAAGTTGACAAGTCAGTCGGAGGTTGCAGATGCAAGATTGGCTGCGACCCAGCCCGCATCGTGACGCCTTGGTAGCTCGCCGGTAAAAATCCATTTCCCCATGCCGGTGGGCCGCCCTTTAAGCCACCCGCTGGATCAGGCAGAACCACGAAGGCCGGTAAGTTCTCGTTCTCGCTGCCCATGCCATAGGCAACCCAGCTACCAACGCTAGGTCGCCCCATGAGGATGCTGCCAGTATTCATTTGATAGACAGACTGAGGATGATTGACGCTATCGCCATGCATACTGCGAATCACACACAAGTCATCGGCATGCTCAGCAATGCGTGGTAAGAAATCGCTGATCTCCAAACCAGAGTTACCGCGTGGGCGAAACGGACGCAATGGCGCCAACAAGGGATTCTGTGCTACCTTGCGACGCGTCTTGAACGCGCCAAAACTATCTGGAACCGGCTGACCAGCCAACCGCCACAGTTCGGGCTTAGGATCCAACAAATCAACATGGCTTGGCCCACCATGCATAAACAACCAGATGACGCGTTTAACGCGAGAGTGGCCGCCAGCTTGCGAGTATTTTCCATTGACGGCTGCCAATGCAATCGCACCGCAGCCTGCGCCAGCCAAATTTAGAAATTTCCTTCGCTCAATTTTCATCATCTACCTGCGCCGACTGCCACAGTTCAATAAAATTCTCTGCGACGTATTGGATCCAGTGTTGCGAAGTAATCTCGTGGCAAGCGATGATGCGAGGAGGCCATCGCTTGCGGCTTTCCTTCAAACGAGAATCATTATAGCCCAAATAGTGTTCACCCGTAAAACGGACGAGGCTGCCCCATCAAAGAGGGGGCGGCAATTCCATAGGCGACCTAATGCGAAGTGCGCCAATCTAGAACTTGCGTGTAAAGATTTCGCTGGCGATAAAGGCGGCGCGGAGAGACTCCGGTTGGCGGAGCATGTCTACAAGTGGACTGACTTGTCGCTTGCGAATGGTAAGCTCGCTGCCTTTGCCTGTGTTCGTGGAAAGCGCCGCCGAAGCTGAATGCAGATTTGAAACGCTATGATCGAACACATCGTGCAGGTGCCCGGACATTTTTTCGTCGGCCTGATTGATCTCGCGAGCTAATTCTGGACGGGTGTCGATATTGCTAAGCGGATCAGGGCCCAACTCACGGCGCGAAAGATCAATAACTTCCGCATCGATAATCTCCGGCTCAAATTGCGGTGGCGCACGTTCCGCTTGTCGAACCGGTGCTGGCCGAATGGGCTGGGCGGGGCGAGTTGGTGAAGGAGCGTTTCCCTGCTCCATCTTCTGCTTGAGCCGCTCAGCTGCTTGCTGCAAGAATCTTTCAAGGTCGCTAGGCATGAGACTACTCTCCGTTAGGAATACTTCGTATTTCTTCGTTCATGCTCATAAGAAAAAAGCAGGCAGATTCCGAATACCGTCCGCTGATTCGCGCACGGTAGCAACCTTAACTCACTGGCGTTAAGCCGGGTTTATCGCGCTCGCCCACATCAGCGATGCTGGTTCGCATTCGCGTATCGGCTTCAACATTCTTCAAACGATAGTAATCCATGATCTTGAGCGAGCCAGTTGCAAAAGCGTCCGAGATTGCCCGCGGCACATCTGCTTCGGCTTCAACAAGTTTAGCGCGACTCTCCTCGATCTTGGCCGTCATTTCTTGTTCTGCCGCAACTGCTGCGGCTCGGCGACTCTCCGCCCGCGCGCGAGCAACTCGCATATCTGCTTCGGCGGTATCAGCTTGCAGCCGGGCACCAATATTCTCACCAACATCGATGTCCGCTATGTCAATCGATACAATTTCAAATGCAGTGTGTGAATCCAGACGCTTGGCCAAAACGGCTTTCGAAATCACGTCTGGGTTTTCAAGAACGACTTTGTGCTCTCCTGCCGAACCAATGGCACTGACAATGCCTTCACCGACTCGGGCGATAATGGTTTCTTCCGTCGCACCGCCGATCAACTGCTCCAAGTTGGCGCGCACGGTTACCCGCGCTTTAACCTTCAACTGAATTCCATCCTTGGCAACGGCGTCGAGCGAAGTTCGCGCGGCACCACGCGGAGGACAATCGATAACTTTGGGATAAACACTCGTCTGAACTGCTTCTAGAACATCGCGACCTGCTAAATCGATTGCGCAAGCCTCGCCGAACCCGAGCGTAATCATTTTTGATTTGCGGGCCGCAATGAGCGCACGGATCACTTGTGGCACATTGCCGCCAGCCAAGTAATGCGCCTCAAGCGCTTGGCTGGAGATCTCGCTGTTATTCATACCGGCCTGGACGGCCATGATCTTCGAACGCACAATCGATCTTGCGTCAACGCGGCGAAACCACATACCAATCAAATCCATCAGCCCCACGCCGGCACCGGTCGTAAACGACTGAGCCCACAACCAAAAGAAGTTTGCCATAACGGCGAAGACGCCAATAATGGCGACCAAGATCACTAGCGCGATGACGATCACCACGATCGCGCCAGTGTTTGGCTCTTGAGCGAGTAGAAGTAGTTGGTTCATCGAAGTTAGCTCTCGTATGCCGATTGCGACAGGGAAGTAAGCTGTCCATCTTAGCAACCCAACCAGCTCCGCGAAACTAGCCCCCTAAACGAAGCGATTACAGAATCTCGCTGGGGTTTGGCCCCTAGGTTCTGGAGGCTTGAGCCGTAGCGTAACAGGCGTGCAATCGTTGGCTCACCAGTTCCAACATGGCTTCATCGGACAGCTCTGAGAATTCGGCAAATTCGATTGGCTTACCAACCGCCACCCGCATGGGAAAACGTCGCGGACGCATCGAAGTCCGTGGCAACGCCTCGAAGGCACCTGTTATAGCAATGGGAATCAACGGAGCCTTACTCCGCCGAGCAACGGAGAGGAATCCTGGTTTAAGGGGTGCAATTTGCCCATCACTCGTCCGCGTACCTTCGGGAAAGATCAAGACTTTCTTCCCCTGCTTCAATCGCTGCATCGTCTCTTTTAGTCCAGCCAGTCCGCTGCGATCACGATCAAGCTCAATAGCATCGAGCATGGTAATCACGAAACCGAACAAGGGATTCTTAAACAAGGTCCGACGCGCCAGGTAGTTCAAGCGCTCGTTGAAAGTCACGCCAATCAGCACGGGATCGAAATGACTCTGATGCGTGCTCAAGATCAGCGCACTACCATCGACCAGTGTATTCTCGCGGCCGTAGCAGCGCAGATCAAAGAAGAATACGAATAAGATGCGGGCGGTCAAACGCACTCCGCGGTAGAACATCCGCTTGGAAAAACTCGTCTCGCGGTGATGCTTACCTCGATGAGCTGGGTTACGCTGACTCGTCTCAGCCGACTTCGTTTCTGCTTCGCTCGCGACCGGATCCTCTGGAGTATTGGTCATGACGTGGCCTTGCGATCCGTTGGGCTCAAGCTGAGCCGTTGTTGGACGATTTGCTGCAACTCGTCAACGACTTGCTCCAAGGAACGTCCATCGGTGCATACTTCGATGGCATCCTCGGCTTTGCGCAAAGCACCAACGGCTCTCGAGCAATCTTCATGATCACGCCGATCTTGCTGCATCAGCACGGTCTCGAAATCGAGCTCAATACCGCGCTCCGACAACTCGGCCATTCGCCGCCGCGCGCGTTCGTGGCTATTGGCGACGAGAAAGAATTTGCACGGCGAGTCATAGAAGACTTCACTGCCTTGGTCACGACCTTCTGTAACAACATGCCGCCCAGCGGACCATGTTCGTTGCAAGTGAGACAGCAATTTGCGCACATCCACATTGTCCGCCACCATCCCAATCGAGGAAGCGACTTTGGGCGTGCGAATCTCCTCGGACACGTCCTCTCCGTTGAGTAGAACGGTTGAACCATCCATGTCGATCACTAGTTCCGCCGCAAGTTTCGATACCGATTGAACGTTAGAAAGAGAGGCGCCTGAGCGCAAGACAGCCAACGTAACACAGCGGTACATGGCCCCCGTGTCCAAGAAATCAAAGTTCAGTCGCTCGGCCAGCATCCGCGCCACGCTACTCTTGCCAGCGCCCGCTGGACCATCAATCGTTACTACAATCCCTGGCTTAGGAACTGGCTGCACGATACGGGATCTTTCGTTCAAAGAATTTATTTCGCTTCAGAGGCGACGGCCAGCACCGCCCCCATTAGCAAACCACCCAAATGACAAAGGTGAGCCAAGTGCCAATCGGGAAATGCCCCAGACATTCCCAACACGATCAAGCCGACGAAAATCAGCACCATTGGCATCGGAATGGAAATACCCAAAGAGGGGTTCATTGAAGAACGCACCCACACATATCCAAAAAAACCATACAGGACACCCGATATCCCAACAAAGAAAGGAGAGCCTTGCATCCACGCTGGTGAAAGCCCTTGCAGCAAATTGGGGCCAATCGCCAGCACGAGGACAAACAGGGCATAGCGTGGCGTGCCCAGCCAACCTTCAACCATGCGACCAAAGGACACCAGCACAAACATGTTCATGGCTAAGTGAATAATGTCACCATGGAGAAAGATTGGCGTGATGATTCTCCAAATCTGACCGCGCTTGATGTCCGCCAGCGGATCACCTCCAGATGCGTCAAAGGAGCTCCGTGTGACAAAGCTAAGCTGCTCACTAATAGCCACACCCAATTCGTTGGTCGGCTTGGGGTTGCCAAATGAATTGAATAGTCCGACCACCACACACAGAATCAGCAGTGTCAACGTAAGCGGCGGAATTCGCCCACTGCGGACACTTGAGCGAGTCGTACTAACCCGGCGAATATTCTTGGCCGCCAGTTGCCGTTCCCTCTCCTTCTTCGCCAGTATCTCGGCAGCTTTGTGCATCGCACCTGCGTATCTGGCGTCGTGTGGGTTATCCTCAAAGGCCCGCAATTCCTCTCTCGCTTGCGGCAATTGATCCTCTTCGCGAATCCACAGCTCCCAACGGTCGCTGGCTTCGTCTACACACTCGATCTGCGTGGAGATATTTTCGGTCAGCAGAAAGGCCACAAACGATTCCGCTCGTTTGCGTCCGTCGATTTCGCCAAGACAACGCATGAATAGATTATGATCCGAGCCGAGGGAAGCGGTTGAATGAGAATGATGGAGCAATCGGCCTGCTGCTAGCTAGGCTTTGTCGCAGAAGGGGACTCGCCCTTGGGAGTATATGCAAGTTCCCTGATCAGCTGGGATGCCGGAGAGGGTCAGCCCCCTTTTGCGACAAAGCCTAGCATACTCGATTTCGACGATCCGCGCGAGTCCCCGCAAGACGTCAATCCCACCGTTACCGATAAAGTCGACGCGGCCGCTACCCAATATCTCGTTGCCAACATGCCGCCGATCCATATGGCTATTGCCCACTCCAGGCAGCGATCAAGCGATCCAACTGGTTATTTAACTGCCCGCGAGTCAAGACTTGGTCGCAGCCAGCTGCTTGAGCCGCATCCAGCCGTCCAGTTTGTACGTGCGGGCCAAACGCGGCAACTTGAGCCGCGGGATACCGACTTCGTAGCTCGCTCACGACCCCAGCAATTTCTGGAACATCCGTCCCAGCCAAATCGATCACACAAGCCGTGACCGACCCGCCGTCCAGCTCGGCCGCTTTAGGCGAATTCAAACCGAACAAGGCAGTTAGCTCAACGCCTTGCCTTGCCGCCGCCGATTGCAAAACGGGCACGAAAAACAGATCTTTGGTTAGAAATACGATCAAATTTGACACTCATCATCTGTTTAGCGTATGAAGTCGTGAGAGCGACGGCGGTCACGTAGCCGGGGCCTTTGTCAGCCTCAGCGAGGCTGACCTACATGGCGCGATCAGCGGGTAGTTTCTACAAGTCGCTTCTCCGCTGCATTAGCGCTGTACACGGGCCGAGCCGCCAGCCGCTAAGGCTTCGACCTCAGGCAACTTGGCCATAGTCACGTCGCCTACGAACGTTGTCAACAAAGCGCCATGAGCCCAGCCGAGACGTAGGGCCTGTTCCGGCTCTTGGCCACTTAACATGCCGTAAATCAAACCAGCGGCAAAACCGTCGCCACCGCCGATACGACAGATGACATCCAAATTCATCGTCGGACTTACATAGCGTTGCCCGTCATACCAAATAACCGCTGCCCACTGGTGACGATTGGTGGTTTGCACTTCACGCAAAGTTGTAGCAACCAGTTTTACATTTGGGAACTTGTCAACGACCTGTTCAATCATGTTGAAAAACTGGTTGGGATCCAACTTCGACTTATTCTCAACGTCTTGGCCTTGCATGCCCAAGCCCTTTTGTAGATCTTCTTCATTGCCGATCAGCACATCACAGTGCGAAGCAATCTTGCGACACATCTCCTGGCCTTTTTCTTCACTGCCGATCGTCTTCCACAGCTTGGCACGATAATTCAAATCAAAAGACGTGATCGTGCCGGCCGCTTGGGCGGCTTGCATACCCTCCACGATCAACTCAGAAGTTGTCGGTGAAAGCGAAAGCAAAAATCCCACCGGAATGAAACCACTTTACTCCATTGGAAAAGATAGCACTGCTCAATCAAGAATACCTGGTTTCAACATCGCCCCAGCTTCATTGGCCCGATTGTAGAGACAACCGGTGCACGTACGCCAGCGCCACGATCACTGTAAACAGTCGCAATGTTCGGCCCTCGCACTCCATCATGTTCAAACCACTTGTAGAACGGCTTAACACCCATCTCACGTACTGCGCGTTGTACGATTTCTCCCACCCCGTAATCCACCATGGCTGTCGCAACACCAGTACGCAGCCCAAAACAATCGCTGAGGTTGGCCGCCACGTTGTACTCGCCACCCGAGACATGAATGTCTAAAGAACGCGCCTTACGAAATGGAATGGTGCCCGGATCAAGGCGATGAACGAGTGAACCCAGTGAAAGAAAGTCCAGTTCAGCGTCTTGTTTGATATTTAATTTAGCCATCGAAGCCTCTTCAGTGTGATTGATTCTAGAAGTTGTGCGTATTGGAATGATTGGGGCCGTAGCCGCGGAGAATCATCATTGCGACGACCTTGCAAGGCCGTCCTATGAGTCTGCCAACAAAGCCTAGATCGTAACTGACGAAAAGCCGCCGTCAACGACGATGTTCTGGCCAGTCACGAACGAAGCGGCAGCCTGGGAAGCCAACCAGCAAGCAGCCCCCCCTAACTCGCGAGCATCTCCAAATCTCGCCATCGGCGTATGACCAATAATTTGACTGCCACGTGCCGATAATGAACCGTCAGCGTTGTACAACAAGGCCCGATTCTGCTCCGCCGGAAAAAAGCCTGGACTGAGCGCGTTAACCCGTACACCACTGGTCGCCCATTCGCGGGCCAGGAACTGAGTCAGATTGATTACGGCCGCTTTGGCTGCAGAATAAGCCACCACTCGCGACAAGGGTATCATGCCTGACATCGATGCGATATTAATGATGCTGCCTTTTTTTGCACTGACCATCGTCTCGCCGAAAACTTGGCATGGCAATAAGACGCCGCCTACCAGGTTCAAATCAAAAACGGTCTCCCAGGCCGACTGCGGAAGCTGGCAGAAGTCACTGCCTGGTGGTAGCGTCGCGTCAGGATGATTTCCACCGGCCGCGTTGATCAACACGGTCGCAGTGCCAAGTTGCTGGTGAATCCCATCGCGCGCAGCAATGAGCGACTCTTTACTCATCGCATCCGCAGCTTGAAAAATCGCCTGACCGCCAGCTTCCACGATCGCTGCTACTCGCTCCGCACCTCGCTCAGCACTGCGTCCCACAATCGCAACTTGGCAGCCACAGCTAGCTAGGGCCTCAGCCATGGCCCCGCCTAACCCTCCGGTTCCACCGATCACAACCGCCGTTTCGCCACTTAAATCAAACAATCCGCCCGACATGCGTTTTCCCTTGCTATTTACTGATTCTCCGCTGCTAAAGCATCGCTGGGAAACGGCTTTTGTTCAAGTCCCCAGGCTGTCTGTTGACCTAATCGCGTGATTCCATGGCGAACCGAAATCAAAAAAGTGGCGATTCCAAAAAGCTCAGCTTCGCTGGGGCACTTCACATGGAATGTGCTTCTCAAGCTCACGGGGACTTGCCGCGAGCTAGCCTCTCGTCGATCATGTTGCACTCGAAATCGCCTTGATCTCGCTAAAATTTTGATTCGCTGAAACGAGGAACCCAAGCATGTCGGCTGAAGAAAGATTGTCTAAGCTAGGAATCGAACTTCCCCCCGCTCCCAAGCCAGTTGGACTTTATAAGCCTGTTGTGGTCGTGGGAAATCTGGCCTATCTGTCCGGCCACGGCCCGCTGAAGAATGACGGCACATTGATCACCGGACGCTTGGGCGATGGCATGTCCATTGAAGAAGGGCAAGCCGCAGCACGACAAACTGCCCTAGCGATGTTGTCGACGCTCAAGTTCGCTTTGGGAACATTGGATCGCGTATCCCGCCTGATCAAGGTACTCGCGCTCGTTCGTTGTACGGACGATTTTGACCAACAGCCACAAGTCATCAACGGCTGCAGCCAAGTCTTCTCCGATGTGTTCGGTCCTGACCAAGGTGTCGCGGCACGCAGCGCCCTCGGCACTAACGCCTTACCCGGTGGCATCGCCGTTGAAATAGAAGCTATTTTTGAGATACGCTAGTTGCACTGGATTGCTCCGACCCTTTGGACTGCTCCGACTTGTCGGAGCTTTCCCACGCCCGACCCGACAGAAAACGGAAACCCGCCGAAACCAACCGCGCTCGCCAAAAAACCAGCCCTATCCCACCAGCATCGTCACATACCAAGGCGGCGATCAATCGCGCGATCAATCGCCGCACTCCATATTAGCGAAACTCCCGATTATTCGATTGGATACTTGAGGCGATTCTGGACCATTTTGCTGGTAATCGCCGCGGTCAAATCGATCTCAAGTGCATTAGCGAGCGACAGAGCGTAGCAGACTACGTCAGCCAGTTCGTCTGATACGGCGGCAAGGTCGTAGCCTTGTTGCGCTTCGACTTCTTCTGTCGTCAGCCACTGAAAATGCT
Source organism: Pirellulaceae bacterium (assembly GCA_041398985.1). Taxonomy (GTDB): domain Bacteria; phylum Planctomycetota; class Planctomycetia; order Pirellulales; family Pirellulaceae; genus Aureliella. Next base: position 94,153 of record JAWKTR010000014.1, read on the forward strand.
CCATCAATTCGCCAGCTTCGATGGCCAAAGACATGGTCAAATTCTTGGCATTGTGGAATTTCTGCCAATTCCGCTCGGCCACGAATTCCCGCATGATTTGGCGGAGTTCTGACACGCTGGTCTCGGTATCATCCATCTCGTCTCTGCTCCTATTCTCGAGTCCACCATCGTTGGTGTAAGGCTGGCGTAAGGCTGGCCAGCTTACTACAATTTGGCAGATTCGCCCGGTTAATTTGAATTATTTGCAAGGACTGCAAGCACATCGACTTGCCAATCCCAATCAACTTAGGAGATACCCATGAGCGTACTTGTAACCCAGCCCGCACCAGAATTTAAGGCCCAAGCAGTTCTGGCCGATGGAAGTTTCAAAGAAATCAGCCTGAGCGACTACAAGGGCAAGTACGTGTTGCTGTTTTTCTACCCGCTAGACTTCACCTTTGTCTGCCCGACTGAGATCATCGCTTTCTCGGACCGCGCCAGCGAATTTGAAAGCCTGGATGTACAGTTGATTGGTGTCAGTGTTGACAGTCACTTCAGCCACTTGGCTTGGCGCAATACGCCACGTGATCAAGGAGGTTTGGGGAACATCCAATATCCGCTGGTTGCCGACTTGAGTAAGCAGATTGCTCGCGACTATGACGTGCTGATGGGTGAAACAGTAGCCTTGCGCGGACTGTTCTTGATCGACAAGAACGGCGTGGTGCGTCACCAAGTCGTTAACGATTTGCCGCTGGGACGAAGCGTCGACGAAGCGCTCCGCATGGTGCAGGCCCTGCAATACTTCGAACAGCATGGTGAAGTTTGCCCAGCCAACTGGAAGGAAGGCGCGCGAACGATCAAGCCTACCGTCAACGATAGCAAGTCATTTTTTTCCGCCGAGTATTCGTCGTAGTGCTGGCCTAGCGCTTACTCTAACTCTCGGAGCGGCTGATCATGCCCAAGAAACTGGCGAGCAAACCCAAGTCGAATTCGAGACGATTTTGGTTGCTCAAGAGCGAACCGGACGTGTTCAGCATCGACGACTTGGCAACATCGCCACGACAGACAACGTATTGGGATGGCGTGCGCAATTATCAGGCTCGCAATACGCTGCGCGATGACATGAAGATTGGCGATCAAGTCTTGTTCTACCACAGCAATTCCAAGCCGCCTGGGATTGCAGGTGTGGCTGAGGTCGTACGGGAGGGCTACCCAGACTTTACGGCGTGGGATGAAGACGACCCCCATTTCGATCCCAAGAGCGACAAGAATAATCCGACTTGGATGATGGTAGACATCAAGCTTATCGAAAAATTTCCGCGCGAGCTCGGTTTGCCACAATTGCGTGAAATGCCGGAACTGGCAGACATGGTACTTCTTCGTCGCGGCTCACGCTTAAGTGTCCAGCCCGTAACTCCGCAAGAATTTGAGGCTGTACTCACGGCAGCGCACGCAAACAAGGAATGATGCCCCGCGCCAAAAAGCCAGTCCTATCCTGCCAGCATCAACACCTACCAAAGCGGCGATCAATTGCCGTAAGGGTTCAATCTACAGCTCAATGGGTGACAACACGTTGTTGATTTGCAACCAATGAAAGGCCGGCTGGTCATTGGCCTTACGGAATGGACGCGATAGCCCGATGCTGACGAGCGTCCGTGCGGAGTTGGCAAGCCGCGCATTCACCTGCTCAATCGCTTCGGAGTCGGGTTCAAAATGCTCGCCACGAAACAGGCGAATATCGGTAATGGGCAAGAGCAAGTGAAACGATTCGTGCTCACAAGAAAACTGCGGCTTCCCATGTTCATTGAATACGATCCTCGCCCCCGTTGCCCACCAGCAGCCGAGCGAGCGTAGCCCGCAGTGCTCAGGTATGACGAATGTACGAGCGCACGACTGGGCTGTAATTCTTCACCAAAGATCTCAAGCAGACTAGCACTAGCCACGTTGATCGACCGATCCAACAACTCTTGCTGTGTGAGCCGACGGATGATGTGACATTTGCCAAAATCGCACCTTCGGTCTTCGATTTCCGGCATGCGTCCGACAAACTGCGTTTCGCCCACATCTACAATTGTCGAGAACTCCAGTGGCCCGCCGTATTCCGCCAGCAAACGCGTTGAAAGCTGGCGCTCGGCAACTGGCCGAATATGCAAGCCAGAGGCCTCATCAATCCCAGCCACACAGATGCACCCCGCTTGCATGCGTGTCAAATGGTTAATGCAAAGTCGCATCGACTGATCCTCTTCGATTCCCGCTGGCGACACAGTAACCCAACGCATGGAATTTCAATGCTCGCGCAATATTGCAACCCAACGCGAGTACATTACAGATGGACGGCTTGAACATTGGGCCAGTGTTTTTGCAAGTATTCGATCACTAATCTTCGATGACAATGATCGGCCGTCGCTTCGCTGCATAGCAACGTGGTCGGCACGTCAAACAGATTTGTAGACAAATGACTTTCGATTTTGCGCTGACGCATGAGCTCGAGAAAATCGACTTCGTACTTCGACCAGGCACCACCCGATTTCTTATAAGCATCCAACATGGTTTGCTCGGGTGCCAACATTGGCTCATGAACATAGTCGGCGTCGCACAGCTCCTTCAGAAAGTACGCCAAGTCATCGCGTTTGGCGAATCCAGCCAACTGGGATTTGTTATTCAACCGCACATCGATCAATCGCCGAATCCCCGCATTCTTTAGTCTTCCAAAGAAGTTGGCGGCGGAGCTTTGGGTAAAACCGATCGTAAAGATTTCCATGTTTCTTGCTCAAGTTCAGGAAAAAGGAGCTGTTGAGCCAAATCCGCTTTGGAGATTCGCAGTTCTCGGTCGGTCTGCAACGAGCCGTCGCCGCGAATATGGGTTACCGTTTCACCTTGATCACTCAATACACGGCTTACTAACAAGAATCGATGACAGACCGTGGGGTCTTCTTCACTGCACATCATAGCGACACGGAATTTCTGCCCCCCCAGTTTCAGACGTTCGACGCCCGACAGAAAAAAATCGGCCTCAGCGACGCGCGAGTACAACACATGGCCGTTGGCGTCATAGAAATCGTCTCCCGTTGGGCGGCCCCCCAGTTGCTCCCCCATAAACAAGTAGCGGATGCCTAGCGGTTCGATCGCCGCTTTGAGCACTTCGCGATTGAAATGCGAAGTATATCGCGAGTATGGACTAGTCCGCACATCGACCAGCACTTCGATCGCATGCTGCTGGAGCAACTGAACAAACTGATTTTGTTCGACGTTAGAGTGTCCAATCGAGAAAATCATCGTCTTGGGTCGGCGTAGCTGAAGGTGATTGCACTCGGAACTAACTGATGCTAATTATATCAAATCTGACAGGACCGTAAGAGCGGGCTCCCGATCGTGACCAATGCACATGCTCATCGTGTGAGGTTTCTCATGATCCTCGAAAACTTGAAGCGATTCTGGGGTTACGACAAACTGCTGCCGCTGCAATCCGAGGTGATTCAGGCGATTCTGGAGGGACGTGATTCGCTAACCGTTCTACCAACGGGTGGCGGCAAATCGCTGTGTTACCAACTGCCCGCCATTTGCCTGCCAGGGCTGGCGATTGTCGTTTCACCGTTGATTGCGTTAATGAAGGACCAAGTCGATGCGTTGCTCGCCGTCGGTATTCCCGCCGCTGCGATCAACAGCTCTCAAGGCGCTTTCGAACGCAGGCGTGCCGCGCAGCAAATCAACTCAGGCAAACTCAAGCTCTTATATATGGCTCCCGAACGACTGCTTGCGGAAAAAACGCTCGAGTTCCTAGCATCGCAGACGCTGTCGATGATCGCCATCGATGAAGCCCATTGCATTAGCAGTTGGGGCCATGATTTCCGTCCCGAGTACCGCGAACTAAAACGCTTGCGGGACGTGTTGCCTCACGTTCCAATGCACGCATTCACAGCCACCGCAACGCCTCAGGTACGGCAGGACATCATTGATGAACTAGATCTACATGCACCGCAAGTTCTCATCGGTGACTTTCGGCGGCACAATTTGATCTACAACGTGGCTCGTCGCGACCGAGGGGTGAATCAAATCTGTGCCGTTATCGATCGCTACCGAGAGCAGAGTGGCATTGTGTATTGCATCAGCCGCGCTGAAGTAGAAAAGATGAGCCAACTGCTCAAAGAGTTGGGCTACCGCGTTCTCCCCTATCATGCCGGTCTGACCGATGAAACGCGACTGGCCCATCAAGAAGCCTTTGTCCACGATCAATGCGAGGCGATCGTAGCCACCGTTGCCTTTGGCATGGGAATCGACAAATCCAACGTTCGCTATGTGATCCATGCTGGTATGCCACGCTCCATCGAAAACTTTCAGCAAGAAAGCGGTCGAGCGGGACGCGACGGCTTGTCAGCCGAATGCTGGCTACTCTACTCACCCCGCGACTTGCATACGTGGCAAATGATCATTGGAGATGAAGACAGTTCAGCCAACCAGGCTGCGAGACACTCGCTGAAACGGATGAGCCAATTCTGTACTTCGGTCCATTGCCGCCATCGCGCACTGTGCGAGTACTTTGGCCAGGAAATGCCCGAAGCCTGTGGTGCCTGCGACATTTGTCTGGGCGAACTGGTGCCACTCGATGACGCGCCGACGGTCGCACAGAAAATCCTGTCATGTGTGCTGCGAGTGCAAGAGCGATTCGGTGCAATGCACGTAGCCAGCGTGCTGCACGGTTCAAAAAGACAACAAGTCCTCAAGTTCAACCACCAGCAATTGAGTACTTGGGGGCTGTTGAAAAATACGCCCGTTAAACTGATTCGCGATTGGATCGACCAGTTGGTAGGGCAGGACTTGCTGACCCAACAGGGCGATTTTCAGCAACTGAAGGTAACTGCGTTGGGATGGGAAGTCTTGCGCGGCCAGCGCATGCCAGTACTGCTACAACCTCGCATTCCCCTTCGCTCGGACGTGGCTAGCCAAGCCACAGCCACGTCGCTGCTTGATTCCTGGGAAGGCGTTGATCGCGAATTGTTTGAATCCTTGCGGGGGCTGCGACGGCGGTGTGCAAGCGAGGAAGGCTTGCCAGCCTACTTAGTCTTTAGTGATTCTACACTGCGCGACATGGCCCGCCGCCGTCCGTCCACCCCTGAACGACTGCTGGCCGTCCATGGAGTAGCCCAAAAAGCCGACGCTTACGGGGAACGATTTCTACAGTGCATCGCCGCGCATTGCACAGCGAATCAAGTCGCAACCGACGTTGATTTCCAGGCCGACCTCAGCCCGCGTCTCGACGAACTTGGCAAACGTTCGCCTGGTGCCAAAGCCAGCGGTGCATTCGAACTGTTCGCCCAAGGCATGAGCGTAACCCAAGTGGCGGAGCAAATTTGCCGCAGCCCGGCAACCGTCGGCGATTATCTGTACGAGTACATCGTGCAAACTCAAGCCACTGACGCACGCCCATGGGTGGCCGCGCCGGGAAATCCCTCGCATAGAGCTAGCCGCGCGATGCGCGTATCTGGAAAGCCGCGATCCTGTCAAACGCCTCAAGCCGTTCACGAGGCGCTGCGGTCTACGCCCGACTACTCAGCCATCCGCGCCGTCCTGGCCTGCCAAGCCAATCGCGAACAAGCAAGATCAGCGGTTAGGCGCCATCGATAAATAACTTACCGAATTGGGATATAGCGGCAGAGCGACTCCTGATTTACTGCACCGGACGGCTCGCAGGCTGTTAATTTAGTGAACCTCAGACGCTAGCCGTGGGCCCTACAGTGACGCAGCCCAGTAAACCTCAGGCTGTACGTGGAGCCCCTCTTATGAACCTCAGGCGGCGGCATGGGCTTTGGGACGACGTTGGCAAGAGCCCGCGGCTGGCGCCTGAGGTTACTTGCGCACTAAACCAACAGCCCGCTCGCGCGTTCGGCTATTTCTTGAAGTTGGACTCATACATCTGAATCCACTCGGCAGCAGTCATCTTGCCAATAACTCTCCAATTAAGCCATAGGGAACTTCGTCGATCTTCTTAAATCGAATACAGCTTTTACCCATATCCAACTTGCGTTGGCAGTGATTGGGATACTCCGCTGTAAACCACGCCATCAGGTCTGGATCGGCATACAAACCCATGTGATACAAAGCCACGAAGTTCTTCTGCGAAGCAATATTCATGAACAGCAGCGGCAACTTGGGATCACAGTGGTAGCCCGCTGGATAGATCGAATGTGGAATAACGTATCCGATCATGCCGTAACTCATGCGCTCTTTGAATTCGCGAGACAAATTCTTACGGACCACTTTGCGCATCTTCTCGATGACTGGACGACGCTCCTCAGGCGGTTGGGACACATAGTCCTTTACGCTCGTGGCTTCAACTCGCATAGTATCTCTCCTATTGACTAGGCAGATGCCTGACTACCGAACCAACGCTTCAAGCCTAACGACCCTTTGATTCATCTAACTGCTGGGCAAGTTCTTGCGGCAGCAGGCGGATGCTCGTCTAGCACATTTTTATTTTTCGCGGATCGACCTGGTGATCAAAGAGCATTGCACCGCTGAGGTTTCCTTGTGGAGTGGTGTATGCACTATAGCGCCCATTGATCGGTGCGAATAGTGTCTCCCGAGCCAAAACGGCCGATCGCAAGGGCTTGCCGGGCAAGCTCGGATGCCATGACGTTGACTAGACTACTGCCTTGCACATGCTTAGGTACAGCCAAGCCAGTCAATTCGCACAGTGTCGGATAGATATCAATGAACTCCGTCAATCCAGTCGCGTGTGCCTCCCGCGATGTCCGCCGTGGCGGGTGTGCGAATGAGCAGGGGCATGCATGGACGTTTCAAAACAGGAGTGCTTATTCCACATGCCATGTTCACCCAATTGCCAACCATGGTCGCCCCACAGGACGACGATCGTATTCTTATCTAAGCCGGTTGAGCGCAAGTTTCGAGCAGTCGTCCAACTTGCGTCGGTAAAACTCACACAGGCGTAGTAGCCATGGATTAGACTTCGGGCGGTTTCGCGATCGACTGGGCCAGTCGCCGGAATCCCCGCGTAGGCTCGCAATTCGCCTGAATGTCATATGCGCGCACGGCAGCACATCCGTCGGTATTTGGTAATTCTCGGGCACGTCAATGGTCTCGCGGTCATACATATCCCAATATTTCTTGGGAGCATTGAACGGCAAGTGTGGCTTGAGAAAACCGACGGCCAGAAAAATGGCTGGTCAGGTTCCTTGGCGAATTTCGTGAGATAGTCGATGGCCTGCGAGGCACAATCGCCGTCGGCGTAGTTGTCGTCCGGAGCATCGAACGACTCGAAGGCCGCGCGCGGTGTTTGCCTTCTTCGGCCACAATCGCTTATTCTCTTGCGTGTCTTGGCGGTTTTGTTGTGCGTCTTGATAGCCGGGTTGCTTGGATCGCCAAGCCGGTTTGAATAACCGTTGGCATGATCGGCCGATGTGGTGAAAGACCTTACCAAGGCTAATAGTCGTATAGCCGTTGTCTTTAAAGTGCTTGTGCAACGACAGTGCGTCTGCCGCGTCTTTTTCAGCCCACGTCAAGTGATTTACGAAACGATCCCGCGTGGGCCGAATGCTCGTCATCAACGCCGCCCGCGAGGCACCGCAGAGTCGGCACCATGCAATAAGCCCGCTCGAACAACACGCCCCCGCTGGCGAGTTGGTCGATATTTGGAAGTATGCATGTGCGACTTGCCGTAACAACCCAATTCAGGCCGCAAGTCGTCGACAGCAATGAACAGCACATTCGGCTGTGCAGCCAACGTGCTGGAATTCCCCTAATACAACTACGAGTAGACCTAGAAAGATTTTCTAATCAGATTTGACTCCGAGACGCTGGACAAGATGCCACACCGACTCACAAGTATACTTGAATCCAGCCATCTTAGGTCAGTCGTGGCTAACGCCCAAACGGCTAACCACCATCAATCACAACATCCGTGGGTTCGCCTGCCATCCCTGGGACAAACTCCTCGCTGGAATATAGAGTAAGCAAGCGGCGAGGACCCGCGTAGCTCGACGACCTCAGCGATCGAGTCGCGGCTCGTTTGACGCGCGAGATTCAATTTGGCGTAACCTCTCGTCTGCCGTTTCTAACATAGTTCGCGCGAGCGTCTGCGCTACTGCTGCTCGTAGCCTTTGATTTCTTTGCGTGGTGTGCGAGCAGGTGGAGTGAGGCGGCAGCGATGAGTACCTGTGAATGGCTTCGAGCGTTTCCGCAGCGGGTTTGAAGTTGCCGGGACGATGGCCTTCGGCTATCAACACGGGCGTCCAGCCGTACTTATTCTTCTGGTTCCAAACGTCGATCTTTGCGCCGCGTTCAGCTAACAAGGCAACGACTTGAGGCAAGCTTTTGTAGGCGGCACCGTGCATGGCGGTCTCACCATTGTCGTCGACGTGGTTGATGTCTGCGCCTAGATCCAACAGAAAGTTCACGGTTTCGATGGCTTCATCCTCGGTCCCGGCTTCTTCTCCTGGCGCGAGCGTGCCGATGCCAGCGGCAGCCAACAGCGGCGTGCAATTGTCGGCATTGCGCAAATCGGAATCAGCGCCCAACTCCAACAACACTTTCAGCAATGGAACATCATTGGTGCGAGCGGCGAACAGAAAAGCCGTGGCACCTTTGTGATTCAATTTTCCGCGACCAGAACTACCGCCTTCCATTCGACGATTGACGTCCGCACCTGCAGCAGCCAGCCGGCGCACGAAATCCAAACTGGTGAGTTTGCCCGAGCCTTCGGGCGCGGGATCGCCATCGGCACTATCGCCCAAGTTAGGTTTGCGAACCCAAGTCAATGTATGCAGTGCCGTAAAGCCGCTGCGCTGGTCGTTCACATCGGCTCCAGCTTGAACCAGTTGCATGGCAAGTTCAAGATGTCCGTTTTCGACAGCCATCAAGAGTGGGCTCATGCCGCGCCGCGGATGCTTTCCTCCGGTGCGTTTTGGCTGCATGGCATAGTTCACATCCGAGCCAGCTTGCAACAAGACCTGGGCCGCATCCCAGTGGCCTTCGCGAACGGCGAACATCATTGCGTTGAAGCCCGATTCAAGCGACTGCTCAAAGTCCGCGCCAGCCTGGATCAACTGCTGTACCACCGCTGCATGTCCTTCTGCCGCGGCCCACATAATGGCCGTCTGCCCGCTACCGTCCATCGCATCAACGTCGGCCCCGGCGTCAATCAACAACTTCACCGGCTCACTACGCCCCGTGCGCCCGGCGATCATCAACGGCGTTTCTCCACTGCGGAGCTTGGCTTTCGCATCCGCGCCAGCCTCTAGCAATTGCGCTACCAACCTCGCATTGCCACTTGTGCAAGCGATGGCCAAGGGTGTGATGCCATAGCGATTGGGCTGGTTGACTTGCGCCTTTGCTGCAAGCAGACGTTCTGTTAAAGCGACATCCTCGCGCCAGACCGACCAATGCAGCGCGGTCATGCCATCGACTTGTGCCGCGTTCACGTTGACGCCCTGCTCGAGAAGTGTTAACGCCTGGTCGGCATGTCCTTGTTCAATTGCGTCGGCCAGCTCTGGCTCAGCAGCCAGTGCGTCCGTACTGAGAGTGATAGAAAACAGCACGAACATCAGTCGCGCAGCTAAGACGCGCACACCGTAACCCGACGCGTAAGCGAGGAAGCTTGACGCGCAAGCAGGGACTGGCGACTGGTACTGCTCTGAAATGTGAAATCGAACAAATGGCATATCAAACTCCCTCGCTAACGCTTCGGGTTACGATACTGCGAAAATAGCACATCAAACGCCCTTGCTTACGCTTCGGGTTACCGATACTGCGGAACTTCAAAACTGAAGCGTCTAGCCCGTCAACGTATAGCCGTCAACGTGTAGCAATACCAAAACGCTTGCACTCAAATACTCAACGGCTCAAACAACTCGTCGACTTGTCCGCTGCTGTCGGCAAAGTTATCGAGCTGCACACCCACTTTGTTTAGTAGCGTGAGATGCAAGTTGGCCAAGGGAGTCGGTTCGGCATAGCGAATGTGACGACCTCCTCGCATATTTCCAGCTCCGCCACCGGCCACCAAAATCGGCAGATTCTGGTGATCGTGCAAGTTGGGATTGCCCATACCGCTGCCGTACAACAGCAACGCATGATCCAATAGATTGCCATCCCCCTCGGGAGTCGCCTTGAGTCGCTCCAAATAGTAAGTAAAAAGCGACACGTGATACTGGTTGATCTTCGCAACTTTGGCAATCTTCTCGGGATCATTGCCGTGGTGCGTGAGCGGATGATGCGGATCGGACACACCAGCTTGAGGATACGTGCGATTGCTGGTTTCTCGCGCGAGCTGGAATGTCATGACGCGCGTGACATCGCCTTGCATGGCCAAGACTTGTAGATCAAACATCAATCGCGCGTGATCACCGTAATCCGCCGGCACGCCAACTGGACGATCTAAGTCGGGCAGCGGGTTTTCGTCAACTTGTGCTTCGGCCCGCTGAATACGTCGCTCGACTTCGCGGACACTCGCTAGATAGTCGTCCACTTTCGCGCGGTCGCTGGGCCCTAACTCGCGATGCAAGCGCGATAGATCTTCAGTAATGGAATCCAGCAGACTAGCTCTGGTAGCCAGCGCGGCGCGGCGTTCAGCCGGAGTGCCGCCATCACCGAAGAGCGTCTCAAAGGCAATGCGTGGATGTGCCTCCGACGGTAACGGTGTTGTCGGCGATGACCATGACAAGTTGTTTTGATACACGCAAGCGTAGCCGTTGTCGCACTGGCCGACAGTCGCTAACAAATCCATCGACAGCTCCAGCGAGGGCAATTGCGTCGCGTGACCAATTGCTTGTGCGGCAATTTGGTCAACGGTCGTACCCAAGTAGTAGTCGGTGCTCTCGGTGCGTTTGGCGCGAGCGGCGCTCAAGAAGGAACAATTGGACGTAGCATGCGTGCCGGGATATGCATTGCGCAGTTCGAGTCCACTGATGGCAGATACGTGCTGGCGGACGGGCGCCAGCGGACTGAGCGTAGGTGACAATTCCTCCAACGTATCGCCGGACAACATCCAGCGCGACGCATCGCAGCCCATTGGCATATAGACGTAACTTAATCGCCGCAAACGCCCGGGTGCCGCCGGAGTAGCAGCGGTCGCAGTCATCGCCGGGAGCATCGCATCCAGGAGCGGCAAGGACATGACCGTACCGATCCCGCGCAGGAATCTTCGCCTGGGCAACGACTTCTTGGTTACAAATATCATTATTCGGCCTTTCTGAATTGAAATGGCTGGCTGCTGACAATGGCTTCAACGAGCGCCGAAAAGCGGTAGTCGTGCGACTCGGCCTCGCGGATGATTTGGCGGACAGCCGGCGCGTCGTAGGACTCCATGCCGCGTCCCAGTCCAAACGTTAGCAGTTTTTCCGTTAGAGTGCCAACGAATAAATGTGGTCGAGCCAATAACGCCGCTTCCAAGCCGGACACGCCCCTAAATTCACTGCCGTCGGGTAATCCGCCCAACGACTCGACAGGCTGGCCAGCCTCCTGCGTACGCCAACGCCCAATCGCGTCGTAGTTTTCTAAGGCAAAGCCGACCGGATCCATCACGTCGTGGCAACTTGCACAAGCTGGATTGGCGCGATGTGCCGCCAAACGCTGCCTCACCGGAAGATCCGCGGACACGGTGTTATCCTCTAGGGCCGGCACATTGTCCGGTGGCGGTGGAGGTGGGCAGCCCACTAAATTCTTGAGGATCCAATGCCCACGAATTACGGGCGAAGTGCGAGTGGCGTAGGAGGTAACCGTCAGAATACTTCCGTGTCGCAACAATCCACCACGTTGTTCGGAATCGCTGACGTCGACCACGCGAAAATGGTCACCATAAATATGCGGAATGCCATAATGTTTGGCCAGCCGCTCGTTTAGAAATGTCGTTTTTGAACTCAGCAAATCCAACGCACTGCGGTCTTGGCGGAGCACACTTTCGAACAGCAATTCCGTTTCGCGACGCAGCGACTGACGCAGGTTATCATCAAAATCGGGGAAGAGACGCATGTCGGGCGTGATGGAATCTAGATTCCGCAGGTACAACCACTGCGCCGCAAAATTGTCGACCAGTGACTGGGAGCGCGGGTCGGCCAACATTCTCCGTGTCTGGGCGCGCAACACATCAGGTTCATGAAGCTTGCCGTCCATGGCGCACTGCAGCAGTTCATCGTCCGGAATACTGCTCCACAGAAAAAACGAAAGTCGCGAAGCCAGTTCAAGATCCGTTATGCGATAGACTTCGCCTGACGCTCGGTCAGCCGGATCTCGCTCCACGCGAAACAGAAAACTCGGGCTAACCAAAATGCTATTCAGAGCTGATTGCATGCCAGCTTCGAAAGTCTGGCCCGACTGTCGCGCCTGGTGATAAAAATCCAGCGCGCTGCCCAACTCCTTGGCGGTCGGCGGGTGGCGATAAGCTCGCTGCGTCAAACGTTCGAGTGAAGCGCGCGCAACAGCATCTTCGTCCGCCAGCGATTTTGGGATACGTGCAAAAATTAAGTCACGCGAGGGCGAGCTTCCCGCAGCGGACTCGCCATACGGGCCCGTGATCGAAATTTGGAATACTGCCGGAGAAAGTCGCGGATGGCGGTGCATATTGAAATGGGCATCGTAGGGCTGACGCATCGTCTCGACTAGCGACGCCGACTTCTTAAGAAACGTGACCCCCAAAGCATGCGTTCCGGCGGTCGTACGAAACCGATGCCGCAAGTGCTGATCGACTTGACTATGATCCTGATCTTTTGGCGGTTGGATGGCAAAAGACCGCTGCTCCTGACGGTCGACAAGAAAGATCATTTCGTGTTTACCACGTAGCCCTTCGACCTCTTCATTGCGATCACGGGCCAAACGCACGACGATTTCATACTCGCCATCGCGGGGAAAAGTAAAATCCCAGGCCATGCCCCCACGTGTCCCCAAAGGGAGCCCCGCCACATGCTCCTCCTGAGTCACGTCTGGCTTGATGCGAAAGGTCTGCCCCAAAGGCGACTTGAACTCGCCCCCAATCGCCAGTCGACTGATTTTCTGTGCGGCTGAGACGTAGCGATTCAGCAACATTGGCGACAACTCACCAACGGTTACATTATCAAAACCATGGCTCGATTCGTCGGCCGGTAGCAAGTCTTCAGCATCGATCTCCACAGCCAACAAGTCGCGAATCGCGTTGCCGTACTCCGTGCGACTAAGGCGACGTAGTGTATCGACACGCCCCGGATTCGGGTGGTCGATCGCGTATTGATCCAGCCGACGAGTCAACTCGGCAACGGCGATCTGGTAGTCGGCGTCGCCGGGTCGCTCCGCATCCAACGGTGGCATTTGTCGCGAATTCAGCTGCCGTACGGCCCGCTCCAACATTCCACTGGAGGAACCCAAGTCATCCCAATTCAGTTTGGCAAGCGACACGCTACCACTTGGCTCACTACCACCGTGACAATCGAGGCAATAAGCGGCGACAAAACTTTGGATGCCAGTGTCGACCGCCGACGCGCGGCTGCAGAACGCTAAAGCTAAAGCTACCCAGACCGTGATCAGCGCTGGCAATGCCGCCCGAGACAGGCAGTACAGATTCTGCAAACGTTTGTCTCTCATTTACTTCATGGCTTCGGCAAGTAGTTCAACGTGTAGTAGGCAACATCATGCAACAGCGGAAGTCCCTCACGGCTTTTCAACTTCGCATGGAGTTCGTGTACATGCCCGAGCTGCAGTCCTTCGACGTTGAGTTTCACCGACATACCATCCTCGCTTACGACAGCTGAAACGATGGTCGGCTGAGTATGATCGACTTCGGGACTACCATAGGAACTCTGATAGATATAGGTATAGGTCTGCAGGTCATACGCTGCCGGATCACTGGCAATTTGATTATCCACGGGTTGGGTAAAAGTCAGTTCAAAGCCATCCTCCAGCGCATGCATTTCGTGCATCTCGAAGGGAATTTTTCCAGACCAATTGATGCGTTCGAGCGCAAACGGCTTTGGTCCGACCGATCCCCAGCCACGATTGGTACCACCGACGATCATCGCGCCCTGTGGCAGAATCTCCGTAGCCACATTACCCGAAGCCAACCCCGAGCGAAAAGGAAAAACGACACCTTGGTAATGCCCCTGGACTTTTTCCAAGTAAACGCGCATGACCGTACTGGCCGATTGATCACTGACAAACATTTGGCCCGCAAAAGGACCAAATTTCCCGCCCGAGATGTCACAGGTCACGCCACTGGCCGACTTGCCCATCTTGTCATATGGAAACATGACTACCGGCACTTCGAATTCTGGTATACGGGCAGCTTGAGTCAACGAGCGCGAGGGACTTTCTGGTTCAACAGGCTGTTCACCCAATGTCGCCTTGGCTTGCTCATACCAACGAAACCCACCGGGGTGCCCCATGAATTTCCCAGGAATTAAATGCTTGAGATGGCACGTGCCGTTCCACGGGCCTTGGTTGTCCGTGTAGAAGATCTCGCCAGCCAAGTTCGCGCCGATACCACCTGGTGAACGAATGCCACTGCTGGTTGGAATCGTCTTGCCGTCGGATGTCACCCGCATGCACCAGCCACGGTAAGGCACATCGCTACTGAATGAGCCGGTCAAACACAACACGACCCAGATATCGCCGTGGCGGTCGAATTTGGAGCCAAAAGCGTATTCGTGGTAGTCGCCACTGATTTCCCAGCCATCAGCGACCACTTCAAATTCATCCGCTCGACCATCGCCGTCGCTATCGCGCAAACGGCTCACGTCTGGGCGCTGTGTGACATACAGCCAACCATCTCGCTCGGTCAGGCCCAGTGGTTCATGCAAGCCTTCCGCAAAAAGTTTAAAGTTCGACGCGGTAACTTTATCCGAGAATGGTTCGTCCACCATCCAGATTTCGCCTCGTCGCGTCGCCACCGCCAACTTGCCGTCCGGCATCAGTTGCACCGCACCCGCTTCGAGCACAACACCTTCGGGCGTTTCAAAGGTCGTAATCGGATAGTAGTCGGCTTCGGTAGGAATCTCTTGCGCCGTGGCGGAAGCAGCGAAGACGATCAGCAAAGCGAACGCGTACAATCGTGACATCATCGGCTAAAAATCTTCCCTATCCAGTAAACGGTTGTTTCGGCTCTCATACAAACCACTATTCTACTACAAGCCGCCCCAGACCGGGACCGCAGTCCCCTACGTTTAACAAACTGAAAAAAGAAGCAATCCGACGCTTGCGGCTTGCCGTTAAACGAATAAGACCCACGCCTGCGGCTTGCCATTGAGCACTGCTAAACGTGCTCGCAAGTAGCGTAACCGTTCACGAACTTGGCGTCGACAGGAAAGGGTCGGGAGTCTTTTCAGCAGCGCCCGCCACCGATGAGATGCCGCTGGTAGGAACATGTGGTTTCTAATTGGCGAACGATTTAGGCTGAAAAGACTCCCGACCCTGTCACACATGCCGACACATCGTGAACGGTTACCAAGTAGCTTATCCGCCAAGCTCCCGAAGCCGTTCACGCAGCTTGGCAACTTCGGCTTCGGCCTCCAAACGGGCTTCGGCTTCAAGTTCGCAACTCTCCGCAGCCGTTAACAGGCGTTGGCCATTGTCGATACGATAGAACTGCAACTCTTCATGCTCAACGCACAACTCGAGTTCCCATTGTTGGCTGAACAAGCGACCGCGCGCGTCGGTTGCGACTCGCTGGTATTCGCCGTTCACCAGACGATTGCCCTGCAGCTGCGGATCGAGGTAATCGCAAGTAGGGTCGAACAGAAAATACTCGGCGATCCCCAGCCCCGCATAAATCTGGGGCTTGATCTCAAGATCCTTTTTCTTGGTCTTGTTGGAAGTTGTCTCCAAAACGAAGTGCGGCACGCCTTCATTCCACAGTTTGTAGATCCGCCTGCGAAATTGCTCGAGTCCTTTCGTTACCAGCAAGTCTGGCACGATGAACTTCTTCGCGTTCCCTTTCTCGTAGTAGAGTAATAGGTCGCCAGTCACATACGCCTGCTGTCCCTGGTAATAACGCTTCAGCAATTCAATGTGCCGAAACATCGCATCACGATGTAGGTCGGTCTCACCCATCGGCTTTCCGTCTGATTCCGGATAGTAAATTGATGTCTCGAAGACTGCCATGCAAATACTCCAGATACCGCTCCGGATGCTAACGCAGATCCAGGAACCTCCACCGCTTCAACCCAGTTCGTAGCCGTTTACGAACTTGAAGTCGACAGAAAAGGGTCGGGAGTCTTTTCAGCAGCGCCGCCACCGATGAGATGCCGCTGATAGACACATGTGGTTGCTAATGGGCTGAAAAGACTCCCGACCCTGTCATATAAGCCGACATATCGTGAACGGTTACCCCAGTTCATTATAGCAGGCACCCGCATCATGAGTGCGTCTTTCATTTGAGTTCGCTAGTGTTTCGTATCCTCGCCATTCTTCGTTGCAAGCAATTTTGATCTGAGCTCAGCGATGGGCTCGCCGATGGGAAGTCAACTGTGCATCAGGCTACCAGCGAATCCGCTGGGTAAAGGTAATGGACTTGGCGACAGGGATACGCAATTCTGAATGACCAGCTACCTCGATTACTTCCAGGGGTACGTTCGTGTGGAGCGAGTAGTGCTCATCGATCTTAAACCAACCATCGGCCATGGCTTCAATCTTATCGCCACGAGCGGCGCGGAAGTAGAAGTGATCAAAGTCGTTATCGGCCGCTTTAACTGACAACGTGCGATCGAAGCCAACGAGCTTTCCGTCCTGAATTGCGGGCACGGGGGTGTCTTCAATTTCAACTTGGCCTATACGATAGCGAAAGGTCGGCTGGCCGCGGGCGTTCAATCGATATCCTAAGAACTTATTTCCTAGTTCCCGCGCGGCTTGATCGGGCCATGGTGAGTCGGCACTATCGAGGACCGCAAAGGGAGCAGCGCGTTCGAACGTGAGTAATTCGTCACCCAAAGGCACTTGATTACCGGGCCCACGTCCGACCCAGTGCTTGCTGGCATCGATAAAAGCTCCTTTCCAGAGGAGCGTAAGACACAGACGGTTGGCATCCCATGCAATGTGACCTTGCTCAGGATAACCAACAGCGATACCGCGAGGCGTGAGTCCTTCGATAAAATTGCGATAAATGGTAGGGCGCGCACCCGGTACCAATTCAATTAACTGCTGTCCGACGCCGATCGGCTCACGCGCCTTGTTTCCCGCCGACAGATACGTCCACATAGCGGCAATCTGTTGGCTTGGCTGACCGCCATACAAATCGGGCAATACCGATTTACCCTCGGGAAAGCTGGCTGGCATGCGCGTGCCGGGCCGATAGGTCGTGGGCGACATCAGGTAGCGGTGGAACCAATCTTCACGCAATCGCGTGGTCATGCGTTGCAAATCGATCGCGCCGATTCCCGGCGCACCCTTGCCACCAAACGTATGGCATTTAACGCAAGACAATCCCTTTTCACCCACCAACAGTCGCCCGTCCGATTCCACTCTACTTGCGGGTTCATTCAGTGGTTGCAGATCGACGGCGGTCTGCTGGTCGAGTCGCACCATTCGGTCAACGAGTCCGTCCAAATTACTGAGTCCAAAGCCTGGCATATTGACGTGCATATAGTTACGTTCGTCCACGCCATCATTCAAGATCTTCTCGATGTACTCCGACTTCAATTTATCACCTGCGCCAGTTAGCGGTGGCGGCACACGCCCCTCGTCGCCCATCTCTTTCATCGTCATGCCAAACACGACATCCGGGACAATTCAGGACCGCCCGAGCCATCGCGGCGGTGACGAAGCGCCCAATTCATCGAAGCCATCGTGAGTTGCACATGGGTCTGATCATCAAGCTGCTGGTTCGTTCCGCATATGCTCAACTCCGACACGTATCGCAGCCCGCTGCGCATCACCTTGGAAATCGTACTGCGGAACGCCGATGACGTGCTTGTCGTCCAGGCAGCCGTGATAAGTCAAATTCGCTCAGCGGTGTAGTAACTTTGACGCTCGCCAAGGAGATCATCGATCTCAAAAGTATATGAGCTGCGCTTAAGAAGTAGACAACTCACGACCTTTGGCAATCAACTGCGGCGTACTAGCCAACGGTGGTTCCGTCGGCGACTCTTCGACTTTGGCATCCGGATCGAGTGTAGCTATGGCGCCGATGCTAGCGTGCCCAACCCACCGCCTTCGGTATCAAGCTGCAAAACTTCTTCGCCACCTTTCTCAAAGTACTCGGCTGCGAATCGTGTGCGCCCGGCGGGAAGCTGCTTTGTTTCCGTCTTGAAGGACATAGGATGCACGCCATCGTTATCGATTAATTGCTCGCCATCGACAAACAAGCGACTGCCATCGTCGGAACCAAGGTGGAATTTGTAGTTCGCGTTCTTGGGCAAGACGATGATTGTCTCAAATCGCGCACCAAAATTCTCTTGACGTCCGCTAGCAGCAATGTCGAGATCGTACGTTTCCTTAACCGAATAGGGCGACAGTGGCTCCAGGTCCGGGAGACTGTGCTACCCTCATAGAAAGCAGCGAAGCATTCATGACGCTGACCGACAACTGCCTCGCGCGCTCGTGGTAGGTGGCTACGTCAGTGCTCTGCTCGCGAAGTGAGTCCAAAATGGGGCATCCGGCCGCTAGGACGTACCGCATGCGGATCGCGCAAGAAAGAACTCAACGAATCCAACGTGTATTTGGCGGCCAGTTCGCCCAAAGGCACGCTGGTTTCAGCATTCACTTTCAAACCATCTTGCGGAGCATGACAGGCAGTACAACCGATGCGGTGGAAAATTTGATCGCCCCGCCCGACAGCTCGACGGTCACCTCGCCGTTCGGCCGTCGAGCCAGTGGATGCTAAGAAGGCAGCCAAAAGCTTCGGCGGATGCTTGACGATCCGCATCACTCAGTCCGGCCAGCAAGTCGGGCATGGTGGTACCGGGTTTAACCGCATGTGGCTGTCCAATGAAGTTCAACAAGTGCGCGGGGCGGATACGATTGCCAACGTTCGTCAAGACCGGGGCTGGCCGGGCGACTGCCTTTGCAGCGGGCGGCTGGCCTTCAAACGACGAGCTAGTCCGGTGGCGTGGCAATTGGCGCAGCCGAGTTCATTGATCAACAAACGTCCGCCAAGAGCTGAGGGTTCGCCTTGTGCAAAAAAGCGTTCAAAGCCTGGCAGTTTCGGTCGTCGGCGCTCTTGCTCCAAATCGCGCGGTTTGGCCAGATGTGCGGAAGCGAACCGGATTGCCGTGGTCCTGTAGAAAAATAGGCCCGCCGCGGAGCCACTGCCTGTGACGGTAACCTGCCGTAGTCGTGTGTAGCAATTCGACATCCTGTTGCACAATGACGCCGTTGAGTCGCACCGTTATGCGCGGCGGAGTCGAGTTGTTCCCGTCGGCATCGAACTGTGCGGCGGTAAAATCCACATCGTAGGTCTGCCAACTCAACGGCGGAAAACACATGTTCAAATCGAGATGCTCGTACGGAATACAGCCCACCCGATTCGTTCATTTTGCCTGCGAGCCCAAACGAATCGAGAATCTGCGTTTCATAGCGGCCTTGATGATACAAACCGCTGTTGCCGCGTCCTGTCCTCGCGCTGGGGCATATACGATTGTTCGGAATTCGAAGGTGCATCGAATGGCTCTCTCAAACTCATCGCGGCTGGTCGCTCCCTGTTGCTGCAATCCATCGTCGGTCCGCTTCGCTCCTGCATGCCAGTGCGCATCAATGGATGCCTGCGTTCCATCGAACAGCACCGATGGCGCCCAACAGGGGGGCAAGCCCAGTGTTGGGCTTTGCCGCTCTACGCGTTTGAATTGGTTGTTGGCGACTGAGTCAGCGACATCCACGCCATCCATATTCAGCGTTCGAGTGGGCGAGCCGTCCCGGCCCGCGCTTGAGCAGCCCTCCGTTGGCAAAAACGACTACCACATCGAAATCATCGTCGCCGAGTGCTACCGCATCGCGATCCTGGCCCGCATATTCCTTGGACTTGAAAATCGGGATCCAACCTGGCCGCTTCCGGCGAGTCATAAACTGGAGGCTGTGCCAGCCCCAGGGCAGGGGGGAGAACACCAACCCCAACAAAAAAGAAGACGAGAGCGTAGGTTCGATAAGACATCGTGTTTTGTGGGTAGGGAGTGGAATTGGCAGGAAGTCCAGCATTATAACGCACCCCAACGCAACAGCGAGGAAGTTGGACGCCCTATTTCGTGGGACCTTTTATTTTTCAAAGCAGCGTTTCAAGCAGCCCAAGGGCACCTGCCAGGACCACGCGCCCCCCGAGGCGCTCCCGCAGATCACATTTCCAAATTCGAGATTTTTTTGAAATCTAGGCAACGAACTTGGCATGGCTGCGATAACTGTATTGTCAAGCCAAGCAGCAGTCAGTACGGCAAAGGGCAGTACGCGGGTTGGCTCAGAAGGTTTGCAGTTTACTGAATTAAGGGAGCGTAAGAATGGCTGGTTATTTGAAAATTGGCGACATCAAGGGTGAAAGTACTGACGCGGCGCACCCAGAGTGGATCAATGTGATGAGCGTTTCGCAAAGCTTGTCACGTCCGATGCAGTCCGGTATCTCGGGCTCGACTCGCCAACGTGCGTCAGTCACTTGTGGTGACGTTGTGGTCACCAAGGAAATGGACGCGTCCACCCCCAAGTTGATTGAAGCCAACTGCGACGGCACGGTCTTCAAAGAAGTCTTGATTGACGTGTGCACCTCGACTGGCGGCAAGCAACGCGTGCCATACTACCAGTGGAAGCTGGAACAAGTCATGGTTTCATCCTATGACGTGTCAGGGCAAGCCACCGATGGTGGGCAGTTCTACGAGACGCTTTCCCTGAACTTCGAAAAGATTTCTTGGACCTACGACAAGATGGGTAAAGACGGCAAGTCCAAGGGCAAAGTCGACGCAACGTGGGACGTCGAAAAGGGTGCTACTTCCTAATTGGGACAGCTCCTTGCCACGCAACTCCAATGTTCAGAACCTCCGAAGCCAGCTTCGGAGGTTTTTTTGTGCTCACATTTTGATCGCTAGTTTGGTTGCCAGCTCTGATTGAAAAGTGCCCGTGCACCGGGCGAATGGCAAACGCGATACCTCCTGGCCTCGCGCGGATGGCTCGGCAGATGCCTCGCCCTCGCGTACACTGGGTTACTGACCGTCAGGAGGCCAACCTTGTTTGCGCGCATGCCCGTTTTAATAGATCAACCCACCGCCGGAGTCGCGGTCGCCCAGCTGCTCGATGCCATGTCGCATCAAGCCCTAGGTGGGTCGATTGAGCAAGCCATGCGGCTGCTCAAACGCAAACTAACGCGCGAAGTAAAACGTCAACGCATCTCTTCGCTAACTACCTGGCAAAGCGCTCAGCTCCATCAGAAACAATTTTTGGTGCAGCCGGTGGTCATTCATCGCGATCGTCGCTATCCGACCGGAAAAAAAGTCAATCTGCCCGTTCGCTACTTGGAATTGGTTGACGGTCGCGAACAACTCTATTGTATGTTGCCCGACTTTGGCGAATTTTTATACATTCCCGAACGTAAACTGTTGGGCATGATGCTGTCAGAAACAGTGCGTTCGCTGACGGCTACCCTAACACCTCGCGAAATCCATCGTCTGTGGCCCGCCGCAGCCAGTGAGCTAAGATGGATGCGTTTGACCCTAGCTGAACCGCGTGCACCGCGTTCGGGCCATGCGCTGAAGGTCTTGCGGAGTGTCGCGGAGCCACTCACAGACCGCCGCAATCTGGCAATACCCGTTGGTGCCCGTGGTGGAGAAATGAGGTTGCTGCACAGCAGCGTGACCAACGGAAGTTGTCTGGTGGTTGGCGAAACAGGCGTGGGCAAATCTACACTTATTGCCGCTGTCGCGCGCGACATGCAATTGATTCGCCGAAACGAATTCAAGAAATCGCGACAACGTGGTGATAGCCAAACTCTGCCGCCTATGTTCTGGACTAGCAGCGGCGGGCGTCTGATTGCTGGCATGCGCTACTTGGGCCAGTGGCAACAGCGGCTCGAAGCGGTCGTCGCCGAAATTGGGAACATCGAAGGCGTATTGGTTATCGAAAACTTGCGAGACTTGGTATCTGTCGGCGGCAGCGAGCCGCGCGACTCGTTGGCTGCGTTCTTGATACCCTATATTCGCAGCGGAAGTCTACGGTTGGTGGCCGAAGCTACGCCTGCTGAATTTGACGCTTGCCGTCGACTGTTGCCCGCCTTGGTCGATGCGCTGCCGGCCGTTCAGGTCCCGCCGATGAAGCGTGAACATGAGCGTGAGCTACTGAGAATTACCTTGACCAACCGTCTGCAGTCGACGCAAATCGAATTTGACCCAGAAATTCCGGATACCGTTTTGCGCGTGTGCCGCCAATTCCAGAGTCACGGTGCGCCACCTGGTCCCGCCATGCGATTTATCGAAGGACTGACCAGCCGTCGCCGCGATCGACAAATGCCAGCCAAGATGACCGTGCCCTGGATGCTCGAACAATTCAGCAAACGCACAGGACTGCCGCTCATTCTACTCAACGACTCGCAGACGCTCGCCCCGCAACAAGTCATTGATGAACTTGAGTCCGATGTGATTGGCCAATCGCAAGCCTGTGCGGAAGTCGCTGGTGTGATCACGAAAATCAAGTCAGCTGTTCAGGACCCCGGACGCCCATTCGGCTGCCTGCTATTCTGCGGACCCACGGGCGTAGGCAAAACACAATTGGCAAAGTCGTTGGCCAAGTATATGTTCGGTGCCTCTAGCGAAAATGCGCCTCTAACACGCCTCGATATGAGCGAATACTCCGGGGCAGCCGCTGGCTTTCGATTCCTAAACGACGCCGAGGGAAATGCGGCACGCTGGATCCAACGCATACGATCCCACCCGCTGAGCGTGCTTTTGCTGGACGAGATCGAAAAGGCCAGCCGAGAGGTTTTTGACATTATGCTCAGCTTGCTCGACGAAGGACGCCTGACCGATCGCCTTGGTCGAGTCACGTCGTTTCGCAACACGGTTATTTTGATGACGAGCAATCTTGGCGCGCGGACTAGCACCACCCTCGGATTCGGCGATGAAACGCAAATCGACTATGTCAGCGAAGTGCGCAAGGCGTTCCGGCCAGAATTCTTTAATCGACTCGATAGCGTTATTTCCTTTGCTCCACTTAGCCGCGACGTCATGCGGAAAATCACTGAAAAAGAGCTGCAAGACTTGCGCAGCCGTGAAGGACTGGAACGCTACGGTCGCGATATCGCTTGGACCGATGCCTTAGTTGACTATCTAACCCAAGTCGGATTCGAGGCCAATCTCGGAGCAAGACCACTGCAACGCGTCATCGAGACGGAAATTGTGGCAAACCTGTCGCGTGCCTTGGTCGAACATGACCAGTGGAACCAGCCCGTCAGCATTCTGCTTGATTGGACCGGGGAATCCGTTTCGGTAACGCTGGCGTAGTACCCAAACGGTTGAGGCCTAGGAAGGGCGGTAAGTTGCGGACAGAGTGGAATGCGTGCAAACAGGCTGACGGCACATGGAATGTGCCTGCTACTTTATGCCTGACTAGGGGGTTGTCGATCTGCCATAATGGTTCTAGTCGCTTTAGTTATACTAGGGAGTGCGGTAGACGACCGATCCCCCTCATGGAGAGGCCGGTAGATGCCGATATCAAGAATTCCGCAAACAGTAATTTCTGTAGATGGCAACAGATACCATGCGTGATGTATACGATGTAATTGTGATTGGTGGCGGTCCGGCCGGCAGCACCGCAGCAGCCTTGGTCGCCGAGTCAGGACGTAGCACGTTGCTGTTGGAGCGAGAGCAGTTTCCACGTTTCCACGTCGGTGAATCGTTGATGCCCGAATGCTACTGGTCCCTCCAACGACTGGGCTTGATTGACCGCATGAAGGCCAGCAAATTCGTGCCCAAGAAAAGTGTGCAATTTGTCGCTGCTTCCGGTAAAGAATCGCAGCCGTTTTATTTCACCGAGCATGACCCACGCGAGAGCAGCACGACGTGGCAAGTAGAACGGGCAGACTTCGATAAGATGCTGTTTGACCGGGCCGGCGAATTGGGTGCCGACTGCTATGACGAAACTCGTGTCTTGGATGTAACCTTCGACGAGAACCAGCGGGCAACCGGCGTTAAGCTGCGGCGGCCTGACGGCGAAACGCGGGAAATTTCCGCGCGGGTGGTCATGGACGGATCGGGCCAAAGCTCGCTGATCGCCAACAAACTGGGGCTGCGACAGGATCTGCCCGACCTGAAGAAAGCCGCCATCTGGGGATATTACAAGCACGCCAAGCGCGACGATGGTGAAAACGCTGGTGCGACCATCATCATGCATACAGATCAAAAGGACAGTTGGTTCTGGTTTATACCGCTCAGCGACGATATCACCAGTATTGGTTGCGTTGGCGACAACGACTACATGCTCAAGACCGGGCTGCCTACCGAGCAACGCTACCAAGTAGAGCTTGACCGTTGTCCTGGGCTCCAATCTCGGCTCGAAAACGCGGAGCGTGTGGGCAAACTGCACGTTGCGAAAGAGTATTCGTATTGGACCAAACAGCATGCCGGTGATGGCTGGGTGTTAATCGGCGACGCTTTTGGATTCATCGATCCGATCTATTCGTCTGGCGTCTATTTTGCTTTGGTCATGGGCGAGCGGGCTGCCGACGCAGTGATCGAAGGCTTTGCCCACGATGACTTGTCTGGCGCACAACTGGCCAAATGGTGCGACGACTTCAAAGGCGGTTCCCAGTGGATTAAGAAATTGGTCGACGCCTTCTATACCAAAGAATTCAGCTTTGGCGGCTTCATGCGTGACAACCCTCAATTTGCAGGTAACTTAACCGATCTACTCATCGGCCGAATTTTCTACGACGGCGCGGGCGACATTTTTGAATCGATGGACCCCATGCTATCCGATGCTAGCGTATCCTCGTAGCTTGGATCATGCGAGACCCCGGTCGCTCACAGATCCCGGTCATCGTGAGCGTGCCGAGTTGGCTAGGCTTGCTTCAGGGCTGTTTTGAGCGACAATGAGGGCTGATTTACTCGTTGCCCGCGATGGAAAGGCCCTGCGACCATGTCCCGCTCTGCCCGCGATGTGCTTGATCAAGAGTTCTTGACGACACGCGCCAAACTACTCGAAATCGCCGCTTTCTTCGACCGCCTGGACAGCGCCCAAGCTGCGGAAGAATCGCAAGCTGTGGATGAACGACAACTGCAACTTCTCCAGCAAGGATGCCAAATCCTGACGGACGCTGAGAGCGACAAGGCCGCGCGACTGCAATTGCTCTTTAGCCGCGAATATGATTCCGATTGGCGGAGCGTCTTCGGCATATAGGACTGGATCGCCGTCCGGCAGGCAGACGATTCTTGCGGCGGCCCTCTGGACTCAAGTGCCCTATGAATTTTAGCTTTGGAACTATCGAATATGTATTACGTCGACCCTCATATCCACATGGTCTCGCGGACAACAGACGACTACGAAACGTTGGCCAAAATGGGCTGCGTAGCGTTGAGCGAACCTGCGTTCTGGGCTGGATTTGATCGCGGCAGCGTCGACAGCTTTCGCGACTACTTTCGACAGTTAACCGATACCGAGCCCAAGCGAGCCGCCCAGTATGGCATCCAGCATTTCACATGGCTGTGTATCAATGCCAAGGAAGCTGAGAATGTCTCGTTGTCTCGGGAAGTCATTGCCATGATTCCCGAATTCCTGGACGCTCCCAACGTACTTGGAATCGGTGAAATTGGCTTAAACAAGAACACCAAGAACGAAGCCACGATCTTTCTCGAACATGTCGAGCTGGCTGTCCAATATCAGCAACAGATCTTGATTCACACGCCTCACTTGGCTGATAAATATCAAGGCACGCGGATGATTCTAGATATGCTGTGCGGCGATGCGCGCATTGACCGCAGTCGAGTACTGGTCGATCATGTCGAAGAGCACACCATTGAACCGGTACTGGAAGCGGGCTTTTGGGCTGGCATGACGCTTTATCCTGTTACCAAATGCACTCCGCAGCGGGCCGCCGATATGATCGAAAAATATGGGCCCGAGCGACTGATGGCTAATTCGGCGGGCGATTGGGGGCCAAGCAAACCGACCGCCATTCCCGACCTCATACTCGAACTCCGGCGGCGTGGCCACAGCGAAGCGGCCATTCGACGCATCGTCTACGACAATCCGGTCCAGTTCTTTTCGCAGAGTGCAAATTTTAATCACAAGTATCCCGAATAGAACTCTCTTGCTGGCCGTGTATAATGAGGTTTGTGCTTGTTGTTCCGTTGATGGCAAAGCACGACATTCTTCATGCCCAAGTCATGCGCCACCAGGGCTAATTGGCGCTCTCGGATGAGATCGAACAAACTGCGGCGACAAATTTGTCACGAAGCCGCCAGGGCGATGTATTTCCGCCACGAATCGGAGTATTACCGCGCCAAACAAAAGGCTGCCCGCCGGATCTGTAAGGGTTGGGTCAAGCCGTCGGACTTGCCCAGTAACGCTGAAATCCGCGACGAAATCCAGGCTTTCGCGCGGCTGCACGAAGGAGATTCGCGACATGACAGCCTTATGCAAATGCGATTGGTCGCACTGCGGGTCATGCGTTTGCTCGAGCGATTTAAACCCAAGCTGATCGGCAGCACTTTGACGGGCCACGTGCGACGTGGCTCAGATATCGATCTGCATGTGTTCTCGGAAAGCGTTGAAGCCATCGCCATGACACTCGACGAACAGTTGCTGTTTTATGACGTCAAACGCAAACTGGTTCGCAAACATGGCGAAGAAAGGATCTACACGCACATTCACTTGAAAGATACGTTTCCCATCGAACTGACGGTGTACGAACCCAGTTTGGTCAACCATGTATTCAAGAGTTCAATTACGGGAGCTGCCATCGAACGTGCGTCGATCGCACAACTGGAGCAACTCTTGGCCGACACTTACCCGGAACTGGAAATCGAACAAACGCTAGTTGACATGGAAGAAATGCCCGATCGTTTCCAGTTGTTCACCGCCCTGATGCTACCGCTAGAAAACGTACGGCAGCATCCCAAGTATCACCCCGAAGGCGATGTACTCTATCACAGCTTGCAAGTCTTCGATTTGGCCTGCGATCAATTACCTTACGATGAAGATTTCTTATTGGCCGCCTTGCTACATGATGTCGGCAAGGGGCTCGACCCCAGCGACCATGTTGGCTCTGGTCTGGAAGCCCTCGATGGATTTATTAGCCCACGTACCGCTTGGTTGATTGAATTTCATATGGAAGCGCACAAGATCCTCGACGGAACGATCGGCGCTCGAGCGCACCGTCGGTTGCGTCAAAATGAAAGCTACGAAGACCTATTACTACTGTGCGAATGTGACCGTGGTGGTCGCGTTCCCGGCGTCCAAACGAGTACGCTAGAAGAAGCCATCGAAACGATTCGCACACTGTCATCCAGCTATTAGAACGCAAACACAACTGTGGTGCAGAATATGACAACCGACAAAACCCCCAGGATCGGTTAAACCATGGATCCGGCTCAATTTGCAGTGGCCTTGCACTGTATATTAGCGGACTCGCGGCTTATGCGGGAACGACAGCGCTGGCGTGCAGCCTTCAGTCCAGACTTGTCTTTTGGTCGGCATTTTGGACCACCGCTTCCAACGGCGCGTCCCGCAGCCGTAATGGCACTCATCGAAACGGTGTCGCCGAACTGGAGTGAGTGGAACATTCCGTTGACCGTGCGAGCCCTACATTTGCCCAGCCACCCAGGCCAGATCTCGTTGCCAGGCGGTCAAGTTGAATGCGATGAATCACCGCAGCAAGCCGCTGAGCGCGAGTTTTGTGAAGAATTGGGGCTTCCGGCGTTTCCAGGCAACGTCATCGGAAGTCTGCAACCACTGTACGTTTACAACAGCGATTTTCTGGTCACGCCTCATGTGGCTCTATCGAGTCACCTGGGTGACTTGGTCCCTTGTGAGCAAGAAGTTAGTCGCGTAGTGCGGCTGCCTCTCGGGGTCCTGTTGAGCAGTGTGCAAGCGAATGATTCCAATACTCGCGCTACGTTTCAACGGGGCGCTGTCGCCTGGACGGCGCGTGTGATAGACGTTGGCGAGGACCGCATTTGGGGTGCGACCGCCATCATCCTCGGCGAATTGTCGGCCGTCATCGCCCAAGCTCTGAACTACTCCGCTGAGATTCCTGGCTGAGTTAACCGCCTGCCACAGCACCCCAAATAATGAATGGCTCTGCCCCGGACAAAACCAGATCAGGTACAGGCGTGTCAACCGGTGCATGCGACACATCCTGCGAACAAACAAAGTAACGAAGCAGTGGTCGACGCTGCTTCGTTTCGTGATCGCGAATCGTGCCGCATAGCATCGGATAATTTGCTTCAATGGCATCAACAATTGAGTTGTGCGTAACAGGGGCGTCAACGTCGATCAACGTTTCTGGTCCGATTTTTGCCAGGGTCTGCAAGTGAAACGGCAGAACAACTCGAATCGAGTGTTTAGTCACTGTCGGTGTCATGACAACGTTTGCACCTCGACGGAAAGAATGCGCGGCAAGTCATGCACAATCGCAGTCCAATGATCGCCGCCATCGGGGGACACATAGACTTGACCGCCGGTCGTACCAAAGTAAATTCCACATTCGTCTAGCGTGTCGGTTGCCATCGCATCGCGCAACACGTTTACGTAACAGTTCTCTTGCGGCAAGCCATGCGTGAGCGGTTCCCACTCATGGCCACCTGTCCGACTGCGATATACGCGGAGTTTTCCTTCGTGCACGTAATGTTCTGAGTCACTCTTAATAGGCACCACGTACACGGTTTCTGGCTCGCGCGGATGCACTTCAATTGGGAAACCAAAGTCAGTCGGCAGGTTTCCACTGATGTTCGTCCATAAATCGCCCGCGTTGTCGGTCCGCATCACGTTCCAATGCAACTGCATAAAGACGACGTCCGGTCGCGATGGATGCAACGCCAGCCGATGGACGCAATGCCCAACCTCAGCCTCGGTGTCGGGTATGTACTTGGACTTAAGGCCTCGATTGATCGGTTTCCAAGTTTCACCACCATCGTCGGTCCGAAACGCTCCCGCGGCTGAAATCGCGACATAGATTCTAAGTGGATTGGTCGGATCGATGAGAATCGTGTGCAGCCCCAATCCGCCAGCTCCCGGCGCCCACTCCGAACCGCGCTGAGCACGTAGGCCTGGAAATTCCTTCCAAGTTAATGCGCCATCTTTAGATAGAAATAACCCTGCATCTTCCACGCCAGCGTAAAGCAACATCGACTTCAGTCAGCGACGGTTCGAGGTGCCAGACGCGTTTAAATTCCCATGGATGCGGCGTGCCGTCGTACCACTGATGCGTTCCAATTTCGCCTTCGTAAACAAATTTGTTACTTGCGCCAGCTGGTTGGCCCGTAAACTCCATTTTTGCGTCCCCGGTTGCTCCCACGTCTTTCCACCGTCGCTGGACCGCTGAATGACCTGTCCAAACCAGTCGCTACATTGAGAGGCATAGATGCGGTTCGGATCAACCGGCGAACCCTTCATGTGATAGACCGTCCAGCCTGCGAATAACGGGCCTTCGACCTTCCACTTCTCACGCTTTTCATCTGACGAAAAAATGAATGCACCCTTCGCCGTACCAACCAAAACGCGTACGCACTTCACGATTCGTTCCCTTTTAAGTTTCGCCCAATCCCAACCTAGCTTCGATATTGACGGACTTTTGACGGCCTACGCCAATATAGCAGCTGAAACAGTCGATTGATTTCCAGGCAAAAAGACAATTAGATCGTGCGTTTTGAAAAAAACATCAAAAACTGTTGGCAGAATTCTTTCTATTCCAGCTTCAGAAATTCTGTTTCGTTCGAGTTACGCGTCGGCATTAGAAGTAGAGCACAGTTTTTGCTGAAGCTAATCCTGATACCCGTGGTATTGCGTTCAATGCGCTAGCCGCCTATTCACAGATTGGAAGAAACCATGAACGACTACATCAATGCGATTCGCAAGTACGCGACATTCTCGGGGCGAGCTCGGCGACGTGAGTACTGGATGTTCACGCTGGTCAATATCGTCTTTGCTGTCCTGACCTTTGGAATCGATATCGCGCTGCTGGCAACGGTTGGGATTGGCGGTCTCAATTTGCTCTACTCAGTGGCCCTACTGCTCCCTGCAGTTGCCGTTTCAGTCCGCCGCTTGCACGACACCGGCCGGAGTGGCTGGTGGATTTTGATTGCATTTGTGCCAGTTGCGGGAATTGTCTTGCTGGTATTCCTGTGTCAAGACAGTCAGGCTGGCTCGAACCACTACGGACCCAACCCAAAGGAAACCCCTGAACCTTCCTCGGGTGACCTGGCAGCACTGCAGAGATCCTAGTGATACTTAGGCAGCAAGCCAATGCGAGAACTCACACGTAGCTGCGTCCCTCACGTAGGCGAGTCTCATCAAGACTCGCCGCATCACGTTTCACGTCCTGAGCGTCTCGGAGAGACGCTGCTACGTGAAATGCTAAGTGTGGCGTTGGCGTGTGACCTTGTGGTTGCTACGGTGCATCAGTTCCAAGGAACTCGCTTAGCGGGCGACGGTGGGATCGCGACGAGCGGATGTTACGCTCGCATCCTGGTGCTCGATGCGTTCCGCCGCGTCCAAGTGCGCCTTGGCGGGTGATACCGATTCAGCCAGGAAGACATTGTTGTAGTTGAGCAGTGTACCTTTTTCAAAGTGCACATTGCGCAGCGATAGCACATACTCCACTTGGGCTTGATGGAACCGCAGCCGAGCGTCCAGCAACCGTCGGTGCGTCTCTAACACGACGTCTAACTCAGGTCGCTCTTCCGCTTCTTCTTTGGAGTCTAACGCGTTCAACTGGGTAACAATCGCCTCCAGTCGTTTTTGCTGAAGGGTCATATTCTCGTAGGCGCGTTTCGACTCACTAAGAGCATTGCTCAACCCATAGTGTACGATGCGTTCCTGTTCTCGCAGAATCTCGCTCTCGCGAACCAGTGCCAGTTCCGAATTGCGCACCGCTGCGTGAGCCCGGCGAAATCCGACGGGTAGGTTGTATTCGACTCCGAGTCCCCACTCTTGCAGCTCGCCGTCAAAGAAGCTCTCCGGTGGCGTTCCTGAAGCGTCTCCTAACAAACGGTCTCCAAAACCTCGATAGCGATAGCGACCGATGACGTCGAGCTGTGGCATTAGGAAATTGCGGTTGGCAATCAACTCAAGCTCACGTTGCTTGATTACCCAGCGCTGTTTCTTCAGCTCTTCGCGCCGATCGAGAGCATCCGCAATAGCAGAATTCCAATCGAACATGACGGGAGCCACGGTTGGTGAATCTGCTGGCTGCAACAAGCGGCCATCGTTAATCGGCAAACCGATCAAGAGTCGTAGTTTGCGTTCAGCCACGCGAACGCCACCGACGCCGCGAAACGTACCGCCGGACGAACCATTGTTGGTGCGCGTCCCATCGATGGGGCGGCCATTCAGCGCGTCCACGACGTCAGCCTGAAAACGGTGCAGTTGTTCTTCCGCCTGAGCGATATTGGCCCGCTCCGACTCACGGTTAATGACTTGTTGTAAAGTACTTTCCGCGATGTCACGCACTTGGATCTTGGCTTCCAAGTCTCGGTATGCGTAATACAGATCCCAATACGCGTTCTCGACTTCCGCAACCAGATCGCGAGCAGACCGCTCAAACTCTACAAGACTTTGATCGGTCCGAGTGCGAGCCAAGAGCACGCCGTTGAGCTGTCCTGGTGCAGAACCGGGACCTGCAATACGATTAAATTCGGTGCCTGCGCCCTGCATCCAAGGCTGTCGCACTTCGGCTTCGAAGAACGATTCCCATGACTGTCGGCCGAGAGCATTCGATAACTGGTTGTTATTATCGCCAATGGTTACATTACGAAAATTGAACAAGCCGCCCGTCGCTGAGCGCTTATTGACGCCAGCCTGGGTGGTATTCAAGTACTGATTAAAAAAGCCGTTGTTACCAAACGATTTGTTGTTAAGCCGACGATTGTTCTCTTCGAAGAAGTTGTTAACGAACAGGTTCGCATCAAAGGCACTCAGCGCTGCCTCTTCGCCACTAGTTGGGTTACTATAAACCAGTGCCGGATCGAGCATGGAGGAAGTGATTTGTGGCGTGCGGATGATCGTTCCACCCAGGTCACGCATGATCTTCGAAGTGGCCAACGCATTTTGAACACAGTTTTCGAGGGTCATTGGCATCAAATTGCCAGCGGCCAACATGCTCTCGTCCAAGTCGTACGGCGAGAATCCTTCTGGGATTCCAGTGCCACAGTCGTTACATATAGCCGCAGACGCAAGTCGTAATTGCTGCGGTCCACAGGTGGTCGCAGTGGTTGGGACGTGGCAAACGTCGCTGGTACAAAACTTGAACCTCTCGCGTTGAAAACAGCAACCGCTGGTTAACGCGAGCACTAGTAAAAGTCTTGAGATTGGCGGGCCGTACTTCTTCCGCATCGATCTCTCCTGAGTTTTCACGGTGGCTAAGTAGAATAGGCACTGTGAAGAAAAAACTGGTTAACCATGGTTTCGGTTCTTCTGGTTTACCGCAATTAGCAATTTCACCAATTTCGAACAGTTGTAGCGATGCTAGCAAAGCATAGAGGTATAGCGGTTATCGGCCCCCCCGAACCACCGAGTTCTGCGAGATAGCGATATTTGAGCAGCCGCGATTGAAGTTCCACCCGATGTAGGATGTTTTGGAGCCCGCAATAATCTGCTGGCCTCAAGTGTCGGCTGCTGCGGCAACAGAAATACTGCTCATCTGCTACACACGATGTAGAATGAAGTCAGTGCCTTTGATGCACCAGCAAATGGCGAATTTTACCGAGAACCTGAGAATTCCAGTTCCAGAGCATCCTCCACACTCCCAAGAAGTCCGGCGTTTGGCAGCCATGCTTGAACCAGTCACCATCGAGGAAATCGATCAACTGCTCAGCGAGCTTGAGCAGTTGGCTCACTCGACGGCGTCTCGCCAAAGATTCTATGAATCAGCACTTGAACGGCTCCAGTTTCTACTAGGAGCGGTCAGCGGGCAGTCATGCTGCGAGCGGCAGATCAGCAATGGGTGCCCGTTGCATTCCTCAAACTGGCTAATGGGCGACCGGACGCGTACGCTCAACTGCTAAATGATGCCAGCCCACGGCAGGCATTCGTTCACTCCCACGATCACCGGCTGTTGGCGGTAGCGTTACGTCCGCATGGCCTAAATGCTGAGCATGCTTCCCCCGACTCCAATGCAGGACACTGGCAGCGCGGCGCGCTGCTCGTCGAATTTGCACACCCGCCCTCGATCTCGGAGTTACCCGATCTTGTCAAGCTGTGTCAGGCGTTTGCAGAAGTTCTTGCGGCGCGACAATCGGCTGAACTTGAGACGTTACTGGATACAAAATGGCTTAACTTCCAGAAGTCGCTAGCCAATTTGGCGGCCACCAGCACGACCGACGAAGCCGCCACCTTGATTGTCAACGATTTGGCAGCGTTGACGGATGCGGCGCGAGTATCCATCGTTCGTTCAGCACGCCTATCGCGTCCCACCGCCATCGCGGTTAGTGGCGTCGTCCAGCCGCAGAAGAAAGCGGCCAACGTGGAAGCCATCGAAACGTTGGGGAAACAAGCGATCCGCAAGCGGCAGCCCTTATGTAATCATCAGGCACTCAACCGCACTCGGCAGGAAGAAAACAACAATTCAGCAGAGCACGCCCAGCCAGCGAACGGCTTCGAGAATTATGTTTGCATCCCGTTGATAACAGCGTCCAGTGATGGCCAATCAACCGCAATTGACACTGCCGTCCTATTTGAATGGCCTAGCTATGAGGCTTTCTTGAGCGGCTGCACGACCTCAATTATATGTTCCCCGCATTTGTCGCCAGTTGGCAGCAACATCAGCGGTGGGTGCGTGCCCCGTTCATTGCGTAAGTTATCTGAGCGCGCGTCTAAGAACACTCTTTCGCTGGACATCAACCTGTACACGTTGGGCTGTGGTAGCTGGCGTTGTAGCAGCCAGCGGCTGGGCTCTCTGCTTGCCAACGACCCTCAGGATCGAGGCCCTGGGAACGCTGCAACCGGTCGAACAACGCGCCATTTTTGCAGCCTTGGACGGCGTGATCGACGACATCTTGGTGGAAGACGGTCAACAAGTCACGCAAGGACAACCGCTCGTTAAGATGCGCTCCGCCATGCTGGAAATCCAAATCCAGGAAACGCTCGGTGAAATTGAAGCGAATAGCCAGAAGCGTGATGGTCTGGGGGTGGCGATCAATCAACTGACTCGTGACGGTTCGACTGACTATGCTATGCAGAGTCGTCTATCTTCAGAAGTTCGCGAATTGGAAACGCAACTTGAAACGCTGGAGCAGAAATTGACTGCCTTGCGCGCGCAAGACAACGAGCTGTTAATTTTGTCGCCCATTGATGGTGTGATTGTAACCCGCCAAGTTGAACAGACTCTCAAATCGCGCCCCGTTCGTCGCGGCGATGCGCTGATGCGCGTCGTCCGTCTAACAGGCCCTTGGCAATTAGAATTACAAGTCGCTGACCAAGACTCTGGTTATGTCAAACGCAAGATTTTTGGTGCCGAACGTGGCGGCGATGTCCCCCCAGGGCCGCCGAGCGAAGTCGAGTTTGTGTTTGCCTCACAACCGGATCAACACCGGCAAGCTCGAGTGACGTGGCTTTCGGAATCAGCCCGCAATGCTAGTGGTGATGGTATGCACATTGACCTGTTGGCTGACGTGGCCCCGGACGTAGCCGCCCGCGGGCATATGGGGGCCACGGTCTATGCTTACTTCGAATGCGGCCAACAACCGTTCTGGTTCGTTTGGTCTCGTCCATTCATAGAAACGCTTCAGCGCAAGAATTGGTTTTAGAGGAAAGATATTGTGATGCGTTACACCACCGGCATTTTACTACTGACCTTACTCTGTCAGTCACAGTTGCTAGCGCAGTCACTTTCCATTCCGGCAGAAAGCGTACCAGTGGAAGACGCGCTGCTGAAGACGATTGAGTCAACCAAGGTTGCAGCCGAAGTTGCGGGCAAGCTCGAAAAGTTGCTGGTCGTCGAAGGTACACAAGTCCAAGTCGACCAACCACTTGGAAAGATTCGCGACAGCGCAGTCAATCTACAACTGGAACGCGCAAAAATTGGCATGGCTACTGCTCGAAAGAAACAGCGCAGCGATATCGATTTACGCTTGGCTGAGAAGCGCGCCGCTGTCGCTCAGAATGAATTACAACGGGCTGAATCAGCCAATAACCGCATTCGTGACACCTATGCTCCAAAGGAAGTCGATCGTTTGCGATTGGTGGCTGAGAGCGCAGCACTGGAGGTTGAACGAGCGAAATATGACCGAGAGATCTTTGAACTCGACGTGATGTTGGCTGAAAATGAGTTCCGGCAAGCCGAAGAGCTCATGGCCCGCCACCAAATCCTTTCACCCGTTCTGGGAGTCGTAGTTGCAGTCAATCGCAGGGTAGGGGAATGGGTGGAGCCGGGTATGGAGCTGCTGCAGATCGTCAAGATTGACCGGCTGCGCGTGGAAGGATTTGTCAGCGGGGCGGCCGCCAATCGTAATTTGCTCAACAGCACGGCCCAAGTCAACGTTTTGCGCGGTGACAACGAAGTCATGGTCGAAGGCAGAGTCGTGTTTGTTAACCCTGATGCGAATCCGATCAACGGTCAGGTACGTGTATATCTAGAAATCGACAACACAGCCGGAGAATTTCGACCTGGCATGCGTGTTAAGGCTGACATCCGGCCGCATGATCCGCAGGCTGCACCCGCTCCAGCCGTCGACAAATCCGCTGCAATAGCACCGGTACCTCGAAACTCAGCCAAACCATGAGTGCGGTCGCCGTTAACGAACAATTGGAGCGTGCCGTACGGCTACGACCAGACATCGAGTGGTCTGAGTTTTCGCGCGGCAAGCGCCCGACCTGGGTCGCACGCGATCCTATCTCGCTCGACTATTTCTACTTCAGCGAACTAGAGTACTCCATCACTCGTCTGCTCGACGGGCATCACACCGCTGCTGAGATCCTGCGGTTGCGTGGTGGAGACGCAGTGACGCGTGATTGGCTGTTGACCCTAATTAATAAACTGGAAGGTGCCTGCCTAACATCTTCCGAAGTCACCAGAAGTGCTCGGTACCTGTGGCACACGCGTGGCCGTCGACGTCAGGGAACCTTTCTAAGACAACTGCTCAGCCCCCTCGCGATTCGCATCAAGCTGTTCGACCCGACTTGGCTACTAAATTTGCTAGCCCCTGTAGCTCGTATCTTGTTCAGTAAGTTGTTCGTAGTAGTTTGGTTGACAACCCTAATTATCGTAGGTTCTTCTGTTTTTCTGCGATGGCTGCAATCTCCAACCAGTCTCGTCGATGCCTTAGATGGCTTAACTGCGCAGCGCGCGTTGCTGCTCGGCGTCATCTATGTCATGGTCAAATCTTTACACGAGTTGGGGCATGCACTCGCCTGCAAGAAATGGGGGGCCGAGTGCCACGAAATCGGCTTGATGTTTTTGGTATTCATGCCCTGCTTGTATTGCGATACGTCTGACAGTTGGAAACTTCCCAGTCGGCTACGACGTGCCTTTATTGCGGCAGCGGGGATCTATGTCGAGTTAAGTCTGGCGGCAATCGCTGGCTTGGTATGGCTATTTTCGACGCCTGACACGGAACTGCATCTATTGGCCGCCAACGTCATGATCATTGGTTCGCTCAGCACGGTTTTGGTCAATGCTAATCCGCTGTTGCGCTATGATGGCTACTATATGTTGTCCGATTTGTGGGGCGTGCCCAATTTGCATGAACAAAGTCGTGAGGCGTCGCGGGCAATGGCCACCGCCTGGTTGACAGGCCGACGCCTGCCCAAAGACCGCTGGGACGCCAGCCCATGCGTACTGACGGTGTACGGCATTGCGGCTTGGTTCTATCGCCACTTCGTCGTCATCATGATCGCTTTTCTAGTCTGGACGTTGTTAGACGAAATCGGCCTGAATTTGGTGGGAGCGTTCTTGGTGATTCTTACGGTCGCTAGTGCCTTGGTGGCAAGCGCGCTTGGTGCGATTCAGTGGACAAAGGAGTTATTGATGGTTGGCGGCATTCGCACGTTGCGCTCCGGTCTCGTTTGCGTCGTATTCATCATCTCAATCGTCACCTTTTTTAACAAAGCTTGGCCAACGTACGTTTCCAGTCGTGCCGTTGCGCGGCTTGCTGATTTGACACCCGTCTACGCAGAACACAGCGGTCGATTGGTCAGTTTTCGTTTGCCAGGACAAAGCGTCGCCCCTGGCAGCAATGTGGTGCAGATCGCTTCCCCAGAGCTCGACCTCGAGCTGATCGATGCGCGTGGTCAAGTTGCTTTCTTCGAACAACGCGCAAACCAGTTGCGGAGCCGTTTGGTCGATGACGACACGGCAGCCACCGAATTGGCGACTGTCATCGAAGAGCTTTCCAAGGCGCAAGACCGCTTGCGAATTTTGGAGCTAGAATCACAGTCTTTGATAGCTCGTGCATCTCAAGCTGGCGTGCTCTTGGCTGGCGAACAGCGGCAGCAGCAAGCATTCACAGCTTTGCCAGACGTCCAAGACAGCAGTCCGCTGCTGTCTCCAGAAAACACGGGTTGTTACGTCGAACGTGGCACACTGCTAGGCTGGCTAAACCACTCTACGGAACTTGAGGTCATCGCCTATGTCATCGAGGCCGATGCGGAGATTTTGAATGTGGGTATGCCAGTCGTCTGCCGCTGGGATTGCGAGGCAAGCCAAGCTGTGCGGGGCACCATTTTGCGCATTGCACCCGAGCCGATCGCTGAGATACCTGAATCACTTATGGGTGACCAGAGCATTCCCTACCAAGTTGGGAAACATGGCAAACTGTTACCGGAAACACCGCACTACGAAGTTCGTGTGTCTTTCGAAAACTTGCCGACTAGTCTCAGCCATCAATCTCTGGGGACCGTCCATTTCGAAACCTCTCCACGCACCTGGTATCAATCACTGCGCCGTTACTTAGATCAAAACGTGCGCGCAGACTTGTAGGTCACCGTTTTGTAGGGATCATGACAAACCGTTGCCAAAGCGTTGACAGGCAAAACTACTGGCAGGCGTGATGTACCAAGTGGGGAAGCTCGGGAATAAGCAGCTTTTCTGCAGCCAGCCGGACGGCGTGCACTGAGCCAGGCAAAGCAAACACCAAGGTTTGCCCGATGCGTCCGGCAAACGCACGGCTCAACATGGCCGCTGGTCCAATCTCTTGGTAGCTCAGCATCCGAAACAACTCTCCGAAGCCTGGCAGGGACATTTCCAGCAATGGCATCACAGCTTCGACCGTTTGATCCCGCGGCGAAATGCCTGTTCCCCCAGTCAATAGCAACACTTCATTCGTCGTGGCTGGAATTTCCTGTTTCTCCGCGGTAACGGTCAACTCGCGCACCGCCAAGGCGATTTCGTGCACTTCATCGCGCACAATCCGACGCATTTGCAGGTGATGACCAGCCGCCTCCATCCGCTCAATTAACAACGCACCACTGTGATCATTGTCCAGCGTCCGCGAGTCGCTAATGGTCAATACGGAAAAGCGTAGCGTTGCCGCCGCTGCTTGGCGATGCTCGGAGACGCTCGGACTCGGCTGACCAGCAGAATGCTCACTCAAGAATCTGTCTCCATGTTTCCAGGAAAACCCGACGCGACTTACTCGCATATTCGACGAGCGGATACACATCCTACTCGAAACTCCCGTTCCCGAGTTGCCGTATAGATGGTTTCGAGGGATTTGCGTATGCTTGGCACTATGGACGACCACGTAACAATCCACGTACCGGTGCAAATCGAGAATTTTGGCGAGCAATTCATGAGTGCTCGACCGCTGGGGCCCTGGCGCTTACAAGCGGTAGGGCGGTCTTGGCCGGAAGTCCAGTCGAAGCTGCTCAAACGACTGACTGCGGCGATCCCCAAAACCCTGCCGTCCCATTATTTCGAAGGCGATCTGCCGCCCAAATTTGACCAATGGGAAGCCGTCGTGGATTTGCCACCACAAACGCGCAGCGCCACTTGGGAAGAGCCCGTTCTAGTCCGCTTACAGTGCTTTCGCTGGCATGTCCGCAGTGGCCAGTGTTTTATTCGAGTGCCAGCGGTCAACTGTACGCTGTTTGGAAAATGCGAAGAGTTATTGCCTGAGGAAGTAACCCGCCAGGCCCGCACGGCACTGGTCCGCTTGGCTGAGAACAAGGACCTGTTGGCACTGCGCGAACGATTTGAGAGCCGCAGATACGACTTTGCGTCGATCGAGCTTTCAGTGCCGTTTGGAGCCGAGCCTGCCAAGCAAGACGAAACCAAGAAGGCTAAGCGCAAGACGGCCACGCTCCGCGAGTCGGCCAGCGACTTAACAACCGCACGACTCGATCCGATCTTCGGGCTCGATGATCGTGTCCACGACTTAGCTGATTACTTCCTCGGTGAGACGCCACAAAGCGTTTTGATTGTTGGTCCTAGCGGCGTGGGAAAAAGCGCTCTCGTGCACCGCTTGGTCAAGCTGCGTAAGCAACTCGGCTTGGCAGATCGCAAGATCTGGTCAACGTCCGGCTCACGCATCGTATCCGGCATGTCGGGCTTGGGAATGTGGCAACAACGTTGTTCCAAGTTGATCCGCCAAGCCCATGAGACACATGCCATCATCCACCTTGGATCGTTGTTCGAGCTCTTGGAAGCTGGCAAGATCGACGGGCAACCGGGAGTAGCTTCGATGGTTCGTCAAGCCATCGCGCGCGGTCGATTGCTGGCAATCGCCGAATGTACGCCTGAGCAAATGGCATTGATCGAGCGGGAGGACCCGATGCTGCTGCGTGCCTTTGCACGGTTCGAGATGCAAGAACCCCCGAGCGCGAAGATCAAAGCTATCTTGCGAGCTGCTGCACAAGATAAACTGGCAAGCTCTCAAGTCGATTTTAGCGATCAAGCGATCGAGGAACTGTGCCGACTCCATGGCCGTTTTGCGACGTATTCGGCAATGCCCGCCACTCCATTGCGTTTGATGCAGTCCATTCGCGAAGACTCCACGCCTGGAGTCGTCGTTGAGGCCAGCGATGTGGCCCGGGCCTTCGCCAAGCAGACGGGACTGCCCGAGTTTCTCGTTAACGATGCAATCCCCCTGGATTTAGACGCAATCCGCCGTCAATTGGTGGGGCATATCATCGGCCAGGCAGAACCCGTTCAACTAATCGTCAACTTAATCGCGACGATGAAAGCCCGTATGGTTCGCCCAGGTCGTCCCTTGGCCACGCTAATGTTCATCGGTCCCACGGGTGTTGGCAAAACAGAAATGGCAAAAGCGATCGCCAAGCTGCTGTATAGCGACACGCGGCGGATGATTCGCATCGATATGAGCGAATACTCCTCGCCATGGAGTATCGCCAAGTTAATTGGCAAGCCGGGTGAAGGCGACGGCACATTGACGTCACCAATTCGCGAACAACCATTTTCTGTGGTGCTGCTAGACGAATTCGAGAAGGCCGACCCAAACGTGTTCGATATGCTGCTCCAGTTGCTGGGCGAAGGCCGTTTGACCGATGCCCGCGGGCGACTGGCAGATTTTCGCAATGCCGTGGTGGTCATGACGAGCAACCTGGGCGCAGACTCCTATCGCGAGGGCAATTTCGGCTTTGGTGATAGCGAAACAGGCAGCTGGAGAGAACATTTCGAACGCGAAGTGCGGCGTTTCGTACGGCCCGAGTTCTTGGGGCGACTGGATCGAATCGTGCCCTTCCAGCCTTTGCCAAAAGACAGTGTGCGA
Source organism: Pirellulaceae bacterium (assembly GCA_041398985.1). Classification (GTDB taxonomy): domain Bacteria; phylum Planctomycetota; class Planctomycetia; order Pirellulales; family Pirellulaceae; genus Aureliella. Next base: position 134,877 of record JAWKTR010000014.1, read on the forward strand.
CATATTGCCCTGCGTGAACTGGAATTGCTCAAACAACGTGCTGGTTTGAAATACAGCGATTCGCAGCTTGAATTCACGCCCGCAGCCATCGACTTCCTTTGCGATGTAGGCTATCAACCCAAGTATGGTGCCCGTCCGTTGCGTCGCGCGATCGAAGAACACATTACGGTTCCTCTAGCCGACGCGCTGAGCGAATTAAGCAATTCTTCGACCTGGAATTTCCTGGTCGAGCAAGTCAACCAGAAGTTAGTCATTCGAGCCGAGAAGCGTTCGAGCAAGACCAAGTCAACCAAGCAGATCGAAACACAAGTCATCAACGCTTGGCAAGAACTCGGTATCATGGCGCGAACCGCAATCAAGTGTGCGCCGCTGCGAGATCTGGAGAATGAAACAGAACGCAATGTACGCAGAAATCTAGTCACGTCGCGAAAACTGGCGGCCGCCGATGGACCATCGCGCATAGCTGTACTCAAAGAACAATTACAGCTCGGAAAACAGCAGGTCATCACCGCACGGCGTCTGATCAAGAATTTGTATGATGTTGCCGAACAGATTAATCAGCAGCAACTAGAGCTCATGTTGCGCTGGCACCGCAATCAGCCCATCGATTGGAACGAATGCACTGCCTTACAAACCTTGCAGACATCCAATCTTCGGCAAGCAACGGAAAACGTGATACGTGGGCAGCTCAACGAAGGCACCATGCAGACCATCATCGTGGCAGGAAAAGGCCATACACAACTGCGAATCTTGTGGGATGCCTACCATGAACTCTCACAACAGAATGAATGGCGCATGGATAGTTATTTGCTAACCGCCTACGATCCATTGCTTGATCCAGAGTCCCCCGAATTCCGTCGGCGTGTTTCCGAAAAACGTATTGCCGCCAATTCTGAGATCACACAGCCGAACATGTACCTGCTGACCGAACCGAACGAAGAAGAAGCGCTAACGCGAGTGGCTGATGCGTTTCGCCATGATGATTCCCAGGCACCAGATTTCAGCGCAGCGTCGACCATCGGCTTTGCTATCCAAGTCTTCGGTGCTGGGGTATCCAGTTGGCTAGGCGATGAATACGGCGTTTTTCACTTCATTGACACCACGGAAACAGGCAGTTCCCGTCGGCAACGTTTTCGCGTGGACGTTTCCACCGGTCGCCTGAGTAGCCAACTGCTACCGCACAATTGGCCGGAACCAATTGCCCAGCCAGACCGAGACCCTCGTCGCATGATCCTGCTAGGTACTCGCACGATCAACGGACTGCACGGCCTTTCCGTGAACTACGCTCAAGGAAAGCTCGTCGAGGGGCTGGTGGAAATCATGAAACAAGAGCACGAACAAGCGCTGTGGCGTGCTATCGGCTATCGCGGCGTGCCAGCCGAAGCCCAACTCCGCAACGTCTCTGACTTGGAATTCGAAGTTCCCTTCTAGCATTCGGCATTTTGGTTAAACTAAGAATGCAACTGCGGTTAAAGACGCAGTTCAAGTCAATTCGCCGTATTTTCCGAGCGGAGCAGTTTCTTCCCCTGCAAGCGATTTCGGCATTCGGTCCAGGATTAACTGCTATATCGATATCTGACCTGGACGACACTCCAGCGAATTCCGCTACTTCAGATTCCTCAATGTGTGAAACGAAATGGTAGCTCCCAGTATTCAAGATAAATTCAAGGCGATTCGCGAAAAGGTCGAAGCCGGTGTACGGCTAGATTTCGATGACGGATTGACGCTATACGATCCCCAGCTTCCCTTGCAGGAAATCGGCCAGTTAGCCAACTCCGTCCGTGAGCGTCTGCATGGCAACGTAGCCTACTACAATATCAATACACACTTAAATCCAACCAATGTGTGTATTTATCGCTGCCGCTTCTGCGCGTTTCGAAGCGATCTACGCGACCCGAAAGGGTACCTGATGAATGACGAGCAGATTCTGGCTCGCGGTCAAGAAGCCACTGAAAACGGTTGTACGGAAATGCATATCGTCGGTGGTCTGCATCATAAGATGGGTTACGAATGGTATCGCGGCATCCTAGAAACACTGCACAACGCGTTTCCGGCGATCCACTTAAAAGCCTGGACGCCGGTGGAAGTAGGTTGGTTTGAGTTCCTCACCAAGCGCTCGTTGACAGAGATATTGCAAGATCTGCGTTCAGCGGGTCTGGGCAGTTTGCCAGGCGGTGGCGCAGAGATCTTCCATACCGAAGTCCGCGATCAGATTTGCGAACACAAAGCCGACGCACGCAAGTGGTTCGAAGTCCACCGCGAAGCTCATCGGATAGGACTGCGCAGCAACTGTACTATGCTTTACGGACACTTAGAAGAGGCTTTCCATCGCGTCGATCACTTGCTCCGCCTGCGCGAATTGCAAGACGAAACAGGGGGATTTCAGACCTTTATCCCACTCGCTTTCCACCCTGACAACACGCAGTTGGAAAATATCAAGAAGCCTAGCTCCATCGCCGACCTGCGCAACGTGGCCGTCGCCCGCCTGATGCTCGACAACATTAGCCACGTTAAAGCGTATTGGATCATGCTGGGAATTGAAACGGCGCAAGTCGCCTTGCACTACGGTGCGGATGATATCGATGGCACGGTTCGGCATGAATTGATCTACCATGATGCAGGCGCAACCACCCCACAGATGTTGTCCGTCGAGAGAATTCAGGAATTGATCTCAGAAACTGGACGCGAGCCCATGGAACGTGATACGCTATATCGTCGCGTTCAGCGAGATCCGCTCAATTTCAGCAACTGGACGGTTGCGAGTGCCGACGCCACACCCACCCTTATTGTCTAAAGCCACTGTTTTCGGCTTTGATTCTACATGACCAGCAACGACTCGACTCCGCCGAACGACCTAAAGCTGCAACTAGCCAAGATTGATGAGCGGCTCGGTGCGATCACGAAATTACTCGAGCGTCAATCCGATTGGCAACGCGCGCGGAATGCCTGGCGGTGGCGCCCCAGTCTAAAAACGCTCTTCGTAGCAATAGCCATGCTAGCTTGTATGGCAGCATGGTTTGGTGCGGAAATGCGAAAGAGCAAACGTGAGCACCAAGCCATTGCCACCCTGATGTCCAATGGAGCGCAAGTACAACTGGGACCTTCGGAAAGCATTTTGGTCGCCTTATTGCCAGGCACGCCCGCCGATCCACCCGCGATACTGCGACGATGGCTGGGACCTGAATTGTTCTCTAGCGTCAAGCACATTGGATACACTGACACTACTCGTAGTGGCTTCATACAAGGCAATGTCTACGTTCCGTACATTACACCCAACTACCGCTCGAGTAGTCGTCGGACGCCACGCAACCGAGTCGCTACGGTCAATCGAGGCTCGTTTGACGAGGTACGCAAAGCGTTAGCCGCCACACCAGAGGTCAAGGGCGTGCGGCTAAGCGGCTTTAAACTTAGCACCGATCAGCTTGCCGAAGTCTTTGCGTTGTCCAACTTGGAAAGCCTCGATCTTTCGCGAACCCAGTTGGACCAAGAATCGATAAGTGCAATCTCCAGTACCCGGTTGCGTTGGTTCGACGGCTCTCACACTTGGCTCGGCGATCAAGCTGCCTTTGATTTGTCAAAGTGTTCGGGCCTATCCCACCTTAACTTAGATCGTACAACGTTGACCGATGATGGATTAGAGTATTTGAAGTCGCTAGAGGAACTCAAGTACCTCTCCATCCAGCGTGTACCTGTGACGTTAGCAGCCGTTAAGAAATTTGCTGACGCCATGCCCAACTGCTTCATTCAATACCAGCCGCTGTGCTTTGACGACAAAGGAGTTCAAGATCCCGCTGCCAGCATGCTGCAAGCCCAAACATTCGGCCAGCCGCAGTGGAATCAAACCGCCATGCCACCGTTCGGCAGCCCACAGGGCCAAAATTTCTATTACTGATCTGGGTTCAAAGCCGAACGCACTGTTCAAAGCTGAAAGCACTGTTCAGTCTGCAGTCACTTTAATTCACGACGTTTCTAGGTGACTCACCCAACAACACTCGGCGAACATTTTCGCTGCCTTTGCGGCGCATGTCTTGCAGACCTTCTTCCGAGTAAAATGCGGCATGGGGCGTAAGAATCAAGCGACTATGTGCGGGATGTGCTGGATCGCGCCAGGCCTGAACCAAAGGCAAATCATCGGCAGGTGGCTCTATTTCCAGCACGTCGATCCCGGCACCCGCCAACCGCCCGCTCTCAATACCTTGCAGCACAGCCATTGGGTCCACAACGGCACCCCGCGACGTGTTAACCAGAATACTCCCCTCTCGCATCCATTGGATGGTATCGCAGTTAATCATATGTCGAGTTTCCGCGGAGAGTAGGCAATGACAACTCACCACATCGCACTGCGGCAGCAATGTGGCCAGTGAATCGACGCGACGAATGCCCAACGCCTTGTCGTACCCGTCTCCCACATAAGGATCATAGAACACCACATCATAGCCGAGCGCCTTGGCTCGCAGGGCTGCAGCTGTACCAATTCGACCAGCGCCTATAACGCCAAACGTGCGTCCTCGAATGCGCCGTAGCGGAACGGCCAACTCATAAGTCCAGTTATCAGTCCCCTGGCGGCATAGGTTGTTCAACAGATGTGTGCCACGTGCTAGAGACAGCGTTAGCGCAATAGCCGTATCGGCTACATCCTCCGTGCCGTAATCGGGAACATTGGCCACATCGATTCCACGACTTCGAGCGAAAACGTGATCGACATTGTCATAGCCAGCTCCACAACGTACGATAATTTTCAGACTTGGCATGCGCTCGATCACGTCGCGCGTAACGCTCACAAAATGGTAGACCAACAGGGCCTTCGCCTGTTCCACGCGGTGGTCAAGCTCAGCCGTCGACCACGCGCCCAATGCGACCACATCCGCGATGTCGCCTAGGATCTCACGCTCAACGTCGAGCGGTTCAAATATAAAGTCAGTAACAATTACTTGGGGACGCATAGATTAAGCCGCACGCGTTTGATTGGGCAGTAAAGTTGCTTCAACTCGCGCCAGAATTGCTTGTTCGATCTTATTGCGAAACGGCTTGGCTGAATCAGGGATGCGACCGTGCAGTATAATGCACGTTTCGTTGATTTCCGCTTCCCATTCTACTTTGTATCCATAGGCTGCGAAACTAACATCTACACGGTGTTCGTCGAGGTGCAACTGGACTTGATGTACCTGCTGTGGAAAACGCTGCGAAAGCGACGCAACCAATTCATGCATCCGTTCGGCAGCAACACTTCTTCCCAACTGATGTGGGATTTGGGACTCAATGGCAAGCATAATAACCTCGGATGATAAATCACGGATTTTAGATGTTTTTCCATACCGCAATTTGCCAACCGACGTCCAGGGCAAAAATCTACGCGTTGCCCAGAGGGTTGCAGATTGAAAAACGATTTATTGGAAAGCCGCCAGTGCCGCACTACAGCGGCTCGGGGCGTGTTAAACTAGGCACTGTCCCAACACTTATGAACGCCCGTTCAGGGCCATTGAAGTGATGGAAATCTCGGCCGTAACGGCCTTAAAAGGCCACCCTACAGCCCAGCCCTCTCGCAACATTCGCACCTTATTAACGTGAGCTAACTATGCCCTATCGTCCCACCCAGCAATCAAGCCTGCATTCGCGGTTAGGGATTGCCTTGGTTTGCCTCGCGGGGGCCTGGACGGCGACCACACCAGCGCTTGCTCAAGAATTAATTCCACGAAACGCCTACGATACCCGGTTGCTTCCACGAGCTGCTGGCAAGTTACAAATTGAGGTCATCGACAACTCCCCGACGCTTAGTCAAGCGCTCAAGATCAATGCAAGTGGAGCGATCATCGGCGTACGCGAAGCCACCAATGATGAACAAACGATTTTCTCAATGACCTATTTCTATTGTGATGACAAATCCTCTGTCGATTTGCCTCAATTGAAAGGTTACACGAACGTTGAAGCCACCGGACTAAGCGACAACGGTCTGGTCGTGGGATACGCGAGTCGTCCAATTGGTCGAACGGATGGCACGATTACCGCCATCGTCTGGAACAGCAAGACTGGTGTGCTCACCGACTTGGGTAAACCAGGAGATTATGCAGGTTCCCACGCACAAGACATTTCGGCCGATGGTTCCACCATCGTGGGTTACGCGACCGGGTCCGACCCAGCGCGCATGAAACCCTGTGTGTGGACTTTAGCTGGCGACCAAAAATGGCAGGCGACGGTCGTTAACACGCTCCATGAATACAATCCATTTATCCAAGCATCTCGTGTGATCATTTCGCCGAATGGAAAGCGTATTGCCGCATGCTGCACCACGGAGGTAACCGACAATCGCATCCTCGGTGGAGTATTTTTCTGGGATCTCATTGAAGGCCAATGGACCCGCAAGGCCCTGAGTGATGACTCTTTCTTCTTGCGAGACATAAACGACGCGGGTTTGATTGTAGGATGCGTCAGCGGTGAGCGCGGCCTTCGCTTTCCATGCTTTCTTGATAACTCTGGCAAGCTAAAGCGGATCGATCTTTTGCCCGGTGACGAATCGGGAGAGGCCAATGGTGTGGCTGCCGACGGTACGATCGTGGGCTTTAGCGATGATCCCCACGGACCTGAAGGTGGTCCACAGGCATTCCGCTGGAAGAACGGCAAGACAGAACCTATTGAGTTGGGCGACGCGCCCTACAGTGCCGTATACAGTATTAACGAAGCGGGTCAAATTGCGGGCTTGATTGATATTGTCATCGAAAGCGCCACTCCCGATGCTGCCCCAGCGGAAAAAACTCTTGCATTTCGCAGCGCTGGTGCGCCTGAAAAGCAGGTAGAGAGGTAGAGTGCTAATCCTTACGCACAGACGCGTGGTGATGGGTGAGGCCAACGTCCCCACAACCTCCCACAACAGCCTCATCATGACTCCAGAGAATACAAGAAATCGATTGCAAGTATGCCCAATACCGCGTCGCTCAAGTTCGAACTGGAAGTCTGTGTTGATCAAGTGAGCGATGCCCTCGCTGCCGCCCAAGCCGGGGCGACTCGAATTGAAATGAACTGCGCCCTTGAGCTCGATGGCTTAACTCCTTCGATCGCAAGTTGCCAGTGGCTCAAGCAACAGCTCAGCGTACCCATCGTGGCCATGTTGCGAGCGCACGCTCGAAGCTTTCTTTACACACCAGCCGAAGAGTCGGAAATGCTACGTGACTGCCGGTTGCTGCTTGCCGCTGGCGTGGATGGAATCGTCTTCGGCTGCTTGAATGAACACGGTCAAATCGCATTGCCCATACTAAAGAAGATTCGAGCTCTGTGTGGCGAGCGAGAATTGATCTTCCACCGTGCGTTCGATGCTCTTGACGACCAAGTTACGGGCTTGGAACAATTGATCGAGTGTGGAGTCGTCCGCGTTCTGACATCGGGAGGTGCCGCGACCGCCGAACTTGGATGCGACCAATTGCGTCGGTTGGAAGACCAAGCCGACGGACGGATTGAAATCCTACCGGGTGGAGGTATTCATTCGGGCAATGCGAGATTCATCCTCGAGCGAACTGGCTGCCGACAGCTACACGGCTCATTTCGCCTTTCCGGATCAACGGTCGGCCCCTCGCTCGACGATATTTGCCAAACCCGAAAACTGCTCCACGAGCAATTCGCATAGTGGCACCCGCCAGAACTTCCCGACCACTATTTTGTCCTTGCGGAATTCTGACGAATCCTCCTTCTGCGAACAAGAAAAGACTGTGCTCAGCGAATATGATAAATTGGTGAGCTGTAGTCGGTTTTGCGCATTACTACCTTGGGGCGACGCCAGTGAATCCATCGAACAAGAATCCACTTGAGATTCAAGTTGATCATGCGCTCGCAGAATACATGTCGGAATGCGACTCGGGAGTCATACCGGACCGACAAGCTTTCTTGGCCAGACAACCCCAGGAATTGCAAGAACAACTGCGTGAGTTACTTTCAGCGGCCGACTGGATTGAGCAGCTCGCCGGTCCCACATTAGCTGATGCGGTTGGAGGACCTGATGCCAGCGGAGCGGTTCCTGACCTAGAAGAGACGCTCCCCCACGCCAATCATTCTGCCGCAGTCGAACGCACGCTGCCGCTTAGTTTTGGAAGCCTTGAATTTTCGGCGATCGGTACATCTCCCTGCACACCACGTGGGGAAGTTTCTTCAAGCCCGCCCGCCCGCGAACTTTCTCAGCCCGTGTTGCCGTGCCAGTTCGGCGATTATATTTTGCAACGTGTGCTAGGCCGGGGAGGCATGGGGGTCGTGTACTCGGGTCATCAACGGCATTTAGACCGTCCAGTTGCCATCAAGATGATTCGCTCAGGTGCCTTAGCCAGCCCGGAGGAAGTGCAGCGTTTTTACGCTGAAGCCCGCAGTGCGGCCAAGCTCGATCATCCGAACATCGTTACCGTTTACCAATGCGGTGAATTCGAAGGTCATCACTACTTCTCGATGGACTATGTCGCTGGGACGGATTTGGCGCGCATGACCAAAGATCAACCGCTGGACGGCAAACGTGCCGCGCGCTATGTCCGCGACGTAGCGCGGGCTATCCAATACGCCCATGATCGAGGAGTGCTTCACCGAGACCTGAAGCCCGCTAATGTATTGGTAGATAGCAATGACATGGTCCGCATCACCGATTTTGGCTTGGCAAAACAAATTGGCATGGAGACGGGTTTGACTGCGACCGGTGCTGCTCTCGGGACGCCGGGATATATGTCGCCCGAACAGGCCTCGGGCCGCGCAGATGAACAGCACCACGCCACGGATATCTATTCCTTAGGCGCGATTTTATTCACGATCGTAACTGGCCGAGCTCCGTTTAAGGCAAGTGGCGTACTGCAAACGATCATGCAAGTCATCCATCGTCCACCACCGATGGCGCGGTCCATCAACCCAGAAGTTGACCAAGACTTGGAGACAATCATCGACGTATGCCTACAGAAAGCACCTGAGCGTAGGTATCCGTCGGCCACAGCTTTGGCAGCGGAACTGGATCGCTACCTGAACGGTGTACCCATTCAATCTCGGCCAATGTCCCAACTGCGACGTTGTTGGTACTGGTTATTGGGCGTGCCTATCTTTGGGGCAATTTTGGACCATCGAGTCGTTGAACCTACGGACGCGCACCGCTGGGTTCAGCGTGGATTAATCGCCTCTGCCCTGCTAATCCTATGTGCATGGATGCTGCTGCTGATTCCCTCCAGCTTATGGTACAAGAACCGAATTATGCCGCGCTCGATCCGAGTCGCCGCCGGCGTTTCCGGTGGCAGCTATGATCAGGTTGCACACCAGCTTGTCGAAGCGCTCGGCAACGTGACGAACAGCCAATCAAGCGTGCTCACTACTGAAGGCTCCAGCGACAACCTGGGACTGTTGCTGGATCATCAGGCGGAGTTGGCGCTGCTACAAGGCGACTCCGTAGGCTCGTCATCCGTTGCGGTCATCGCTCCGTTGTACTATGAGACCGTACATATCATCGTCCGCGCCGCCTCGGATATTGATGAACTGAGCGATGTCGTCGGCAAGCAAATCATGATCGGTGCTGATAGGGCTGGTTCCCGTGGAGTAGCTCAACTCCTACTGGAACGGGCTGGCATCAGCCTACCTGAAGTTGAAATTGTGAATGCTGATTGGCGCGAGCTCAACGAGCGTCCCACCGTACAAGCAGCAATTGTTGTATCGAGACTCAGAGCGCCTGAGCTCGTCCGCTTGTTAAATGATGGCCAATATCGACTGTTAGCTGTGCCAGATGCCATTGAATTTGCTCTGGATGAGCCTGTATTTCATCCCCAGAAAATTCCCCCATCCGTCTATCCCAATTGCCAACTACCGGAGATGGGAATCGCCACTGTCGCGCCAACCGCCTATTTAGCCACGCAAATTGACACTTCTGATGCGCTGGTCAAGAAGGTACTTGAATGCCTGTACGCGCCTGAGATGATCGAACGTACAGGTATTTTACCCGCTGATCGTGCAGCGCATTGGCAGGGGCTAGTTTGGCATCCCGCGGCCCGCGAATTCTTTCAGCCCTACCGCGATGCAGCCAGCGGTAAGTAGCTTTGCCTGACTATTCCAAGCCACAACTCAATTGTCTCGCATCAGCTTTTCGCCTCAAGCTTGAACCGACATTGGGTTCTCACGGAAACAGAATTGCCTGCGAGCTGCGACTGTCAACCCGTACGAAGCGAACAGAAATCCGTTTTCGATCGTCGAGAACGAGACTTCATGGAAAGCCATTTGAATTAGATGTACGCCAGTTAGTGCCAAGGCGCATAGGCCAATTCCCCGAACCCATTTTGGTACAGCGGTCGCCTGCCATAGCCGCCATGCCTCGCGTGTACAACACATTAAGACCAGGCCATAGAGTGTAAAACCGATGATACCCAAGTCGACCAACAGGCTTAGGTAGCTGTTGTGATGCACATAGCCACGTATCGACTCTAGCCGAATATTGGTGGAACGGTCGGCGAGATAGGGCCGATTGTAAACCTGGAACTGATTAAACCCGAAGCCCGTCACGGGCCGATCTTTAAACATCTCAATGGAAACATAAGCGAACGCAGCCCGCATGTAGGTGCTCTCACGCGTTTCAGCCGCTGAATACTCCCGTTTGAATGCAACCAAGTCCGGTCCTTTGACCAGTCCCACGACTAGCACGCAAGCGAACATGCCGAACAAAGCCGCCCGACGGGGAAGTCCATTCAAGCACAGCAAGACCAGCAGTCCCACGACAAACGCTAGTCCCATCCAAATGCTGCGCGTGTATGTACAGAAAATCGCCCCACACGCCAACGGCATCCCCGCCAGAAATGTGGCCCAACTAATGCGAGACATCGGGCGCAGCCAAACGCTGTAGACCGCGAAGGGAACCCAGCATGCCAATAGCGCAACGCCAAGCCTGACCGACTGCAACATCGGGCCGCGCGCACGACCAAAGTGAATACCGATACTTGGGTCGCTAATGAACCTCGGGTATACAAGCCCCCAAAGCTTCAACAATTCGAATACCGCCGTAACGGCCAAATAGACCCCCAACAAGATGATCGCCAGCAGAGCTGGACGCAGCAGTTTGGGATCCAATTTCGAAGTGCGCAAACAGAAGTACAAAGTAAATGGAATTAGATAGCCATTAACAAAATGCATCAATGTCGGTGGCATACCCGGCAATGTGGCCCCGAGCGGCTGGGTAATGGTGCGAGCTATCAGCCACAGCAAGAAACATCCGATCGCCAAGTCCGTGGTTTCAAAGCGGCTGATGTCCTGTTCGCCCCGGTACCACCGTACTGCAACTTGGCTAACCAACGCTAGAAACCAGAATCGGTCGAGCGTCCAAGTTAAGCCAACTGCGTCTACCGCAAAAAATTCGGCTGGAAAAGTCGTTGTTGCTATCAAGAACAAAGCGGTGGACAGAAACACAGAACCGCGCAGCAACGCAATGACTGACCAGACGGCCAACGCAAGTCCAATAGTAAAGGCAAGTACTGCCATTGCTCTTCTTTTGATTGTAGTAGGCGCTCTGCGTGACGTGACCCACGAAAAGCAAAGCTTCGTCGAATCAACATACGGCACAAAAGAACCTAGCTTGTGGACCTGCGCATAGGATCAAGATTTAGCTATTTACGCGGCTTGCTAGGCTAGTTCTCAGCATCATCCGCTCACACCGCCTGCACAATCGTCACAGCCGTCAGACTCAACGCGCGCCGCCCTTTCGCCAACTACTTAACCGATTTTCATCCGACCGTTCTTGCTTTCGTGCGGCATGTTTCAGTTGCACATCGCCCACAACCAAACCAAAGCCCGCAACCGAAAACGCATCGTATTCCTGTGAGAGGCAGTCTATGAGAGAGCCCGCGTACTGGCTTTACCAAAAACTGACCAGGCGATATCGCACAGAGTTGTTAAGCCAATTGCGATCCGAGCGCAAGATGCCGATCGCGATTCTGTTCTACCATCGTGTAGCAGATTCGTTCCCTAACGGATGGACTTTGAGTTGCCGTGATTTCTGTCGTCACTTGGACTGGCTGCAGGCGAACTATGAAATCGTATCACTCGCAGAAGCGCAGGCGCGTATTCGTTCAGAAACCTGCGATCAGCCAACCGCCGCGATCACGTTCGATGATGGCTACGCCGACAATGCCGAGTTCGCAATTCCCGAACTCTCGCGGCGCGGACTAACTGCGACCTACTTCGTAGCCACGGAGTTCATTCGAACCGACAGTCCATTTCCGCACGATAAAACGGCCGGGGTACCACTCAAACCCAACACGATCGATGAATTGCGAAGCTTTGTCGAGCAAGGAATTGAGATCGGCGCCCATACGCGCAATCACGTCGATGTGGGACAGGTCCATGGTGCTCAACTCCGCGAGGAAATTGGAGGCAGCGTCCGCGAACTACAGCAATGGCTGAATGTTCCCATCCGATATTTCGCCGCACCATTTGGATTGCCAGAGAATCTCAGCCAAGCGGCCGTCGATATTTGCCATGAGCTCGGCCTAGATGGTTTCTGCAGCGCCTATGGCGCCTTTAATTGGCCTAATCATTGCGGGTTCCACCTGCGCCGCATCCACGCCGACCCAGGGCTCGAACGGTTGAAGAACTGGCTCACGCTCGATGCGAGAAAGCTCGATGACCAAACGCAATTACCTTTCAAAGAACCTGCATATTCCCAAAACTAACCAACCGGCGAGCAGCTTCTAGTCTGCCATCGCTAACATTCCAAGTGAGATAGGTTTCCGGCCTATCTACAGAGTCCAAAGAACCATGAACAGCAGACTGCAGAATTCGTATTCCTTTACCGCTGCGCCATTGCGCGTCCAGTTCATTACGACCAGTCTTCCCGTGGGTGGGGCCGAGGTCCTGCTGCTCAACTTGGTAAAGCGATTAGACAAGAATCGTTTTTCTCCAGAGGTCGTATGCCTTAAGGAAGCCGGTGAGCTGGGAGAAGAATTTTCGCGTGTCGTGCCCGTGCATGACAATTGGTTGCAGTCCAAGTGGGATGCGCGTGTATTATTCCGACTTGCTAAGCACTTTCGGCAATCGAAGACCGATGCGGTGATTACGGTCGGTGCCGGCGACAAAATGTTTTGGGGACGTGCAGCCGCAAGACTAGCTGGGGTTCCAGTAATTTGCAGTGCACTGCATTCGACTGGTTGGCCTGATGGGATCGGCACGCTCAATCGCCTGCTAACGCGAATCACCGATGGCTTTATCGCCGTCGCCCAGCAGCATACCGAACACTTAGTGCAATTTGAAAAATTTCCACGCGATCGCGTGTTTATGATTCCCAATGGAGTCGATACCGACCGTTTCAGACCGAATCACGCGATGCGGGGGTGGCTGCGTGATAGCCTCGGGCTGCCACGGGACTGTAAGCTGACCGGCATCGTGGCAGCTTTGCGCGAAGAAAAAAACCACTTTCAGTTCATTGACGCCGCCAAGCTGGTCTTGGAACAAATTCCCAATGCACACTTTCTGATCGTGGGTGATGGTCCCGAACGGCCAGCCATCGAAGCGCACATTGAACGACTCGGTGTAAGCCAACAAATTCATCTCCTGGGGAACCGCAGCGATACCGAACGCATCCTGGCAGGACTAGATGCATTCTGTCTAACTAGTCGCAACGAAGCCAACCCCGTATCCATTTTGGAAGCCCTTTCCTGTGGCGTCCCAGTGGTCGCGCCTGACGTGGGTTCGATCAGTGAAACCGTGCTGCACAAACACACGGGCTTGCTCACCGAGCCCGTCGATGCTCGCAGCACTTGCCAAGCCCTTTTACAAATGCTCAGCAATCCAAGCTTTGCCTCGGTCATGGGCTTAGCGGGCCGCCAATTGGTCCGCAACGATTGGAGCCTGGACGCAATGGTAGCCGGCTACGAGTTGGTAATCAGCTCTCTCTACTCAGCCAAAATGCCAAGAATTGCTCAGGCCGCTCCAAGTATTGCGGAGCCGCAGAACGCGGAACCAGTACCCACTGCCCAACTCGCCGATCCTACGTTAGTGCACCTAACTGCCGAAACTGATTCTGGTCCAGCAGTGAAAGCCCGGGTGAGCACCGAAGAAGCCGTAGTGCCAGAGTCGTTCGAAATATTGTTTGCAAACCAACTCGAATTCGAAACTTCGACGCCTGCCATTTCAGCGGCTCACACGAATCCGTTGGTCACCTTGGAAATGCACAGCGAGGACGCTGAAGCGGTTAGCTTCTAGTAGATCCCGTTTCCCATACACGTTTTTGGTCCAAGAAATGCACACACTTGCAGTTCTGGTAACCAAGTCTGTCAACTTTGAGCCGATTGCAAGACACATGCTTACCTAGAGGAGACCATCGATGAGTCGCAAAGAAGCGTTAGCAAGTATGAGAGCGATACTCGTGAATCGTCGCGATGCGATTCGGGCTGCTCTCAAGGGTGACATCTCGGCGTTGCGCGAGTTGGCGTTGGCGTCCGGTGATATTGCGGATTTTGCACTGGATGCATCCCACGAAGAGGTGACGAGCCAGATGGCTGAGGTTGAAAGCCAAGAGCTGGCTCATATCGAGGGCGCTCTGCTGCGAATCAATGAGGGCGGTTACGGCGACTGTGAGGATTGCGAAAAGCCGATTCCGTTGGCGCGTTTGGAAGCCTTGCCATATGCCACTCTCTGTATCAAGTGCCAAATAAAATCCGAGAAAACCGATCGTAGGGACTGGTCTTACAGCATCGGCGATGCATACGATGCAATCTGACAGGCCGCAGCCAAGTCGCAGCTACTCCACACAGCTACTCCACACGGAGTGAACTGAGGCATACTGCAGGCATGATCGCTGCGATCGGACAAGCGTGCAGAACTGTGCCTTTCCGCATACCGCGATTTACATGCACAAGCAACGGTCCGCTGGTGCTATCATTGGCTCGCTATCATTTTCCCTTAGATGGGTCTCGGCGGGATAGCCGATTCCACAGACGTAACTTATTGCGTTCCTTCCCAGTGAAACGGACTTGCTTGGAAGGCTAGTGGACTCCTTATTGTCTCAGAAGTGCTGATCGGCGAAGTGAACAGCCTCACTTCCTAATCTCACTACCGCTCGAGGGTTTTTATGGCGTGTAACTCACAGCACTTGTGCTCGCAATGGACGCGGTTTTTTAGCCAATTGGCTGTGATATCGCTATGCGCATTCACTGGTCCATCATCGCAAGCGCAGATCACCCTGCGGTCCGACCCACCTGGCCTTATCGAAGGCAGTGACTTCCAAGGGTCCAGCCGAAGGGAAATGCACATTTCGCGAGGCGGCAGTGTACTCCCCCCCACATCTGAACGTTCGGGTATGCAGCAGCCTGTCTACCCTGGCAACAGCGATCGCGATGCAGAATACGCTGAATTGTTGCGTGAAGCGGACGCCATGGAGCGACAATTAGGGCTCATTCGGCGCATCGTTAAATTCGCCAGCCCAAGTATTGTCCACATCGAAGCTACCAAGAAATCCGACCCTGGCAAAGGTTTTGCCTCCAGCCGCATCGAAGAAGCCGGGGCTGGCGTAATCGTCAATCTCGGCGGGCGTCCGCATATCTTGACCAATCGTCACGTTATACATCCCGCTGAGTTGAATTCGATTCGGATTGAACTGAACGACGGTCAGGTTCTCCGCCCGACCAACGTGTGGACAGATCCCTCCACTGACGTCGCCGTCATGCAGTTGGATCGCACGAATTTGATTCCTGCCCGCCTGGGAAATAGTGAAGCACTTGGTATCGGCGATTTTGTCTTGGCCGTCGGTAGCCCGTTCGGACTCAGCCACTCTGTCACTTACGGCATCCTAAGTGCCAAGGGTCGTCGCAACTTGGAACTGGGCTCGAAGGAAATCGAGATTCAAGATTTTTTCAAACCGACGCTGCTATCAATCCAGGCAACAGTGGTGGTCCGTTGCTGAATCTCCGCGGCGAAGTTGTAGGAATCAACACCGCCATCGCCAGCAACTCAGGCGGCAATGAAGGCATTGGCTTTTCTATTCCAATCAACATGGCGATTGTAGTAGCGGAACAGTTGGTGACGCGCGGTAAACTGCTACGCTCCTACTTGGGCGTGCAGTTGGAAAACGGATTCGACTCAGTCACGGCGCAACGTCTGGGCTTGCCCTCGACCAACGGTGCTCTAGTCAAGTCGATCATTGCTGCTTCGCCAGCCGAGCGAGCCGGAATCCAAGTCGGCGACGTAATTGTCGAATTCCAAGGCCGATCGATTGAGAACGACGGCCATCTAGTGAAAACCGTGGGACTAACTCCCGTTGGTTCAACGGTAATGATACTCATCTACCGCAACGGCAGTCCCATGCGTTTGCAAACTCGGCTAGACGCTAGCCCCGATCAGTAATCTTACAGACCTTTGCACTATTCCGACCTTTTGACTGCTCCGACCTTTGGACTGCTCCGACCTTTGGACTGCTCCGACGTGTCGGAGCTTTCCTATACACAAACTGCCGGACCAGACGGAAACTACCCAACGCCGAACGAACTTGCCAAACAGCCAACCCTATCCCGCCTGCAACCACACATACCAAAGCGGCGATCAATCGCCGCACTCCATATTTGGACTGCTCCGACCTTTGGACTGCTCCGACTTGTCGGAGCTTTACCATACGCAACTGCCGGACCAGACGGAAACTACACCACGCAAAACGAACTTGCCAAACAGCCGACCCTATCCCGCCTGCAAAAACGCATACCAAAGCGGCGATCAATCGCCGCACTCCATATTTTGAACTGCTCCGACCTTTGGACTGCTCCGACTTGTCGGAGCTTTACCATACGCAAACTGCCGGACCAGGCGGAAACTACACCACGCCGAACGAACTTGCCAAACAGCCAACCCTATCCCGCCTGCAACCACGCATACCAATGCGGCGATCAATCGCCGCACTCCAAGGCACAATTCCACAACAAACTGAGTTATACTCCACTGGAACATCCATCGCCACTTTGAACTCACACATCGCGGGTGAGCGCAATGAACTCGATTCAACGCCTTGATCGTATCGTCAGTCGACTTCAATGTCTTGACGAAGCGGAACTGCGGGAGGTTGAGAACCTACTTAGCCGCATAGAGTCTGCTGCAACTCATGATGCACTACGCGACAATCATGTCTGCAACATAGCCGACTGGCCGCATGCGCCAACTCACCGACTACATGGAAATGGTACGTTCATTGTAACTGCAAGCACGTACTCAAAAAGTCACTTCTTTAGCGACCGCGATCGACTTAGCTACTTGCAAGGCGAACTATTATCCAAAGCACGTCAATACAATTGGCAGCTAGAAGCTTGGAGTATTTTCTCGAACCACTATCATTTTGTAGGATTTACGCTGGATGATGCAAAATCTCTTAAGAAATTCTTAACGCACTTACACGCGGATACAGCCAGAGAAATTAACAAACGTGACAACACAGCTCAGCGGCAGGTATGGTTTAACTTTTGGGAGACGCGACTCACTTATGAGAAATCGTATCTCGCCAGGCTGAACTATGTCCATCGCAATGCTGTGAAGCATGGCGTGGTAGCAGTTCCCAATCAATATCCTTGGTGTTCCGCAGCCTGGTTTGAACGTACCGCGTCTGCAGCTCAGGTCAAGACGATCTACAGCTTCAAGACTGACCGCGTACAAATCAGGGATGACTTCGAAGTGCTTAAGATCTGCTAACTTTGGACTGCTCCGACTTGTCGGAGCTTTCCCATACATAAACTGCCGGATTAGACGGAAACTATACCACGCAAAACGAACTTGCCAAACAGCCGACCCTATCCCGCCTGCAATAACGCATACCAAAGCGGCGATCAATCGCCGCACTCCATATTTCGACTACTCCGACCTTTGGACTGCTCCGACTTGTCGGAGCTTTCCCATACGCAAACTGCCGGACCAGGCGGAAACTACGCCACACAAAACGAACTCGCCAAACAGCCAACCCTATCCCGCCTGCAACCAACGCATACCAAAGCGGCGATAAATCGCGCGATAAATCGCCGCACTCCAGATCACACTGTCTCTACCGGACAATCCATGGCTTCGAGCGCAGCTGCCATTTCATGAATCGCCCACTCGCGATCGTCGGTCGCCAATAAGTAACGTGCGCCTGGCAATGTCCAAACCGAATTCGCTTCTGCTTGGGTTAGACGTAACCGTTCGGCTAATTCACGATGGACATCTTCCCACTCGGCTCCCGATGGCTCATTTGCATTGCTGAGCACAATCACCAACTTTGATGGAGGCGAGAGTGGCAGGGACTGTGGCGCGTCATCTATTGGCAACCACGCTACCCATCGCGAGTTCTGCGAGCCACTCGTGTCTGCCGTACCGATTGAGAACCTAGTTTTCGGCTCGATTGTTCGCCACTCCGCCAGGGCTTCCCGCGCCACGCGTTCCAGCAACAATTCAGGTTGCAACTTCGGGTCAGCGCATAAGATAAAACTTCCGGGTGAGCCGCGCAATCGTCTGGTCAACGTTTCAATCGTTAGCCCGGACACAGGATCGGTCCAGTCGGCGGCCACGTCCATGGCTGGTTCAAGAATGAAACGCCGCATACACATACGCGGATGGGGGATTTTTAGTTGCGGCGTCCAGATTCTTAGTTGGTCATACAATAGAATATCTAAGTCGATGCGACGGGCCTCCCACCGTCGGATCCGTTCACGTCCCAACTGCAGCTCGACTTCTCGGACGGCATGCCACACTTCCCACGGCGACCGATCCGTGGTCACGGCAACCACTGCATTGACAAAAGGTGGCTGCCCTGCTGGCCCACCGACCGGGGGCGTATGAAAGGATCGGCTCATGCGGTAGGCTGACAAATTACTTGCTAACCGCTCGCGCAGCATCGCAGCAGCTCGACCGATCGTCTCCGACGGCGACCCCACGTTGGCACCAAAACTGATCAAACATCTAGGCATTTGTGATCCGCAGGAGGCACTTGGTTCTACCAGCTAGCCGCTAAAGACCGAATCCTGTTCAATGGCGGGCTGCAGGCGACTACACCGAACATCAGCGAGCCCACTTCGTACCATTTTAAAACATGCGCATGCGTTACGTCGAACTGCATTGCAAATCAAATTTCTCGTTTCTCGAAGGTGCCTCGCATGCCGATGAATTAATGCAGCAAGCAGCGAGTCTGGGTTATAGCGGGCTGGCGATCACTGACCGCAATACGCTCGCTGGCATCGTCCGCGCTCACTCAGCGACCAAAGATCACCATGTGCCGCTGATTGTCGGGGCTGAGCTGCAGCCTGTCGATGGCCCTCCAATCGTCGTATGGCCGCAAGACCGTGCCGCATACGGTCGACTGTGCCGAATCATCAGCCGAGGACGTTTGCGGCGTGAAAAAGGCGGTTGCCAGATTTATTGGAGTGACATAGCTGAGCTATCCTCAGGCTTGTTGGCTGGCCTGCTGTTGCGTCAACCCGTTATCGACGAAACGCCCCCAGCAGATCGCTTGTTCTTCACCGATCTGGAGGCGCTACCCTGGGAATCGCCGCCATCCGCTGCAACGCAGCTCGAATACATGGACGCACAACAGCCGGGCCCTGCCGCAGCCGAAATCCTGCCAAGCGACACATGCCCCGCGAAGCAGTCACTGCTTTTGCCTCCGTCGGAATTCGATCCACACGACGATGCCCCATGGTTGCAATGGTTAGGGCTATTTCGCGAAGTGTTCGCTGATCGCGGCTATCTCTTGGCAGAGTTGCATCGCGGAGTCGATGACCGCGCAAAATTACTTCGGCTGCAACGACTGAGCAACGACTCGGCAGTGCCGCTCGTGGCCGCTGGTGACGTGCACTACCACATCGCCGAGAGGGCACTGCTACACGACTGCTTGCTGGCAACGCGGTTCAATACCACCATTGACCAAATCACCAGTGAACGCTTGGGCAATTCGCAGTTTCACATGCGCCCGTTGCCGCGTATTCAACAGCTCTATGCAGAATACCCAGAGGCGGTGAGTCGCACTACAGAAATCGCCGAGCGCATCGATTTCAATCTAGAACAGTTGCGTTACGAATACCCCATTGAGCTTGCTCCCGACGGGCAAACTCCGATTGAATTCTTAAAGCGTCTGACGTGGGAAGGTGCCAAGCGCCGTTATCCCGGCAAAGTGCCCGACAAGATCCTAAAGATGCTCAAGCATGAAATTGGGCTGATCGAGGAACTGCACTATGAAGCCTATTTTTTGACGGTATGGGACTTGGTGCGTTTCGCCCGTAGTCGAGACATCCTCTGTCAAGGCCGTGGGTCGGCGGCCAATAGCGCCGTGTGCTATTGCTTGGAGGTTACCTCGGTCGATCCCAATCAGATGGACCTGCTGTTCGAACGCTTCATCAGCCGCGAACGCAATGAGGCACCGGATATCGATGTGGATTTTGAACACCAACGGCGCGAAGAAGTCCTCCAGTATCTGTACGAAAAATATGGACGGCATCGCGCGGGCATGACGGCGACCGTAATTACCTACCGTACCAAGTCTGCTATTCGAGATTGCGGCCGCGCCCTGGGAATTTCGCTTGACCAGATCGACGCACTGAGCAAGCTGGTCGACTCCCGACAAACCGAAGGCACGCTCAGCGATCGAGCTGCCGAATGTGGCATCACTCCAACGAGCGAAATCGGCAAGCGTTTCAACTACTTAGTCGAAAACTTGATTGGCTTTCCACGCCATTTGTCGCAACACGTGGGCGGCATGGTGATGACGCAAGGCTGGTTATGCGAACTGTGTCCACTCGAGAACGCTTCGATGACGGGGCGTACGGTCATCGAGTGGGATAAAGACGACCTGGATGAGCTGGGGATTCTCAAAGTCGACTGTCTGTCGTTGGGTATGCTCAGCGCCATTCACCGAGCTTTTGGCATGATCGAGAAACACTACGCGCGACCGTTGACGCTAGCCACAGTTCCTGCCGAAGACAGCAACGTGTATGACATGATCTGCCAGGCGGACACGATCGGCGTATTCCAGATCGAAAGTCGCGCTCAGATGAGTATGCTACCGCGGCTACGACCTCGCTGCTTTTATGATCTCGTGATTGAAGTGGCCATCGTGCGACCGGGCCCCATTCAAGGCAATATGGTGCATCCGTATTTGAAAGCGAGGCGGACTGGCGTGCAGCCCGAATATCCGAACGATGGCATTCGCCAAGTGCTAGAGAAAACGATGGGTGTGCCAATCTTTCAAGAGCAAGCCATGCGACTAGCCGTCGTAGCAGCAGGCTTTACGCCAGGAGAAGCCGATCAATTGCGGCGCGCGATGGCAGCCTTTCGGCGTCCAGGACTTATCGATCAATTCCACAAGAAGCTGATCGACGGAATGTTGTCAAACGGCTTGACTCGCGAGTTTGCAGACAACGTATTCATGCAGATTCGCGGCTTCGGCGAGTACGGATTCCCCGAGTCACACGCGGCCAGTTTTGCCCTTTTGGTCTATGTCTCTTGCTGGATCAAACACTACTATCCTGACGTCTTCTGCGCAGCGGTCTTGAATAGCCAGCCTATGGGGTTCTACGCACCGGCACAACTCGTACAAGATGCGCGCGATCACGGTGTTGCCGTAGCCTCTGTCGACGTAAATCATAGTGAGTGGGAGAGTACGCTCGAACCCGCGCCACAGGCCCCTTATCCATTGCAATTGCGTCTGGGCCTGCAGATGATTCGCGGCCTGCCGACGTCGGTAGGCGAGACCGTGGTGAGTGAGCGTACACGACGCGGACCGTTTGCGGATTTAGCCGATTTCACCCGCCGCACGCGCTTGGGACAAGCCACCGTGACGCGTCTGGCCGATGCGGGTGCCCTTAGCGCTATCGCTGGTGATCGTCGCGCCGCGTACTGGCAATCACTGGCACAAGACAAATCCTCGAAAGAACTTTCGCTTTTCGAAGCCACTGGCGCAGACATCGATGACGAAATCCCACTAGCGCTGCGCCCCATGCCGGAGATCGAAGAAGTCTACGCCGACTACGAAACGACTGGACTGTCGTTGCGAGCACACCCACTTTCTTTCGTCCGTCCCCAGCTCGATGCCCTGCGCGTCACTACGGCTCAAGAACTCAAGTCTTCAGCCGATGGAAAATATCTGCGAGTGGCTGGTTTAGTCCTACTGCGGCAGCGTCCCAGCACGGCTAAGGGCATTACGTTTGTTACGCTGGAGGACGAAACCGGCTCGATGAATTTAGTACTCAAGCCTCAGATTTGGCAGAAGCACTTCAAGGTAGCTCGTCGCTCGAACGCTTGGCTCGTGCATGGTATACTGGAAAACCGCGAAGGAGTCATCCACATCGTGGTCGGTCGCATCGAAGACTTGACCGAACTAGTTGGCGATCTCATTCAACGCAGCCGCGATTTCCACTAGTTTGAAGTCCCCAACTTGGCGAAGCTTTGGTATTTGGACTGCTCCGGCTTGACGGAGCTTTGGTCTTTGGACTGCTCCGGCTTGACGGAGCTTTCGTATGCAGAAGATGTTACCCAAAGCTAGACTCCCCCGCCACCAACCGCTACAGCCAAAAAACGTCCCTCTCATTCCAACTCACCGCCTATGAAAGCGGCGATGAATCGCACGCACTCCAAATTGGACTCCCCCGCCACCAACCGCTACAGCCAAAAATCGTCCCGCTCATTCCGACTCACCTCATATGAAAGCGGCGATAAATCGCACGCACTCCAAATGATGCACACCTCCAAATCCCTAACGTTCAAGACCGTCTGCCTGCTTTGCATGTGCACGGCATTGCAGGCGGAGCCGCCGACAAGAGTGACCACCACTGGATCCGAGTGGCAGGGCTTTACGAAACAGTCATTCCAATTCGCCGACCACGCGGCCTTTGTCGTGGAGCCAACCCAAGCGACTGCAGGTAGACCTTGGATTTGGAGAACGTCGTTTCCTGACTTTCATTCCGAAGTCGATCAGAAGCTTGTCCAACAAGGCTTTCACATCGCCTATATCGATGTGGTTTCCATGCTGGGGTCAGATGAATCGCTGGACATCATGGATCGCTTCTATACGCTGGTCCGACAGCAATGGGAACTGGCTGAGAAGCCCGCGCTGGAACCGTGTAGCCGTGGCGGATTGCACGCGTATCGTTACGCCGCGCGACATCCAGATCGCGTGGCTTGTATCTTTGGAGATGTGCCCGTCATGGATCTGAAAAGTTGGCCCCTGCAATCCGCAGGCGCCAAAGGACCGCTCAGCGACGCCTTGAAATTCTATGGTTTCAAGAGTAATGACGAATTGAGAGCTTTCCAAGGCAATCCCGTCGACGTGCTCGATCCGATAGCCAAAGCGCGCATACCGCTGCGGCACATCGTCAGTCCCAATGACGAAGTAGTCCCACCCGAGCAGAACACGTTGCTCGCCAAACGTCGTCTACAAGAACTTGGCTGGGATCTCGATGTCGTCACCGTCGATCCCACGACCACCATTAACGGCGGCCACCATTTTCCCATGATCGAGATCGAAGAGTCAGTGAAATTTGTAGTCCAGCACGCCACGCCATAACTTCAGTTGCCCGCTTTCCAGCTTTCATACTTTTCCACAGCCAATGCGATCATGGCGTTATCAGGTTCATTGAGCCAGCGATCCCGCTCATCCTTATCGTTGGGAACAGCGACTCGCTCCATGACAATCAAGACATCGGAAGTGAATTCTGTCGGACGCTCTTGACCGACCTCATTCAAACATAGCTCCAAGCGATTCGCGCCGAGAAACCGAAAAACCCCAGGCATCGCATCATGACCAGGCGCAGCTATCGTGATGTGATGCGATTTAGCGTCGACAACTTCGAAGTCTGCCTCGTCGATTGGCTCACCCTGGTTTCTGGACATTGCCATCCTCCCGCCATAGAACGCACATGCGGCTTGAAAACCGGTTGCCGTGGGTCGCTCTCGACCGTTATCGCTAACCGATAGAATTTTCCACACA
Source organism: Pirellulaceae bacterium (assembly GCA_041398985.1). GTDB lineage: Bacteria > Planctomycetota > Planctomycetia > Pirellulales > Pirellulaceae > Aureliella. The sequence goes on from JAWKTR010000014.1 coordinate 158,779, forward strand.
CCGTCAAACGGGCTTACACCATTAAACTCAGTGACGGAGTCGTATGGCATTGTATTCAGCGTCGCATCTCTGATCGGTGTTGAGACGTTCAACACTTCAAGTATCCGCTTGACCTTTTCGTGTTCGGAGGAGTTGGCAAGCAAGATAAGTTGTTGCGAATTTCCGTCATGCTCTAGACGCGTGTGCGGTGATTCTGTCAGTAGGTTCGAGACAATGCGATAGGCGAGTTCGCCGTCCATGCCAGCGATGTTGTAGACAGCAAATTTCGGTTCATCGGACGCGCGAGCGTTCTCTGCCTTGGGAGCTATAAAACCACCAGCCTCCTTCTTGTCTGGTACCGGCAAGACCAAGCCACCATGCAACCATTGACTCAACTGCTCGGCTTCACCTCGCTGAAAAACACCCGTGAGCTCTGCTTGATCACGAATTTCTGAGTTGATCCTGGGGGCCGAACGCACTGTCCCATTTACGATGATTGCAAGATGATTTTCGATGTTCTGTTTGGTCAGTTGAGCAAAGAGTTTTCCAAGAGCGGGATCAAAGTGCATTCGAATAGAGATGTTTCCATCGCCACTCGCTCGCGTTGTTGAGCTTAGCACGTGACTATGAATGCTTGGCCATCCAATGGATTGCTCGTGGCTCACCAACACAAATCGTTTTCCCGCATGCTGCTCTTGAATTAGGCCAGTGGGGAAGTTTTCGAACAGATCGTCGGTGGCTTCGTACCAAATCCCCACCCACGTTTGAACGGGCTGTTTGCCATCGCTATCCTTCAAGAGCTGCGTGGCTGCGGCGATCTGCTCTGCCGTAGCACTGGGTGTACGCTGGACATCTCGATTGAGGAGAATGCCGAACGAAAGCGGCACGGCATTGGTACCAATCAGAATCTTCTCGGTCGCAACTTCATCGATCGCGTCAGAAGCACCTTCACGCACTTCAACGGTGCTTCCTTCAGCCAATTCTAGCACCGAACGTGTGCCGTCAGGATTGGTAATCACGATAATGATCGACAACGCGATGCCAAGTAACAAGCCGAGAAATCCCGCCGCGATCGCGACCGTCGCTGGCACGCGGCGTCTTAGCCAGGATTGAGACGCTGAATGCACCGTACCACTTAGGCTTGCTGGGGGTGGCGTGGCAGGGCGCGACTCCATCAGCAACGCTTCAGTGATCAACTCTTGTAAGTTGTGACCTCTGCAGAACGGCGTCAGGCAATTGGCAACATTCTGCGGTGTGGCAGGGCGAGCTTCCGGATCCTTGGCTAACATGGAATCAATCAATTGTACCAGTCCGTGCGGCGCATGCGGAACCAACGTTGACAAACTGGGCGGCGTCTTGGAAACGTGGGCGGTCATCTTGGCGAATGCGGAGAGATGCTGGTCGTCCGCAAATGGAGCGCGCCCCGTGAGCAGTTTGTACAACGTGCAACCCAGCGCATATATATCGGCGCGAATATCAACCGATTTTGAGTCCGTAACTTGCTCTGGTGCCACGTAGTCGGCTGTCCCCATGACTTGCCCCGTGCCTGTAATCTCCGTTCGCTCGCTCTCGCCATATTGAAAACGCGCCAAACCCAAGTCCAACAACTTGATTTCTCCATCAGCGCTGAGCATCACATTGGACGGCTTTACATCGCGATGCACGAAACCTTGGGAGTGGGTATAAGCCAGCGCGACGGCGACGCGCCGTGCGATCTCAGTGGCCTCTGCTACATTCAACGGGCCCGTACGTTGTAGCAACTGCCCCAGGTCCAAGCCCGATACATATTCGGTGACTAACACCGCTGTTCCATCGACTTCGCGGGCATCGTGGGCCGTAACGATGTTAGGGTGGCTTAGCCTTCCGACCGCCCGCATTTCTGCTTCGAAACGTTCACGCATGCGTGGGTCTGCTAAGCGATGGCTGGATAGAATCTTCAAGGCAACTTCGCGCCCAAGTTTCGTATGGCGAGCCAGGAAAACGCTACCCATCCCACCGCGACCAATGGGGCGCAGTATTTCGTACTCGCCGATCATTCGCGGCAAGTTATCAAAATCCGACGTAACGCCAGCATTTTCCGCCAGCGCCAATGCTCCCAGCGCCTTGACCACTGCCGACCGACAATCCGGCTCGTCGAGAAACTCCGCATGCTCGTCGGGGGCCCGAAGACTGTCCACCAACGAGTCATCTAGGTCTTCGACCGTTTCCAATTCGGTCCGACAGCGATCACATTCGGCGATATGCTCGAACAGCGCATCGCTGTCTTCGCTGGACAACTGTCCCAGCGTGAGTGCTTTCAGATGATGGGTAGTCGGACATTGTGTGGCGGTCATCATTTCGTTCCCCTTTCAACAGCATATTGCATCGCCGGCCGATTGTGCATGGCTTACTCTAGAAAGAACGCCAGAGTCTGACAGCAGTTTTGCAAAACAACGCATCACGTTTATCCGTCGGGGCTACGCCGGCATCGTCCCGCACCTAAAATGGTCAATGTCTGCATGTTGAATAAGAGCGTCTAATTACAATACTGTTCAATTCTTGTTTAATCTAACGGCAAGCCGTTAGACAATTCTGCCTACAATAACGCTATGACGCACGCCGACTCCCATCCTTCGCAATCACTGGAACTGCCTACCCTGTCATCCCAATTTTTGCTGGGTGTCCAGCAAATGGATGCGTCGAGCTGGAGTCGGCTAGTGACCATCTTTGGCCCGATTGTCTATCGCTGGTGCCGCATGTCTGGCGTACGCGAAGCCGATGCTCCGGACATCGTCCAAGACATCTTCGCTGCAGTCGCCCGCGGCGTTGCGCAATTTGAAAAACAGAAGCTGAACGGCAGTTTTCGTAGTTGGTTAGCTACTATCACTCGCAATAAAGTTCGCGATTACTACCGCATCCAAGCCAAGCGGCAGGCGGGCGAAGGCGGTACGCAAGCCTTGGCACGCCTGCAAGCAATCCCTGAGGAGAACTTAGACTCTACCATCTGCTCATCAACGGCCCAACAACCTGTCGTCCACGGGATCCTACAGCAAGTTGAGGCGGAATTTGAACCCAAGACATGGCAAGCGTTTTGGCTGACCACCATCGACAGTGCCAAGGCTGCCGATGTCGCCGAATCGCTCGGGCTCTCCGTCGCAAGTGTCTATCAAGCCAAGTCGCGGGTTCTACGAACACTAAGGCAACGACTCGCTGAAGTCCCACAGTGATCATTCTGATCAAGTAGATTCCATGAACTTGGGTAGTGGATCTTGTTAAAGATCCCGGGTTAACAGGCGATTCTCCACTTCCCGCTAGGTTTGACTCTTAAGATGCGCGCGGGATCTCTAACAAGATCCACTACCCATTACCAGCGAGAATGCAATTAATGGGTCATTGCATAGGTAATTACGTTGATTCCAAACGGATAGGAATGCTTTACTGAGTATTCCATAAAGTAGTCCTGATGATGGCCTTCTCGCTCCCAGCCGTCACCAATATCGTTGTTGTGGCAGACGATACCGACCATTCGCCCAAAATCATCAAAGTACGCGATGAAATGCGGGGCAACGTCGCCCGCTTCGCCTTCGTGCGAATACTCGAAGCGCGAACCGCGGCTCCAAGTCAAATAATCCGTTACCTGTGGCAACTCTTGCAAGTCGTAGACCACATGAAACACCTCGTGGGATAATGGCAATTCCACCGGCGTGCAATTTGGCAGCACGGCGAGCATTTCACGCATGACATTCTCGCGACTTTCCACGCCCCACAGATCGTCCATCATAAAGAAGCCGCCGTTGAGCAGGTAACGCCGAAAGCCCGCCTGCTCGTCGGGACTCAACCTCATATACTGCACACCAGCGAAATAAACAAAGGGGTACTCCAATAGGCTGGGGTCGTCCAGCCGCAGAAATTTGCTGTCTGGGTCGACTGTCATCGTGGTCAACTGCTGCAGTCGCAGTGAAAAATTCCAGTCTCCGTCCGGAAAGTCGTTATCCCAACGATCATGCCAGCCGAATGGGCCTTGCGAGTCAAATTGGATTCGTACAAAAGTGAATACATCTTGTGCGAACTGTGGATTCGTCTCCCAAGTCGGAAACGAGTCGCGACTAGGCAGGCTGCGTTGGCGCCCCGTTCGGTTCCAAGGTGCTTGCCATGAGTTGGGGACAAAAAAGCTCAAGGCTGTCCCACCCATCAGCAGCAAACATAGCGATAGCAAACTTATACGCTTCATAACCCCTCAGCGTACATCGAATTGGCCACCCAAGCTATCACTTGGTCACCCCCCAAGGCACACATTCCAGCCTTTTCATTGACAGGCCTGAAAGCGAGCTGATCAAGGCACTCAAGGACATTGAATCGAAATCAAAATAGACGAGCCCTACAATACGACAATCGTAGGGCTAGGTCCTGATGCAACACTAGTCCAACTCAACGCAAGAAAGCGGAAGCGGATGGGAATCGAACCCACCAAGCATCGTTTCGGACGCTTCACCGGCTTTGAAGACCGGGCCAGTCACCAGACTAAAAACGCTTCCAATTTCACAACCCGATAAATACCATTGGACTTCTCGCAAGGGCTGAATTCAACAGATCCCTATACGACGCAAAATAATGTCATGGTGTCGTAATTATAACAAGATTTCCAAAATTTCTCGCTGATCGCCGCCGTGGTTCTTGTTACTTACCATCCCGCTCGTTGCATTGGAAAAAACTGCGAAAATCGGGCACTTCTGGCTGATCGCCGCTAATTCAAGTTAGGAACCGTTTAGCCGTATGAACTTGCTAATTCTGGCCGTGCACAACGCATCGCCGAGACGCAGAGGTTACAATGGCGAATCCATGTCTACAGGCTCTTAGCATCCATATTTCAACGAGGTTTTCCTAACATGAAGCTTTCGAGGCGTTTCCAAAAACTTGCACTATCATTTGTTGGCGCGGTCTGTGTCAGCGGTTCTGCGTGGGCTGATGTCGATGTTCCCAACATCTTTGCAGACCATATGGTTCTACAGCAGAAACAACAGAACAAAGTCTGGGGCAAAGCAGCAGCGGGCGAAAAAATCTCCGTTACGATTGGAGACCAAAGCCATTCCGCAACGGCGGGCGACGATGGCTTGTGGAGCGTGATGCTGGAACCGTTGCCTGCAGGCGGCCCACACGAACTGGTCATCAAAGGTAACAACGAAATCAAGATCACTGACGTGCTTGTGGGTGAAGTTTGGATCTGCTCTGGTCAGTCGAATATGCAATGGCGAGTGAACAACGCCAACGACCCAGACTTGGAACGACTGACGGCCAAACACCCCACCATTCGGATGATCAACTTCCCTCAAGTTGGAACCCAAGAACCTGTGTGGGATCACCCGAATGCAAAGTGGATGGTGTGTACGCCCGAGAATGTTGGAGACTTCTCTGCCGTAGGGTACTTTTTCGGTCGAACGCTGAGCGAATCCCTGGACGTACCGATTGGATTAGTCAATAACGCCTGGGGTGGATCGGCTTGCGAAGCATGGATCGCGCGTGATGTGCTGGAGCAGGCAGGCAATTACTCCGCCATGTTAGAGCGAGGCGACGCAACAGCAAGACAACTGGAAGAACTCAAAGCCAAGGACTCGCCCAGCGAAGCCGACAAAAAGCAAATTGCCAATTTGCAACGTACCGTGTCCGGTAACCATCGCCCAGCCAATATCTACAACGGTGTACTCAAGTCACACATTGGCTACGGTATCAAAGGTGCAATCTGGTACCAAGGTGAGTCAAACGCTAGCCGCGCCTATCAGTACCGAGATCTGTTTCCATTGATGATTAAGAGTTGGCGAGACGAATGGGGGCAAGGCGATTTTCCTTTCTATTGGGTGCAACTAGCCGACTTCCGTGAGGAGAAATCCGAACCCGCAGAGAGTGACTGGGCCGAGCTGGCGAGCGTGGCAGACCATGACCATGACCAAATTGCTCAATAACATGGTGAGGCTGTGGGATGGTCGATATTGGTGGAAGGAGATATTCACCCTCGCAATAAAGTAGATGTCGGACGCCGCTTAGCACGCTTAGCTTTGGCGAATGAGTATGGTGTGCCGATTGCTGCACGCAGCCCAATCTACAAGTCAATGGAGGTCAAGGGCGATAAAGTAATCCTCAGTTTTGACCATGTCGATGCAGGCTGGCGACCGTTTGATACCCAAACGCCAGTAGGTTTTGCTATCGCCGGTGAGGACAAGAAGTTCGTCTGGGCTACGGCTGCCATTGAAAAGGACGGAACCATCGTCGTTTCCAGCACCGAAGTAACCGCCCCGGTCGCAGTACGGTACGCTTGGGCCGACAATCCCGTATGCAATCTGTACGACGGTGCAGGCCTTCCACTAACGCCCTTTCGCACCGACGACTGGCCAGGCGTAACGGTCAATAATCAATAGATCAATCGTCACGTCATCGCTCACATTTCGGGTGGTGGCGAGAAAAATCGAACAAAGGTGGGGCGCGACGTAACTACGTCGCGTCCCGTTTTCGTAAGGCCCCTTTCGTCTTTGGTTGTAGCGTCTGTAACTATGTTTTGGCCCACGCGATTTTATGGGTAGCCAGCCGTCGAGTCAGCCGATGAACACTCTAGTTGCTGTCGCCTTGTGCAGACTCCATTCTGACGCAAGCTTTTCCGGGCAGCTTCGTTCCGCTTGATCCGCTCGTTGTGCGGATCGTCCCAAACTTTCGTGGAGGCGCTCGCGCATATGAGCAAAAAAGACACCTATCGCATCGTTACGCGAGGAACAGACGGTTCGCTCCGGATTCGTGATTTCCCAAATGCGGAACCCATTCTCCGCATGCATTCGCAAATTGGGGTGGACGATAGCTCTGCCGATTTAGCCTTGCGAGGACTGCCAGTCTTTCGTGGACTAATTGGCCCCATCCCTGAGGGCAAGAACATCATTCGCTACGAATCACCGGAAGTTTTTGAAGTGGTGACAAAGGAATGGAGCAGCACCAAGATCAAACGCCGACGCCGTCGGACGGCTGCTCCCGAAACGGAAACTCCAGCGACTGAGCTCTAGCGATTACGCTCGAGCTGCTTGCGAAGAACGCGATTGCGACTGTCCTTCGTAACCAAGTCGGCATATTCAGACTCTAGGAGTGCCAGTTCCGACTCAAGCCACTGATCAAATTTTGTCCAGTTGTCTGGAGTGCTGGCTTCAGCAATGGCCATGCGTTCTTGGAGCCAATCCCAGTTGGGCTGCGCTGTGTTCGCACCGGTTGATTCGCTGTGATTGGTCATGGCATTGAGTCCCGAATAAAGGGAATAACAATTAATACCTTAGTTATCGGCGTCCGGCTGCCGTTGTCGCAAAATTACACGCAATTCCGATTAATTTTGCTGAGTTGATTTACGGGTCGATCCAATCAGTCAAACGGGGCCGCCCTACCTTATTGGACGCTCCGAAGACATCAAAGGTTCTGAGCAAACGCAGTGCCAGCAGAACTTTTTGATAACAATGAACCTAAACCGCTGCTTCGAAAGCACTTACGTTCCCGCCAGAATGGCAGTGCGACCTGCAATATCGGTTGAATGTTGCAGAAAAGCGACGCTGCGTCTCAAAGTGGCCACTGTTTTCCAAGTGCCTCCTTTTGAAGTTTTGTCAATTGTTGGATACCTGACTTCGCCAACTTCAACATGGCGGCCAATTCTTCATCGTTGAAAGTTGCTTCTTCTCCGGTTCCCTGAATCTCCACAAACTGCCCCCGACCGGTCATGACGACGTTCATATCGACGGCCGCCACGAAATCGTTTTCGTAGTCCAAATCCAATATTGGTTTGCCGCCAACGATGCCCACGCTGACCGCGGCGATGGAGTCTCGGAGCGGATGTTCGGCGGCCGGTGTGCGTTTGAATTCGCCATACAACGCGTCGGCTAGCGCCAGAAAGCCACCGGTAATACTGGCAGTGCGTGTCCCCCCATCGGCTTGGAGGACATCGCAATCGACCGTTACCATGCGTTCGCCAAGCCGTTGCAGATCGACAACCGCCCGGAGGCTCCGTCCAATCAGCCGCTGGATCTCCGTGGTTCGTCCGTCAACTTTTCCATCGCGATCGCGGCGTTTGCGACTATTAGTACTGTGGGGCAGCATATTATACTCCGCCGTCACCCAGCCTTTGCCCTTGCCGACCAACCATGGTGGTACACTTGCTTCGATACTTGCGGTACAAAGCACGATAGTTTCGCCGCATTGGTACAACACGCTGCCGGGACTCGATCGAGTAAACTTGCGTTTGATTCTTACCGGCCGCAGGGAATTGGACATCGAAGTTCCTCAAGAATGTATCAAACGGAATTCTCGCCCTCGCAGAAATCGGAGCGAATCAAGATGCCATACCCTAGCGTGCATTGCTCGAGCTGACCAGCCAGGGGCATCGTCCAACGGCAATCAATCTGCGTTAGCAGGTGTGGTTTCCGCGTTTGAATAACAGAGTTCTATTTTCTAATCTGAAAGTCTCGTCATGCCACCACAGGTCGATTTCCCTGGAATTGCCCAGTTTCGTTTAGACGGTCAAACTGCGATCGTGACCGGCGGATCCAAAGGCCTGGGACTGGCCATGGCAGCTGGGCTGGCATCGGCAGGCGCGAGGGTCATGCTAGTCAGTCGCCGTGGCGATCAGGCGATTGAGGCTGCGGCGGAAATAGCTGACCATTACGAAGTCGATGCGTGTGGTCATGCAGCGGATGTGACCAACCGCGCAGACGTGGAAAACCTCTTGCAAACCGCCTTGATACGGTGGCGGAAAGTCGACATCTTGATCAACAGTGCGGGGATCAACATCCGCGGCCCGATCGACGAAGTCTCACACGAGGAGTTTGACGAAGTGATAAAGACGAATGTCCATGGGACTTGGACCGTCTCACGAGCCGTCATTCCTCACATGAAACAGGCTGGCTACGGACGCATCATCAACATGGCCAGCACGCTCGGTGTCGTGGGGCTGGCAAACCGCACACCCTACGCCAGTAGCAAAGGGGCTGTCGTCCAAATGACACGCGCCCTCGGCTTGGAACTAGCCCCGTTCGGAGTGACATGCAATGCAATTTGCCCTGGTCCGTTCCTAACGGAAATGAATATCCCGATTGCCGACACCGAAGAAGCCAAAAAGTTTATCGTGGGGGCAGTTGCGCTGGAACGCTGGGGCAATTTGGAAGAGATTCAAGGTGCAGCCATTTACCTGGCAAGTCGCGCTAGCAGCTTTACCACTGGCAGCCTCCTAACCGTCGACGGCGGATGGACAGCTCGCTAGAACTTATATTGTGTCGTTAATCGCAACAACGGTGAAATTGTTATGAATAAAATCTGGCTAATTGCATTCAGTTTATTCTGCGGATCTGTACCGCCGGTCTGCGCGCAGATTCAGAGTCAGAATCAGAGCCCGAGTCAAACGCCACGCAACACGGACATCCTGCGAACTGAAAACTTGGTTGCCTGGTGCATCGTGCCTTTTGACGCCAATCGCCGCAAGCCAGCTGAACGCGCAGCCATGCTGAAGGAGTTGGGACTGAAACGCTGTGCCTACGACTGGCGCGAGGAACATGTTTCAAGTTTCGAAGAAGAGATTCAACAATACAAGCAGCACGGTATTGAGTTCTTTGCCTTCTGGAGCGTCCACGAACAAGCGATTGAGTTGTTCAAAAAACATGGCTTGCATCCGCAAATTTGGCAGACTCTCGCCGATCCAGGCGGTGACGAAGCGTCGCGACCTGAGCGCGCCGTCGAGCGATTACTGCCGCTCGCCACGCGAACCGCTCAGCTGGGATGCAAACTGGGTCTATACAATCACGGCGGATGGGGTGGTGAGCCGGAAAACATGGTAGCCGTCTGTCAACGGTTGCGTGATTTGGGACACGAGCACGTGGGCATCGTCTACAACTTCCATCATGGTCATGAACATATCCAACGCTGGCCCCTCGTGTCTAAAGCTATGCTGCCGTATTTGCTGTGCGTAAATTTGAATGGGATGAACCCAGACGCCAATCCAAAAATTCTGGGAATAGGCAAAGGGCAACATGACCTGGAAATGATCCGCGAGTTGGTTCGTAGCGGCTATGCTGGGCCGATAGGTATCCTGGACCACCGCGATGCGTTGGACGCGCGAGATTCCCTGGTAGAAAACCTGCATGGACTCGAATGGGTCCGCCGTGAACTCCAACAACCCGGCAGCGGTGGAGAACTGCCCCAAACGCCCCAACCCAAGTGAATTCAGCTATTGGAGTTGAGGCTTTGCCTGCCCGCCCTTAGAATCGGCCAACCGAAGTGTTCAATACACGTCTGAGGCGAGGTTCTGGGTTCCAGTGCAGAGACTTATTCAATATGTTCGCAGTTTTGAGATGCCAATCGCTGGCAAGTGGTTTCTGCTGTCCGGCCTGATTGGCATCGTGTCGGGTCTGGGAGCGATCCTATTTCAATTTCTTGTTCAATTGGTACAGCATTACGGACTGGCAGCGGTTGGCTTCCCCCATGGCGACGCAATCAACGAGTACTCGCCGTTTAGCGAGTTGGATTTTACATTCTCGCCACTCAGGCTATTGATCTTGTTGACCGCAGGTGGGCTAGCGGCTGGCTGGCTAGCGTGGAAGTTTGCACCAGAGGCATCAGGGCATGGAACTGACGCGGCAATCGACGCATTCCATAACAAGCGCGGTGAAATCCGCTTACGGACGCCGCTCGTCAAGACGCTCGCATCGGCGATCACCTTGGGCACTGGCGGTTCAGCAGGTCGCGAAGGGCCAATTGCACAGATTGGCGCGGGCTTCGGTTCCTGTCTAGCGAGTTGGCTAGGCTTGTCGACTCGCGATCGACGGATCCTTTTGGCGGCAGGTATGGGAGCCGGTGTCGGAGCGATCTTTCGTGCTCCGCTAGCCGGTGCCTTGTTTGCTGGAGAGATTCTGTATCGCGAAGCGGAGCTGGAGGCGGACGTGATCATGCCCGCCGCTGTGGCTTCGACGGTCGCCTATTCTGTGTTTTGTTTCTCTTTGCCCGTTGAGAACCGATTCTTACCACTTTTCGGTGAGGATCTGCTGTTTGACTTTCGGACGCCGCTCGAGTTGATTCCGTATGCACTGCTGGCTTTAGTCTTGGTCGTTGCGGGCGTGCTGTACATTCGAACATTCTATTGGATGCATCGATTCTTCAACCTACTACCGGGGCCGACCTTTGCGAAAGCTGCCGCAGGGGGTCTGCTAGCTGGTTTGGTCGGTCTGTCGCTTTACTTTGCTGGCGGGGAAAATCATCAGTTGCTAGGCGTTCTGGGCAGTGGCTATGGCGTCTTACAAACAGCGTTTTCACAAAACGAAAAGATCGCCATCTCAACCTTGGTTGCAGTAGCACTGGTGAAGATTGTCACGACCTCGCTGACCATCAGCTCTGGCGGTTCAGGTGGCGTTTTTGGGCCGTCCATGGTGATTGGCGGCTGTGTGGGCGGCGCGGTTGGAAAAATAGTACATGGCGTCTGGCCGACCGTGGTGACCCAGCCGGCCGCTTTTGCCGTGGTTGGCATGGCAGGCTTCTTCGCTGGCTGCGCGCGAGCTCCCTTCTCCACGATCTTGATGGTTACCGAGATGACGGGCAGCTATCGCTTGCTACTGCCCGCCATGTGGGTATCTACCCTGTGTTTCCTGCTGATGCGACGCTGGACCTTGTATGAAAAACAAGTTCCCACGCGATTGGAGTCGCCGGCCCACCGAGGCGACTTCATTGTCGACGTCCTGGAAGGAATGCGCGTGGAAGACGTATTCCAGCGCCGTAAGATCAAATTGGTCCACGAGGGCACCAGCCTTAACGATATCGTCCATCAGCTTGCCAAGACATCGCAACGGTATTTTCCTGTCGTCGATGAAGACGAAAAACTGCTCGGCATTTTTTCGGCAGAAGATGTGCGTTCATACTTGTATGATGACACCATTTGGGAAATCGCCAACGCTCGGGACGTCATGAATACTCGCGTCATCACGGTAACTCCCGAAGATGACCTCAACACGGCCCTGACTCGTTTTACCTCGTTGAACATCGACGAATTACCAGTAGTTGCCGCCCACGACCACAAATCGATCTTGGGGTTTGTGCGACGCAAGGAAACAATTGCTGCTTACAATCGACGACGCCTGGAGCACAAGCTCGAATAGCGTTCTCGGGACGAGACCACTCAAAGCGAGTCAATCGGAAGACACAGCAGCGGAAACGCGGCAACAGAAAAAGGCACCCCCAACGAATGAGGATGCCTTGCTACTAGATCTAGAAACACGCACCGTTTAGAAGACTACTTGTCTTCTTTCTCTTTCTTCACAGGTTCGAACTTAGCGTTCTTGAACGCTTTCTCACCAAAAATTTCCTTGACCTGCTCGTCTTCCTTCATCTTCTCTGCTTTGCCTTTACAATTGTTGCAGCAGAAGGCGACTTCGGCACCAGCAACCTTGATCTTCGTTTCGGAATTCAGCTTTCCGCCAGTAAACGGACAGGCCTTCTGCTCGTACTGCTTGGTCGCGACGAGCTGCGCATTGGCCTTAGGTGCCAGCTCCTCTTTCTCGCCCTTGGTCATCTTCTCAAATTTGCTTTTGCAGTTGTCACAGCAAAAGAAAACGTCACCCTCTTTCCACTCGGAGGCCTTGTCTTCCTTGGCATCTTTCGAGGCGGCAATCAAACACTTGACACCTTCGAGCGAAACTCCGCTCGCAGCAATACTCAGTGATGCGGTAAGAGCGACCATGGCAATGAGGCCGGGAATCAACAGCAATTTCTTGAACATCGAACATCTCCAACACAAAGGGACATTGAAATCCTAACGTGAATGCGGCGATACTCCCGCGCGCTATCAGCCAGAATCTGGTCAACCATAGCTAAACAGCCAACGCAAAGCCATAGGGTTGTTTTGAATTGCAAAAAGCGGGTGCATGGTGCTTTCGAGGCATCGACCACGCGGACCAAAATTTTAGCATACCATTTTCTGGCCCCCACCAGGACCCCCCACATGGGCCGCCCGGGGATTACCGTCGTTTTCGGCAGATCCGAAACGATTGCGATAACTCGCAGAATTACTCAACTCGATACAGCTTTACATTCGATCTAAGAACCAACGCCTACCAGTTGAAGTGGTGCGCATTATTAAGGTGTTCGCCATTTCAGCTGAAAAAGAATGCTTCTCTGAATCTGTCGCTGGAGAGCGACGGACTGGAGCAGCAAAGTGCGATGTCAGTTCGAAGTCTTTTGAGATTTGAGGGGGTCAACACGATGTTGCCAACATCGCGGGTTTCCGTTGCAGCTAAGCGACGCGACCGAATAGGTTCGCCAGGTCGTAGCATCTTGGGCTTAGCCTCGGCTGTCGTTCTGCTCACTGGGATGAGTGGTTGCATGACCGTGCACAACGGCTACAAAGCACTTACCAGTAACGGCACGTGGAATGACACGGTAGTTGTGCTGCGCAACCGCAATTTCTCAGCCAAAGCGTGGCACCGCCGCAAGCATAATTTCTGCAATGAAAAGTTCAACAAGGACTTCTGTGCTGGCTTCCGAGCTGGTTACGAAGAAGCCGCCAACGGTGCGGACGGCTGCACGCCCGCTTTCCCCCCCAAGGAATATTGGAGCTGGGAATTTCAGTCGGCTGAAGGGCAGGGGCGCACGTCGGCTTGGTTTGCTGGCTATCCGCAAGGAGTCCGCGCTGCTGAAGAAGACGGTATCGTGCATTGGAATCAATTGCCCATGGGGGCCAATCTGCAAGCCCAGTATCAGCAGTCAGGCACCGTCAATCATCAAGGCGCGGTCTATCCAATCCCTGCAGATGGGATGATGCAACCTGACTTTCCACAGCAGGCCTACCCAACACCGGCCCCCTCCAATATCGGTTATCCAAGCGATATTCCTGCGGGTTCGGAATTGGTTCCGATGCCCGTCAACTAGTTCAGTCCTTCGTTACGCAGACATTGGGCCTGCGCCCACTCGACCAACGCGATCCAGATAAAGGCTCCCTGCCATGAACTCACGGAAGACGACCATGGTTACACATTCAACATCGTCAAGAACTGACTGCCAAACAAGCGGCGCGACCCAGCCCCCAGCGGCGCGAAAGCTGCTGCGATTCGTAGCATTCTCGACGTTCGTTGGCGTCGGAACATTGATGACCGGCTGTACCGCTCTGACGCAACCAATTGATGGTGTCCCAGCGCGCAGGCTACCACAACAGTTCTTCCAGGAAGAGAAGAACAACTTGGTACCCATCGACATTAGTTTGTTGGCCAAAGAGCAGGAACGCACCTACAAACTCGGGGCTGGCGACATTTTGGGTATTACGGTCGAAGGTATTTTACCATTTGCTGAAACTGATCAGGTTCCTGACTTGCCGCCTGTTCACTTCCCTGACGCCAATAGCACGCTGCCGCCTTCAACGGGCTTTCCGATCACTGTCTTGGAAGATGGTACGATCTCGCTGCCCCTGGTACATACCGTTGAGGTCGAAGGCCTAACCGTCGATCAGGCGCGCGACAAGATTCGCCGAACCTATATCGATGCAAAAATCTTGAAAGAAGATGAACAGCGCAAGGTTAGTGCGGTGGTGACCATTATCAAGAAACGCCAAATCAATGTGGTTGTTATCCGCCAGGATCAATCGCAAAATGTTGGTACGCAGCAAGGCGTCATGGCAGGCCAGACCGGTCGCTTGGGTGTCGACTACAGTGCGACCGGCAGCACGATCAAATTGGACGCAGATCGCAGCGACATTTTGAACGCCCTCATGGAAACTGGCGGCCTACCAGGCGTCTCCGCCAAGAACGAGATCAAGGTTCTACGCAACAAACAGACAGACAAGGCGGCGCGCATGCAGTTTATGCAGCAGTACGCACAGGTTTTGGCAACCTACTGCGATCCGTGTTCCTGCCCACCGCCAATGCCAGAAGATCCGACGATCCTCAAGATTCCGTTGCGACTGCCCCCGGGAGTAATCCCCAGCATTCGCCCAGACGATGTGACTCTGCAGGACGGCGACATCGTGCTGATTGAAACCCGCGATACCGAATTCTTCTATACCGGTGGCTTGCTGCCGGGTGGACAATTCCCGCTCCCTCGCGACTACGACCTCGATGCGCTGGGTGCTATGGCGATGGCAGGCTACGGCGTATCCGGGCAGTCACGCGGTGGAGGCGGCGGTATCGGAGGCATCGTCGGTAGTTCCCAAGTCATTCCACCCGGTCGCTTGTACATTCTGCGCAGGACCCCCTGCAGCGGACAGCTAGCCATCGAAGTCGACTTGGCACAGGCTCTGAACGATCCACGCCAACGTCCGATCATTCAGCCTGGAGACACCTTGATACTCCAGTTCAAGCCATGCGAAGAAGCTATCAACTTTGGCATCGGTGCCTTCTTCACCTACGGCATTCGCGAGTTGTTTAGGGGCAACTAGCAAACCTCGCCCGCGAATTTGACCACCATCATTTAACGCAGGGTAGACGCCATCGTCTGCCCTGCGTTCTTGTCATGGTATGCGAAGTAGTCTAGCCGCGACGCCGCTTGACTTCCTCTTCCAAGGCGGTAAAGGCAGAGAGCCAAGCCTGTGGTGTGACCGACGACGTGACTGCAGGTACTAGTGGCTCGACCGACATCTCGCCTTCGCCCGATGGAGGATTGGCATTGATATAATTGACGACTAACAATGCATCGGTGCCGGTCAACAGATTATCACCATTTACATCCACATCGGGCAGCGCGTACTCCGCCAAGGTGCGTGGCCGCGAAAGCGCAGTTTCACCCTTGCTTAGGTTGATCGCATTGATCACCGACAAGACGTCTGCACCAGTTACGCCGCCGATTCGATCCACGTTAACGTTGAGAATCGGATTTTGCCAAGGTGAAGGATTCGCAGTGATATTGATCGTAACGGGCAATTCGGCTGAACTGCTCGGGTCATCTGCGTCAGTCACCGTGACCAACAGACTGGTGGTAGTTCCGGCTAGACTGTCCGCGAAGAAGAAATCGGACCTGAGAGCCAAGGCTCCATCCCGAATTTCAAAGCGAGCGTCGGTAGTAGCCAAGCTATAAGAGCTCGCCTGATCCTGATCTTCGACAGTAAAACCGCTGGTAGTGGGATAACCATACTGCGCCGTCGGGATACTGAACGCGGAGATCGCAGTTGGTGGATCATTTGCGTCCGTCACCAGAACCGTCAGGCTGCCCACTACCGTTCGGAAGGGTTCAACGGTTTCTTGCGCTTCGACGCCAAATACATAGGTTTCGTTGGATTCGAAATCGAATGCGGCTGTGTGAGTCGTCTTTACTTCGCCCGTCGACGGGTCAATCGTTAACCAATCAGCGTATTCGGTACCAAGGTCGAACAGGCGGTAGGAGAGTGGTTCCCCGTCTAAATCCACGGCTACAATATTCCCCAGGCTGGTACCTGCAGGGCGATTCTCGACGAGCGTCAAGTTCTGATTCGTCGACATAGTGGGAGCAAAATCATTCACCGGGATAACGTTGATGATGAACTGCGAGGTCCGCGCTTTCAGCGGTCGACCATCGTCATACGCTTCAACAAACACGAGGTACGAACTCTTGACAGCTAAATCAGCAGGCTGGGTCAAGGTCAAGTCGCCGGTGAGCTCATCGACGGCAAAGTGGTTAACATCTCCGCTCTTCAGTCGGTACTTAACGGTCTGTAGTGTGTCACCGTCTGGTGCCGTCAGTGTGCGCAGCACCGTTCCGGCCGGCGTACCTTCCGTAATGGAAAATGTAGCTCCTTCCAACTGCGGAAAGAATTCGTTTTCATCAACAACTTTGATCGATACATTTAGCTCGGACTGCTCTGTAGGACTGCCAGTGTCCCGAGCTGTCAGCACGAGATTAACCGTCTGCTCAGCTTCGTAATCCAATGCCCCTGCCAGAATCAAAGCACCGTCGCGAACAATGAAACGAGTGTCCGACGACGCCCAGGTAATCACGTCACCGGGATCTGGATCAGTCGCGAAGAGTTCGCCAACCACGAAATTCGTCCGATTCTCCGGGACGGTGTTGCCGACTAACCGCAAATCGGTGGGGGCGTCATTAACATTGGTAACCGTGATGATCATCGGTATTTCCGCCGATGCCAAAGCAGAGTCCGTGGCGCGGAGAATCAAGTTATACACGCCGACATCGCGATTGCGTGGCGTCCCAGAAATCATTCGCGTGGCCGGATCAAAAGTGAGCCAAGTCGGAACCTGTCCACCATTGGCCGCGTGAACACTGTAATCGAGTACGGGCGAATCGATATCACCAAACAGTGACGCACTGAAGACCTGGTCGATGGCCTCATCCTGCAGAAGATCGATTGGCAGCAAAGTCTGCGTGGCAAACGGTGCGTCATTTACATTCTGCACAGCGATTCCCAAGCGGGACGTAGCTGTAGAAACAGGACCATCCGGTACAAGCAACAGCGGATCTAAGAAGACGAGTGGCCCACTAGTCGCGTTCGAAAATTGACCTGCGTAGGTGTCATCCAAACCACGAATACGTAAGGGATCCGGAATTCCGAAATAGTCTGGCGCAGGACTGAATCCAATCCAAGCGTCCGCAGCCACCACTAGACTCAAGCTGGCATCGTCGACGTCGCTGATCGGTACCCAACTGACGCCATCATCTGAGAAATACCAAACTCCCTGGGAACCAATCTGAGGATTGTTAACAATGACTACCCCAGCCAGTGACGAGCCAATGTCGGGGTCATTGAACTGCGACGCCAAGACATCAGAGACTCTCGAACCGGCGGGCACTGGCGTGTCTTCCAGAATGGACGAGATCGTTGCGTTTGCCAACACGGGTGAATCATTGACTGGCAGAACATCGACTACTCGCGATTGAACGTTCACCCCGCCAAACACAAAGTCAATAGTGCGAGGCGCGCTGGTTGGCGCATCCGTCGTGTGGCGGAACCCGATCGAACGCACCAGGTCCTGCGTGGCAGCGCCAGTGGAATTAGGATTGAGCCGGATAGCATAGTCGCCTCCGGTCTGCGAAATGCTGCCAATCATGGTGCCGTTGTGCAGCAAGTTTCCACCTGCCGTCGTGATCGGCCCACTTAGAATCGACAATTGATCGCCCGCTTCTCGGCCACTGGAAATCGAAATATCAATCGTCAATCCTGCCAAGTTGCCGGCCGTCAAGACCGTCGCGCCAGGACTGACAGCTATCGCTGGTGTATCCTCAACATAAAGCGCAGAGCCGGAATCCAATTGGATATCAATGGGAATTCCAACGACGGTAATGTCCTGATCTGAAATGTCAAAGAAGATGTTGTCTGCCGCACGCACCATCACGCGACCAGTCGTGGTATCAACGTTTGGAACAAAAACGTCTGCAGTACCGGTGTTTGGCAAGTTCTCTGCAATCGTCAACGGGTAGGTTAAGCCACCATCGATCGAGAAATAAATCGAAACTTCGTCAGCGGAGATCGGCGCGGCAGTTGTTCCAGCCACATCCCAAGTAACTGTCTGCTGCGATAACCCATCCCAGGTAACCGCCGTGTTGGGCGATGTAACGGCAAAGGGAGTACCCGTGTTAACAACTTGAACTTGCGTATCGTCAGTGTTTACTCCACCGCCACCAACGTTATTATCGCGCACGGTGACTCGAAAATTGAGGGTACGGTTGGTGGTAGGTAGTGTTTCGCCAATTGTCTTGGTGGCAGTCGCCAAATCCTGCAAGCGGGGGAAGTACCGCGTGTTTTCCACTGTAGCAGTCCAAGATCGAAATAGGGGACTTGCACCATTGTCGCCTGCATTGACGTCTTGTTGCGGGCCCAAGTCACGCTGTTCCCAGTTATAGGTAAGCTGCTGACCTACATCTGCGTCGATACCATTGGCCGTCAGCACAAATGGAGTTCCGGCAGGAATAATATAGTCGGAACCGGCAGACACAAACGGTATAGAATTTCCTGTTAGCCGTCGACTACCAACATTGGGGATGCGCTGATCGACATGCGCAATCATCTCGTCGAAACTAATTGAATGAAAGTATGCATCGCTATTGGGTTGCAAGTCATCGTTGCCACAAATTCCCGCATAGGCTTGGATCGTTGATCCGCTACCAGGCTCCATGGCCGTGGATGGATTGATATTGCCCGCACAGGAGCCAGAGTCCGCGTTAAAAGTATGGTTGCCACCGAATTGGTGCCCCATTTCGTGCGAGACGTAGTCTACATAGAAAACGTCATTAACTGGTGCAGGTAGACCGGTTACCCCCTGGGCTTTGATGCCATTGATGCCCACTGACCCCAAGGCTGCGACGCCACCACCCCCAGTGGAAAACACATGGCCGATATCGTAATTCGCATTACCAATTCGAGCATCAACCACCGTCTGGTTTTCGCCCAACATGGCAACACCATTATTGTTGGTGTAGGGATCAGAATTCGCGTCAGTGAAAACAAGCACATCATTGTTGGCGACTAACTCAAAGGCAATCGACAGCTCTGTTTCGTAAATTCCTGTTACGCGATTCATAGCTGTCACAATAGCAGCCTGCCCAGAAGCAACCGTTCCACCATGGAAGGTCGTATACTCTCCCGTCGCTGCTACTGCAGTACGGTAAGTTCGCAATTCAGTACCAGAACGACTAGCAATGCCACCAGCATTCGGGGTGCTTGGCCCAGTCGATGCATCACCGCGCCCTGCTATGTGAACAACATCGTCATGGTCCTCGTGTTCCAAATCTTTTAAGTCAGAAAGATCAAAGGTACCAGCTGCATAGTAAACTGCATAAAGCGAGCTACCGTCATGCAGCGGATCAACGTAGAAGTTTCCATTAGCTGAGAGAACTTGAGCATGGAAACCCGCGGGCGTTAGATCAAAGCGAATCGTCGCACTAGGATCTTCGATGCCTTGACCGGCATAGGTGTTGATTTCCGGAAATTTCGCAGCCAACTCTGGTGCCATAATTGGCGAATCGCCAAAACGAAAATTCAGAAATGAACCGTCCGGCACTGGAACTGCCAGAGTCGGTTGTTGAGGAGCCGGTGTGGCAACCAGCAACGGCGCTGTCTCCAAGAAACTCTCCAGCGTGGTCCGATCAAGCTGGAAAACATCAAACTCAGTTGCTCGTACTTGAGCCTGGTCCATCGAAACCGATTCGTCGGCAACGTCCAACCAAATCGTACTGTCAATAGCAGCAGCTAAGACGCGTCGCGCTTCGAGCATTTCTGCTCGCAACCAGCGCTGACTCTTACGTGTGTGTCTCTTGTGGGGGGTGGATCCGCTACGCTGGAATCTCATGTGAACCTCAGATGAAAAATGCGAATTTGGGGGAAAGAGGAAATACAATGCTCCCCCAGGATGGCAGCCCCATTTTAACCAGGGGATGCATCAGATGTCTAAATGTCCACAACGAACTTGAAAATTTCTTACTCGACAGGCAACAGGCGCATGTGGGCACTACGGCAGCTCCAACAGGGCGTTCAGCGTTGCAAGACTAGACTTGACCGGTTCGTAAATAGCACCCCAATGAGGGGGCAATCTAGCTCTGCAGGCAGCTATCACGAAACAGCGGTGCGAACGAGTTTGAATTCGCGACCGTGGCTAGCAACATAGTAGGCCAGTCCGATGCCAGCGATGGTGATGGTAATCAGTCGATAGACAGTAGCTACAATCATCCCGGAAAAATTCTGCGGAAGGTTCGGTAACTGCTCAAAGAGCCCAGCCAAAGCGCCTTCTTGTAAGCCAATTCCGCCTGGAGCAAGCGGTAGTGCACCGGCCGCCATACCAGGCGGAACGACCATGAGATGCTCTTTTAGACTCGGCGACTGAGTGTAAATGCCGTGGGAAACTAGATAGACGGTCAGCGCTAGCAGAATGTGCACTGCGAGAGCCATCGCCAGCAGGATGGGGATCGTGATTGGGCGGGTCCGCAGTAGTCGCACGGCGCGAGCCATCCGCGCTAGACTGGGGCCAAGCCATGGCAGTCGCTCGACCCAATCCAAGAAGCGTTCAAACCACCGTCCGGCATAGACGGCGGTCACCAGCGCAGCCACGGACGCCAGCGTCAACAGACCGGCGCCGCGACGAATTCCGACCAGCAGGGGCGTCAAACCGCTGCCAGAGAACAACGCCAGGCTACCCCAAGCAAGCAGTACGAGCCCCAGTAGACCAATCGCGCGGTCGACTAAAACCGAAGCGACCGCCTCTGGTCGCTTTTCTGGCTTGTGCCTGGCCACCAATATCGCCTTGAAAACGTCACCACCGACACTGCCAAAAGACACGAAATTCAGCAGGTATCCCAAGAAGCCCAAACGCAGCGACTCAGTCAAGGTAAACGGAATTTCAAAAGCCAGCACCAACACACGCCACCTCAGGAAACTCACCACGATGGCTGACAGTGCTACCAACTGCGCAGCCAGTAACAGATCCCATCGTTTGGGCTGCTGCCAAAAGGCGGCATACTCTGCTTCGTCAACGCTCCACAGCAAATAAACAAACAGGGCTGCGGGCAAACCCAGTTTCAAGCAGGCCACGACGATCTTTTTCAGACGTTGATCTTTCAACGGTGGCCAACTCCCGAGGTTGCTCAAGAAAGAAAAGGGAATCTAAGGACGAATGCGAATCTCTCGATAGCCGACATGCCAATCGTTTTTCCCTTGCTGGTAAAGTCGAATGCAATACTTGCCGCGCGACAATTCGTCGGGCACCGTCACTGACACAACGAACGGGCCAGCTGCAACCTGACTGCTGTGCTGGGCAATCAAACTGTGGTTGGCGGAAATATAACGTTGCTGATATTGCTCGCGCTCAGCCGGCGTGCTGAATCCGACAGGCTGATCGCTTACGCCGGGATGGACTTGACCGCGACACAGTGCCAGTTCCAAGGTCAAACTTCCCGACACGGTTGCAACGCCTCGAACAGTCAATTCTTGGCCAGGGGCCACGCGAGTTGGCGATTCAAATTCGATCTCGCCTGGATAACTAAGCCTCAGAAGTGGGTCGCCGAGCAAGTTCATTTGCCAGACGTGTTCGAGCCGTTCGGCGCTCAAATCGTAGTCCGGCGGGCTCATCGCATGTGCTATTGCATTGATCATGGCGATTTGATTGACACCGCTCTCAGTCCTTTTAAACTTTTCTGTGTCAAATAAATTGCGTTTGGCGGCTAGCACGACTTCGCCTAACGTTTGCGTGCGACGATCAAAACAGCTCTCCAACAATCCGTCGGAGAGCATGGCTAAGCCGTAGGGCCCAGAGACTCGCGAAGCAGCGATCGCAGCAATCGGTCCTGTCTTGCTGAGCACCAGTCGCTCGGCCAAGGAATCTTCGCGAGCGTCAAACGCACCGGTGTAGCAGGCTAGAAATACCGCGATGGGCGCATGCGCGACCGTATCCACTTGCGGCACGTGCTCTACATTCATGATTGGCAGTATGGCGTCACCCGCTTGCAGGTAGTCAAGCGTCTTGACATGCCCATGGCCGATATAGACCCAGAACATACCACCTTGATTCATCCGCGCAACGCACGTTTCGCTAAAGCGAAACGGATCTGGGCAATAAGGGCTTTGCAAACTGGCCTGAGTCATCGTCATTTCCGACCATCCAGGTACCCGATCAGACAGGAAACGCCGTGTCGTGAGGTCGATCACCGAATCGGCAACGGGGCCGAAACCGCCCACGCCTGCGACGACATGCACACGGCGTCGCCACTGGGAAAAGTCCTCCTGCTGCTCCTGTGCGATCGAACGTCCCAAACACTCCGCCAATTGCTCCGCTGAGTCCGCCGGAATGCGGCCGATGGCCAACTCGGGAATATGATCGCCATCGAGGTCTGCGTAGGCATTGTCTGACGCGATAACTGGGTCTCCGCCAAACTGAACCATGGCCGAACTTGGGTAGTGAAAAGTCGGTAAATCTACATCCGACGAAAATCCACTTACATCGCCAGCCAACAGTACAAACCGCAATTTGCCATCGCTTTGAGCGGCCAACTCGCCGATGGCTGCACGAATCTGATCACGGCCAAGCGCAGCATCGACCTCAGCGATTTCGTAGCCTTGGCCCATGCGGTACTGCTTCCAGGACTCGAGGGCGGCAGCCCAAGCTGCTGGTCGCACCACGACAATATCGCTCGCATAACATCGAACCGTAGTTAGGCAGAACGCAGCAACCCAAACGGATTTTCGAAAAACGCTAAACACGCGGTTTCTCTCGACAGGACGGAGGGGACAAACGCAGCACCGATCTACTGAGCATACGTGCAATGCCCACTCATGGGCAAGCGCAATCGGCGGTTTTACCTGCGCTGCTCCTCATTAGCAGGACGGCGTTCCAGGTCGTCAGGATGACGAATTCCTCACCACTTTCGACAACATCCCTGTAAATGCCAACTTGCAAGCCACAATTTCGGTTGAGCATTGCCCACTGCATTGCCCACGGCATTGCACGCCCTGAAAGTTATCTTGGGTATTTCACCATGCTTACAGGTTGGTAAGCCCGTCGGGAAGATCGGTTAGACGGTCGTCTTGGTCGTGCTGCATTTGCTCGATATTGTGGATCTGATCCAACCAAATTTTTATGTCGTGCTCATACTCGCTAGCCAAGTCGCCGAAGACGAGCTGGCGATGGAATTGGGCAGCTCCGTCTTCGTGCAATTCCGCCTCTTCGGCTGTTGGAAATCGCTTGGTTGGATCCGTGGCAATCAAGCGTTTGCAGAGATTTACTAAGTGATTGTTACAGGCAACTTCTGGCGGTAGTAATTCATGCAGGATATGCGGCAGCCTACGTTTGGCTTCCAGCAAGTCGCGCAGATTCAGGTCCATCGGCATACAGGGACGGCCTGCGAGCATTTCAACCAAGACGTAACCAAGACTTGCCAAGTCACTCTTGGGTGTGCAGCAAGCGCCTTCAAGGACTTCGGGGGCTGCGTACACAGGTGTGCAAGCGCGATTGCTCGGCGGATCTGCCGTTTCAAACGCCGAACCCATGTCGATCAATTTGGCATGCCCAGTACGTTTGAGCATGATATTGGCTGGCTTAATATCGCCATGCACGACACCCTCACGGTGCAGCGCTCCTAACGCCGCCAAGCATTCGCGAACAATGGCCACGGCTACACCCGCCTTGAAACGCGCTTGCTCAGGTCCAAACGTGACGATCACGCTATCGATGTAGTCCCAACGTTCACCGCGCGTTAACTCGGCAACTAATTTCAACCGATCTGGATTCATAAGCTGCCTCAGATCGTAACCGTCAATCCACTCCATCACCATGACGCGAATGCGATTGCGGTCCACGAAATCCTGTACATCCAGCAAGTTGTCGTGCTGGATACTGGCAATGCGGGAGGCCACGCGCGCCACTCTTTCCATGGCGTTCTTATACGCCAGGCTACTTGCGAATCGCTCAGGTGAAAAAACCTTCATTGCTACCGGCTGCGTAAATCCATCCGCACCGCGCCGCGCGCTCAGATACACGACGCCTTGACCACCACTACCGAGCTGCCGCTCGAGCTTGTGGTAGGTCGTCCATTGAATACGGCGTCCCGCCAATAGAGCGTTGTAACGATCAATCAATGAATCGGAGGGCGAGGTGGGTTCGACGCCTGCGAATGCGCGCGTCTTGCCATCATCCAACATCGTTGTCGTATGCATGCCGCCAGACCAGGAATTAGTGTGCATCTGCAAACCTGTTGGTGTGTTGCTGAAAAGGAGTCACTCTTGCCGAACACATCAAGAATATTGTTGAACGCAACCTTTTTCTCATTGGGGGAGCCTTCAAGACACATCAACGTTCAATGAAGAAAACTGTGAACCGTCAGAACGCTTGAAGTGACCTGCTCTTCACAAGCACATCTTTAAAACACATGCGGTTGGCGTAAGTAACTGTGAAATGACTATAGCTACAGTTGACAGATGAGCAATACGCCAATGAGCAGAACTGATCACTTAAAATGGCTAGCATTCACGACCATTGCGTCCGGATGTGGAAAACCGAGCCGTTTGTCCACTATATTCAATAATTGCTGACCGGACGTGAATCGCCGTAGATTCTCGCAAGCCAGGCGAGTCGAATCGTCGACGCGCGAAGCGGCTTGCGCGCCCACATGCGGTGTTATGATTACGTTAGCCAATTCCCACAGCGGGCTGTCACTAGGCAATGGCTCGTCGTAGGTCACGTCGACTCCGGCACCCGCCAAGTGGCCACTTTGCAAGACTTCAACCAGTGCTTCTTCATCAACGACTTGCCCGCGGGCAACATTAATTAAGTAGCTGCCGGATGGCATCGCCTGCAAGATCTCGCGTGAAACAATTCGCCGCGTGTTACTATTCAACGGTAAACAGAGTATCAACACGTCGGATTGTCGCGCCAGATCTAGCAGACGATTGGCGGGCCACAACTCCGCGACTTGTGATGGCTGCCTTACCGGAAAATAGTCGGTGGCGCAGATCCGTACTCCAAAGGGCTCGAGCAGCTCAACCAAGCGCCTGCCATTGCCCCCAAGGCCAACCACGCCGATTCGCTTGCCACGCAAATCATCCGTCGGTCGCCGCACAAATTCGCGTCTAAGTGACTGCCGAAAAAATGTCGGCAAGCCGCGGAGCAAACCCAGTAGCAACGCCAGCGCTTGTTCACCAACCTGATTCGCAAACAGTCCCGATGCACTGCAAACGGGAATATCCGACGCGATGACCGCCGGCACTAGACAGTGGTCGAGCCCAGCAGCGGAACTTTGGATCAACTTTAATCGCCCTGCCGCGACCACCGCGTCCCAATCAACGGGTACCTTGGCGTGCCCCACGAATATATCCGCATCAAAGATTTTTTCGCCGATATGCTCTTGGCCTGCATCAATGATATTGGCACTCGGCAAGACCTGGCACAAAGCATCAATGTGTTGTGCTTCGACCGGATAACATAGAACGACATTCTCGACCGTTGGGTTCATTAGGTTCTTAAGTTTCTTGGATGAGTGTAGTGTTGCACCACGTGACAATCGTGCGTATTACCAGCGTTCAATTCTAGCCAGCACGCGCAGCGCGAGTGTTCTGGGGGGGGCTTGGGAGCTAGGCTTGCCTAGCCGGGCGTGTGTAGAGGCAACAATCTACCGGGCACACATCATGGCTAGGCCCTAGCTTGCCGAGCGCTGGTCTTTCGCTCCAGCCTTCGATGCGCTCTTGAATTAACTCGCGAATCATACGTACAAACTCTGGATGAGTCCCAACCGATGCAGCTCGCGAAAAACCAACTCCCAAACGTTCGCAAGTCGCTCTGGCTTCGGTGTCTAAATCGAATAAAACCTCCATGTGGTCCGAAACGAATCCCAGTGGCACTACAACAAAATCTTGGATGGGCTGCTGTTCATCCAGGGCGAGCTCTTCGATTCGCTGGCAGACGTCAGGCTCTAACCAAGGTTGCGATGGCGGGCCACTGCGGCTTTGATAGACCAACTCCCAAGCAGCATGACCAAGGGCCGCAGCGGTCAGGCCTGCCGCTTCTGTGAGTTGTTCGACGTAGCGACTCCCCGTCGCCATAGCCAGTGGAATACTGTGCGCCGTAAATAGCAACATAGCGGAACTGCGGCGCTCGGCATCAATGGCCTGCAAGGCCCCTCGTGCCAGTTCGGTTTGAGCGGCAATGAAACGAGGATGGTTAAAAGCCTTGCGCAGCTTTTCTACCTGAGGCGCACCGTCCCCCACGGCCGCCTGGGCGGTTGCAATGTTCTCGCGATACTGACGACAGCCCGAATAACAACTAAACATACTAGTAAAAAAGGCGATAGCCCGCTGGCAACCAGCCTCACGCATCTCCCCCAACGTATCAGCCAAGAGTGGATGCCAATTGCGATTTCCCCAGTAAATTGGCAAGCCGATGTCAACGGAATCGAGTTCTGTGCGAAGAGCGGCGATTAGATCGCGATTCTGCGCGTTAATTGGACTGACACCGCCAAAGTGGTTGTAGTGTTCAGCAACCTCAAGCATCCTCTCGCGCGGCACATTCTTGCCACGAAGCACATTCTCCAAGAATGGCATCACGTCATCAGGGCCTTCCGGACCACCGAAGGAAACAATCAAAATGGAGTCGTAGGTAGGTTTTGTCATGTTCGAAACTTTTATCAGGGAAGGGCAGGGCAGGGTTGACGGCTAACTTTTTGGGGAGCTCTTCATTCTACGGAGCGGTCGAGGCCCTGCGGGTCAGCCTCGTTCGACCACCATGACGATGGTATAACCTGCTCCCACAGTCGAGTCGCATCGGTCTCCACCGCGATCTCCGACAAGTACTTGCGCAGTAGTTCCAAGTTAGTCGGCGGCGAGGTATCGCAAGTAGACTGAGGAAGCGTATTGAGCAGCACACCGGCGACTGGCATACCACGCGCCGTTAGTGCTTCGGTGGTGAGTAAAGTATGGTTCACTACTCCCAGTCGATTGGCTGCGACGATAATGGCTGGCAACGCTAAATCCGCCCGCTGCAACAAATCAACAATCGTCATCGAGTCGCTGAGCGGAGATAGCAGACCTCCGACGCCTTCGACGATCAGAAACTCACAGCGTCTGAGCCACCAATGCAGCCCATCCAGTAACAGCGCTTCGTCGACTTCGCGACCCTCGGCGCGAGCAGCAACTGGAGGTGCCAACGGTGCAGTAAAGCGCTGGGGACAAACCCGATCCAGCGCACAATCAAGCTGCGCAGCGTGCCGCAAAATCCACGCGTCCGAAGCCTCTACCTCGCCTGGATCAACACCACTGGCGACTGGTTTGTAAACACCAAGGTGCGGCCCTTGAGCAGTTGGTGCATTTTGCCCCCTATTTTCCACCATAAATCGCGCCAGCTTGGCAGCCCAATAGGTCTTGCCAACTTCGGTATCGGTACCGACCACGACACAACCCTGTTGCCGCCTTGATTGCAAAGTTGAGACTGTTAGCATTTAGGCTTTCAAGGAACTTTGGGATTTACTATGGCACGCACGCATGTGGTTCAGTTAGCCTTGGTGCAAATGACCTGTAGCGCTGACAAGCATACCAATGTCGACAAAGCAATCGAGAGGATCGCGACGGCAGCCAAGGCAGGCGCGGACATTGTATGCCTCCAGGAAGTCTTCAATACGCAATATCCGTGTCAAGCCGAAGATCATGTGAACTTTGATTTGGCAGAGGAGATTCCGGGACCAACCAGCAATCGCTTGCAAGCGGCCGCCAAACAGCACGGGGTAGTCGTGACCTGTTCGATTTTCGAGCGTCGAACACACGGACTGTATCACAATACAGCCGTTACCTATGATGTCGATGGCGAGTTGGTTGGATTCTATCGTAAAATGCACATTCCTGACGACCCGTTGTACTATGAGAAATTCTATTTTACACCCGGCGACTTGGGATTCACGGTAGCCAAGACCAAACACGCTTGCCTGGGGGTTGGTGTCTGTTGGGATCAATGGTATCCAGAAACAGCACGCTTGTTAGCACTCCGGGGTGCCGAGATTTTGCTCTATCCCACGGCCATCGGCTGGATACCTGAAGAGAAGGAACTGTTTGGCACTACCCAACATGATTCTTGGGAAACGGCGATGCGCGCCCATGCGATTGCAAATGGTGTGTATGTGGGTGCGGCGAATCGTGTCGGCCCCGAGGGCGGCCTACAATTCTGGGGGGCCTCTTTTGTAGCCAATCCCAACGGTCAAGTCATACAAAGAGCCAGTCATATCGACGAAGAACTATTGATCGTACCCTGTGATCTGTCGGCCATCGACGTCGTCCGCACACATTGGCCGTTCCTGCGCGACCGGCGGATCGATGCTTATGAAGATATTACCAGACGTTTCATCGACAACTAACAATCGGTCATTGAAGAGGTCTCATGAATACCACCAGTCCGCATGTGTGGCCAGCCGAGTGGGCGCGGCAAGCAGCCACTTGGATCGCTTGGCCACATAATTTGGAGACCTGGCCGGGCCGTTTTCAGTCGATACCCTCGGTCTATGTTCGATTCATTTCAACGCTGGCAAGTGTGCAGCCCGTCCATGTGCTATCGGGTGGTCCTGCCGCTAGCCCGCCCGCGGCCAGCCGCCTGGCAAATATCGCGAATGTCACCATTCACGAAATTCCCACCGATGACACCTGGATTCGCGACTACGGCCCGACGTTCGTCAAACGCAAATCCGACAAGGAATTGGTCGGCATCGATTGGAAGTTCAACGCATGGGGAGGCAAGTATCCGCCGTTCGATCTCGATGCCGCCGCTGCCGAAGCCGTCTGCCGTAAAGCGGGTTGCACACGTAGCATGTCGTCCATGTATTGCGAGGGCGGCGCGCTAGAGGGCGACGGTCAAGGAACCTTGCTAACGACCAGCAGTTGTTTGCTCAGTCCAACTCGCAATCCCGGCTGGTCGCGCGAAATGGTGGAAGATGAACTCAAACGCCAGCTAGGCGTCAGTGTTATCGTCTGGGTAGACGGTGGAGGTCTGGCTGGCGATGACACCGATGGCCATATCGATCAACTTGCTAGATTCGTTGCCCCAGGCGTCGTCGTTGCAGCCGTGAGTAGCAACATAAACGATCCCAACCACGACGGCTTGTTGCGCAACGTGCGCATCCTCCGCCAAAGCAAAGATGTGGCTGGACAACCGCTACAGGTTGTAGAACTCCCGACTCCGCCACCCCGCTTTATCGATGGAAAGCGAGTTCCCGAGAGCTACTGCAACTTTCTGTTTGCCAACGGGATCGTGATTGTGCCCACGTTTGGGAACTCGGAAACCGATAAAGCTGCCATTGAAATTCTCGCTTCGTTGATCCCAGCGCGGACGATCGTTCCGTTAGATTCCAGCGAATTGATTTGGGGCTTGGGCTCTTTTCACTGTGCTTCACAGCAACAACCTGCATAGGGCCTCACTCGCTACCACAGTCGTATACACAAGAACGCTAAGAACGTTCGTGATGCCTGGCTTAGCTGGTGCTGCTGCCAAGCGGTGGAATGACTTGCAACTGATTCAGGGCGGTCAAATTGGTCTGCAGTTTCGCGATAGCGGTTTCCATGTTGTAAAACTGCGTCAGCAGCCGAGTGCGTTGTTTATCCAGTCGTATACCGAAGGCATCAATCCGCTTGACGTTTTGTTCGATCTGCGTTTGCAACGAATTAGAGCGGCTGAGCAGCGCACCAGACTCTGTTCCGGCGAGACCGTCTGCCACGGCTTTCGCTTTAGCTGAAAAACCTGAGGTCTCATTGGTAAAGAACTCTTCGACCGCCGCGCGGTCACTGGCCAAAGCGGTTATCAATTTCTCTTCATCGAATTGCAGCTTGCCGGTCTCATCCAAGCGAATTCCAACTTGCGCCAACGACTTGATCGAACCAGCACCTCGGATCTCCCCTGAAAACAGCCGCCCGTAGTTTAAATCGACGCGCAGCGCAGCGTTGGATCCGAACAATACGCCCACCGTATTGGCATCGGGATCAAAGTTGGTTAAAGAAGCAAGCTTGTCATGTAGTTTATTGAATTGTGTTACAAAGGCCTCGACTTGCTTGGATAGGGAATCTGATGTTTCGTTGACACTGACCGTCACGCTCGAATCAGAGGTTTCCTTGAGCGTGAATTCCAAATCGTCAACCAAACCTGAAAACGTGTTGGTCGAAGAGGTAACGAGAACACCGCCGTTGCTTTCGCTACCTCCGACAGCTAACAACGCGTCACGAGCTTGAGTAGTTTCAGAAAAGCTCAACCCCACATCCGAATCGACGGCGACACGACCAGCTTCACCAGTCTGGCTACCACTGAGCATCAGTCGCACGCCACCCGAGCTGCCCAAGCTGAGTAAGCTAGCATTCACGGGACTGTTCGTAAGTGCGTTAATCTGTTCTTTCAAATCGTTGATCGTCGTCTCCGATGTCGTGCTCAAACGAATCGTTCGAGAACCGTTGATACCTTGAACAGTCTCGCCAGCGACGGTTAAGCTTCCACTAGTGCCAGCAATCCCAAGGGTCTGCGCCGATTTACCAGACCCCACATCTACCACGGTGAGCGCGTCGCCACCACCAGCGGTGTCAACGAGTACGATCCCATCGCCCGCATCATTGATCTTCGCTTCCACTCCAACGCCAAGGCGGTTGATCGCATCGATCACATCGCCCACCGTTTTGACGTTCTTGGCGGAAAGGTTCACTGCGGATTCCGCGCCCGCCGAGTCCGTTAGGCGAATCGACGCCAGCGGAAAGGGCTTACCACCGGCCAACGAGTCAAGCTTGGTATTGCGACTGACGAACTGGCGGTTCAAGGAAGCCGAGTCTACGGAGCTGGCCGCCTTATCGACTGCGATTTGCAGTTTGGTGGCCGTGTTGTTGGCATCCCCATTTGCAATAATCAGGTTATTTGCCGTCGAGCCGGAAGTGTCGACAATTTCGATGCCAGTTTTGGTGCGATTTAACCTCGCTTGAACTTCGGCCGACGAGCCGTTAATTGCGTCAATGACTCCTTGCAGGCTGGTCGCTGAAGACAGGTCCACGGTAGCAGAGGTCCCACTGCGATCGGTTATGCTGATCGTCGAAGTTCGCCAAGCCCCTTGCCACCACCCAGGCTACTCAAGAGGACATCGCCAAGTCCAGCGATCAACTGGACGCCCTCGATCCCCCTGCCACAGAATCTCCGTCGAAACCAAGCTGACCAGCCAAGGATCCACTGGGGCTAGTCACGGCAAATGGGTTCGTCCCGGTTGTCAAGTCTTGGAGAGCTAGCGACTTGCCATCGGCGGCTATCGCAACTTCGAATTTTCCGTCGGCTGCTGCATTGATTTCGTCGATCAGTTGCCCAAAGCTGGCCGTGGCCGAATCCAGTTCGCTGGAGAAGCTCAAAGTCGAACCGTCTTGCAGTTCAAATCGCAACAGTTCGCCGTCGCCCAGGTCTAGACCGAGCCCATCGCGCAGCGTGCTGATGGCCGTACCCGTATGCAATCCATAGACGCTCGATCCATTGGCTGTTGTGTCGGTCGTCGATATGCCGGCCAATCCTAGATCAGCAGCGGTCGTACCTCCATCGATGTCTTCGACTTGCAGATTCGCGGTGAGGCCACCGGTCACATCCGTCAATACAAACCGATCTCCGTCCAGCTTGGCCACGACTCCCAACGAATTGTTGGCGTTGATCTTGTCAACTACGTCCGCCGTCGTCTGAGCAAAACGCAAGTCGATTGTCTGTGTGGAGCCGCTGCGATCCGTGATGCGAATCCGTCCACGACTGACGCCGGCACCGTCATTCAGAGCATCTAGATTCACCGCTTCGTCCAAGAAGCCACCGGTGTGAATAACAAGTTCACCTTCGTTCAATCGATGGTCGGCAGACGTGAATAGAGAACTGGTAAGTTGTTGGCTCTGCGCCTGTTGAACTGGAATAAATGAATAGCTTCCTGCCTTGGGTGAGCCAAGACTGCGGGCGGTAAGTACGTCCGTTTTGCTACTCGAAACCGTCGTACTTGAAAACAGTGATGATTGGCCTAAGCGATCCGTGGTTAGTTGCACACCGACCACCAGCGCAGTCAACTCGGTCAGTGCAACTTGCTGGCTTTGCAGTCCGGCATTCCGGCTGACCAAGCGATCTCGCGGAATGCCGTTCAGCCGCATGAGTTGGTTGACGGTATCTTCGATGGCGACTCCGGTAACAAGTCCCACGCTAGACTGAATACGTCCCATATTGTGCGATTCCTACGATATATATTCTGACCGGTGAATGCGGGACACCGAGGCGCAGAGAGAGCCAGCGCATCCAACTACTTATCGGCATCTCCTGCCCAGATCTTAAGGTTTACCCAGACTGCTGTGCCGCGCAACTCGTTGGTCGACGCCTACGATTTCGCTCGCCAGTCAGGAGAACCAGGTTCCAGCGTATGCGACGACGAACCGCGCCCAGCTCGCGATACGTAAGCGCATCGCAGCTTGGCGTAAAAAAAGCCGCGTTCGCTCGAAAGCGAATCGCGGCCCTTGGTTGAGATCACTCAGGACTGTAGCCGCTTATCTCAGCAGCGACAGAACGTTTTGTGGATTTTGATTGGCAATACCGAGCACCGAAGTACCGGACTGGACCAAGATCTGAGCACGTGTCAAGCGTGCGGATTCTGCGGCAAAGTCGGCGTCGCGGATGGAGCTTTCAGCTTCCGTCAAGTTCGCAACGGTATCATTCAGCGAGTTCAAGTTGCTTTCCAGAGTCGTTGCTTGGAAGGCACCGAGACGACCGCGAAGGTTAGTAACCTTGTTGATCACATCGTTGATAACCCGAGCTGCACCCGTGATATCAGCCGCCAAAGCCTTGTCGCCACCGGAAGCCAACTCATACAAGCGACCGTTGGCACTTCCTAGCTTGGCAGTGTTCAAACTGCCGATGCCCAGGCGTGCTTGCTGATTGCTCACGACCTCAGGTCCAAGTTGGAATTGAGCTCCACCACCAGTAATCGTGAACCCGACCGAGGTGCTCGATCCGTCGGATACGGTTAACTCCAGGTCAAGTGTGGATGTGTTGATTGACAGGGTGTTTCCCTTGCCAGTGGCTGCGGTTCCGTTGACGGTAGCAACCACGTCCGTACCGTTTGCTCGCGAGCTGGTCAAACCACTCTCAAACGTCCCGCCTTCTCCTTCGCTGATGACTTCCACTGCAACCAGTGAATCTGATCCATAGCTCGTGCCTGACAGCTTCAGGCTGCCGCCATCGTCTTCAGCTTGAATCCCGGTTGCATCCGACACCAGGTTGATCGATTGAATAACGCTGGCGAGAGAAGCGCCTTTCTCGAACTGGAAGACTTCTGAACCTGTTGCACCAGTCAACTGAACAACGAGGTCAGCATTCAAGCCGCCACCGAATTGTCCACCCGAAAGGGCAGCCGTAGTGGCTGGCGTTTCAGTCGTGGCAATGTTGGCAATATCATAGCTGCCGTCGCCATTCGACTCCGTAACACTGGCAGTGAATCCGTCGAGCTCACTGATCGCCGAGGCAATCGTCCCTGTGGAGACTGCTCCAAGGCTGCTCACATTTACAACAATGTTACCGTTGACCAGCGAGGCGGATGCAGTGCCTGCAGCCAAACTGTTGTCGGCAGTCAGGGTAATTGTTGTTCCGTCAGCATCGGCCGAAGCTTCGTCAGCTGTAACGGTAATCACGTCATTGGCAGTCGAGTCGGTTCCGCCTGAGAAAGTTGGACCAACGTCGTCACCCACATTTGCACCCGCGGTGTTGAACAGTGCGTTACCATTCTGTACGTTGCGAACCACGAAGTCTGAAAGCCCGTTGATGGCATCTGCAATTGCCTGAGTGGTAGCACCTTCGGCAACGACCACATTGATTTCATCATTGTCTGCATCATAGCTGGCAGATGTCGCGGCACCCAGGGCGATATTGATCTTGGTGCTATCACCCTTGGTTCCATCAGCCAAGCCATTGTTGGCGGCTTCAACAACAAAGGACGAGGCGAGCACTGGGTTCGTTCCAGCGGTGGCACCAGAGATCGCTCCGGCGTTGGTATCCAACTGACCACCCGTGAAGTTATCTGTCGGATCGTAGATGGAGGTTCCGTTGGTCACGTTCGACGCGATGAAGTCGTCACCGACATCGTCGTTGATCGCAGCGGCGATGTCAGCGATCGTCGCTCCGTCCGCGACAGTAATATTCAAAATATTGGTTTCAGCGTCAAAAGTAGCTGCGGTCGACGTGCCAGATGTGACATTGATTACGGTATCGTTTCCAACAGCTCCATCCGCAGCTCCACCATCGCGGGCTGCAAGATTGAACGTACCAGGCGTGAGCGTATTGGAACCACCACTTAGCTGGTTGGTGAAATTCCCGGAAGCCACAGTCGCCGAAGAAGTACCTGTATTCGTTGTGCCCGCTGCGATATCAAAATCACCGGCCAAATCGGCATCCAGGGCGCTCACGATGTTGGCAATCGTTTGACCTTGCTCAACGTTCAATGTCAACGTGTTCGTTGCATCGTCGTACGCTGCGGTTGACGCAGTACCGTTGGCAACTTGATTGATCACAATTTCGGTCGTGTTTCCAATTTCACCATCAGCCAAACCACCGTCAACTGCGTCAATGTCGATAGTGATGTCGTTGGTACCATCGTTGCCGATGACGAAGTCGTTTACCGACGCCTCTGCACCAGGTAGGTAGGAATTCGTAAATGTGACGGTTGCGTTTGCTTCCGTGCCAATCGTATAGGAGTCCGCAAAGGAAACCGTACCACTTGATTCTGCATCTGCTACATCCGATGGGAACGTGATCGTTCCAGTCGAGTTCACAGCAGTTGTCGCGGCTGGAATACCTGTCGAACTTACCGTGGCTTTTGTCGCCGCCGACGTAATATTGACGTCTACGGCAATAGAACCTGCTGTACCCAGGTTGGCTTGATCGATCTTCAAGTCCGAAACGGTGTTGAAGCCACTGCCAGCCTTGGTAATAAAGTCGAGGCTACCATCCAACAAGCGGCGGCCTTGGAAGGTCGTGGTTTGAGCGATCCGATTGATGGCTTCGAGCGAGCTGTCAATCTGCAACTGATTAGCTGCGATTTCATCGTCGCTGAGAGCTCCGTTGTTAGCCGCTTCGACAACAAGACCACGGACGTCGTTCAATAGCGAACTGACTTGGCCTAATGCACTGTCCGCCGTGGCGATGATCTGACTGGCGCGTTGCGTGTTGGAGAGCGCCTTGTTAATGCTTGTAATGTCGCTGCGAAGAGCTTCGCTAGCAATCAGACCGGCAGGATCATCTTTGCCGGTGTTGATTCGCAAACCAGTGCTCAATCGAGTGAGTGAAGTATTCAACTCGCTGTTGTTCTTGTTCAGTCGGTTTTGTGCAACCAGTGAGCTTACGTTTGTGTTGATTCGTGTCATTTGTCTGGAACTCCCAAGGATCAGGTCGAAGAATTGAAATACGCTTTACAAGGCCGCGGTCGCAGTATTCGCTGTGCTCCTAGAGTGAGTCCCAACGAACCTTACTGGCCTTGGCGTTTTCGCGGCCCGATGCGGAGCCTGCGGTGCGGACTATCGAGCAGTCAGCATCGCAGTTTCCAACGGGATCGCTTGGAAGTGAAAGAATAGGGTGCCCCGTGCCTCAAACTTCCGTGTAACACTAGCATCGAGTTTTGCGCTGTGAGTTTTGATCCGAAGCATTATTTCTGAAGAAACTTGCCGATGGAGTAGGGGATTACCATGCACAAACCGTGCAGACGACACAATCGTCACACCTTCACTGATCCGAGCACGTTAACATGTGCAACTCCACAACAACGAAGTGGCTTAGTTGTTCCCACGAAAAAAACGAAGGCGAGCGCCCAAGCGCTCGCCTTCGTTTGATTTCCTGCTCAATTTTTCTACTGTCACCAAGATCGGTGGCTAGGGGCGCCGATTGCCTAGCGATCGTGTCTCTCCAGGCTGAATGTGTCCAGCCTTTTGATTCTCGCGTTTGATCGCTTCGTAAACCTCTTGGCGGTGAACCGGGATGTCTTGCGGTGCTTCAATCCCTAAGCGCACTTTATCGCCACGAATATCGACTATTGTGATGACTACATCATCACCGATCATGATGCTCTCGTCTCTGTGTCGCGACAGCACCAACATGAAATCGCTCCTTCTTCGGGTCTAGCGTGTCTTTATCATTCCATTGAAAATCGCTGAGTACTCAGCGGATGGTAATCCACCGATGCGGGAACTATCGTCGCCCCTCGCTGCTAGCATTTAGTGTGCCCGATATGTTTCGTTTTGGCGCGGCGATTCAGGCTGGGTATAGCTAGCACCATTGTATCGCCTAAGCTGTATGAATCGCGCGATTATCAACTGCCATCGCGGCTTCGTGCAACAATTCAGACAGAGTGGGATGGGCGTGGCAACACCGAGCAACGTCTTCACTACTGGCACCAAATTCTATCGCAGCCGTTGCTTCTGCAATAAGATCACCAGCATGGGCGCCAATAATATGCACGCCCAGTACGCGATCTGTCTTTGCATCGGCCAAGATTTTGACGCGACCTTGCGTGTCGCCCAAAGCCATCGCGCGGCCACTGGCTCCGTAGGGACAAATGCCCTTGCGATATTCTACTCCAGCTTCCTTAAGTTGCTCTTCAGTGCTACCGACCGATGCTATCTCCGGGTGCGTGTAGACCACGGCCGGGATAGCGTTGTAGTTCACGTGACTCTTCATACCACTCATTCGCTCGACGCACACAATACCTTCCTCAGATGCCTTGTGCGCTAACATGGCCCCACCAATCAAGTCACCAATCGCATAGACTCCAGCCACTGGGGTTTGGAAGTTCTCATCCACGGGTACAAAACCTCGCTTGTCCGTCTCAATGCCGACGGATTCTAAGCCAAGTTCGGTGGAGCATGGCGTGCGTCC
Organism: Pirellulaceae bacterium; assembly: GCA_041398985.1. Taxonomy (GTDB): domain Bacteria; phylum Planctomycetota; class Planctomycetia; order Pirellulales; family Pirellulaceae; genus Aureliella. The sequence continues at coordinate 196,047 of JAWKTR010000014.1, forward strand.
AGTCGACAGGAGCACGCGGTCACACAAGATTGGCTCCGCATCCTTGCATTTGACACTACATTGCCCGCCATCGACAACTCTTGCACTTTCGACCCACGCGCCAGTACGAAATTCGATGCCTTGCTTTTCAAAAGTCCGATGAGCAATCTGGCCAATCTCGTTGTCAAGTCCAGGCAGGATGCGATCCATGGCTTCTAGCACGGTGACTCGGCTCCCCAGCCGCTTCCAGACACTGCCTAGCTCGAGACCGATATAGCCTCCACCGATGACCACCAAGTGCTTCGGAACTTCGCTAAAGCTCAAGGCCATGGTCGAATCGCCGATCCGTTGACCGTCTGCTTCAATCCCGCGCATCGTGGCAGGACGACTTCCCGTAGCCAGAATAATATGCTTGGCCCGCAAGCGAATTTCGCCACTCGTTGTCACTACATTGACT
>JAWKTR010000015.1:0-182516 GCA_041398985.1 Pirellulaceae bacterium
CCCCGGGTAACCGGGTGCGAACGGATGATTGTCCATTTGCAGACGGGGTGAATGAGCACTCCGGTTCACCCTTTTGTTATTTTGTGTTTCGGGGGAACAGGTTTGGCTCTGACTGTATTGTATGGACTGCATTGACGTCCTGGAAGCTCCGGGTTTGCCTGACTGGGAGCTCCGGTAATATTCTGGCATTGCGGCGAACAAACTGCAACAGCGCAGTGGAAGATTCAGGTGTCCAATTCTTTTTTCGTTCACGGACAGCTCTCACCCGCAGCAATCTTCAGGTGAACAACAGTGGCTCCGGACGAGCATGACCATTGACCCTGCTGCTACATAAACCCTCGCCGACCATCAGCCGACGGACGGCTTACGCACACAGTGCGGTTCAATGCGGCGAACAACCAGTGAACGCCGTCCATGCGTCCGTTTCTGTCTGGGTTTACAAAATAACGATTGACATCACCCAGTTGCCGAGGGTGATCTTGTTAGCAAGTTGGACAGGCCCGGCAACTTGGGTGCATGTCTTGGTTACGTCATTTTTTAGGTAGTGGACGTTGAGATTGCAGTATCGCAGATCTTAGGGCGGTGTCAAAGTTCTGATTGATAAAGTCATACTCAATGCAAATGCCTTGACCGTCGTGCTGACATGCATCATCGGCGAGTGCTGTCCAGAATCTCTGGCCAGAATTGTCGCCCTTGCTGCTCCAGTACATGTCGCAGCATCGTTGGATTAAGGTCGGTCCATCAATCAACCCAGTGAAATAGTCGTCGATGCTTGCACGCTCGTATTCCAGTGTAAGTACGTCCGGATCCAAGAGTTCTGTGCAATTCAGTTCAGCTATCACAATTGCAGTCAATCGATCGCGGTCACGGTCTTCCAAATGACGGTCAGTCAGACGGCGCAGAGCGTCAGAGTCATGGCCCGCTTCGAGTAACGAAATAGCCCAATCAGCCGTGGTGTCGGCACGCAGCTGACGAATTGACCAGAGGTATTCGAGCTTTGGGTCCATGTTCTATGACGTAACTTGTAATTATCCCGGTTGGGGGTTTTGGATAACCGATTGTTGGGACTTATCCCCGGTTTGTCAAGTTAATTATCCCTGGTTGGTGCCCAATTATCCCCGGTTGGGCCGACGGGTATAAGTACTTATACCGGTTTGGCTGGAACGGGTATAAGTTCGTGAGCATTTGCAGGCGGTGTGAAGCTCGGCAATTGGCGGCGAAAGTTTCGAGTGATTGAAGTCGGCAGAGCGAACCGTGCGTTGCGGAATTGTTGGAGCAAAGACGTCGCCGTGCGTGCAGTGAATCCGGGTGGATGATGAAACCAACGGTCGCGTATCGGCAAAGGTGGTTGAGGTCACCTTTGCCCAGTGTCGGGTTCGATTCGAGAACGACGGGAAAGAGCTTGATTGTCGCAAGAAGGATCATGGATTTCGAGCCGTTTGCCGAATGCGAGAACGGCAAGCGAAGCATCGGATTCTGCAAACGTACGGTTGGCGAAAGCGTTGAAGCCGCACAACGGATGTTTGCCAAAGGGTGGGATTAATCCCGAACTTTAATTATCCCGGTTGGGGGTTTTGGATAACTGATTGTTGGGACTTATCCCCGGTTTGTCAAGTTAATTATCCCTGGTTGGTGCCCAATTATCCCCGGTTGGGCCGACGGGTATAAGTACTTATACCGGTTTGGCTGGAACGGGTATAAGTACTTATACCGGTTTGCGGTGCGGAGGTCGTATCAGGGATAAGTAATTATTACTGACATGAATCCGTGTGGTTTCCCGAAGGTTTTTCGTAGGCTGGAGGGGAGAAAATCAGGGGGATCGCGGTTTTTGATGTTGGCCTAGGCAGAATTGTTGACCAATTTCGCAACTCTTCTATAACAGGCATCTGAAATGGGATCGTCTAAGGGATGGCTTGATGGCCTGGATGAACTTGAGCCGTAGGAGTGAAGGGAATTGGCAATGGCAACAAAAGCGTTTTCTAAGCAGCAAGACAAGTCGGAATATTACGCTCGGCAATGGTACGCTTCGCTGGCCAATTACCATTGCATTATGAATCGAGAGTCATGGCAGTTTTGCGAAGAGGACGTGATTGCCTTCTTGAAGATGAAGGTCGGTCAGAACATGCCGACCTGGCAGCGGCTGGGGATCGTTAACAGTCTGATTTGGTATCGCAACAATGTCCGCAAGACGGATCAGCCTTCGCTGGAGCGGGTTCGCGCAGCTTTGCAGGAGCGGGTGGCTCACGAGCGTCTGAGCCGCGATGAAGTGCCAATCGAAGATGTGGTCGGTAAGATCAATCCGCGCGAGCCGGATGTGATCCAGCAGTTCCGCAGGCAATTGCGACTGCACGGGCGTGCGCTCAATACGGAGAAGGCATATGTGCAAAAGTTGCGGGCGTTTATGGCCGATCGGGGCCTGAAAACACTGGCCGATTTTGAGCGGATCGGTGCCGCAGACGTGGAGGCGCATTTAACCGACTTGGCGGTCGACGGCGATGTGGCCCTTCGACTCAAGATCAAGCCTTCTACGCGTTGCTGTTTCTTTTCGAACATGTGCTCAAGCGTGAGTTTGGATCGATCAACGCGATACGATCGACTAAGGCCCCGCGAATTCCAACGGTGATGAGTAAGTCGGAAGTCATTGAAGTGTTCTCGCGACTACAGGGCACGTATTTGTTGATCGCTCAGTTGCTGTACGGTTGTGGGATGCGAATCAGCGAATGCCTGCGGTTACGAGTCAAAGATATCGATTTTGATCAGTTGTTGATTGAGATCCATAATTCCAAAGGTGACAAGAGCCGCTTCGTGCCGCTGCCGAGGCAGTTGGTTGAGCCGCTGCGACGTTTGGTGGAGTCGAGGCGGTTGGTGCATGAACGGGACGTGGCTAACGGTGAGGCGTCGGTGTGGTTGCCGCATGCGCTGGACCGCAAGTATCCGTCGGCACATGGACAGTTCAAATGGCAGTTCTTGTTTGCCTCGGCGAGATTTTCGCGTGATCCCAAGACCGGTCGTCGACACCGCCATCATCTGCATAGCGATACGTTTCCAGTACATTTGAAAAAGGCGGTTGAGCAGCTGCAGGTCAACAAACACGTTACTTCACACACTTTTCGTCATTCGTTTGCGACGCACTGCTCCAGGATGGGACGGATATTCGCACGATCCAAGAGCTGTTGGGGCACAGCGATATATCGACGACGATGATCTACACCCACGTACTGGCTCGGCCTGATATCCATGTTGTCAGCCCGTTGGATCGATTGCAGAATGAAGCCGTCCAGTTGGATACCGGCCGCACCGGAGCCAGACGCAAGCCGGAGTCTGCAGTTAGTCAAGCGAGAGGTGCAGCGGTGCCGGAGAGCGCTGTTGAGGAAGTGGTTGAGGGATCGGATGAGGAGTTGGCTGAGCAAGATCAGGCTGGTGCGATCGGAGAGCAGAGTCTGGCGAATCGCAGCGGTCGGATGGGTGGCGAGGCCGTTGGTAGTCTGCGTGTTGGACAGGTGAGAGAAGCGGGGGGACCGTTCACACGATTGCTAAGTAGGTGCAGGTGGTTGTTAGTGCGCCAGTGTTGAGTGGTGGATGGGTTGCGTGTGGCCCTAGTACGGGTGGATGGAGGTTGCGTGGGCGAGCGCAGTGATGCGCTCGCGAGTCGGCGGCGGCTTGTCGTTAAACGAGTGTTTGCGCTCGCAGTCGGTGGCGGCTTGTCGTTAAACGAGATTGCGCTCGCAGTCGCCTGCGGGTCGGACACGACTAGCCACCAAAAGGCACAAGAAACACAAAGGGGATATTTTACAGGGGGCCTTCAATTCAGTTCAAAGAATGGATGGTAGCGATCAGAGAAGTCTCTAATCTTGCTCTGTTTTGTGTCTTTTGTGGCTCTTCGTGGCTAGTCCGGTAGATCGGTTCGTCGACGGATGAATTGGGACGGCGGGCCGGACATGACTAGCCACCAATACGGAGAGGGCATATGTGCAAAAGGTGCGGGCGTGCAGACAGGAGAGGGTCGAATGCGAGCTGGAGACACCGCACTGGCCGTGGATGTGAGTTAGTGTCTGATACGCAGTCGCCTGCGGCTTGTCGTTAAACGAGTGGTTGCGCTCGCAGTCGCCTGCGGCTTGCCGTTAAACGAGATTGCGCTCGCTGTCGCCTGCGGCTTGTCGTTAAACGAGTGATTGCGCTTGTAGTCGGCGGCGGGGCGGACATGACTAGCCACTGAAGATTTGCAGCCACACATCGTGGCTGATCTATCAGCAAACATGCACTCAAAACTCACGAAGCGGCCGTTGATCAACCGTGTATTTGTGGTTGAATCCCAAGCGGTTGACGTGTCATAGACCTGTGGCATCTGTTCCATAAATGTTGGGTAGACATGCGTCCTCCAACTCCGCCACAGTTTCCCGGAGCTTACAGTTTCGACGGCTATCGGCAGTTGGCGATAAGCCGACTCGTAATTCGATAGTCCTGTGTTGAGCGTAAGTTCGCATGATTCTGCGATCGTTTCGTCTTCCTGTCGCCAGTCAATCCAGAAACTACTTAGTTGGGCTTTGTGCCCGCAAGCGAGTTTCTAAAGCTTCCAAATTTAAGCGCAGTCTGCTATCGGCAATTGGAGCAATCTCTTCAATTAATTTCACGGCAGCATCTAGTTTTCCCTCAGAGACAAGTTGTTGTACTTTGGGAAACTCCTTGTAGGCACGTTTGATACCAACGAAGCGTTTGGCAAAGACTTCTCTGTTCCAAGCACCGTCCAGCACTTGTGTAACTACGCCCTCGATTTCCTCGCTTGGCCCAACCCACTCAATGTGTCCCGTTGTGCCGACAATGAACGCGGTGGGAATAGCGCGATAACCCGACGCAACCATGTACGAGCGGAATGTTTCTCCGTCTTTGTCGACACCAATCGAAATTGTCTTTGAAATATCTATTAATTGCTCACCACGCGTCATAATGGAATCTCCGGTTTGAACGGGATCACGATCAAGATACGCGGCCACAGCATCCCACGGCTCATTCGAAACGGCAACGATACATAACCTGTCTGAACCTAACTTCCGCTGAAGTTCACTAAGCTTCGGCATCGCCGTCAAGCATGGACCACACCAAGTAGCCCAGAAGTCGATCACGTAAACTTTTCCATTACCTAGTTTTGCAGGTTTTTCCGGTTCTGTGATCCATCGATTGGTAACTATTTGAGGAGCCAGCATACCTATTTTAAATTCTTTGGGCGGCGTCCACTTGTCTGCATCTGAGTCTTTCACGAGCCTCGCAGGATTCTCTTGATCACCAACCAATGTAGCGAATTCGATTATGTCGTCCCCTAGAACCTTGATTCGTACTAGGTTGCCGTGCGGATTTACCTTGAACTCGAGAAGACGCCCTTCCTGCTTGACCATCTCCCACTCCATCGTCTCGGGGAAGTCATCTGTCACGACAGTAAATGCGCTAGCGCCAAGAATGTAACGCATATTCTTTATGCGGTTCAGCTTCATTTGAAATCGTTCATCGCCGATGTCGGCTTGGGGCCTGCCCTGCGAAAATGCTTCGATATCAATTTTCCACGTTCCATAAAATTGAGCCTCGTCTTGAGCTGAGACTGTAGGCCCAGATACGATTAGTGCAAGCACAATAAGGGAATAGCGAATGAGTTTAAACATTTTCGGTCTCGGTTAGTTAGGCGAAAGTTGGCGATGTGCGGGCGGCCGGATTTGATGTGTTAGTAAATTGGACTAGCTCGGCGGCTTCGTTGCAACGCATTGTTCCCCGTTTCTTGTCGAACCGAGGGTTCTTACCTTTGGGTGTTTCGATTCATGATAGAAGCGGAACCAGTACAAGGGAAGCATCACCCTGCCAGTATGCAGCGACCGCCATTAATCCAATAGAACCAAGGAAGCCTAAGAATACGCCCCAAGCAATTGCTGGAATGTGGGATTCAAAACCCAAAGATCTCGATATTTTCAAGCCAATGAACGCATTAACGGCAGGGAAACATAGAATCCCAAGTGACAGTGCGCCGGAGATCAGTCGTACATATAAGGGATTCGGCGACTTAAGTGCATTTCTTGGTTCTGCTGGTGAAATTAGTCTTTCGCGGGGTCAAATTTGGCGAGCGACAGTACGCTTCGTGTTTTCGTTTTCAATTCTGTCCCATCTTGGGTTCGGTTGATTGCATCGTTCTTCCCCAGTTCCGCAGGCGTCTGTAATTCAATAATTGCGGTCGTATTGATATTCGTAGACTTGGTGATAGGAATCTGCAACCCGTTTGGTCCCTTGATCGATTCCCCTGAATCCGTGGATCTGCGATATCGGATTTGCGCACGGAATCTACCGTCGTTTAATTGCTCCACCATCCCGTTAATCGAGATTTTCGCCGAACCAATCGTGGATTTTCCATAGAATGGCTGGTTGATCCTAATCACAATCTCAATGCTTTCGAGAATCTCCTGAGCTGGCAATTTTTCGTTCGCTGGTCTATCGCGAAATCCGGTTGTCTCTAGTCGTAGCAGATAGTCGTCCGCCGTTAGGCTCGTGCAGAAAAGCAAGACAAATGAGATTGCGGTTAAACTGTGACGGTACATTCAGAAGTCTTGTTCAATCGGGCGCTGAGCCGTGTTCGCCGAGACTCCATTCCAGCACATCACCATCGGTCGGGTGATGTTTCATGCCGGTGGCAGTGAAATGCAGTTTCTCAAGAACCCGATGCGAAGCATTGCGTTCCGGTAGCGTTTGCGCAATGACACAGATTGATGCATTCGCATGTCGCGCAATTTCAATTAGAAACTTTCCCATCCGGGTCGCCACTCCCTGATCCTCGTAGCCAGGGAACGTAAAATACGCAATCTCTACCACGCCATCAGTTGGCGGTCCCTTGAAGCCACAAGCGCCGACGATCTGACCGCCAACTTCCGCCAAATAGCCGATCCACGGTGGGACTGATCTTACGGACTCATACATCTGTCTGGTCGACGAGACGACGCCACCTACTAGCTGCCGATCCTCAATCTTAAGTGTTGCTAAATCAAGCCTATCGTCGATTGGGTGCAAACGCATGAGGTATTTCCATTCCGCCAGGCAATGGGTCGATGAGAATGAACGACGGCGTTCACCCGGCCGCCGTGAGTGACTTTGACTTCACGAGACGCGCGAGCGGTGGCTCGGCGTGCATGCTTTGTTCTGCTACATCCACGTTCAAGTTCGATACTCAACAGTTCCGACGTAGCGTAGCCAGTACTGATCTGTTTGAACGGACTTTGGAAGCTCGATTGCAGAATCTGTGATGAATGCGAATCTAAGCACAGAACGAGACCAATCACCCGTTCCTGGTCGTAGTGAGTTTGCGTTCTCAATCTGCGAAACGAGTCGACGTCGTAGATCGTAGAAGGTCGCAGCAGAAAGGCATGAAATTGGATCGCGTGTTTGGTCACGCGTCTCGGCGAGGATGAACGAGAAAAGACCGCCAACCGTGCGCATTTCACACGCACGACCATCGGGAATCGTGATGCCGAACGATTCCTCAACTTCCATCGCGAGTTCTACTGTGTCGAGGCCCATGTCGTCACCAAGGACGTAAGTGTCTGCCCATGCACGTAACGACAGCGGTAACGGGGCCGCCGCCAAAAAACTGTGATTTCAAAACCCGCGTCATCGGCGGCTCACGTTCACCGCATGGTTATTTGCCCGCCCTACGTCACGGTTCTGGATCGGAATAGTCATCGCGAGTGTCGTAGCGGGTTGTCAGTTGTTTCTTACCGGTTTGGGCGGTGGGAATAAGTGTCTTGGACTTGTTCACCGGTTTGCGCTTCGCTCCCTTGGGTGGCACGGACCTTGTTCTCACCGGTCTCGTCAGGCACCCCAGCAGCTCGCGGTCCTTATTCTCACTGGTTCGGACCGAGGCTGCAATAGATCCCCCCCGACTGTCCCGCATTTCTTGAGCCTGATTGGGGTGGATTGAATTTGAACTCCGCTCATACGCGTCATGTCGCAACGCAATGGATGCGAATGTGGGAGCGCAGTCGCCTGCGGCTTGCCGTTAAACGAGATTGCGCTCGCAGTCGCCTGCGGCTTGTCGTTAAACGAGATTGCGCTCGCAGTCGCCTGCGGCTTGCCGTTAAACGAGTCTGCGCTCGCGGTCGCCTGCGGCTTGTCGTTAAACGAGATTGCGCTCGCAGTCGCCTGCGGCTTGCCGTTAAACGAGTCTGCGCTCAAGAATTAATCTGCTCTTGAGACCGTTAGCCAAAATACGTGAGTGTCTACGGTAGGACGCAAGGAATAGGTGGCGTGCATCGGAGATGCATTGGCGGCATTCTTGATTGTCGCTTGAATGCGGAATTGGCAGTGCTTTGGGGGAACGCTTTCTTCGGCGAGCAGTTTAAGCTTGACGGTCTTGGCGGAATCGCCCTTGGGCTCAGAAACGACTGGGCTCACCGCAACTCCGTCCGGCAAGTCGGTGGCTGTGACTTCTAACGTTTGATCGAATCCATCTTGTCGAGTAATTCCAATTCCGATCTCGAGCGATGCGCCAGGTTGAATCGTAAAGTGGTCGGTATCAATGGTTAACTTTACCGCAGGAACGACCTCCGCTAGCAGCACCGAGTAGGCGTGTCGCAGGCTGGCTGAGCCAGCCAAATCGCTGATGCGCAGTTCTAACTCACCATCGGTTTTGGGCGTGAAATCCAGTTGGGCATCGTAGTCATTGCGGCCCGCATCATCGCCTCGCGCAATGACCTCGCCATTGGCCGGATCGATGATTTCCACGACGGAATCGAGCGGAAAGCCATGCTGGCGAGAAATCACTTGAGCGCGCAGTTTTTTTCTAGCGACTGCAGGGAAGCGAACGGAGTCCGATTCCCCTGGAAGCGAGATATGCCCCGAAAACAACAGCGGTAAACGTGTGGCTGTTTGCGTTTTGTCTGCCAGCTCCAGAATCGCATCGCAGTCTTCCACCGCGACGCGCGGAGACCACTGCCACGCGGTTTGGCTGTACGCGACAGCTGGAGAGCTCTGCGTGGCTCCGAACAAGGTCGCTGCATGCGCATTGAGTTGAGTGTCGTAGGCCACGGGCTGCAATGCAGGCGAATGCACCAACGGTAAAAAGTGATCAATGGTCGGCTGCGTACTCAACTGAAGCGTGTAGCAGAAGGCGGGCGAACCAGCAAAACCGATAGTGCTATTGGGCGTTTCTGGAAAAGCGAAGACTCGCAGATGGACTTCTTGGGCTTGTTTCGTCGTGTAAACCAGTTGAGGATCAATGCCAACTTCGTCGTCCGACTGCAGTAGCACGTTGCCGTGTGCATCAACGAGCTGCATGACAGCATCCATGCCACTGTTTAGGATTTGTTTGCCAATCAGTCGCGCGTGTAGGGAACCATTCGCTGGCAATTCGACTTGATAACAATCGACATCACCACTTTTCTCTAAACGTCCTGCCAGCGTGGTTGGCAAAGGGACATTCATAGACTCGCTCACCGTGTCATTCGGTTCTATTTCGGCAACCACGGGGCGCGTCTCAATCAAGAGGGGAACAAGATTCGAAGCGCCTTGTGTATCGCTGAATCGGATCCAAGCTACGCCAGGCACCGTCGCTTGAGTTGCATTGACGCTCAATCGTCCGTTTTCTGCTTCGCAAGTGACGGCCAGGTCAACGCGGTCGCAGAAGATTTCAACGGGCCAAGTTGGGAATTTGCCTTCGGCTGTGACAGCACTGATCTTGCCAGTCGCGATTGCGGGAGGGTACAGTCGATCCAGCGCGGGAGCGTCGGCCCAGGAAGGCGAGACAGTCCCAGTCAGTAAGAGCAGAAAAGCTAGAACTAGTCGCAAGGCTCGCGGCGAAGGTATGGAGTCGTTGATGTGAATCAAGACACTTCGGCATTTGCGTTCGGCCATCATGCCATCAGCTCGTCGATTGGATCACCATTGCTGACGAGGTGACTGGGGCGTCCTTGCGGCGTGTAGAGTACTTGGTCCGGGTCGATGCCCAGCTTGCGATAGATGGTGGAAACAAAATTCTCTGGTGACAGAATTCGTTCGGTGGCCGCATAGCCTTGACGGTCGGTGGCTCCAACGACTTGACCGCCCGGCGTGCCACCACCAGCGAACATAACGCTCATGGCGTTTGACCAGTGATCGCGCCCACCGCGATCATTGATTTTGGGCGTGCGTCCAAATTCCCCCAGGGCGACGACAAGCGTTCGCTCGAGCATCCCGCGGCTGCGCAGGTCTTCGATTAATGCGGCGATCGAAGCTTCGAAGGGTGGCACCTTTTTCTCGAAGGCATCGAAGAGTTTTTCGTGGTGATCCCATCCGCCTTCATAGAGCGTAACGAAGGGCACGCCCGCCTCGACCAGACGTCGCGCGAGCAAGGCGCGTTGTCCAAATGGCTGCCGACCGTATGCGTCACGCACTGCATCGGATTCGGCATGAATATCGAATGCGGCTTGGGCTTGTGGGCTACTGATCAATTCGAGCCCCTGCTGATAGAACTCATCGACCGCCAGCACGGGATCGCCAGCGGCTTCGTCGTTGATGCGCAGCATGGTATCGATCCGCTGTTTGATCAACTGACGCGATTCGAAGCGTTCGTCCGTAAGTCCGGTTGGGATCGTGACATCGCGCACGCGAAAACTGCTGCTCGTCGGGCTATCGGGGACCACGAACGGCGCGTAACGGGCTCCTAGAAAGTTTGGACCGCCAGAGCGCGACATTTGTGGAATTGAAAAGTAAGGTGGGATTCCATACGGCGCGCCATTGAACTTGGCGACCACACTCCCCAGACTGGGATGGAAGCTAACGAACGCGCCGCAGCCAACCGGGATGCGTGGTGGAGCCCCCGTCATCATGTAGTGATTTCCCGCGCCATGATTGCCTTGGTCGTGTCGAATGGAGCGCACGATAGCCAGGTCATTGGTGATCTTGGCCAGGCGAGTCATCAGTTGCGAAAACTGGATGCCAGGAGTTTGTGTGGCGATGGGCTTAAAGCTACCGCGGATTTCAACGGGAGCTTCCGGCTTGGGGTCAAATGTTTCGTAGTGGCTGGGGCCACCATCCATCCATATCAGAATACAGGCATCTGCCTGTCGGGCGATCGGATCCACGGTAGATTCACGGCCAAGGGCACGCGCCTGGAGAGCGCCAACCAAGCCACCGCCAATCAATCCGCCTAAGCCGAGTCGCAAGCAATCGCGGCGAGACAGGCCTTCACAGTTCGAATTTCTTGTATGCATGCGAATCGGTCCTTGGGATTTAGGGTCCGTCAAATGTCCGCTTGATGGATTGCGAACTTAGTTTTGGATCACACACTCTGGCGCGTTGAGCATAGCCCACATTAAATCTTCGATGGTTTGTCTGCGTTGCTTTTGCTGTTGAGCTATATCGGCGGTCGTAGCGTGTTCGTCCAACAATGACATGACGTAAGCGGACTCATCAGCGGTTGGAAATCGCGTGAAAATGGCCAGGTACAGCTCTTCAGCGATCTCATGACTCGACAGCGAGCTCGCCGCCAAGCGCGCCGCCCGCCCAGCGTCGCTGCGCACTCGCCTATCCAACTCGCGCGAGTTCATCAAATGTAGAGCCTGGGTAACTGTGGAATCGGTCGTGCGTTCACAAGGCGGATCTTGGTTTTCGTCAGGTCGGCCGAAGGTATCGAGAAACATCGAATTGACCCGATGCGTCCATACTTGGTTGGTGCGTGAGCCGGCAGGCATGCCAGTCATGTCATGCGGCGTTTCCGTAATTCCCGCCACGCTATCCGCCAGCACCTCGGCGCGAAAGCGATGGCGATAATGCCGTGAGTAGTTCAAGCGATCACTAGAGTTGCTGTCGTTGGGCAGCGAGCTCAGCGCGTAAGTGCGCGATAACGCAATTGCTTTCAAGACGGCTTTCGAATCGTAGGCATGTTCTTGGAAGTACTGGCCGAGCGCATCGAGCAAATCAGAATTCGTCGGCGGATTGGTACTTCTCAAATCATCAACGGGCTCGACCAAGCCGCGGCCCATGAGCGCGGCCCAGAGACGATTGACTTGCACTTGGGCAAAGTAATTGTTGTCGCGAGCTGTAACCCACTCCGCTAACTGTTTACGCAGGGATGTGTAAGCGTCCTGGGGTAGAGTCCCAAACAGGGGTTCGGGCGCGAGGACCTCACCGGAAATCGGATGTCGCACCTCGCCTTTGGCAGCGTCGAATACCGTCTCTTCGCCACCTGAAATAGGTGGAGACAGTCCGGTGCCTTTATGGTCAACACGGGCAAAAAATGCGGAGAACTGATAGAAATCTTCTTGGCTCCAGTTTTCGAACGGGTGATGATGGCACTTGGCGCATTCCAATCGAATTCCGAGGAAGAGCTGGCTTACGAGCGTGGCCATTTCATCAGGAGTCCGACGGTCGCGAAAGAGCGTGACGGCACCGTTGCGCCACGTACTACCTTGAGCGGTAATCAACCTGCGCGCAAATTCATCGTACGGCACATTCTGGCGGAATTGCTCACGAATCCAGTTGTCATAGTTCAGAACCGCTTTGATACCTACGCGATAGGGATTGGGACGCAACAAGTCGGCCCACTGATTGGCCCAATAGTCTGCATATTCCGGACTGTCGAGCAGGCGATCGACAACATACTCTCGCTTGTTGGGCGATTCGGTTTGCAAAAACTCGCGGGCTTCAGCGACCGTTGGAAAACGACCAATCAAGTCTGTAGTAACTCGCCGCAAATACGTAGCATCGTCTATCGTTTCGGATGGCTGAGTAGCGGCGATTTCTAACTTTTTGAGAATCAAATCATCGATGAAGTTTGTCCGCGGAAGTTCTGCATAGGCATCCGAGGATACGACTCCTTCGCCAGCATAAGGAATGATCACCTCTGCGACTTCGATGTGATTCATGTAGCGGACCATTACGGCAGTTTCACCGGGCAAGTTGCCTGCCGTGATAAGCCCCGTCGGTGAGACTTGAGCGATGGCCGCATCGTTGGCCAAATAGGTAGCCATGTCGGTTACGTCGCGCTGAGTATCATCGCTGTATTTGGCTGTTAGCCGTAGCTGTGTTGTTTGGCCGGTAGACAAACGAAATGCCTTGTCAGCCAGGGCAACCGAAACCAACGTCGGTTCGCCGGGAATAGTGCGGCGAGCTCCTTGAGCGATCCAGTTTGCCAGTGTTTGGTAAGCAGCGGACTGGCGACTAAAACGCGCTCCCCCACCGTGCGGCAGTTCCCCAGTTGCTTTCCGCAGCATCAAACTGTCCTCGGGCGCGGCTGGGAAAACGCGACGACCCCGACCACCCGTCACAATCGCGCCAAAGTCGAACTCGGAATCAAATCCCAACAGCGAGAGTTGAAAGCCGTTCTGGCCGCGTTGCTTTCCATGGCAAGCGCCCGCGTTGCAACCAGCGGCTGTCAGGATGGGCTGAATGTCGAGTTCGAAACTAATGTTACCCGCTGGTGAGGTTGCTGCCGTCGTTGATGCTTCGATCAACGGAGTCTCTGCGGATGCTAAGCGTGCGGTCCATGTGGCAAAGCCGCATGCGGAGAGCAACAGGCAGTAGGACGTGAATAATTGTGTGGCACGCATAAAACCACCAGGCAGGGATGGGGGTGGCACGAAAGGCGGGGACCATCAATTATACCCAAATTCGGACCAGACGCAGCGCGGATGCCAATACCAGTGGAAAAATATATGCGTGTCTCAGACCAATTCGCCGAAAGTCTTGACAACTTTCGCTACGATGATTTCGCTTCGTTGATCCCACTACTCGGAGATTGAAGACTGAGGGCGCACTAGTCCTCCTGTGGGGGTGCTGCTTTGGCTTGCGCGGCTTGGAGTTGCTTTCGCATTTGCAGGGCGAAACTGGGTTCTTCGTAGGCGAAATATTTACCCAGGCGTTCTTCGGCTGCTTTGCGTTGGTCGGGCGTTAGCTCCGCTAACAACTTGGCCTGGGCGGCACTACGAATTTGGGCGATGGCGGCGCGCGCCTCAGCTTCGATAGCCATGGCACGATCGGTTAGGTGTTGCTTTTGATCGTCGTGGACGTCGATTTCGGTTCCCAAACGGCCGTTAGTGAGTGATTCGCCAAGTCCGATTTGAGCGACTTCGATTTGGAAGGCAAGCTGCTTAATGCGTTCGAACTGCTCTGGTAGCAAAATTTCTTCGATGGCAGCTTCAGCTTCCGCTTGCGATTGGGCCATCACCTCTCGCATGGCATTTCCGTCCAGACTGAAAGATGCAGAACCGTTGGCGGACCTTTCAGAGAGTCTTTTCTTCAGAAATTCGCTCATCCGCTTGCGACTCTCATCCATGATCTTCATGGTTCCCACGCGTTGCTCGTCGGTCAGCTTCAGTTCCTTTTGGACCGATTCGTTTGCCATGAGCTTGAATAGCTGCGAGCCACTATTGGGGTCAACTCCCAGCGGAGAACTTTGGAAAAAGCTGCCACCGCCGGATGAAAAGACGCCCGCCACCCCTTCGATCAACTTTCCGCTGGCAACTTGTCCACCTTCGCCAGAAGCATTGATTCCAAGGATTTGCACGCCGGAGATTTGCGGTGCCTCCTGGCCGACAAGCGACTTTGCAGTGACTAGATTTAGACATAAGATAACGACAATTGCAGGGAATTTCGTGCGCATCTTGGCTCCGATGAGTTTTTACGGACTGGTAGTTTGTAATCGGTGGCGTTATGTTGCCGCTACGACTTGTATGTTGCGAAAGTTCAGGGCTCTTTTTCGTCGTTCACGAACTTGGAGTCGACAGCAAAGGGTGCGGGAGTCTTTTCAGCAGCGCCCGCCACCGACGAGATGCCGCTGGTATGAACATGTGGTTGCTAATGGGTTTAGCGATTTGGGCTGAAAAGACTCCCGACCCTGTCACATTCCGGCTAATTTACACAATCATTCTGGCAGGCAACTAACAACGCATGAATCGGTATCGAGCGCTATGGATAGAAACTTGGTGGTTGTGGATTGTCCTGGCCGTTTTCGGCGTCGTTATGACCATTGGGGTGAGTTGGATTTTTCTGGTTACCTTCCCAATCAGCCTTTTCACGTTTTTCTGGTTCGGCTTCGTGCGCTATGATGAAGACGGTAATTTCAAAGGCAGTTGACCGATGGCTCAGCTACTGAACACTCAACCTATTTGGAAAAACGCACTTAGCAGCGACTTTCCGAGCGTCGACAGGAACGGGTCAAGAGTCTTTTCAGCAGCGCCCACCACCGATGAGATGCCGCTGGCAGGAACCTGTGGTTACCAATGGGTTTAGCGTTTTAGGCCTGAAAAGACTCCCGACACTGTCACACAAAACTTTCACTGGTTTGTCGCTCGCCCTAGACGGACATGGCGGAACGAACGGCAGGGAGAACTTGCGATTGCACTTCGTCTAAGCTACCGGCCAGGAAAGCTCCGGCAGCCGCCTTGTGCCCACCGCCATTAAACATTCTAGCTAGCGCACTGCAGTCGACAGCACATCGACTGCGAAAGCTAAGCTTAAACCCTCCCTCGCGTTGCTCGACGAAGATCACTGCCACTTGAGTTCCAGCAATGGCTAAAGTCAGGTTGATGGCATCTTCGGTATCCGGTGGTAGCGCGCCCGTCTCGTCAAAATCTTCTTTGAGCACATGCGTGTAAACCAATTTGCCGTCTAGTTCCGCTTGGGTTCTGGCGAGAATTCGCCCGCGCAGTCGCACGCGACCAATTGTGTCCTGCTCGTAAAGATCTCCGTAGATCTCAGCGGGAACAGCACCACACTCCAACAGTTCGGCGATGATGCGATAAGTGGCGGGAGTCGTCGATCCAAAGCGGAACCAACCGGTGTCGGTCGCGATAGCTGCGTACAGCGCTGTCGCCATGGGTTTGTCGATCTCGACCTGCATGTGTTTGGCTAACTTGGCCACTAAATGCCCTGTGGCCTCGGCGCAGGTATCCTTAAAAAATTCCGTGCCGAGTTGATCTTCACCAACATGGTGGTCGATGCACAGTTTTGTGCCTTGGAAATTGCGAAGAATATCGCCCATTGGACCTATCTGCGCCCAGGCGCTGGTGTCGAGCACGATAAAGCAGTCGCCATCGATATCCGCTGGCTGCACCGTTTCGTGGATAACTTCGATCGTTCCGTTAGGGTCTAAGAACGCGAGGTTGGGTGGCGTGGGGTGGCCATTGACGATCCGCACGTTTTTCCCGAGTTTCCGCAGAATACCCGCCAAGCCAATTTCGCTCCCCAAAGCGTCGCAGTCGGGGCGAATATGGCTGCACAATATAAAGTTTTGGTGGTCGCCAATGCGCTCTGCGAGCGAATTCCAGTTGATTGACATGTAGTTGGCCGAAATGCTCTCTGTGGGGGCGGTAGGAATACATTATTCGTTATGCGAACAATCACGTATCGTCCTGCACAACCGCTACATTAGCAACCGGGAACTGCTGTGGCAGGCGAGATTTTGTGACCTAGGGCTCACTCTTGCCAAGGATTGGACCAGTCTCCCCATTGCTCCAGGTACTGTGCGTAGGCCGGATGCCGGTCGACTTGGGATTCGAGCAATTCCTTGGCCTGCTGAACCCGAGCCTGCTCTTCTTCCAGGCCTATTCTACCCATTAGGACACAGGTGCGGAGAAATACGAAATAGGTGTCCAACACGTCACAGCGACAATATTCATTGATTTCCGCAATCTTACCAGAGCAGTATAAGTCGTAAACCATATCGCCCTGAACATCCATCTTGCCGGGTTTCCCCAAAAGGCTAGCAGCCAGATTCAACCCCCCACGGAACCAAGTGGATCCGTAATTGGTTAGCACCTCCTGCAGGTCAATATGGGAGTTGAGGTTATAACGATTTCGAAACTGTTCGTAAGTGCGATCGCCCAAATTGAACCAGCGTGGTACTGATACTCCGTACCGAAATGCGGCATGTTCCATGACTGGAAGATCAAAGGTGCGACCGTTAAACGTGACCCAAGTCGGAAACTCGTAGGCTTCCCAGCCCATCCAAAAATGTTTGGTGATCACATGCGGGCGGTGTGCGGGCTGATCGAGAGACACGATTTCCACTAACGAGTAGTCCGCTCGAACTTTGGCGATCACTACTGCCACTGGAATCTGATACGTATAGGGTATGAAATCGCGGCCTGAGGTGAGCAGAAGCTCCTGGCGAAATCGAGAAATCGCCTCAGCGGGATCGAGTCCTTGCCCAGGGTAGCGGGTTTTCGCAACTAAATCCCCATCTGCTACGCTCTCGACATCGAATAGTAGATATCTGACTTCCTGCGTCACAATCAGCCCTCGTCGGTAATGTTGGGGGCTTGGCTAAAAAATGGCGGAGTCCCCATGGAGCCAGCCGCACAACGAAAGTGCGAGCATTCTGGTGCACCGTCGCCCATCGGCTGCGCAAGTATGCACGTCCTAATCGCCAATCGCAACAGGGCAGCAGCGTCTTTCCGAGACGGGGGTTATGCGCGTCTCGGAAAACTTTAACCGTTCACTAACTTGCAGTCGACAGGAAAGGGGCGGGAGTCTTTTCAGCAGCGCCGGCCACCGATGAGATGCCGCTGGCAGGAACATGTAGTTGCCAATGGGGTAAGCGATTTAGGCTGAAAAGACACCCGACCCTTTCCAAGCATTGGACGCGGCGGCATGTCTCGGCATATAATCAGGGGCGCGTGGATATCGCTGAGCACGCGAACCAAGATGCAAAATACCAATCGGTTGCTCTATGGATTGCTTAACACAAATACAGCAGCACACGCCGCCCCTGGTGATTGAGACGGTAGAACCCGTTGCGGTGTCTGAGCCCCGTCTGTTCGAGCGGCGGGCGGGCAATGCGACAGCGTTCTTGGCAAGTCTGGTGGTGCATGTAGCAGCAATGCTGTTGTTGGCTTGCTTGGTCTACCGCTCCGGCCGTGCAAGCCATGGGATTCAACTAACGGCTGTTGAAGGAACTTCAGAAACAGTCGCTTTTGAAATGTCCGAAAAACAGCCCATCGCACCGACGGAGTTTGAGGCAAGAACACCGGATCGCATGGAAGCGGACGTATCGCTAGACGTTTCTCTAGACAATATTTTTGCTGAACAGAGTCAGGCTGCGCGCTTGTCTGCCTCACTGACATCCATTTCGGTGGGCTCCATTGCCGAATCGCTGAGCGAAGGGGGCCGTGAACGTGGGGCCTCCTTTTTTGGAACCTATGCCGAAGGAAATCGCTTCATCTATATTTTGGACAGCTCGCGCAGTATGAGCGGTGATCGTTGGACCTACGCCTGTAATCAACTTATCGACAGTCTACGCGACTTGAAGCCCGGCCAAGAGTTCTTTGTCTTGTGCTTCGATGTGGACACCAGCTACCTATTTGACGTCTCGCCCAAGGCAGCCACCTATCTGGAGCCCAACGAAGAATTGATCAAGCGTGTCCGCGAATGGTTGCGTTACCGGCGGTTGGGTCGCGCGACGATGCCTGCCAACGCGTTACGCGCAGGTATCAAATTTGATCCCGATGCAATCTTTCTATTGTCGGACGGCGAGTTGCAAGACAATTCCCTGCGCATCTTGCGTATCATTAACAAGCCCTCATACACCGAGCGTCAAATCCCCATCCATACCATTCACCTCTTTAGCCGAGAAGGGCGCGATTCGCTCGAAACGATGGCTAAGCAGAATAGCGGATCGTTTACACACATCGATGGCAGCTAGCTGCGCGGAGGGAGGCGAGGCAACCAAAACAACGCATCGCGGTAGAGCGATGCGCTGTGGTAAGCAGGGCAGTGATGTAGCGTGGGGGGAGGTACGAAGGGCGTAAGGCACACGAAGTGGACTGCGCCGGCTACTTTGGCTTCAGTTCACCCTCATCTTTCTTGTCACTTTTTTTCGGCGCTTTGGCGACTTTGAGTTCGGCGAGTTTAGCGGCTACGTTGGCTCCATCTTCGCCAGCCTTCTTGACTTGGTCGATAAAAGCAATCTTGCCTTCCTTGTCAACATAGATCGTAACGCGACTGGCCAAACCACGTTCGTTCAATACGTCGAACGCTTTGGCAGCTTTCTTCTCGGGATCGCTTAAGATGGGATAGTCGAGCTCAAGCGACTTGGCGAATTCTTTGTTCTTGTCCAGTGGGTCAACGCTAGCGGTAAAGTAGGCGACGTCGAATTCGCGAATAGCTTTGCCGTTCTCACGGAACGACTTACATTGAGCCGTTCAGCCGCCGGTAAACGCCTTGGGGAACCAAGCTAAGACAAACGCCCGTTTGCCTTTGAAGTCCGACAACTTGTAGGTTACGCCATCGCTGCCCTGCATTTCGAATTCAGGTGCCGCATCGCCAACTTTCAGCTGGCCGTCAGCGGCCGGCGCCAATGTAGGTAGGGCGCATAGCATCAAGGTTGCAATCATCAATCGCATTATTCGCATTATGTTTCTCCGTAGGATTAGGATCGTTGTATATTTGCATCTAAAACTCAAAACTTTCGTTACTTCGCCTGCTCCTCCTTTCCGCCGGGTGTATTGTCTGATGGATTGTTAGGGCTGTGTGCGGCCACGTACGCTTCCTGGATTTCAGCGATCTCGATCAAACCAACCTTGCGATACGCGATGGCTAACTGTCGCCGAGTATTGAGTCGTGTATTGTCTAGCGCAAGTGCGGCTTCTAAGCTTTCAACAGCCTCCAGCGTTTTACCTTCGGTAAGCAAGATTTCCCCCAAGGAATCATAGAGCTCTGCTTTGCCGTCATCGCGGCTAATGCGCAGTGCGGTTCGCAATAGTTGCTCGGCCCGAGTCAATTTCTCTTTGTCGTCAGGCGCAGTACGAGCTAAGGCCACGCCCAAGTTATTCAAGATGATGGGCGACAGAGGACTGATTTGGCGGGCGATTTCTAAATGCCCTACGGCTTCCTCCAACCTGCCATCAATGATCTGGCGTCTGGCCAATAATACGTGAGTCAGTGCGGTCGCTTGCCCTGAAGTCAGTTTCTCGCGCAGTGCGGCATCCAATTCGGACGAAACGTCTTGCCCAAGCCCAATCAACTTGGCAATTTCCTGCGTCACGCCAGGATTAGATCCGTCTGCCTTGAGTGCTGCATCCAGCAGTTCGAGTCGAAAGGAATGGTTCGCAAAATCCGATTCGCTAATGTACTTCGCGCGATATGCTTCAGAAAGTGTTCGCTTGAGAACTGCGTCATCCGTCGCGAGTGCCAGTCCGCGCTGGGACCAGCGAATTGCGTCATCTGGCTTCTGTTCGAGCAGGGACAGGTTGGCCATATCCGTGTAATCGGCCACGTCCGCTGTCTTGTCATTGACTCGTGGGTCAACTCTCTCACGAATCTTTTGCGCGGCTCTCGTGAAATCATCCGTACGATTCGTACTATTCGCGACGGCGGCTACTTTGAGCCACAATCGTGGTGTTGTGTTGGCGGCGTTAGCGAGCACCGTCAACGCCTCGCTAACGCGTCCTTCACTCACTAACAAGTCGGCGTACAGCGACCGCATCGGCGCGCCCAAGCCCTCCCACTGGAGAGCGACTTCTAGATCATGCAGCAACAGGTTTTTTTCCGTCTGCGAGTTGACCCCTAAGCGCGTGGCGCGGTCGACGGCTAGCCAAGCGTGGGCGGGCGCAAAACCAGCCGTGGACTCGCCAGCAATTTGACGCAACATAAATCTCGCTTGTCCCACGCGACCGATTTTCGCTAGTTGAGTTGCCACCAGATAGTTGGCGCGCGTATTTGATCGATCCAGACGCAGCACACGCTCCAACAAGAGATCTGCATAAGGCGTCACCGGTGCTTCTAGGACCAATGCTGGCTCATCCGACTGGGTTGCGGGGTGATTCGCCAATTCAGCATCGATCAAATTCCAATATTGGGTCAGCGCCGCTTCTTGGCTGCGAAACCAGGTCGCCTGCGAAGCGATCAACATGAAAGACAATCCGCTAAGTGGCAGCAAGAGTATCGCAACCAATAATCCCCAGGGGCGCGTCCACAGCCACGCAAGCATGAATTCCCAGCCACCAAAAATTAGGCGTCCTGGGCTTGAAACGACTTCCCAAAACGCTGTCCAACCATGCATCATCCCTCTCCCTCAGCTGGCACATTGAACGCGTCGCGAGGCAAAGCCGCTGCTACTTCCGCTCGAAAGGCTTCGAAACTGGCCTGGAATTCTCGCAACTGAGCCTCCTGCAATGCAACGCCCGGTTCGCACTCGGCGATAATCCAGTAGTTGAGCTTGTCCCGATCAATCGCTTCTGGAAATAGCTTGGCATACAGTGGACTCGGTGAACTCAGTTGCGTTTTCCGCTCACGTTTGGGCTTCCCCTGCGGCTCCAAATTGGCATTCAACGAAGACGAGAATACATAGGTACGACTGCCCAAAGCGTTCACCAACTGTGAAAACTGAATCGATTCCTTGTCACGACCGTCTTTGAGCAAAGCCGAACCGGACTCAGCAGGAGGTCCTACGAGCGGCCCGACATGGGGAAAACTAACGTGTGCGATTACCAATTGGCCTCGCCAGTTGTACCGCCATTCCAACCGAGCAATTTCGTCGGCAGCAATTTCATACTCGACCATTTGCCAGCTGCCGATGCGCTGAGGCAAGGAGTCCTTCTTGGGGAAATCGTGAGCCAATTCTTCTACCGATGGAGTCCGAAACGCGGGCGGGGGCGCCAATAATTCGCCTCTTGCCATTAGCCAAAACGGTGCCAACGCAACGGTACCCAGCAGACCGCAGGACAAATAGACCGACCAGCGCATTACCAGTTGCTCTTGCCAATCGGTGGCTGGCCAAACTCGGCGTTCACTGATTTCGGCTAATTTCTGTTGTTCAAACAACTCCCGCTCTTCAGGGTCATCTGGCACAACGGACTCTTGCGGATCCACCTGCGGCCAATGCAGAAGTTTGTTGCCGAAGTAGAAAATCGTCACGAAATCTGGCTCAGAAACTGGCACGGTACGGAACACCATGCCCAGACCAGTGTCGAACATCACAACCAAAGCCATGGCCGTTAACAATTGACCCGCGTGTATCCACGGCAAGTACTCAGGAATCAATGCCACGCCATATTGGCGCTGCAAATAGACCGTTAGACACACCGCGAAATAGACCGTCATGACATACAAGATTATCGCAGCCAACGTCACCAAGAAGCCCTGCAGCAAGCTGCGATGGCGAAACAGGCACAAGCAAATGCCCCATGCAATCAGAGCGAAAACGCTGCCGTATGTCGTCAGCTCGTCCGTCGAGATAGTCAAAAACTCCGTTCGCAGGCTCCCGCCGGCGAGCAGATTCGGAACTTGGAAAGTATCCAGTGTATGAGAAGCAAATGAAGACGCAGTCTGTTTGTGCCATCCGTCAAACGATTGATCCCAGTTCTTAGGTAACGGCAGCGTCGTTAACAGAAGGAGCGATACCGCCGCTACGCGCATCCATGTCGCCCCGGTAGGTTTCGTTCTCGGCTCCGCTGCCTGCCTATCATTTCCGCCCTGCAAGTACTCCGCAGCTTCGTTCGCACTATCTCCCTCCACATATCCCCAACGGCCCAGCGCCCAGGCGAAGAAAGTGCCCACAGCGGCCAAGTGCGTCAACCACGGCGAGAAATTCCAAACGGAATATGCATACAGCAGAGCGCAGGTGACGAGCGTCCCTACGGCCACCCGCCAACGTATCGGATGTCGCGTCGTCGAGCTCCTGTGGCAGTGATACCAGGACACACCCACTACGACCGCCAGCACTAGCACTCCAAACCGCATAGGCACTCGCGACCAAACCGCCACTCCCTGCACTACCAGCATTGGCAGCATGGACAGGGCAGGAATCACCAACGCCCACAAATCCCAGGATTGCCACAGCGTGCGCGCCCCACCCTGCTCGACGCTCGGTAATTGACTTGCAGGTTCACTAGCAGAGTCAGTCACGATTCAGTGAAAATTCCGATGATGGTCGGGGGAAACAAAAGCTAAGAGAAACACTCGTGACTTGCCAGTTTAGCAGATAAATCCACGACCGCCTCAGTTATTCCCACAGCAGCGCATCGCGCGATGGCAAGTTCACCGCAGCTCAGATGCAGAGTTTCACCGGGAAACCGGAGAGGTCTGGGACGCAAATTCTGTGCCTTTCGTGGCAGAATCCGGCCACGCAAGATCGAAAGAGTGGTAAAATTCGATACAAAGTTCGCGGTTCGCTGTTTATGCAAGGGTTGGTTCAATGCGCCTTTCATTCGGAATGGAAGCTCGTCAGCTTCAAACTCAGAAGTTGGCTCCGAAAATGATTCAATCGATGGAGATTCTGCAGTTGCCTGTCCTGGCTTTGCAGGAACGCGTCGAGCAAGAAATGAACGAAAATCCTATGCTGGAAGTCCAAGAGGACGAGGATGCGCCAGCCAATACCAGCGAAAATGAGGACGCGGACGATCCGAACCGGCCGACGGAAGATGAGCGGGAATTGGTGGTCCAGGATAACCAATCGAATTCGGACGATTTCGAGCGGTTGGCCAATATGGACAATGATATGCCGCAGAATTTCGACGACTTTCGCACCTCAGCGAATCGCACCCAAGAAGCGCAGGATCGACAACATGACTTGATGGCTAATGCCCTGCAGCGACCAGAATCGCTCAACGACTTCCTCATGCACCAACTCGATGAGATGGAAATCGATAGCGAAATTGAACGCCTTGCTGAACGTATTATCTCGACGCTGGACGCGCGGAATGGCGGCTATTTCAAGACGAGCCTGCGTGATTTGTTGCCCGCGGAATGCACGCAAGAGGATTTGGAGCGAGCTGAAGAGGCGCTGCGCGTAGTGCAATCGCTCGATCCTCCCGGAATTGCCGCCCGCGATTTGAGCGAATGTCTGCTGAATCAACTGCGGCCCGATTTTGATCACTACGAGGAACTAAAAGTCCTGATCGAGAATCACTTGGAGGACTTAGCCGAAAACCGCTTGCCACTGATCGAAAAGAAAACGGGCTTGTCGATCGAACAGATCCAAGAAGCCAAGCTCGAGTTTCACCACTTGAATCCAAAGCCTGGTGCTGCATTCCTGGAAACATACGTGCCGATGGTCTCACCGGATGTGGCTGTCGAGACGGATGATTCAGGTCGATACATTGTGCGGCTGGAAGACGATCGTGTGCCGTCTTTGCGAATCAGTGAGTACTACCGTACCCGGTTAGCGGATCCACAAGCCACACAAGAGGAAAAGGAATTTATTCGCCGTAAGATCGAGTCGGCGAATTGGCTGATCGAGGCGATCCAGCAGCGGCGCAGTACGGTCAAGAAAGTTGCTCAAGCGATCGTCGACTACCAACGCAAGTTTCTAGACGATGGCCCCGAACATATTGAACCGCTAAAAATGCAGCAGATCGCGGATGTGGTTGGCGTGCATGTCACAACCATTAGCCGCGCTGTGGATGACAAATGGATTCAGACACCCCGTGGTATATTCCCGCTGAAGCGCTTCTTTGTGCATGGCACACGGAGCGAAGATGGCGAAGATATCGCTTGGGAAACCATTCGCCTACGGTTAACGGAATTGGTTGAAAAGGAAGACAAGCAGAAGCCATACAGTGATGACGATCTGGTCGCCGAACTGTCGAAACTCGGCTTCAACGTGGCGAGACGTACCATCACCAAATATCGCAAGAAACTCGGCATTCCCAGCAGTCGACAACGCAAAGATTGGTCAAAAGGCAAGTAAGTGGACGCCGTTCACGCTGTACCGGCTTGTATGACAGGCTCTTTTCAGCCCAAAATTGCCTAACCATTAGCAACTTCATATTCCTACCAGCGGTATCGCATCGGAGGCGGACGCGGCTGAAAAGCCTCCCGACCCGAAAGGCAGATCGTGTTGTAGGGCTCGTAGGATCTGTGCATGCTGAATTGTTAAGATTTCGTGTGCGCTGAGTTGTCAGTCGTCAAGTTTGGCAAGCTCTGGCCGATTGATGCTTGCATAGAGTTCGAGCGCCCAGGCGTAACCATCGAACTTCAGTGGCAAAGGATTGCTGCTTACCACCATCTACGGTTACTACGCAAGGATGCTAACAGTGCAAATGCTACTATTCCGCGCACTTCGTTCGGAACCGCGCACTTTTCTCGTTTTCATGGCGCTTGCGCTGGGCCTGCAAACCTCACTGAGCGCTCAGCTGCAATTCCCTAGTTTTGCGGACGGACAAGCCAACCAGCTTTACACTGCGCCAATTCCTCATCCGGCTCCTAGTCCATCCGACCGTATGTTTGTGGGAGCCCCGGCCGTCCTGGTACCCGTCGCCCAGGAAGCCGCGACCCCACCATCAGTGCCAGCTGCTCCTGCGCCGAACAAAGCTGGCGCAGCCAAGACGGATGCCCAGGCTGCCGACGAGAAAACGGACGCTGAGTCCAAGTCAGACACAGAGCCGAAGAATTTGGTCGAAGAGGACACAGACGAAAAGTCGGACGAAGGTGGCGACCAGGACGAAGAGAAAGAGGATGAGCCCGACCTAGAGGAGATGCAAGAAGACCTCGACGAGCGGCTGAAGGACCTGGAAGAGCAGTTTGAAAAGCAGGTGCAGGCCGAGAAGGACGCCAAGGCGGCTGCCAAGAAAAAGCCGACGTTCAAACTGGGTGGCCGTATCCATGCGGACTATTGGGATTTCATGGATAACGAACCTGGCATTGGTTTTCTCGAAAATCCGACACCTGGCGCCTCCTTTGGTAACGATCCCGAAGACCGCTTTGTTTTTCGGCGTATTCGAATGGAATTCAGCGGTGACATGCCGGATAACATGCTGTGGCGGATGCAAATGGATTTCAACAATCCTTCGACGCCTGAATACAAAGACATCTATTTTGGCTGGAAAAACCTGCCGGGCAATAACACGCTGCTCCTAGGCAACCAAAAGCGGCCAATTGGCTTGGACCACTTAAACAGCTCACGACACAACGTTTTTATGGAACGCCCCTTTGTCGTCGAGTCGTTTAACGAGGACGCACGTCGTATCGGCGTGGCTATGTACGGCCACAGCGACGACGAAGTCGTCAACTGGCGATATGGTGTCTACAACTTGGAGAACACATCGACCTCAGGCCGATACATCGGCGACTCACTGCAGTTGGGCGGCTACGCTCGACTGGCGGCTACACCTTGGTATGACGATGCTTCCGGCGGTCGTGGTTACTTCCACTGGGCTTTGTCCGGTGCCGTAGCCAAACCCGATGGCGACGCTTTTGCTGGTGACACCAATTCGAATGAAGGACGCTTTCGCACGCGGCCACTTGCCCGAAGCAACAGTCGTTGGCTGGACACCGGTCGTATTCCCGGAGCAGACACGTATGAGCTGCTGGGTGTCGAAAGCGTACTCAACTTGGGACGCTTCCAATTGACTGGCGAATACATTGCCAACTTTCTGCAACGCGATAACACAACGCCTGGTACCGGACAAGATGTGTTCTTCCATGGCTTTTATGTCTATGGCTCATACTTTCTAACCGGGGAACATATGCCTTGGGAAAGAACCAGCGGCACGCTAGACCGTGTCAAACCGTTCGAGAACTTCTTCCTGGTCGATCGCCTGAAGGGTGGCCGTGGTCGAGGTTTGGGAGCCTGGCAAGTCGCTGCTCGCTACGACTACCTCGACTTGACGGACGAAGATATCGGTGGCGGTGTTGGGCAGAGCTACACACTGGGATTGAACTGGTTCTGGACCCCATATTCCAAAGTGCAAACCAACTTGATTTATGGTGACATTAAAGACCATCGCCTCGTGGGTGGTTTTGATGGCGGAGACTATTGGATCTTGGGACAAAGGTTCATGTGCGATTTCTAAATCATTCTGCGAGTCGCCAATGTGACTGCAATACGATCCAACCAACCCCTCAACATTATTCATAGCTCAGGAACAGTTACAATGAGAATCCCCAAACTATCCGCTCTCGCGATTCTTTTAGTCTTTTCATTGGTCAGCACCGCCGCGCTTGCGGAGTGTGGCCAGCGGTGCTGCTGCATGTGCGGCAAAAAGGTATGTGTGCTGAAGGTCTCTGAAGAGAAAGAAGACGTCATCGGCTTTGAGGTCGAATCAAAAGAGATTTGCATTCCTGGTATCAAATTCCCATGGAACTGCAAGCGCAATTGTGGCGGCGTTCGCCACGTATGCGTACTCAAGGAAGAAAAGAAGGAGAAGACCGTCTGCAAGTATGATTGGTCTATCAAGACGGTTTGCACCACATGTTGCCGTCGCCACGGACTAAAGCACCACCAAGCCAGTATCAATTTACCGCAAGTCAATCACGACGAACGGCTCTCGTTTGAGTTCTATGCGGCCGACGCCTTGCCAGAGCCTACAACAGATTCCACGCAGTATGCTACAGCCAACCAACCAGAAATCTCGCAAACTGGACAAAACGCGGATTTGGATCAAGCGGTTCCGCCTTTTGCCTTGAGCAACCATCGCACAATTGTGCCGATGTCCAATATGACTTTGGAACCATCCAGGGAGCCCGTGGGTCAAGTTTCCCAAGCCAGCGACGACAGCCCCGTTCGCTCTGCATCTGCCACGCTGCTGAAGAATATCTTCCGTCGCTAGGCTCTAGTGGGTTGCGAATCCAGACGATAAAAGATGGCAACGGGAAGGATCAGAAGCCCCATCATCCAAAACACACTGCAGATCGGCCAACCCAACCAGCGCGAAGTAGCTTCGAAGACTTGGTAGAGTGGGCCAGAAATTAGGATGCCTATGAAGTTGGCTTGATTCATCGTCGCGATCATGCGCCCCTTCAAGTTTGCCGGCGGTCGATCCTGCAGGAATACTTGGATGGGAATGGCAAATATGGCCGCGAATACGCCCATGGCAATCAAGGCAATTGCACTTCCCCAGTAACCAAGCACATGTTGATTGCCATTCCAAAGTCCCAACGCGACTAATGACACGAAAATACCCCACAAGCCCCAGTTGACGCAACGGTCGCCAAAGCCCTTGCGGCATAACCAACTGGCTCCTAACGCTCCGAACATAATGCCGATGGCAATTGAGGCCGTGAGGTTACTGGTGTTGGTCGCATCCGCCCCCAACATTCCTAGCCCCAGTCGGTTTACCACTGGGACGGTGATACCAGACACGAGCCAAAACACGCTCGACACTAACACAGCCAACAAGAGAATACGGTCGCGGCTGAGCATTTGGTAAACATCCCGGCTGACGCCCCAGCAATCCGCAGTCAAACGGATATCGGGTTGAGCGGGCGGCGTCTTGCGAACCAAGAGAGATGTCATTGTGCCAGCAATGGCAATCCCGACGCATACCAAGAGGCCGATCCACAAGCTGTGAGCTGAACCGTCGGCCCCTGCCAAGGCGTCTTTCAAACGTCCGGCTAATACTGTTCCGAAAATGATCGCGAGAAAAGTCGTCATCAGGATCAGACCATTAGCGCGAGGCAAGTCTTTGGGCGCGAATAACTCAGGCAACACACCATATTTACCAGGTCCGAAAAAGGCACTCTGCGTTCCCATCAAGAACAAGACGATCCAGGTACCGGTCATGCCTAGTAGGTCATAGTAGTAAAACGCCAGCAGGCCCAGGAACATGACTGCAATCTCGGCGATTTTGCAGATGACGATAATGGGTGTCTTGGCGTAGCGGTCGGAGATGTAGCCGGCAAATCCACTGAACAGCACAAACGGGATGGAAAACACGAGTGTCGCCCAGCCTTGCACGTCAGCATCTCCACTGGCATCGGCTGCAGCGGCACCAGCCACCACGGCTGGAATAGCTAACAGCAACATCAATTGCTTGTAGAGATTGTCGTTAAAGGCTCCCAGAAACTGTGTACACAGCATTCCCCAAAACGAACGATCGGCCATCAAATTAGATGGCTTTGTCCCCTGCCCTGCTCCGTGGTCGTCTGGTTGCATGCGGTCGTCCTATTGGGTTGAAGTGCCGCGTTCTGGTGCGTCTGTGCCTGATATGAAAGATGCCGAAAGATGCCTATTATTGCGAAAAATATTCTCTCGAAGCGGTCACGTAGTGTTCTGCCCCACGGCGAATCTTACCAATATCTTCCTCAGAGACTTCGCGAATGACTCGGCCCGGCATACCGACGACCAAGGACCGTGGCGGAATCTGCTTGCCTTCGGTTATCAGTGCACCGGCCCCGATGATTGAGTGTTTTCCGATGTGGGCTCCATTTAAGAGAATGGCCCCCATGCCAATCAAAACATCGTCTTCAATAACGGCTCCATGCACGATCGCCCGATGACCAACAGTCACACGCTGACCAATGGTACACGGAAATCCTGGGTCGGCGTGCAGGCAGCACAGGTCTTGGATATTCGAGCCCTCTCCAATTCGGATCGGTTCCACATCGCCGCGAATGACCGCACCAAACCAACCGCTTACCAATGCGCCAATTTCTACGTGCCCCACCACAGTCGCCGTATCTGCAATCCAGGCATCGTTGGCCACGAACTCTGGTTGAAATTGGGCCATGCTAGCAGCTCGTTTACGCTGGGTTTTGGGGGAAGGAACGGCCGGGGAAGTCTGGCAAGCCAGCCGCCAGGCACATGCACGTCGTCAAACGCAGTTCGAGAAATTCGCTGGGCTGGCCAATTTGTTATGGAGCCAATCACGCATGGCGAAGGTTGCCATCGATGTCAGCTTGCCAAAGTTGTCCAGTTCGAACTTCGATTGCTGTTAGCCAACCCCCACCGTAACAATAGGTGTCGATACACAACATGTGCCCCAAGTCAAACAACTCGCCGGCGCGGTCATGCGTATGCCCCAGAATAGCTTTCTTTCCAGAGACATGTGGCGGCGGAGTAACGTCCGTTAACTTAAGCCAACGCAGAACTTGCTTGCCCTGCGCGGACAGTGGCTTGTCGTGCTCGTAGTTGGCATGCACAAAGATGTGCTCATCGGTTTCGAAATAATCCAACATAGACGCAAAGAAAGCGTGGTGTTCGGCAGGGATGACACTCATGTCTCCACTGAAGCGGTAGGAATCCAGTGTGTCGACGCCCCCATATTGCAGCCAGCGATACGGGGGTTGGCCGCCTTTGACGACGTCGAGCATCATTTCTTCGTGATTGCCTTGCAGAGACACCAGTTTGCACTGCTGGCCGAGCTCGATGAGCCGATCAATCACGCCTTTGGAATCGGGGCCACGATCCACGTAGTCTCCCAAAGCGACGATTGTGTCAGTCGGTTGCGGGGCTATCGCTTGGAGGATCGCATTCAAGGCTGCTAGGCAGCCGTGAATGTCGCCAATTGCAATCAGTCGACCATCCATTGTGAGGTTATCGAGCCTTCAAAAATGCGAAATTGCGGAGCAGTCTTGAACAGATCATGTGGAGTGCGACAGAATGTCAACGAGTGTCTCGATGGGCCGCCAAGCACCAGATTGTGGCGATTTCCCCCAAAATCGGCAACCGGCCTGCGTTAGACTCCCCGCTTTTCGCATAACGCGGCCAAGCGGGCGACTGATGCAGGCGAAATGAATG
The DNA here is from genome assembly GCA_041398985.1 of Pirellulaceae bacterium. GTDB lineage: Bacteria > Planctomycetota > Planctomycetia > Pirellulales > Pirellulaceae > Aureliella. Next base: position 30,398 of record JAWKTR010000015.1, read on the forward strand.
CAATATTGGCGACGATCATAATCGTGCCGAACGTAATCATGCCCAGGGCGACTGCGATGCCTCCATGCACAAGTACTGCCATGGCCAAGGCGATGGGACGCGTTAACTTGGGCCATACCAACGCAACATAAAAAGTCTCCCAGAAGATTGTGGCGGCAGTCAAAGCGGCGATGAGGATGCGAAAATGCCCCAGCCAAGTAATATCCAGCGATTGATATTCGTAGTTTACAGCGGTATACCACAACGCGCTCCCGTCCCACCACATCTCACCACGCATCTTGCTCAGACCGCCGAATAAGTAGATCACACACAAGTGCAACTGAATCAAGCGAGTCGCAATGTTGTTCGAGACGCTGGCTCGATCACTTGGAAACCACCAACTCGACCGCTGGTTATCCTGCGCACCCTCTCGACGAACTCGCTTGGCCCACCACGCATCGAAACTCCAAACGCTGCCACAATGCGACCACATGAGATACATCGACAGCATAACCACGATCTGATCCAAGCCAAACAAGGCACCCGTCATGCGATGGCAGACCATGAGCGTCATCCACCAAGACAGCGGCAACGCAATACGCGTCAGTACTCCGGCCGTCATCATCAATCCAGCAACAATCGCCACAGTTTGATGTAAACCCAAAATCAGCCGACTGTCTGTATAAAACAGCCAACTCCAACCCCAGTCACGTTGATGTAATGAGCGGACCGTTTCGCTATCTAGCCAAGCATGAGGTCCCATGAAGTCCGTCAATTGGCTTGCCCAGATAACATGCACATACGTCAGCATGGCGCCGCACAATATGCGCATCAACGCCAAAGTATGCGGCCGCGCTGGCGTAAACCAAAAGCGATCCCAAGCGATCGCCCAGCTTCGAAGCCAGCCCGCTGATCCGTCTAGCTGTGGCTCGGGAGGTGCATTATCCGGACGACGGCGGCTCATGGTTGAGCCTCATCGCCCGAAGGTATGACCTGTGACTGTAGCGGTGCTGGGGAATTGCCAAGTGGCTTTGATAATTCCAGAACCTGCTCTACGGGTAATTCGGGTATGAGTGGCGGAGCATCGGGCAATACGACATACAGGGTCGGATCATTCAACGGAAGTTTCTGTTCGAGTACTTCGACGTTGCTCGGCAATCGATGTTCCACTCTCGCGACTTTGGCGGCATCGGCGCCGTAGCGATGCATGAGATGTCGAGCATAGGAGTCACGCACCATTTCAAAGCGCTGACGATCAGCCCGCCAGTCGGCCAATAACTGTGGTGCATCGTCAACCAATTCCGCTTGGACAGGCGGTGCATGCAACTGATGCAAGAATTCTGCCAGCATAAAATGGCGATGATACAACAGTCTGGGCCACTGTGCCTGTTTGTCCGGAAACCGCAACATGCCTTCTTCTGATTCACCAAAAGACAGACGACATTCCAGCAAGTGGCTGGGGCCAGGCTCAGGGGCAAAAAAGAAATAACCATGGTTCAAATAGCCGAATTCAACATAAGGCGCCAGTCCCATCCGAACCGGATCGGTCACGGGCGACGTGCCCCGCGAGCTGCGCGTAAAAAAACGGAGCGGTTCAGCAGTTACAGCCAGCAAATGGACGACCAAGATTACGCTTAGGCCAATCTTCCAGTAAGGTGTTGTCGAGGTTGGCGTTGCGTTCATGATGCTGTACGGGGAAAGCCTGATCCAGAATGGACGTGTTGTGACAAGAAAGCCCACGAAAAAACCCTTGCTGCAGACAGCAAGGGTTCGATTGTAGTTTCAGAAGCTCGATGAGCCAATGACTAGCGAGCAGCCAGTTGGTTATCGCTAAAGTCGAAGCTCAGTTCGAGTTCGTCACCAGCGATCAAACGCACGGTTTGACGTTTGACTTGATCGCCCAGCTTGACTTCGATTTCATAGTCATCCCAGCTTTGACCAGGCTTCAGCTTGCTGGTACGGAACGTGCGTTGGGTTCCCACGGCCTTAGTTGGGTTGCCAGCCAAACTAACTTCCGCGCCTTCTGGCAGATTCAAAGTAATAGCCGTCTCAATCGCACTCTTGCTCTCTGCGAATGCAAATTGCAATTGCTCTCGTTGTCCGGAAGTAACGGCGACCGTCTTCTCCTCCGTCATGAGCTTGCCATCGACGCCTTCTACTTCGGCACGTACATCAAACTTGTAGCTCTTGCCAGCCTTGAGGCCATGGCTAACAAATTGGCGGACCGATCCGGTGCTGGTGGTCGCATTTCCATTGACAAATACTTTGGCGTTGGCTGGTACCGAAACGGTTAGGTAAACCGAATCGTTTTCGACATTGGAAACGACCGAGGAGACGGTGTTGGCAGTCGCAGTAGATGCGCCATAGTACCCGCTGCCAGCGCTACCGTAACTCGACCCGACGCTACCATAGCTAGTCGCGCCAACGCTACCGTAGCTGACTCCGCCTGACGAGCCGCCTGAGTATGAGCTGATGCCACCTGAACTACCGCCAGAGCTGGCATAGCCAGTGGATCCACCACCGCTACTGGCATAGGCAACGCTGTAGCCGGATGAGCCGCCGCTTCCACCACTGCTACCGTAGGCAGCGCGTCGCGCGGCATGATTGGCACGCTTTTGTGCAATGTGCTCGTGTACGCGGGTGGCAACGCGTTGTAGAAAACCTGGCCCGCCGCTGCTGCCGCCGGAGGAAGCCGCCCCGCCACCGCTCGACCCATACGAAGCATAGGCTGCTCCGCCGCTGGATCCACCACCCGAAGCGTATGACGCCGTATAACCGGAGCTACCTCCGCTGGAACCGCCACCACTGCCACCAAGCAATCCCCAACCCGCACTAGCGGATGCGGCACTTAACGCCACGATTGATCCCAGCAGAAACATGCTGGCAGTTCGAACAAATGTGTACTTCATGTTAGCCTGTACTCCGTATTCCTCAAAGTTGACTCTCCCGGACGGACTGATTCCACCGGCACGTATTAGTTATAGCATATCTCTGTGACGTGGTCGATCAAGCAGCCTGGGCTAATTTTGACGAATGAGGCGACTTGGTAAAGCTGCGAGGCGGGGTCAGCAGGGTTATGCGTGACTCTTCTCTTGATTTTTGCCTCCCGATCAGTGAGCAGAAGCTTTTGGTTCCGGGCTCCGCACCGTCCGCGTAACGAGGCTAGTTCTTAACGGCGGCGAGCTCGATCTGGTCAAATGCAGCCGTTCCGGTTGCGCCGAATAGGCCGATCGAAATAATAGCTTCGCGCGCATCGGTAGGAACACGGAAGGTACGGTGTTCAGTTTTCCAAGGCTTGGTTCCGCCCACCAAACCGATCCATTGCATGCCCAGCAGTGCGCGACGTTCGTCATAGAATCGAATGGTGATGCCAGGCAACTCGCCACGTTCTAAGCCTGGTTTTACGTCATCCAAACGCATAGCCCCGCTGAGCTTTACGCGGCGTACAAGGCGTCCGTCGAGCGCCACTCCTTGTAGCAAGTTGGTGGGGCGACCCCGTGTGTCATTTGCAAACTCCACGTAGTGGCCCGCCTCTTCGCTAAGTGGGTCATCGGCGGCTGACTTCCAAGCCAAGCCACGTTGATAGTACCAGCCGGGCATATGGCCGCTTTCTAACGGTTCTTCCTCGAACCCACCGTTTATCAATTGAGGGTTGGCGGGGTCCGCTTGCACCTTGCGTTGATCTTCGGCGGCACCAGTCATCGGCACAAAAAGCGTGGGTCGGAGCGCCTCCCGCTCCAGCTTGCCGTCCTTCTTACGCATCAAATACAGTGTTTGTTGGTACCGCTCTCCCACGGGAATGACCATTAATCCTCCGTCGACAAGCTGATCGACGAGCGGCTGCGGAACATCCTCGGGTGAACAGGTCACGATGATCCGGTCAAAGGGTGCGTGCTCCTCCCAGCCTTTGAACCCGTCGCCAACTTTGGTAAATACGTTCTTATATCCCAGCGAATCGAGTACCATTTTGGCACGATTTCCCAGCTCGGGAACGATCTCAATCGAGTAAACTTCCTTGACCAACGGACTGAGCACAGCCGCCTGAAACCCGCTGCCGGTCCCAATTTCCAAGACCTTTTGCTCGGCCGTCGTTTGCAACTCCTGCGTCATAATAGCCACAATGTAAGGACTGCTGATCGTTTGCGATGCACCGATGGGCAACGACCGGTCGAAATAGGCTTCCTGGCGTACGTCTGCAGGCACAAACTCGTGGCGCGGCGTATTCCGCATAGCCCCTAGAACCCGTGCATCCGTTACACCTCCAGGTACGAGTACTTCATCGATCAGTTTTTCGCGTGCAGCAGCGTAGTCTTGAAAAGGTGGAAAGCCGGCTTGTCCGAAAGTCAGATTGCTCATAAATCCCACGCAGTAAATGACGGCTATGCAGCGCAACATGTAGTTTGAAACCGGCTTTAAACTACGCTTCCACATCTCTGCAACCTCACGAATAACACGGTTGGTATTAACAACAGCCTTCGATTGTAGCTCGGCACCAGTAAACTCAGGCCCTTCGTAGTGAACCTCAGGCGCTAGCCGCGGGCCAGTGAAGTGAACCTCAGGCGCTAGCCGTGGGCCTGTGCGGCAAAGTAAACCTCAGGCACTAGCTGCGGGCCAGTGAAGTGAACCTCAGGCGCTAGCCGTGGGCCTGTGGGGTGAGGTTGGCCATCACGAGCCCCACGCTACAGTCTATCACGCATCGAAGCATCAATGCTCCTCACGGGGCATTAAACCGAATAACCCGCAAGCCTTCTACCCAACAATCGGATTAACAGGCACGACCTTCACGAATGCCATCATCGCTGGATGACCCAGGCTAGGGCTGCCGATGACATACGTATGGGTAAGGTCAACAGCAGGATGCTCGCGGCCTCCCGTCAATATCAAAAGGCATCGGGTTAGGCTCTTCGAGTTCCCTTGCGTTTCACGGCATTAAACCGTGGCTAGCGCGGCTGATGAGAGTCACGAACCCCTGTTACGCTGCAACTCAAACCTGCGAATGGATTCGCGATGTTGAAAACAGTCAAGACACTTTGCTGTGGCTGTCTAGCCGCAGCCTTTCTGTGTGGGTCTGCATTATCCACTACCGCGCACGCTGCTGAACGACCGACGTTGCGAGACACGTGCGACCCGCGCCCGGATATTCTCGCGTACCACTGGTACTACAACCACAGCGAGTACCGTCGCGACTACAACCGCCCGCGATACTACACTGGTTGGCTAGCACATAAGATCGCGCCCACTAGCCAGGAAGCCATGGTCTGGTGCGAAAATAATCGCGCCGGTAACTATACCGAAAAGCACATGCCCCCGATGTACAAGCGCTACTACGCGCCCAAGCCGTGGGAAGTTCTGCAAACAGGCCCACGACCCGACTTTCCCAAAGCAAACAACAAGCCCAGCTACCCAAGCAACAGTAGCTCAGCAGAAGTTCCCGCTGCAGAAGATTCGGTGACGGAGAGCCCAGTCGGTGAATCCGAGCCGATCGATTTGAGCCAGACTAATTGAAGACTTTGGACTGCGGCGATGAATCGCCGCACTTTTTGGAGTGCTCCGACTTGTCGGAGCTTTCCTACGCAGTCGTCGGGTCAGATGGAAATTCCCCGAGGCCGACGGCACTTGCCAAAAAGTTGTCTCTCTGCTGCCCGTCACCAATGCATACCAAAAGCGGCGATAAATCGCCGCACTCCAAATGGATTTTTGGAGTGCTCCGACTTGTCGGAGCTTTCCTACGCAGTCGTCGGGTCAGATGCAAATTTCCCGACTCCGACGGCACTTGCCAAAAAGTTGTCTCTCTGCTGCCCGTCACCAACGCATATCAAAGCGGCGATAAATCGCGCGATAAATCGCGCGATAAATCGCGCGATAAATCGCCGCACTCCAAATGGATTTTTGGAGTGCTCCGACTTGTCGGAGCTTTCCTACGCAGTCGTCGGGTCAGATGGAAATTCCCCGAGTCCGACGGCACTTGCCAAAAAGATGTCTCTCTGCTGCCAGCCACCAATGCATATCAAAGCGGCGATAAATCGCCGCACTCCAAAGTTTCTGTACCAATGCGGCGATAAATCGCCGCACTCCAAATTAGAGAGCATCAATCCCGAAGCTGATTGCTTGGGCAATCAACTCGATATGCTCGGCGGTTACGCATAGCGGTGGCATGACGATGATGACGTTGCCCAGTGGACGCAGCCAAACGCCCTGGCGGAGCGCCGCTTCGCAGACTCGGTGACCAAGGCGCTCAGCCCAAGGAAACGGCGTTTTTGTTTCCCGATTGGAGACCAGTTCAATGGCAGCCATTAGACCTTGGCGGCGCACGCTGCCGACCAGCCGATGGGACTGCAAGCCGCTGAGGCACTCCTCCAGATAGGCACCTTGTCGTGTCACATTCTCCAAGGTCGACTCTTGCTCAAATAGATCTAATGTGGCCAAGGCGGCTGCGCATGCTAGTGGATTGCCTCCGTAAGTATGACCGTGGAAGAAAGATCGCGATTGCGCATAGTCGCCAAGAAATGCGTTCCATACTTGGCGAGTGGTCAACGTAGCGGCCAGCGGCAGGTAGCCACCGCTCAGCCCTTTACCCGCGCACAAAAAGTCTGGCATGACTTGTTCGTGTTCGCACGCCCAGAGTTTTCCGGTACGCCCCATGCCGACTGCGATCTCATCAGCGATTAGCAGTACGTTGTAGCGGTCGGCTAAATCCCGAATTCCACGCAAGAAACCGGGCGGATGCAGGACGACCCCTGCTGCCCCCTGGACCAACGGCTCTAAGATCATGGCTACCAAACGATCCGCAAATCGCTCAAATAACTGCTCATACTCGCCCAGGTAATACTCGGTCAATTCTGCCGTCTCCACTCCATCGGGCAAACGATAGGTGTCGGGGCATGGCCCACGTACGACGTCAAACAGAAGCGGCGCAAACATGGCGTGAAAACGGGAGACTCCGCCAACACTAACGCTGCCTAACGTATCGCCGTGATAAGCGTTCCCTACTGCCAAGTACAAGTCGCGCTGTGGCTGCGGAGCGTCACACTGCCGCCAATACTGAAATGCCATTTTCATGGCAACTTCGACCGCGCTGGCTCCATCACTGCTGAAAAAGACGCAGTCAAGTCCGGGAGGCGCACAGTCCACCAGCCGCTGCGTCAATTCGATGGCCGGGATGTTGCTCATGCCAAGTGATGTTACATGTGCGACATGATCAAGCTGCTGCTTCACTGCCGCGTCGATGCTCGGGTGGCGATGCCCGTGGACGTTGCACCACATACTACTGACGCCATCGAGCAGCTTCCGCCCCGCCACATCGTAGAGCCAAACCCCCTCGGCACGCTTGATAATCAGCGGGTCATATTCGGACATTTGCGTAAAGGCATGCCAAACATGTTCGCGGTCGATTCGCTCTAGATCGGCAAAGGTGATCGAACTGGCAGCGACAGATCTACCAGTGTACTTCTCTACAGGAGCACCGACGCGTACACCCGCAACATGGCACTGCCGCTATCTTCCGTTAGCACAATCTTCAGAGGTCCCGTTTCTTGAACAATCGCCACCAGTGTCATCGGCGGCTGGCTATGATCGACCGGATATAGACCGTATGTCTCGTGTTCGTCAACCACGACGCGCAGTGAGGCATCTTGTGGTGCGCCAGCTAAACTCTCAACCGGAATATCCGTAATGAGGCTGCCTGTCTCATCGACTTCGACTACTTTTCCGGTAAGCGTTTGTGACACTGCGTTACTCGCAACTAGGTCTGGTTGGAAATGCGGTCTATCCGCCAATCGAATTTCTCAACAGTTAAGGCTACAGATTGTAGCAAGGTTGCTACCGCTTTCGCTAGCTAAGACCAAGATTTGCAATTTTTTGGGATGTTCATTGTCGCTAGCTCCCAGAACGGTTGCCGGCCGTCTCGTGGTCGCTCGCTGGACGTTGCAAACGCAACCTGATCCTGTCACCGGTTATTAAGCCTAATGATCTCGCCGCAGATCCATTGACCACCGCGATTTCGAAGTGCCCCTGCGACCCGCAAAGTGCTACCAGACAACCTGGCGCAACTTCGCCATAGGTCTGGACATAGGTTATTGGCTCCCAGAATTGGCGATTCTGCACAAAACCATGCCCCTGGGCGATGAAATCTCCAAGCTCTGACGGCCTGGTCGCTGTCAATAAATTGCCAAACCGATCGATGGATTCGACAAACACTTGCATCTCATCATCCCTACACTGGACTGTTGGCCATCTCTCCAGTCGCACCAGACTGGTTGCTTCAGGCCCCACTGCGGATAGGTGCCCACCGCAAGCCAAGAACGCAGCGATAGGGGCCATGATATCGCGACCATGGAAGGTCGAACTGATGTCCGCATCGTCCCTCCACAAAGTTGCATTTTCGACAGAACGTACGACGCAATGGTTGGGATAATCTTCCAGGATCCACGTCAGTAGACCGTTATCTGGCAGCACGAATCGTCGCCGATTGATCTCTGCGGCAAGTATTCTGCGCTGCGTTCCGACGCCTGGGTCAACCACGGCCAGATGTACCGTACCCACCGGAAATCGCATAGCCGCCTCGTGCAATAGCCTCGCCCCCTGGCGAACGTCCTGCGGCGGAACCTGGTGAGAAATGTCTATCAACTGCATAGGACCTGACGCGCGAGTCAACAGAACTCCCTTCATCTGAGCCACATAGCTATCGCTCATCCCAAAGTCGGTTAACAACGTTATTACGTGTGCCATGCTTAGATTTTCACAGTTTGAGGACCAACCGGGTATATTGTAGGGAATGAATACAAACCGCCCGAGCAACCAGCCGGACAATCTATGTTAGCCTCCCATGTTCATTCCGTTCCGCTTCGACAAAGCAAGCGGCAGCGTATGCTGGGCATCGTGTTCAGTGCCTGTGTGCATGTCTTGGTGCTGTTGTTGCTGAGCCTGATCGCCATCGGCAATTCGGCAACGCAGACTGCGACGCTGTTCATTTCTGATCAGGCGGAGAATATGGACAGCCTTTCGGAGATTCCGACTTTTCAACTTGAGCCCCAAGACGACCGGGATGATAGCCAGGCACAGTCACCTACCTCATCCCCTGCCCTACCCTTGGATATCCCCGTCCGATTACCAACGCCCATGGCACAGCCGTCCTCATTGACGGCAAATATTTCTGCGGTGGCGTCATTAATGGGCGAAGTGTCGGCGGAACCACCAACCATTGGCACCACCGACGACGGTTCTGCTGCCAATCTCGCAGCAGTTCAAAGCCAGCAGGCGGCCGCAGCGATCCAGGGACGCGTCGGGAAAGCGGGTGGGAAAATGGGCGAAGTGCAATTCGCGCTAGCCTGGAAAGACATCAATGATGTCGACCTGCACGTCATTGTACCTTCGGGCGAGCGGATTTCGCACCAGCATCGGCGATCCAAATGCAACGGTATGCTGGATGTCGATATGAATGTTGATGGGGAGAGTACCGAACCCGTTGAAAACATTCGCTGGATTACTGGTGCACCATGGGGACGCTTTACCGTTTTGGTTAATATGTTCCAAGTCCATCGTGGTGCCCCTAGCCCTCGAAGCGAATTTGAATTGTTGGCCCAGCTAGGCAGTGATACCGAGATCAAGACCGACAGCGTTTCTTTGGGTGGTGATCAAGTCGCCGTGTTTCGCTTTACATACGTATCGTCGCGCGTGCCACAACCACAGCGAATGGTCATGTTGCAGGAGCTGATCACATTGCAACAGCAAGAAGAATCGCAGGCAGCGTCGCGTCTAGAACGAGCTAAGCAAGCACGCAGCCCCCAGGAACGTGATCGCTTGCTCAACCAACTCATCAGCGCCTTCCCCCACACCGACGCCGCCATCGAAGCCATGCGCTTGTTGGGGGGCAGTGTCACAAAGCGTTAGGTAAATTCGATCGTAAATAGCCGTCGGTTCGCGATTTTGCGGGTCCGTGGAACCAACAGGGCTTTCCGGGCAGGAGGAATCCCGTTCGCCCGCCCCGCAGACAAGTCGGTTGGTAAGTGCGTAGAACTCGGCTCAATTGGCCTTGATAGCAACTCGCTGTTCTTGGTATGTGTTCGAAGTTACCACCTAACGGCTTCTTTCGTAGGACATACCGATGCCGCGCATCCTCGTGTCAGCTTCCTTTCCCGAAACACTGTTTGCTCGTCAAACGCCGCATTCGACAGGGCACTGGGAAGATTTCGAGTTCGTATTTTCGCCCAGCGAGCAAGCCGTAGACGGCTGGGTCGTGTACGACAACTTGCGAGAGCCCCTGCAACAACTCTGCCCACCACAAAACACGCTGTTGATTACAGGCGAGCCCGAAAGTATCCGGCGCTATCGCAGTCGCTTCACGAGCCAATTTGCAAGCGTGTGGACGTCGCAACCCAACATTCAACATCCGCAACTTGTTCGTCGCAATGAAGCCCAGCATTGGCATTACGCCATGCGTAATAGTGCCGCGCACGGTGAGCCGTTGGATTTCGATGGACTGCAAGCATTGCAGCCACCGCAAAAATCGAAATTGATCAGCGTCATTTGCAGCAACAAAACGTCGACACCCGACCATCGCGAGCGGCTCGAGTTCGTAAGTCTCTTAAAAAGTACATTTGGCCAGGCGATTGACTTTCTGGGACGTGGATTTCTTCCAGTTGAGGACAAGGCCGATGCGATTTGGCCCTATCGTTACCATATCGTGCTGGAAAACGATCACACTGAACATTTTATGACTGAGAAAATCTCAGATGCGTTCTTGGGGTGGAGTTACCCAATCTACTTTGGCGGCCCAGAAGCTTACCATCGTTTTCCCGAAGGTAGTTTTACGGCTATCAATATCTACGAACCGCAGCGTGCCGTGGAGATCATTCGCAGCGTTATGGCTGGCAATACTTACGAAGAATCGTTGCCACAGATAGCCGCCGCCCGAACCGCCGTACTCAACCGCAACAACATCATGGCCATGCTTGCTGAATACTGGCGCGACAACTTGCAAATCGGTCGCGCCGAGCCTATCCACTTGCTTCCCAAGTCGCATCGCACCAGCCTTGTGTGGAATCAAATGCGCCGCCTAACCCGGCGACGCTTTAGATCCCGCGCTGCCTAGGAAGGACTTTTAGTTGTGATTATCACGCGTATCGATGGCGGGCTGGGCAACCAAATGTTCCAGTACGCGTACGGGCTGTACCTGGCCGAGCGGCACGCCAGCGAGTTGAAGCTAGATGTCAGAGCGTATGCTGGCCAGCCTCAACACGGTTACTTGCTCGATCGATTCCAAGTCACGGCTCCCATCGCCAGTGATGCGGATCTGCAGAAACTGCCAGTGCGCTATCGCCCCGCCAAGCCGAGTTGGGTTGCGAGGGTGGGTGAGTTGGTGGTGCCCGGTGGCGGGTTGAGACGGCACAAGGAAACGCCCTTTGGCTTCCACCCACGGCATCTGGACGTTCCCAACCACCGCTACTTGGTTGGCTATTGGCAAAGCGAGGAGTTTTTTCCGGGCCTGCGTGATCGGCTGTTGCAAGAGTTCCAGCTGAAACAACCGCTCACCGCGCCCAGTCGCCAAGTCTACGATCGCATTCGGTCTACGCGCAGCTTGGCCGTTCACATTCGTCGCGGTGACTACATTAACAATTCCGCAGCCGCTAAGATTTACTGCCAACTGAGTCTCGCGTACTACACGTCTGCGATACGTGATTGGGTTGAACAGGAGTCCAACGGCGATTCAGTTGAAATCTTTGTTTTTTCGAATGATGCGGCCTGGTGTCGTGAGCACCTAGCGCTTCCCTGGCCGACTACGTTTGTCGATCACAATCGGGCTGACACAGCCCACGAGGATTGGGTCTTAATGAGCCAAGCTCAGGGTCTGGTCATTGCCAATAGTACGTTCAGTTGGTGGGCTGCCTGGTTGAATCCGCGGGCCGACGCAGCGATCTACGCTCCCACTACCTGGTTTCAGCCCGACACGCTCGACGGCAGCCGCATTGTCCCCAGCCACTGGCGTTTAGCCGTCGATGCTCCAACTACTTGCGCGGTGGATTCTGTTACCTAAGGAACGCCCAATCATTTACTGGCGCACCTCGTAGTGGGATTCGCCAGAATTCCCTTCTCACCTCGTAGTGGGATTCGCCAGAATTCCGTTCTCACAGGATTTCTGGCGAAATCCACTACGCCATTTATTGATGAAGCGTTCCTCAGCCTGCAACCTTATTCGATTAGACAGCTATGCCTACACGTGATCCACTCGTTTCCATCGTGATGCCAGTTTTCAACGCGGGCGATTACCTCTTACCGGCCTTGGCGAGCTTGCTCGAACAGTCGTTTCAGGACTGGGAGATGATCTGTGTTGATGACGGTAGCCAGGACAAGAGTGGTCACATCCTAGACTGGTTCGCTTCCGTCGATTCACGCATTCGGGTCATCCATCAGTCGAATACTGGGATCGTGGGTGCCTTAAACCGAGGCTGTTCTGCCGCCTGTGCACCGTTGATCTGCCGCATGGACTGCGACGACATTGCACTACCTAACCGACTCGAGGCGCAAGTCGCTTATCTACGGCAACATCCGGAATGTACCGTTGTAGGGGGAGCCATCTTGGAAATGGATGGCGAGGGCGACCCACTGCGCGTTAGTCGCCTGCCGACGCAACATGCTGACATTGTCGATGGTTTGCTACATCGTCGCACAGGCCATTTCCATCCTACGACTATGTTCCGCGCAGAAGCCTTCGAAGCCGTTGGTGGCTATCGTGCCAAGTATCAGTGGGTCGAAGATCACGACTTGTGGTTGCGCATGGCGCAACGTGGTCGACTTGCCAATTTGGAAGATGTTCTTTTGTGCTATCGCCAGCACGCCAGCAGCGTATGTTGGCAGCGGTCTGGTCAGCAGCGACAGCTCATGAACGAACTCCTCCAGGAAGCATATCGCGCTCGCGGTCGTGAGTTGCCTGCTGCCCTGCTTGCCGAAACCACAGTGAATCGCTCCGCTGCCGGTCCAGGAAAATGGGCTCGTGCCGCCGCCAAAGGCGGCTACCCGCGGAGTGCTTTCAAACACTTGCGGCGTCTGATGGACAGTGACGCCACGCGCGGCTACAAGATCCGGATGATTGCCGAAGTCATCGCCAGGTTAGTTGTCGACGTTCCTCGCCGCATTTGTTCACGCTCCACACCGACCATTCCCACTTTTCCGCTGTGGCACGAACGACTCTCTCGCGAGTTCAAACCAACCAGCCAAACTAACTGGCAAGAGTCTGCAGCTTGAATCAGGACCACCTAGATCATACCGACATGCTCGCGCTGTAGCCCAAAAAGTTGTATCTCAATACTTAGTCGAGTCCTGCTTGATACGTCGACAGCTGGTTAGAACTTATGTCCAGCAAGATTGACGACAGCGTTTTGGAGCCCAGGAAAGATCAGCTATGATGATAATTTTCCTGCCATACTTAGGTGTCTCGTGAAAAGGCTCGTTCCACTTGTTCGTCTTAGCGTTATCGCTCTTTGTCTAGTTTGTTGCCGGGCGTTGCAAGCACAGTTCTCTTTTGACTTGCCACCGATCAACTATTTCCAGTCGGAACCGAACGATCCGGTTGCGCAGTTGGTCAAGCAGGTTGAAGCGGGAGACGTTACTCTGACGGAGGATCCAAAAACCGGATACTTGGTATCGTTGCTCCGAGAACTTAAGATACCCGTTTCTTCGCAAACACTGGTCTTCTCCAAGACGAGTCTACAACGCCATCTAATTTCACCTTCGAATCCACGTGCGATCTATTTCAACGACGCAACGTACGTCGGTTGGGTGCCACACGGCGAACTGATCGAGGTAGCATCAGTCGACCCGAAGCTTGGGGCAAACTTCTATACGATCGAGCAATTCTCGCAAGAAAATCCTGTTAGGATTTTGCGGCGAACCGAGCGGTGTTTATTCTGTCATGCATCCAGTGATACCGGCCGAGTCCCCGGTTTGTTGATGCAATCGGTGTTTACGAGCTCCAGCGGAAACCGTGTTTTTCCATCCGATTCGGTCTCACCGAAGTCAGATGGTCCGTTGCAGCTTCGCTTCTCTGGCTGGTTCGTGACGGGGAAGCACGGCGAGCAAACGCACCTTGGAAACTTGCAAATCGAATCGGATGCGATCGTTGATGCTAGAGTGGACAGAACGAACGGAAACGTTACCGACCTCTCCGCTTGGTTTGACGTTAAAAAGTATCTGTCGCCGCACAGTGATCTGGTTGCGCTGCTTGTTTTGCAACATCAAGTCACAATGCACAACTTGTTTACCCTTGCCAACCATCAATCGCGGACGCAATTGCATCGCCCGTCAACGCTCCCTTCAGCGGCTGAAGTCGTGGCGGAACGAACGAAAGAGGACAGTGTGGTTCTGGACCAAATCGCCGAACGAGTCGTCGATGGACTGCTGATGGTTGGGGATCTGAGATTGACAGATCGTATTTCTGGCACGGGTGCGTTCGTCGATGAGTTTTCGCAACAGCCACCGAGAGACTCACGGGGACGATCCCTTCGTGAATTCGATCTTCGAAAGCGACTATTCCGCTACCCATGCAGTTACCTGATCTATTCGGAAGCGTTTGACGCGTTGCCCGCACCATTGCTCGAATCTATCTATCGTCGGTTGCACGATGTACTTGAGAGACGCGACTCGCGATCAAAATACGAGCATCTTTCCGAAGCGGACCGTATTGCGATCACCTCGATTTTGACGGAAACAAAGCCAGGTTTTGCGTCGGCACATTAACGGGAAATTGTCCGCCAATTTGGCATCAATAGCCAAGGGCAGCTCCGTCTTTGCGAGCTTCGGTAGCGCCAGCCAAGACGCCTCGCTCCCAATCGATGTGGATGGCTTGATAGCCGCCAAAGCTGCCGCCCTGGCTCACGTTATGTCCTTTGGCCTTCAGGGCTTCAGCCGTCGCAGCGGGAATGCCAGATTCTAGAAACACGGTACCTCCACCCGCAGCTTCGGGAACGCTCGTTGGCGTCGCGCTGCCGTCATGACGAATCCGAGCCGCATCACCGGCCATTTGAATGTTCATGCCAAAATCGATCCAATTCATCACAACTTGGGCATGCCCCTGCGGTTGCATATCGCCGCCCATTACGCCAAACACCAACTCGGGACGACCATCCTTGGTGGCCATGGCTGGAATGATCGTGTGAAACGGACGTTTTCCGGGTGCAAGGCAATTTCGATGTTCTTTGTCCAACGAAAACAGGGCGCCGCGATTCTGCAATGCGAAGCCGAGTTCGCCAGGCACGAGTTGACTGCCAAATCCATGGTAGTTGCTTTGGATTAGTGAACAGCAATTACGATCTCGATCGACAACACACAAGTAGATCGTGTCGCCGTGGACCAACTTTGGGTCGCCAGCGGGAACATTTACAAGTGCCTGCTGGGGATTGAATAGCTGGCTACGCTGGGCAGCGTATTCTTTCGAGATCAGGCTTTGCAACGGCACATTGGCCATCGACATGTCAGCATAAAACTTCGCGCGATCGGCGAAAGCTAGTTTCTTGGCTTCGACGAACAAGTGTACGAATTCCGGCGAGCCCCAGCCCATGCGTTTGACATCGTGGGGCTCGATCAAGTTTAAAATTTGTAGCGCGGCAATACCTTGACCATTCGGTGGCAGTTCCCAAATGTCGAAGCCACGATAATTTGTGCTCACGGGTTCCACCCATTCGTTGGTGTGCGTCTGCAAGTCCGCGAGTCGCAGTAGGCCATCGTCGCGCGACTGACTATAGGCATCGATGGCTTGTGCGATTTCGCCATGATAAAACGCGCTGGCACCAGACTCAGCGATCAAGCGATACGTTTTGGCCAAGCGTGGGTTGCGAAAAATCTGGCCGGCTCTAGGCGTCTTGCCATCAACCAAGAAGGTGCTGGCCGCTTCGCTGGTTTCCTTCAGCCGAGCTTCAGCCCCACTCCAGTAGCCCGCAATCACGGGAGCAACGGGAAAACCTTCTTCAGCCAAACGTATCGCGGGTTGAAACACATCGGCCCACGGCAGCTTGCCTCCTTGGGCATGCAAATCCTGCCAGCCGGCTACACAACCTGGGACGGACCAAGCCAAGCCACCGTAGGTTGGGATCTGGTCAACGCCGCGTCGCTGCATTTCGTCCAGCGTAGCCAGCGCGGGAGCCCGTCCACTCGCGTTCAAGCCGATTAGCTTTTCATCTTTGGCTTGCCAACACACGGCAAACAAATCGCCACCAATCCCACAACTCATCGGCTCGACAACGCCCAGCACTGCGTTGGCAGCAATCGCCGCATCCACGGCAGAACCACCGGCTTGCAAGATCTCAACGGCCGCCTGAGAAGCGCGTAGATCACTGGTCGCAGCCATGCCATGTACGGCATACGTCACGCTGCGTGACTGCTTGGCATCGCCAGGTCGATCATAGGTGCCAATTTCTGTTTGAGTCTGCGCAGCCACCGTCATTGCAAGGCTACCGACCATAACGAGCGTCCGAATGAAGTGAAGTTTCATAGTTGATTACCAAGAGTTGTCTGCATGGATGTACGTCAGTACGAATGTAGTGGGGTTGAGCCGCCGTAGGCCAGCGAGTCTACTAATTGGCATCGATCTGTGAACCTCAGGCGCAGCCGTGGGCTCCTCGGGCGAAGTAGACCATTAAGAGCCCACGGCTAGCGCCTGAGGTTCACTAGGAAGCAGGCCATTAAGAGCCCACGGCTAGCGCCTGAGGTTCACTAGGAAGTAGACCATTAAGAGCCCACGGCTAGCGCCTGAGGTTCACTAGGAAGTAGACCATTAAGAGCCCACGGCTAGCGCCTGAGGTTCACTAGGAAGTAGACCATTAAGAGCCCACGGCTAGCGCCTGAGGTTCACTAGGAAGTCGACTGATGTTGTTTAGCCTAGCAGATCCGAACGCTAATCGCTGGCAAAACGAGTTTAATAAGACTGAAAACAGAACACCATTTAGGAACTCTAGACATGCGAGTCATCGCCGTGACGCTACTCTTGCAAACTCTACTGTGCTGCTCAACCCCCGCAGATGAAGGCATGTGGCTGTTTAATGCACTGCCTGCCGAACGGCTGAAATCGCAACACGATTTCATGGTCACTGACGCGTGGGCGGAGCACTTGCAGCTATCGTCTGTCCGCTTTAACTCTGGCGGTTCGGCATCATTTATCAGCAGCAATGGACTGGTGCTGACCAATCATCATGTCGCCTCCGAAACGTTGTATAAACTGTCGACCGCCGATCGCAATATTGCCAGCGACGGATACCGCGCGCAATCGCAGGAAACCGAATTACAAGCGCCTGATCTCGAATTGAATCAATTGGTTTCGATCGAGGACGTCACGAGTCAAGTTAATGCTGCAGTGAAACCCAACATGGACGTCGCAGCGGCGTCCAAGGCTCGGCAAGCGGCCATGGCCGAAATCGAGCAAGCCTCGAAGGAAGCAACCGGCCTGCGTAGCGATGTCGTAACACTGTATGGTGGTGGCCGCTACCACTTGTATCGCTATAAACAGTACACCGACGTGCGACTGGTGTGGGCACCCGAAGCCAAGATCGCCTTCTTTGGGGGCGATGCAGATAATTTCGAATACCCGCGCTACAATCTAGATGTCACCATCTTTCGCGTGTACGAAGACGGCAAGCCTGCAGTGATCGAACATTTTCTACAGGTCAATCCCGTGGGTGCTCGCAGCGGTGACTTGGTCTTTGTCAGTGGCAACCCTGGCCGCACACAGCGTATTTTAACCGCTGACGCACTTGAGTATCAGCGTGATCACCGCATGCCGCGCATTTTGGATCTCCTGCGTCGCAAGGAAATTCTGTTGCAACAATATGGGCTTGGCGGCCCAGAACAGAAACGGCGTGGGCAAGACGACTTGTTTGGAATTCAGAACTCGCGCAAGGCCTATACGGGTATGCTAGCCGGCTTGCAGAATCCAGGCTTCATTGCTCAGAAGCGTGACGGTCAAGCTTCCTTGCAAAAGGCAGCGGGCGGCGATGCAGCCTGGCAAACGATTGCGGATGTGCAGGAAGAACGTGTCGCATTGCAGAACCGCACTGGTTCCCTGCGTAGCCACGTGTATGGCATTGCCGAAGATTTGGTACTGATGGCCGCCGAAGATCAGAAGCCAAGCTCAGATCGCCTGCGAGAATTCCGTGATTCAGCCCGCGATTCGCTGGAACAAGAGCTATTCTCACCGGCGCCAATGTACGAAGATCTCGAACGTGTACAGCTGGCCGACGAACTCGCGCGCTTCATTGAAACTCGTGGTGGGAGCGATGCATTGGTCGCTAAAGTCCTTGATGGTCAAGGTCCACGTGAACGCGCCGCGGCGCTCATCGCCGGAACTTCGTTGTTTGACGTCGACGCCCGCAAGAAACTCGCTGCTGGAGGAGCTGCTGCGATCGAGTCGAGCGACGATCCCTTGATACGGCTGGCACGAGTATTGAATGAAGAATATCGTGCGCTCCGCGAGATTAACGAAGGACTCGACGAGCAAGAACGCCAAGCGTATGCAGCCATCACCGAAGCGAAATTCAAAGCAGAAGGCGAATCAGTCTACCCAGACGCAACTTTCACACTGCGATTAGCGTATGGCTTGGTGAAAGGTTACCAGGAAGATGGGCAAGAGATTCCATCCAATACCACCATGGGCGGAGCATTTACACATGCCGACGCTCACGGCAATCAGGGTGATTGGACGTTGCCGGATAGTTGGAACGCCGCCAAACAGAAGATTTCAGCAGATACACCATTTAACTTTGTCTGCACGGCCGACATCATTGGCGGAAACTCGGGTTCTCCAGTGGTCGATCGCGACGGCAAGATGGTGGGTATCATCTTTGACGGGAACATTCAAAGCCTGACCGCTGATTTCTATCACAGCGAAGAGCAAGGTCGTGCGGTGGCCGTTCATATCGCTTCCGTCCTGGAAGCTTTGGAAAGCGTTTATGACGCAACCGATCTAATGCAACAGATCGGCAAGTAACCGAAGTGAAATTAACGGTAGGGCGCAAGACCTCCGGTCCTGAGTACCGGACGGCTCGCGCCGTGCCGCTAAATCGGTACCTCACGATGTTGCAAAGTGCTAACTTGGATGTGGTTGCCAGACGAAGATTTCGCCCCGACCTGGCACCGCTGTATCTCCCGTATATCGCACGAATTCGCCTTGGCTAGGATCGTAGGGCAAGACGACGCCAAGGGTCGCAAGATATTTGCTATACACGTTGATAAAGGTCGGGTTGTAACTGGCTGCACGGTTGAAGGTCGGCATAAGCTGGAGCGGCTTGAGTGAGATAATCGTTCCGCGGTTCATCCACGCCCCGGTGCGAATTTCTGCACCGCCAAGCAAGCAGATCGTACCACCCTTCATCTGCAGTCCGGCAAAGTCGCGCGCTACGCCACCGACCACAATCGTACCACGCCGCATCCGCAAGCCCACTTCTAGCCCTGCGGTACCGTCGATCACAATTGTCCCGCCTCGCATTCCCTTCAGACTGCCACGATAGCCTGCGCCGACTTGCCCGCCTGCATCACCATGCACACGGATCAAGCCGCCACGCATCTCCGCGCCGATCCAATCGCTTGCGTCGCCGTGAACTTCGATGGTGCCGCCACTCATGTAAGCCCCTAAGTGCATGCCTACATTGCCGTGAATCTTGATCGTGCCGCGCGAAGCGGATCGCCCAATCCAGCGGACCTTCGACAAGTCGCCGTGCAGCTCCAGGTCGGGACTCCCCTGCCCATCCACGTCAAAAAATTCATCCAACCGACATTGGCGTTTACCATGGTAAATAGTCGCTGCGCAGATGTCCGCGTGCGGCATGTTGCACAGCACGTCTGGCGAAAGCACTTCGGCTTCTAAAGGTACGGTTGGCTGGCGCTTAAGCGTGAGCTTTATCATGATTGTTCCAAGTCACTCGAAACCTTGCCACATTCTTGTACTTCCGGATTCTCGATTCGCTCAAGCTCTACAGGATAGTTTTCGAATGACATGGTGTAACAATCTTCGAACAGAGGCTGCAGGAATTCCTCCGTGGCCGGATCGAACGCTGGCTGCACCATAAACTCGCGTCCCTGCGGTGTTTCCCGAATGTCGCCGTCATCAATTACAATTTCGCCCGCCTTGATTACATAACGCGGATGTCCAAACATGCGGGCGATGTCGTGATCTTCGTTGTAAATCACTACATCTGCGTCCTTACCAACACCCAGGTTTCCCTTCTGTCGGTGTCCTAACGCACGAGCCGGACCTGCCGAAATGATTGTTGCGATTTCGTAGAGAGTATATTCGCGATTAATTTCTGGAAGCGTAATTCTCGATTTGATCTTGGCGGGCAATTTAGCCATGCACTCATTCCGAAATTCGGCGGACATCAATAGCTGAATGATTTCCGGATATCGCCAGAAGCACGCCCCATTGGGATGATCCGTAGTAAGAAACACCCGCCAGGGGTCATTAATCAACAGCAACAATTCAAGTCCAACCGCCCATTGGACGGCGTTGACTAAGTTGGACGGCTTGTAGGTATACGGCACGATGCCGCAACCCGTTTCGTTTTCAACATCCAAGTTGCCCCACTTGCGACCTGTGAGTTTGTACAGCAGGTGTTGCCATGGACCATCAGCGGTAATGGTGACCGTATCGCCGAACAGTACAGCACCTGCGTCGCAAGTCATATGCGGATGGGCGTTGAAGTACTCCGCCAGCTGAGCCGACTCACTACACATCGTATCCCAGCCATCTCCTCCATAGGCGTGGTACTGCAAGTGCGCCATGTGAACTCGATTGCCCTCGAGGTGCTTCATGGTTTCGAGCGTCGTCGAGATATTTCCTGGTGCCCCCAAGTTATTGCAGTGCAAGTGCAGCGGATGTGGCAATTTGAGTTCATCTACGATTCGCGACAGTTGTTGGATAATGTCGCCAGGCGTCAACGAATTGAAGC
The DNA here is from genome assembly GCA_041398985.1 of Pirellulaceae bacterium. Classification (GTDB taxonomy): domain Bacteria; phylum Planctomycetota; class Planctomycetia; order Pirellulales; family Pirellulaceae; genus Aureliella. The sequence goes on from JAWKTR010000015.1 coordinate 51,301, forward strand.
CAGCGATGGGGCTCGATAGTTCTTTTGCATCCTTACCCCACTTCCAAGCCGCGACGCCGCCGGGATTGACAGCTTTGATTCCGTAAGCCTTGGCCGCATTCAAGTACCAGGCAACGACATGCTTGGCTCTTTCGAAATCACCGGCTTCCATGAGATTCATCATGATCTCATTGTTAGCCATCAGGACCAAGCAACTCTTGTCAACGATGGGCACGTCGTTGAGTTCCTCATGCGTGTGCCGGGCAGACAGGACAGGCACTGCCGCCTCGTTGACAGTCGTGAACCCCATGCCCGCATAGAGATACCCAGTTGCAAAAGTCGTCGGTGCCATGCCTCCGAGACCCGAACGTCGCGACTGGGAGCGCATAAAGGCCTGGGTCCGTCGGTGATCTTCGGGCGTCATGGCGCGTGCAAAATTAATGGCTCCACCGGCGACATGCGTGTGCACGTCGACGCCTCCGGGAAAGACGATCATGCCAGTAGCATCAATGTCTTTTCCGCCATTGACATCGGCAACAATACGGTCCCCGTCAATACAAATATCACGGATCTCGCCGTTGATCCCATTGGCAGGGTCAAATACTTTTCCGCCACGGATTCGAAGCATCAGTTTTCTCGGGAGGATGGATGGAGCACTTTCAGACCTGCGACAGAACCCGCTGTGGAGACTTACTCATCCAATCAGGCTTTTGATCGATTAAAGCCCGGATTCGGCGTATAACCTGTTCATCGCTCGGGTAGGGAGAATCGATGGCTGGACGCAGGGGCAGTGGAATTTCGTCCATGCGATACGCGGTACCTGGTGCGGCAATCCCCGCCGGTGCTGTCGTGATATGTACTTTGGCAAGTCGGCTGGTGTGGGTCACATGAGGATCAAGCACGATAGTTGGAATGCGGCGCAAGTGATCAATGGCAGGTTGGGGCATGGTCGCGCCAGGATCGGCACCAATGATAAAGGCGCAGTCGGTGTCACCCCGAACCAAGACGTCAACCGTCGAAAACTCGCCAGGATTATAGCGTGAGTAGCCGCGATTAAAACTGATTCCGAAGGGATAACCGGTTTGCCAACGCATGATCACGTCGGCGCCAGTCACATTGCCATGTCCACGCATGGGCATGGCTACGAACTTCGTGAATGCGTTCAGCTCGGCCGCCAGTGTCAACAACGCAGCGGAATTCATGTGCTTGCCACGCGTCATCGACAACCCCATGCCAAAGAAGATGGCACCGAATTTGGCCACTTTCATGCGTTCAAGCAAGTCGACCAGGACGTCGCGTGTCAGGCCCGTTTCTGCGATTTGCGCATCGCCAACGTGCTGTTCCTTGAGCAAAGCTCGTAGGATGGTGATGAGTTCAAAGTCTTTGCCTGGGCGGACTTGTAGGAAGATATCCGAAGCATTTACGCTCTTGGTTTCACGAATATCAACCAAAACCATCGTGCGATCCTTGCGGCCGCGCGGCAGGAATTTACTCTTCGGCATTAACGCATACTTGGTGAAGTGACGCGGGTGACACTCCGCCGGATTTCCACCCCAATACATGACGAAATCGGCTCGATTCTTAACTTCGCCGAGCGTACAAGTGACTTTACCACCCAACTGGGCAGCGATTTCAGTGGGACCGTGTCACAACGATGTATGGCTATCAACCAGCCCACCCAAATGATCAGCCATGGCCACGCACTGTTGTTGAGCTTCGCAAGTTGTATTGCTCATGCCGTAGACCAGCGGCATGTCAGCGCGGTGGAGCAATTCGGCGGCCAGCGAAATCGCGTCATCTAGACTCGCTTCGCGCCCATCGATGAGCGCATCGGGATAAGCACGCTCGGCCGTGTGATTGAGAAACCACGCCTTTCCCAGGACACAGGCCTTTTCCGCTTTGTGAATTCGGTTTCCATCGGAATGCAAACGGATGTCGTCGCAGACGCAACCGCAAAAGGTGCAGGTGGCGTGGTCGATCACCTTTAGATCCATGTTTCAGTCCTTCGTCTCGCAAAGCGGCTAATCTGAGAATTCTTGATTTTGAGCATCTGTCGGAGTGTCGACGGATTCCTCGGTGCAATCGTCGTCTGAACTAGACGACTTGACGGAAAACGTTCAACCCAACGCGCGGCCAGCGCAGCTGCCGCGGATTCGACGCGGCATAAATCGCCCGCTTTCAACCTCTTCCCAAGCCGCAAATTCCGCTGGCTCGGTGGGCAGTTTGAAATGGGGGGAGTCTTGGCCCGCCAGGTCAGTCGCTTGTTTGACCGCTGGCATATCATCTGCATCTGTGCTCATGGTTGCTCCAAATTGAAAAACACGGTCAGTCTATGGTATCAGCCGACGCAACGGGTTCAACATCCACGTCCCATCCTTTGGACGTTGGCATGCCTGTTCCTCCCGTGTCGCCCCCCATGAGTCGGCAAGTCGGCGGCCCATACGGAACAAAGATCATACCTTCCGGCACCTTGGCTTGCTCGCAGACAAATTCTGCTGCACCGTGCGCAGTGGTCACGCGTACTCGATCGCCGTTGGCTACCCCGAGAGCTAGCATGTCGCTTTCATGAATTGATAGCGTCGTTACTATCGATTTATAATCGTCACTTTCCTTGCCGACGTTGACCTCCACGCCTTGTTTAGCGGTACGAATCGGATGCAACTGCAGGCGTTGGACGGGCACGGTTGAGACTCTTAGAATAGGAAGGGGTATTTAGGTTGATTGTAGCAAATCTTGGAAGCAGTGGGGCAGTCGTTCTGTTGTGTCGCCGATCCGAGGATCAGCCAAGGACCGTGCCTTAAGCTCCGCCAGCCTGCAGCTCGGCTAGTCGATGCAAGTGGAAATGGTGTGGCCCGAGTTTCCCACCATAGTTGCCAGCGGAAACTCGCAAGATACCATTTGCACTCCGAACCTCGTCCAAGGCTACTTGCATAGCGAGCGCCACAGAATGAACGGTCAGCCCATCAATGACTATTTCATAGACAGCATTTTCACCCTCGCGTAAATCGCTTTCCGTTTGTCCTCGCAGGGAAGGACACCATTTGTGGTTCGTACTCGCCTTCAGTTGTTTGTACTTGGAGCCTACCTTGGAGCCACTGCGAACGATTCCGCCGGGGAATGGGAGGATTACATCATCCAGTTTCTCGATTGCGGCAACCGCAGCCCGTACCGCCTTCAGTGCCTCGGTCTGATTACGACCACACACGATCAAGTTGCCGCCGCCAATACCCTTTACAGTTCCGGCAACGTCTTCGCAGAGAAACTCGCCATCCATCACGGGTAGACGCCAATATCTCTGGTCTCCAAGCTTCTTGGAGAATTGGTAGCCGTCTCCAAAAAATCGAAGCAAAGCACCAAGCTTGATTGTTCTGTCCTTCGGACATCCCGCTATTCCGGAATAGCAGGCAGTGGTGGGGCAAGTTAGGACGTTTTGGCCAACGCGGGCTGCTACCGCGGTTTCCAGCGACTGTCGATTAAAAGCGAAAGCTAAAACAGAAACCCCAGGTCGACCATCCGGCGTATCCGCAGCAGGTACTAGTTTTTCGATTCCAGCCTCGGTGTCGCACCCAATCACGCTCGACGCGTTGCCGCAGAAGTCCCGCGCGGCAATATTTGCCAATTCTTGATCCAGTGCGGTAATGATCAAGCGAGTGGCCGTCATTGGAAATGCTTCGGCAAACGTGTCCTCAACGACTGGTGTATCCGGCATAAGATGATTGTCTCTCAAGCGTTAATCCTGGGCTCAGTGCGATTTAGATGGTAGACAGTCGGCAGCATAATCTACAGGATAAGCGATGCTGCCAGGATTTACGACGCCGAGTCGACGTCGACGCATGAGGGCCGTAAGAATTCCAACACGGAGGCACAGAGGACACGGAGAAAAGAAAAGGCTTGCCTATTCTGTGATCTCTGCGCCTCTGTGTTTCAAAATTCTCCGGCATAAGGTATTGAAATTGGAAACCTCTACAGGCTAAGGTTGGCTGCGAATGTAGTCGAGTAAGCCAATTATTCGTGGCGTAGGGCGACGATGGGATTGAGCGCTGCGGCTCGTTGCGCTGGATACCATCCGAATATAATTCCAATACCAACGGAGATTCCAAACGAGAGGAGAACTGACCACAGGCTGATGACCGTATCCAGATCGGTTAGCCAACTGACAATCACTGGAATACTGACACCCAGGATGACGCCCAGTACTCCGCCAGTGGAACTGAGGATGACTGTTTCCGCTAAGAACTGGACGGAGATAGCTCGTTTCGTGGCCCCCAGCGCTCTTCGGATCCCAATTTCTTTGGTGCGTTCGGTCACGCTCGCGAGCATGATATTCATAATACCGATGCCTCCAACGAGCAGTGAAATGCCCGCGATGGAGCCAAGCACCATGTTCCACATTCGCTTTTCTTCCATGGCTTGAGCCAGCAATTCAAGTGGCACTTGGACTCCAAAGTCCTTGCCCTCTGGGTGAGCCCTCATGAGTAGTTGTCTTGCCATTTCCGCAGTTTGACTAACATAGCGTTCGTCGGCCACCGTCAAAGTGATCTCATGCAGTTCGGCCTGCTGCTTGGTATCATCCGAGGCGCTTCCTTCTTGATCGCCCAGTCGTCGCTGGACGCAGGAAATTGGAACGTAGATATCGTTGTTCAAATCTCGCTGACCTACGGCCCCGGGAGTATTATTTCCGCTGTCTTGCCCACTGAGAACGCCGACAACGCGGTATACATCGTTGCCGACGAGGATGTGTTGATCTATCGGATCTTCAAATTGGAAGAGTCTGTCCGCCGCGCCGGCTGCTAGCACGGCAACGTTCCAAGCGTTGTGAACATCGACCGACGATACAAATCGCCCACGTTCAACCGCTAGTCGCTTGATATCTAGAAACTGAGGTTGAGTCCCCAGGACGCGTCCACTGGGGATGCGACGCTGACGCTTGGAAATATCGCAGGTAGCCAATGCGACTGGGACCGCCGACGTCACCGTGGGCAGCGTGGCCTTGAGCCTTTCCAGGTCTTGGAAGCTCAAACCATATTCGTTGAAAATAGGCTCGGAGGTTGAATTGGAATTTGACTGTGACTGATCTTCGAGCGTGGGTTTGACACTGCGGATGATGACGTTGTTGGCACCGAGGTTCTTGATTCGCTCGAGGGCCTCTTTCTTAGAGCCTTCGCCTACGGCCAGCATGGCAATTACCGAACCGACGCCGAGAATCACGCCCAGCAGCGTCAGTAGGCTGCGCAACTTGTGCAACAGTAGGTTCTTGACCCCGACTTTGAACGTTTCAAGATGCATCAGTTGCCTTAGTCAAATGCTGCCAATCCTGTTTTGGCTCAGTGCTGCTGGTGACGTTCTGCTGAATACTTTCGGCGGATTCTTGCAGGTCGGGCGTGCTGCCATCGTCAGGTGAAATTTCTGTGCCTTTGACATCTTCGAGGCTGGCAATTGCGAGTGGATTGAGCACGACGCGATCATCGATGTTGATCCCAGAGATGATTTCAACAAATTTGTCGTTGTTTCGTCCCAACTCGATGTCGCACCGCTGGACGCCCTTCCCGTTGTCGACATAGCACCAAGTTTCTCGGTCTCTTTGTACGATGGCTTGCACTGGCAAGCTAAGCGCTTCGCGGATGCGATCGACGTGAATTTCGGCTACGGCATTCATGCCAGGCTTGAGCCGATAGACTTTCTGAGGGATCTTGATCGTACAGTCGTATGTCTTGACGCTTCTTCGATTCGAGCTTGGTACGACGGCCACTTCGTCTACGATGCCCGCGTAGGATTCGTTTGGAAACGCTTCGACGCGAACCGACACCGGTAGGCCTGGACGCACCTGATCCAGCACAGCTTCGTGAACTTGTATCTTGACTTGCATCTTGGACAGGTCCGGCAAGGTCAGCAACTCTTGCCGATTGCGAACTTCCGTTCCAGCTTTGATACTAGACCCCCCGCGTTCATCCTGGGCATAAACAACCATACCGTCATGTGGTGCGACAATAATGCACCGATCCAGATTTAGTTGGTACTGATTAACTCTGCCTTCCTGCCGGCTGACGCGCTCCTTAGCTTCGAAGAGCTGAGATTCCACTTGGGCCAACTCAGACTTATTGGTGACTTCCACTTGACGCAGATTTCGCTTGGCCGTGTCGACCTCTCCGCGTAGTCGCAAGACCTCCATAGCATACGTGTAGGTCTTCAACTGCTGCTTGGTGGCATCGTACGTCTCAAGCCGATTGATCGCGGAGGCGAGAGCCGCTTCCGACTTCAAGAATGCATAGCGGCTTTGTTCCAAATCACTCTTGCCTTTGTAGCCCAAGCGGAACAATTGCTCGATTCCGTCTTTTTCGGTCTCCTGCAGTTTCAGAGCAGCTTGCGATTCGAGAATCGCATTGCGTGCCTCATCGATCTGACGATCAATTTCGCTCTCGGCTAGCTTGAATGATCCACTCTTCTCGTCGATGTACATTTCTAAGTTAAGTTCCGCCAACTCCAAAGCCAATTTGGCTTCCGCGGTGGACGTTTCATTCTGAGTCAGTTGATTGGTGCGTCGCGCTTCCACCTGTTCCTGCATCGAACGGTCACTCTGCAGTTCGAGTGACTCGGACTCGAGCAAGTCGCGAATGGACGCCGAATCTAGCTCAACTAATACATCACCCTTCTGAACAAGACTTCCGTTGGGCACGATGGATAAGATAATCGTTCCACGAGAACCGCTTCGATAGTCGTACATCTCAACTTGGCATTGCAGTGATGTCTGTTCTTGGCTCTCCAAGAATCCTCGCTCGGTGATCACGATCGGTAAATCGCTCCGCCGCACGTTGTAGTAGACCAACTCCTGCGTACTCTGTTGCCAGCTTGGCCATAAGCCCAAGTAGAAACCGCCACCGACCATTAGAGTCAGTGCGGCTATCGGTAAGATGATCTTCCTAGAAAACACGTATGTGGCCTTCTTATGGGCGGGTGGGATACGTTCGCGGCAGGGGGCGTGTCGAGACTAGTGGGAGCCTTAGCCCTTTCAGTAAACTCGGCAGCCAACGCTGAGTTGCGTACAAGACATGCAATTAATGCGATTAAAACGTTTCAGCAAATTGCGTTTTAATCCGTGTGTTTGCACGCCGCGTGCGGGAGGGTAAGTGTAGGTTTCATGGGGGGTAAGTTAGTCCTAGGTGGGTTTTGCAAATGCGCATCGGGTCTGTCACGACCCTATACATTAAGACTTGTCCGGGCGAGTCATGCATCAGGTTGGTACAACCCGAACAATCCGAATATCTTTGCAATTAGGTAGGAAGGGAAACCTAATTATAATACAAATCACCGTGCTAAGCAGCCCGAAAATGCCGACCGAACCTAAGTGAACCAACTTACCTGGTACGACCGGACACTTTCGATTTGTAGGCTGCGCTCCAATATGCCGGTGACCGCTGTAACTTTCAGCTCCATTCGCTGGATTCTGCTTGTTTGCCTACTTGGGTGCACTGGGTGTCATTCAAGGGCCTGGTACTATAATCGCGCCAACCGAGACGCGCACTGCTTGATCAATGAGAAAACGGCTGCTAAGCCGTGGTCGGTGCCGGTCAATTACTCACTTACCCCATCACCCGAATCCCGGTTGGCCCCGCTGGATTGCCTCGTTTCGCCGAGACTACCCTGCCCCACACCCTCGCTGTATGCCTACCGGTTGCCAGAGCTGCGCGCAAAATTGCTTGGGGACACCAGTGAACAAGCCGGTGAGGAAGTTGAGTCGGATGAGCAGGACGCGGCAGAGCCCAAGGGAGTACCGCTCCCGCCGGATGCATGGCAGACGCTGCCCACCCAATGTTTGCAGCGCATGCTGGAGTTTGACAGCGTTCGCCAGGAAGCCGAATACACACGCCAGAACTTCGAGCAATTTCAGCTTGCCGAAAACGATACGGACGACGCTCCCAAGATGACTTTGGAAGACGTGATTGATCTCGCATTGCTGAATAGTCGCGAATACCAAACGCAGAAAGAGATCTTGTTTCTTGTTTCATTGAATTTGTCCGAGGAGCGCTTCGCCTACGCAAACAAATTCAGCAATTTTGGCAACGGTTCGGCGCTGGACTTCACGCACAATCGGTCTGGCGGGATCACGCAGAATGGACTTGCGATACCCACGGCAGTTCGTGGCGACAAGCTACTCGTAACAGGCGGCGACTTGCTGGCGTCGTTTGCGAACAATGTGTTGCTCACGTTTAACGGACCATCCGGTTTTGCAGCAGACGTGAACTCCAGCGTCTTGATCAACTTTGCACAGCCGTTGCTTCAACGCGACATCCGATTCGAAGGCCTCACTCAGGCCGAACGCGATCTCGTGTACGCCGCCCGAGATTTTGCAAGGTTTCGAAAACAGTTCTTCACCGACTTTGCCAGTAGCTATTATCGTCTCATCCTGTCGTTTCGGCAGATTGAGATTGCCAGCCAAAACTATTTTTCTCTAGTGCGAGCATTCAATCAAGCCGAAGCTGAGTTTCGGGGTGAATTCGGTCCTCGCGTGCAAGTCGACCAAGTTGAACAGAGCCTGCTAAACGGACGTGGATCGCTGATCGGAACTTGCAACGACGTGGAGCAGGCGTTGGACCGGCTTAAACTGTCGATGGGCATTCCAACCGAGACTCGCGTCAACCTCGATTTGACAGAGCTGAATGAGTTGACGCGATTGGATCAGCTGTCGGTGTCATCCGATTCGACCAACCGTGTGCTACGTAGACTAAAAAACTCCATGCTTCGCCCTGATCGAGGTGTGTTGGTTAGCACCGCGGCAGTGTTGATCGAGCGCTTGCTAGAAACGGCAAGCCTGACCAGCGATAGCAATCAACAACTCAGTGAATTGGATAGTCTTCGCGTCAATTTCTTGGTGGATGAAGCGAGAATTGCCAGCCAGGAAGTGTTGGCCGATCTGCGCGAAGAGGTGGAAAGTGAAACTCCCTCAGTACCCATCATTTTTCAACGCTCGATTGCTCACGCACGATACTTGCTGGAATTGATTACCCGCCAACTCGAACTGGCCGCCTTGACTCACGAGCCGTCCGAGCTGGAAGAATTCGCTCAGCAGCAATTCGAATTGGCACAAGCCGTCGAGGAACTCACGGTCAAATTCCAAGCCATGTTTGCTTCAGGGACCGACGAGCTACAACTGGCCAACCTACCTGCTTTAGTGAACGAGAGTAACACGCTGCGCGAGAAGTTGCAGAAACTGGTAAATACGATTGACGAAGCGAATCAGACGCAGGTATTCGAAGACCCCAAGCGGGACTTGCAGCGCATCCTGTCAGCCGTGGAAAGCCTGACGAACGTGGTTGAAACGACTATCAATACACCAGATTTTGGACTAAAGCCAATCGAAATCGATCTAGATGATGCGATGGTCACTGCGCTTGTCTTACGATTTGACTTGATGACTCAACGCGAATCGGCCGTGGATGATTGGCGACGCATTAAACTCGCGGCGGATGAACTCAAGTCGGTGCTAGACCTTAATGCGCGGCAGGTTATCCGAACCAAATCCGGCTCAAACCAGCCTTTTAATTTCACGCTCGACGATAGCGCGACCCAGCTGGGTGTGACCTTCGACGCGCCGCTAAATCGTTTTACGCAGCGCAACGACTTCCGGGGTTCTTTGATCAACTATCAGCGCGCACTGCGCAACCTGATGCAGCTCGAAGATAACATCAAGTTTTCGGTTCGAAACGACTTGCGGAACTTAGCCTTGGATCGCGAACAGTACTTGATTGCAGTGGCCAGCGCCGCACTAGCTTATGAGCGGGTTGTCAGTACTTCGCTCGAGTTTCGTTTGGGCACTGGCGGCGTATCGGCTCGGGATTTCTTGGAAGCCCAGACCGCCTATATCGGCGCGCTAAGCAACGTGGCTAGTCGGCACATCAATTACATCCTGGACCGCACCCAACTATTCTTGGATCTCGAGTTGCTCACCGTTGGTGAAGATGGCTTCTGGCAAGACTTGCGAAATGAAGACATACAACCCACATCCGTGTACGGTCTGCCGTCTTGGGCATTTCCGGTGTACGGCGAGCTTCCTGGTGTGATGTACTCGCATGAGATGCGGCGCTTGATGAGTATTCAACCGGTTTGCCCAAGCGTGCCTTGGGAACCCGGTTCGTCAGCATCCTCCGGGGAATCCACCCCCTACTCTGCCGAGCAATCGGAATCCAACGAAGTTCAAGCGGATGATGTTGACGCGCAGAGCGACCGCGCTCGACCCGCGGAAAGTGAGGGCCTACCTGAAGAGGTTCCACCGCGCCTGCAAGATAATCCACTGCTCCTGAGCCCGCCTCTCACCGACAATCAATCCCCCACTTCGACTTTCCCCCAGCCGCTTATCCAGAGTGCCTTGCCATTGGCCCCCTTCTAACACTTGCAAATTTCCATTAGGAGCCGCTGCTAGAATGATTTGTTAAAAAGGTGTACTCGAGGACTGCGACCGGGGCCAATCAATGACACTTGAGCGAGTTGGGAAATCTTGGTCCAGGCGCCGATTGCCATTGGGGCCGGGCTTATTGGTTACAGCCGCTTTCATTGGACCAGGGACGGTGATTACCGCCAGCCGAGCAGGTACAGAGTTTGGATGCGAATTGTTGTGGGCCGTCTTACTGGCCAGCATCGGCACGATCTTGCTACAGTCGCTTGCCGCCCGCCTTGGGATTGAGACTGGCAGCGGACTAAGCGAAGCGATTCGTTCAGCCTTGGCTGGAACAAAGTGGTTGTGGCCTACACTCGCTTTGATCATCCTGGCAATCGGTTTCGGCAACGCTGCCTACCAAACTGGAAATCTTACCGGAGCTGTGGTGGGTGTGACCGCCTTGATCGGCGGCTCTGCAAAACTTTGGGTGACGCTGCTGACTGCAATCGTAATTGCCTTGATCGGTTTTGGAAAAGACAAACTGTTGCAAGGAACTTTGATTATCCTGGTTTGCATCTTGAGCGTCGCATTCCTAGTCACCGCAGCCATTGCGTTACCAACGTCAGAGCGTATTCTGCAAGGTCTGTTGGTCCCGACAGTTTCCGCTGAAAATTTGTCGCTGGTGGTAGCTTTGATCGGGACGACCATCGTTCCCTACAATCTGTTCTTGCATGCGAGTCGAACGGCCACGGCCTGGGAAAATGTGCCACGGGCCTCGGCGCTCCGGTCAGCTCGTATCGACACGGTATTCTCTATTTCCCTGGGAGGGCTGGTCACGGCGTCGATTCTCTTGACGGCTTGCCGCGCGTTCTATGATCAAGGACTGCAGTGGGATTCTCCCGGCCAAATCGCGCGGCAGCTACAGCCCACGATGGGCACTTTGAGCAGTATCACTTTTGCATTGGGACTATTTGCGGCTGGCCTAACCAGTGCGATCACAGCGCCTCTGGCAACGGCCTATGCCGTTTGTGGTTGCCTCGGCTGGTCTACGAAAACTGATTCGAACAAGTTTCGCATCATCGCAATAAGCGTTGTACTCATTGGAGCCATGGCGGCCATCGTCTTGGACGGAAGTCCTGTATCGACGATTGTGGCCGCACAGATCGCGAATGGCTTGTTGTTGCCAGTGATTGGCATCATTATGTTGCTGGTCGTGCGCCGCCAAGTCCTGGCCCGCCAAAGCCATATGTCACGACTGTCAATCGTCGCTGCATGGGCAGTCGTTTCTCTGATTGGCGCATTGGGACTATGGCGAACGGCGACTGGCCTTATGCGACTGTTTGAATGAAACCGTTTGAACGTGATAGGTCGGAGATCGATTAGCTGCGACCGAGGGACGGTTCGCGCTTGTATTCAAATGGTCGCGACTATAATCGAGACGGAAGATGTCAAGAATTTAATGGTCCATAGGAGCATGAGATGGTCGTTCGCTCGTATTTTGCCCGAGTATTCACTTGGCTTGTGGTCTTAGTGGGTCTGGCGCTGATCGCAAATGCTCAGGAGGCCGCGACACGGGCAGAGAAAATCCGAGCCGGCTACGCCAAGTTTGAATACCAGGTTCCGATGCGCGATGGCGTCAAGCTATTCACGGCGTGCTATATCCCCAATGACGCAGGCCCCAACACCACCTATCCGATCCTGTTGCTGCGGACACCCTACAGCGTGGGACCCTACGGAGCCGACCAGTACCGCACGACGCTGGGACCCAGCGAGGCATTCGAGGACTCGGGCTACATCTTTGTCTACCAAGATGTCCGTGGACGCTATCTTTCCGAGGGCGAGTTTGACAATATGCGCCCCCATGTAGAAGGTAAACGCGACCAGCAAACGGATGAAAGTTCGGACACCTACGACACCATTGAGTGGCTGTTGAAGAAGCTTGAATTCCACAATGGTCGTGTTGGTCAGTGGGGCATCTCGTATCCCGGCTTTTACACTTCAGCCGGTGCCATCGATTCGCACCCTGGGCTCAAATGTATCTCGCCTCAAGCCCCAATTGCGGACTGGTTTTGGGATGACATGCATCGCAATGGTGCATTCAATTTGCAGTTGGCCGTTGGTTTCTTTTCATCCTTTGGTCACTCTCGACCGCAACCGAGCCTTGCACGCCACGAAAGTTTAGATCTAAAGACCGACGATGCGTATCAGTTCTTTTTAGATCTTGGGGCGTTAAGAAATGTCAATGAGCAGCACTTTAATGACAAGATTGCATTCTGGAATGACATCACGCAACATCCAAACTATGACACTTTTTGGCAATCCAGAAATCTCTTGCCGCACCTCAAGAATGTGCGCTGTGCTTGTCTGGTCGTAGGAGGTTTGTTTGACACGGAGGACTTGTATGGTCCACTCAAGACGTACCAGGCAATTGAACAGTTAAATCCCCAAATCCAGAATTCCCTAGTGATGGGACCTTGGTTCCATGGTGGCTGGAATCGCACTGCGGGTGACGTCCTAGGCGATGCGCGTTTTGACTGGGCCACTGCCCAGTGGTATCGTGATGAAATTGAGTTTCCATTCTTCGAACACCATCTGAAGGCCGCTGAGAACCCTGGTATTGCCGAGGCAACTGTGTTTGAGACCGGCGCCAATCGTTGGCGCAAGTTCTCGGCTTGGCCGCCGCGAGAAAGTGAGAAGCGTTCTTTGTTCCTGGCCAGTGACCAGCGTCTGCTGTGGTCCGTCGATGCCCAGAGCGATGATACCGAGAGAGCTGATACCCAGGCCAGCGACACTTATATCAGCGATCCGCGCAAGCCAGTGCCTTACACGATGGAAATCACGGGGCGGTGGGCCAAGGATTACATGGCTGAAGACCAACGTTTCGCAGCTCGTCGGCCTGATGTCTTGGTCTATCGCAGCGAGATCCTCGAGGCGGACGTGACTATCGCCGGTCCCCTGCTAGCGGACATGTGGTTCAGCACGACTGGTACAGACGCGGACTTAGTGGTCAAGTTGATCGACGAGTTTCCCGGGCGAATTGACAATGGCAGCAGCACGCCTCCAGAGAATTTCCAAAGTGGAAGGCAGCAGTTGGTTCGCGGGCAAGTCATGCGGCTGAGGTTTCGAGAGAGCTTTGAGCAGCCCCAACCGCTTGTGCCAGGACAAGTCGAAAACACGCAATTTGAGCTGCACGACATTCTGCATACTTTCAAGCGTGGGCATCGCATCATGATCCAAGTGCAAAGTAGTTGGTTTCCTTTTGTTGACCGCAATCCGCAGAGGTATGTCGAGAACATCTTTGAAGCGAGCGAAGACGACTACATTTCGGCTGAACACACCATCCACCGCGACCCTCAGCACGCAAGCAGCCTGCACTTTGAAGTATTGCCATAGGCATTTTTCAGCGAAATGTGGGATGGAAACCCGAAGCGTAAGCGAGTGAAAGCCGCCAATCCGGCGCTCCAAAGTAAGCGACGTTCGCAGCGGTTGTAACATGCTTTAAATGTATTTCGTGCCGAAGGCTTTTCGCAACATGGCCAGACTCTTGGGCACGGCTTTCCATGGATCTTCCTGACCCTCGAACTCCAGGCATACGTAGCCTCGATAGTTGGCGGCCTGGCAGATCTTGGCAACCCGATCGTAGTCGATTTCCAAATCGTAGTATACGCCGCCGCCGTAATAGGTCTTTGCCTGCACGAAGACTGCCTTAGGTGCTAACATTTCAAGTTGCTCATAATGCCGCTCAAAGAAGTTGCCCGTGTCCATGGTGACGCGCAGCCAGGGCGAGTCGATGGCATCGACAATTCGCAAGACCCCTTCTGCGGTCCGGCCTAGTCCCCAGTGGTTTTCGAGCCCGAGCACGACGCCGCACTCCTCCGCTTTCTTCAAACATTGCGTCAGTGAGTCAATGACCCACTTGAATCCTTCGTCATCCGTATGCCCCTGCAATCTAGGCTCGACGCCTTTGTCCTTCATTAGCTGCTCGAAGCTCTTGGTCGTTCCCCAACGGCCTGTATTGACGCGTATCGTGGGGATTCCCAACTTGTAAGCAGTCTCGATGTAGCCGATCGTGTCTTCGATATTCTTCTGACGGTATTCCGCGCTGGGCCGCAAAAAGCCCTGGTGTGTGGACATGCCACATAGATCCAGACCATTGACAAAGGCTCGACGCTTCAACTTTTGTAGAAAGCTATCTGACGTATCCTCCATTTGCACCAACAGCAATTCGACGCCATCAAATCCAATTTCTGAAGCGGCATCGATGCACTGCGGCATCGTCAATTTCGAACCGTCACGAAAGGTGAAGAAAGAATAGGTAGAGATAGCGATGCGGTTGGGGACAAATCCCGCCGCGGGCTTAGTCCCGCCCGATTGTTGAGGCGAATTGGCGCGAGAGCTTGTAGCGGCCGAGCTGGCTCCAATCAGGGTCGCGGCGGCAGCCGAGCGTTTGAGAAACAATCTTCGGTCTGTGTCCATGGTTGGGATCCCGTGAGTTTGAGTTTTCGAGCGAAACCATAGATTCTAATAGCAGCTTGGGTAGCTCGTCAGTTCTTTGCGAATGGAGTCATTTTAGTGGGCAAGTGAGAGGCGTTCCTCTCCCTCTCCGTTGTCGCAACACGGGTCCAAACAGCTGCCAGCCATTCTTTCAAGAAGCTCGCATTAAGGCGACAATTTGTCACGAATTCGAACTCTTTTCGGTAATAGGGTTATAGATAGCGCAATTCCCGAAGTCGGAATTAATCTATCGGCGAAACGTAGGATGGAAACCCGAAGCGTCAGCGAGGGAAAGCCGCCGTTGACAAATTGACAAACCCCTCGCTTACGCGTCGGGTTACCACTCAGACCCCCTGCGGCACCTTTGCGAGTCGCCAATGGTAACCCGAAGCGTCAGCGAGGACATACTCGGCAGACAGCGGTGTGTGCTACAGTATCGGCTTCCGGGTGATCAGCGCGGCTGGATCGAATATCACAAAGGTTGGCAAATGCTGGCTGGGCGGCATAGCAGCGCAGATGCACTACGCCTCATCCTCTGCGGACTGGATGGGTACGAATTCCACTTGGGAATAGACTTCGCCAAGACTCAGTGTACAGTCGATCTCTTGCAATGGGATCGTGGCTTCGACGCCGATGTACGATTCACTTGCAAAACCTTCGTCGGTGCGACGATAGACTTGGGCTGCGTGAGTATTGGACTCAAGCAGGATGTAAACGCCCAGCGAATTGATCGACAGATAGGCCTCGCGTTTTTCGTGTTCGTCAACTCGTCGCGTCGATTCGGAGAGTACCTCGACAATGACAACCGGGTTGTCTTGATAAGAATCGTTGCCAGCATTGATTTGACAAGCCACGGATAGGTCTGGGTAATAAAATCGCGTGCTGCGGCTCTGACGAATCCGTACCTTCATGTCTGAATTGAAGACTTGGCAACGTTTGCCACGCAGTTGACCGTACAGTACGCCAGTAGCATTGGTGGCGATACGGTTATGCGTTGTCGTAGCACCGGCCATGGCGTACACCACGCCATCGACAAACTCATGCTTGATTTGGGAAACGAGCTCCCCTTCCAGAAACTCAGCGACAGAAATTGCTCGTTTTTGAGGTGCTGTACTCATGAACGTCATTCTAGCAGAGGCACTCCGGCACGCCAGCAGACAACGTCGGGGATATACATAAGCGCCCCAACGGTTGAGACTTGGGCCCAGCGCGGGAAAGTCGATCACAATATCACAAAGGTTGTTTCTGGTTACCAACACGGCTAAAGTGAGAACCAATGGGCTAGGGGCAAAGCCGAAATATCACCACGCTCCACTTTGGCAAGTTGATATAGATTTTGCCGTCGCGTTGGGTTTGGGGATCATGGAAAGCGTTGCCGGAACCGTGCCAACCACCAAACTGAGCATCCTGGGTGCATAGAATCTGGGACCACGTACCAAATTGGTTGTCCGTGGAAACGCCGTAGGAGTGATTGCCAAAGTTGTTCTCGCTCAGGTTCACAATGGTGAGAACTAAATTGTCGTTGTGCCAGCGTTTGAAGGCCAAGACCTGGTTGTGGTAGTCTTCATGAGTAATGATGAGGCTTTCACTGAGCAGCGCGTGGTTCTCCGCGCGAAGGCCATTGCCTGCTTGAACAAGCCTGCGCATCTCGATGCCGATCGGATCGCCAGCAATCTCCCAATCGAACCGGTGGTCGCCATGGTTGTCCCAACCATCGTGCCAGTACCCCCAGGCGACTGTGGGTGAACCCATATGGCATTCGCTGCCCATGAACAGCATTGGCGTCCCCGGCATGGCGATGCCGAGCGCCCAAGCAACGCGGCATTTAGCGCGAGCATGCCAATTGTGCCGACCGCCGAATTGATCGACCAGATAGCGATGGCGCGCGTCCCAATGAGTTAGCCCCTCTTTGGCGTTGCCATTGTGATCGTCACCGACATCATCGTGCGAGCCGAGCGGATACTTGACCAGATTCCATGAGTGTTCAAATCCATCCCAGCCCAAGATGGACTTCACTTTGTTCACAGGCTCTTGGCCGTTGAGCGCCCTCTGTGCCTCGTGGTGGCTCTCCGCCTGCCAAGTTGCGTTGAAATTGCCGTACGTTGTGATCCATGGGTGCGCAGGCAAGTGCTCGGCAATAAAGTACTTATCCGGATAACGTTCCCGCAGTCGCTGCATCACTTTACTCAAGTGCTGGCCCTCAATTTGAGTCGTTACATCAAAGCGCAAGCCATCCGCGTTATAATCGTCGAAATACATGCATGCGTTCTGGAAAAAGTACTCTTGCACTTCCTCTTTCCACCACGCGGGGCCGCGACCCCAGTCGGTCACTCGGCCCCCTTCGAAATAGATTCCTCCACAGTACTGGTCATGCTTGTCGTGGTAGCCGTCGTATCGCCAGAGCAAGTTATCTCCAGGCCCAGCGTGGTTGTAGACCACATCGAAGATGACCGCCAAGCCATGCTGATGCGACTGATCGACGAAACGCTTTAAGTCCGTCGGGTGCCCGTAAGCAGACTCAATGGCAAAAAAAGCGGCGGGGTTATAGCCCCAAGATCTTTCCATTGCAAACTCTTGCACGGGAAGAAGCTCGATGGCGGAAAACCCCAATTCTTGAATGTAACCAAGTTTCGTTTCGATATGCGCAAATCCCGCTACGTCAACACCCAGACCGTCCCCACGCCCTGCGAAACTGCCGCAGTGCAACTGATAGATGTTGAAGTCACTCAATTCCGGTGTCTTAAAACCCGACCATAGAAAATCTCGCGCAGTGACGATCGAAGCATTTTCGCTATCGGGATAATCACGCGTAAGCTGGGAGTGAATCGTATCGCGACCCGCCGGATCGAGTCGCTGGAACTTGTGACCTTCGAATTCGATTTCGTAACGGTACAGACGCCCCGCATCGACGTCATCGACAAGCCCCGACCAGTAACCCGAGGAATCTCGAGTGAGGCAGACACGACGCTGCGGATCCTGGTTCTGCCATCTGAGTCCAGTCTGTAGCAAGACGCAAACCTGCTGCGCGTGAGGCGCCCAGACCCTGAATACACACTCGCCGTTCTGAAGTATCGCTCCGAGTTGTTCCATGTTCTTAATTTGCTTGGTAGTCAGAATTACTTCGATCAAGGCGACTATGAGGCTCGTCTGCGTTCAGATGTCCGCAACCCAGCGTCTACAATATAGAACTAGACTAATACTCATGATAGTTCAGCGTGGATCTTCAGCGAGCGACTTCGATCAAACAGGTGTCGTGTTGACAACAGTGGGGCGTACGGCAACGAGCCGGAAGTGGAAGAGTTTATGCTGCCAGTCGCAATCACAGCACAGATAGACGCAGACGGAAGATTTCATGTGATTGTCTCCCGGGGTGTGTCCGAGTCGCCAATGGTAACCCGACGCGTCAGCGAGGATCCAACGCAAATCTCTAGACACAAAAGACACAAGTCTCTGATAATCCTCGCTTACGCGTCGGGTTACCATTTCATTACAAACCGCACCTGGCGAGTGCTAAAAGGTGAATAGACAAGCACTGAGACGGCCGAAACCCCATGCCAAAAGGCTGATATTGAATTTCTCTTTGGCGGATTCATTCTTCACATTATCGGCCAAGGCTTGCCGAAGCCCATTAGCAATCGTAGGCTGCCTCGCGGGCACAAAAGCCATGCCTTCAGGCTGCTCTTCCTTGCTCATAAGCCGCACTGCTGTTTTCCCAAACGCACCCAAACCAGCCAATTGAGTAATGGGCAAATAGCCATCTAGCTCGAATTTCCAAAAGTGGACACCCTTCGGGAATGACGAGCTTTTCCCATCTGCGACTCCGACTTCCAATGACTCCTCCGCTTTGACTGCCCAAGGGAGTTAGCCGATCAAAGCGATAGATTAAGGGGCTATAAATGTTTTCGTGCATGCACAATGAAAAATTCCAGGAAGCTAGTGGGCATCAGAAAACTGGGCGTCGCTTGATTGCAGCTAGCGAATTTGCCGAAGCGGCAAGCAAGTCGTCCTCGCTTCAAACTACCCTTGCATGAAAAACTAGACGCGTTCAGTGTCGGTGCAAGTCTACATTGCATCGATCATTTGTTTGGCTTCCTCGAAGAGAATCATGACGATCATCACATCGTGATTGGCTCGATAGATGCTTTGCGCACGCGCTTCTTTAATTTCTTTCTCAGCGGTGGCCAGAAAACTTTGAGCAAGTTCTTTCTTGCCAAGTTGAGCATGTGCCATGGCAAGCAGCGTTGGATTGGTTAGTTTGGCTTTAAACTCATTCGGGGCTCTAGGGTCTTTCTCAAAACCATCGACTTGCTTGATAGCTTCCTCGGGGTTGTTGTTACGCAAGGCCAAGATAGCCCGAGCTTGAAATGCCCAAGGATTCTTTGATTTATCCATCGCAAGAAACCGGTCCGCAGGAATCTTATCAGCATCGAGTGCGTTTGGAGCCAGCAGGCAGTTGCGGCAAACAAGTCGCGCGATTCTAGGTGACTTGGTGTCTTTAAACTGTTCAACCATTTGCGCGCACATTTCTCTGTATCCAGGCAGATCACCGGCCAAGATCGTAAATGGCAAAACGCGGGTCCAAGCATCTGGCAGCTCTGGGTTCTGGCCTACAAATTCCCTGCCGTATTCCACAGCGTCTGCCCAGAGCTCCGCAGTACGAAAGCTCTCGAAAGCCTGCTCGGCTACACCCTTGTCCAAGGCAAATGCGCGGCTCCATTCCTTGCGTGCCTCTTCGGACCTGCCAAGAGAATTGTAAACCGCTGCGCGCGAACCAATTAAAAAGGCATCTTGGCAGTCGCTGTCGATTTGTGCATCGAGGTGAACCAAGGCCCGCTCTAGTTCAGCTGGCGCATTGAAGATTTCTTCAAGCTGGTTGCTTAGCTCCAATCCGCGTGCCTTCATCGAAACGACCTTTCCTTCGCGATTGATCAAGTACACCGCCGGTATCGCTCGAATCGCATACTTTGTCGCCATCGGGTGCTTCCAGCCCGCACCTGCCGTAAATAGATTCTCCCACGGTACCGCGTTCTCTTTCACGTAGGCCTCCAGACGTTTTTGGTCGGTATCCAAGCTGACGCCGACAACTTCGAAACCGCGCGAATGGTACTTCTTGTAGTTCGCCATCACGTTAGGAGCTTCCGCGATACACGGACCACACCACGTTGCCCAAAAATCAACCAAGACCACTTTGCCTTGATATTCTTCCCAGTTGAAGTCGGAACCATCGAGCAACTTACCTTCTAATTCCATCGAGTTGCCGAGCAGTCCCAGACGGCGCGCCGTACCTGCAAAATTTTCTGCGTAGGCTTTGTATCGCGGATTCTTTGCATCACTAAACAACTCAGCGAAGGTTTCGTTGGCCTCTCTAGCCAGCTCCTCGCTACCGGTGCGTTCTAAGAGCGTAGCGAGTGCAGTTGCGTTGGATACGTCCGAGTTTTGCAAACCTTGCATAAGTCCGATAGCTACCTGGCGTTTGACGAGCTGGAACAGCCGAAACTGCTCGTCTCTCGAAGCGTCTGCCATGCTTGAGATCTTGCGGGCTAACCCAACCTGAGCTGCTTTGTGGAATTGTTTGTCGTCAGCAGCGGAACTATTAAGGACAACTTCCGCAGCCTTGATTTGGGCTTGGTTGATATCCGAGGCAGCTTGCCGATACTGCGTCGACAATTCCTGTTGGAGTGCTACCATCGCATCCATGAACTGCAGTGATTCTTCCACATCATCACTCGGTGGCTCAATATCTCCGATCTCAATGCGCACCTTGCTGACTGCAGATTTCTGCTCTGCGGCCTGCTGAGCACAGACGAAATTCGCCAGTAACAACCAACACAGGAAAGTAATGACTTGCTTTGGCATGATGTCCTCTTTAGCGAAATGGCAAAACAGATTGTCAGCGCCTATAGACTAGCAGAACTCACGGTGTCCCCGCCCAAGAAAACGACTATACAGCGAATTTTGATCCGCCAGTTGCTCGGCCATATAGACCACGCCAAATCCACCTTCGCCGACCTCCTACAGCACCCAGTATCTGCGAAGGTGCTCCGACCTGTCGGAACTGTAGCCGTTCTCGCGTAGAGATTGGGAATACTTGCTCCAACGTAGGACTGTGGAGAGTTCCACGCCGAAGAAAGGCAAGTCGGATTGCCTATGCGCTCCAGTGGACGGTTTGACTGTAAGCCGTCAAAGTTGTGGTTAATCAGTTAAGGCTGGTGTTAGCGACCGCTTTTGGATTGCTTGAGGGTGCAGTCCGTGGTTGAATCCTGTAATGATGTTTTTCTTTGAGAGGGGCACTATGGTAAGAGCTTGCGTATTGTTTGCCTGTTTGTTGTCTGGACGAGCGATGGCTGGAGACCGTGAGCACGCAGGCGCATGACGCTAAGCAGTGAGTGGTAAATGCTTGCCTGAGAAACGATGGTGACGCTTTGCATCCACGGGCAAGCATTGGAAATTGGCAAAGGAAAAGGCGGAGGCCCAGGTGCATAACACCGACCTCGTGCGAATGCCCCGGAGCGATTGATGTTCACCGCGAGTTGATGTGCCAACACCCTTTTGGCGAGAGAATTTTAACGTACATCTCGCAATGCCTCGCGCGAAAAAGCGGTCGTTGACAAATTCCTCGCTTACGCGTCGAATTACGTGCTCGCCTGAAAATGTCTCGACCTGACTTCGGGAGGATTGTCGAGCAAACCATCGTGGAGGTTGAGTCGGGCGGCGACCGCATCAATAGGCGCAAGCGACGCCAATGGTAACCCGAAGCGTCAGCGAGGACATAATCGGCGGACAGCGGTGCGTGCCTCGCTTACGCGTCGGGTTCCTGGGGGAGGTGCTTGATGGATGATCCGATTGCATTCTTTATCACTATTGCTACCTACGGAACGTGGCTTCCCGGTGATCAGCGCGGCTGGATCGAATACCACAAAGGTTGGCAAATGCCTGATCCTGTGCGTGAGCTTGAAGCCGCGGCGAAGATGAATGAAGACGCCAAGATTCTGAGCCCTCAGCAGAGACAACTTGTCGAAAATCAAGTGCGCGAAACTTGCCAACATCGCAAGTGGATTTGTCACGCAGTCAATTGTCGCACGAACCACATGCACGCGGTCGTGGGTGCTTTCAATACTCCACCAAAAAAAGTTCGTGCCGATCTGAAAGCCTGGTGTACTCGACGACTTAAAGAAGATGCGTTGCCCGAAATCACTGAGAATTGGTGGGCGGAACGCGGCAGCATTCGCTGGGTGTTCGACGACGAAGGGCTCGATCAAGTCGTGACGTACACACTCGATGGACAGGACAGGAAACCCGACGCGTGAGCGAGGATCCAACGCAAATCTCTAGACACAAGAGACAAAGTTTCTGATAATCCTCGCTTACGCGTCGGGTTACCATTTCATTACAAACCGCACCTGTGTATTGGTTCAGCGCAAGTTGTGGAAACGAGGCTAGCGTTTAGCTTAGTAATGCAGTGGTCTAAAGCGTTTTTCTCTGATGGGGGCCAGCCCACAGACCCCCCGGGATTTTGCGCTTTGAGCCGTTAACAAAATGGCAACGGTGGGGACGCGATAGCTGCTGAGCTTGAAGTGATCTCACTCAGCACGCAGCAGAATCAAATGACGCAATACCTGAATAACCCCGAGTTAGCCGCCAAGTTTCAACGCTTGGTTTGACCTGCTCATTGCTAATGGCGCGTAGAGATCCGAAAAGCGACACTGTGTCGTCTTACGAGGGAATTACAGTTGAGAGAAGAATCCTCCCCAAAGTGGCGGCTCTGCAACAGTTTGCGGAGAGAAGAGAAGTGGCCAGGGCCGGGATTGAACCGGCGACACACGGATTTTCAATCCGTTGCTCTACCAACTGAGCTACCTGGCCGTTGGGCATTCCGTTTGTCAACTTTGTGACCACAAAATGTGCGGAATTGGGGAATTTCTGGTACCATAAAGATGCCGGGCCTATTCCACTGGCCGCTGCCAACTCTCAAAATGCTATTTGCGTTGCGGATGCCTGTCAACGGGGCCACGCCGCCAGGGGCTCAGTCTCAATCAGGCCTCAGGTCTCAATCAGGGCAGAGGTCCTTGGGAATTGGGTGTATGTTGTAGGCTCGGCAAGCTGGTTTGTTGGTTCGGTGGTCTTTTCTCTTCACTCGGTTCGGGATTCAAGCGATGGCTGCTTTCGGATGCTCGTTCGCTCATCGTGTTAGTTGCGTCACCCTGGTGGCAGCCTGGCTGTTGCTGGCTCCGCTGCCCGTGCGCGGACAATATTCGCCAGAACACCCGAAAGTCAAGGAGATGGTAGAGAAGGGAATTAAATACCTGGAGGCACCGACAAAAGAGGTTATGTCAGGGGATTGGGAAGACGGGCGGACTCTGCTAGTCGGCTACACGGTCTTCAAAGTTAAAGGAGATACGGAACATCCGCTGGTCAAACCGGCAATTGCAACCGCTGTCCGAATGTGCGACTCGCTGCCATCGTATCGGGATCCCGGCGAAAGCAAGATCGTCTACGAAGTAGCCATGGCTACGGTGCTCTTGGCCAGTGCCGATGCGGTCAAGTATCGTCCGCAGCTCGACCAAGTTGTCTATTTTTACCAGGGTATCCAAAAGCCACACGGTGGTTTCGGTTACCAAGCAAAGCCAACCGGCGACACGTCTCAAGTGCAGTACGTCATGTTGGCCATGTGGACACTGAACCAGGTCGATGTCGACGTTCCGGTGCCCATGATCGAAAAGACGCTACAGTATTTGCGTGCCACCATGGACCCCGAGGGCTCGTGGGGCTATCAGGGCAAGTTGGGACAGGGACCCCAGTTGGTCAAGCAAGATGCGCCCACGAAATCACTCGCCACCGCAGGCATAGGAGCTCTCTTGATTGGCAGCGATATCCTGAGCTTGTTCGGCGCTCGCAAGCAGGAGGATGAAGAAGATGATGGTATCCCGCCAGCGTTTAAGCGTATCGATCTGTTGGCCAAGGCTCGTGCAGCGCGACGAAACATCACGATGACGCGCAGCGATGTCGATGGCCCCATTACGCGGGCGATCAGCTACCAAAATAAGACTCCGTTCGAGCATCCGCACTGGTATTACTATTGGCGATATTCGCAAGAACGTTACGAAAGTTTCGTGGAGATCGTCAACGGTCGACAAGAGAAGAGTCCAGACTGGTACAACCAGGGCGTTAACGAATTTGCAAATCTGCAAACGGCAGAGGGTGCCTTCGGTCTTGGTCGGCGGAAGAGCACCCTAACCGATTCAAAGATCGCCACGTCGTTTGCCATCCTGTTCCTGATCCGCAGTACCCAGAAAGCTATCGGCAAGCTCGACGAAGGCGTCGCGTTTGGTGGGTATGAATTGCCCTTGGATGTGAGCCAGATCAAAATGGTCGGCGATAGAATTGTCAGCGATGCCGAAACCAGCGTGGAAAATCTCTTGGAAATGCTCGAAAGTGATGAAAATCGGGTGCAAGCTGGTCTGCTACCGAACGACTTGCAACTGACCAAAGACCCGGTGCAGCGCAAAGAACAGGTTGCACGACTCTCACGGCTGCTTAGTAGTAATGATTTCTCCGCGCGCCGGATCGCAGCCAAGTTGTTAGGACGTAGCGAAGACCTAGATCAAGTGCCCGATCTGATCTACGCGCTGACCGACAATGATCCTGAGGTTCGATTGATCGCTGAAGAGGGATTACGACTCCTAAGCCGTAAATTGAAATCTGGCAAGTTGACACTGGAGGCCAAGCCTTCCGAAATTGCGGCAGCCGTAGATTTTTGGAAACAGTGGTACTTGGGGCTTAGACCTGATTACATTTTTATTGATCGGTAGAGCCCATGTCACACGACCACTCGATGCGTGTTCGGCGCGTAGATCTAGTCGCGAGTTTTCTGGCGAGCGCGACGATTGTCGCTAGTACGCTCGTGTTGCTGCTGGCTGTCCTGTGGCTTTTGCAGGAGCAAACGCCTCTGCGACCGGGTGACCTGATAGCTAGAACCGGAGGGGCTGAGGCACCCATCACTCCGATTGGCCGCGAGATTGGCGAGCCTGCCGAAGAGGTACTGGCGAGCGAGGCGTTTGAAGATGAGTTATCCAGTCTCCAAGCAGCCGTCACTGAAGTGGCCGAGCAGGTTCACGCGATGGATACCGGAAGCAGGGACGGTCGAACGCAATCGATCGATACAGGCCTGCTTGAGGGGCCTGGCGATGTCTCTGAAGGTGGCTCTGAAGATGGCGCTGGCAACGGTTCGGGCGAGCAGAGTGGGCTGCCAGCCCACGAGCGTTGGGAAATTACGTTTGAGGCAAAGGACAAGCTTGACTACGCCCGGCAGCTCGATCACTTTGGCATCGAACTAGGATGCATTGGCGGCGGAATCCCGACGATTGACTATGTTGCGAAACTTTCTGGCCCGTTGCAGTCTCGCTCGGGTCCAAGTTCGGCGGAAAGCCGACTATACTTTGCGTGGAAATCTCCAAATGTACTGTCGGGGTACGACCGCGAGCTTCTGCAAGCGGCAGCAATTCCAACCGCAAAACGCTTGTCACTTCGGTTTATTCCCCGGAAGCTTGAGGATGAATTGTTGCGTCTAGAGCTGTCCTGCGCGGCGGCCGCAGGACGTGAACTGGCGGAAGTCAAACGGACCGTCTTCCGCTCGCAGGCGACTGCGCGTGCATACGAGTTTGCCGTGGTGCAACAGACGTATCGCGATAAGGGTCGTCCGTAAAGAGTTACCGATTTAGCACATCAAAGGCCCTCGCTTTCGCGTTGGGTTGCGAGTGCGTCCAAGTAAGAGCCTATGAGTACAGCGAATCCCGTCGGATCTGTTAAAGCGCAGGGTAAGAAGAGTCTGCGTACGCAAAAAGTTGACATCGTGGCCAGTTTGCTCATGGCAGCGCTGGTTGTCATTGGTTTGCTTGTGTTTCTGCTGTTTG
The DNA here is from genome assembly GCA_041398985.1 of Pirellulaceae bacterium. Taxonomy (GTDB): domain Bacteria; phylum Planctomycetota; class Planctomycetia; order Pirellulales; family Pirellulaceae; genus Aureliella. The sequence goes on from JAWKTR010000015.1 coordinate 77,053, forward strand.
TGCTGTGGTTGACGCAGACTTTTACTTGGGAAGCAGGCGAGATCAAGATCGACGAGCAAGTTGCTGGTCGCGGTGATCATGCGGAAGGCTTCGAACGCGATATTGAACCGCCAGGGGCTGAGGAGGTCGAAGAGCTGACCGAACCAACTTTGGCAGAAACGTTGGAAGCCGTGACAGAAATGGCGACCAGTGTGGCCGCCACGTTAGACTCGGTTACATCAGACTCCGCGTCTTCGGCAACTGGCAATGGACGTGGTGACAGTCGACCACCCGGTCCGCTGGGCGAAGGTGAAGACATCGTGCCACGTTTTGAGCGCTGGGAATTGAAGTTTCAGGCCAAGGGACTGCGGCCCTATGCAATGCAACTTGACTTCTACCAAATCGAACTGGCTTGTATCGGCGGCGGTATCACCACCGTCGACTATGCTTTCAATGTTGCGGGTTCGCCACAGACGCGATCCAATACCAGTGCTGAGGAAAACAAACGTACTCGCCTCTATTTTATGTGGCGGCAGGAAGGTCCGTTAAAAGAGTTCGATCGTCAGTTGTTGACTAGCGCGGGTGTGCGGACTCAAGGCCGACAACTGTTAAAATTCATTCCAAAGGAGCTGGAAGACAAACTGGCGCAAACCGAGATGCGGTACGCAATTTCCAAAGGGCACGAGCACGTTAGGGAGATCGCTAAGACCATTTTTGAATCGCAGGCTACCGCCGCAGGCGATTACGAGTTCGTCGTCATTGAGCAACGCTATCGAGAACCCAAATCGTAGCGCGCTCAGGCTGCTAAGAAGCAGTTTTTCCTAAAAGAAAGTCGCTTTTCGGCTGCACTTGATGCACTTTTGGTCCAGTCGAGGTTATTATCAAAGATTGCTTGGATGCAGTCAACTTTTCTAATATTCGCGATCTATTGTTCGGGGCCTAATTTGCGGTCTCGCCGCCGCGAAACTTGTCGAAACAAACACAATTTCACCCCTTTTTTGCAATAGGGAACCAGCGCTTATGCCGCAATCGATCTACGACTGGATTGGTCTCGCTGATTACATTTGTCTCGCCGCCGTAGCCTTGTTTGGTGCCTTTTGTTGTGTGCTTGTGTGGACGCGCGTCGGCCAGAAATGGTTCAAGACCGAAGATGAACAGGATGCCTTTATGGATAGCATCGAACCGGATCTGCTGGCCGGAAATTTTGAAGCGGTTGAAGCGGCGTGCGAAGGCGATCAACGGGCCGTGCCAATGATGGCCAGTTTGGGTGTTGCTAATCGCCATTTGGGCTACGCTAAAGTCAAGCATTTGCTGACCGAACGATTCCAACGCGACGTCTTGGCAGACTTGGAAAAGAATATCAGTTGGGTGACTACGGTCATCAAGACCGCTCCTATGTTGGGCTTGTTCGGTACTGTGACGGGCATGATCGGGGCCTTCGCGACCCTTGCCTCGGCGGCGAGTGTTGAGCCGACGAAATTGGCCAAGGACATTAACGTGGCTTTGTATACGACGGCGATCGGCCTGAGCATTGCAATTCCTCTGGTGATGGCCTTAAACGCTGTGAACAATCGCATTCGGCACATGGAGGAACTGGTCGGTTCCGGTGTCACGCGCTTCCTGGAGGCGTTTCGTGTCGGCCTGACGCGGACGGGCAACAAGAAGTCGGCGTAACTTGGCTTCGCGCTAGAACACTTTCCAACTGCCCGCTTTTATTTGTCACTAGGTGTATCTATGTCCGTCGGATTAGTTCAACCTCCCGAAATGGGTGACATCGAAATTGAGGTGGAAGAGGACTTTCTAAAGCCTCGTCCGCCGAGCGCGGATGATGAAATGGATATCACGCCGATGATCGATATCACCTTCCTGCTCCTGATTTTCTTCATCGTTTCCTCAAAGATGAACGCGGAGCAAGCCGTGGAGTTGCCTCAAGCTCGACACGGCGGCGTCGTCGCGGCAAAAGAATCTGTTGTTATCGTGATGAAACGTGGTACGGGCGATTTGGCCGAAGTGCTCAAAGCCGATGGCACTGCTTTTTCCCCAGACGCTGAGCAGCAGAATGCCGAAATCGCCGAATACGTGGCCCAGGGGATAGACGCTGGCAAGAAGCACGTCATTATTCGAGCCGAAGGGTCGGTGCGGCACGGCGAAATTGGCCGAGTCAGTGAGGCGATATCCGAATCCATTGAGGAGGGTGAAGTCATCAATATCGCGGTGATGGAGCAGACGTAAATGGGTATCAAATTCCAATGTCCAAGTTGCAAAGCCATTCGAGCCGCCAACGAACGCTTGATGGGCCGCGAGATCAAGTGCCCCGAGTGTGGCAGTCCCGTGCAGTTGCCATCGCTCGAACAAATCCAAGAAGCTCGGGCATTGCGCGAGCAACAGCAGCGTGAGCGGCAGGAGCAACTGGAACACGAGCGGCGGCTGCAGCGGATTCTAGCACCGGTGGTCGGCGTTGAAGTGGAAGTTGAAGACGAAGAAGACGTGGCGGCACGCATCAGCGCTGAAGAAAAAGCGCTCGCGGCAGCTTCCGCTACTTTCGTGCGTCCCAAGCCGCCACAGAGCGAGGACATGGACATGACGCCCATGGTGGATGTGACGTTCTTGCTGCTGATTTTCTTCATGATCACGGCTTCGTTCAGCGTGCAAAAGGCCATTCAACGGCCAGCCCAACTCAAAGACGACCCTAGTACTGTTCAGATCGAGCAGCCGCCAGAAGATCCGGCGGACATCGTGACGGTGCAAGTCGATGAGTTCAACGCGTACAACGTGCTGGCAGCCGATTGGGATCGTCCTGCGGGCAGCAAGCAGGACTTGATTGTGGCGTTAAATGAGGCGCATGGTGGCAGCCCGGCGGGACAACCCAGTAAACTAATTATTGAAGCCCACGAAAACTGTATTCACGCCGCTGTAATTGCCGCCCTCGATGCCGGTCGCGAAGCCAAGTTCGAAAGCTTTGAAGTCAGCACCGTCGAGCAGTTTGATTGAGCGCGTGCCGTTACACGGGTTGCGAAATTGTGCGTGGGGCTTCGTACAACATCGAAATACTGTCGAAAAACCGTAGAAACACGATAGAAACACCTTAGAAAAAAATACCGTAACCGTTCACGGAAGTCGACAGGAAAGGGTCGGGAGTCTTTTCAGCAACGCCGCCACCGATGAGATGCAGCTGACAGCAACATGTGGTTGCTAATGGGTTAAGCGATTTAGGCTGAAAAGACTCTCGACCCTGTCACATAAGCCGACACATCGTGAACGGGTACAAAATACTTTCGCTTCATTTCTCATCATCAAACTTCACTAATGCAAAATCCGGCGAAAAAGTTCATTGACCTGCTCGAGTCGCAACAGCTCTTGTCCGAAGAAATCGTGTCTGAGCTGCGGCGGCAGGTTGCGGAGAGTAAGTCAAAACTCTCTCCAGAACTACTGGCCAAGCTGCTGGTCGACAACGGTCACTTGACGAAGTTTCAAGCCACAAAAATTATCTCGCAGTTCAGTGAACCGGCCGATAATGATCCGGTCACCGTATCTAACGAAGATGAACTTGGCTTTGTCGACACCCCCGGAGCATCTGCCGCCGCCAAGAGCAACGTGGCGGAAGTCTTTATCGATGACGATGAAATCGCAGATGTGGAAGCCGTCGAACCCGTCGATGTTGTAGATTGAGGCGGTGGATGTAGAAGCAGTCGATTCGGTCGAAGTGATCGATGTCGTGGAAGTTGTTGATGTTGAACCTGTCGAAGTCGTCGAGGCGTCTGGCAGCAACCGCGGCGGTGCACCGGAGAGCGCTTCCAAGCCGGTTCGGCCCGTGAAGAAGCCAGTCTCCAAGTCAAACCCGTTTGACTCGTTCCGGATCTTGGGCGTGGGACTTATTCTGGCGCTGGTGCTGGTCATCGGTTTCTTCTTGGTGAACTACTTCTTGCGTGGCAGCGCGGAAGACTGGCTCGCGCGGGCCGATACTGATTACGAAAAACGCAGCTACGAATCGGCGGCTAACGCCTACAGGGAATTCCCCGAGAAATTCCCGACCCATGAAAAGGTTTCTTATACGAAGATCCGCAATGCATTGGCACGGCTCCGCGATGAGTCTGAGGGGGCACCCGATCCGGTCAAGGGGCTGGAGGTCGCCCTGGAAGTGCTGCCGCCGGTGGCCAGTGAACCAGGCATGCCCGAACAGCAGTCCGATCTAGCTGGTGCTTTGGTTGCACTCGCTCAAAAGTTTATTGATCGCGCCGATTCGCGGACGGAAACTGCCGAGCGCAAATCGCTCATGGCGGAAATGGATAAGTTGATGGAACTGATCAACAATCCACAGTATGTCGGCTCCAACCAACGGAATCAGCAAGCCCCCTCGCTGGCCCGTATCGAAGAAGATCGCTCGCGCATTCTCCGGGAAATCAATCGCGATGAGGAATTGGTCGTCGCTTTGGCTGAGATCGATAAACGCTTGGAAGCCAAAGACACGTTGGGTGCCTACGATGTGCGACGGGATTTGATCGGGCGCTATCCGCTGCTGGAGGCTAATGAATTGTTGATCGAACGGACCACGCGGGCCACTCAGATCCAGCAATCGCTCGTTTCCGATGGAACGCTCAATCTGAATATTTCCAAAGAGGATCCGAGCGCCGAAGTTGGGCGCAGCTTCATTTTGGCCAATCGCACTGGCAAAGCGATTCCAGCGCTTGCTGGTCGTCTTGTGTTCGTGAAGGTCAAAGGTTCTGTCTATGGATTTGATGCATCGACAGGCGATATCGTCTGGCGCAAGTACGTTGGACGCGGTTTTGAAACCGATCCGATCCGCTTGGGCGATGCTGCCCAGGCAGACGCGCTGCTGGCCCAACCCGAAATTGGCAAGCTATCACGTATCGTGGGCGCGTCGGGTGAGGCGAAATGGGTCGCCAGTATGGGCGAACCCATGTTGACTCCGACAGTGGAGAGCGAAGACATGTTCGTCGCCACTTACAGCGGCAAGGTCGCGAGTCTGGATGGTGGTAGCGGACAAGCTAAGTGGAGCAAACAACTTCCGCAGCCGATCGAAGTCGCGCCAGGGGCGGCCTTCGGCAAACCGAATCTATATTTGCCCGGTGAGCATAGCAATCTCTATGTGCTCGACCGTCGAAGTGGTGAATGCAAAGAGGTCTTCTATCTGGGGCACGACCAGGGCTCGATCGCAGTGCCACCGGTGTTGCTATTGGGGCAGTTATTCGTTTTCGAGAACATTAACAGTCAAAGTGCCCGTATTCGCGTTCTGTCAACCAACACGGATGGGTTGCAGCTTCAGACTTCGCAATCGGCATTCCCTATCGAGGGCAATATCGTTGTTCCTCCGCAAATCGATCGGCGGCGGTTAATCGTGCAGTCAGATCTTGGGCAAATTGTCGTCTTGGATATTGAACCGACGGCAGAGACGCAGAAAGTCAGCCAGATCGCAACTGTGCCCAAGAATTTGTACAAGCCACAAATCTCCTGGGCTGTGGCTGGTGAAAACAAACTCTGGATGGCCGATACCAGGTTCACGCGGTTCGATATGCAAGTAACCGTGCAGAAACTTGAGCGAGCTTGGATCAAGAACGATGGTGACACCTTTACTGGCCCGCTGCAGTTGATCGATGGAAATGTCATTATCCACTCGCGCACCCAGCGCGGAAACTTGGGCGTGCGGGTGGCTGCGGTCGACGCCCAAAGCGGCGAGCCATTTTGGCAAACCGATGTGGGTGTGCCAGTTACGATGATCGCCAAGTCGGGCAATAAGTACGACGCAGTTAACTCGGGTGGTGCACTCTACACGTTGGACAATAAACCCATTCGCTCCACGCCAGACGCGGATCCGACTCAGGGCAAACCCGCCATGCAGTTTGCGAATCCTACTTGGTTGGATGAAACAAGCGCGATATTGTTTAACCGATCTAAGGCCAATCAAATGGCTATCTACAAAGATCAGAGTTTGCGTGTGCTGTCGGCTAACCTTGGCAGCGCCGTACCCTCCTGTCCACCAACTCCGGTCGGAGACAAAATCGTGGTCGGGCTAGACAACGGGCAATTGGTAATGATCAATCCCAGCAACGGGTCGTTGGTTGGGGCACCCTACCAGCCCGCAATGGAACCTGGCAAAAGCGTGCGCTGGAATCAGCCGTATCTCATGGGCGAAACGCTTATCGTTGCCAGCGACTTACAGAAACTCGTACGATTGACAACGGGCGATGCCCTGAGCGTGCTCACCGAAGCCGACTTGGAAAGTCCGTTGGTCGGTCCCTTGGGGCAGCTCGGCAATCAAGTCTGCGGCGTGCAGTCCTCGGCGGGAGGTGATGCGTTGGTAGTATTCAATGCCACCAGTCTCGCCAAGGAGAACAGCGTTGCGCTCGATGGACGCTTGGTGGCGGGGCCGTTTCCCACAGATTCTGGCGTTGTCTTGCAAACCAATACAAAGCTGATCGCCATTTCATCTGACGCGAGTATGACATGGTCGATTGATTTCCCAAATTCTCAAATCGTTGCCGCCCCGGCAGATGCAAACGGCAATTGGGTGTTGGTGAATCGCGTCGGCCAAGTGTGGGTGATTGAACCCACCAGTGGCCGTGTGGTTGGAAGTTCAGATGTAGGGCAGGCGCTCAGCGCACCTCCTCTGGTATTGCCCGCCGGTCTCTTGGTGGGCAGTGACGAAGGTGCCGTCCTAGCCGTGCCTGTTCCAACCGCGCCCATGGAGGGCCCGTAACGATGATCCTGTATGCAGACAGCCAGAATGGCCACAAAACTCGTCAGGAGCTTCGAACAATTCACGCACTCATTCGGCAGCCGCGCATGTCGAGAGTCTTGGCAACTTTCGCAGCGGTACTACTCAGCATGTGGTGTTGGATGACGCCCGCCAACGCCCAGGAGGAGGTTGGCATCAAACGGGAAGAGGCACCGCTGATCGATCGTGAACCCTTCGATCTTATTACGCTCAACGAGGAGGCGGGTAGCGGGAGTTTTGAAGTCTTTACACTTGATTTCCGCGAAATGCCCAGGAGTATCAAAGATACCGACAAGCTGGAGGTCGTGTTCTTGAAGTTCCCAGATCGGCGGTACGAAGTCTCTTGGAAATCAATCAAGAAGATCGACTTCTATGAAACGCGGGTCTACGAAGAAGCTATCAACAAGATGGCCGCTAAGGACTTCATCGGGGCTTTTCAGAATCTTAGCTTCTTGATGAAGAATTATCCGGAGATGCCGAGGTTGGAATCGCTACGGCAGGAATTCTTACTGAAGAGCGCTGCGGATCGTTTTCGAGCCGGCGAATTAGCCCAGACACTATCAGCGCTTGAAGAGCTGCGCGAGACTGCCCCAACCTACGAAGAGGCAACTGTCACACGCGTCCTCTCGCAAGTGGCAGGTAGCATGATCGAGTCCTTTCAGAAGAGTGGCGATCTGGGTAGTGCCAAGAAACTACTATCACGTCTGAAGTCCAAGTACGGTCCGACGCTGCAAGTCGTCCGAGATTGGGAAGAAAAGCTCCAGCAAATGGCCTTGGCTAAAAAAGACGAAGCCATGGCGCACATGGCGGCCAAGCGATATCGGCAAGCTCGTCAGGCGGCTGTCGAAATGGTAAGTATTTTCCCGGACTTACCAGATGGCCAAAACCTGATCACGAAGATCAACGAAACGCACCCTATGGTTCGTGTCGGCGTGATGCAGCGCAGTTCTGAATTGGATCCGAGCAGCTTGGTCAATTGGCCCGCTCGTCGGACCGGCAAGCTCGTATTTCAATCCGTCTTTCAATTCCTACAGACGGGTTCCGAAGGCGGGCAATACGGGTTCGCACTGGGCACCTATCGGCTGAGCGATGATCGTACTCAGTTATTACTTTCGCTCGACCCGAGTATCCAGACTTCTCTGGATGGATTTGGTTTGGCCCAAGAGTTACTGCGACGCGCCGACCCTGCATCGGAAGGTTACGATCCATCCTGGGCGGCAATCTTTAAATCTGTCGAAGCCACGTCGGGGACGCAGATTGTTGTAACGCTGAAACGGCCGAACGTTTTGCCGCATGCCTTGTTGCAATGGATTTTGCCTGATGCACCAGACGCCGTGGGTTCCTTGCCTGGCCGCTATGCACGCGACGCTGTGGACGGGATGGAGACTTCGTACCAAATACGCGCAGGCGTGGAACGCTTGGGGCAGCCAGTTGAGATCATCGAGATCTTTTACGACGACCCCAAGAAGGCAGTCAACGATCTACTGCGTGGTGAAATTGATGTGCTCGACCAACTATACCCCGCTGACGCGAAACGGCTGGGTACCGATTCGCGGCTAATGGTCGGCTCCTATGCCCTGCCCTCCACGCACATGCTCATCCCTGTTTCCGATGATCCCTTTCTGGAAAAAGATAAGTTTCGCCGAGCCATGCTCTACGCCACCGATCGCGAAGCCATGTTGCGCGGTGAATTGCTGAACAGTAGTAATTTGAACGATGGTCGCCTCGTAAGTGGCCCGTTTCCAATCGGCTCGGGTGAATCGGACACACTTGCCTACGCGTATAACCCCAAGATTGCGCCCACTGAGTACAACCCGCAACTGGCCAAGTTGTTGGTCGTGATGGTGCAGAATGAGCTGGAGGCGAAGGCTGAGAAGGAACGCGAAACTGCGCCGAAAATGAAGAAGTTGATCGTGGGTTGCCCGGATTTTGAATTTGCTCGGGTTGCATTGCAAGCCATGATTCAGCAATGGAAAATCGTCGGCATCGAAGCCGAGATGTTGGTGCTGCCTCCCGATGAAACGTTCGAAAATGCCAAGCAGTGCGATTTAATCTATGCGACCACCACGATGTGGGAGCCTGCTACGGACATTGAACGTCTGCTTGGCGGTGACGGCCTGGCCGCAACGGACAACCCTTTCATCATTCGCGGTCTAGAAAAGCTTCGTCAAGCTCGCAACTGGCGAGAAGTCCGCACGGCGATGCAGGATCTTCACCAGCTCGTCGACTACCACTTGCCCGTCTTGCCATTGTGGCAAATCGCCGATCGCTTTGTTGCCAGCCGCTATGTCGAAGGTCTGCGGAACAAGCCGATTTCACTTTACCAAGATGTTGATGCCTGGCGCGTCAATCTCGGCTTCCTTCAGACAGCAGGGAGGTAGCCGATGATCGCTGAAAACATAATTGAGGTGGCACAGATCGCTCAACAGAACCGGGCTCCCCTGGCGTGGCTTGGGAAGAAAAGAGGGGTGGTGCGGGCGCTACCCAGCATGCTGCTAATCTGCGCGATATTGTTTGTCTCGCCAACGGCCGACGCCCAAGAGGTCAAGATCTGGGAATTCTCTCCCTATGACGTCGAGATTTGGTATGCCTTCGACGCAAGCGTCACGCTTTCCCAAGCTGCACGCACAAAATTCATTGACGATCTCGATGCCGACTTATACCGCAGTTTTCGGGCTGCCTGGCGAACCAACCTTACGCCAATGCCCACGCGATTGTCGGGGCGCATTCGGCAGCAATTCGCCAATCTATCCTTGTCGGACCTGACTCATAATGAACTGATCATGGTCTTGTCGGATAAGCACCCAGAGACCAAAACGCTGCGCACGTTCGACGCTGCCGCAAAGGGCCTAACGGAAGTCTACGTGACAGCGGATTCGGAGCGAGTGTTTGTCGATGCGTTGGCAGCAACCCAGAAAGTACCACAGGCTGGCGATAGTGCCGAGCCAACGAGTGAGGACAACGACGCCAGCCAGGCCGAGGATGATGCCACTCAACAAATTCAGTCGAAACTGAAAGTCGACGCAAGTGGACTTGATTCGATTAAGACTAAGCTCAAGAGTGGCGAAATCGCCGGTGCACTGATTCCTCGATGGGCGCTTGACGTCAAGGAAACCGAAATCAGAGCTTTGTTGACTCTGTTGCCCTGGCAGACGGAAATGCTCTACCGACAACGCGACAAACTGTTCTTTCTGCTGATCGGCATGGACGGTGATACGTTTACTTTTAGCGCTCGCGAGCTGGATTGTCCGATGCAATTCATTGGAACCGCTTTTGAATCGTCTACCATGAATTGGAGTCATGCACCGCGCTTGGCGACTGCCACGCTTATTCAAGCTTTCGCACCCGTTGCACGGGTCGAAGACGCCGAGGCCTTGACTGCCGTCGTTCGTCATCGAGCGGGCGGCTTGATCATTCACGATGAGAATCCGGCTAGAATTCGAGTCGGCGACGTACTACAGCCAATCATTCGTCGCGATGATCGCAATGGTATACCCACCTTGCTTGAGCCGTTGTCGTTTACGTTTGCCGCCGTCACACAGTCTGATGGCGTGTCGATGGGAGTCAACGTCTACTCTTATTCCGGTGGACCAGGCTTGCAAGGTCGCAAGAATCGCAGAACACAACGCGTTCTATTGCGCGTTCGTCCACGTTATGAGTCAACCGATCTCCAGGTCGTTGTGCGCGGCAATTCCGATAAGTCGCAACCGGGGTGCTTTGTATTTGATCGCCATTGGTTAACGGAAGATTTTGAGTTGCTGGGGCGTACGGATTGGCGCGGACGTTATACGATCCCCGTGCCGGAGACAATCGTCGGCGTGCTGCCTGACGCGATCCGCAAGGAACGCTTCCAGGCAAGAATGGCTGCTGAAAAGGCGGCTCGCGAGAAGGAAGAGGCGGACAAAGCTGCCGCTGAAGCCGCTCAGGCCGAGGGCGACGAAACTCAGCCTGCTCCTGTTCCTGCCCCTGTTCCTGCTGCCGAGCCCGCTACACCGGAAGTTGAAGCCTACGAAGAAATTGATCCGGATAATGACCCTGCGGTCATTCCCCTGAATCAACCCTTGCTCAAGATCTACGTCAAGAGTGGCGACAATGTCCTGGCCTCGCTGCCCATGGTGCCAGGTTTGCAGCCAGTCGAAGTGGCTCAGTTACCAGACGATAGTTTGCGACTCGAATCAGAAGCTTTTGTCCGCGGCTTCCAAGGTGAAATCCTCGACTTGATCGGCTTGCGCAATTTGTTGGCCGCCCGTGTCCGTCTGTATATTAAAGACAAAGATCTTGAGAAAGCGGAAGAATCCGTCGGACAACTTCGCGATCTGAAAACCTATAACGAAATGGCCGATGAACTGAGCCTGATTCAAAATCGAATGCTCGAGGAATCAGGCGAGGCCGTTCCCTACAGTGCCAAAGTCAAAATCGACCGCATGTTCCAAACCACACGCGACATGCTTCAGAAATATTTGCAAGACAACTTATTAAGCACCGCTGAGAAAGAGCTCGAAGCCGCCAAGCAGGGCGGTTGAGCCCGCTCAATCTCCAATCAATGGCCGTGCACTACTTTACCGTACATTCCCACCCACCCATTCCCTCCCTCACATTTCCTTTCCTCACAAGTGAAGCCCCACATGTCTACCATTCGTATTGCAATCGTTACGCTGGCGTGTTTGGTTTTGTAGTGCGGTTCGGTCCAGGCTGAAGATCCAAAACCTGTCCGTGCTTTGCTGGTACTAGGCGGCTGTTGTCATGACTACAAGGTCCAGCAGAAACTACTCTCCGAGGGGATTTCTAAGCGTGCCCATGTCGAAGTAGTCGTGGCTTTTGATCCAGATACATCGACATCACACTTGAATCCAATCTATGAGTCCGCCGACTGGGCCAAGGGCTTCGATGTCGTCATCCACGACGAGTGTTCAGCCAAGATTACGGATTTGGCAGTAATTGGTCGCATCCTTGAGCCGCATCGCCAAGGATTGCCGGCCGTGTTGCTACACTGCGGTATGCACTGCTATCGCAGTGAAGGCTATCCCAATGCCATCACCCCGTGGTTTGAATTCACTGGGCTGCAATCGACTGGACATGGCAAGCAACTACCGATTGAAATCAGCTACGGCGATGCAAAAAGTCCCATCACGCAAGGCCTGAAAGATTGGACTACGATCAATGAAGAGCTCTACAACAACAGCGCTGGAAAGCTATTAGACTCTGCGTCAGCGCTGGCGACAGGCAAGCAGGAAGTCATCAAGGACAGCAAGGAGCACACCGAAGAGTGCGTGATTGTCTGGACCAATAACTATCGCGACACCGCGAAGGTTTTTGCGACCACGCTTGGTCACAACAATGACACCGTTGCCGATGAACGCTACCTCGATCTTATTACGCGTGGCCTGCTCTGGTCTTGCGGTAAGCTCAACGATCAGTATCTAAAATAACTTTGGAGTGCTCCGACTTGTCGGAGCTTTTCTATTCGGGTGAATGTTGGGCAATGGGTCGCGGTTAATGGTCGATTTTGAGCGGTAATCAACTCATTCGAAAGCGGCGATATCTCATACGAAAGCGGTAATCGACTTATACGAAAGCGGCGATAAATCGCGCGATAAATCGCCGCACTCCAAAGCTACACCAAATCGATCAGCGGAAATCGCTCGCCGAGCACTGGTTGGCTGGGAGCCTGGAACCACTTTTCGACAATGGTGGCATAGACGCTGCGGAAATCGGTGTGGAACTTCAGGTCACCGTCATCGAGATCTGTCAAACTGGGGTGCTGACCGATCAAGGGTTTGGGTAATTTCGCACCGGCAAGAAATACCGGTGCGGCGGCTCCGTGATCGGTTCCTTGGCTAGCGTTCTCCGACACACGTCGGCCAAACTCACTAAAGGTCATGACCAAAACGCGATCAGCTTGTCCAGCTTTCTCGAGGCGACCAACTAACGCGTTTAAAGCTTCCGACCACTGACGCAGCAGACCAGCGTGCGCAAGTGGCTGTTGTGAGTGGGTATCAAAACCGTCGAGCGTGACGTAATAGACCTTCGTCGACAAGCCAGCAACGATCAATCGCGCGATCACGCTCAGCTTTTCACCCAAGCTGCTATCCGGGAATTCGGAGGACGAATCTGACTTCTTAAGCGCTGTTGCCAAACGGTCGCTGGCTTCAATCGCCGACTGAGTACTGGTCTGCAGAAAGCCCAGTAGGTCATTGTCGGAGCTCGGGGTTGTTGCTTCATCGGGCAACATCTGTGGCGGCACTAGCCCTTCGTCAGCGACTTTCAAGCGAAACTGTTCAATCGAGGCGATCGTCGGTACCTGAACCCCGCGGGCTGCCAGCGCGAGCGGCTGCTGTTCGTGTCCCAAATGCAAGCCGAGCGAATCGGGGCCTGCCTGATCAGACTCGGCAATGAACCGTCCCAGCCAACCGTCGCCATGTCGCAGCTCTTTGCGATGGCACGTATGCCATATGTCCATCGATTCAAAATGTGAGCGATTGGGACGTGCATAGCCTACGCCTTGTATCACCGAAAAACGTCCTGCTTCGACTAGCTGATGGACGCCAGCCAACGACGGGTGAAAGCCAGTGCTATCGTCGATGCGGATGATCTCGTTGTCGGGGATGCCAAGCTTGGGCCGTGCCTGGCGATAAGCCGCGTCGCGATATGGTATGACAGTATTGAGACCATCGTTACCACCAGAGAGTTGGATAACGACCAATACTCGCTCGGAGTTGGCGGACTCGCGTGCCAGAGCCTGCAGCCAAGGGCCAGGCAAGGAACTGCCGATCGCCAGTCCGGCAGACCCTACTAACGACTTACCGAGAAAATCGCGACGATTTGAATTTTTCATGAACTTGGTCCTTCAATGAATGTAGTGGAAGTCGCCAGACTTCCCATAGCCCATAGCCCATAGCCCATAGCCCATAGCCCATAGCCCATAGCCCATAGCCCTTAACCCATAGCCCATAGCCCATAGCCCATAGCCCATAGCACAGGGATCTCTGGCGAGATCCACTACATTATTTTTTTTCGAAATTATTTTTTTCGATGAGCGGCTTGCCGTGAAACGCGTTAAAACGAAAAACGGTTCAATCGCGGCGATCGCGTAGTGAGCTCTTTAGGCTAAATGAAACTGGGGGAGTGCTGCTAGTAGACTCAATAGTTCGCGGCTAGCTTGCTTGGCAGGCTTGTCTTCGAGCGAAGCGAGTAGTGTTTGGCTTTGCTGCGTGGACAGAGGCACAGCTAGGAAACGCTCGGCAATCCAAGTGAGCATTTTTTCGGGCTGGGTTGCATCATAGCTGCGCAGCATGTCGGACAATTCGCCGCCTGCAAACCGTGTATTTTCATCGCGTACGATGTGATGGACCAGGTTGGCTCTTCCGACCAGCGTGGAAGAGTTCACCCAGGCTCGGCCGCCATCCCAGCCTTTGACGTTGGGAGGAAAGAACACAGCTTGTCCCACTTCGCGCAGCTGACGTGACAATTCGATCAAATTGGTGGTGCCGGCCAGAGATCGCAGCATTCCAACCGCCATTTCGACTGGCGACCGCACCTTGCGGCCGGCGCTCCAATTGGACATTAGCAAGCGGCTGCCCAGCATTGTCCGCAGTGTGCCGCGCAACGACAGATTGTCCGATGCAAATTGACGAGCCAATGGTTCGAGTAGTGCACGTGGCGGCGAAGGTTCATCGCACACAAAGAACTTAAACAGTTTGTATGTGATGAAGTACGGCAGATGTTTGCTGCTGAGCACTTGATCTATGGCTTCTTCGCCTGCTTCTACTTGTTTACCAAGGACATGCTTGGCTTCGCCATCGTGCTGATAACGATTGAAACGAAATTGTTTGCGACGGATTTCCCAGCCAGTGAAACACCGCGCCAACTCCTGTACGTCTTGCTCGGTATAGTTGCCTTCACCTAAGCAAAACAGCTCCATCAACTCGCGAGCAAAATTCTCGTTCGCGTGGGCTTTGCGGTTGGTCACGCTATCAAGGTAGATCAGCATGGCAGGGTCTTTAGCAATGCCGTGGACCATAGTTCGGAAATCGCCAAGTGCATGTTCACGCAGCAATTGATTCTGCTGCAACATCAGTTCGACGTCCTGAACTTTTTCGGCTCCGGTTGCAAAATGCCCGTGCCAAAACAGGGTCAGTTTCTCAACCAGAGGCTGCGGATGGAGCAGCATTCGGTGTAACCACCAGGTCGAAAGTTGCTGGATATCGCCCGAGGCTCTCACGGCCGACGTGATCTGTGACGACTCCTCTTCGAACTGTGCATGCTGCGGATGTTCAGCAAAGAGGCCATCGACGACTTCCTGCGGCTCGCGTGTTTGCGCAGCTTGAATGTCTTTGGGTGAAGCGCAGAACGCGGCTCTGCGATACAAGGCAGCGATGCGAGCTGTATCCCAAGATTCGACGGCCGTTGGCTCCCAAGGCTCCCAGGCCCATTGTGGGTCAATGGCGTCGAGTTTCATCGTGCGGTCCATGGCTCAATTCCACATATGTAATACAAAACCTATTTTGCAATTTGCAACTTGATTGTCAGTTCAGCCTGCTCGTCAAAACCAAGCTGCATTGCCAAACGCTCAAACAGCGGGAGGATGGCCAGGAGTGTGTCTATTTCGGCTTCAGCTTCTTGTCGGCTATGCCCTTTTTCTAACATATTTTGTGCAATTAGTTGTCCACGATTGTCTTGCAAGGCGGCTTGGATACCGTGGATGTCGATTTCCAGAAGCGTATTGGCGGTCGTTGCTCCACGAGTTGTAGTCGTGGCCGGTTGGGCGAGTTGCAGTGCCAATTGCTTTGAAAGAGGTATCGTGCTACTCAAAATGGCATGGTCATTGACGAAGGCTAGGCTGGGGCTGAAGTTAAACTGAATCGGAGCGTCCGCGTTGTGCTTGCGGTCTACTTCAGGTACATATTGTGCGGTAATGAACTGCCCGCTGTCAGTCGTTTCCATATTCATATCGAGCTGTGGTTGACCGTTCTGCGCCCCCGCCACATTCAGAAAGCCGATCAAGCTTTGGAAAATGCGTTTTAATTCGCCACGCATCACCTCGGGTTCACGCAGTTGTGTAACGAGCGCAAATCCAGGTAAACGAATCGCTGGAATCGGCGCTCCTTCGGCAAAGGTCGTACGCTCTACGACGAGACGCATCTCAGGCTGAAGCGCCCCAAGGATTTCTTCGCCAAAGTCGCGGCCCGAAAACAAGGTGGTTAGTGTATTGTCTGCCTGCGCCAATTCATCATTCACTTTTTCGTTAAACAAATCACCCGCTCGCAGCCACAATTGGGAGACATCTCGATACGCACTCAGACTGGCGAGCGTGCTGTCGGACTGCAACAAAGGCAGTGCATGGCCTTGTCCATCGGGACCGAAAAAGTACTCGCGGCGATCATCGATGGGTTCGGTGTGTGGAGCTGAGAATGTCAGTTGCGTCGCATGGTCTTCTACGGTCCACGCGGCTGTTATCACGGGTGTGTCTCGCAGAGTCTCAAGAACTCCACCCAGAATTAGCTCCGCTCCAAAATTGTCCGAGGGGCCATTGAGTGCATGCTTCGCTAAACCCGCCTCGCGCAGTTTCTGGACGTCGGCGTAACCCCAAGCAAATGTTGTTGCATCGGATGTGGGTTGGGCTGCCATGGCTTTGGCGAAGTTCGCATTTTCACTCAGACCACGCGTAGCTTTGTCAAGGTAGCGATCGACGATCAACTTGCCTAACTCTTTCTTGTCCGACACAAATAGATACTCATCGACCGTCGCCACAACGGCTTGTTTGGTCTTGTAAGCGGTGACGCCTCGGTACTCACCGGTTTCCACTGCCTGGCCATCATTCTTCTTTGCCAGTTCGACCAAACGCTCGAGGTAATCCTGCAACCATTCGGCGCTCTCGGCTCGAGCGATGACAACGATCCCATTGTGTTGGCTATCGACGCCGAGCGCCAGTCCGCCGTGCGTCAGCTTGCGAACGATGTTCTCCAGGCTGTCACCCAAGGCTGTTTCGGCGAGTGTGATTCCTCCGCGCGCTTTGAGCACATCGGGGCTGCGCCAGATCTTCAGAAACTCAGGCGACTGTTGGATAGTTGTACGTAGTGGGTGATCGAGTAGCACATCGGCAGATGAAAATTCGGCGTACGCAACCGTCGAGGCGGGCAGCAGACTGGCCAGTCCCCCATCAACGCTTGGGGCCTGCGTCAGGCCACCGCGTTCTTGTGCCACCAGAGTGAACGTTGGCCAAGCACAGCTAAGTGATGTAGCGAAGCAGATAATCGACAAGAACTGAGATCGCGTATGCATCATATTGCTCATGGCTGGAGAGATGGGCGGGTGGACTTTGAAGTCCTTCGCATTCTAGCCGAAAATCTTGGAAAAGGTTTTTTTTGTAACCATTCACGATGTGTCGGCTTGTGTGACAGCGACAGGGTCGGGAGTCTTTTCAGCCTCAATCGTTCACCCATTAGAATCCACATGTTCCTACCAGCGGCATCTCATCGGTGGCGGGCGCTGCTGCTGAAAAGACTCCCGACCCGAATGGCACAAATAATGCACTTTTGACATTCGGATTTATTGCGTGGGAGGGTGAGATACCATATTTATGCTGATTTCCGCTCGACTTGAACTTGGATTTCCTGCCCGACGACCCGAACGTTGAACTTATCGATCTTGATTTTGGGGTTGTCGAGCCAACTCCCGTCTTCGATCGAAAAACGCCAGTGGTGCCATGGACAAGCTACTGCACAGCCCTCGATGTATCCCTCGGCCAACGAGGCGCCCTGGTGTGGACAGAAGTCGTCGATGGCAAAGTATTGTCCCTGGTTCAAAAAGACTGCCACCATCCGTTTGCCAATGGGAAATGCTCGGCCTTGGCCCTCTTCGATTTCGCCAACGCGGGCGACGGTAATGTACGGGGCTGGTTGCGGTTGGTCAGGAAACAGGGGTAAAGTTTGGTCGCCAGACATCAAGACCTCTAGTAGATTGTTCGACACCGAATCCGGCAAGCGCGATCGCCACTAAATCTTGAGTGTCTCGCCAACGGCTGGGGCTTTGGCTTGGCAATCCGCTTGGGCGTGCATGTCAGCTACCCACTGAGCCGCGTCTTGCGCGATGGGCGGCCAAGTGTTGTAGTGGGCGGGTAGCACGAGTTTAGCCTTGAGCAATTGCGCGGCTGCGATGGTATCGGCGGGTCCCATGGTAAACAAGTCGCCAATAGGCAGGACAGCTACATCCAAACCCATGTTGCCAATCAATTGCATATCCGAAAACAAGGCGGTGTCGCCAGCAAAATAGATTCGCCGCCCGCCGGTTTCGACCACAAATCCAGCTGGACAACCACCGTAGCTTCCATCCGGCAAACTGCTAGAGTGGTGAGCGACCGTCATCTTCACACGACCGCAGGCCAATTCCGCAGTACCACCGAGATTCATGCCTAGCGTATCGGCGACGCCTTGGGCTGCGAACCAATTGGCGATCTCAAAGTTAGCGATCAGTTTTGCGCCACAGCGTTTCGCGATTTCCGCTGCGTCCGCGGTGTGATCAGCGTGTCCATGGGTGATCAAGATGAAGTCCGCGTCAACTTCGCTGGGGCTCACTTGGGCGGATGGATTGTCTGTCAAGAACGGATCGATCAAGATTTGGTGCTCGCCGCTGACGAGCAGCCACGTCGCATGACCGAGCCAGGTAAGATTAACGCTCATGGAAATCTCCTGTGCTACGACCGGAGTCATCGTCCCAAATTCCGGTTCATGTTCTTCTTGTATGCTTCAACGCCTGGCTGGCCGTAAGGATTCAAGCCTAGCAAGCGACCTTCGACGACGGTGGCCAGCATCAACATTTGGAAATACTGTCCCATGCAAAACTCGTCGACTTGTGGCATAAAAATGTTGGTAGATGGTCTTCCATCGTCGCGAAGGGCTTGATTGGTACCTTCGATGGCTGCGGACATGACATCAATCAGGGTCTTGTCGGCAATGTCATTCAGGGTATCTGGATCTTTTTCCCGCCGTCCGATGGGTAGTGGATCAAAGCGATAGTTCTCAACGATCAAGTTATTGACGATCTTATCGCGACGTCCTTCTTGGTGTTGTTGATGTCGGGAGTGAAGATCGCGTGTGTTGACGGTGGTCAAAGGCATGGCTCCCTTCAACTCCTTGCCCAGGCTCTCTGCTAATAGTTGGTCATACCACATGCCCGCCGACTCGAGCGCCTTACTCCAAACACTTAGCAATCGTACGTTGGCGCCGCGCTTGACTTCCATCAAGTGGTTGACGGCCGTGTATTGCAGCACGATGTTTTCCGCAGCTTTCGTAGTGCGAAAGTGCTCGTTCATCGCTTTAGCGCCTGCTAGCAGTTTCATTACATTGATACCCATCAAAGCGGCAGGCACGAGCCCCACGGCGGAGAGCACCGAAAAGCGACCGCCCACTCCATCGGGCACAGGGAAGATATCTTGGCAACCAAGTTCGGTAGCAAAGTCGTGTAACTTGCCGCTCTCGCCCGTCACTGGAATCACGCGGCTGCGCACTTTGTCCTGATCGCCATCACAACTTCTCTCAAGTGCAGCCAAGTACTGCCGAAAAGCTGAAGCCGTCTCGAGTGTACCACCGCTCTTGCTGATGACGACGATGCCCCAGCTTTCGTCGACGCTGTTGGCCGGTTGACCGCGATGCGCGCCGAGCAAATGTAGCAGCCCTTGCGAAGCGTCATTGTCAACATTGTTGCCCTCGAAATAAATGCGTGGCCGACTGCCGCGTTCCCCTCGCGAAAGTTCGTTGAAATATGGCTGGCAGCAGGCATCCATCAAGGCCTTGGCACCCATATAGGAGCCGCCGATGCCCAGCACCACTACGCGATCGACCTCAGTCATCAACTGTTTGGTTACTGCCAGAATTCGCGCCAATTCACTGCCTTGGCGGTCCGCCTCGTACTCGCTCAACAACCGCTCAGGCAGCAAGTAAAATCCGGCGTCCAAGGGCTGCTTGGCATCCGGGGTAGCAATCTGTCCGGCCAACATTTTCACGTCGATGTCACAGATTTCGTCACGCAACTTGTTGAGCGTGGCATCGAGACTGGCCACATCGCTTTTTTCAAGACCCGTTTCAGGCAAAAGAGCGGAAGAAAAATCAAACCGCAACATATCCGACATGATGCATTTTCCCTGTGAGGCCGATGGGTATTACAAGAACACTTGAATTGCGGCGACTGGTTGCCGCTCTGTAGGTCGTTTAATTAACGTCAATCCGCGGCGTCGCTGTTCGGCCGTGTTGTTCTATGAAGGTCGTGGTCGCAAGAAAAGACTTCCCTGCAGTTTAGGATTTCTGGCGAGATCTACGACACTATTCGTATATATCGAACCACAAGCGAACCCAACAGCTCCGCCACGCTGGAGCGTGGCTTCTCGAATCTAACGGAAATTGTGTTCAAAGCCTAGCTGCTTGACACAAATGGAGCCAGGTTTTAGATTGTTTGGCTGAACGGTTAGTGGTGCTCCTACTCAATGAAGAGTATGGGTTAACAGGGAACACGGTGTAATTCCGAGACGGCCCGGCCGCTGTAACTGGATGTTGATTGCAACTTTCTTTGAATGCCATTGCCGGTGTGCGAGACAAGTCCAATATTGGAAAGTCAGCCAACGGTGAGAAGGCGAATTGAGTTGGATGAGTCCAGGAGTCAGAAGACCTACCATTTTCCGCACGGCATGTGATTTTCCAGGGGAGATCGCCGTGGAACGAAGTGACAGAACGATTGTCTGGATCAATAGCTTCAGGCAAAATCTGCAACCCTCGTTGACTCTATGAATCTTAAATTGCCTGCTTCTGCGCCTTGATTCGAACAAGCAGTGGGCTTACCGAGGAATCTAACTATGTTTCGTCGTTGCGATCTGGTACATGCGCGTCGTGCTTTTACGTTGGTGGAACTATTGGTGGTCATTGCCATCATCGGCGTCCTGGTGTCTCTGCTCCTGCCCGCTGTTCAAGCGGCACGAGCGGCAGCGCGTAGG
The DNA here is from genome assembly GCA_041398985.1 of Pirellulaceae bacterium. Taxonomy (GTDB): domain Bacteria; phylum Planctomycetota; class Planctomycetia; order Pirellulales; family Pirellulaceae; genus Aureliella. The sequence goes on from JAWKTR010000015.1 coordinate 97,746, forward strand.
GTTCAGTGTTCGAGTAACATCCGGCAGCTCGGTTTGGCACTCCATATGTACCACGATGCCCATCGCAAACTGATGCCCGTCAGCACTTACAATTGGATGATTGGCGGCTATCCACAGCGCTACTGGTTCGGTGAGATTTTGGATCCTGCCACGTTGGGGCCCAGCGAATCGCCGATTGCTCGGCATAACGGATTTCTGATGCCCTTCATGGAACGCAACGAAGCCGTCATGCAGTGCCCTGACTTTACCAAATATGAACCCAAGTACGATCGAGCGACGGCGGGTTATGCCTATAACTACAAGTATTGCGGTCCGGGAGTGAATCCAGATTGGTCGCAATCGGATCCCAACCGATTGACTGGCCCCATCTGTAAGGCTCTTCGAGATTTTCCATCGACCAGCCATGCCATCGCTTTTGCTGATGCAGCCGTTGTGCAAGACTACGGAGCGACGGCGGGCAAGTTGACGGAGACGTTTTATCTCGAAGCTCCGTCAGGCCAATATCCGTCGATCCACTTTCGCCATGCTGGTCCCGTGGCCAATGTGGTATTCCTGGACGGGCATGTGCAAGCGATGAGCCTGAATCGTAATCCGATGGGGCCTTGGACATCAGCGGCCATTGAAGATATTCGGATCCTCGAGCGAGTTGCTGATATCGGTATTTATGACCCCACGGATGTCATCGAGATGGATAAATGGTTCACGGGCAAAGGCGTTGGCTACGATGATCAGTAAACCTAGCTGGGCCATCACGGTACTGCTGGGCAGCACGCTGATGATGTCGGTCGGCTGCGAGCAAGCGACTCAAGCAACCGTGATTCAAAATGATAACATCGAAGGATTGCCGCCGGCCCAGATTCAACTTGCCCTGCGTCAACTATCCGCCAGCGACGCGCGACAGCAGCAGAGCGGCCTGGAGTTTGCCGAACAATTTCCATCGCTGGTGCAGACGCATCGCGAATTAATCGCTAAGTTGGCGGACGCGGGGGCTTCCGCCGCTGTGAAGAAAAAAGCAAGCCAGCTGCTCCACAGTTCTGAAGCGGACTCGGCCAACAACATTGAAGAAATCGAAGAATGACTTAGCATGAGCCTGAGGATCCATGCGGGCCCTAAGGCAAACACGAGATCTCAACACAAGCATCACTTTTTTAGGAAGATACCCATGAAACATTTCCAAGTCCGACCGATGTTCTTGGTAGCCATGATCGTGGTCGCGGTGGCCGCGCGTTTGCTGCCACACCCGCCCAATTTTTCGCCGCTGGCTGCCTTAGCACTTTTCGGTGGCGCTTCGTTCTCCAATCGCTGGCTAGGCATGATTTTGCCTCTGTGTGCCATGGCGATCAGCGATTTGTTCCTCGGTGCGCACACCCTGTTACCTGTCGTTTACGGCTGCTTGTTGCTCAATGCTTGTTTAGGCCGTTGGGCTGGCGATCAATTAAAACTCAGCCGCTTGATTCCAGCTGCATTGTTGGGTTCGGTGAGCTTCTTTGTACTGACCAACTTGGGATTTTGGTTTTTCTATTGCCCGCTCACGTGGACAGGCCTGATTACGTGTTACGCTGAAGCGCTACCGTTCTACCAATGGTCGTTGGCGGGAGATTTGTTTTTTGGTGCGGTGTTGTTCGGTACGCTCGCTCTGGCTGAAGGTATCATTCCCAGCTTGCGCCCCAGCCCACGGTCTGCTGTAGAATTTGCGTAAGAGACGTGCTTGCGCCCACGGTTGTTTTAATGTTTCCGAGCCCGATGTTGACGATAGGCAAGTAATCCATGTTGACTAAGTGTACGACGGTGGCCGTGGTGATGTTGTTGACAATGCTTTCGGGGCTTGCCGCCGATCCGAAGATAACGTCGCTAGACTTATGGAGCGGAATGGCACCAGGCGAGACGACGCGGGAGGTGGGGACGCCTCGCGCGAATGCGGCCGGACAAAAGTCTGACATTACGCGCATCGAGAAGATCACGCAACCAACGCTCGATGTATTTCTCGCCGAGAAACCAAGTGGCGCTGCGGTCATTGTTTTGCCCGGCGGCGGATACACCTATGTCGTTCCAGATTTAGAAGGCAGCGAGGCGGCACCGTTCCTGAATCAGCTTGGCATCTCGGTCTTTGTTGTACGCTATCGCACTGGCGACAATCGACAAGCGGACGTTTGGCAACGTTCCGCCCAAGATGCTCAACGGGCAATGCGAATCGTTCGCGCGAATGCCCAGCAGTGGCACATTGATCCCGAGAAAGTTGGCGTGTTGGGTTTTTCCGCTGGTGGGCAAGTCGCGAGCTACTTAATTACCGCTCAGGAGTCGTTGTACCCCGTTGGTGACAAAATCGATGAACTCGCTTGGCAACCCAACTTCTGTATCTTGGCCTATCCCTGGCGATTGCTTGGCGACGATGGTCGGCTTAAGGCTGGTATCCAAGTCACCGAGCAGACGCCTAAGACGATTATCATCCATACGCACGATGATACGGCGGCGGATTCCCTGGGTAGCATTCAGCTATACACTGAGATGAAGAAACACGGCGTCGATGCAGAGTTGCACATCTACCGAACCGGTGGACATGGCTACGGGATTCGACCTCGCGAAGGCAGTCGTATTCATCAATGGCCAACGCTCGTCACCGACTGGCTCGTGCTGCAGGGACTCGCCAAGTAACCCAGGAATGGCAAGCAAGGCAGACAAATTGCTGTCCGGTTCAGAAAGAGGACTAATTTGTTTTGGCACTGCCTGCGATGTGATAGTTTGCTCTTCTCCAGCGTTTAGATTGATGAGTTGCTGCCGCAGATCCGACTGGGATTAGGTCGACGAATGACGAGTAAAACCGCTCCTTGATTGGTCTTGTCGCCAGCTCGCATTCACACTAGGCTCCGTTTGCTTGGGGCCAGTGCCTTTGACAGACAGCCATGTGCTTCATTGGCACTAGGAATTTGGGGCTGATGTAGCGGAGTGTCATCAAGACTCTTGCGAATTACACAACCTGCCGCAACTCCGTGCAGAATGGTGACTCGCGACCTCGTCTACGACTCCATGGAATTCCTTGAGCCAATCTAGTTCAGAAACCGCGAATTGTAGAGTGTGGAGCAAGTCATGAAGTTTTGGATGGCCCGGATTGCGTTTGTCTGCATCACTGCCATCGCGGTGTGGCTAGTCAGTAGTCGCCAATCGGAGCTACTTAGCCAGCCACCCACCACCCTACCGTCCGATGCTCAGACGCTAGGCAACTCCAACGAGCTGCAAGTCGTTTCGAGTATGTTGCCGACAGGAATTCAGCAATTGGTGCTGATTAATACCAGCGATCGCACGATGGCGGTCTACCATGTCGAGCCTGCTCAGGGCAAGATCCAGCTTCGCAGTGTCCGCAATCTCGTGTGGGACCTGAGGATGGAAGAGTTCAACGGGCTCAGTCCGCTGCCCAGCGAACTGCGGCAAGTGGAACCCTAAGTGCAGCTCCAATATCCGGCTTTGTAGCCGGACTTGCCAGAGTTCGGTTTTTTGAGTAAGGCCTGAAATCCGAGGCTGGTCTTTTCACGCCGTCGAAATGATGGAATTCGCGGTCGCTACAACCACTGGGAACTCCTGTGGCCTAAAGGTAGGGGCTGGAGTGGCTGCAAATCCATTAAATTCCGGGCAGGAAAGTGGTCAGAAACGGCTTTTTTCGGATCCCAGGGTTTCGTTTTTCTCCTGTCCGTAGTTAGGATAGGTAGATTGCGGAGACTGGTTCTGTTGGCTGGCTTGCGGTTGTATGACACAATATGAGCTGGCGAGACAGGGTTTCCGCGCCTTTTTCGGTCACCACAACTAATTTACAACCCCTTTTCTGTCGCAACACTGCTCATCTGGACGAGCGACATTGAGAGCAATTGGACTGCATATAGCGACTACGCATTGACGCATTGCCGAAGCAATCGGCTAATAGGAGTTCGAACGAGTATGTCCAATTTCGTTTCGCTAGAAGAAGCCGCCAAGAAGCTAGGGGTTAGTGCTGAATCGTTGGTCGAGATGCTGGGACGCGGCGAGATTTTTGGCTATCGCGATGGCGGAAGCTGGAAATTCAAACCGCAAGAAATCGAACGTGTAGCGTCTGAAATGCTGGGCGATGTGCTCGATGAAGACCCCGCTGGATCATCCATTCTGGTTTCCGATTCGGATCTAGGCACGGCCAGTAGTCACGGCAGCACGATTGGAAGTGATCTCAAGCTCTCCGACGAGGGCTCTGACCCAGATAGCGATGTCGCTCTCGTGCCAGATTCGAGCGGGAGTGATGTTCGTTTGGTCGCGAACCGGTCGCCAATCGCGGACGATGAGCTGAAGCTGGCCGATGATGACGACCTGCAATTGGCCAGCAGCGATGACGACGACGACGAGCTATCGTTGAAGTCAGACGACGGAGAGGACATCCTGGCGGCAGCTTCGTCGGCACACGGCAGCGATGTCGAGCTAGACGCATTGGGAAGCGCTATCAACTTGGGCTCTGGCACTGGCGTTGGCAGCGACATTCCATTATCCGGTTCAGACGAATTGGACTTAGCTCCTTCAGCAGACGCATCTGGGGTGCTTGGTTCGGACTTGAGTCTGGATGGAAGTGACTTGATCAAAGGCGACAGTGATCCGTCGATCGATTCTGGCGCGCTGGACCTGAGCGGTAGTGACTTGGCATTGACTGACGACTCGGATCTTGTGTTGGGAGGTGGTAGCGACCTGGCGCTTGGAAGCGACAGCGGAATCAATCTGATGAGCCCTTCGGACAGCGGAATCTCTCTCGAAGATGAACCACTGGATTTGGCGGCGAGTGGCATTTCCGGTCTGGATTTAGCCACCGAGGGATCGGACGTTGGCAGCGATGTTGCCAGCGGATCTGCGGTCGATTTCCAACAGGACGAAGAATTTCAGTTGTCACCGTCGGGATCGTTTGACACCGATGACGACAGCGGTTCGCAAGTGATTGAACTAGAGGATTCATCGGAATTTGGCGATGCCGCGGTCGCTTTACCAGCCGACGACGGATTCGACGCCTTTGCCGATGTCGATTCGGGCGGTGCGCTCGAAGCCGACACGTTTAACGAAGCTGCACCCACCGGTGCGGCCGTTGTCATGGGAGCCCCGGAAGTCCCTTACAACCTGCTGCAGGTCCTTAGTCTGCTCGGCATCCTGTTGCTGATGTGTATGAGTGGCGTGCTCGTCACCGATGTTGTTCGCAATATGTGGGCTTGGTCTGGTGGCGAGAACGAATTGACCAGCGGTTTTACCGACATGGTGTTGAGCGCCTTTAGTCTGAAGTAGTCGTGGTTTGTCTTGCTTTTAGACACGCGTTTGGGGTAGGATCCGAATACAGGCAGCAACACATTAACGATTGGCCTGCATTCCGTTCCTGGTTGAAATTCTGTGATTTTCATGGATGCGACAACGGCTGAGTGGATTCAGCTGCAAATCAAGCGACTCTCTGCGCAACCCTTAATTGGTTACGCACCCGGCGAACCCTTGGCCGCGGAAGCCGTCGCTTTTTCCGCTCTGGTTTCGGTCGCATATGAGCAGCGTGCAGCGGCCGAAGCTGCTGGACGTCGCTTGCTAGCCGCCCAGAATCCCAACGGTTCTGTTGCCGTGTATCTCAACGATGAAGGTCCCACCTGGACGACTTCGCTAGCATGTTTGGCATGGCAACGCCTAGGTATGGCCTGGCCTGAGCTAGCCCCCATGTTTGACGACGCTCGCCAGCGGGGAATCGACTTCCTGCTTAGTTTCGGCGGCGAAAAACTCGAGCCATCGGAAAATGTTGGACACAATACGCAGTTGGTCGGTTGGCCATGGGTCCAGAGCACTCATTCTTGGTTGGAACCCACCGCGTTTGCCTTGTTAGCCTTGCGGCATTGCGGCTACGCGACCCATCCTCGAGCCCTTGAGGCGGCGGAGTTGATACGAGATCGATTTTTGCCGGGTGGCGGCACAAATTATGGCAACACGACGGTACTTGGGCAGGTTCTGAGGCCGCACGTATTACCGAGTGCTGTATGCATGGTTGCCTTGCATCGCAGCCGACCTGTCTTCGACCGCGCGGCGATGACCGTTAGGTACCTAACCAGCGAAATTCAACATCCGCTAGCTGCAATATCCGCTGCCTGGGCCGTTCATGCCTTGGTGTCCAACACATGGGAAGTGCCCCCTGCACAATTGGATGAGCTTTCTGCACCTTGGTTGCAACTGTTAAAGACGGCGATTACCCGGTCGGAAGTCACTGGTCAACATCCACACCGCGCCAATTTGCTATTGCTGGCGTTGCGTCTGCGGCAGTCACCCATCCTCGATTTACCGGAGTGGCCGTTGCACATAGAAAATGCTCCCCAGTCGTGAATGCCTCGCCATGCATGAAAGAATTATAGCGAATCCCATGAACCTGCAGAAACACAATCGATGACGGAATCCCCAGCGACCAGGACAACTAGTATGACCTCTCGCCGCAAGTTTATCGTTGGCGGTTCGGCGATTGCCGCAGCCACCGCCTCTGCGGCTTACTGGCATCAGCAATCTTCGAAGCAATCGGTGTTTATCGCGCGGAACCAAAAATATGGTGGCGCATTAGTGCCAACGATTCGCGACGGTTTGTTGGCTTGCGATTTTGATCCCGCGAGTGTGCGCGGCAAACGCGTGTTACTCAAGCCAAACTTGGTCGAACCCTCCCGCCTAGCGCCCCACATGACAACGCATCCGACCGTGATCCAGGCCGCCGCCGAGGTCTTTCAGCAATGGGGGGCTGCCGTAACCGTTGGAGAAGGACCTGGACACGTACGCGACACCGAACAAGCACTTGTCGAATCCGGTGTCTGGGAGGCACTGCGCGACTCAGAACTCGTCTTCGAAGACTTGAACTATCAAGAAATCCGAGCTGTGGCGAACGCCGGCAAGACTTGCAAGCTAAAGCAGTTTTACTTTCCGCGCGCCGTGATCGAATCTGATTTAGTAGTGAGTCTACCCAAAATGAAAACACACCACTGGATGGGTATGACCGGAGCACTGAAGAACATGTATGGCGTCATTCCAGGGGCAAAGTATGGATGGCCCAAGAACGTCTTGCATTTCAATGGCATTCCACAAACTGTATTTGATATCAATGCTTCGGTAGGTCGTACGCTGTCCATCGTCGATGGCATTGACTGCATGGAGGGTGATGGGCCGATTCTCGGTACTCAGAAGTCTATGGGCTTGATCTTGGTCGGAACAAATATGACGGCAGTCGATGCCACGCTAGCGCGGTTGATGCACATTCTGCCGAATCGCATTCCCTACTTGGCCTTGGCCGCCAACCGCTTAGGTCCAGTCAGTGAAATGCTGATTGAACAACGCGGCGAGGACTGGCAGCCGCTGGCGGCCCCCTTTACGCTACTTGATCGCAAGCACTTGCGGACGCTGCGCGATGAGAACATGCACTTCGTTACCTAATGCAGCAGCCAAGGCGCGCGGGACTTGTGGCCTCGTCCACTACCCAGTCTTGATGTGGATGAAGCACTAGGGCGCGAAAATAAACTGTTGCAAGGGGCTGTCAAAATACTCTGTATCCAGCAGGATATCTTCAGGCATGCCCCGACCTTTCAACTCATGATCTGGACGACACATATCACGTTCACCGTTAGGTAAGAAACTGCGGATTTGCAACGCAAAATTGCTTCGTTGGACATTCTCGCCATCGGTAGACTTCTTTGGTTCATCGCCTTGGGCTTGGGAGCTAGATTCTATCGCAGGGTCTACTTCGTCCAGTTGCTGAACCGGCTGCTCTTTCTTGGGTTTTTCGACAAGCTCGCTGCGGAGAATATTCACATCTTTGGGAGCTTCGATCCCCAATTGAACTGTATTGCCACGCACGCGGACGATGCTCAATGTAATATGTTCACCAATACGTACGCTTTGTTGAGGTTTTCGGGTCAGGACGAGCATGTTCAGTTCCTTTGAATAGTGCGTAACTTAGTCTTGGCTTCAAGCAGGGCTGAACTTGGTGAGTCGCAGCCACGGATGCATGAGTTTGAAAGTTTCACGGGCGATGTTTGGATGATGACGTGGTAAGCGAAACTCGTACCAATCTGCTGCTCTTGAAGAAATATTGGGCAACGTGAACTAAAACACAGAGAAATCTTGGCTACAACGCCACAATCGAACTGTGGATGCTATGAATCATCCGCGCGGTCGGCAGCCTTGATTTGGAAGTTCTTACAATTTCGTGTAAAGAAGAGCGTTATGAGAAGTTTAGCTTGGATTGCGGTGCTGGTTTGTACGATTACGGCAAGTTCTCGAGCAACAGCACAGTCGGCGGACGATTCGCATGTGCGTGGGCTGGTCCGCCAGAACCTGTTGGGGCTCGTTCACGCACCTGAAGTTCACCAAGAGCTAGGGCTTAGCGAAACTCAAATCACCCAACTTGAGGCCCTGTTCGAAGAGATTGATGGCGAGTGGTTCAGAGCCAGGATTCGCCCGGCGGATGAGCAGTTTCAGACCATTGCCAAATTAGAGGCTCGCGTACGCGGCTGGTTCAAGCAGCACACGAATCCACAATCCGTGGCACGTCTCGATCAGCTTGAACTCCAATCGCTGGGTATACGCATGTTACTTCGCCCAGACGTTGCCCAAACGATCGGACTCGACGCGAGTCAGCACAAACAGCTCGTCAGCTTGGCCCAAAAAGTAGAGGCTGCGTCAGCTGAGCTGCAGAAGGCGACGATGCAAAACAAAGTCACTGAGCCGCTCAAGAAACGAGTCGCAGATGCCATGGGGGCTGAATCCGAGGCCTTGAAGACGGTCGTTAAGCCTGCGCAACTGCAGCAGTTGGTCAAGCTGGTTGGTGAGACCTTCGACACAAGTGGGCTCTCTCGGATATACCCGAAAGCGCCCGAGTTCATCGCCGTTGATAACTGGATCAACTCCAAACCACTGTCGCTAAAGGAGCTGCGCGGCAAAGTTGTGGTCGTGCATTACTATGCGTTTCAATGTCATAATTGCCACGCGAATTTTGGACACTATCAGAAGTGGCATCAAGAATTTCCCGACGAAGTTGTCGTGATTGGTATTCAGACACCGGAAACAACCGCCGAGCGTGATGCAGCTCAAGTTCGCGCAGCGGCGGAGCAAAAGGGGATGGAGTATCCAGTCTTAATTGATTTGGATTCCGAGAATTGGGCGGCCTGGGCCAATACCATGTGGCCCACCGTTTACGTGATCGACAAAGACGGCTATCTGCGGCACTGGTGGCAGGGTGAACTGAACTGGCAAGGTGCCACAGGTGATAAGACCATCCATGATTTGATCGTTCAGTTGATCGACGAGAAATGAGCGCGAGATGGTGCCGTTGGCAAAGCTGCTTATCCCACGGGATGAAACTGACGGCAATACTCATAAACGGCCATCGTAGTTGCCGTCACCACGTTGAAACTGGCTGGCTGGCCGTAAACGGGGATTTCGACGACGGCGTCTAGTCGATCAAGTACTTCTTGAGAAAGGCCTTCGCGTTCAGAACCGATAACTAAAGCGGTCTTATAGTCAAAGCGATAGTCATACAACAGGCTAGAACCACTCGCCTGTTCAAGTCCCACGCACGTGTAGCCTTGGCTGCGCAGCTTGTCCAAAACCGGTGGTAAACTGCGTGGGGTGTCTAGTTCTACTACATCGGCGGCGTCGCGAGCAATTTCTCGATCCACTTTTCCGTTGCCACAATGGATCACTCGTCGAACGCCCGCACAACCAGCCAGTCGGACCATGCGGCTAAGGTTAACGTTGCTGCGGAGTGGGCTAGATACTAGTATTAACTCTCGCGGTTGAACCAGTACGACAGGTGGCTTGTGCCGAATATGTTCGAAGCGTGGCATAGACGCCTAATCGAGTCGAGGAATGGTTGGATCACCCTGGGAGTACTACATTTAGCAACCGCAGCGGGTTGACTACTCCTGCCGCGATCAACTCTTGTTCCACCAGGATTTGCCGTTGTTTTGAATCTGAGGAGGGCGCGTGCCGGGCCTGATGCCACTGCAATGCGGTGGCAAACAAATCATAACCCATGGCTCGCATTTGGAGAATGCTGGTTGTCCAGTCCTCTTGGCTAGCGACATGTCCATCGGCGGCATTGACGACTAAGCCAGCAGCTTTTCCATAGTTTGAAAAAACCTTTTCCGGCAGTGCTGTAATGCGTCGAACGGTGCGTTGAGCATCGCGCAGCCAACGGCGATTTCTCGAATCCTTGCGATGGCTCACCAAATCCACGCACAAGCGGGTCGTGAGTGCGATCCACAGGAACATGTGGCGACCGAGCAGCAGAGACTGCTCCATCTGCTTCCATTGTTCGTTCAACAGACGTTGCGCGTCTTGCCAGTCGCCGCTGTAAGTAGCAATTTGAACTGCCGACATCCAAACAAAGAAACGCGGCGGCTGAAAACTCTGATTCTCGACTGCGCGTTGAGCGACGTTGAGCAGCTCTTTCGCCTTTTCGAGATGATCCTCGGCCAAGTCAGACAGGATTGATGCGCTAACATTCATCCAAAACAGCGACATGAGATCCGATCGCTCGTGGGCACCTTCGCGCAGTTGCTTGGTCAGTTTCTGCACGTCACGGATGCGGCCAGCCTCCCAATAACAACTCAGCAAACCCCAGTTCAAGAACTGGATTTCCCACTGCGCACTCTTTGGGTCTTGGGCGAACAGCCGCAGTGCGCGATTGGCAAAACGCGTTGCTCGTTTGCGAAATCCGCGTTGGACGTACCACACAAACAGGCAGAAGTCCACGGTGGCTTCGTGGCTCCGGCCGCTTGACTCTTCCGCCAGACCAGCACTGGCGCGCAAGCGTTGGACGGCCTGGATCTTGGTGTAGCGGTTGCCAGAACCAAGCACAACGGCCAATCTCGCTCCTGTTAGTGCGCGATCAAAATCCGAACCATGATCGGCTGCGCGCTTGTCTAACTTAAATGTCAATTCGGCTCCGAAATGATGGTCAAGGAATGTCAACGGCGCGATGATGCGATTGAGGCTTTGCTCGAGCGGTGAAAAGGCGGGCAGCTTGACTGTGTCGACTTCGTAATCGCGAGCCGGAATCTCGCGTTGGGTTGCTTGCCAAGCCCACAGTCGCAGAAACCACGCGGACAACCATGACTTACTACGTGGGGCAACTCCGATTTCCGTTAACGCACGCGACAGCAACTGCAGACCCATGCCGAGTTGCCCTGCCCGCACCCATTGTTCACCCGCAAGACAGTCGAGGACGACTGCTTGCTTCGAGTCCGTCGTTTGTGCCCGCAGCTCCTCGAAGGCATCTGCAGCAGCTGCTGAATTGCCTATTCCAGCCAAGCATGTCGCCTTTAATTCGTAAGCGGACAACTGTTCGAGTGAATTTCGATCAGCCGCAGGATGCATGGCTCGTTCAAGAAAGAACAGAGCGTCGCCAAGAGCCGACGAATTGGCGGCCACACGCGCAGCCTCCATGTAACACGCTGCCGCCTCACGGAACATTTCAGCTGTCCAATAGTGATACGCGATACGTGGCCACGGGGGCGATGTTTCACCTGAGAGTATGCGTGCCATGCGGTAGTGTCGGCGCTGCAATTTGTCGGCTGGCATCGACTCCACCACCAATTGTCGAAAATTCTCATGGGAGATTTCCACGTCCGTATCCAGCTGCACGTTGCTGCTGCGCACCCAGCCTTCGCTAGTCAGATAGCTCAGCGTATGCTGCAGTTCATGCGGTACAATCCGCGAAACCATTTGCAACTGGTGAAAACCAAGTGGCTGATCGGCGACAGCCAAATACTGCAATACGATCTCGGCGTTGCTTGGATTCTCCGCTTGAATGGGCAATCGAATAAATCGCTGCAACGTGTTCTCTTGTGGATCGCTGGCTAACCAACGTTGATCGGGTAATTCACCGCGAAGTACCATGTCCAGGTACGCTCGAAACAGCTCTTGCAGAAGAAATGGATTGCCACCGGACCGGTGAGCCAGGACACGCTGGACCGAGGCTTCAAGCTGTTGACCTGATTCAGTCGACCATTTCCTCAGCAACTGGCCACATACTTCGTCGGTGAGTGGTGCTAGCTCAATCACGTCCAGTGAGGCGCCAGTCGGTTCCAAACTCTGAAGAGCGTGGTAGTTCCCGACAAGGGATGGTCCGTCACTTGTCTCCGTCAACACCAGCATGCCATTGAAGGTTGGTTCGCAGAGCATTTGAAGGAGCATGCCCATGCTCTCACTATCCGACCACTGCGCATCGTCGACGACAATTATGATCGGAAGTTTTTGACTAATGCTTCGCAACAGACTAGCCAGTGCTTGTTGGCTGACATCGCGCCGCAAGTTGGCCTCCGAATAGTCTCGCCCGGGTGGCTTTAGCGGTAGTTTCGACTTTGCACTTACCAACTGTTGAATCTGCGGAAACGTACGCGCGATCTTGCGTGCAAACTCGTCGACAGGTGTTCTCCAGAGCGATTCAGACTGATTCGATAGTGATCGCACCAGGACTTGCACTAATTGATTCAGCAAGCGCAGGGGCGTATGGTCTTGCCGGAAGCACCGTGCCGAAAACACGAACACGTGTTGGTCTAGCAGTTCGTTCATCCAGCACTGAACCAAGGCTGACTTGCCATTCCCCAGTTCACCGCGCACTACCACCAACGATGAGCTGTGGGGCGACGCGGTGAGGCGCTTTAGGCTGGCGGAAAGCCTCTGCAAACAGTCCTCGCGACCAAGCAGTTGATCGGCACTACGAACTTCAAAATTCTGAACCGTCCTGCCACCCAAACGGCGCAGTATGTCGTCCCCCTCAGGCCGCCGCGCAGGCTCAGGGTTCAGCAGTTCAACGCACAATTGAGCAATGTCTGGTGGACAGTGATTCAAGCGTGCCTGGAGCAGAAGTTCGTCAACCACGTACTTCTTCGCATGCGTCGTAGGTTCCAAGTCGACCTGAATCGGTGGATACTCGTCGGTGAGTACTTCGTATAGCATGACTCCGAAGCTGTACCAGTCGCTGGCATACCCCAATGGTTGCCCGCTGAGTCCTTCAGGTGCCATGTACTGCAACGTCCCCACTAGCCTATCGCTTTCATGCGAAGAGCTCGCTTCGTTTTCGTTGGCCCGTACGGCTAACCCTAAGTCTAAGAGAACCGCGCGCCGCGAAGACGCAATCATGACGTTGGAACATTTGATGTCGCGATGCACCACGCCACGATTGTGCAAGAAATGTACTGCCGATGCCAACTGCGAAAGAATCAATCGCAGCCTTGTCCATTTCGCTTCCCGCTTGCTGGACTGCCGACGAAACCACTCACGAATCGTCCGGCCTTCAACCAGCTCCATGGAAAAATACCGCACGTCGCCGTCACTGAATGCGTCGTACAATCTGACTAAATGCGGATGGTTCAATTCCGACAACCAACTGAACTCCTCGACGTACCTAAAAATACTCCAAGCATCCACACGTCGCATGACCTTAACAGCCACCTGTGCCGCACTGCGCAAATCGATCGCTGCGTGGACGTAGCCCATTCCACCACGGCCTATTAACCGTATCAGCAGAAAGCACCCTAAATTGTACGGCAGCGGTTCCAGCTTGATGGACGCCGACGCGTCAGACTCTTTGACAGTTGAATCATCTTTTCGTGCTAAGTTCTCGATTTGCGCCGCTGCTTTGCTCAGTTTACATTCGGTTAACTCGAGCAGACTGATCAACCGCTCTTGGGTATCGAACGGGCAGAAGTCAAGATAGGAATCGACGTTGGGGGGAATTGCGTCGTGTCTCAATCGCAATGCATACTCGAGCACCACCAGTCGCAAAATAAACTCGGGATTCTTAGATAATTCCGCAAATCGCAAGGCGAATAACTGAACGCACGGGCGCACCCGCTGATCGTCTTCGCCTTGCGCATCGCGGGTCTCAAGATTACCGGCGGGGAGCGGCCTCAGAACGACCGTAGGCGGTTGATAGAAATACTCGAGTTCCGCACTCAGCATCCGTGTCAACAATTCCAGACGGTGCGCGTCACTGGCACGATCCAAAAAATTGGCGTATCGCGAGGGATTATATTCCGTCCACGTATGGCGGAACTCTCGCTCCAACTCTGGTAGGTCTAGTTCAGACACTTGATATCCCAATGCGACAGAAAACAACACAAGCCGAGATAACCCACAGTGTAAACACTCGCCCTGGGCTTGGCTCCAATATCTTTGAATTCTTAAAACCCACGTCGACCTGCCATGGCGAGACTCCCACAGAAACGCATACGTTAGCGTTCAGATAGCCGCGAGACAGTCCGCTGTCAACCGTCCGCTGTACTCAACCGCGAATGCGGTGTCAGCCTGTAGCCGCCGGTGTCAACCGGCGGAAACGAATCGCGAGTAATCACAAGCCGCGAACGCGGCGACAGCGCGTTTGGCAATCGAGTTCGCCCAGCAGAAGACGCTGTTGAATCGAGCATGGATGCCATTAGCCAGGGATCGGGGTTCCATATTCTTGGTTATTGGCTTCCCGGCCTTGGCTCTGAACAAATGCATGTTTACCATTCGCTCGGCTGATCGCGACGGCTGATCATGCTTCGCATGCCTTTAACATCTCGGCGATGCGCTTTGGAGAAACGCTATGTTTTGTTCTCAATTGTTGCGCAAATATCGACACGCGCAACTCTTCGAGCATCCATCGAACTAGTACTGTCTGAGCAGCAAATTCGCTTTCTACCATACGCGACGATTGTCGAAGTTGCTCCAATTTCGATTCAGCTTGCGCGATCGGTTCGAACAGTTTCACGTCCTTAGCGACGCCGCCATTCTTTAGCTTTTCCATTCGTTGCTGAGCCGCAGCTAGATAGCGAGGCAACTCCGATAGCCAGTCCCAATCGGTTGAGGCCAGAAAGTCCTTGCCAAGCAAACGATCGACTTGCCGCTGAATATCCTCAGTGACAGATTGCCACGAGTTGGGAGCCTGCTCGAGCCGCAGCCGCAGCGCATGCACTTGCGTCGCCAGTTTGGGCAGCCAAGCAGCTACCGCTTGCGCTGCGATCGAAATAGCCTCCGTGGCCCTGGCATTTCGCGCTTCAAAATCTTCACCTGTCACGATATCGGGTTGCGATTCAACCAGCGCGATACGGACAATGAGATCCTGCAGTTGTTTGGCCAGCTCTTGACCTGGCAATAAATGATTAAGTTGCACACTGCTGCTTGAGAATTCCGGCAAGTGGGCGACGTGGCTGCGGAGTGATCGATGATGCTTGATGGCAAACAGCCGCGTCAAACCACGTCGGGTCAGCTTTCGTGCCTCAGGCTCGGAATCCGCCAACTGCAGTTCCACATGGTCGCCGAGGTCCACCAAGGCGGGAAACGCGGCGACCAGCACACCGCCGCGTCGTAGTGTAACTGGAGGCGGGAGACCAGCAAAATCACTGGCTGTGACTGGGCGGTTGGCCCACGTTACGCCTCCGTCCGCAGAGTCGCCAGATTGACCACCGGTGCTACGCGTTAATTCAGAAGCGGGCCCGAACTCTGCGATCAACTGCTGTACATTTCGGCCTGCTCCCAACACGTGACCTTCGTCGTCGACGACCTGCACCAGAAATTGCATGTGTTCGGGTAAATTCGCGAGCAGCAGATCGGCCGCCGTCATTCGCTCTCCCGCATACTTTGACATGGCATGGCTCAGCGCGACGCTAAATGGCTGGTCGCGCGGCACGCCAGCTAGCGTACCTGCCAACTTCTTGGCTACATCGGGTGCGGGCACAAAATTCGTTCTAAGAGATTTGGGCAAGCCTTTGATAATGGCAAGAATCTTCTCTTCGAGCATTCCGGGAACCAGCCAGCCCAGGGCTTCGTCGCTGATCTGTCGCAACGCGGCTTGAGGCACGGTCAATGTTACACCGTCTTGCGCATGCCCTGGCTCAAAGTGATAGGCTAGTGGTAACTCAGTCGCTCCCACCGTCAAAGTATTGGGAAAAGATTCTTCGATGGAGTGCAAGTGTTCGCTTTCGCGAAGTAGGTCATGCGGTTGCAATTCGAGTGCGTTGGCACTTGGTGAGCCGCGATGCCTCCTTAACCAGGCCCGCAACGTGTTCAAATCATAAACTTCCTCTGGTAACCTGGCGTTATAGAAATTTGCCAAATGGAAGCGATCAACGATGTATTCGCGAGAACGTGTGCGTTGCGCGAGTTCGTTGATGTCAGCGATTAACTCTTGATTGTGGCGATAGAATTCTTCGTTGCAGCGCCAATCGCCAGCCACTAATCCATGTTCGATCAACATCGAACGCGCCGTAGTTGGATCGATTGGCGCTAGCGCCATGCGGCGACCGCTGACGATCGTCAATCCGTAGAGCGTACTGCGACGATAGACCATCGCCGCTGCCGCCTTGCTGCTCCAGTGAGGGTCGCTGTAGGTGTGCTTGAACAGCATTTCACCGGCCGTTTCAATCCACTCTACATCCACTTCTGCTGCCATGCGCGCGTAACGCTTGTTCGTTTCCACGATCTCGGCGGCCATGATCCACTTGGGCGCGCGACGAAAAAGTCCAGAGCCTGGCCACAGCGCCAAGCTAATTCCGCCAGCTCCCTTGTACTCGTGTCGCTCGCCACGTTGGGCGATACCACTGAGCAGCCCTGTCAGCAGAGATTGATGGATTTCTGCGTAACCCTTGGGGCGTGGGATGGCTGGTTGTTTGGTTTCTTCCTGTCGCTGCTTAACACGTTGATGCGGCGGGGTGGATGGTTCATCGACGGCTTGGACTGGCGGGAGCGCATACTTGCGTTGGCCAACTCGAATGCCCGCTTCGTTCAGTATGTCCTTTAGTTGTCGGACCGTATCGGCCCATTCACGAAAACCCTGGAACGATAAGAATTTTTGTGACAGCGCCTTCTGTAATCGCGAGCGCCTGAGATCGCTACGTAAGTGTTCGAAGAAGTCCCATAGCGCAGTAAACTCAGAAAGTCACTATGCGGGTCCAGGAATGGAGCATGTGCAGCATCGGCCGCGGGTTGCTGTCCGGCTGGTCGTTGTCGGACATCCTGACATTCCAATCCAGCGGCGATGATTAATACTTCGGCCAAGCAATTGCGCTCAGCCGCTTCGAGCAACATCCTGCCCACGCGCGGCTCACAGGGAAGTTGCCCTAGTTGTCGGCCAACTTTCGTCAACGTCCGGCGATTGTCGATGGCCCCCAACTCGAGCAAAGTTCGCTGTGCATCTCGAACCGCTTCGGTGCTTGGTGGATCCAGCAGTGGGAATTCCTCAAGCGGCCCTAAGCGCAGCACGAGACCTTGGAGCATGACGCTCGTCAGATCGCTTCGTCGAATTTCAGGAGTCGTGAACTTGGGGCGACGTTGGTAGTCGTCTTCGCTGAACAGGCGAATGCAGACTCCTGGCCCCAGCCGACCACAGCGGCCACTTCGTTGATTGGCTGACGCTTGCGAAACCTCCTCGATCGGCAAGCGTTTCACTTTACTCCTGGGAGCATAGCGACTGATTCGTACCAGTCCCGTGTCGATCACGTAATGAATACCAGGCACCGTTAACGAGGACTCGGCCACGTTGGTCGACAACACGATTCGACGCCGCGCATGGGACTGAAAAATCTTGTTCTGTTCCGCCTGACTCAGACGCGCATACAAGGGTAAGATCTCAATCGCACTGTCGCTGTTGGTGCGCGTGAAATGCCCCCGCAGATGTTTAGCGGTCTCCCGAATGTCTCGTTCGGTCGGCAAGAAAACCAGGATATCTCCTGGTCCCTCGCCCATCAGTTCGTCAGCCGCTTCAGCGATCCCTGACAACATGCGCTGTTCATCCAATGCCCCCGAATCTGACCCATCACCGGTGGGATCATCGATGACATCGCGGTAGCGTTGTTCAACGGGATACGTGCGTCCCGAGACTTCGATGATCGGTGCAGGCCCTTGCTCATCAGCAAAGTGCTCGGCAAACCGCTGTGGATCGATGGTCGCCGAGGTGATGATCAACTTTAGGTCAGGCCGTTGCCCGCTGATGCGCCGCAGGTAACCCAACAAGAAATCGATATTTAGCGAACGCTCGTGAGCTTCGTCGATGATGATTGCATCATATTGCTCCAGGAAGCGGTCGCTCTGCGTTTCGGCCAACAGAACTCCGTCGGTCATCAGTTTGACAAGCGTTTCGGGGTGTGTTGAGTCGGCAAATCGAATTTTGAAGCCAACTAGGTTCTGCGCCCCACCCAACTCTTCCGCTACACGACTCGCGACAGCTCGAGCCGCCAATCGCCGCGGCTGCGTGTGACCTATCAATCCACTTCGACCCAGCCCAGCTTCCAGGCATAGTTTCGGCAGTTGCGTACTCTTGCCCGAGCCCGTTTCACCACACACGACGATCGTTTGTCGAGTACGAATCAGTTCGATCAGCTCTTCACGATGTGCGGTAATTGGCAATTCGGGATCGTAATCTAGGTTTGGGACGCTGTCCGCTCGTCGCTGGCAACGATTAGCCGAATCGAGGGCGCGTTCCGTCCATTGCCGTACCGCTGATGACTCGGCTCCAGCGGTGGGCGACAGTTGCTGCCAAGATTTCTGCAGCCGATGACGATCTGTCTTCATCACCGTCGCGAGATCGATCGGTGGATTGTCTATAGAACGCGACATGGTGGCAGCAGAACAAGTGCATCAAAACGCTTGATAATAGCATGAAGCGGGCCACTTACCAACGACCACCTCTACTTTCAGCAAACAGGAAAGGGTCGGGAGTCTCTTCAGCAGCGCGCAGTCGCCTGCGGCTTGTCGTTAAACGATTTTGCGCTCGCCACTGATGAGATCCGCTGGTAGGAAAATGTGGTTGCTGGTTGGTAAAGCGATTTAGGCTGAAAAGACTCCCGACTCTGTCACACAAACCGATACATCGTGAACGGTTACCGCTGTTATAATATATGTCCCCTGCCCTCCCCCATGGTCTTCCCCCACATGAACACACCATGCGACCTCCAACTGCTATTACGCCCATTGGCACTATCTTTGACATGCTTGTTAAATTCGTTGGCACGCACCGTGTTGGGAAGCATCTGCTGCATGCGTTACTTGTGCTGTTGATTGCCTTCTGGGCCTGGCGCCCAACGGGTGCGGAACCACCAGACGATACGTTCTTCGAATCGAATATTCGTCCGCTATTGATTGAGCACTGTGTGAGCTGTCATGGTGAGAAGAAGCAAGAGGCGGGGCTGCGCGTCGACTCGCTGGCTGGTATGCTGACTGGTGGCGACTCGGGGCCAGCATTGGTGCCCGGCGCAACGGCGCAAAGTCGCATCATCCAAGCCGTTCGCCGTCAAGACGGATTGGAGATGCCACCGAACAAGCCCTTGACTGAACCCGCGATGCAACTGCTAGAACAATGGGTTCGTAGCGGAGCTTATTGGCCAGCCAAGGACACGCCCTCTCCGCCAGCCATGAAAGACAGACGCAGTCACTGGGCCTTTCAACCAGTGGTTGATCCCGCCGTACCTGCGTCTGCAGAGCCCTCCCCGGGGCAGAACGCCGTTGACGCTTTTGTGCGCGACCGCTTGCGGCAGCATGAGCTTGTCCCTGCGCCACTTGCGGACCGCCGCACGCTCATTCGACGCGCGACGTATGCCCTTACCGGTTTACCACCTTCGGAGAGGGCCGTCCAACAGTTTGTTAACGATGAGCTGCCGCAGGCGTTCGAACGGCTGGTCGATGCACTACTGAAGAGTCCACACTATGGTGAAAAGTGGGCGCGGCACTGGCTGGACGTCGCTCGGTACTCGGATACCAAGGGCTACGTGTATGCGCGCGAAGAGCGATTTTGGACTCAAGCCTGGACCTACCGCGATTGGGTTGTACAGGCGCTCAACGCAGACATGCCATACGATCGTTTTCTCTTGCTGCAAATTGCCGCTGACCAAATTGCAGATCGGCAGCCAGGCGACTTGGCTGCGATGGGGTTTATGACTCTCGGACGCAGATTCTTAGGAGTCCGTCGCGATATCATTGACGATCGCATCGACGTCGTCACTCGCGGTACAATGGGCCTGACGGTCGGGTGCGCGCGTTGTCACGATCATAAGTACGATCCGATCCCCACGGACGACTACTATTCTCTTTACGGAGTGTTCGATAGTTGCGTTGAGAGTCAAGTCATCTTGGATGCAACGGAAGCCGACGATGCTTTTCGTGCCGAACTTGAGAAACGCCAAAGGGCTCTCGAAGAGAAGTTAACGGCGGCATCCCAAGCAGCCTATGATCGGTGTCGTGAGCGATTGAGTGATTACCTGTTCGCACAAACGGAGTTGCATAAATTCCCCGCCGATGGGTTTGATCAGGTTTTCGAGAAGACTGACCTGCTGCCTGCTTTTGTGCGGCAATGGGAACGGTACTTGCGCGACGCCCAATTGAGTGGTGAGCCGATTTTTGCTTTATGGCACGCCTATTATCAATTGCCTTCAGAGACATTTGCTGACGAGGCAGCCAGCGTGCTGCCTACGCTCCAACGAGCTGGCGCGGCGCTTCAGCCACAACTGGTCGAGGCATTCACTGCAGCTCCCGTCTCGATGCGTGACGTTTGCGATCGATACGCGGCAGTATTAGAGGAAGCGATTGACGCGGAGTTGCGTGCGGTGCTTCACGCCGAAGACAGTCCCTGCCGTGTTCCAGCCGGTCCTGTGTCCCACTGCGAATTCTACTTTGATTCAGGAACGCTCAATGAGTTATGGAAGCTTCAAGGCGAAGTGGATCGTTGGCTGGTGAATGCATCGGCACCTGTGAAGGTTGCCGTGGCCCTCGTCGATCAGGCTACGCCGTCGGAACCACGCATCTTTCGTCGTGGCGATCCTTTGAAACTTGGCGATGATGTGCCGCGGCGCTTCCTGGAACTGCTCAGCGGTTCCGAGCGCGAGCCGTTTCAAACCGGGAGCGGCCGTTTGGAATTGGCTCAAGCCATCGTCGATCCCAGCAATCCGCTGACGGCGCGGGTGCTGGTCAACCGCGTCTGGGCACATCACTTTGGAACGGGGCTAGTTAGTACGCCGAGTGATTTTGGCGTTCGCGCCAGTGCGCCTTCACATCCGGAGTTACTTGATTGGCTGACATCGCGTTTTATCGAAGATGGCTGGAGTATTAAGAAACTGCACCGACGAATCTTGCTCTCCGAGACATATCAACAGAGCTCTGCGCCACCCGAAGACGAAGCGCTGCTCGCCCGCTGCTTAGCCGTCGATCCAGACAATCGCTTGCTGTGGCGCATGCCGCCCCATCGTCTGACTTTTGAAGAGCTGCGTGACACTCTATTGCAAGTGACGGGTACTCTCGATTTGAAGTTTGGCGGTCGGCCTGCGAGCCTGTTCAACGAACCATTCATGCCACGTCGTACCCTATACGGCCTAGTTGACCGACAGTACTTCCCAGCGACCATGCGTGCCTTTGATTTCGCCAATCCAGACCTGCATATTCCGCAGCGTAACGAGACGACCGTGCCTCAGCAAGCGCTGTTTTTTCTGAATCATCCGTTTGTCTTGGAGCAGGCCCGGACACTGGCTGCAGCCACGCGTGACGCCGGTTCGCCCAAGGCCCAGGTACAGGCCATGTTTCGGCAAGCCTATCAGCGCGAAGCCACCACTGCAGAGATTGCCGACGCACTCGCCTTGATCAACGCTCATCCTAGTTCCACTCTTGCCCACACGTCAAACAGTGCAGCCAGCAGCGAGGAGCCAAGCGCAAAGGCTTGGTCTTACGGCTACGGTTCCGTCGACGAAGCGTCGCAACAGGTCGCCAGCTTTACGCCCTTGCCTTATTTTACTGGCACAGCGTGGCAAGGCAGTGCAGCTTGGCCCGATGCAGCATTGGGTTGGGTACAGCTTACCGCCGCCGGTGGTCACCCGGGCAACGATCGCGCGCACGCGGCCATCCGCCGATGGACGGCTCCAAGAGACATCACCGTGACGATCACTTCACACGTCAACCACGAACCCCAAGTTGGCGATGGCATACGTTGCTTCATTTTCCAAGGCGGAGACAACCAACTAGGATCGATCAATGTCCATCACGATCAAGCCGACTTGAACATTGGACCGATTGATTTGAAGCAAGGCGAAACATTGGACTTCATTGTCGATATCAACAACGTACTCAATAGCGACCAATACCTTTGGCAGGTCAAAATTGCTGAGCACAACTCCATCCAAGACATCGCGATTCAATGGGATTCGCATGACGACTTCACTACAGATCAGACGCTACAGCTCGACACCTGGGAACAGCTCGCACAAGTACTGCTGTGTTCTAACGAACTTTTGTTCGTCGACTAGCTGTTTAGCTTTGTATTCATTTGGTTGTTCGGCGGTCATTCCGTGGTAAGATAAATCGCTTAGCCTTATGAAGTTGTGAGGACTTCTGCAACTCATGTAGTCGAGTCTCTCCGAGACTCGGAAGTACCATTGATTCGCGGTTGTCAGCCTCGGAGAGGCTGACCTACGTGGTGGCGTTTAGCGAGAAGTGTCTAAAATTTTGCTGAATACTTGGTCGGTGGTGCCAAGCGGGTGGTGCCAAGCGGGTGGTGCCAAGTCAATTTTTGAAATCTGATAATTCAATGCTTAACTCTGCACATGATGATTCGATGTTCCGCCGCGATGTGTTACGGCGCACAGGGCTTGGCTTGGGTTCCCTGGCGTTGGCTGGGTTATTCTCGGATGGGCTGCCGCCCGCCTGTGCAGAAGCGGTGGCAAATCCACTCGCTCCGCGGCCTCCACACTTTCCAGCCAAGGCAAAACGCGTTATCCACTTCTTTCTCAATGGCGGTCCCTCGCACGTCGACACGTTTGATCCGAAACCCGCGCTCCAGCGCTACGCAGGTAAGACAGTCGACAATACGCTACTTACGGAACGGAAAACGGGCGCAGCTTTTCCATCGCCGTTTAAATTCAAACGCTATGGGCAATCAGGAATTGAGGTTAGCGAGTTATTTGCTCGTACAGCGGAACATGTGGACGATATCGCCGTAGTTCGGTCGATGTATGCGCAGGTCCCGAACCATGAACCGTCCCTGATGTTGATGAACTGCGGTGATTCAGTACAAACCCGTCCTAGTATGGGTTCGTGGCTGCTGTATGGCTTGGGCACGGAGAATCAGAATCTGCCAGGCTTCATCGCGATGTGTCCGGGAGGATTACCGATTAAGGATAACGAGAACTGGCAGTCCGCGTTTCTGCCTGGGGCATTGCAGGGCACCTACATCGATTCGCAACACCAAACGATCGAAAAATTGATCGAGAATATCGACCACCCCCAGGTTTCTATCGCCGATCAACGTCAGCAATTACAGCTGCTACAGCGACTCAACGCGCGACACCGCGCCGAACGATTGGATCAGCGTCTTGATGCGCGTATTCAATCCTATGAACTTGCTTTCCGTATGCAAGGTGATGCGCAAGAAGCATTTGATCTGACCGATGAACCTCAGTATATGCACGACATGTACGGCGATGGCGTACACGGACGACAGACGTTGATCGCTCGACGACTTCTCGAACGTGGCGTGCGCTATGTACAGCTTTGGCATGGAGCCAGCCAACCTTGGGACCACCACGATAACATCCAAGACAATCACGCCAAGTTAGCTGCGCAATTGGATCGCCCCATCGCCGCCTTGCTGACCGATTTGAAGCAACGCGGTATGCTCGACGAAACATTGGTCTTGTGGGGCGGTGAATTTGGTCGCACCCCTACGGTAGAACTTGGCGCTCAAGGAACTCCCAAGCAGGGACGCGATCATAACCATTGGGGATTCAGTGTCTGGTTAGCTGGAGGCGGCATTCGTGGTGGTACAACTTACGGGGCGACTGACGAATTGGGCTTTGCAGCCGTGGAGAATCGCACCAGTGTCCATGACTTGCATGCCACCATGCTACATTGTTTGGGGCTTGATCACGAAAAGCTAACCTATCGCTACGCTGGCCGTGATTTCCGTCTGACCGATGTCTCTGGCAATGTAATCCGCGATATTCTGGCGTAAGAATCTTAATGGAAGCCGACTTGGGTGCGGTTGTAAAGCAAAAGCTTGTACTGCGACGCTAAGCGCTCAGTGCCTCGATATTCGAAACTGGCCGTGCGATTTTCGGAATCGATTTGAAATGAACCCTTCACGTAATGTTTGAAGGGAGACAAGATTGCATCGCACTGGGCAGCGGTAATCTGCTTGCCGCCAATCAACGTGTACTTGAACGTGGCTGTGGCAAGCGGGGCAGAATCATCAATCTCTCGCTCCGTATTGCTTATCATTTCAGTCAATTTTGGTAGATCATTCGAGAGCTTCGCTGTCCTTGCGCGATTGCGTCCCTCGCTGGTGAATTTTGATTGGTAAATCGGTGCAAAAATCGCACCCAGGATGATAGGCAACAGGGAACTAACATAGATGACCGCCGCGCGTTGACCATTGCCTCTGCCTTTGATGGCAAATACGAGTCCGACAATCGAGACAAATAAAGCGGCAATCCCTAAAGCGACATTCGTTTTGCCGAGTTCCACGGCCATCCAGATTTGACCGACGATCAAACATCCCAAGGTGATGATGAAGCAAATGATAATGAAGCCGAATGCCACACCTTGCGAAAACAAACCAGCGATGGCCAATACCAACAGCAGCGCAACGCATGTTCCAAGGCCTATGCACCAGCGAGACAAGAATGGCTGCAACGCACCCTTTCCTGTCGCCGTTGGAGTACGCATGTTTGAGCGATTGGGCGGGTGGTAGATTGGTGCTGGTTCGTTGAGGAAGCCCCCACTAGTTGGTTCCGCGGCCAATGGATCTAGCAATGGACTTACCGGCTGTGACGGTGCAACCGGTTTTGGCATCGGTGCCTTCAGTCGCAGCGTCTTTTGGCATTTAGGACACTGAAAAGCAACTCCCAATTTGGAATCGGGTATTTTTAGCGACGTGTTACACTGCGGGCAACGGATTTGAGTTGACAAGAGCTTGGCCTCTGTGGATTAAGACACAAGGGATTAAAACGCAAACTAGCTGACAAAACCACCACTGGAGCTGTCCGAAATCATTCGGTTGCGAAGCGCTTGCAAGCCACGTTTCAGTAGTCCTGCCGCCGCCATCTCGGACTTGTCAATTCGCGCCGCGATTTCTTTTAGCGAGCATCCCTCGACGTAGCGCAGGCGCAGTTGCTGCGTTGAGACTCGGGCAGATCTTCCAAGCAGTTGGCCAAGAAGACCGCCGCTTCGTCGCGCATCAAGCGTTGGCTGGGTGAAGTCGTTTCGGCTGGTGCCAGATCCGTGTACGCCGGTCGACTATCGGTGGGACTATTCGAAACCTCGCGTCCGGCGGATCGCTTCTGCGTGTAGATATGCCGCTGATGAGCTGACGATACATTA
Source organism: Pirellulaceae bacterium (assembly GCA_041398985.1). GTDB lineage: Bacteria > Planctomycetota > Planctomycetia > Pirellulales > Pirellulaceae > Aureliella. The sequence continues at coordinate 123,078 of JAWKTR010000015.1, forward strand.
TTGCGCAGAATATGCCGCAGCCAACCCAGCAATTCTTCAATCTGATGTCCACGGAATGACTGCAGGTCGCGCTGGGCTTCCATGAATGTGATTTGTACGACGTCCGCCTCATCCAATCGCCCGCGCAGCCGATTGTCCAAGTACCGCTTGGCCAGAACGGTCAAATACGCGCGATAGTCTTCGAGCAACTGCCCAAATGCTTCGTTGTCGCCGGCTAATGCCTGGTCAAGCAATTGTTGGTGGCGCGTACGATTCACAGTCTATTTCAAGTTCGAATACAGAGGGCGGAATTACCAGCGATTATAGCATCGCGTCCAAAGATCCGTAGTTCCCGCATCCTCGTCGTCTATATTTCTAGGCTGTTTTGACAAACTGGTATCCTCATTTGTCAAACTTAACTAGGATGGAACTTGGTCTGAATTCGACGCCTTGCCGGTCAAACGTCGGGTCTGACCAATTTTGTTGGCTGAGTCAAAGACCCTTCGTTCTGGGAGACGATCTGGCCTGATTACGTACACCGACGCGCCAGAGAGTTCCTCCATGCCGCCAGCACCCGACCAAGCTCTACATTGCCTGCTGATTCAACCTGAGTTCGCAGCTTCGAATTATTGGAATTTCGTCGAGGCGGCCAATGCCATCGGTGCCAAAGCCACTGCACCACCACTGGGTTTGCTAACGGTTGCAGCGATTTTGCCGAATCACTGGACATTCGAATTGGTTGACCTCAACGTTCGACCGATCACCGAACAGCAGTGGGATGCGGCTGACTTGGTTTGCACTGGAGGCATGTTGCCGCAACAGGCGGGAGTGCTGCAAATCATCGAGGAAGCCATGCAACGTGGCAAGTATGTCGTCGTGGGGGGGCCCGATCCGACGAGCCAGCCACAAATCTATGCCCACTCCGATGCGTTAGTCCTAGGCGAAGGCGAATTGTCCATCCCAATCTGGCTAGACTCATGGCGCAATGGACAGCCCTACGGCACTTTCGCTACCAACGACAGCCCTGATATCTCCCAATCACCCATTCCGCGTTTTGATTTGATCCGCTTTGATGACTATCTTTACGTGGGTCTCCAATCCTCGCGTGGTTGCCCTTACAACTGTGAATTCTGCGATGTTATCGAATTGTTCGGACGCAAGCCACGGGTCAAACAACCCTCACAGTTTGTCAAGGAGCTGCAGCGTCTCGAAGAACTTGGTTATCGCGGTTGGATCGACATCGCTGACGATAATTTCATCGGTAATCGCTTGAAAACCAAACCACTCTTGCAAGCGGTGGCCGAGTGGTCCCAAGCGCAGCGCTACCCATTCTTTTTCTCAACCGAAGCCAGCGTGAACCTGGCCGATGACGATGAACTGCTCGAGCTCATGCGAGAGTGTCAATTCCAGTATGTGTTCTTGGGAATCGAGACTCCGGACGAACAAGTATTGGTGCAGACTCAGAAGCGAATCAATACGGTCAAACCACTGATCGACCGCGTGCGGCGCATTTACTCGTACGGCATCTCCATTACAGCTGGATTCATTATCGGCTTCGACTCCGAACCGGAGAACCCAGAGCAGACGATCACGGAATTCGTTCAAGAGAGCGGGATCATGTTGGCGATGATCGGTCTACTGAGCGCCTTGCCCAATACTCAGTTGACCAAGCGACTTGGTCGCGAACGGCGACTCATTGACTCCAATCACCAATGGATTGATGATCCTTCCGAGGACTACGAGCTGCGATCGGAAACGAGCATGGATCAAACCATGGGTGGCCTTAACTTTGTGACCATTCGCGATCGCGTCGATATCTATCGTCAACTGAAGAACATTATTCAGGATGTCTACCACCCGCGCGCATTTATGGACCGCGTATTGGATACCACGCGTCGTCTGGAACTCCGCTCCAAGCATCGACCGAATCTGTGGGAACTTCGACGCATGCTGCGCGGCTGGGCTGTCCTTAGCACCAAGCTGCTTATCCACCGCCAGACTCGCTACTACTACCTGCGAAATGCTTGGAAATCGCTGTGGATGGGACCCGCCAAGTTCATCTTCGCGCATCAGTTGATGGGCAGTTATCTTCACTTCGCACGTCAAACCGATAGAATGATTCGAGAATTGGACGTGTCGATCGAGTATTCCGAAACCCAAGCAACCTATCCGCGCAGCGTAGCGGACCCCCGACTGCAAACCGAGCGACGTCTACCCGTACACAGTTGAGCCTCGTTCGAGAAATCAATGAGCGGAATGGCGCTAGCAGACTGATTCAGTGAACCTCAGGCGCTAGCCGTGGGCTCTTAAAAATAAATTTACCATAGGAGCCCACGGCTAGCGCCTGAGGTTCACAACGAAAAAGCTCTACTATTGTCGAGGAGTCAACTTGGAAGACGCTTCCCCCAGCAATGCGGTCCTGCAATTGCGCGCTACGGCTTATCATGAAGCTGGTCATGCCGTAATGGCGGTTGCTCTCGGTCGCTCCGTTCAGAAGGTCACCGTTACGCCAGGACAGTTGCAAACTGGCGGCGTGCGACTTGGCGCATGCGCAATGAAGAAGGGTCGTCGCAAGGCTTCCGATGACCCACTCGAAGACGAAGTGCTCATTCTTATGGCCGGGATGGTCGCTGAATCTCATTTCACCGGCCAGTATTGCCAACGTGGCGCAACTCAAGATCTACTCCATGTGCGACGTCTATTGGAAACTCGTGCCAAGAACGAAAAACAACTGGAACGGCTACGACGACGGATGCTCGACAAGACCGAATACTATTTGGCTGAGGCTGCCCATGCCCAAGCTATCACGTGGATCGCCGAAGAGTTGATCGCCAAACAATCCATCAGCGGTCGCGCGGTTGAGCATTTCTTTAATCAAGCCGTTTCGGCCGCCAAGTGATCTAGTTTCGCAACAGAAAAAGTATCTATGGGAACAGCGACGCAGGTTGTCGACTATCAACGAAGATGCTACGAAGCGGACAATCGCGAAGCCAGCATCACTAGCTTGTTGCACGCAAAGATCCGTCATACGAGATTTCTGGACGGTGACGAAGTAGTGATTAGTGGAACCCTGCCACGGATTGCCCTGCCCCAGAAATACGCGGAGGAATTACGGAAGGAAACCTACAAGTACCGGCGGGACAAGTCCCTGGTGTATGCGGCTCTGCCCATTGTCGGCTGCGGCAAGGCATATGGTGGCCTGCCAGATCGCCTTTGTGCTCCGCTGGTGTTCCTCAACGCCGACTTCGAATTGATCCACGAATCGCTTTTCTTGGTTCCCAACGTCGACGAGATCCGCATTAACTATCCGGCTCTCGCGCAAATTGCCGAGGCGACGGGCGTGGACTCCGATCGAGTGGAACGCGCTCTGAATCAGCTACCCGCGATGCCTTGGCCGCGCGAGCGACTGCACGCGTTGGCGGCTGCACTGGCGGAAGTCTTGCCCGCCGTCGACTTTACGCCACTGTCCGAGTTTCCGAAACTGGTTCCGGCCAAGACCATTCATGGTTATTTCGCGGCGGACATCGAAGCAGAGCAGCTGCAACGCGGATTGACCTGTCTGCCTGCCGCCGCCGTTGCTCTGTTGCCTAATTCACCAGAAACGCGTGGCGTGCTCTTTGAGCTTTCGCAGTTGTCGACGCTCAAACACCTATCGCGTCCGTTGCAATGCCTGCTGGACGAGCAGCGAGACCAATCCGGTCGTCAATCCGGTCGCCAGCGACGCCCGGTTTCGCCGAGCGTTCTAAGCGATGCGCAACATCGGGCCTTGGTAGCCAGTGCGGCCCATCCGCTAACGCAGATCATTGGTCCGCCCGGCACGGGCAAGTCCTTCACGATTGCATCGATCGCTTTGGATCATCTGTCTCGCAATCAAACAGTTTTGATTGCTTCCCGCATGGACCAAGCCGTCGATGTCGTGGCCGCTAAGATGGAATCTTTGATTGGACCCACCAACGCCATTGTGCGAGCAGGTCGAAAATCGCATCTGCGAGAGCTTAAAACGAAGCTTGAAGACCTACTCTCGGGTGTCACCGACGCTGCATCGAAAACACATACAGCCAGCAACTCGCGCGAGCAGCGACGGCAGTTGCATCGGCTTGATCATTTGCTCGCTAGTCGAGAAAACCAGATTCAAGAGTTGATCAAACATGAAATCGCTTGGGGCGCCCTGGAAACTCAGGCGAGCGCTGGTTTTTTTGGACGGTGGACGGATGTCGTTGCGAAAAAGTACCGCAACTGGTGTCTCGGAGACGCCGACTTGTGGCAGGAATTCCAAAACTACCAGACACAGCTCGACCAAAGATCTGCCTTAGTCAAAGAGTATCTGCAAACACTGCTCAGCGAGCGCGTTGCGCGAATGTTGCGTCGAAGGCGTGAGGACTTGACCAAGTTCCTAACAGCATTGCGGGCCCGCAGCGACAGCAAACAACAAAGTCTTTTCGGTGAAATTGATTTTGCTGATCTGCTGCACGCATTCCCAGTATGGCTGTGCAAACTGACTGATTTATCGAATGTCTTGCCGTTCCAACGGGGACTTTTCGATGTCGTGATACTTGACGAAGCCACTCAATGCGACATTGCCAGTTGCCTCCCGCTACTTCAGCGCGGAAAACGAGCTGTCGTTGTCGGAGATCCCAAACAACTGCGTCACATTTCGTTTCTTCCCGAAACAAGACAAAGAGCACTAGCCCAGGAGTGTGAACTAACCGTTAGGCAACAAGAACTGTTTCACTTTCGAGATAAATCCATTTTGGATGTTGTCAGTGACTCCATCATCGACCAGGGCCGCGTCAGTTTTCTGAATGAACACTTTCGCAGCTTGCCGGACATCATCCGGTTTAGCAACGACCAATTCTATTCGAATGCGTTGTCGATAATGCGCGAGCAACCTTACACGGCTCAGCTGCGCTGTGTGCACGCGCGCCCCTGCAATGGTACACGCGAATCCAATGGCACCAACCCTATGGAAGCAGATGGGTTGGTAGCGGATTTAGTTGCACGTATCACAGCCAATGAGGGCACTCCGCAGGATACGCAGTCGATTGGCGTCCTGTCACCCTTTCGCGATCAAGTCGATTATTTAGCCAAAGCCCTCGATCGCGTGCTGAGTTACGAGCAGATGCGTCAGCATCAGTTGTTGGTTGGCACAGCGCATACATTTCAAGGCGAAGAACGCGATGTGATGTATATTTCACTCGCCATCGACGACGCAGCGCATGCGGCGACCGTCCGATTTCTCAACACGCCGCAACTACTCAATGTCGCTGTTACGCGTGCTCGACACCTCCAACTCCTGTATACGTCTTTCAACTATGAGCAACTCGATAAGCAATCGTTGCTGTACGAACTCATGCACTGCGTCGCGCATCCGGTGGGCGGAAAACATACGTCGAGTAATTTGATCGACGCTTTTCGTCGCGAGGTGGTCTGCGAGTTGCAACATGATGGCTTAACAACTTGGGAAGATTTCCGCATCGCCAGTGAGCCGATGGACGTGATCGTCGAATCGTGGGGCCGAACGTTAGCGCTCGACTTAATTGGCTATCCAGGTCAAATGTCGCAGGCTTATTCGCTAGAACGCTATCGTATGATCCACCGCGCCGGCCTGCATGTCCTGCCGCTCAGCTATCGCGACTGGCAAATACACAAACCGCGCGTCTTGCACAGAATTAAGGATTTCTGTCAGACCCAGTCGCAGTAATCGAAGCTGTTGAACGATGTGGTGCGATTCATTCATCGCGGCTGGCCAGGACGGGCAATTGGACTTGTCCATCGGCAAGTCCCGTGGGGCGAGCATCACAACGGTTCACTTCAGGATCAATCCATTTTTCAGCATTGAAATGCTTTTGGTACACGCCAAAATCGTTGAAGGCGAGCCATTTCGCCAAGCGGACTGCCCAACTGCGCTCGGGAATTTCGCCGCCTGGCACGTATTGTGAACGGCGGGGAATCGTCGCTTCTAGTTCGGCGATTGAACGTTTGCGTTGAGTAGTATCACGTGCATTGTGCTTCTTGGCCAAGTCGATTAACAGGTCGGGGCGTTCCAGCACCACACAGCCACGCGTATGCTCGGCTGCCAGTTCGCGAAAGTCCCGCAAGAATTCACTGTTGTTAAACGTCTCTTTCAAGGGGCGGTCGTCATGGATACTCTCGGTGGCCAACTGAATGATCGGACAGGGTTCAATGTCGCCAGCCGGGCCCACATGATGCGTAAAACCGGTGGCTGCAGGACACAGCGCACGGCCCTCACCGTCATGATAAGCATCGATCACAACAATCGGTTTGGTTGCTCGAGTATCGACCACAAATTGCCTGACGCGGCGCAGTTGATCGGGCTCAAGTGCCAATTCTGGATTCGGCTCGGGGCCCATAGGGCGATAAACGTGGAACCAGCAGTACATGACCCCCATGTCAATCAAGCGGTCGATCCACTGATCGGCCAACAAGTCATCGATGTTCGTCTTGCAAATACTCGTACACACGCCAGTCAAGACTTTGTTATTCAAGCAGTTCTGTATGCCCTCCATCGTCTGACTGAACACCGTGCCGACCACGCCGCTGGTCGCTAACTATCTCCGTCCCTTCGACACTGATTAGTGGTGTCACGTTGCCCATCTTGCGCAAGCGCTTTGCCACTTCATCGGTGATGAACTGCCCATTGGTAAAAACCTGGAAGTAGACGTCAGGCTGGCCTTCGAGAAAATCCAACAATTCTTTGTGCATGAACGGCTCACCGCCCAAGATTCCAAAGAATGCATTGCCCATCGCTTTGGCTTGATCCACGGTACGATTGAGCGCAGGCAGATCAATCTTGACTTGTTTGGCCGACACATCGACCCAACAACCTTGGCAGCGCAAATTGCAACTGTTGATGATCGACATATACAAGAATGGCGGAAAAAACTCGCCACGTTTCATGCGGCTCTTATGCTTACGCACGCTGCGATAACCCTTCCAGCCAGCTTGATACATGAGCTTCCACAGCAGCCGTTTGTCGGTTTCCATGAGTAGCCGTTTTGCCATGCGGAAGTACATACGAAGCCTTGCAATGGTGAATAGTTAACGAGCGATCGACTGTCCATCCAGCATTGTAACTCGCTTCCCCACCGACGGCGAGGTCCGCACTCGCTCTCCCCAAAGTAGCAGGCACACTCCGTGTGCGTTCGCCCTTCAAAAGCGACTCTTCTCGCTCATTGCTAAGAATATTACCCTCCGCGCACAGTATCCATGACCCTGGCAGGTCAGACGCGGGAAGGAAACTCGTCATATGGAAGCTGGCGATCAGCGAGAAAGGCGACGGAAAACAGGATCTGCTATACTGGCAGCCCTGACTGGCAAAATCCCACCAATTCTCGCCATACACTGGAACCACTACGATGCCTGCCCGCCCACTCATCCTCCCTCTACCTTGCATCCTGGCCCTCGTTAGCGCTTGTTGCGCAACCGAGCCAATTGTCGATGCTGGCAAATTCGAGTCGCTGCAACAGGCCGCCGATGCCATCCCGGCTACCGGAGGTGTACTGTTGATCCCGCCAGGCAATCATGAGATCACTGAACCGTTGCGGATCAAGACTGGAGACACACGCATCGTAGGCATGGGGACGGTCTCGAATATCGTGAACAAGAATACGACAGGCAAACCTGCAATTTTGATCGAACACCCCAAGTTTGAGAACAAACCGGTGCCAAGCCAAGAGCGATTGTGGCGCGTGACCGTTGCGGATCTGCGGGTGACGGGTAACGAAAAAAGTGGTGCTGGCATCGAAGCGCGGTACATCGAAGAAATCAGCGTTAATGGCGTTTCGAGCAGCTACAACGGAGGCGATGGACTGCGTTTGTACTACTGTTACGAAGACCCGCGAATCAACAACAATTTATTCACCTACAACAAACAGTGTGGCTTATTCATCGAAGCTTGCCATGACATTATTGTCTCAGCCAACCAATTCGAAGAAAACCAGGATGGGCTCAAGTGTATCGACTCATTCAATCTGGCAATGAGCGGCAATAACCTAGACGATCACTTGGGCCACGGCGTCGTCATCGAAAACACATATGGTTCGGTGGTCGCCAGTAACATGATCGAAGAATGTCAAGGCTGGGCCATTGTCCTCGACCGTGACTGTTACGGAACGACGATGTCTGCAAATGTGATCGCCCACGAATTCTCTGGTGGTATTGATCTACGTGATGCACATGGTTGCGCGGTTTCCGCCAACACCTTCACGATCGTCAAGAAGACCAGCATCGCAGTGCGCAGTGGATCGGGAAGCATAACCATATCTGGCAATAACTTTAGTGACTCGCTGATCGGCTTGGACGACGAGGGAAAGCCGTTGCAGAAACGCGAAAACAAGGCTACTCAACAAGAAGAGAATCCCAACGAAGCAGCCGGGATCTTACTCGAAGACTGTAAGGGCGTTGTCATTAGCGGCAATCTCTTTTCTCGACTGACGACCGAGGCCGTGAAAAAGTCCGGCAAGTGCGAGAAGATTCTCATCCAGGCCAACGGCGAGTACAAAGACTGAGCCTGCCCAGGCTGCGAGCGGCGACTCCGCGGAAAACGCTGCTGACTCCCGTCCACTACCGCGGCGGATACAGGGCCGTCACTAACAAGGGATCACCCGGTTCGAGTCGCAATTGGCTGGCTATTTCGGCAGCGATCGTTACTTGGGATTCGCCGGCAAGTTCCATAGAACCAATCGCCGCGCGAAACCCGCCTTTGATGGAGGCAAGTATCATCGTCTCACCTGATAGATGTTCAGCAATCTGAGCGACATGACAAAGGCGCGTACGCTGGACAGCGTGAATCTGCGAAGTGGCGCATTGCACCACCGGTCCGCCGTCGAAAATGTCAATCAAATTGATCTTTGCAAAACCCTCTGCTTCGAGCATAGCCAACGCAGGACGCGTGTTGGGGTGAACGTCACCCAGAATGACTCGCGCTGATTCGGGTAACATGCTGGTGTAGATTGGGTAGCGTGGCATCAGGTCTTCGATGAAGCGTTTGTTGATGGTCGAAAGCGTATCCGCTTGGGGAAAGTCGATGTCGAAGAAGTGTCGCCCGATCGCTTCCCAAAATGGACATGCACCATCTTCGCTCATCACTCCGCGCATTTCTGCGATGACATGGTCGGCAAACCGTTTTGGATGCGCGGCCATAAATGTAAACCGCGATAAACTGAGCAGCCGCCCCCTGCCCTGCCCTCGGTACTTTGGCAATAAGAAAAGACTACCAATCTCCGTTGGCCCATCATGAATTTTTTCCAGATGCAGCGATTCGACTTCCTGCGTCTTGTTTAGCACTTCACAGTAATGCGACTCGACGACCCGCCGATAACTGTAGAACGGCTCATAACCCCCCGTCTTGCTGAAGATGCAGGATAAACCTACCAACGCACGCGCAGCAACATCTTCCATCACAAATACATAGGGTTCACCGGTCGGTTTTTCCGTCTTGCGAGTGAAAGCAAAATTGGACAGCTCGACGCGCTCGCTCAATTGCTCTCTGCTGATTTGCAGCGTCGTCAAACCGTACGTGGCCTGCTCAATCAACCTCCAGAGGTCGTCCAGATCTTCTAGTTGAACGGCGCGAACGATAACCAAACGTCATTCCTCTCAAAAAGTTGCTCACTAGGCTTGCTCACCGTTTCGTCCTCAGGTCAGAAGCTGGATGAAACGTGCAGCCATCATGCTAGGTTTCTAAAGTGTGGAACGGTTGTCCTCAACCGTTTTAGTTGCATGCATTTGTGGCCCAAAACAATTGAGACAATTGTTCTACACTAGTTTAGAAACAGAGCCTAGCTAGCAAATCTCGGCGCGAGCCTTGCCTAGCTGCTCTAGTATTTGAACAAACCATTTGGAACAATCCCAGCCCACTCATGATCGAAGCACAGCGAGCCAAGAACGTTGACGCAGTCAGTGTCTGAACCCAAACCCGAAGCCCCACGACCTGATGTACTGTCCGCAGCCTGGATGGTGAGCGGTGGCTATCGATATGCGCGTGAAGTCAGCGGATCGCTGCTGCTGGCAGTTCGACGATGGCAATCCGACGACGCCGGTTCGATGGCAGCCTCTGTGGCGTATTACTTGGCGTTGTCGCTGTTTCCGATGTTACTACTGCTCACGTCTGGACTTGGGCTAGTCCTGCGGTTTACGCGTTTGGGGCAAGATGCGCAAACGCAGATTCTGTCCATCGTAGCCCAACACTGCTCTCCGACTCTGGAAACCCAAGTACAACAAATACTGTTACAGCTTCGTGATCAGAGTATCGTGGGTGGGCCATTTGGATTATTGACAGCGGTCTTGGCGGCCATAGGCGTGTTCTATCAGTTTGAACGCGCGTTTGACAAAATCTGGCGGATTCCGACGCCGCCTAGCCGTGGCATTCGCCAAACTATCCTACGAGTTCTGACGCAGCGCCTGGCCGCGTTCTTGCTGCTGGCGGGCGTGGGATTGATGATGGTTGCCATTTTGTGTGCCAACGTAGCTTTGGGCACCGTTCGCGAATGGATGACCTATCTGCATGTTCCCGGTACTATTTTTGTTGTGCTCGTGGATGCGACGGCCACGATGATCATGAACGCGCTGGCCTTTGGAGTCCTTTATCGTTGGCTGCCTAAGCGACCGGTACAGTGGAGCGATGCCATTCGCGGCGGCTTGTTGGTGTCGATCATTTGGGAACTAGGCCGACAGGTGCTCAGTGTGTTTCTGATTGGAATGCGGTATACCAGCGCCTACGGCGTGATTGGCTCTTTCATCGCGCTGTTGCTCTGGTTCTACTGGGGCGTCACCATCTTGTTCTTTGGCGCAGAGTACGTGCAAGTCCTTTCCCGTCGCCACGCTAAACCGCTCAATATGTTTAATGGTCGCCAGACGAGCGGTGCGACCAGTTTGCAGATCGCCGCCCAAGAGACGTTTCTAGCGCGAAAAGGGGTCACTCCCAAAACTCTCTAAATAGTCCTTCAAACTTTCTGCGCGGGATATCAGGGAGTACCCCGCAGAACTGTTCAAAGATTTCCTGATTAAGAGATTTTAGCCCGACATCAAGCTTGCGCGTCTCATTCTAAGCAGCCTTCCTTAAGTCGTTCGCGTCTTCTACACTTAGCTTCAAGAATTTGATGAATGCGGGTTGGGAGACGAAAGGCCGGGTGTGGCTGAGCCGAGACTGTTAACCGTGCAGGTACAACTGGCGGTGGCAATCAGCTTACCACGCTGATCGGTTACGACACATTCCACAAAGCCAATTCGCAAACCGCGCTGAATCAGCTTGGCCCGAGCGAGCAGCCGCGTCTGGGTGGCCGGTCGGATAAAGCTTGTCTTCAGTTCCACGGTCGCAAAACCGTGTTGATCGTCAAGCGTCCGACCAAAGGCAATTCCCATGGCCGCGTCTGCTAACAACGCGATGACGCCTCCATGCACAAAGCCCATCGGATTGTGCATCCGCTGGTCCACGTTCAGAAAGACCTCCGCCTCGCCCGCGATGCCTGGCTGGACTTCTAGACCTACCAACTGGCTAATCGGAGCCCAACCTAAGGAGTCTTGCATACGCGTCCGTAACCGTTCACGAAGTATAGGCTTGTTTGAAAGGGTCGGGAGTCTTTTCAGCCTAAATCGCATAACCCATAAGCTAACTGCATCTAATCGATGGCGGCCGCTGCTGAAAAGACTCCCGACCCTTTCCTGTCGACTAAGCGGCTCCAATGAGTTGAGTCTCAGAGAAACTCAACGATGGGGGCGACTAGTACCGCCACTGCAGACCCAAGCCCAACGAATGTAGCCAGTAGGTGCGTTCGTCGAATTGGAATGACGGATTGGACGGCCCGGTCAAAGGATCGGACAAATTGACAGCCAAATCGTCGTTGATCTGCTGGCTCGCTTGCGCGACTTTGGGGATATGCATGTAATTGTACCCAACCGTAAAGTCCATCCCGCGACGCAAGCAATAGCCAAAGTTAATTCCCACTTCAGGTAAGACGATAAACGTGTCGTCTTCAAATGGGTGGCTGTTCGTGTCGCGCGCAAGAAGACCTTGCGAAGTTGGGTTCGTTAGACCGCCAGAGGTAATTGTTGTATTGCCCGAGATGTTGACACGACGCCGCAAGTTGCCGGCTCCAAGCCGAATCAAGGTCTCCATTTTCCACCTGGCGAAGGTCCGTGTGCTAGTGATCCCATAGGAGACACCATTAAAGTCATTGCGTGTATTAAAACGGTCGGACACTGCGATCGTGACTCCACTTGCATCGTCCGAAAAGCTGGAGATTTGCAAGCCCTCGTCAATACTAACATGCTGATACCCATACAACCAATCGATACGTGTGAAACGGTCTTTATAAAGAAGACGCTTCAAAGTCACTTCCAGTCCATCGACGCTCGACTGCGTGTCGACGCTGATGTTGCCTGTTAGAGTTGGTGCCGTATTAATGTCGCTTTGAAAGCCAATCAACTGCGCCGTATCTTGGAATGCGTTGGCATTTGTCGTATCGAAAATGGGACGCGCCAAGTTTGGAAACTGGTTGGAATTGAATGCGAACGTGTCATTCTGCTCACCGGCGTTCCAGTAACGAAACATCAAGCCCAGTTGTTCGCCCCCGCCCAACCATGTTGACAGCGACAGTCGCACACCGACTTGCAGATCTTCATTCAACCTAGAATCGCCCAAGAGTACATTGGTAGAATTGAGATCTAGTACGCCGACATCTTGTTGAGGCGTCCCCACGGCTGAGCTGGTGACCAGCTGCTGGCGGAGCTGCCGTGCGCGCCAGTAGAGTGGCGTTTCCGCTCGAACGCTCAGACGATACCACAGCGCCATCAAAGGGCCGCAGCCTGGCGGACAAGCTGTCATACAGGTCGGAGCAATCTCTGACATGCCACAGCACGCATCACAGCCCAACGAATCGCAGGCCATACCGCTAGTGCTACAGCCACAATCGCCCGAACCTAGATAGCTGGCCGGAGCAACTTGGCTGTGCAGCGAGTCGTCCTCCAAAATCGAGTACTTGTCGCTGGGCACCGAATGACTCGCCAAGGCAATTTCTGGTTCCCGATCTGGTGCGCTGCCCGTTGACTCGGCCGCGCTAGGTCGTAAGTGGCGTTGCACGCGCCCGCTGCGCAATTGAGCGTCCGCATGGGAGCACAAGCCGACTACAAAGGCTAGCATGAGACCAGCAGAAGCCAGCTGCCAAATCATCCGCTTTGAGAAAAAAAACCCGTGCATCCTGAGCACCCCTGCGTTGGATCGGAGAAAAACTAGGACAGTTCGTCCCATGGGTGTTGTTTCGGCTTTTCTGGTCAGGTCAATTGAGTAAACCTGGTAAAATTTGCCAGTCGCGTGGAGTTTGCGGGCATGTGCTCTTTGGAGTGCTCCGACTTGTCGGAGCTTTCCTATATACAGCCGTCGCGTCAGGTGGAAATTCCCCGAGGCCGACAGCACTCGCCAAAAAGACGTCTCTCTGCTGCCAACCACCAACGTATACCAAAGCGGCGATAAATCGCCGCACTCCAAATGGGATTTTGGTGCTCCGACTTGTCGGAGCTTTCCTATACGCAGCCGTTCGGGTCAGATGGAAATTCCCCGAGGCCGACAGCACTCGCCAAAAAGACGTCTCTCTGCTGCCAACCACCAACGTATACCAAAGCGGCGATAAATCGCCGCACTCCAAATGGGATTTTGGTGCTCCGACTTGTCGGAGCTTTCCTATACGCAGCCGTTCGGGTCAGATGGAAATTCCCCGAGGCCGACAGTACTTGCCCAAAAGACGTCTCTCTGCTGCCAGTCACCAACGCATACCAAAGCGGCGATGAATCGCCGAACTCCATATGGAATTTTTGGAGTGCTCCGACTTGTCGGAGCTTTCCTATACGCAGCCGTTCGGGTCAGATGGAAATTCCCCGAGGCCGACAGCACTCGCCAAAAGACGTCTCTCTGCTGCCAACCACCAACGTATACCAAAGGCGGCGATAAATCGCCGCACTCCAAATGGGATTTTGGTGCTCCGACTTGTCGGAGCTTTCCTATACGCAGCCGTTCGGGTCAGATGGAAATTCCCCGAGGCCGACAGTACTTGCCCAAAAGACGTCTCTCTGCTGCCAGTCACCAACGCATACCAAAGCGGCGATGAATCGCCGAACTCCATATGGAATTTTTGGAGTGCTCGACTTGTCGGAGCTTTCCTATACGCAGCCGTTCGGGTCAGATGGAAATTCCCCGAGGCCGACCGCACTTGCCCAAAAGACGTCTCTCTGCTGCCAGTCACCAACGCATACCAAAGCGGCGATGAATCGCCGCACTCCAGATGGAATTTTTGGAGTGCTCCGACTTGTCGGAGCTTTCCTATACGCAGCCGTTCGGGTCAGATGGAAATTCCCCGAGGCCGACAGTACTTGCCCAAAAGACGTCTCTCTGCTGCCCGTCACCAACGCACTACCAAGCGGCGATGAATCGCCGCACTCCAGATGGAATTTTGGGAGTGCTCCGACTTGTCGGAGCTTTGTTATACGCAGCCGTCGGGTCAGATGGAACCCGACGCCGACAGTACTTGCCCAAAAGATGTCTCTCTGCTGCCAACCACCAACGCATACCAAAGCGGCGATGAATCACCGCACTCCAGATGGAATTCTTGGAGTGCTCCGACTTGTCGGAGCTTTCCTATATACAGCCGTTCGGGTCAGATGGAACCCGACGCCGACAGCACTCGCCCAAAAGATGTCTCTCTGCTGCCAACCACCAACGCATACCAAAGCGGCGATGAATCGCCGAACTCCATATCCGTTTATCCGGATGGAGTGATGATTGTGAGGACGGCGTGGTGAGCCCAGCTAGCGAAACTGACGAACAATTTCCAAACAATTTGGGAGGTATCCGCTGCCAAATATGTTGAGATGGTTCAGGAGATGATAGAGCTTGTACAATTTGACGCGATCGCGCCACCCAGATTCTAGGGGCCACGCTTCCTGGTAGGCGTCCCAAAACACTTGTGGAAAGCCACCGAACAATAATGGCATCGCCAATTCAGCTTCACGATCACCGTAGTAAACGGCAGGATCGAAGACGACGGGCAACCCGACTGCGTCGGCCATGACGTTCCCGCTCCACAGGTCGCCGTGTAACAAGCTGGCTCGATGAGTCGAACCGCCCAGGTAATGGTCAAGGCGGTCGATAATCCGCTCCGTTGGATCGAATAGTTCATGCGAATGGACGCCGTTATCTCGGGCCAATCGAAGCTGCGGCCGCAAACGATACTCTGCGAAAAACTCGATCCATCCGGCACATGGTGTGTTTCGTTGAAGAGTTGACCCTAGGTAATTGTCATGTTCCCAACCGAAAGAATCAGAAGTGGAATTGCGGTGGAGTTCAGACAAGCTGTGACCAAGCGCAGCAAAAGACTTCTCGTTTATCTGGCTGGCTTCGATGAATTCGAGAATCAGGCAGCTCTCATTCTGTGCAAGTGGTCCAGTTGCGATAACACGTGGAGTGCGGATCGTTCCGATTTCAGCCAGGGCATTCAGACCCCGCGTCTCTGTAGCAAACATCAACTCTGCGCATTGATTTGATTTCACAAAGTACTTTCTTCCATCCGCCAGCACGACTATCTCAGCGCGGTGAATACATCCTCCAGAAATGGTCGATGAATGCGTCAGTGGAACCTGTGGTGTTCCAAGCTGCGAAGCAATGAGATTAGCCAGAATTTCGTTGCGGCGATTCACGACGTTGAAATTCCTGTAAGGCGTGTATGCGCTCTAAGGTTCTGAGTCCGTAGAGGCAGCAAGATAATGACGTACACCGGCGAGTACACCTTGCGTCGAGTCTTCAACCGATACAAAAAGCCGTTCGGTCCAGCCTTGTTTCGCGTGATACTGCAACATCTCGGCCTTCAGAGTTGTCGAGGCGTTTCCGACGATGATACTCGGTAAACCCGACTTGAATACGGCACTGTCGTTGCCCGAATCGCCTGCAAAGAGTGTGCAGTCGGGCGGTAGCCCCTGGTTCTCCAACCACCATTGAAGTGCAAACGCTTTTGAGACACCTAGCGGCAATAAGTCGAATAGCCCGTCATTGTTAAACGGATCGATGCTGGCAATGACACTGTAGGGTAGGTTGTCGCTGGCAAGTCGCTGCAGCAACGACTGTTCGATTTCTGACAGTTTATTTGCATCGCCATAGAAGCTAAGTTTGTAGCGGCCCTGTTTTTCAGGTTCTTGCAATATTAAGTCAGGGATTGGGCCAAGTCGTTCCAGCAGCTCGGCTGCGGCGATGGATTGCGAATTGACGGCTAACTGGCGCAAGAAATCATTTGAAGCTTGCAAGCGGTTGTTTGGCAGTCGTTGATAGATGTTGGTACCGACATCGCACAGAATCCAATCCGGAAGCGGCAAGTCGTGATCTCGTATGGCTTGTTCGACTGATGCAAGATGCCGACCGGTTACATAGGCCAATTGCATAGTGTGTGCGCTTAGTTCGTCGGCTAACAGCGGCAGGGCTTGAGCGGCGGCAGGGGTATTCGGAATGAGCGTGCCGTCCAAATCGGTGGCGAGCACTGTGGGGCTACGTTTCATCGTTTGACAACTATCGCCTAGCTAGGCTTTGTTCGTAAGTAAACGTTCTCGATGCATCGGCTTGTGTGACAGGGGCGGGACTCCCGACCTTGTCCTGTCGACCCTATCTGGCTCAAGTTCGCAACAACCACAGCAACTCGTACGGTTCGACGCGGACGGGGCTACTGGTGGCAAACGATTGTTTGGAGAGTGTATCTTCAAAGAATCTGCCTAGACCAGCGGTTCTAAGGATATTGCCTGACATTTGCTGCGGCAGTTCGGAGAAATTTGCGAGGACCATAATGCGATGCCCTGCGTGCTCGCGAACGTAGCCGAGCAGATGGGGGTTGTTGGTATCGACCAAAATCATAGATTGCCCGGCAAAGGCCGCGTGCGACTGGCGCTGTGCAATCATGGCTTGCATGGAGCGAAAAATTCGTTTGCGAATAGAACCGTTGCCCGATGCCAATCGGTCTTCCAGGTCCTCAAGAAACTCCCACTTCATTTTTGGACGATGGACCCAGCGTGTGTCCCCGGCCTTGGCAGGGTCTCGCACGAACTCATAATCATTAAGCATGCCCCATTCTTCGCCGAGGTACAGCAGCGGCACACCTCCAATGGTCAGTGTTATGCCGTGTAATAGCAACATACGGCGAATGGCCAACTCCGTTTCAACTTCCGAATTCGATTCGATAGCTAGCTCCAGGCCCGCCAGCGACGCCATGGTCCCAGCTATGCGCATGTCGCCCGTTTCGCGATTTTCTTGAAAGGGAATTCCACGCGCGAACGAGCCTTCGAATTGACCGGTATAGAAACGATTCAAGAATTGCCGGTGATCGTATGCGTTGATACCCAACGCGGCAGCGTCAGCATCGTCAAACGTCCAGCCGATATCGTCATGACAGCGCAGATAGTTAACCCAGCTAGTCGTTTCAGGCAGGCGATGTCGATGGCTTAGAGACTGATTTAGGAGCGAGGTTCGCCGGGTTGCCAGCGACTCCCACAGTAGTGCCATCAGCGTTGGGTTGTAGGAGAGTTGGCACTCGCGGGGGCTGATATACTTGACCACATCGTCAGGGTGTACGATCGCTTCCGACTTGAAAACTAAGCCAGGTGCCGCAATTCGAGCGAGCCGATTGAAGGCTTGAATCAGCCAGTGCGCTTGCGGCAGGTTCTCGCAACTTGTTCCCAGCTCTTTCCAAATGAAAGCGACAGCATCGAGCCGCAACACATCGACACCCGTACTGGCGATGAAAAACATTTCCTCCGCCATCGCGCAGAAGACGGCGGGGTTGCTGTAGTTCAAGTCCCACTGAAAGCTATTGAAGGTGGTCCATACCCACTGCTGCATGCCATCGTGCCAAGTGAAATTGCCACGGCGAACGGTCGGAAAAATCTCTCGCAGGGTCTGTTCGTATTGATCTGGCCAAGTGCGATCGGGATATATCTTGTAGAACTGCTGAAACTCTCGCTCGCCAGCTTGTGCCCGTTGTGCCCACAGGTGATCGTCGGACGTATGATTGAAGACAAAATCAAGAACGAGCACGATGCCCGCGTCGCGCAATTCGTCTGCCAACATGCGCAGGTCATCGATGGTGCCCAACCGGGGGTCAACGGAGCGATAATTGCTGATGGCGTAGCCGCCATCGTTATCCCCTGGCCGGACTGCAAACAGAGGCATGAGGTGGATATAGGTCAGCCCCAATTCCTTGAAGTATGGAATCTGCTCCCGCAGGCGTACGAGGTTTTCGCTGAACAAATCGACGTACAAAGCCCCGCCAACGATCTGTTCTGAAGAAAACCAGTCTGGTTGATTGATACGATGGCGATCGATGTCACGCAGCGTATCGGGCCGCGTTGCCCAGGCTCTGGCAGCCGTGAGTAAGATTTGCTCTAAATGGAAAAAGAAATCGTAACGGCTGCCGTACAGTTTTCGCAGCAGAGAAAACAACTCAAACCAATATTGATTCAAGCGGTTCTCAAACTCGATGCGCAGCTTTGGATCTAGCGTATGCTCACTCCATACGGTCTCTAGCCGTGGAAGTAGTCTCTGGAGTGAAACCTTGCTCTCAAACTGACTTTCGTCCGACGCACCCGTGCCGTTGTTTAGTGCTGATTTGTTAGGACTCGGCGTGATCATTCGGAATTGAAATACTGTCTAAGAACTGGTAGTAGTTGACGCCTTCGATAATGCCACGCGCGTGGCAAGCATCGGCAAAGTAGACTCGTGGTATGCCACGCAGCCGCTCGAGTTCCGCTCCGTGGTTACCGACGACAACACCCAGCGTACGTCCCAATAACATGCCCGTGTCGTTGCCGGAGTCGCCTGCCACCAGAACTCGGTCGGGCGACAACCCCCACTTCCACAGCAAATGCCGCATGGTCATGTCGCTCCCGCCGCGCACGGGCACGACATCCAAGTATATTTCAAGTGACATTATTACCTTAGCACGCAAACCGGCTTCGCGTAGATGTTTCTTGATACTGTCTACATGCGGCGCAAGTTCTGGGTCGATCTGGTAGCTGATCTTGAATTCCGATTGGTTTTCATCGGGCTGCAAGAATAAACCTGGAGTGCCGCTCAGGATTTTACGAATCTGCTCTGGATCCCAGGCATAACCGATTTGATTGCGCCAACTGTGATCCGGCGTTAGACTTGGCCCATAATGCAACTGAGTACCCGCGTCGGTATCGATCAAGTCGGGAGCTGGAAGTCCCAATTCTTCGATTAATGCCATAGCACTGTCGAGCCGTCGCCCCGTGGAGATCCCGAATCCGACGTGCTCATGCTGCCGGATGAGTTCATTGAAATCTGCCAACGCTTCTGCATCGCCCGTTAGCGTATTGTCGAGATCGGTAATAATAATCCGATCGAACTCTGGCAAACGCCTAATCGTCGCTCGGTCAGTCAGCGCCGGAGCTGGACTATGATCGAGAATGTCACGGACGTCGCGTAGATAGCGACGGGCATGGTTTTTCCACGAGTAGTGCTGCCGAACGCCCTCGATGCCGGCCTTCGACCATCTTTCCCAAGACTCTGGTTCCGTCAAGACTCGCAACAGAGCCTTTTCTATGTCCACCTGATCCAAAGGGTCGACCAACAATCCATTGTCGCAGTTGGCAATAATATCACGAGGGCCACCATCATTGGTTGCCACGATAGGTAGACCACAGGCACCAGCCTCCAGCAGTGTTAATCCAAACGGCTCGGTTAAAGCAGGATTGATGAAGACGCCTTGGCGAGCAGCTGTCAGTCGATAGAGTTCGGGCACGTCACCACTGCAATGCGTCTTGGGATAGGCGACTTTACCGTAAAGATCATATTGATCAATTAGGTGCAGCACTTGGTTCAAAATGCGCTGCTGAGCGGATGGTAAGTCGGAAACTTTATCGCGAGTTCCCAAGATGAGTACCAGGTTGGCCGCTTCCTGCAGTTCGGAACTACGCCCGTAGGTCTCGACCAAAGTGTGCACGTTCTTACGTTCGTCCAGTCGCGCCATCGCCAAGATCATTGGCTTGTCGGGATGTTGCAGAAACCGATCCAGTTCCGACGCAATACGCGGTCGCTGCCAATCATCTTGGGCAGGATTGAAAGCAGCCAAATCAACCCCCGGTGGAATTACTTCCATGCGTGAGGGCTGGTAGTGATCGTAGATTGCGTACTGCTGCTCAATTTCTTGATTGGTGCTGGTTACGACCATCGCCGCTGTTTCCAGCGCTGTCTCTTCTGCTTCAGCTCGCTGGGCAAATTTATACTTCCGCTCGCCATCGGCGGAACTATCATCGAGCCGCTGCTGCTTGACGCGACCAAGCGAATGGCCCGTAAAGATAAATGGCACGTGTAGCAATTGGGCCAGGCGTGCGCCGGCGAGCCCAGCATCGGCATAGTGTCCGTGGATAATGCTCGGGATGCCGCTGCGGCGAAAGTGGGCTAACGTTTGATCCACAAACAATTCGATGTAAGGCCACAATGCCTCCTTGCGAAGATAACGCTTGGGGCCAAACGGAATCCGAACGATTTTTGCATTCTCACAAATCGGCTCTTCCATACGCGCGTAATCGCTCGAGACCTTGCGATCAATGATCTGTCGCGTAAGCAGCTCGACAGATGCAACGTCTGGAAAGCTTGCCAGCTCTCGCGCTAATTCCAGTACATACTTCACCTGGCCGCCCGTATCAGCGTCGCGTCCCAACTCGGGATCTTCTGCCCGAATCAACCCGTGCAAGCTAATCATCGTGATCTTCAGTGGCGACATCGGTCGCTCACTGATATTCGCGCCAGACAGTTGATGGCCAGGGGCAAGATCTGCGGACTGGTTCGAAAAAAGGCTATTCATGCCACGATTTCTCCTTTACGAGTGAGAATCCCAAGAATCGATTGTAGACGCTCGGCACCGATGGCCAAACCAGAGTGGCTCGCCTACTCGCGGGATTCTACTCATTCAGGGTACCAGCCAGCCTCTCAAGTGAGCGCTACACCCATTTAAGCAAATCTCGTGCCGTGCTGATGGAAAGCAAGCAAGCTCTGCGTAGTTGATCCGTACCACTACTCGAATCGCGCTCAACTTTGCAGAGTTGAGAGAGACCAACCGACTACGCGCCGCAAATAGAGCATCATACGCTTGCTAAATAGTCAGCTGTTTCTCGGCACGCTGTCCGCCAACTTGCATGAGAATTTCCGGCTCATACATGTTCTGCACCTGGCTCATTGACGCCCACGACTACGTCTTGTTTGTAAAGGGCTTGTCGTTGTCGAACCCTCTACGAGCCTAATCCTTTCGAGTTGCGTCCACAAAAATCGCCCAATTGTTATCGAGGACCCGTGCTGAAACGCGTTGACCGCTCTCTAGTTGCCCCCCGTCCCTTTCCTGTCTCGTGCCGTCAACCGGTACTTGGGTCAGCCAGCGCGAATTGGAACTTCATGTGCGCTGTCAACAGTCGCGATCCCAGCCACATCCGCGTAAGATCTCGCCCTGGTTTGAAATTCAGCGACTGGGCGAGTTGAATAGCAACGGTGTTGTCGTGCGGAATGTCCCAGAAAGTCTGACCACGAGATTGCGTTAACAGTTCATGGATGACGTCCCGTGCAACGTCCTCGGTTTTTGCAATGACGGGCCCTAGATAATTTGCGAGAAACCCATGTCTCAGCATTCCAAAACCTTGCTGACGCAGGCAAAGCTGTGAGTCGGCGGCCAAACGTTGAAGCCAACTCGCCCGGTCTGCTCCAAACGCTGCGCGATCCAGTTCCAAGTGCTCAACTGCTAACGACGTGCCTGAGCGTGAGTGCACGATGGATGTCGCTAGCTCGGAATCGCGTGACCAACGATGAAATCTACCTTCCACTTGAAACCCAAGCCGTTGGTAGACTGGCTGGCCCGCCGGTGTTGCATCCAGCTTAATACAGCCAACCGCTACAGCACGCAGGTACTCCAGGCAAGTGTTCATTAGCCGTGTACCGATACCCTGCCTGCGATAACGTTGATCGACTAGCATCATGCCAATCCAGGCCAGATCGTTTTCGTACCGCGTTGAAGTCACGGTTCCGACGACTAGATTGTCGCGTTCGGCTACGAAGCAGCCTAAGGGTTCATGTTCGATTAACCGTAGCCAATCAACCGCCGTTTGGTTCCACCCGGCACTACGACACAACTCCAGCGCGCGTTCAATATCGGTCACCGTGAGTTGGCGGATCATTGGCCGACTCATGGATTCACTTGATCTGCCGTTGCAAAGCTAGCTCGATACTGCTGGACCTTTGCTGGCAGCGTGACGAAGGCCGTATTGGCGGCCATCGCTAGTAGAAGGGCAAATCCAATGCCCGCAATTATTTTTGTACGTAGGGGATTAACGTGCTCTCCCATGACATCTTGGCTGCTGGTCAGCCACAACAGCACACCAGCCACTAATGGTGCACCGACCACGGTTACGGCTTGAGCAGCGATAATCGTCGGAGTTCGGTCAAAGCCTAGCAGCATCGTTGCTAGGCCCACGCCCATGCCAGTTAGCAAACCAAGAGTGGTCAAGATCCGTGGCCAGCGATCTTGCGTTCGACTTCCTAGCCCAAAACCGTCTGCGGCGATGAATCCGCCGGTCATCGAGTTGATCAGAAAAGAAGAATAAGCCGCGGAGAATAAGCCCAAGCAGAAAATTAATTTGCCAGTCGTTCCAAAGGTTGGCTCGAGCGCTTTGGCAATAGCCACCGGATCGGCAAGTTCTACCGCCGCCCCGGTGTAGAGGCCTGCGGCAGCCGTCGATAGCAGCATAATTGTGATTAAAGCCATGATGACGGCTCCAACCTCGCGCGTCGACGATGCCGTTTTCCACTTCGCGCACTCCCCAGCCTTTCTGTTGAACCAGGTAGGCTTGATAGAACGCTCCGGAAATCACAAATGTCGTTCCAATTAACCCTAGCAAAGCTATGTCGATCGTACCTGCTGACGGAATGAACCCTTTCGCTAGCGCCAGCGGATCCGGTTTGAGCGTAAACAGGTTGGCAGCGAAGGCAAGCAGCATCACGGCCACAAAAACCATCATCAGCCGTTCCATCACTTGGTAGAGATTCTTGAACGTGAACAGAAATGTAATCGCGACGAGATTGAACACGACGATGAGAACCGCAACGATCGGCTTGGAATCAATAAAGGCCTCGAAGGCCGCAGCGATGCCAATATTATTGCCCGACTGAAATGCAGCCGCGATGATGAAGACGATGCCACCGACCAAGATGGCAAGTGGACGGCCTGCTTTTCGGCGAATCACGTCGCCGGCAGAAACGCCCGCTACTGCGCCAAGTTTCGCCGCCATGGTCATGTAGACCAGCATGAATGCGACTGCCGCGACGACTACCCATAGCCGAGAATAGCCGTTGTTAGCGCCGCTAGTGGAGCTAGTTAGGATGCTTCCTGGACCAATGACAACACAGGCTGTAATGAGTCCTGGCCCAATTCGCAAATACCACGGTCGTAGGTGTTGGTTCGTAGAAATTCGCTCTGCGCTCATTGTGCTCCGTTCGAATTCAGCAGTTGGTAGCCGTTCACGAACTTGGGTTGAAAAGACTCCCGACCCTGTCACAAGCCGCGTTACCGCCGGAAGTCACGTTGAGTATAACGTATGAGGCGCCTGTGTGGCGTTTTCAAAGTCAACCATGGCCACGAAGGAACTCAATATGCCGCTCAAAACTCTAACGTTCGGCACCATCTGCTTACTTTGCCTTCATCCCTTGGCAGCGCAAACGATCCAGCCTCTGAAGATCGAGGAACAAATCGGTTCGCAGTTTGGAAAACCCGTCAAATTGATCGTGGACGAAGAATTTTCTGGCGATTCACTGCCGAAGAACTGGAATCCAACCTATGGGCAGTTGGAGATGGGAGACGGAAAGCTACGGGTTAGCCAACTGGCCACCGATAAACACGCCGCTGCGTTTCGTTTTCGATCACGATTACAAGACTGCAAGATCGTCTTGCAACTGAAATTGGGCGAGGCTGAAGTCATTCATATCGGATTCGACCCGGCTGTTGGGGAATTGAAAAAGAAAGGGCATCTGATGTCCCTGGTTATTAAGGCTGATAGTTGTTCGTTAATCGAGCATAACGACAAGTCTGATCCGAAATCAAAACCCAAGATTCACGCGACAGTCAGAAAGCCATTGGATCCGAAAAAAACGATTGAAGTGCAGTTGTACAGCTTTGGCAATCGCGTGCAGGCAAAGGTTGGTGACGACATCCTGCTTGAAGCAGAATCAGAAGACTTTCACGTTGCCAAACCTGGAATCGTCTTTCGCGTCATCGGCAAGGACGACGCGGTCGCCGAGTTTGATCGCTTGCAAGTTTGGAGTCTTGAATAGCGCTCGCCAGCAGCGCTATATGTTTGGCTATCGCACAGTCTACTATGCCAACGTTGGTAGCTGTTTGCCTTGGAGTTGATAGACATACCGCAAGACTTCAGCCACGGCAGCATACTGCTCGACGGGTACCAATTGACCGATTTCGACATTCTTGAAAAGAGCTTGGGCCAGGGGCTTGCGTTCGACGACTGGAATGCCATGGGCCAGCGCGGCCTTACGAATCCGAGCGGCGACATGCCCTGCACCTTTGGCTAGCACAATCGGAGCGGGCATCGTTTCTGGATCAAAGCGAATTGCAATGGCCAACTCGGTTGGGTTGGTAATGACCACATCGGCTTGGGGTACCGCGTTTTGCATGCGACTCATGGCCAGTTGACGCTGGACTTGACGACGTCGGGCGGCGATTTGCGGGTCGCCATTCATCATCTTCATTTCCTCGCGGACTTCTTCGTCTGTCATTTTCAAGTCTTGTTCGAGCTTCCACCATTGAAAACCGTAGTCGAGTACTGCCAGGAGGAACAGGACGATCGCTGCCCTCAAGCACATGTCCATGGTGGTATTCCATACCAATGCTCCAATCTCGCCGGCGGTTAACGTGTGAGCGCCCAGGATGACATCCCAACGTGCTACCAAGCCGACCACGATCACCAGCGTTACCAGGCCGATCTTGAGCAGGCCAAAACCAAGCCGAGCAAAATTAGGCAAATCGAATAAACGTTTGATGCCCGACATTGGATTGACGCGTTTAAGGTCAAACGACAGTTTATCGGGTAGAAACAAGAAACCGATTTGAAACCAACTATTGACCAGGGCAATTGCACACACACCGCACATAATGGGCAACAGCACAAACAGGCAACGATTGATGCTCATGGCCACTAAGCCCGAGGCCGAACGCGGACTGACATCCCAGTAACGGTCCTGGGTCAAGCTCGCGCGCATGATCTCCGCGAGCGTGTAGAGCACTTGCGGACCGTAGTTCCATAGCAAAGCCACAGCGATCAATAGAATGAGCGAGGACCCTAAGTCTTGGCTGCGTGCGACTTGACCTTGTTCCCTAGCTTTCTCGCGGCGATAGGGAGACGCGTCATGTTTCTTTTCGCCTGACGACTCAGCCATCGGCTACTCTCCAAGTTCGGCTCACGATTCACTTGCGACACGGTGGCAACTGTCGACCCAGGTCGCAAGCTCTTGCTGGAAAACCCAAGTAACTCCGCCGACGGACATGAACAGTAGGACCAATAAAGCCATGGCGTTGATGTTGAAGCCGATGGCGAGCACATTTAACTGAGGCAAGGTTCTGGCTAACAATCCAGTCACGACGTTGGCGAGCAACAGCGCAGTCGCCAAGGGAGCTGCAGCGCGAATGCCAACTACGAAAGTATGTCGCAATACGTGCTCGTATTCGACCAACCAGGATGATTCAAAGACTACGCCTCCCGCAGGGTAGTGTTCGAAACTTTCCAAACACGCAGATAGCAACTCGCGATGCCCACCCAGTAGTAACAAGAAAGCCATCGCCACTAGGCCCAGCAAATTGGATACGATCGGCATCTGTTCGTCGGACCCAGGATCAACGCTGGCGGCAATGTCAAAACCGGCCAAATGTCCAACCGTTTGCCCAGCGATCTGCAGGCTTGCAATTGCTAGTACGATGATACTGCCCAGCAGCATGCCTAGTAGAACTTCTCCTGCCATAGCAATCCCCAAATGGAGTAGATCGCTTGGCATGGGACGCGCGCCGGCGAATGTCATCGGCGTGAGAATAGCGGCTACTGCAATTGCGAACAAAGCGCGGACTCGCATCGGCACCGACGAACTACGTAGCGGCGGAACGAGCATCAGTGGTGGACTAATCCTGGCTAGCACCGTCATGAAGACCCACAGGGGCTGGCTCAAGAATTCAAGAAGTACTTGATTCACTGACTAACAACCCTGGGGATGTCGCGGTAAGTTTGGCGGGTGTAGTCGACCATGCGATCAGCGATCCAGGGCAAGCAAAAAACCAATGCCAAGATCATCGCTACGATCTTGGGTACGGCATTGAGCGTTTGGTCTTGAATTTGGGTGACGGCTTGTAGCAGACTGATCACCAGACCGACTAACATCCCCATGACCAACAGCGGTGCCCCGATGAGCATGGCATTGAGTACCGCTGCACGCACTAATTCGACGGCGTCACCAGTTTCCATTGCGGTTCTCCCGATTAGGTAAACGTTCCAAAACTTTCCAGCAGCATTTCCACGACCAAGTGCCAGCCGTCAATCAGTACGAACAGCAATAATTTAAATGGCAAGGAAATCATGGCGGGTGGTAACATCATCATGCCCATGGAAATCGTGACGGAGGCCACCACCAGGTCGATCAGTAGAAAGGGCAGGAAAATCTGAAAGCCCATCAAGAAAGCTGTCTTCAGCTCACTCAACATGTAGGCGGGCAACAGCACTCGCAAAGGAACTTGGTCCAGGTACTTTGGTGGCGGTGCCGTCGGGTCGTCGTAGGCGGCAAATAGTTCCACATCTGCCGTATTGCCAGCCATGGAAATCTGCCGCTCCATGAACTCGCGCACCGGCGTAATTCCTGCCGCCCAAGCTTGTTCCATGCTCATCGTTGAATTGGGAGCCGTATAAGGTCGAATGGCGTCTTGATAAACGCGGTTCCAGACGGGGGCCATCACAAACATGGTCATGAACAGAGAGATCGAGGTGATTACTTGACTTGGCGGCAACTGTCCAGTGCCAAGGGCCTGCCGTAGCAAACCCATCACCACGATGATCCTTACATAGCAGGTCGTCATCAACAAAACGGCTGGTGCTAAACTGAGTACGGTGAGCAGAATGAGGACTTGCAGGCTACTGCTCAGCCCTTCACGGCTCGTCCATTTTTCAGGTCCGCCCAGCAAGAACTCCTGAGCCGAGTCTCCGTCCGTCGCGCCGCCAGCCATCGCGTTGCTGCGTCGCAAGGTATCCGAAACTTGATCGAACAGACTACCGGTGTTGCTGGCACTGGTATCACCAGGCAATGCGTCGCGCGGTGGCGATTGAGCAATGGCCGAGCTGGCACCGACCAATACCGCAATGAAGACGGCTGTCCTGAGGCATCGTATGGGAGGCTGGATCATACCGCGTTGCTCCCTTGATTGAGAACGCTGCGAAAAGACGCGCTGATGCTGCCCGGCTGGCTGCTCTCGCAAACGCCCGCCAATTGGTCCACTTCCAACGGGTCAGTGATCTCGCTGATCGTCCGCGCCTCGCCTTGAACAAGGCTGACAAGCACTAGTTTTGATCCAAAACGAACGAGCACCAGTTGCTGTCGGGCAGCGATTTGCGTGCGCCCTAGAACGTTCACCACCTGCTTGGGCAGTCCACCGCCAAACGATGTCTTCATCGTCTTGCGATAGAACCAAGCCACCCCAAGAAACAGTCCGACAACGATGAGCAGGCTCGAACCCATCGAGAACAACATCCTGAGCGTGCTGTTCGAGCCCGTGGTGCTGCCTTCATCGCTTACACGTGATTCAATCGGTATCCGCGGTTTTTTGTCGATCCGGTTCGTTTCTCCAGCAGATTGTGGCGAGCTGTCGAAACTGGCTTGGACAACCTGGGAGCTACTCGTTTGAGGGTGGGTTGGTTGCGTGCTTCCGGTCCAGCTCGGGGCTGGCATGGTTGAGCGTAAGTTCGTAGAGTTGCTTTGGGGTTGTCCGGTCACATCCAAGTTGGACGCCCCTAGGCTTGAGCCCTGTGCAGGTCGATAGACGGCCGGGCGCGAAGTTGGGCCACTGTCTTGGCCAAGGCAGAGTTGTGCAGCGGGTCCAATGGCGACGAAGCAGGTCAGCCCGCAAAGCAAGCTGACCGATGCGCGGCGTTTGAGGAGCCCTAGTGGCTGAATGGGTCGCATGTTCGACTTCCTTGTCGAATGATCAATGGTCCGCAAGGTTTGTGTCGGCGGGATGACCAAACCTGGCGACTTGGGTACTTATTCGTCGGCGAGCAAATCGGAGCCAACCAACTCGGCTACGCGCACGCAAAAATTGTCGTTTAAGACCAGAATTTCACCGCGGGCGACTAAGCGACCGTTCGCAAACAGGTCGACGGGATCGCCAGCAACTTTGTCGAGTGTAACGACGGAGCCGCGGCGCAGTTTGAGTACGTCCTCGAGCAACATCTTGGTCCGTCCGAGCTCAATCTTGAGATCCAAATCGACATCGCGCAGCAAGTCAATCGAGCACTTTTCTGGCGGACCCTCTTCGCCCACCAGGTCCTCGAGCTGAAACGCTCGAGGGCTGGCAGCTGAGGGTTCGAGTTCAGAGTTTAGCGCCGCTTCTGCCTCTTGCAGCAGCTTGGCCGCCTTGTCGGCAGTTGGCTCCGTGACCACTTCAGACGCAGTCGCCCGGTCGGTAGACGCCTCCGCGCCCGTTTCTTCTGAACTCATCGCTCGTTGCCTCCTACACGGATCGCTACTCCTCGCGGAGTTGGTAATTCGGAATACCAATACTCAAAATAATTGGCTCTTCGAGAATTTCATTACTTGTCGCAAGAATTCGTCGACGGAGCAACCCCAAGTTACTTTCCTGCAGCTCATCCAGGGTGGCGATGCGAATTTCATTAAGGATTCGGTCACGAAAGCGTCCCTGACGCTCCTCGAACAGTTCCTCCAGGCGTTTTTCGTCCTTCTCTTTTACCATTCCGAACAGCGAAAACTCAATGCTATGATTGCGATCGGTGCCTGGGGGCGTAAATACTACCCCGTAGTCGCCCAGCGAAAACTCCTTATCACCAGTTTTCTCCAGTACTTCTTCGCCATCGTTCTCCATTTTGTTTTCCAGCTTGCTTACCAAACGGGCTTCGGCCAGAGCAGCCACGTCATCAGCGCTGGGAACCATGAAGAAGAAAATAAACGTCTCTGCAATGACAATCGTGCCAATGAAGCCCGATATGAGCAGCTTGGGAAGCATCGAAGGTTTGGGAGTTTCTACTGGTTGTTCTTTGTCAGCCATGGTCGTGTTTCCGAAGTAATCTCAGGTGAGGCTGTCGCCTGCGGCTCGGCGTAGGCATTAATTGAAAAGGATGGAAGTGAAATATGCTCGTGCAACGGGTCGTGAGCCGCGCCTCGTGAGCGGCCGGGCTCAAACGGCCAACGCTTCCAAACGCTCCTACTCGGTTAGTTTATCGTTACGCTCTTCTGCGGTACCAATCAATTGTTCGACGGTTTCTTCCAAGAGGAATACTTCGACGCGGGGATTCTTGCGCATCTTCTCAGGATCGCTCGACAGGAACATCGGCTCCCAAGCGCCCGCAGAAGACAAACGAATTCTTTCGGGCGGAATCTTGTGTTTGGTTATCAAGTACTGCATCACATAGCGGCAGCGTCGATAGGCCAAGTCCATGGCATCAGCTGGTTCGGAACCCTGTGTCGCCAGTTGTTGAGCAGTGTGTCCGCGAATTTCGATCTTCTGGGGCTTGCCGGCGAGTTGCTCGACTTCCACATCAAGGATTTTGCGAGCTTCGTCGGTCAATTCAAACGTACCATCTTCGAAAAACAAGACGGTGCCGATGGCGGTGGCTCCGCCAGGGCGCACGATTCGCACGCGTTCATTGTCGCCAATGGGAGCTTCGGTCGGCGCGCCACCCTTGTGCGTATCAAGCTTTCGCGCGCGTCCTTCGGTGGAAAGAACTCGGAAAGCACTATCGCGAGGTCGACTGTCCCCTGGCGAGACGCTAGCGAGTGACAAGTCGTGCCCGAATTGCTTCTGCATCGATTCAACCATCGCTTGAAATTTCTCGTCTTGCTTCAGCTCGCTCATCGAAACGAGCATGATGAAGAAGGTCAAGAGCAGGGACATCATGTCACCAAAGGTAACGACCCATTCGGGAATGCCCATTGCAGCATCATCATCGTCCATTCGTAGATCCTTTACTCTTTAACCGGGCGTTTTTTCGGATGCAAGTAGGTCACTAGACGCTGCTCGAGTGCGCGTGGGCTTTCACCCGACTGGATTGCCAGTACGCCGCGCACAACCAACTCGATCGAACCCAATTCGTACTTACTAAGCAAGCCCAACTTTTCCGCAAACGGCTGGAAGACCACGTTGGCCACAATGGCTCCGTACAGCGTGGTGATCAAAGCGACCGCCATCCCCGAACCAATGCTGGCCGGATCCGACATATCGCTGAGCATCATGATCAACCCCATCAGCGTTCCAATCATCCCGTAGGCTGGAGCAAAACGCGCGAGTTGATCGAGAATGGAACGTCCCTCTTTATGCCGTCGCGAGATCGCTTCCATCTCGGTGCGCATGACCGACTCAATCGTGTCCGCGTCGTTGCCGTCGATGGCCATCTGAAGTCCAGACTTGATGACTGGATTTTCGACTTCTGCCATCTTGCCTTCCAACGCCAATAAGCCGTCGCGACGAGCCACCTCGGCCAACGATACCAATTGCTGGATAATGACCAACAAGTCAGCTTGTTTGTTCAAAAAGGCCTTCTTCATGATCATGGGTAACTGAAGGAAGCTCTTCAACGGAAACGCCATCATGCCCGCCGCCATGGCTCCACCCACCACGACCAATACGGATGGCACATCGATAAAGGCAGTGAACGGCGCAGTACCGATCATGATCGAACCCAAAATCAGGCCGATCGCCAGCAAGAATCCAACGAGTGAAGTAATATCCACGTTTGTTTACTCCCCAACTGATACGCCGTTCGAGTGCAGCCTGAGCGACGGCAACATCGCTTTTCGCTGTTGATAATCCACTGATAATTCAACCACGCGGTCCATCGACTCTCCGACCACGATGCGTTCGCCGCTTGTCAACGTTACGTACGTGTCGGGGCGCTCTTCTACATAGCGAATCAAATCTGCATTGAGAATAAAATGCTGACCATCTAGTCGCGTTAACTTGATCATGCTGTCACTGGTGCTTGTTAATATCTGAGACCGGGAATATCTCAAGCAAACGTAGGTCACCAGCCAAGTCATGCAACGGCCAGAACTAGAAAATTGCCTGGCCGGACCACCCACCAGCCGCCTACCAGCCCCGCTCAGCCTCTCAATCGTTACAAGCCGCGCAATTGGAGTCGGCGATTTTAGCGCGCGATTTATCGTTGCATTTGGATTCGTAAGCCGTTTGCATGAGGTGGCAGGTGGCAATGCTCGCGTTGACGAGGGAACGGTCGGGGGCGCCATTTCTCGCACTAGACGCTTCTACCAATGCTCCGACAAGTCGGAGTGATGCGCAGTGATGCAAAAAGAAAGATCCGACAAGCCGGAGAAATCGGGGTGATGCAAAAGGAAAGCTCCGACAAGTCGGAGCAGTCCAAAAAAAGCTCCGACAAATCGGAGAAATCGGGGTGATGCAAAAGGAAAGCTCCGACAAGTCGGAGCAGTCCAAAACCAAAGCTCCGACAAGTCGGAGCAGTCCAAGGTTAATACGCGGCGGACGGATCGTCGAGCAAGTGTACATAGCTGTTGTAACGCCGGGGGTCGATGCGACCATCGGCGACAGCTTCGAGAACAGCACAGCCGATTTCATGGATGTGCGTACAATCGGGGAATCGGCAGCGACTAACATAAGGCCGTATATCGCGAAACAGTCCAGCAACTTCTTCGGGAGAAACATCCCACAATTCCAACTGGCGAATGCCTGGTGTGTCGACGAGATAGCCAGCGTCAAAGCCGACACTGCCTTCGAGCGGAATTAACTCGGCGGTTGTCGTCGTGTGTTTGCCTTTCATGTTTTCACTACTAACCGCTTGCACGCGCAGTCCTAGTCCTTGCTGGATGGCGTTCAGGAGCGAACTCTTGCCAACGCCACTCTGGCCGGTGACAACGCTTTGCCTGCCGGCCACAATTTGTTTCAAAGCCTGGATGCCCCATTGCTTTTCAGCGCTGGCTAGGAGCGTCCGGTAGCCCATCTGTGCGTAGACACCCACTAACGGTTGCAATTCCGCGGGTTCCACCAAGTCCGCTTTGTTGATGACAATCACGGGTTCCAAGCCAGCTTGTTCGGCCGTCACGAGAAAGCGATCGATCAGGTGTGGTTTGAGATCCGGCTGGGCAGCGCTAGCGACGATAATGATCAAGTCGACATTGGTGACTAAGATATGTCGACGGCCTTTGCTGGTGCGGCTGAGAACACCATGTCGGGGGCGAACGGCCAAGATGATGCCTTGTTGGCCCTCCGGTCGGAACACGACGATATCGCCAGCGGCTACCACGTGGCGTTGTTCGGTCGAGATAGACTTCAGCACTTGCCGGACTGCGCAGCGATATTCGCGTGAATCGTTGTGGCGTACGACGCATTCCAAACCGTGGACTCGCAACACGCGTCCCGTAAGTAAGGTCGGGTCATCAAACTCCATTTCGACCGATAGACCATCCTCGTCATGGCTGAGATGAGCGCCGGCAATTGTCCGATGGCGCGTCATATCGCCCTTGCCGCTGACCCGCTCGCGCTGCTTGATGGACTCTTCGTCAAGCGTATCTTGTTCGAATTTCCGAGTCAGATCGGCGGGCCGCCGCCGCGATTGATAGTTCTTCTTGAAAGCAGTGCGGGTCTTCGGTGGTCGTTTTTTCTTAGCCATGCCAACTACACAACACGATCACGCAGTTGCCATTGCAACTGAGATAGAAAGCGACAATATGGATTATTGACCATCGACCATCGAGCCCTGCAGTAGCACTAGGTATTAAAGCCGATCGTCCAGCGTGGGACCGGATTGCGGCGTGCTTCTTCCACGGGTGTTTCGACAACGGCAGGTGCAGGAGGTGCAACGACCAGCGTACGATCCTTGGCTGCACCATGCACGCTCGGTCCAATCATCTCCTCAATCTCGACCTCGCTCAGCTCTTCACGTTCCAGCAAGCCTCGCGTCAGGTTCTCTAGTTCAGTCCGCTTTTCGTTCAACAGATCTGTGGCTCGCGTACCGGACTCGTGTAGAATTCTAGCGACTTCGCCATCGATCATTTCTTGGGTGTGTTCGCTGAACTGCCGCGACTGGTGCATTTCCCGACCAAGAAACGGATCTTCTTCGGATGTCTTGTAGCTCACTGGACCCAGTTTGGGGCTCATGCCCCAGTGGGTCACCATACGACGCGCGATGCTGGTCGCACGTTCCAAATCGTTTTCCGCGCCGACGGACGTTTCGTCATAGATCATCGATTCGGCAGCGCGACCTGCCAAGAATACAACCAGTTGATCAAGCAGTTCATTCTCGCTAGAACTGACCCGGTCCTCATTGGGTACGATTTGTGTGCTGCCTAGCGACCGACCACGAGGAATAATCGTGACTTTATGGACGCGTTGCGCTCCGCGCAAGAACCAGGCGGCCAGTGTATGGCCAGCTTCGTGATAGGCGGTCTTTTCCTTCTCGTCCTGCTTGAGCACTTCTTCGCGTTTGGCCCCCATTAATACCTTGTCGCGGGCGTAATCAAAGTCATCCATGCTGACGCGCGTTTTGTTGTTGCGGGCCGCCCAAAGCGCAGCTTCGTTGACCAAATTACGGATATCAGCTCCAGTCAGCCCAATCGTCACAGCAGCCAGACGTTCCAGATTGACATCATTGTCCAACGGTACATCTCGCGTGTGAACTTTGAAGATCTCCAACCGGCCCTTGTTCGTTGGACGACCAACCGTTACGTGACGGTCAAAACGTCCAGGGCGCAATAGGGCTGGGTCCAGTACGTCGGGGCGGTTCGTGGCGGCAACGATAATTACGGAATCGGTACCCGAAAAGCCATCCATTTCACTTAGAATCTGGTTGAGCGTCTGTTCGCGTTCATCATGACCGCCACCTAACCCAGCACCGCGTTGTCGTCCGACGGCATCGATTTCATCTACAAAAATGATGGCAGGCGAATTGTCTTTGGCCGTTTGAAAGAGATCGCGGACGCGACTGGCTCCAACACCCACGAACATTTGAATGAACTCACTGCCGTTGACGGAATAAAACGGCACGCCAGCTTCGCCGGCGATGGCGCGTGCCAACAGAGTCTTACCTGTCCCCGGGGGGCCGTTGAGGAGCACACCCTTGGGAATTCGTCCGCCCAACTTTTGAAACTTGTCTGGAGCTTTTAAGAACTCGACAATCTCCTGCAAATCAGCCTTGACGCCTTCCAGGCCTGCCACGTCAGCAAAAGTCGTCTGTTTGTCGCTTGGTTCATAGCGCTTGGCAGTCGACCGTGAAAAGCTCGATAGAAAGCCGCCGCCGCCACCCATCAGTTGATCTCGAGTCCGGCGGAACATCATCCATACGACCACCATCAGGGCGATGGGCAGTCCGATCATCAAGAACAAGAATAAGTACTCGAGCGGTTTCGCGCTACTGAATTCCAATTGGAGATCTGGTTGCTCTTTGGCAGCCGCGTTGAGGGTCTCACTGTAGTCCGCTGGCAATTCTACAATAAACTTAATTGGTAGCTTGTCACCGCCCTCACCAGCCTTGTCAACTGCGATCTGCTTTCCTTTGTCGTCAAACTCGGGTGGCCGGTCGGGTGGAAGTTTGAAAGTGCCAATTGCCGTTTGGCCGTTGACTTTCAATGTCTGGATATTGGTGTCTTCGAGTTCTCGCAGGAATAATCCATACGGCACCTCTTCAGTACTCAAACCTGGCCATATCAACGTTCTCAATACGATGAAGCCCAGCAATACGATCAACACGATCGGCCAGAATTGGTTGCGGCGCGGTGGGGTACTGTCGCTATGCTTGCCAGCAGGCGGTCGCTGGTTGTCGTCCATTCAAAACCCTTTTCAGGTTCTTGTAGTCGGGAAGTGATTTCACATTTCTTAAGAGCCGTTTCGCCCGCTCGTAACATTTTACGAAGCTTGGGCTCAGCGGACCGCATATTCTAGCGGACTGGAAACAGTTTTGGGCACCGGTGCCCCATACAGCCACAGGAATTGAACGAACTACCTTGCCGCCAACAGCGAAATTGCCATAATTCGAACCGTGAGACAGGGTTGGGAGTCTTTTCAGCCCATGATTGCTCAACCCATTAGCAACTCTATGTTCCTACCAGCGTAGGCGGGGGCTGGCGCTGCTGAAAAGACTCCCGACCCTTTCCTGTCTGATCCAATGTTCGCTGCGTTTATGCAGCGGCGTTTCAGTCCAACCCTCCACAAAGAACCTCCGTCGATGGATATGCACACACTGACCCGCGATCTAAAGGTCAAGAACCAATCTAAAATCGTGATGCTCGTTGGCGATGGTCTAGGTGGACTTCCCATGACGGCTGGCGGTAAGACGGAATTGGAGACGGCCCAGACGCCTAACTTGGATGCCTTGGCCACCAAGGGCGTGCAAGGTCTTTCTATCCCAGTCAAACCGGGGATCGCCCCAGGCTCGGGGCCCGGACACTTGGGGTTGTTCGGCTACGATCCGCTGAAGTATCAGATTGGTCGAGGAGCGCTCGAGGCCACCGGCATCGGCTTTCAAATGCAGCCTGGCGACGTAGCCATTCGCTGTAACTTTTGCACGCTTGATGCCAATGGGAATATTGCAGACCGACGCGCCGGTCGCATCCCGTCTGAGGAAAGCGCACCGATTGCCATCTCGTTGCGGCAGATCAAGATCCCTGGTGTGGAAGTATTTGTCGAACCCGTGAAAGAACACCGCTTTGTAGTGGTTTTCCGTGGCCCTGGACTGGAGGGCAACGTCAAAGACACTGATCCGCAGGCGACCGGCGTGCCACCGCTTGAGCCGGTGGCTGAGGCCGCTGGTAGCCGCAAGACCGCTGAAGTGGCAAAAGAATTTCTAAAACAAGCTTGCGAAATCCTCAAAGATCAACCTAAGGCGAACTTCCATACCATGCGCGGCTTTGCGGCACGGCCCGACATGCCCAGCTACGAAGAGGTTTATGGTCTGCGCGCCGCGGCCATCGCCGTCTATCCAATGTACAAAGGCCTCGCCAGTTTGGTCGGCATGGATATCGTGGGTGAAGCTACCACGCTGGAAGAACAAATGCAGGTGCTCAAAGACAATTGGGACAAGTACGACTTCTTCTTTATTCATTTCAAGTACACCGACAGCACCGGCGAAGACGGCAACTTTGAAGAGAAAGTTAAACGTACCGAACAGCCTGATAGAAGCTGCTTGCCAGCGATCAACGAGCCGGGGCCTGACGTACTCATCGTTACCGGGGACCACTCCACGCCCGCCTATTTGAAGAGTCACAGTTGGCATCCCGTACCAACACTACTCGTCTCTGATTGCTGCCGCCCTGATCCTCACACCAGCTTTGGTGAAACCCAAGCAATCACGGGCGGCCTTGGGCAATTTGAGGCGCAGTATCTCATGCTGCTCGCACTTTCGAATGCTGGCCGTATGGGCAAATTTGGAGCATAGGCAACTCAAGGCAGGAAGGCGTTCAACCTGCCGTTGTTCGAGTCATCTATCCGCCGGACGGCATGGCCATCCGTGAGTTTCGATGGCCAATGTAATTCTGCGAACAGATGTTGACGCAAAATTGTTGACCTAGAGCGAGGGCCGCACAGCCTTCGCCTAGGCATCCATTAGGGATGCCGCGAGTGTCAGTAGCCAGATAGCGGAAAGAATGGTTACTGAAGCTAGGGTCAAACGTACCCAAACTTTGGTTGATGGGTTTGCCCAGACCGGATTTTCTACGGGACCAGTCAGTGACTGCAGCAAGCGTTGTCGATGGGACGGCTCTTCGGCCAGCATTGCTCGCGAAGGCTGTAGCAATCCATATTGGACGGTAAAATCGAGTACGCCATACAAGCGATGGCGACGTCCGACAGGATCGACCCCGGCAGCTTCGAAAAACCAAACTTGGCGACCGTATTCGCGTTCGGTTTCTTCATCTAGATAAACACAGCGCAACGACTCGATGCGCGATTCCTCTGGACAAAACTCTTTCCGCATCAAAGCATATTTCGCTTGATGGTTCACGGTCTGCCAAACTTCTTTGGAGAATTGGTAGAAACTGGTGTCCGGTGTCATCCATGCAACCTTGCATAAAAATTACCGTTGATGCGAAAAACCCAACCGACTTAATCGGCAAGGTAATGATAACTACCCCAAGGATTCTGAACAAAAGGATTGGTCCGCCACGGAATCCAGTTCGGTAATCCACAGATTATAGACGCGAAAGCCAGCATCTGTCACTACCAGATTGCGAGATTGTGTCGCTTTAAGGCCCCCTAATGTGGTCGAAAAGCCCCCTACTGACGGTCGAAAAAGCTGGTGCGTATTTCCGTTTCAAAGGAAGCTTGTTGCGCCATGGCTTCCCGGAATTGGTCCTGGCTGAGCGAATAAAGTTCCGTTTCTTCCAGCGCATCGGCGCTAGCATTGCGTGGCTGGCCGGTCAGTAAGGCCATTTCGCCAAAAAAGTCACCTTCGCGGAGGGTCGCCACGTGCTTATTATCCGAGCCACGACGGATCGCCACGCTCCCGCTGCGAATCAGGAAGAATTTATCTCCCACATCGCCTTCGCGAATGATATTTTG
Source organism: Pirellulaceae bacterium (assembly GCA_041398985.1). GTDB lineage: Bacteria > Planctomycetota > Planctomycetia > Pirellulales > Pirellulaceae > Aureliella. The sequence continues at coordinate 160,901 of JAWKTR010000015.1, forward strand.
GCCCTCGCCGAATGTCTCGCTCTGCAAGTGGTCAGCCATGTCGGCTAGACCGCGCGGCGTCAAGTGCTTGAAGACTTCGCAGCGCATTAACATTTGGCTAACAATTGCCGCCTCTTGCACCAGAACGTCACTGCGAATCCGACCATCAACTAGGTTTACGATCCGATCAGCGACATCCAAGATGCGATTATCGTGGGTCACAATGATGATCGTTGTATCTTGTTCTTTGGCCATCTGGCGCAGCAATTCGACGACTGTTCTGCCACTCTGTTCGTCCAACGCCGCCGTTGGCTCGTCTGCCAGAACCAGCTTGGGTTGATGGACCAATCCGCGAGCGATCGCCACTCGCTGTTTTTGGCCTCCAGAGAGCTGTTTGGGCTTATGCCCGGTTCGCTCGCCCAAGCCGACCGCTTTGAGCATTTCGACGGAGCGGCGAGTGTGTTCGCGTCGGTGACCGCGAGGTTCAGCCAGTTCTAGCGCCATCCGCACATTCTGCGTGGCCGTCAATGAATCAAAAAGATTGTGAGCCTGAAAAATGAAACCGATTTCACGCCTTAGGTGCAGGAGATCCGCGCTCGATGCCTGATGCAAAGGCCGATCGAGTACCGTTAGCTCACCCTCCTGCGCTCGGCGAAGCGTCCCGATGAGCGTCAGTAGCGTAGTTTTGCCCGAACCGCTGGGTCCGGTCATGATGATTATTTCGCCTGGGTAAATTTCCAAGTTGTTGTCGTACAACACTTGCTTGCGCAAGTCGCCATGGCCGTAGTAATGCTGCAAGTTGCTTGCCGAGATCGCAGGAAGTTGGCCATCGGCAATACGTTTTCGCCAGCCAGGATCGAATCTTACAGCCGAATTGGTTGCCGATACTGCCACGCTCATCGCCTCAGGAGTAGGACTTGATTGCACAAGCCGGATCACCGAATACGTACTAATGCGAAAATGCCTACCGCTAGTCACTGATTTCGCTGTTTTGCGAAAGTGCAGTTAGACTATAGGTCAGACGGTTTGCCGACTGCCGACTGTGTATTAGGACCCGTAACATCTTACTTCAATCTGTATCTGATCACATGCCGCGACCGCTTCTCTACCAACGAACTGCCAGTGAACCAGCGCTGTCGGCGTCTGTGAGTGGCCTAGCAAGACGCCGGGTTGGGGAGTCCCTGCAGTGTATTACTTTCGCTTGTCGACATGGCATTGCTAGAAAAGCTGGCGGGATGGGCCTGCTGGGGATCGTCATTTGTCTGTCAACGACAGTCGTCGTCGGATGCAAGCGACAGTCGTCTATTGAGCCGCAGTCGCTAGTGAGCGTTGCAGCCGATGGGCCGCATTTCGTCATTGCGCAGGGGCAGTTAATGCCTGCGGGCGGCTTTATCCAGTTGGGGGCTCGTCCCGGTGATGTCGTGCAAGAGGTGCTCGTCGAAGTGGGCGATCGGGTGAAGGCGGGTGACCGGTTGATTGTCATGCGTTCGCAGGCACTCCTTGATGCGCAACGTTCTGCACTGAATCACCAACGCGCCGAAGCAGTGCGTGAGCAAACCAATGCAATCGCTATGGCAGAACGCCAAATAGCCGCAGCGGAGTTGCAAGTGCAACACGCGGCCGCGCAGCAGGCTGCCATTGAGCGTAAATCCGACCTGCTCAACGCCGCTGAAGCTCAAGTCGCGGCGGGCGAAGAAATTCTTAAGCAGCTCGAAGCCATATCCCAGGACGAACTTACCAGCGAATTTGTTGGAAAACTCGAAGTCGACCAACAACGCTTAAAGGTTTCCGAGTCGCGACTGGCTTTCCAACAACAGCAAGCTGCGCATGAGCAATCCATGGACGATCTCCAGTGGGTCATGCGAGCTGCCGAAGCCGAACTGGCCAACGCACAAGCGATCAAGCAAAACGCGACAGAGTCCGAAGCCCTAAAGCTTATCGATCTAAAGCTAGAGGCGCTCGAGTTAGAGAACGAAGCGGCAGTGATCCTGGCTCCACAAGCGGGTGTCATCCTTGCTGTAAACGCGACCAAAGGCGAAGCTAGTATTCAAATGCCGTTGATCGAAATGGCTGACGACTCGCAAATCGTTTGCGAAGTCGAGGTCAATGAGATGGATGCTGCTCTCGTTGAAAAAGGGCAAGATGTTGAGATCGAAAGCCGAGCCTTTGAACAACCGTTGCACGGAACTGTAGGGACGAAATATCAGTTGGTCGGCCGACCGCAATTGCGGCCGCTTGATCCACTTGCCCGCGTCGACTATCGCGCTGTGACAGCCATCATCAAACTAGATAATGAGTCACGACTGCAGGCCAGATCGTGGCTACAGCTACAAGTTGAAGTCAAAATCCACGTCGACTAGGCTTGGTGCAGAATCAAGTGATAGAATTTGTGACGCTAGCCTCGGAGAGGCTGACCTATGTGGCGGCGATTGGCGAGAAGTGTCGAATTTCAATCGCTTTTTGAAATCCCCAAACCACCACCGCATGAAAACACCCATCGCAATCTTGAACCTCTGGCATCAAGGTGCGAAGACACTGGTCTCGACAGGAGGTGTCGCTTTTGCCCTGTTGCTGGTGTTTATGCAATTGGGGTTTATGGGAGCCGTTTCGCACACGGCCACTAATGTCTTGAGTCACCTGAAGTTCGATATTCTGATTCGAGCCCGTGACTATTTGCACCTCTACGAACCCAGTCAGATAGACCGACAGTGGCTGGCCATTGCCGCGAGCACGCGCGGTGTGTCGGCCACGCATCCGTTCTGGATTACGATTCACAATTGGCGTGGTTTGCCCACGGCGGAAGAACAGGCCGCAGGCGAGTTTGACATCAAGTATTTACCGATCGCTGTTATGGCCTTTGAACCGGAAGCAAACGTCTTTGACCTGCCCGATATCCAGCAAGCCATTGCAGGTGGCAAGTTGAGCCGCGATTCTAGTTTATTGATCGATGACAGTACGCAAGCGGATTATGGTCCGCTTCACGCGGGCCGTTTCTCAGCCGAGGATGTTGGACGACAAACCGAAATTGGCGGTCGACAATTCACGATCCATGGCCTGTTCAAGCTTGGAACTGGTCTGGCGGCCAACGGTGCCGCCGTCACAAGCCACCATGGCTTCGCCCGCATCACCCCCTGGGACGTGCGGCACACAACTTCGATTGGTTTGGTCCAGGTTGACGGGGGTCCTGAACAAGTCGCCCTCGTCCTGGACCGCTTGCGGGAGCGAACGGCGCTCTCTAGCGATGGGAAAACGCTCACCTCCGCCGCGCCAACTGGGATGATGAGCTGGTTCGAAACGGGTAACAAGGGCGGCTCGTCGGCTGGGGCCGTTACCGTGCTTTCGCGCGACGAAGCCTTGGAGCTAGAGAATAAACGCTGGCTTTGGCAGACGCCGATTGGTCTGATCTTTCAACTAGGTGTGCTGCTATCGTTGCTTGTCGGCGGGGCTATCGTTTATATGGTGCTCTCGACCGACGTCGCCAACCGCCTACCTGAATATGCAACTTTGCTGGCTATCGGCTATTCACGCCTTTACTTGGCCAGCATCGTCATGACGCAAGCGATCGTCCTGAGCCTGCTGGGATTCTTGGCAGCTTGGGCCGCAGCAGAACTACTCTATCGCCTGACTACCGCCTACTCAAACATTCCATTAATCATGGAACCGTTACGGATTGCATCCGTCGGCGGGCTGGGCCTGCTGATGTGTTGTACCAGTGGTTTATTCGCCTTGCGAAAGCTCTGGAAAGCTGAACCTGCAAGTTTGTTCTAAGCCATGTTTGAAAAGGCGTCTGTCTCAGGGCTGAGCCTTTGGAAGTAAGGCGTTTTGCCTTATGATTGCTGTCATGCGGGATGGGGGCAGCCCCAGTCTCAATTAAAGCCTAGCGGAAGAAGCTCGAGAGTACATGCGCACACCTTTAGCTTGGAAAAACTTGACCAGCAGTTGGAGCAAATGCGCATTGGCCGCGATGGGCGTGGGCTTTGCCGTGTTGCTGATGTTTATGCAGATTGGATTCAGCAATGCACTCATCGACAACAACGTTCAGATTTTCAACTTGTTCGATCACCAACATGTGAATCTGGTGATCATGAGTCGTGCGCGATATAACGTTTCCACGGAACAGCGATTTCCGCGCAGCTTGCTCGAGCAAGCCAAGTCATTGCCTGGTGTTATCGACGCTTGCGCCGTTAGCGTTGAACGCGGAACGGCCAGTGTTAAGGTGGCTGGCCATGCACAGCACCCAATCCGTGTCATCGGTATCGAATTGCGCCATGCCGACTTCTTTAATCAGCCAGAATTGTACGAACAACTCAGAGCCGCGGATCGACGCGATGCCGCCTTGGTCGATACTCGCAGCAAATCCGCCTATGGCTTTGCCCACGCGCCCGCCGAGTTGGCGCTGCAGCACATCGAACTCAACCATCGAGTGATACCCGTGCTAGGGCAGTTCGAGTTGGGGACGGACTTCGGCAACGATGGCACGCTGCTGATGAGCCAGCGCGTGCACGGCGAATACTTTCCGTGGCGAACGCAGACTCGTAATCCCGCCGATGTGGTCGATATCGGTCTGTTGCGGGCTCAAGCAAAGTCGATGCAGGAATTGGACCTGCTCGCCGCGCGGATCGAAAGCCTGGCACCACAAATGATCGACGTGCGTCGCACAGAGAAGTTCGTCAAACGGGAAAAAGAGTTCTGGGGAGGGGCCACGCCGATTGGCAAGATCTTCTTGATCGGTACCGTGATGGGCTTGGTCGTCGGTGCCATCATTTGCTATCAAATTCAGTTTACGGATATTAGCGAGCATATGCCAGAGTTTGCGACGCTGAAGGCTATGGGCTACAGCACTGGCTATTTTTGGAGCATAGTCCTCTGCCAATCCGTCTACTTGGCGTGTCTAGGATTTGTACCTGGCTTTCTTGCTTCTTGTGCCTTGTACGCCCTGTTAGCCGAGTCGAGCGGGTTACTGATGACCATGACCTGGGACCGTGTCTTGCTCGTGTGGGCCTTAACACTTTTGATGTGTATCATTAGCGGTGCCTTGGCCATCCGAAAGCTTTTTGGCACCGATCCCGCCAGCCTATTCTAAGCACACGAGTCACCGGAAAGTTCGACCGTCGATAATAACGGCTTCTTCGAAGCCCATGCACAATGGTTAGTGAGGCAGCAGTGGCCAAAAGAAAGAAGAAGCGAGAAAAGCATGTTCGCAAACCAGCGCCGCGCGATGTTCGGTGGCGCAATGTGTTGCTTACGGCTATCGGTATCGCTGTCGTCGTGATTGTGACTCTCATCTTCCTACTACCTGCGCCACAATCGGAAGCAATTATTACCATCCAGCTGGAACAGGCTCGCTTGGCCCTCCAGGCGGGGAGGTTCCCACAAGCAGAAGAACTGGCGAAGCTAACGCCCGAATCTAGTCCACAGTATGAGTCGAGTCGCTTGATAGCTGGCGAGGCTGCGACGCGGGATGGGCGCCCCTTGGTTGCTCTCGAATACTATGCTTCCATCGTCGATGGCACTTCACCCGAAGCGCTGCTGGCCGTGTATTCATCTGGCGAACTGTATCGCGCCAACTGCCAACTGCAGCCAGCCCTAGCGGCTTATACGCATGTGCTGGAATTTGAGCCGGATAATCCTGCGGTACACGAGCGTGCGGCGTTCTTGCTTGGGGCGAGCGGACAAGTCTGGGAATCTGTTGATCACCATCTGGCGCTTGTTCGGCTCAATAGCTGGACTCTCGACTCACTGGCCATCCTGGCCGACGTGGAGCGTTCGGTCGATCAAGGACCTTTCGCTGAGCAATGCAGTGCAGAACAACCGGACGATATGTTGGCGCAACTTGCATTGGCTAACACCAGAATTGGTGATGGACAACTTGCCGCCGCTCGACCCATCTTGGAACGCGTCGTCGATGCGCGTCCAAATTGGATGGCAGCCCAAGCCATGTTGGGACTGCTGCTGGATGCAACCAGCGACTGGTCGGCTCTCGCGGCTTGGAGTCAGGCATTGCCCGGCGCAGCCGACGCGCATCCGACCATTTGGTATATCAGAGGCATTCATGCTCGAAACGCAGGGAATATTGAATTGGCGGCAGGCTGTTTTGCCCAGTCACTCGTGTTGGCCCCCGAATATCGACAAGCTACTTATCAGTTTGGTCAAATGCTCGCCCAACTTAAAGATTCACGGGCCGAAGTATTCGTCGAGCGAGCGCGGCAGCAAGCGGAACTGGGACAAATGCTTGACCAAGTGCTCGCCTCTCGCGGTGCTAGTGAGCGATCGACACAGATCGTAACTGAGTCGTTAGACAAATTGGGACGCGGCTGGGAGGCGTGGGCGTGGGCCCAGACGGCTCAACAACTTTATCCCGCCGCCAACTGGCCACAGCCCATTGCAGACCGCTGGAAACCCGCCTTGCGCGCCGACCTGCCGCGCACAAGTCCAGATGTCAATCCAATCAAACGCAACGATTTCTCAAGTTACCTTGCACTTGCTCGCAGCAGTTCTCGTCATCTGGTCGCGCCATCGTCCAGGCCGCTAGAACCCGCTTCTACGCTAGTCGATGCGAAGATTCGATTTGAGATCGAAGCCGATAGCGGCATTGCGCTGGCTTACGAAAATGGTGGAGATCCAGCGACACCGGGTTCACGAATGTTTGAACAGACTGGCGGTGGTGTCGGCGTGCTCGACTTCGACAATGATGGTTGGCCCGATTTGTATTTTACACAAGGTAGTCCGTGGAAGACTGGCGAAAACACGCCCTCCCCCTCCGCTAAATATTTTGATCACCTGTACCGCAATGTGTCTGGCCAGCGTTTCGTCGAATCAAGTGCGTTGGCGGGCGTACAGAATCTTCATTTCGCACAAGGTGTTGCGGTCGGTGACTTCGATGCCGATGGCTTTGCTGATTTGTACGTGGCAAATATCGGGACCAATCGGCTGTGGCGCAACAACGGAGACGGCACGTTCTCTGAGACCTCCGATGGTCTGAGCGGACGCGAGTCGCATTGGACGACAAGCGCGGTGATGGTGGATCTCAACGGCGACCAACTCGCCGATATTTTCGACGTGAATTACTTGCAGGGCAATGAAGTGTTTACATTGATTTGCGATGGACGCGGATGCTCGCCCAAAATCTTTGAAGGTTGCCCAGATCAATTGTGGATTAATCAAGGTGACGGCGCATTCGAACTTTTGACCGTTGCTGGCCCGGCGGTCGACAGCAAAGGTCTGGGCGTCCTGGCCGTTATCTTGGGAGAAGACAAACTGCCCAGCTTATTTGTCGCCAATGACCAAGTCCCCAACTTCCTCTTGTCGGTTGAAGTGAAAGAAAACGGCGCGCTCGAACTGCATGACGATGCCTTGCTCAAAGGTGTCGCCTTTAACGACGATGGCTTGCCCATGGCCTGCATGGGGATTGCCTCCGATGATATCGACCAGAATGGGTTGGTTGATCTGTTGGTTACTAATTTTTCGAATGAATCCAATTCGTTATATTTGCAGGACGCCTTGGGAATGTTTGCCGACGCAACACAGGCTTCGGGCATGAAGGGGCCGAGTTACCCTTACGTCGGCTGGGGTACACAATTCTTAGATGCGGACCTTGATAGCCTGCCAGACTTGGTGGTCGTCAACGGCAACGTCGATGAAGACAGCCCTGCCAGCGGTGACTTTCGCATGCGTCCCCAGTTCTTTCAGAATACTGGCAATGCTCAATTTCAGCTGCGAGAACCGGTCGAGATCGGCTCGTATTTTGCCGCAACCTACGCGGCTCGCGGGCTGGCAAAATTGGATTGGAATCGCGATGGTCGCATGGATTTCGTGGTGTCAAATATTGGTTCACCTGGGTTATTGGTCAGCAACACTTCGTCGGCCACTGGACAGTACTTAAATATTGAACTTCGCGGTACCGTGTCAGCTCGCGAACCCATTGGGGCGACGGTGCATGTAACAACGGACCAGGGAGCCTGGACGAAACAACTGGTCGCCGGCGATGGCTTCCAAGCGGCTAATCAGCGCATGTTGCAGTTTGGGTTGGGAAATGCAAAGCAAGTAACGTCGGTGGAAGTCCGCTGGCCCTCTGGTCTAACGACACGACGGGAAGGCGTCGAGCTGAATACGACGTTAAGTATTGTTGAGGGTCGTTCCGATGCACTCGCTGATTGAGGACCTTGGATTTGACTAACCAGCGACCAGCCAAGAAAAAGCAGAAGAATGCGAAAGTCGCTTCCGCGAAGAATCGTTGGCTGAAAAGCTTGTTGTGCGTCGTCATAGTTTGCGCAGCAATTGGCGTGGGTGTACCTTGGTGGCTAGCCGAATCGCAGGCTGAACAAAGGTTGCGTGCGGCGGTACAGGCGGGCACGAAGGGAGATCTGACGACCGCGTATGCACTGGCAACGGAAGCTTGGAAGCTGGATCCAGATCTGCATTCCGCGGGCATATTGATGGCCCAGTTTGCGGTCGCCAACGGCGAATTCGAGCGGGCCGCTGCTGCTGCGAATCAGCTCATCACCGCTGAGCCTCAGGCGGACGTAGAAACTCGACTTGCTGCATTCAAGTTACTCGCTCAAGTGAACCATTATCGGTTCGCGCACTTAACCGCCGCCGAACAAGCGTACCGCCAGGGAATTGACCTGGCACCGCAGGACGTTGAACTGCAAGCCGGGCTGGCGAACTTGTTGGGACTGTGTGGTCGTCGAACAGAGGCTATTCCGCATGTGCTAAACCTGATTCGCTTAGGTCAGGCTGGCGATTTGCTGATGTTGCTGGCCAAGGAAGACGGCGTCATCAATGATGTTCCACTGTTAGAAACTGGGCGACGCAACTTTCCGAATGATCCTCTGCCGCTACTTGGCCTAGCCTGGCATGCCGCGAATCGTAACGAATTCGATCACGCTCAAGAACTGCTGCAATCAGCGCTTGGACTCGACCCGCAACTTGTCGCCGCTCGTGTTCAGCAAGTCAAATTGCTGGCCGACCAAAATCATTTTGACGCGGTTCTGCGGTGGGAAGCTGAGCTCGGTGACCTGGCAGACTCAGTTGAGAAATTCTCGGAGATCTGGATTGCGCGCGGCCGAACCGCCGAATACTACAATCAGTTGCCGCTGGCAATTCGTTGTTACGCGGAAGCCGCCAAGTTAAGCCCCGAAGCACGTATGCCCAACGCGCGTTTAGCCCAGCTTCTAGCCCGCCTCAACCAGCCGGCAGCAGCCAAACGCTTCGCCGTTTATTCACAAGAATTGCAGACGCTACGTGACATCCAAGACCGCATCTTCTTTTCCGATGGTTCCCAAGGGTTAGATGCTTTATTGGAATTGATCGGCAGTTATGAAGATTCCGCCCGCGAATGGGAAGCCTTGGGCTGGTGCCAATTGGCCAAGGAGATGGATCCCACGCATCCAGTGGTCAACCAGCGAATCCAAGAGCTTACCGCACGCGGTGCAGCGCTGCCGCCGCAATTGGTTGATCCAGCCAAAGCGCCAGTGGGCGACTTGGATCTCGCTAGCTACCCCCTGCCCGATCGTTCAAGCTGGCAAGCGTTGTCGCAGATGGCCAGCCGCAGCGACAACGGGGCGATCCCTGATACCACCGGACGATTGGCTTTTGTCGATACCGCGGTGGAAACTGGCTTGGACTTTAACTTCCTGGGTGGTACGGATGGCCAACCCGAACGCAGGATGTATGAATTCAGTGGCGGCGGCATCGGCGTGCTTGACTACGATTTAGATGGTTGGCCTGATGTTTGTTTGACACAAGGCGTTCATTGGCCACCGGGTTCAACTACACCAGACAAACGTGATGTTTTGATGCGCAATATGAACGGTCGCGCTTGGATGTCCGTCCCGTTGGCGCTGGCAGATGACGGCTTTGGTCAAGGAGTCACCGTGGGCGACTACGATGCAGACGGATTTCCAGATCTCTACGTAGCCCAGATCGGTGGCAATCGCCTCCTGCGCAACAATGGCGACGGAACATTTGTTGACGTCACGGCGGTTGCAGGTATCGAGGGTTCCGCCTGGACGACCAGTTGCGTGATGGCTGACTTAGACGGGGATGCCCTGCCAGACATTTATGACGTCAATTATGTGCAAGGCGACGACGTTTTCGATCGGATATGCGCCGACGCCACTGGGCATCCGACATTGTGCATGCCCTTCGACTTCGATGCCGCCCTGGACCAGCTTTGGATCAACAACGGAGTTGGTGGATTCGATGATCGGACTAGTGCGCTCCTTCAACCGCCACCGTTGGGCAAGGGTTTGGGGGTTGTTGCTATTAACTTGAGCGAATCAACTTTAGAGGGACCGCGCCCATTGAGTTTATTCATTGCCAACGATACAACTCCGAACTTTTTGTTTCAACTCGCTGACGATGGTACGTTGCAAGAACAAGCCATTACGGCGGGTTTAGCTTTAGACGATAGCGGCAAGCCGGAAGGTTGCATGGGAATTGCTGTTGGTGACGTGAATCAGGATGGACGAAGTGACTTGCTTGTCACCAATTTTCTCAATGAGTCCAATACATGTTACGTCAACCTCGGGGCTGGGATGTTCACCGATCGTACGACTGCTCTCGGTTTGACCGAACCGTCGCTCAACGTGTTGGGGTTTGGTACACAGTTCTTAGATGTTGACTTGGACGGTCGCCTCGAATTGTTTGTTGCCAACGGACACATCGATGATCTACGCCGCCTGAATCGTCCCTACGAGATGCAAGCTCAACTCTTTACGCTTGCTGACCAGCAATTCCAGTTAGTTGAACTGCAGGACCGGTGTGAGTATTTCCGGCGCAATTTGCTTGGTCGTGCTGCAGCCAAGATCGACTGGAATCGGGACGGGCTCGAAGACCTGCTGGTCGGTCACCTGCGAAGCAATTACGCGCTGCTTACCAATACGACGGCAGCGGCAGGACGCTCGCTGCGCCTGCGCCTGATAGGCACACATTCCAATCGTGATGCCATAGGCGCTCAAGTCACACTGATAATTGGCCAACGCCAGTTAACCTCGCAGCTATCAGCAGGCGATGGATACCAGTCCAGCAATCAACGACTGTTGGTTTTTGGTTGTGGCGTGGCCGAGCAAGTCGATCAAATCGAAGTTCGCTGGCCATCTGGCACCATTAGCCGTGTGTACCGTACGCCAACTAATTCAGAGATAACGCTAATCGAGGGCCAACAGTAGCTCGCTCAGCTGTATAGATCCGATAGGCAGGGAGTGTGCCTGCTGCCTTGGATTCACGACGGAGAGATGTTGCGCCTCGCGGCCACGAAATACCCGCCAGCTCGCAATGCGTTCCATGGTCGTCGTTTCAGCAGGGCGTCGCCCGTGCGGTTGATCGCCATGAATTCCAATCGTTCGAACCCAGCCTTCCGTAGGTCGTGCCGCAACTCGCCACGACTGTAGATGTGCAAGAACATGGCTGGCAGCCCACGATAACTGTAGACGCGATCACCAAACTCCCAATCGCGGTTGGTCCAGCTTTTCCACCTTGTGTGCGCTAGCCAAGCTGGTCCCGACGGATCCCACAAACTGTGATAGCGATTGTGCGCATGAAGAAAAAATTCCGCGCCTGGCTTGAGCGCGCGATACACGGCAGCCACAAATCGCTGGCGATGCTGCCGACCACGAATCATCCCAATACTGCTGAATAAGCAAACTGCCATGTCCAAGCTGGCTGGTTCAAGGCAATCCAACTCCACCAAATTCGCCCGCAGGCATGCGTTTTGCGCAGGATGCTGGGACTGTTGCATCAATTGATCCAGCATGTGCTCACTCAAGTCGACATTCAACAAACGAAAGCCAAGCGGCGATAGCGCGCGTGACACGCGACCAGTACCGCACCCGAGGTCAGCGACGAGTGGCGGAGGGCTGGCCGGCGGCTGTCGATCAAGCGGGGGCAAACGTTTGATCACCTCTGCAATATCTAAACGCAGCAGCGGATGGTCAGCAAAGTAACGGTCGTAGTCGCTCGCGATATGCGGTGATTGAAGGTAATCCCAGGTTCCACGACTGACGCCGGGTGGCAATTTCCAAGTGGGAATGGTCATGTCGCGCGTGTTTCTCGCTGCTCGTTAAGGAGGTTACTTGCCCCGTAGGTCGACCTACCGGAATTCTACGGAACTCTACGAGGTCGCTAGCAAGAACATCTGTAGATGGGCAATCGATGAAAACAGACGGTCGTTGCCGGTTTATAAATCGAAAAGTATAATCGCGGCCCACTTAACCACAGTTAATCCGCAAAACCGGCTTTCGTCGAGCTGCGGAGCCTACTTTGCCTTTGTTTTTCAAGTCCGAACCGGTCGGCGTACCCCCAGGAGAATTAGAAGTGGCAACTCGAATTGCAATTAACGGTTTCGGTCGTATTGGTCGACTTACCTTCCGCAACCTGATGCAGCGTAGCGATGAATTTGAAGTAGTTGCCATTAACGACTTGACCGACAACAAAATGTTGGCCACGCTTCTCAAGTACGATTCCATCCATGGTCGCTACCCTGGCGATGTAAGTTCTACCGACACACACCTGATCGTCGAAGGCAAGCAAGTACTTGCCTTGAGCGAACGCGATCCAGCCAAATTGCCTTGGGCTGACAATAAGATCGACATCGTGATCGAAAGCACTGGTATTTTCACCGATCGCGCTAGCGGCACCAAGCCTGGTTATGACACTCACCTACAAGCTGGTGCCCGCAAAGTTGTCCTTAGCGCACCCGCCAAAGACGGAGCGGATTTGACTTGCGTAATCGGTGTCAACGACGACAAGCTGACGGCAGACATGAAGTGCATTTCGAACGCTAGCTGTACTACCAACTGTTTGGCACCCGTGGCCAAAGTGCTACACGAGACATTTGGCATTGAGTCCGGCCTGATGACCACCGTCCACGCCTATACCAATGATCAGAATGTCCAGGATCAACCGCACAAAGATCCATATCGCGCCCGCGCTGCGGCATTGAACATCATCCCGACTTCGACCGGGGCTGCTTCAGCTGTGAGCTTGGCCATTCCAGAACTCAAAGGCAAGCTGACAGGCATTGCCTTGCGGGTCCCAGTATCGACAGGAAGCGTTGTCGATCTGACCGTTAACCTGAGCAAAGAGACGACGGCTGAAGAAATCAACGCCGCCATGAAGAAGGCTGCCGAAGGTCCGCTAAAGGGCATCCTATGCTACACCGAAGACCCAATTTGCAGCACCGACATTATCGACGACCCACACAGCTCGATCTTCGCTGCCGACTTTACTCAAGTCCTGGGCGATAAGGGCAAGCTCGTTAAAGTCGTTAGCTGGTACGACAATGAATGGGGGTACAGTTGCCGCACCGCCGACCTATGTGCGCTACTATCTAAGATGATGTAGAACTTGGCATTTGAGACTTTGGACTGCTCCGACTTGTTGCATTAAACTTTGGACTGCTCCGACTTGTCGGAGCTTTCCTATCTATTTTTCTATCCGGTAGCGGCTGCCACCAACGCACAACCAGTTCCACTACCCATACTACGCTCTTCGCCAACCAAAGCGACCGTAAATCGCACGCAAAAATTGACTATTTGGCGGGATTTGGGTAGGGATCGGCAAAAGCGCCAAACGCACCCAGCCCGCCGTCAACCTGTAGGTCCGTCGCGGTTACGAACCCCGCATCGGCGCTTGCGAGCCAGAGAACTGCCGTGGCAATTTCGAGAGGCTGACCAATGCGCCCCAGCGGATGTCGATTGGCCAACTCCGTCGCGCCGCCCTGAGCCGCCAGGCTTGCTTGCACCAAGGGTGTATTGATCGCACCCGGGGACACTGAAACGACCCGAATTCCCTGCCTCGCGTACTCGATGCCCCACTGCATGGTCTGCAGCAAATTGGCAGCCTTAATGGGACCGTAACAGGGGACTTGGCGAGCTGTGCGATGCGCTTGACCGCTGGCCATATTCACGATCACGCCACTTTGTTGTTTCTGCATAACGCGCACGGCATGCTTAGCCAGAAACGTGTAGCCCGAAAAGTTGACGCCCAGCATGCGATCCCACATCTCTTTTGATACTTGATCTAATGGCACATAGGACTCAGGAGGTTGGATGGCTGCGTTGTTAACCAGCACGTCGACTGCTTCCCATAAATCCATAACTCGCTCGACCGCTTGGCGGCAATCATCCTCGCGCGATGTATCACCTTGGAAGAATTCCACACCTTTGGGTAAGCTTGCCGCAGCTGCCGCATCGGTATCCAAACAAAGCACATGCGCTCCGGTCTCGGCGAAGAGTTCGCACACCGCCCGTCCGATGCCATTTGCACCGCCGCTAACGATTACTACACGTCCACGATTGTTGTACGCAACCGTTCCCACGGGTCTTGGTTTCATCGACCTACCTCCAAAGAAACTCCGACAAAATTGTCGTAGTAGAAAATCGGTAACCGTTCACGATGTGTCGGCTTATGTGGCAGGGGCGGGAGTCTTTTCAGCCTAAATCGCTTAACCCATGAGCAACCGCATGTTCCTATCGGCGGCATCTCATCGGTGGCGGCGCTGCTGAAAAGACTCCCGCCCCTTTCCTGTCGAGTCCGTCACAGACTCGCAACGAACTCGCACAGGACTCGTATGGCAGACGAACTTGCATCTCAATCGACTTTAGAGCGCATTGCCTTTAGCCGCCGCGCGGATCTGTCGAGTGGCCAACCGATCGGGAAGCTGATGGAGCAAGCGCTCAAGTTTCCCGATCTAGTGTCATTGGCAGCGGGTTTTGTCGACAATGCTACGTTGCCATGCCACGCAGTGGCTCGCTGTATGACCCATTTGGCCAGCGACGAAGCTACTTTGCGCAAGGCCTTGCAATACGACTCAGCGGCCGGCAATCTGGCTTTTCGCCAGGCACTGATGCAGTGGAGTTATCGCGACTATCCGGACGTTACTCCCGATCCAGAACGCGTCATTTTGACGGCCGGTAGCAATCAGTTCTTACACTTGCTGGCCGAAGCGCTTGTCGACCCTGGCGATATCGTCCTGGCTGCTTCGCCCACCTACTTTGTATTCATGGGCACCTTGCGCGGCGTGGAAGCCCGTGTCGTCGGAGTTCGCGCGGACGAAGATGGATTGTGTCTGGACGCCTTGGAAGAACAATTAAACGAATTGGCCGCTGCTGGCGATGCAGCTCGCGTGAAAGCCATTTACACCGTCACCGAGTTCGATAATCCAGCGGGCAGTACGTTGTCGCTGGAACGTCGCCAGCGATTGCTGGAGATCGTCGCGCGTTGGCGCTCCGTACACGGACCATTGCTGATCATCTCCGACAACGCGTATCGACAACTGAGTTACGAAGGCGCGCCGCCCGCCCCCTTATTGGCTCTACACTGCGAAGCAGCTGATTTTGTCATCGAGCTGGGCACGTTTTCCAAGTCATTTTCTCCAGGCATTCGTGTTGGTTGGGGTGTCGTCCCCAATGATTTAGCTGGACGACTGTTGGAAATTAAATCCAATATGGATTTTGGTTCCCCGCATTTTAGCCAAGTGTTGTTGCATCAAGCACTCGTCACCGGGGAACTCGACCGACATCTACCCGTCATTCGCGCCGGGTATCAAGTCAAGTTGCAATCCATGCTCGACGCGCTTGACACTTACGCAGCTGACATTCCGGGCGTTAGCTGGCGCAAGCCGAAAGGCGGTTTGTACGTCTGGCTAACTTTACCCGACTATCTAGACGCCTCAGAACAAGGACCGTTGTGGGCGGCCGCTGTTGAAAGTGGTGTATTGTATGTGCCGGGCCATTATTGCTTTCCCACCGAAGGCGAACCGGTGCGACGCAATACGATACGCCTGAGCTTTGGCGTGCAGACATCCACGGCCATCGCCGACGGCATTCGCCGACTGTGCGACGCCATCCGCAAGCTCGAAGGTTAATCGATCGCTACTTCTTGTCAGCGTCTGAAAGTGATCCTTCACGCCTTTGTAGCTCTGCTCGATAAGACTCTTTGAGAGATCGCAGATCCTCGTGATGAAAATGGTCACCCAACACGGCTTTTGTTTTCGACTGTTATTCAGGTGTAAGTTCTTTGAGCAATTCGAGTTCAGCCTCGAGTGGAAAAGCCGATCTCCTGGCGTACTTCCGCATCCGCAAGCAGGCCAAAAATATTTGCAAGGATGTTTGGATTCGGCCCAACCAAGACTCGACCGTCCTTGATATGGAGACCAGCTGGCGGATTATACAGATATTGCGCATGGGCACTGTTTGCGCCACCAACCAGAATCAAGAATCCTACAGCCAACACTAGCGGTGTGGCAGACGCGTAACGCGCGGTAGCTTATCTTTTTTCAACGCGAGCTGTTCAGCACGGCGCATCATGGGCAACACGTTGAACGCGCGACTGTATCCGCGCAGCGCGTTGGCAACATATTTTCGCTTTGTATCGCCCGACTGTCGCATGCCTGGGAAGAAATCCAGCTCGGGCACTTCGTCAGCTCCCAGGAAATCCAACGGGTGCAACAGCAGCGATGGACTCGTGCGAGTCAACTTGCAGACAGTCAAAGCCATAGCCAAGTACATGCGCGAAGCTAGCTTGGAAAACTGCGACAAGTAATGCAAGTAGCTGAAATGAAATGGAGTGCGGACAATTGGAATGGTCGAGACGGGCAGCTCGAGTATTTCACCAGCTGGAGTCGACCAGTAGTAGGGCCGCAGGCTGCGGAAACCATCCGAGAACGAACCGAATAAATCCTTGCGATCCTGCGCTTGATCTTTGGAAAACGACGATTTGAAGATGTAGTAGGCCCGCGCTGCAGGGCCCAAGTACGTTGGCAACGTCGAGCAATCGTACTGGTAGCCACGTTCACAGAGCATCTCCAAGACGTCGCCGGATAGGCTGTAGCCCGGTGCGCGAAACCCGACCAGTGGATGCTTGGCGTACTTGGCGAGCGCAGCTTCGGTGCGTTCAAACTCCTCCCCCAACTGCTCGTGCGAGTACCGCTGCAGCCAGGGTTCGTGGCTGAATGAATGGTTGGCAATTTCGTGCTTGGCTTCCGCAATCGATGTCAGAGCTTCGTCATTGATGCTCAATTCTGCGTCTTGTCCGACGATAAAAAACGTGATCGTCAAATCAAGCTGCTGCAGCGTCTGCAGGATGTGTGGTACGACGAACGGCAAGTAGCTTGGCAGCGATTCCCAGCGCTCGTCACCGTGCGTCCGCAGATAAGCCCATTTATTGTCTAAGTCAAGCGACAGGTCTGCATCTAACTTCTTGAGCATGTCGCCCTTTCACCAGATGTTTGTCGGTACAGAAGCACGAGCAACCACAACCAGGCGATGAACAAGAGGACCGCGTTAACACTTGTCAACAGCATATAAACAGGCGACTCGGGCGTCCAAGCAGCTAAGAACTTCTGACTCGATAAATAATTCGCACCTGGTGCAAGCAGCAAGCCACACAACAGCATGCGGCCGCGCGGACGCATGGCTTGCCAGTCCGTGTGTGCACCAATCGCCAATGCTGCCGCGGGCGCTAGCAGCGTCAAAGCATCGTACACATGGTGATAGACACTGACCAGCGCAGTTAAGAGAATAACCGTTCCACTTAAATCTATCGCGGTGTGAGTATGGCTAGCCGAGCTCTGCCCGAATTCGCGTCTGCTGATCATGACTCCTGCGGGAATCAAAAAGCCTAACATCACCAGCAGCGTCGCTAGTTCCGCGGGATCTGACTCGGTCCACTTGGCGACGATAGCCAAAATGTCGACGCGAATCCAGGTATTGATCGGCCTTTCGACGGCGTCCCCACGGTGGATATCCTGTGTTTGTTGAATTTGCTCCAACAATTCGGAAGCGCCGCCAGGCGGCATGATCCAGGCAAACGCGGCGATGGCCAACGCAGCCGATAGGACTCCCCCAGCCAGGACGGCTTTGACATTGCCCCGACAAAGCATAAGCAGTGCCAGTGGCAAGACGTAGTTGGGTTTGGCGGATACCACAATCAAGGCGCATGCACTCAGCCACGGACGGGACCGAGCGTAGTGAACAGCTAGCAACGATGCCAGCACGAGCTCAAAGGTAAAATAGCCGGTGAATAGCGTTTGTTGTCCACCACGTGTCGTTACCAAGGCGAGGACGACTGCGGCAAACACCAGCCGCGTCGACAGCCTATTGTCCAACATGCATGCCTCGGCGGCCGCGCTGACAGAGCGCGTAGTCCACTGCGCCGTCAGCGAGGCAATTGCCGCGATCAGCAGCAGCATCCCGATAAAGTACAAGCATTCGGCCACTGGCAGGGAGAGCCAGGTAAATGGCACGTGAGCAGCGACGATAGCCGGCGAGAAAAAGGGAATCGAGCGTTCAACGGGATATTCGCGCGCGTACTGTTGGCCGTAGGGCGAAAGTCCGTGGCGAAAGGCTAGCGATGGAAAATAAACGCCATTTTGAAAATCACAGAAACCCTGGCGGGCCGGATCAAAAGGGCCCGGCGTTTGATGGGCGCGGACAATACGGTAGGCCGTCAAACCGATGGATAGGACCACCGCCATCAGGGCGATTGTAAGCAGAAATCGTTGTGTCTCTCGAGGAATCGGAAACTTGGGCATCACTCTGTCTTGGGCTTGCCAACACAGATGAGTTTTGAATCCGTCCGAATCAGCACATAATCTTCATGCAAGAGAGGCGTTGCCCGTACCGTATCTTCCAGCTTGACGGTGCCGAACTCTTTGAATTCTGCGGATGCAGCGAGCACGGTCAGGGTGCCGTCTTCGGCGATGCCGAGCAACTTGTCACCGGCGATCAAAGGGGACGAAGACACGTTACCGCCGACACGTTCTTTCCACAGCACTTTGTTTTCAGGCAATTTGATGCAAGAGACAATCCCATCGTCACTCCACAGAAACAACAAATCATCCTTGGCAACAGGTGTTGGTACGTAGGGAGCCGCCCGATCAACTTTGAAAACAATCTCGTGTTCGCCTTTGAGGTCTACCGCAAAAAGGATGTTGCCCCCACCACCGGAGCCTTCACTGCAAAAGGCCAGATCGCCAACAATGACTGGGCTAGACACCGATCGCTTGGTCAACATACTCCGGTTCCAAAGTGGTTTACCGGTCTCTAATTCCAGCGCGAACAGTCCATCGCCCGTGTTACAAAACAGCAGAGCCTCTTTCCCGGATACATCGGTAAAACGCCGCGGCACACCATAACAAACTCGCGTAGTGGTTAACGGTGTGTCCCACAATGTCTTGCCCGAAGCAGCATCGAAGCACATAACTCGGCTCTGCCCAGGCTCTACGCCCGGCGGCAATTGTTCGGAGGCTTGGCTATTGAACAACACCAATCTATCGCCGAACAGAACCGGCGATGCACCAAAACCGTGCTGGCTGACAAACCGCCCTAAGTCATCGCGCGTCCATAACTCATTTCCCGCATGATCAAAGGCCTTCAGAATCAACGACTCAGGTGCAGCCCAAGCCGTAAACATGGCCTGATCGTTCGCACAGGGAGTGCAGGAGGCATAGCTGCTGCGAGCATGCAAATGATGCGGCACCGAAGGGTAATTCTTACGCCACTTTTCTTCACCACTTGCTAAATCGTAGGCTAAGACATAGCGTTCCGCTGAGTCCGCGTCAGCGCTCATCAAAAAGATCTGATTCCCGGCCACAATCGGCGAACTGTTCCCCTTGCCTGGTAATTCGCGTGACCAGGCGACGTCGGTATCCGTCCACGGCAGCGGAACATTGCATGTTGAGACGCTGGCAATGCCATTTTCGCCGCGGAACTGCCGCCAGCTCGAGGAAGCGGTGGGCTCAATCGCATGGGTCGACCAAGCAGCAATCAGTGAGACGGGTAGCAGAACTGCGGCGACCATCGATCGCACGGACACTGAGATATGCATAATTCGCTCAGAACGTAAAGGCGGGAGTTGGTGGTATGCGGTTCAAGCCAAGCCTTAACATTATGGCCAAGTCAGCTACCATTTTTCCAGCCCCTCCCAGGCAAATTGCTGGATTGAGCCTCTAAAAGTCACAATTCTTGCTAACGCGACGCGTGCATTTTGAAGCCCAAGCTATTTGCTGCCCGCCCGCCGACGTACGTAGTGGGCGAGGCTACGAGTCCGTCCCCGCATCTTAGTAGACGCGGTTGCGAGTACCCATCGAAAACGAAAACAAAGGAACGCGGGACTCGTCGACTCGTCCACTTTTAACCCTAATTCCCAATGTGGAGAATTCAGGTTAGACCAAGCCGGCGATGGGTTCGCCGTGATAGATCTGATGCGGGCGCTCCTGGATATCGTACCAGGCAGCGGTCGCGGGAATTCCCAATGCATGATAGATGGTAGCGGCAAAGTTTTCAGGTGTAACAGGTTGTTCTGCAGGGTATGCGCCATGCGCATCAGATCTACCGATTACATTCCCTCCCTGGACTCCGCCGCCAGCGAATAACACCGACTGAACTGCGCCCCAATGGTCGCGGCCAGGCAATTTGTAATGCGAGGGCAGCAGCGAAATCTTCGGCGTCCTTCCGAATTCGCCTGCCATGACTATCAGTGTCTCATCCAGTTCACCACTGGCAGATAGATCGTCAAGCAGCGCGGACACAGCGCGATCGGTGGGCGGAAACAGGTGGTTCTTCAAATGCGGAAAGGCGTTGCCGTGGGTATCCCACGTTTCGTCGCTTCCCAAGTTGACTTGCACCAGATTCACACCTGCGGCGACCAGACGTCTGGCCATCAGCAATGACCAGCCAAACGAGTTGCGACCGTATCGATCTAAAGACTTATCATCTGCGCGAGTAACATCCAAGGCTTGCTGGATTGCGGGCTTGGTCATGAGCGATACGGCACTCTGCCGCATTCGGTCCAAATTCATAACGTCAGCATGGTCGGACAACCGCTCGCGCTGTTGTTTGAGCATTTCGAGCAGTTGCAAGCGCCCGTTGACTTGCTGCAATCCAAGTCCATGCGGCAAGGACAGTTGTGGAGCTTGGAACGCTCTTTCGTCTGGATTGCCGCGGTCCTGATGATCGAATTTATACTCTGGAAAAGCTCCGTATGAGGTTGCGTGAAACGGAGCCGCCTCGACGAACCAAGGGTCGTGTTGACTGCCCATTTCCCCAGCATGTTGTCCCGGAATGATGCGACCTGAATTATGAATGAGACGCTCTGGCAGGACGGCGGCCGGCGGAAGATTATTGCGGGGGCGAGTAGCATATCCCGCCACGGCAGCCAGCGAGGGGCGGTCGGTGCGACTTGGTTGATTGGGACTAAATCCGGGCGGCAACTGCGAATGACCAGTCAACATGATATGGTGTGCGGCGGAATGCTCGTTAGAACCATGTGTCAGCGAACGAACGAGCGACCACGCTTGACTGCGCTCAGCCAGCATCGGCAAGTGTTCACAGATCTGTAGACCTGGCGTCTTCGTTGGTCGGGGCGCAAATTCGCCGCGAATATCCTCAGGGGCATTGGGCTTCATATCAAAGCTGTCGTGCTGCGCGAGTCCCCCGGAGAGAAAAATAAAAATGCACGACTTGGCTGTCCCCATAGGAGCAAGCCCCTCTGCTGCACTCGCCGCACGTAACGAGAGAAGATGATTCACACCGAAACCGAGTATACTGCTAGCCCCAATCTGCAAAGCTTCACGACGCGACCAAGGCGCATGCTGTGGATAGGCTCCAGCATGAGCGTTCGGGGCCAGGGCACG
>JAWKTR010000016.1:0-171198 GCA_041398985.1 Pirellulaceae bacterium
TCCGCTTGGCGTACGATGTCGTACTGGCGAGCGTAACTTCGTTGAGCGTCGACTGGAGTTCTTATGTGGAAGTTGCACATTCCTCATTCAAACTGTCGCAGGAATCCCTCGGCAACGACTCAAAGATTCGCTTCACCTTGCTTCGCGCGAGCGAGATTGCTCACCGCAATAGCCTACTCAGGGGAATGTCCCTTGCTGATCCTAGGGCATCGCATCCCGAGGATCGCAAGCTTGCTCAGATGGTCTTCTGTATCGACGTTCGGTCGGAACGAATTCGCCGTCAACTGGAATCGCAGTCCAGCGATATCGAAACGTTTGGTTTCGCTGGGTTTTTCGGTATGGCCTTTGAATACGCAACGCTCGGGCAAACATCGGGCAACTTGCAATTGCCCGTACTACTGAAATCGCAATTTGTGGTCCATGAGTGCATACAAGAAACGGATTCATCGCGAGAACGATCCGCCGTCACTGCGCGCCAAAACCTACGAACCTGGCGAGCACTTTGGAAGGGATTTCAGGCGTCCGCCACGAGTTGTTTCGCGTTCGTAGAAACTACGGGATTGATGTTTGGTGTGAAGCTGTTGAGCCGTGTCGTGGGCTCAAGCTACAGTTCGAAATTGAGCGATGCAAAGTTCGATGGGATTGAGATGGAGGACCGTTCAGCGCTGGGACCAACGCTACGAGGCCTCAACCATCAAGGCATTACCACTTCCCGACAGGCAGATTTGGCAGAAGGCATGTTGCGAAACTTGGGACTTACCAAGAACTTTGCTCGCCTGGTCGTATTCTGTGGTCACGCCTGCCAGACGGAGAATAACCCGCTGGCGGCCGGGCTGGATTGTGGTGCGTGTGGTGGCCATTCTGGTGAGCCTAACGCACGCTTTGCAGCGATGCTTCTCAATCAGCCGTATATTCGCCAAGCCCTGGCGGATCGGGGAATTAAGATACCGGACGACACTTATTTCCTGGGAGCGCTCCACAATACAACCACCGACCAAATAGGGTTTTTTGATGTCGAAGCTATGCCTGAGGAACAGCAGGATGCTTGGCAAGAACTATCCAGTAGTTGTGTGAGTGCGACCTGCCAAACTCAGGCAGAACGCATGCCGCTCATTTCAGCCCATTCGCAAGCCGAGCTGCTTCGGCGGGCCGTGGATTGGTCGGAAGTGCGTCCCGAATGGGGATTGGCTGGGAATGCATCGTTTATCATCGCACCACGCTCGATGTCGAGAAAAGCCAATCTGGACGCCCGTTCGTTTCTGCACAGTTACGACTATACGCAGGACGCTGAGGGGCAGGTGTTGGAAACGATAATGACGGCGCCGATGATTGTAGCGAACTGGATTAACATGCAGTATTACGCTTCGACTGTGGACAATCGCTATTTTGGTAGCGGCACCAAAACTGTCCACAATGTCGTGGGAAGTTTTGGGATTCTATCAGGCAATGGCGGCGATCTAATGACTGGCTTGCCGTGGCAATCATTGCACACTGGCGAAAAGTGCCAACACTTGCCGATGCGTTTGCAAGTAGTCATCCATGCCCCGCGCGCAATGATCGAACGCGTCATCGTCAAACATCAACTAGTTTCAGACTTGTTGACAGGAAGCTGGCTGCACCTGGTAGCAATCGAAGATCAGATCGTATATCGCTACACACAATCCGGTGAGTGGGAATCTCTGAACATGGAATCGGATTTTTGTGCGTCTAAGAGTGGCGTAGCGAAACGATGAGTTCCCGCTGCGAGGACGCATGCATGGCTTTCGTGAGATTTGCAGGCCCCTAGCCGCTTCCTATCCCGAGATCGGTATTTTGCAAATATAATAGCGACGGGTTGCCACCTGTCGCTAATCTTTAAAGCAAAATCTCTAATGACCGACTCGCGCCATTCTGATCAAATTCATTTTTGCACTACCCAATGGACGTTGGTCATGGGTGCAGCGGCTTCGTCTGTTAGCGTACGCCAGGCAGCGCTGGAAAAACTCTGCGGACGGTATTGGCTTCCGTTGTACGCGTTCCTACGCCGGCGAGGCCAGGCTGAGCATGAAGCCGAAGACTTGGTACAAGGTTTCTTCGCACAGTTGCTTGAGAAAGACTATTTGAATGCGATCGATGCTTCGAAAGGTCGCTTTCGTTCGTTTATGCTGGTCGCGCTACAACACTTCGCCGCCAACGAACGTGCCAAAGCCAAAACTGTTAAACGGGGAGGAGCCGTCACCACTTTGCCAATCGATTTCTCGATCGGCGAACGTTGGTACCGCCACGAACCGACCGATGGAATGACGGCGGAAATGCTGTTTGAACGGCGCTGGGCGCTATCACTGTTGGACAACGTCATGCAGCGCTTGAAACAGCGTCTTAGCGAGCAAAATCGAGTTGAGTTATTTGAAATTCTCAAGCCGCACTTGGTCCGCGATGCGCAGAAGTTGCCTTATGCGGAAATTGCCCAGCGGCTCGAATGTTCGGTCGCTTCCATCAAATCGACCATGCATCGCATGAAGGGCTGGTACCGCGAGTTACTGCTGGACGAAATCTCACAAACCGTTGCGCAGCAGGATGTTGCGGACGAACTGCGGCGGTTAATGGCGATAGTTTCTGAAAAATCTTGAGCAGAGCCGCAACCTTTGGACGGTTTTGCTTCTGTAACTAACGGAACGGTGCGAGCGGGCTGTTGGTTTAGCGCGCCGCGACTTCGTAGTGAAACCTTAGGCGCTAGCGGCCGAGGTTCATTAAATCAGCCCGAGGTTCAATAAATCAACTTCCCACGAGCCGTCCAGAGCGCGTTACCGGAGGGCTTGCGCATCTTCCGCTAGATTTGGAACAATTTTCAGCTTTGCACAATCGCTCAGGAAAGCACACTCATGCCGCACGAAAACTCAGACTCACAGCAACTCGGCGGCTCTCCCCAGGCCGAGCAGCAGGTCGCTCAAGATTGTCTGGAATGTGGCAAAACCATCAATCCAGAGACGCCGAACGGTGTCTGCGCCGATTGTAGCCTACGCAACTTGCTGAACACGTCGTTCAATCGAACGGTTGACTTTGGTTCGCTGCCATTGGTCGAGCATCCTGAAATGGACATTACCGTTGATCGGGAGGGACGGGCAGCCATGGTGGAACCGCTCAGCCCAGGTGAGCAGATTGGGCCATTTGAGATCGTGCGCCGACTTGGTCGCGGAGGCATGGGTACAGTCTACGAAGCACAGGACACCGAGAACCAACGACGCATCGCGTTGAAAGTGCTGAATCGCCCGGTAGACGACGATGCGGCTCGCCAGCGATTCCTACGCGAAGGACTTCTGGCAGCGTCGATCAATCATCCCAACAGTGTCTTTGTGTTTGGTACGCATCAAATCGACCGTCATTCCTTGATTAGCATGGAATTGGTAGGTGGGGGTACGCTGGAACAGCGAGTTCGCGAGCGCGGACCGTTGGAGTCGCGGCGAGCAGTGGATGTGGCTCTGCAGATCATTGATGGACTGCAAGCGGCTTACGATCGAGGAATTTTGCATCGCGATATCAAGCCGGCGAATTGCTTCGAAGCCAGCGATGGAACAATCAAGATCGGTGATTTTGGATTGTCGATTTCCACGGATCCTGATTTTGATGCGAGAGTCACAACCGAAGGCAGCTTGCTTGGTACACCAGCGTTTTCCTCGCCCGAGCAGCTACGCGGCGATGCGTTGGATGTGCGGTCGGATATCTATGCGCTCGGTGTCACCCTGTATTACTTGCTCACCGGCCGCACGCCCTACCAGGCCGATAGCCTGGTCAAACTACTCTCGCAGGTCTTTGAAAGTTCCCCGCCAGCGCCCCGCGTCTTGCTCCCCGATTTATCTCTGGAATTGTCCGGGATCGTAATGCGTTGCCTGGCCAAAGAGCCTGGTGACCGTTTTGCCAACTATGAAGCGCTGCGAACCGCACTGTTGCCGCTCAGCTCGCAGGTGCCCGAACCGGCGTCGCTCGGGTGGCGGACCATCGCCGGACTCGTGGATTCGGCCACGCTAGGGATGTTGGGTCTTCTCTGGACCGCAGCTACGCCGTTTTCACCAGAGCCAATTTTTGACTCTTCGCATATTGCTAGTCGCGTGGGCGCGATATTTTTCACAACGGTCTACATCCTCTATTTCGCTGTTTGCGAGTCGGTGTGGGGACAGACAGTTGGCAAAAAGCTACTGGGTTTAAAAACAGTCCAGCTCGACGGCGGGCGTCCGAGGTTCAAACAAACGCTGCTTCGAGCGGTGATGTATGTATTGATCCCATTGTCGATTGTGCTGCCTTACAACTTCATCCATCGCGTTGGCGCCGATACTGTGATGCGCGAATTCGATTGGGGAATGCTGCTAATTTTGGCCGTTGGCTTTAGCCGCTGGGGGTTGTTTGCTCTTTTGTTCTCGACCGCAAGAACGCGCAACGGCATGGCAGGTTTGCACGATCTCGCCAGTGGAACGCGTGTGGTTAGCAGCCTGGCAGAGTTCCCGCGACTGCGGCTTGAAAACCTCGTCCCGCGTAAGTTTACCGAGAGCGTTGCAGGATCTATTGGGCCTTATCAACTTCTCCAAACACTCAGTACTTACGATAGCTCGCACATGTATATCGCTTACGATCGGGTACTGCTTCGCCAAGTATGGTTGCGATCTGAGAATAGAACAAATCGGGCTCCCTCCGACAATTCAGTTCGATTGTCGCGTGCGACTCGCTTGCGTTGGTTGAATCGCTTCGAAGCGCAGGGAAAGGTATGGGATGTTTATGAAGCTCCGACAGGCGGGCCGTTCGTTGATCGCTTGCAGTCCGATCAACAATTGTCCCAGCATCTCGCCTGCTGGTTCACCGACCTGGCCAATGAGTTGGAAGCTGCCATAGCGGATGGAAGTGTGCCCAATTCCCTAACAGTCGATCATCTTTGGCTAACCGATTCCCATCGCTTAAAGGTTCTCGATTTCATGGCGCCGGATGCTTCCGCTGCTACACCAACGACTCTTGAGGATAAAGAGCAGCCAACGGAAGCGACGGATGTTGCCAGGAGGAGTCCGGCGGAAAGCTGCCGACAATTGCTGCAGCAGCTTGCACCGCGAATTCGCTCCAGCTTAATTCCGCGCGACGCGGCGACTCTACCACCTCCGCTGTACGTAACAAAACTGTTGTCTGCGTGGGAGCATAGCGATCGTATCGAATACGTTCTGCAAGCGACGCGAAAGGCTGCCAGTCGACGTCCGATGTTACCGCGTCGTCGTCGATTGCTTATGTCGGCGGCTTGTTATGCCCTACCTATTGCGCAGGTCATTTTCACGCTTGCGTATCAAATTCAGAGTGGCATATTTTTCGCCAAGAATGACGATCTTCGGCAACTTCGCGCGTTAGTTTATCTTGTGCAAGAAAATGAGCATGCCAAGAATGCATGGAAGTTCGAAGAGCTCATCGCAGAAAGACCAGAGCTTGAGCCACGACTTGGTCCGGACCTCAAGAGTTATGGGCTGTATCAGGCCGCTACGCAGATGATCGCTGGCAATCATCCTGAAGTGCTTGAAGACCCACGGATGAAGAGCATCCCGGCGCTGGTGCACTTCTACCCTGCCCTACGTCAAAAGATAGCCGTAGCTCAAGCCAACGTACCGACCGAATCGGAACTTGCAAATGCGATCGAACTGCTCGAAGAGCCCATCCGTGAGCAGAATGAAAAGTTGTCCAAGGTTCTATTTACAGGCTACGGCTCAACGCTCATGTTATCGATGACCATTTGGTTGATGTACGTCGCGCTGCCAGCCGTCATGGCGGGATTTTTGTTTCGTGGTGGCTTAGTAGTCCATGGATTTCAGGCCGCGATTGTGCGGATGAACGGACAGCCAGCAGGACGCACGCGAATCTTCCTGCGAGCGATGTTGACCGCGCTGCCTGGTTTCGTGGCGCTCTCCACGCTGCTACTCACGACAGTCCCAATAGCTCCAGCCCAGCCCCAACTTGTGCACCCGCTGCTTGTGATTGCCGCAGTTGGTTTGGCGATTGCAAGTGCCCTTGTTTCCAATCTGTTTGGCGTGCGCAGCATTGCCGATCGCCTTATGGGAACGGCTGTTGTTGCTCGCTGACAGCCGTACATGGCGAATCGCCCCGTCGCGCAAGAATCACAGCCTGCTGCCCCCTTATCGGCTCAGGAATCAGAGATGGTCGTTCGTCAGCGGTTGCCGATCCGGCCTATCGGGTTTGACAATGACTTGGCAATCTCGTTGGTTCTTGAAGTCTCCTATCAGCATCCATGCAGCGCGTTGCGGCTGACTTGATTCGGGTCGCCAAGGGAAGTTGGGCTTTCTTCCCAGCATTCCTGCAACCGGCGAGCTAAACTAGGTGGAATAGGCAGATTGCTCTGCTGTTTGAGTGCTAGGGCCTGTGATTTATTGGGTTGGAATGCCTCCGAACTCCGACACATTTGATGCGACTTCGACCACCGGTCGGCTTCCCCCGCCGCTATCAGCGACGGGTCGTAGGGATGATAACGACTACGCGCCTCCGCCCACGCCGCCCCCCGCAGGCTATGAATGCCCGACGGATCCGGCCGAGAGTCACCGACTGCCAAGAAAATGGAGTGTCCGCGCCGGTTGGCAATTGTGGAATGACCGCCGTGCTCCCGCCGTCCTCATCAGCTTGATTGTCCATACGTCTTTATTCCTATTGTTGGCGATATGGACGATGCATAGGCAGGTCGGCGCACCAGATGCCTTCGACTTTCGGGCTTCCGTCGCGGAGACTGAGGCTGACCTCCCGTCGCCTGAAATGGTGCTGGTGGGCGAAGCTACTGCGGCCCCCACGAGTCAGGTTATTGAGTTCGAACCCGAACGACCAACCTTGTCCCAATCGCAGGGCATGTCAGAGTTGAGTGAACTACTGCAGATCGATGGAGGGATGCGTGAGCGAGCTGTCGCGTTGGGAAAGTTGCAGCAATTGTTTAGCGCTCCCAGCACCAGTATCTCGGCGACGTTTGCTGCAACAGGCATCGATGATCGCGACTTGCAGCATCGGCAGCAAGTCGCCCTGCGCCGCGGCGGAACGATCGAAAGCGAACAAGCCGTTGAAGCTGCGCTAGAATGGCTGGCTGCTCATCAAACTCCTAGTGGCGCATGGTCCCTCGTCCACGATGGTGGTGCATGCAATGGACGCTGCGGCAACAACGGCTGCCAGGATCGATTCGATGCAGCCGCAACGGGACTGTCACTGCTGGCGTTCATGGGTGCGGGCTATACGCACCGCGATGGCAAGCACCGTGAGACCGTTCGGCGTGGTATCTACTTTTTGTTGCAGATCATGGAGGAAACCGCACAGGGCGGTAGCTTCTTGTATCAAAGTGAGCGCGGCATGTACAACCACGGCATCGCCGCCTTTGCGCTCTGTGAAGCCTACCAGATGACCGCCGATCCCGAGTTGAAGAAAGCTACCGAGCAAACGGTTAAGTTCATTTGCAACGCTCAGAATTACCAAGGTGGCTGGGGGTATCTACCCAAACAACCCGGCGATTTAACCATCTCGGGCTGGCAAGTCATGGCGCTTAAAAGCGCTGCGGGAGCTGGCCTTGAGATCCCGCCCAACACGGTGTTGCACATTGATGAGTTCTTGGAGACGCAGCGTGTCGATCGCAGTTTTGCCTACCAGTACCGTCAAGACCCAGGTATTTCAGAGACCTGTACAGCCATTGGAATGCTGCTGCGTTTGTTTCGGGGGATGTCGCACACAGACCCCCACATCGTCGATGGCATGACGTTTCTACAGCAGCACGGTGCGTCCCCCAACGATGTCTATTTCAACTACTATGCTACGCTCGTTCTGTTCCACTTAGGTGGGGCAACCTGGGAGGACTGGCATCCGCGCGTTCGAGAGCATCTGATCATCACGCAAGCGACCCAAGGTCATGAGGCCGGCAGTTGGTACTTCGAAAACGTCTACGGAAAAGAAGGCGGTCGTTTGTATACGACGGCCATGGCAGCCATGACACTGGAAGTCTACTATCGATTCTCGCCACTCTATCAGCAAGCGGACAAGCCGTTTGAGTTGTAACCGTCGCTCAATTCTTGCAACATTGGCAAGACATGCTCTATATCGCAGACGGTTGGACTGGTAGGCAACTTGGTCCAATCGAGTTGCCCAATCAAGCTGGTCACCGAGCAACACGATAGTTTGGTTGACAGTCCGAGGCTATGCGCCAAGTAGCCAATGACTGCGTCAGGGTGGATGCGATGCTCGCGAAAATAGCTGAGCCGTGTGTCACCATGCCGTTTGGCAAGCCGTCGACCGTCTGGGCCAACGATCAAAGGCACATGATAGTAATCGGGAATTGTCCATTGCATGAATTCCAAGATGGCGAGTTGCCGATAAGTACTTGCGATCAGGTCATTGCCCCGCACGACCTGAGTAATGCCCATATCGAAATCGTCTACCGTGACTGCGAGCTGATAGGAAGGCGTAACCGCTCCGTCGGCTGAACAACGTCCGATGACAAAGTCTCCCAATTGTTCCCGTGGTCGGGCGGACTGTAGGCCGTACATGGCATCGCGCCAAGTGACCAGCCCAGCGGCGAAGGCCCAACGATATGCGAACTCTTGGCCGATTTGCGGTTGGCGGTGGGCGTGTCGGCAAGTGCCAGGATAAATGGGGCCTTCCAGTGCACTGAAGTCCGTTTCATGGGGTGCGCTAGCGGCCGCAGCGACTTCTTTGCGCGTACAAGTGCATTTGTAAATCTGCCCCGCCTTGAGAAGTTGATCGAGCACGTCGCGGTAGCGTTGCAGACGCTGGGTTTGGATCAGTGGGATATCGTACGGAGAATTTGCGTCAACGGTGTCAGGTCCCGCATCCCAATTTAGCCCCAACCAGCGCAAGTCTTCGAGTGTTGCGGTGGTGGCCCAGGGTTTGACGCGTGGCGAGTCGATGTCCTCAATTCGTAGAATGATTTTTCCTTGAGCTTGTCGCGCCGCGAGCCACGCCAGGAGAAAGCTGCGGGCGTTCCCGAGATGCAGTGCGCCGGTCGGCGATGGCGCCAAACGTCCGACGACCGAGTGAGCAGCCGTCATGATGACTCTCGCCGCCATACTTGAAACTCGGTGGGCCATTCGTCTCGAGGGCCTGCCGGGACTGCTTCATGGGACTGTAGCCGCCACTGCGTCCAGTCGATGCTGGGTAAGAATACGTCGCCGTCCACTTCCGCGCACACTCGCGTTAGCCATATCGTATCGCAATATGGCAGGGCGATGGAATAGATCTGTGCACCGCCCACGACCATGACTTGGCGACCTGCCTCAACATGCGCATTGACGTGGGCGAGGTTATCCACAAGGGTAACTTCCGCAGGCCAAGTGCATTTCGCCGTATGTGAGGTCGGTGCAATACCATCGCAGCGCGACCGCAGGCGTGACAGGACGATTGTCTGCCGTCCCGGCAGCGGCTTGCCGATCGACTCGTATGTTTTGCGTCCCATGAGTAGGCAGTGCCCCATCGTCATCGCTTTGAAGCGGCGCAGATCGCTACTCAGTCGCCATGGCAGTGCGTCCCCTCGCCCGATCACACCATTGTTGGCGGCGGCGACAACCAGCGTCCAGGGAATGTTCGAAGGGGACATCGAAAGCTATACAGCTACTGGGGCGGAGATGTGTGGGTGCGGAGCATAGTCCAGCAACTCGAAATCGTCGTATTCGAAATTCAAGATACAACTGCGGTCCCTGCGGATTTGCAGAGTTGGCAATGTTCTGGGTTCGCGACTTAGTTGAGTGGTCGCTTGTTCCACATGATTGTTGTACAGGTGGACGTCGCCAAAGGTGTGTACGAAATCGCCTGCCTGTAAACCGGTCGCATGCGCCATCATCTTGGTCAGCAAGGCATAGGATGCAATGTTAAACGGCACACCTAGAAACAAGTCCGCGCTGCGCTGATAGAGCTGGCAACTCAGTCGGCCATTGGCCACATAGAATTGAAACAGCAGGTGACAGGGTGGCAGGGCCATGTGATCGATGTCAGCCACGTTCCAAGCGCTGACGATCAATCGCCGCGAATCAGGATTGTCACGTATCTGTTGCTGGACCTGCAGGATTTGATCGATCGTGTCGCCGGAGGGCGTCTGCCAACTGCGCCACTGTTTACCGTACACCGGCCCTAGATTGCCATTGCTGTCAGCCCATTCGTCCCAAATCGAAACACCATGTTGATGCAGGAATTCGGTATTCGTATCTCCGCGTAGAAACCACAGCAGCTCAACTAAGATGCTCTTTAAATGCAGCTTCTTCGTGGTCAGTAAAGGAAATCCTTGGCTCAGATCAAAACGCAGTTGGTGGCCGAATAGGCTCCGCGTACCTGTTCCGGTTCGGTCGGACTTTTCGACGCCTTCGTCGAGCACTTTTTGTAGTAGTTGTAGATAGGCTTGCATGCAGCCAATGGTATCTTCAATTGCGCCGAGCGGCTAGATGTGTAATAACCGTTTAAGAATTTAAGGTCTACACGACAGGGTCGGGAGTCTTTTCAGCAGCGCCCGCGACCGATGAGAGCTGCTGGTAGGAACAGGTGGTAGCTAATGGGTTATGCGATTTAGGCTGAAAAGACTCCCGACCCTGTTACACAAGCCGACACATCGCGAAGGGATAACCGTTTAAGGGCTGCCGTGGACTGATGTCTCTAGTACCGCCACAAGATTTGCGAGATCCGCTGGGGTATGTTGGGTTGATAGGCTGATGCGTAGTCGGCTTGTGCCCGGTGGAACCGTTGGTGGGCGGATGGCTGGCACACGCATTCCTTGTTCGGAAAGATGTTCGCTCCATCTGACACTCGATCGCTCGTCGCCGATAATCAAGGGCAGGATGGGGCTCTGGCCATTGGGGACGTTCCAGCCCATGCGCTGTAGTTGTTGGCGAAGTTCGAAGCTCGTCGTCTGCAGCGCTGTGCGTGCTGCGCTCATTCCCTGCGACAATTCAAGGGCTGCTAAGCTAGCGGCCATTGACGCAGCGGGTGGCGCCGTACTGAACAGGTAACTGCGACAACGATTCACTAGGTATTCAATCGCCACGGCGGAACCTGCGGCAAAACCACCGATGCCACCCAGCGCTTTGCTGAGCGTCCCCAGCTTTAGTACCAGTGCGGGATGCTGGTCCAACTGGAGAGCTTGCAGCAAACCGCCTCCAGTCGCTCCGTAGACTCCCGTGGCATGCGCTTCATCGACGATCAGTCCACAGTCGAATCGGCAGCACAAGTCCAGTAAGTCAGCCAGGCAGGCTTCGTCGCCATCCATACTAAAAACGGACTCGGTGACGATTAGCGCGCGAGCGAACCGCGAACGGTTGGCATGTAGATTGGTGGTGAGGAATTCAAGGTCGTTGTGTGGATAGATGGTCCGTTCAGCGCGGCTCAGGCGAATTCCATCAATCAAACTCGCATGGTTAAGCGCATCGCTATAGATGACATCGCTTTCGGTAGCGAGACAGGCCAACGCGCCCACGTTTGCAGCGAAGCCTGAGGAGAAAACGAGGGCTGCATCCGTGTGGCAATGCGCCGCCAACGCGTGTTCCAATTCTTGGTGTAAGGGCGTGTAACCGCTAAGAACCGCGCTAGCCCCAGCGCCCCAACCGTTTGTCTGCAACACGGCTTGGGCGCGAGCTGCTACGGCGGGGTTGCCGGCGAGCCCAAGGTAGTCGTTGCTGCTGAAATCAATGTCCGGCGGCTTCGATGCCAACAAGCAATTTCCGCGTCGCCGTCGCTGTCCTTGGGTATCAATCTGCAGCAAAGCTTGATTGAAGAATGCATCCATCTTGCTCAGCCATTCCCCGCGTGGGATTCACCAGAGATTTCCGAAATTGTAGCGCGTAGACTGAAGAACTCTGGCGAAACCCAAAATTCCGGCGAATCCAATACAGACAATCTAGCTTTCATTCCGACCGGGAACGAGAGCGGTTGCCCAAGCTCGGATCAAAGCGATTTGCTTGGGAGAATCTTGCTCACGAACGGCCAACACGCGTGGTGTCACACGCAGCAACAACGAAGAGTAATTCGGAAAAATCCTGCGTGGGTCTTCGCCCAAGAGTAGCATGGCGCTGGCAGCCGCCAGGTCATTGACCCGCGTAATACTGCGTTGTTGGTCAGGCATTCTTGTTTCACCCGGTATACCCGGTGGAGGGTCGTTGTCCAAGAATTCTTCAACAATAGTTATTTCGTCGAGGTAAGGCACAAGCACTTCGACATCACTGGCGGTGCCAAATTGTGCCACACATTGGAATGCCAGTTCGCGCGTGTAAACGTCAAAGTTGTCTGACAGGTGACTTCGCGCCGTAGGCAAGACTGTAGATAGATCCCAGTTCAAAGCGATACGCATTAGCTCCGGCGCGAGAGCCACATTCGCTTTGGGAATCCAACACGAGAGTAATTTTCGCAGGCAGTCTTGGTAGCCTTGCTTGTGCATGTAACCGTGGAAAGAACTATTCGCCATGCGCGTCAGTACCTCACTGACTTCAACCGGCGTATTGGTATCTAAGGCAGCCGCCGCGAACAATAGCCCCATGCTCTCGCCAATGGTCGGATAATGGCGTAGCAATTGTTGATCGATGCCATCCGCCCGCTTGGCGGCAGCTGCAGTCAGAGCTTCAACGGCAGCCTGTCGTTCTTTTCCTGGTCGATCGAGTTTGCTAACGGCTTCGACTAGCTCAAGCAATCGCCGCTCGTCCCTGGCGATTTGCAAGAATAGGAGTTTGCTGCTGCGCGATCCACCCACCATGTTGCTGAACGTCTCCCAGCCGGGCAGTCCGTAAGAGTCTTTGCCGCTGGCGTCGAGCAGGAAACTGCGCGACAATTCGTCGAAAATTCGGGATTCGATCTGCTGGTGAACGACTTTGGCTCGCTGCCTCAATTCAAACGATGCGCGACTGGGGGGCTTTTTAAGCAATTCTAAGGCAGGTCCGCCGATTTCCAGCAGTTCCAGGCTGGCTTGCTCACGTACGGAGAATTGTTGGGCATCGAGCAAGCCGATCAATTCTCGGACTCGCCTTTGAATGTCCTCCGAAGGCTTCTCGACCTCTTGGGCCAAAGAAATGCTTGAGAAGAAGGCGACTGCGAAAACCAGCGCTAACCGCTTGAGGATGTCCTGAACGCTTGAAAGAAACATAGCTCGCGCTTTCTGGCGGTTCCACCAGCCACGGAAGGACTATTATCCTTGAGATTTAATCCCAATCTACAAACTCTTCTATTGTAATGGGATTGGAGTTCTGTGAAGCCCCAATTCTATGTTTATTGCTTGGACCGGGCAATTTTGCGGGGGGTTGGGAAGAATAGGTGGAGCTTCTGGGGGTGAAATGGCTGGGCTCGACGCGTGTGCGTGGAGTTTGGCTCACGAGCAACAATTGGAATCGGTCTGTACGTAGCTGAGCTAAACTTCACGAGCACATGCCGCTTCGGTCCCCGAACGGCGGCGCCGCCTAAGCCCCATACAGGCGGCTAGTCCGACCAAGGCGATGGAGGAGGGTTCGGGAACGGCCACAATGAAATCGTAACCAATCAAATCCAAAGCTCGAATATCGGCTGTAGCAAGATCGTAGAAAACTCCGGACGCTAAAGTGGGATCGAGCAGTCCGATGAATGTTCCGGTAAGTTCGTCGGCCTTCCAGTGGGAAGCCTGCCGACCGTCCCTTCCTCCGCCGGATCCAAGGCCAGTTGAGAAACGCCACACGTTTTCCGTGTCGGAAAAAGCTTCGTTGACCCCAGGCCGAATCGAGCGTGTGGCCAGCGTGAATTCGGCTTCGGTCATGGGCACGGATGCAGTTTCGAAGCGAAACAGATCAAGCGTGCGTGGCGCCACGTTGGTTGCACCGGCATTAATTGCATCAACAACAGAACTGAAACCCAGAGCGTGCCCAATTTCGTGAGCTGCCACCGTTTCAAAGTCGGTGAGGCCAGCACCTACGCCATCCGAATTGTCAAAGTCAAAGTTAAAAGCTTGGTTAAAGGTGATGGTCGCATCATTTGCACCAAACGCGGTATCTAGTCCGGTGAACCCCAGCGCTTTCAGATTGGCTTTGTGGGCCGAGATCATACCATTCGTTCCGGCACCGCCATCACTCCAATTCACTTGAGCAGCACTGGGCAAGAAGGCAATGATGGAGTCATTGTCCGCGAGCGCGTCCGCCTTCATCGCACCCACGACCAGGTCGTGATCGCCATTTAGTATTACGCTGCTGGCTGATCCGATGGTGTTGGGATTAGCGAATGCCCCCAGGTCGGCATCAATGTTGACGACAATGTCATCTGCAAAAATGTTTTCAAATTGTGCGGCCGCTCGTTCAAAGGCTGCCATCGCTTGCGTGTTTGCTGCCAGATTCGCACCTGCGTTGATATTGATCACGAGTCCAGCCTGTGCGCTGGCTGCACAATAGAGTGACAGCAGGGAGATAGAAAACCAAGAGATCGATTTCGTCGAAGACATAGCCCACACTCTGTTACTGGAGGAACCGACAAGTAAATCGAAAAGGTCGCCGTTCACGAACTTGAAGTCGACCCTGTCACATAAGACAAAACATCGTGAAGGGTTACTCGAAAAGATAGATACGAATGGGTGATTTTGGGTGTTTGGAAATGGAGGATGAGCGGAATCAGTTTAGTTAAAAGTTTCGAAGTGTAGTGATTTTCTGGTTAAAGATCGTTAAGAAATCGTGTGGGCGACACCCCCGCCTTTAGGTGGTCTGTGCGGAGGGTTTGGCGCATTGGGGCTAACACGAGGTGTTCGATCGCGACTAAAATCTAGTGATGAACACACTCTTTAATACCATTCAGCCCTGGACAGCCCACTGGGCCGGTCTCATCGCCGCAGTGCTCGCATGCTCGGGAGCCACTACGTTCGCGCAGACACAGCAACTCTCGTTCAAACGCGATGTGCGACCGATCTTGTCGAACCATTGTTTTGCTTGTCATGGTCCAGACCAGAGCCATCGCGAAGCGGATATGCGATTGGATGTCGCCGGCAAAGTGGACTTGGATCAAGTACTTGAGCGGATTACGTCTTCCGATCCAGACTTCGTCATGCCGCCTCCAAAGATGAACAAGCCGCTCAAGCCGGCACAGATTGAAACTCTCAACGAATGGGTCAAGGCGGGCGCTCAATACGAAGAGCATTGGGCGTTCATTCCTCCGCAGCAACCGCATGTGCCAACCCTGAATAATGCGGACTCATCGGTGACCGCTCGCTGGAGCAAGCAACCCATCGATCGCTTTGTACTGGCGAGTTTGATGGACCAAGGACTGGGAACCAACGAGCGTGCGGACCGGCGGACGTTGATTCGACGCGTGACTCTGGATCTAACGGGGCTGCCTCCAACCATCGACGAAATCGAAGCTTTCTTGGATGACGATTCCAACGATGCCTATGTACAGTTGGTTGAGCGACTTTTGGGGGAAGCGGCTTATGGTGAGCACATGGCACGGTACTGGTTGGACTTGGTGCGCTTTGCGGATACCAACGGTTTGCATCACGACCACTATCGCGAGATGACACCATATCGAGATTGGGTCATTCGCTCTTTCAATAACAATTTGCCATTCAATGACTTTATCACGTATCAGTTGGCGGGTGATCTATTCCAGCAGCCGACGACTGACCAGCTAACCGCCTCGGGCTTTAATCGCTTACACCTGATTATCGACGTAGGCACGGCATTGCCGGAGGAGAGCTTTTTTAGGAATGTGGTAGACCAAGTGTCGGCGGTGGGCACGGCCTTCATGGGTTTAACGATGCAATGTGCCGTGTGCCATGATCACAAGTATGATCCGATTACCCAGCGTGATTTCTATCAACTTTCTGCCTTCTTCAATAATTTTGATGGCACACCAGAGACGGGCGGACGCAATGGCGATGATTTCAAACGCGGACTCCAACCGCCCTACATCAACTTGCCTTCGCCGGCGCAAGCCGCCGAACTCGAACATGTAGATCGTGATATTGAATCGCTTCAGCAAGCGATCGCACCGTTAAAAAAACAGCGAGAACAAGCCCAGGCCGAGCTGGCGAAACTGCAAGCAGCAGCCGCAACCGAAGGCGAGCGGGCAAGCGACGCGGCGATTGCCAATGCACAACGTACGCTGGCCGAGCAATCGCTGGCTGCATTAGAGCAAGCCGTGGCATCGCTGACCAAAGAGTTAGAGCAACGGCAACAATCGAGGTCGAATCTGCTGCGTGAGATACCTGCAGCGCTGGTGATGAAGGAACGTGCCGAAATCCGCCCAGCGCACATCATGATTCGCGGTCAGTATGATCAACCTGGCGAACAGGTCACGCGGGGGACGCCCGCTTTTCTACCACCACTGGAGTCTGCAGGCTCGATCCCGACGCGAATGGACCTCGCCAATTGGCTAACGGATCGCTCCAATCCACTGACTGCGCGCGTTACCGTCAATCGTTTTTGGCAGCAATTGTTTGGCGTCGGACTGGTCAAGACTTCCGAGGATTTTGGTTCCCAAGGTGAATCGCCTAGCCATCCGGAGTTGCTTGACTACCTGGCCACGCGGTTTGTGGAGTCCGGCTGGGACGTTAAAGATTTGATGCGCTCGATCGTGCTCTCGGAAGCGTATTGCCAGTCCTCGATGGCTGATCCAGAAAGTTTCAAGCTCGATCCGAACAATCGTCGACTCGCCCGTGGTTCACGATTTCGTCTGGATGCCGAGGTCATTCGCGATCAATTGCTCAGTACTTGTGGGCTACTGAATCGCAAGTTGTATGGGACGAGCGTGAAACCACCGCAACCAGCTGGCTTGTGGGAAACGGTAGTAATGCCCAGTTCGTATCCGAATAAGTATGAACCGGACACTGGGTCGGAAATTTATCGGCGCAGTGTATACACCTTTTGGAAGCGAGCGATTCCACCGCCACAAATGACGATTTTTGATGCCCCGACGCGCGAGAGCTGTATCGCGCGTCGCGAGCGTACGAATACGCCATTACAAGCTCTGTTGCTGATGAATGAAAGTCAACACTTTGCGGCGGCAATGCACTTTGCTGGCTCACTGTTGGCTAAGCACGATTTGCCCGATGCGCGGCGTTTGGAACTTGCCTTCGAAACGATTACCTCGCGTGAGCTGTCGCCGTCTTTGCGTGACCAGTTCACGGAGGCGCTGTCCGATTTTTCCAAGCTTTATACGGAAGACGCGGCTGCCTTGGATTCCATGTTGCAAGCTACGCAGTCGGCTGAGCAGCCCGCAGAGCAGGATGATGTCGACCGCGTGCGCTTAGCAGCCTGGACGATGGTTGTGCATGCGATGCTCAATTTAGACCAGACCAAGACCCGCGAGTAAGCACCGTATTCCGTAGCCGTTCACAATGTGTGGGCTTGTGTGACAGGGTCGGAGTCTTTTCAGCCTAAATCGCTTAACCCATTGGCAACCACATGTTCCTGCCAGCGGCATCTCAGCCCTTTCCTGTCCAGCGACTAGCTAACCACAGTGCCTTCGCTACGCGATGCGAACCAAGTTGCTAGCT
Organism: Pirellulaceae bacterium; assembly: GCA_041398985.1. Classification (GTDB taxonomy): domain Bacteria; phylum Planctomycetota; class Planctomycetia; order Pirellulales; family Pirellulaceae; genus Aureliella. The sequence continues at coordinate 17,468 of JAWKTR010000016.1, forward strand.
GGGGCATGCGACCGTAGGCGTATGCCAGGATAGCCACGGGGTGAACGGTTGGTTTGGGTGAAGCCTGTTCCATTTGCAGTTTGCAAGATGTACATTCCGTGGCGCCGAGCTGCGTTGCGGCTTCTTTCACTTTGCTCGTCAATCCGCGACCGATACGGAGGCTCAGTCGATAATTCTTGCGCTGCAATCCAAAGGTGCCTGCCATTCCACTGCAGCCCGCGTCAGCCGACTGGACTTGCAGACCTGGGATCAGCCGCAATAGATTTTGGGCGGGCTCACTGCCATCCAGCACACGTGAGTGACAGGGTTCGTGATAAAGGACGGACATGTTGACAGGTTTGAAATCCAATTCCAATTCATTCTTGGCATGCATGGCCCACAGATAGCTGCAGGCTTCATATGTGTTCTTGGATATTAGCTCGGTATCTTCGTCCTGAAAGAGATTCCGGTATTCTTCGCGCAAACACAGGGCGGCGGATGGCTCGGTCGTCACAATGTCGTAGCCTTGACGCACCGCTTCCGATAGTAGTTTGATATTGGGTTTTACCAATTTGCGAGCTCGTCCTATATCGCCGGCGGCAATCATCGCCATGAAAGATGGCGTTTGTTGTGTGGGAATATAGATCTCGACGTTGTTGTGCCTCAGCACTTCCACCAGAGCGCGGCCCAGGATCGGGTTGTGCCAATTGGCATACTGGTCGACGAAATACAGGATCTTGCGGCCTGAAGTCCGATTGATGCGGCTCAGTTTTTCCCGATTGGCCCAGCGAAGAAACGACTTTCGCGCGACGCGCGGCAGTTTGCGACCCTGCCAAATTCCAAATGTTTTTTCTAACATCCAGCGCATCACCGGACTACCGAGCGCCCAGTTGGCGGCACCTGGGAAGCGGCTGCCGAACGCGGCCAGTAGATCGACGCGATTGAGCATACGTTCGCTCAGCGGTAGTCCGTGCCCGGCGACATGCTGTGCTTTGGTCTCCTGTACCAACTTCGGAATGTTCACGGATGCTGGACATTCGATCCGGCATTGATGGCAGTTAAAGCACAGGTCGCTGATCGACTTCATCTCGCGGCTTTCCAGGTGCTCCATTGCCAGCGATCCGGTCAGGATGCCGCGCAGTAAGTTGGCTTTGGCACGCGGTGAAGCCTCTTCCCCCTTGTGGACACGAAACACTGGGCACATCCGTTCCGCAGAAGCGCTCGTCCGACAGCGACCACAGCCGTTGCATGATCGCGCTGCAAAAGCGAGAGACTCGTTTTCGTTCCATTGCAGTAGAACTGGCAATTTGATCTTTTCCGCTGGCGCAGGCGTGTCGAGATGATCCACCGGCAGGGTTTCATCCCAGGCGATACGATTTAGATCTCCTTGCAAGAGTTTTTCATCCAGTTCCTTGGTCCCGCCGACCAGGCTGGCAGCAGCGTCAAACGCATTGCCTACTGGCAACACCTCACCACCGACAATGATGGAATTGATCCGTGCTTGGAAATGCGGAACGGGTCGGAGGTTTTCGCTGACTTTCGGTGGGGTTGGGCTGAGGAATTTGCCAGGATTCAAGACGCCTTCTGGGTCAAACAGATGCTTGATTTTTCGGCACAACTCAAGGCGAGGCCCCAGTTGTTTTTCGGCCCACGCCGCCCGGCTCAATCCAAGAGCGTGTTCGCCAGAAACGCAGCCGCCGAATTCCAGCACTTTTGCATACAACGATTCGCTCAAACTGGCCAAACGTAGTTGATCCTCGGAATTGGAAAGATCCATAAACGGCCGCAAGTCGACTTGCCCATGCAGGGCGTGTGAAAATAGAGTCGCCGTGACGCGTTCGGCCTTGAGTATGTTCTGTACTTCGAGCAGGAATTCGGGCAGACGTTTGGGCGGAATTGAAATGTCTTCGACGAAAGGCAAGGGACGCATACTGCCTTTGAGCCGGTAGAGTCGCGGAATGACGCGCCGCGCGAGACGCCATAGTAAATTGCGTTCACGATTGTCTGTGGTCAAACGATAGGAAACAACCGGTTTGCCACGGCGCTGCAATCGCAGCAGAATCTGCATGAGCCGCTGGCGCACTTCGGCTGGCTCGGGGCCATCCAATTCGATCAATAGCATCGCTTCGGCACCGCGCGGACTAATGGTGGCATAGGTCGGCTCGGTTTCCCTAGCGATTTCCAGCAGGCGCCGATCCATCAAATCGCAGGCGGCCAAGTTCTCACGAGCCAAGTCGACACTCGCTTTGGCTGCCGTTTCGAGCCGACTGAAAAACAGAAGTAGTAGTCCGCGGACATTGGGCTGCGGCGCTGTCCTAAGCGTGGCTTCCGTGATAATTCCCAACGTGCCTTCCGAGCCAGCCATGAGTCGCGCCAAGTTGACACGATCGCCGTCAAGGACTTTTTCTACGCGATAGCCGCAGCCTCGAGCAATGTCCGACCATGGCGGACGCAGCAACAATGCAGAACTTTGTTGCAGTAGCAAGCCAACTTGCTGGGCAATCAAGTTCACCGTCGACTCCGATGCGCTATCGGTTGCCCAGTCGTGCTGTGACAGCTCGACGACTTCGCCGCTAGGCAATACGACTTGCAACGATTCAACGCAATCGCCTGCCGAGCCGTACCGCGGAAAATGGCTACCCGCAGCATCAATGGCGATCATACTGCCGATGGACGAGACGCTGCGCGTTGCAGGGTCGGGGCCGAACAACAAGTGGTGCTTGCCGAGTTCACGATTCAAGTCGGCTTGGACGACGCCGCATTGGACTCGCACCGTGCCGGATGCAGGCGTCTGAATGCGGCGCATGTAACGAGAAAAGTCAACGACAATGCCGCGCCCGAGGGATTGACCCGCGAGACCGCTGCCGCCACCACGCGGGTAAACGGCCAGTTCGTGCTGCTGGCAATACTTGAGCAGCTCAGAAACATCTGTGGTCGTTCGCGGGCGGACCACGCCAAGCGGGCGAATTTCGTAAATACTTGCGTCGGATGCGTAGAGCTGCGAATTGATCGGATCACAGTAAACATCACCGCCAATCAGGCCGCGCAAGTCGGCTTGTATGCGAATCTGCTCTGGTTCCATGGACGCTCGCTAGGTAACGCGACAAATGTCTACATCTGACCGAGATCGGCGAGCATTTCGCTCATCTCGCTGGCGGCATGCAAGTCGCCTTGCTGCCGCGCTGTTTCAATTCCGTCGCGCAGAAAACCGCGAGACTCTTCAATTTGGTCATTCTCTGCCAAGATTTGCGCATACGGAAAAAGGCAGGGACATAGGGGTGGCGACTCACGCGTTAAATCCAACAACAAACTTAGCGCTCGATTCGTCTGACCTTCCCCGTGCAATTCGAGGGACAACGTGTACCGCAAGAAAATGTCTTGCGGTTCATCGACAAGCATTGCTTCAATTTTTTCACGTCGAGTCTTCATGAGTCTTTCGGTGGGGCGGCGAGCCATGCTCGCCGCCCCAATATCGATTTCTTGATTGCACGATCTACTTCAAGCGATCTAATTTACGAGCGGCGACGGAATAGTGGACCGCCGTAAATCGCGTTGTCTCCAAGTTCCTCTTCGATTCGCAGCAGTTGATTGTACTTGGCCATCCGGTCCGAACGAGAGGCGGAACCGGTCTTAATTTGGCCCGTCGACAAACCCACCGCCAGATCCGCGATCGTTGCGTCTTCGGTTTCACCGCTACGGTGGCTGGAAATCGAAGTGTAACCGTTGCGAGCCGCCAGTTGAATGGCGTTGATCGTCTCGCTCAAGCTGCCAATTTGGTTGACTTTGATCAGGATGCTGTTGGCGATACCTTGCTCAATTCCACGGGCCAGACGATCGACATTGGTCACGAACAAGTCGTCGCCGACGAGCTGGACCTTGTTTCCAACCTTCTCCGTCAATAGCTTCCAACTATCCCAGTCGTCTTCTGAACAACCGTCTTCGATTGAGCAAATTGGATACTTATCAACCCAAGCAGCTAAGAAGTCGACCATCTGTGGACCAGATAACTTCTTGCCATCGATCGTGTAGACCTTTTCCTTTTCGTCGTAGAACTCAGTGGCAGCCACATCGAGCGCAATGAAAATCTGCTCGCCAGCTTTATAGCCCGCCTGCGAAATTGCTTCCATGATCAAATCAAGGGCTTCTTGATTGCTGCCCAAGTCAGGCGCAAAGCCACCTTCGTCGCCGACAGCTGTATTGAGTTTGCGCGAGCTGAGGACCTTTTTTAGGTGATGAAAAATCTCGACACCTGCTCGCAAGCCATCGCTGAACCGATCAAAGCCCAAAGGCATGACCATAAACTCTTGCACGTCAACCGAGTTGTCTGCGTGCTGTCCGCCGTTGACAATATTCATCATTGGAGCGGGTAGCAAGTTGGCACCTGTGCCTCCCAGATAGCGGTACAAGGGTAGTTGGCAATAGCTGGCTGCTGCCTTGGCGACGGCGAGCGAGGCACCGAGGATTGCATTGGCCCCCAAACGCTGTTTATTCGGAGTGCCGTCGAGCTGGAGCATGACCGAGTCGATTTCTCGTTGGTCGACTGCATCCAGACCGATCAAAGCATCGGCGATCTCACCGTTGACATGCTCGATCGCTTTGGTCACGCCCTTGCCCATATATACCGACTTGTCGCCATCTCGCAGTTCCCAAGCTTCGTGGGCACCAGTGCTAGCACCACTGGGTACGGCGGCACGGCCAAACGAACCGTCCATCAATTCGACTTCGACTTCGACGGTTGGATTGCCGCGGCTATCGAGGATCTGACGGCCTTGAATCGATTGAATGATACTCATGATTTCTCTTGCAAAAGGTGACTAGGTATTTTGGGTTTAGGTGATGGAAAGAAAATGCCCTTTGTCAGCACAAATGCTGCTCTTGCCGCGGTTAGCAGCATAACTCTGGGCACTTGACCTTCGAGGCAACTATTGTTGCGCCCGGAAGCAAAAAGCACCAGTCCTGTCTTGCCTTTGGAAAGTTGAGGTTTTTTTCCAGCCTGAATGTAAGGTTTGCCGCTGCGCAAAGAGTAAGCTACTGTCAGCCGTGCCAGCGAAGCGTTTGATGTGCTCCAGCCAATCATGCAGGTAAAGCGAGCCTCCTGTGACGAACTTTCCGGAAACTCGAATCAGCTTGATCTTGCGTTTGGCCCATCCGCAAGACGTGGCCGCGTGGCAAGAATTCGTCGACGTCTATGCCCCAGCCGTGTATCGCTTGGCCAAACTCAAGGGTATGCAGGCGGCAGATGCGGAGGATTTGACCCAAGAGACGCTGTTCGGTGTCGCGCGGGCCATTGACCGTTTTCGACCTGACGTCGATCGCGCCCGCTTTCGCACGTGGCTGAGTCGAATTGCCCGCAATCTAATTGCGGATCATTTTGCGGGACGCGCCAAACGTCCACTTTCACAAGCAATTTCCGATAGTTGGCTCGACGACCTCACGCACGATGATGGAATCAGCGAGGACGCAGAATTTGAATCCGAGTATCGGCAATCGGTGTTTCGCGTGGCCGCTAACAAAGTGGCTCAACGTGTATCGGCGACGGTTTGGGAAGCTTTCGAAGCTACCGCAGTGCGTGGACAACCAGCAGAACAAATTGCTGCCCAGTTGGGCATGTCACTCGGCGGATTGTATGTTGCTCGCTGCCGAGTGCTGAAAATGTTGCGCAGCGAAGTGGAGCAAATGGAACAGGCGGAGGCGCTGCGATGAAACAATCTAGGCCCATGTGCCCCAGCCACGCGGAGCTATCCCAGCTGCTCGAACCGCAAGCTGGCTTGGACGACAATCTAAGTGAACACTTAGACCACTGCGCGGCATGTCGTCAGACGTTGGATGGCTTGGCTGGTGATGCGACATGGTGGGAATCGGCATCCAAGATCTTGTCCGAGCCGGCTCCAGCGCACAATTGGGCATCATCAATCTGTGCGCTGTCCGCAACGGCGCCCACAGCCCGCACCGATGACCCGCTGTGTGAACATGAATTGCAGCAGTTGCAGACTTTGCTCGAGCCGGCTAGTCATCCCGAATTGATCGGTCGGCTTGGGCGTTATGAACTGGAGCAACTCGTCGGTCGTGGCGGTATGGGGTTGGTTTTTCGCGCTCGCGATGTTGAATTGCATCGCGTAGTGGCAGTCAAGGCGTTGGCGATCCACTTGGTGCCGTTTGGTGCCGCCCGTGATCGTTTTGTCCGCGAGGCGCGGGCAACTGCGTCGTTAACCCATCCGCATATTGTACCTGTGTACGACGTGATTACCGATGGCGCCGTGCCTGCGATTGTTATGCAGTACATCGCCGGTCCCACGCTTGAGCAACAGTTGTGCGAAGTCGGCCCGTTGCCTTGGCAAGATGTCATACAAATCGGCATTCAACTTGCGGACGCCTTGTCCGTCGCGCATCAGCGCGAGTTGGTTCACCGCGATATCAAACCAGGCAATGTGCTGTTAGAGGCTGGAGGGTCGCGTGCGTTGTTGACCGATTTCGGCTTGGTGCGCGCCCTGGACGATGCCACGCTAACCCGCAGTGGCGCGCTGGCTGGGACCCCCGATTACATGTCACCCGAGCAGGCGCGCGGCGAAACGCTAAACCATAGCAGTGATTTGTTTTCGCTGGGTTCCCTGTTCTATGCCATGCTGACCGGGCACCCGCCGTTTCGAGCCGAGAATCCAATGGCGGTCATGCACCGGATTTGTCAACATCGCCCACGACAGCTGCGCGATGTGCGTGCTGATTGTCCAATCGAATTGACGCAGCTGGTCGAACGCCTCCTCGCCAAGGCGCCGAGAAAACGCTATCCGTCGGCGGAGAGCGTTGCGGAGCGTTTGCGAGCACTGGCTATCGCTCCGTCACGTTTGCGACCATGCGTCAAACGCCGTCGCCGCGTTATGGTTGCGATTGCAAGTCTAACGCTGGCAGCTTGCGCGCTAATCGCCCTCGTCAACTATTCCGTATTCTTGCCAGCGGATTCTACCAAGCAGCGCCGGCAGGGCACTTTAGGGCGGCCCAGTGAGACAGTCCATCGCGAAACAAACAGTTCCGTTGGTGTGAATGATGGCAACGCCACCAGACGCAAGCCACATTCCGACCTCGTTGAACTCCAACGCTTGGATCAAGACTTGGCACGTTTGAAAAGCATTGCCAAGGAGCTACTTGATCGCTCGCGCGAACCCACGGTTGACGAGTTGATGAATATGCCAACTGGGTTCGAGTCCCTCGACCGCGATGTCACTCGTCTAAAGACAGACCTAAATCGTCTTGAAGCCGAAATGCGCAATTAGCGACTTAAGACCTCGACCTAAAACCTAAAAGGAACTGAACATGCCTGTGCATTTTAAACTTGTCAAACTACTGCTGCATATGATGATGCCATGCGTGTGGCTGTGGTGCTGCACTGGCTTTGCTCAGCCAGCCGGCAGAGCTGCGGGTGAATACGGGGCGGATGAATACAGCGACCCTTTAAGCGGTGGCGGCGCGTACGGCGATATGGGAGGCGGTATGTACGACGACATGGGAGGCTATGGTGGAGTCTCGCTTGGGCCGATGACCATTCAAGTTCCTGGTCCGGACGGCAAAGAAATAGAACTCACTAGCAAGAAAAACAAGACCTTTCGCTACCAGCCTGGAAGTCTTCGTGTGGAACCAAGCGTAACCACTGGTTATGAAGGTGAAGAAATGATGGGCGGCTATGGCGGAGGCATGGCTGCAATGGGCGACATGATGGGCATGGACGCAGGCATGGGCGCAGCTGGCATGCCAGGTATGACGATGGGCATGCCAGGGCCAGGTATGGGAGCCGCATCTGGCGGTCGCGCTCCGCAGTCGATCCACATCGTAGCCTACATTTTTCCTCAAACTGAAGCTCGCGAGCGAATCGAATTGGTTATTCCACAATTCCAAGACTCGGATGGTAGCAACGTCGGCGGCATTCCAGGGATAAGTATGGCTGAAGCCGTCAAACAGAAAAAGCTGCCTGGCCAAGAAGCAAAGATCGTCGAGCAACTCATTGGTCAAACGATTTGGAAAGCCGCCGCCATCGAAGAACTCAATCGACACAAACGCTCACCCGAGGTAGTGGCATCGGTGGAATCACGTTTACGCGAAATACTGACCGAAGCCTACGAGACGCAGTTGGCCCGCCAAGCGTTGGAAATCACGAACATCGAACAACGCATTTCGCAGCTTCGCAATGAACTGACTCGACGCCAAGCTGCCAAGGCCCGCGTTGTCGACGTGCAACTGGGCAATATTGTTCTACAAGCCCAAGGCCTGTTAGGCCAGTGACTAAGGATCGTTTGAGAAACAAATATTCGATGTGTAGTGAGCGGCAGGGTGCTAACGCCCTGCCGCTCACCTTCTTTCTCGAACGCTGCTAAACTCCGCAATCGGACTTCGCTTCTATGATCTTCCGTAGCCGTTCACGAACTTGGAGTCGACAGGAAAGGGTCGGGAGTCTTTTCAGCAGCGTCCGCGACCGATGAGATGCCGCTGGTAGGAACATGCGGTTGCTAATCGGTTAAGCGATTTAGGCTGAAAAGACTCCCGACCCTGTCAGACAAGTCGACACATCGTGAACGGTTACGATCTTCCAGATGGGGTTCAAGGCTGGGGGCGCGGCCGCCTCCTGCGAAGCGCTGCGAACAGGACGCCGCCGAGTAGTAACCCTGAGGAGCTTGGCTCGGGAACCGCTGCGACCGCGGAAGTGACCGAACCGGTGTAGTTGCCATTCGCAAGGAAGTCGGCTGAGAGAGTGCTAGGTGCAGCGGCGTTGATCAACGCGATCAAGTTTTCCGTAGTCACGTTGTTGTTCAAGATCGCGTCTGCCTGAAATGTAACAGCGATTGATCCAAGCGGTGAAGCCGTATCTAAAGAGATCAATCCCAAATCATTGGTGCCGCCTTCCAGCAATACAATGTCTCCGCCGGCGATGCTGATGTTTCCCCGCGAACTGCTGAACAGCCCATTGTTGACAGTGGCAAATCCCGCAGTTGTCTGAGTGAAATCGAGACTTACCGCAAAGTCAAATGTCGGTGGTGCCGTGCCCAACACGCCAGAGCCGGATGTCATGGTACCGAGAAATGCGACCGTTGCACCGTCGCTCTTCGACGGCATGGCTAGCGCAGTGAGCAGCAGCAAGCTGCCAATTGTGGATTTAAACATATCAATTCTCTCTAGATTTTCGAGACTGTGGTTGAAGCTGTGAATAATTAGGAAGTGATTAGGCACGACGCAGCCAATGGTCAGCGAGTGCCTCGATGAGTTCGGTTTCCGAATCTAGGTCAAGCTCTGTCCGGCGACGCAGGTCTTCCAGCCAATCCGTGGCCTGGCTAATTGCTAATTCCCGGGCTGCCTGCGAAGAACTGCTCGGCTGAACCGCAGCATGCTCGCCCGCAGTGTTCAGAATATTGATTACCAATAGTGCATCGACAGCAGAGACAATTCCGTCACCGCTCACATCTTCGGCAAGTGATTCAGGGTTGGATTCTCCTTCCAACCGGCTGTTCAGTCGATTTACAACCAACAGCGCATCAACCGGTGAAACCATTCCGTCGCGATTCACGTCGGCGCGTGACAACCGGGATCCGGCAAGACCACTCGAAGTCGCTTCGAATGCGCCAATGTCGAACGCCGCTCCTTGCGGTCGCGCTATAGCCCGTTGATCGACAGGTGGCACCGCATTGGAACCCGCGTCCAGGGCGGGACTGGATGGAAGCAATGCATGTGTCTCCGTTGATCCTCCGTTGTCTTGCAAAGGACCAAGCAGCGGATTTACGTTGACCAGGTTCCCTGTCATTGTCCCCGTTAGCGACGTGCCATTGGTGTTACCCAATAAATTGTGGCCGCCGCTATTGAGGTTGCCGCGGATGTCTGGCCCACTGGCCGCCGTATTATCTGCAATCAGCGAATTGAGGGCCGATAGTGTTCCGCCTACCACATTTACCCCGCCACCATCAGTCGTAGCCGCGTTGTTCGCCACGGTCGTACTGGTCAAATCCACTAAACCATCAAGCTGCTGGATACCGCCTCCATTCATGGCAATGTTTCCAGAGATAGTGCTGTTTAGGGCCGTTAGGCTGCCGCCCTCCGAGAGGATTCCACCTCCATCGCCCGTAGCAAGATTCCTAGACACCGTAGAAGCGTCAACTGTTAAGATTCCACCAGCGCCATCGCTGAAGATACCGCCACCAGAGGCTGCCGAATTGTTGTCGACTGCCGTCCGCAGTACATTCAGAATTCCCGTGGCTGAATTCCAAAGCCCTCCACCTTCTAGCTGAGCGCTATTGAGGCTCACCGTGCTGTCTGCGATGTCAACGGTACTGGCCCCACTAATATGCAAGCCACCGCCATTGCCAGGCGAGGTCAGTGCTTGGTTATTCGTGATCGTAGAGTTGCTAATTACAAACGTGCCGCCACTGGTCTCGATAGCGCCACCAGCCCGGTTCGCAAGGTTCACACCGAAAAAGACATCGCTGGCCGTCACAGATCCGCCAAGATTGAAAATCCCGCCACCAGAGCCATTTACGCCGTCGGCGGAATTCGAAATCAACAGAGAATCAAGCAGGACAATTGTCCCGCCGTTGTTGAAAATACCTCCACCACCGTCATCGGCGGCCGGGCCACTAGCCGTGTTGCCTGCGATCAACGTGCCGTCGATAGTCATCGTACCGGCGCCATTCCACAGTCCACCGCCCTCGAGCGCGGCTACGTTATCGGTGACTTCTCCGCCAGTAATCGTCGCGTTGCCGGCACCGGTAATGTGCAACCCACCGCCATTGCCCGGCGCGGCAGTCGCATCGGGACTGACACCCGCGTTGTTCATCGTCAGAAAGACGTTGGTTAGATTGGTCGTCGTACCCGTTTCAGCTTCGATACCGCCGCCAGCGCGATTGGCCACATTGCCGCTGATGGTTGCATCGCTGACCGACAGCGACCCAAACACTGTGCCGCCGGGGCCAACTAGATTGCCATTGAAGATTCCGCCGCCCGACCCGGCCGAGCCCGAGGCAAAATTGTTGCTGATCGTAGTTGCAGTGCCGGTGACGTTGACCACACCACCGTTATTGAAGATACCGCCGCCACCGTTGGTCGCGTCATTGCCAAAGGCTTCGTTGGAATCGATGAGTGTCCCGTTCTGTACGACTAGCGTACTGCCGGCTTGATTCCACAGTCCACCGCCTTCGCTGGCCGCCAAGTTATTGAAGACGCTACCGCCATCGATGGTAACCGTTGCGGTGTCCCCAGAGACATGCAAGCCACCACCGTTGCCGGGCGCTGGTGTACCGGCACCGCCGTCGACATCATTGCTGATTAAGTTCGAATCGATCAGCGAGAGATCGCCGTTGACGATTTCGATACCACCCCCAGCTCGATTAGCGCTGTTGAATGATAAAGTAGTACTAGTCACCATCACGGTACCAGCCAGAGTGAACAATCCGCCGCCGGAACCGGCTGCGCCGTCGGCGAGATTATCAGTGATCGTTGCACCCGTGACATTCAGCGTCCCGCCGTTGTTAAAAATACCTCCACCACCGTCATCAGCGGCCGGGCCACTAGCTGTGTTGCCTGCGATCAACGTGCCGTCGATAGTCATCGTACCGGCCCCGTTCCACAGTCCACCGCCCTCGAGCGCGGCGACGTTATCGGTGACTTCTCCGCCAGTAATCGTCGCGTTGCCGGCACCGGTAATGTGCAACCCACCGCCATTGCCTGGCGCGGCAGTCGCATCGGGACTAACACCCGCGTTGTTCATCGTCAGGAAGACGTTGGTTAGATTGGTCGTCGTACCCGTTTCAGCTTCGATACCGCCGCCAGCGCGATTGGCCACATTGCCGCTGATGGTTGCATCGCTGACCGACAGCGACCCAAACACTGTGCCGCCGGGGCCAACTAGATTGCCATTGAAGATTCCGCCGCCCGACCCGGCTGTGCCCGAGGCAAAATTGTTGCTGATCGTAGTTGCAAGCTGCCGGTGACGTTGACCACACCACCGTTATTGAAGATACCGCCGCCACCGTTGGTCGCGTCATTGCCAAAGGCTTCGTTGGAATCGATGAGTGTCCCGTTCTGTACGACTAGCGTACTGCCGGCTTGATTCCACAGTCCACCGCCTTCGCTGGCCGCCAAGTTATTGAAGACGCTACCGCCATCGATGGTAACCGTTGCGGTGTCCCCAGAGACATGCAAGCCACCACCGTTGCCGGGGCTGGTGTACCGGCACCGCCGTCGACATCATTGCTGATTAAGTTCGAATCGATCAGCGAGAGATCGCCGTTGACGATTTCGATACCACCCCCAGCTCGATTAGCACTGTTGAATGATAAAGTAGTACCAGTCACCATCACGGTGCCAGCCAAAGTGAACAATCCGCCGCCGGAACCGGCTGCGCCGTCGGCGAGATTATCAGTGATCGTTGCACCCGTGATATTCAGCGTCCCGCCGTTGTTAAAAACGCCTCCACCGCCGTCATCAGCGGCCGGGCCACTAGCCGTGTTGCCCGCGATCAGCGTGCCGTCGATAGTCATCGTACCGGCCCCGTTCCACAGTCCACCGCCCTCGAGCCGCGGCGACGTTATCGGTGACTTCTCCGCCAGTAATCGTCGCGTTGCCGGCACCGGTAATGTGCAACCCACCGCCATTGCCAGCGCGGCAGTCGCATCGGGACTGGCACCCGCGTTGTTCATCGTCAGGAAGACGTTGGTTAGATTGGTCGTTGTGCCTGTTTCAGCTTCGATACCGCCGCCAGCCGCGATTGGCCACATTGCCGCTGATGGTTGCATCGCTGACCGACAGCGACCCAAACACTGTGCCGCCGGGGCCAACTAGATTGCCATTGAAGATTCCGCCGCCCGACCCGGCTGTGCCTGAGGCAAAATTGTTGCTGATCGTAGTTGCAGCTGCCGGTGACGTTGACCACACCACCGTTATTGAAGATACCGCCGCCACCGTTGGTCGCGTCATTGCCAAAGGCTTCGTTGGAATCGATGAGTGTCCCGTTCTGTACGACTAGCGTACTGCCGGCTTGATTCCACAGTCCACCGCCTTCGCTGGCCGCCAAGTTATTGAAGACGCTACCGCCATCGATGGTAACCGTTGCGGTGTCCCCAGAGACATGCAAGCCACCACCGTTGCCGGCGCTGGTGTACCGGCACCGCCGTCGACATCATTGCTGATTAAGTTCGAATCGATCAGCGAGAGATCGCCGTTGACGATTTCGATACCACCCCAGCTCGATTACAGGCTGTTGAATGAGAAAGTAGTACTAGTCACCATCACGGTACCAGCCAGAGTGAACAATCCGCCGCCGGAACCGGCTGCGCCGTCGGCGAGATTATCAGTGATCGTTGCACCCGTGACATTCAGCGTCCCGCCGTTGTTAAAAATACCTCCACCACCGTCATCAGCGGCCGGGCCACTAGCTGTGTTGCCTGCGATCAACGTGCCGTCGATAGTCATCGTACCGGCCCCGTTCCACAGTCCACCGCCTCGGAGCCGCGGCTACGTTATCGGTGACTTCTCCGCCAGTAATCGTCGCATTGCCGGCACCGGTAATGTGCAACCCACCACCATTGCCTGGGCGCGGCAGTCGCATCGGGACTGACCCCGCGTTGTTCATCGTCAGGAAGACGTTGGTTAGATTGGTCGTCGTACCCGTTTCAGCTTCGATACCGCCGCCAAGCGCGATTGGCCACATTGCCGCTGATAGTTGCATCGTTGACCGACAGCGACCCAAACACTGTGCCGCCGGGGCCAACTAGATTGCCATTGAAGATTCCACCGCCCGAACCGGCCGTGCCTGAGGCAAAATTGTTGCTGATCGTAGGTACGCCGGTGACGTTGACCACACCACCGTTATTGAAGATGCCGCCGCCACCGTTGGTCGCGTCATTGCCAAAGGCTTCGTTGGAATCGATGAGTGTGCCGTTCTGTACGACTAGCGTACTGCCGGCTTGATTCCACAGTCCACCGCCTTCGCTGGCCGCCAAGTTATTGAAAACGCTACCGCCATCGATAGTAACCGCTGCGGCGTCGCCTGAGACATGCAAGCCACCACCGTTGCCAGGTGCTGGTGTGCCGGCACCGCCGTCGACATCATTGCTGATTAAGTTCGAATCGATCAGCGAGAGCTCGCCGTTGACGATTTCGATACCACCCCAGCTCGATTGGGCGCTGTTGAATGAGAAAGTAGTACCGGTCACCATCACGGTGCCAGCCAGAGTGAACAATCCGCCGCCGGAACCGGCTGCGCCGTCGGCGAGATTATCAGTGATCGTTGCACCCGTGACATTCAGCGTCCCGCCGTTGTTAAAAACGCCTCCACCGCCGTCATCAGCGGCCGGGCCACTAGCCGTGTTGCCTGCGATCAACGTGCCGTCGATAGTCATTGTACCGGCCCCGTTCCACAGTCCACCGCCCTCGAGCGCGGCGACGTTATCGGTGACTTCTCCGCCAGTAATCGTCGCGTTGCCGGCACCGGTAATGTGCAACCCACCGCCATTGCCCGGCGCGGCAGTCGCATCGGGACTAACACCCGCGTTGTTCATCGTCAGGAAGACGTTGGTTAGATTGGTCGTCGTACCCGTTTCAGCTTCGATACCGCCGCCAGCGCGATTGGCCACATTGCCGCTGATAGTTGCATCGCTGACCGACAGCGACCCAAACACTGTGCCGCCGGGGCCAACTAGATTGCCATTGAAGATTCCACCGCCCGAACCGGCCGTGCCTGAGGCAAAATTGTTGCTGATCGTAGTTGCCGCCGGTGACGTTGACCACACCACCGTTATTGAAGATGCCGCCACCACCGTTGGTCGCGTCATTGCCAAAGGCTTCGTTGCCGAAGATGACAGAGTCATGAACTGTGAGCGTACTGCCAGCTTGGTTCCATAGACCGCCGCCTTCGCTGGCGGCCGTGTTTGAGACAATCAATCCACGAGCAATAGTAATAGTGGCGTTCCCTGTGACATGCAATCCACCACCGTTGCCTGGATTGGCTGTGCCCGCAATGCCATTTACATCGTTGCGAACCAAACTGGTCCGCAACATAGATAGTGTGCCATCGACAATTTCAATGCCACCACCGGCTCGGGCTGCGCTATTTGCAGAGATTTGCGACGATACGATAGTTACTGTGCCGCTGGCGGAGAAGATTGCCCCACCGCTTCCGCTGGTTGCATTTGCGACGTTGCTGGACAGATTCGAATTCAGGATATTGAGCGAGCCGCCATTGTTGTAGATGGCACCGCCGTCGTCCGCGCTATTATTTTGCAGAGTGACACGTGCCAGTGACACACTGACGCTCGAGTCGACATAGATCGCTCCACCTTGAGCTGCGTTGCCATTTCGCAAGTTCAGGTTGGAGATTAGAAACTCTGAAGCACTTGGGGCCACATTGAAGATCTGACTTTGGTTGCCGTCTACGATAATGGGAAGCGAGTTATTGTCTGCAATTTCGAGGGAATCGGTGATCGTTAGAGCGCCGAGATTCCCGAGGGTAATCACTTGGCCCGATAGACTTGGTGCAAAACGAATGGAATCCAGCACGCCAGGTCCACTCTGCCCGGCGGGAGCGTCGACAAATGCTGCATTCGAATTTGCAGCGCTGATCGCCTCGCGAAGGCTGATCATGCCATCAGCCGCATTGGAATCGTCGAGCGTATCGACGATGTAGCTCGTCAGCACAATCCGGCGTTCGAGGCTCTCGCAGACTAGTTGCCGCCTAAAACTCTGGCGGCTTAGACTGAAATGCGGCTTGGGCTTGATGATAGATTTAATAAACACGTTTTATCCCACTAGTAATTGAGTCGTTGTTGTAGCTCGTTGAAGTCGTTGTAATAGGTGATCGAAAATCGGGGATTAACCTCAGAAATTCTTAGCGCGTATTCTCTCGCAGTTTGAATATTGCCTACGTGCTCCTCGATCAAGGCAGCATGGAAAAGCAGATTTAGATCGTAGGGCATTGCAGCAAGTGCTTTTTCGGAGGCAATTTTCGCTTCTCTTGCCTGACCGTTCTTGAACAATGCCCAGGCTCGGCAGTCCCAAGCGTAGGTGTCTGCGCGCTGGGTGAAATCGATATCACTGAGTTCGAGGGCTTCGCCTAAATTTCGATCGTGATCTGCATAGAACATGGCAACTTCTCTTGCATGAGCTACCTTGGCGACCTTGGCTTCCTCGCGCATGACGGCCTCAGTTTCTTGCCACAACTGTTGCGCTCGTTCGGCGTTTCCCGCGATGGCAAGTGCATCGCCCAGCAACGCGAGGACTGGCGGCGCATCACTTTCTGCAGCCACTTCGAGCGACTGAATGGCAGCGGGCAGGTTGTTATCAGCGAAATGTGCCATCGCTAATCCGACCAGTGAAGCTTCAGCGTGCGGATTCGCCGATAGAACGGACTGGAATGCGTCCCGAGCCTGATCGGTTTGGCCATTCTTTAAGAGCAGAGTTCCTTTACGCCAGCGATACCATGCCAAACATGCGTCTGTGGCATCGGTGGTATTCCGCAGGTCAACAATCGCTTCGTCCATCAGAGAGATTGCTTGCAGGCACTTGCCTTCGAGCTCCTCGATGCGTGCAGCTCGTGCAAGTACAGGAGCAGATCGTTCAAGCTTTAATAACCGCTCGAGCAAAGCTTTAGCCGACGCGTAGTCACCCAGTTCAATTTGGCAATCGACCAACCCTGCCAGGGTCGCTGGTCGCGACGGATACTGCTGATCCATTTCCTCAAGCAACCGTAAAGCTGCTTTGAACTCATGCTGCGCCATATACGCCGAAGCTAGCGCGAGTTTAGCTGGCAGATATTGCGGGTTAATTGCCAAGGCAGCCTCAAGGCTCTTCTGCGAAAGCGAGTACGACGGCAGATGGTCGTCGTTTTTCGCACGGCGCAGGAGTAACTCACCTAGCACGGTTCGGCTGGCAAAGTCATCCGGTTGAGCGGCGACCTTGTTTTCGAACAGTTCAATGGCAGCAACAGTATTTAAGGGTTCGCCGATCGGGACTGAGCCGGCAAGCGGCTCAAGCTCGATCGGATCAACCCAATCGAAATCGTTGAAGCTCACGGCGTACGGGTCAGCCGCAGGGGCTTGTGCCAGAACGCCTTGAGCAGCAAGCATACTGGCGAACATCAATCGCCATATCAGTTTCGGAGAGTGCATGTTGGCGTAATTCGTGAGTTGGGGAGCGGTGCGTTAGGCTGGGCGATTGTGGCTGCGTCTAGTGTGCGGCTGCCAAGTAGGGGAACTGGGCGCGGAAGGAAACGTCGTTCATGTTGACGCCGTCTCCGGTTAGGGCACCGTCGGTGATCAAACTGAGCTCAGCGTCAATCACATCGTCTGCAAGTCGGCGACCATTCAAGAAGCCACTGGCATCCGCTGGATCGAAAGTAAGCACGTCGGGCAGTAGAACGCTCGTGAGCGATTCGGCTCGCGCCTGACTATTGCCTAAGCTTACGAGTGAAGCTTGCATATCGCTGGAGAAATTCGCAATGTCACCGGCGGGTGCAGACATGTTGAAGCTGTTTTTCTTAGCCGATGGAATGAGCACCGTGTTGATGGCGGGCCTACCCATACGATCGAATTGCCGACCCGCGACCACCGTCCGAGCAGAAATGCTAATCGGTCCTGCCGGAAGACTCGTACGCGGCACTTCGATAACAATCGCACTGACGTTTGCGCCTGCAAAGAAATCATTGCCCGTAAATGCGAGCCCGTTGTTAAATCCATTAAGGTCGAAGAAGAATGGGTCGTCAAAGACACCTGCCGTCACGGAACCGCCGTTGTTTAGTGTCGATGCTGCGCCCGTTTGTCCACTTCCATTTGGGCGTCCATTCATGTCTACAACTACAAACCGCTGAGCCCCCCGACGTACATTCGAGAAATAAAACCGGTAGCCTCGGTCTGGAACGGCGTCGCCGTTCAAGTCGATCCCTAGTTCGTAGACTGCTCGCGAGTTGAATGACGTACCGCTGAGTACGCCAGCCAACGGATTGACAGTCATCACCATTACAAAATTATTCGGATTCGACGGTGATTGAAATGCGTACAAGTCGTTGATATCCACCGAGTGGTCTGCCTGGACTGATGGGGAATCCAGGTGATCCGCCGCGTTGACAGATGGTGAAAGGACCAGCAACAGTAGTGTTAAACATCCGCACATTCGCATGGTGGGCTCCGCAGAATCAATTAGAAGAAGGGACTGACTGTGAAAAAGGTGGATACAATCATTGCCAGGGTCGCAATTGGATGAAGCGACGTTCCTGACCAGTGATGGGTGGCTTACTTACCAGTTGTTACGCGGAGCCCGGTCGCCTTGGATGTGAGGTTCTACTGGAATGCGCGAGTTTTATTAGCGTGATGAAAGACACCTGCCCAATGATTGAATGCTCATCAATCAGTCAATGGTTGCGGATCGATCTGGGTGGCTGTCCGACGCGCATAATTGCGACATTTTCATTCAGGAGTGCATCCGCGAGGCTTGGTACCGTCGTACCATGTATAGATTCCAGGATTAGCGTCTTTCTTATCTGCGGCGGTTGCTACTCCTGGAGGGCTTTACCGAATCAATTCATCGAAGATTGGATTCCCTTGGACACAGCGCACCGCATGCGGTCAAAATCGGGCTTTAATCGAGTTGCAATTTTCACGGTCTGCTTCCTAGTGGGAATTTGTGGCATGTTGCTCTATCGAGCGATCAAGGTGCCAATTGTGCGTGCCGCTGCTGCGCGGATGTCCCACCTAGAAGAAACGTCCATAGACACTCGGCCATCAGATCCAGCTTCGGCTTTTGTCGACTCGGATATCGCATCGCCGGAGCTAGAACCGCGCGAGGTTGTGTTACTTCAACTGGAATCTATGCGAGCCAGTCTCGACGATGTGGAGCAGCTAAAGGCGTGTTTCAGTCTTGCGTCCCCGTCGAACCGCGAGTTGACGGGGCCGTTCGAGCAATTTGCCGAAATGGTTTACACCCCACCCTACGATGTCTTATTAGGAAAGGGACAACTGCAAGTGGGGTCGGCGGTGGTTGAAAATGAAGTAGCAGCGGTCCTAGTTACAGCCATAGACACGGCTGGACGTCCAAATGCATTTCGATTCGTGTTGGTCAAGCAGTCGCTGCCACCCTACGAAGACTGTTGGATGACGGAAGCGGTGCAACTTGAGTCGATAGTTGCGCCGGTTGGTGCGGATGCAAAGCGGAAGGCTGAGGGTAATGTTGGTCGATGACTCAAGCGAATTCGATCAACGAATGCTATTGCGGATCGCAGCTCGGGACGAAACCGCTTTGATGGAGTTGATCAATTTTTACGGCAGTCGCGTCCAAGGGCTGTGTGAGATGATCGCTGGTGATTTGTTGGACGCCGACAGTGTTACGTCAGACGTCTTTCTCGAGATTTGGAATCGACCCGAAGCGTATGACCGCTCGCGTGGGTCGCTAAGAACGTACCTGATGACCATCGCTCGCAGTCGTTCGATCGATCGTCTACGGTCCAATTCCGCTAGGCAGCGGCAGCAAGAAAAATTCTTGGAACTTTCTGCACGAGTGAATTCTACTGAAACTATGGATACTCCCGAATCGCGAACGATATTGCTGGAAAAGCGACAGCGGATCCGCGCTGCTGTGGAGCACTTGCCGGCCGATCAACAGCAGGCATTGCAATTGGCTTTTTTTTCCGGTTTGACACACCGGGAAGTTGCGGAACGATTAAAGTTGCCCTTGGGAACTGTGAAGACGTATATACGCAAAGGTCTGTTGCACTTGCGTGAGGCTCTCGTTACGCAACTCGAAACAGGAGACCTTTCATGAAGTGCGCTGAAGTACAGGATATCCTGGTCGAGTTTGTGTTGGATGAACTCGACGCTACTGAACGCCAGGAGGTGCAGCAGCACTTAGCGTCGAATTGCGAATGCTGCCAACAACACTTGGCCGAATTAGTGGAAGGGGTGGGGCTGCTTTTTGAGATTGCTCCGACAGCGGAGTTACGTGCAGACCGTGCGGCAGCCATACTTTCTCGAGCTAGAGCTTCGCAGGCAGCCGCACCTTTAGGACGCGATTGGCTGACCCTTCCGGCCAGCTTGTTGGCCTTAGCCGCCGGGTTGTTCATTGCCGCGACGATTTGGCCTGCTACCCCGATTGGTGGTGGCGGTTCAACCTCGGTCCGGCAAGAATCCGCGAAACGGGCCAATGAGGTTGGCGAGGGTACGCCGAGCAGCGAGCACCGTTTGGGAGATTTTCAAGATCTAGCGAGGCGCTTGCACCTCCCCAGCCAGACGAGCTATCAAACCACTTTTGTGGCATCACGCGCCATGCCGGGATCGACCGGCTTGCAGGGACTGGTCATTTGCGATCTGCTTGCCCGCGAGCTCCATTTTTTTGGACGATCGTTTCCACCTGCTCCAGCAGGCCGCGACTATGTCCTATGGATTGGCGGAATATCGGTTCCGGCTCAACCTCTGGCAACATTGACTGTCGGTGTCGATGGCAATTGTCGTTCCGTCGTTCCACTGCCGGACGGCGATTTCGAAGGCGTGTTTGTGACGCTCGAGCCAAGCGGAGATCCGCCTTCCAAGCCTTCGGGCGATGCGCAGCTAACTTTCTAGACGCGATCACCGCTCAGCGGGTAAATCATCGTAGCATCCGTTGAAACCATTGTGCGGCACCGTGACTCAGCTGTTCACCGGTGCCGACCGCCTGGTGATCAATTGGCAGTTTTGGGCATGGTCGTCTTTCGCTCCACGAAAGGGTGTATTGGGCATGGTCGTCTTTCGCTCCGCGAAAGGGTGTATATGGTGGACTTTCGCGGAGGAGCGAAAGGCGACACTTATTTTCCGCTCCATCCTTGGTTATGATGGGAATAGCGGCTGAGGCCGTTCCCGCCTAACTATCCTGCCCTCCTGAGAACTTGCCATGATTCCTTCGGCTGAGGTTCGGTCGTATTCATTCTTGATCCAGGTGCGAAGACATTGCATTCGCACAGTTGTAGCTTTCCCACTGACGGCTTCTGGGCTGACGGCCATTCTATCTGCGTTTGCCTTTACGTCGGTTTTGTGGGCTGATCAGCCGCTGGAATACAACCGCGATATTCGTCCCATTTTGTCTGATCATTGTTTTGCCTGTCATGGCGCTGACAGCGCGGCACGCGAAGCCGATTTGCGGCTTGATGTGCGCGACGCGGCGATCGCAGGTGGGGTGTTAGAACCTGGCGATGCGGAAGCAAGCGCTCTGGTGGCTCGCATCACCAGTTCGGACAGCGATCTGCGGATGCCACCACCGGAAACCAAGAAAACGCTGACGGCTGAGCAAATTGACCTGCTCCGTCGCTGGGTCGACGCGGGCGCAATATATCAGCCGCATTGGTCGTTTATCGCGCCCCAACCAGCGCAGCCCCCGCAAGTAGAGGATGACGCGTGGGTCAAGAACGATATTGATCGCTTCGTCTTGCATCGCCTGGAAGCCAGTGGGCTAGCTCCCGCGCCGGAGGCTGATGCGCGGAACCTCTTTCGCCGCCTGCACTTGGACATTACGGGCTTGCCACCCGCCCCCAGCGATGTTGATCGATTTGAGCGAGAATTTGCTCAAGGGGGCGACAGTGTCCTGTCTCAATGGATTGACCAACTGATGAACTCCCCGGCTTGGGGTGAACACCGCGCACGATATTGGCTAGATGCAGCGCGTTACGGAGATACGCATGGCTTGCACTTCGACAACTACCGTGAGATGTGGCCGTACCGCGACTGGGTCATTCGCGCGTTCAACAATAACCAGCGATTCGATCAATTTACCGTTGAGCAATTGGCGGGTGATTTGCTTGACGATCCTTCGGAGGATCAGTTGATCGCCACCGGCTTTCAACGATGCAATATCACAACCAACGAAGGCGGGACCATCGACGAAGAGAATTTAGCGTTGTATGCGACAGATCGCGTGCAGACTTTTGGCTGGGTCTTTTAGGTTTGACGACCAATTGTGCTCAATGCCACGACCATAAATTTGATCCGATCAGCATGCGAGACTACTATTCGCTGGCAGCTTACTTTCGCAATACGACACAGCCCGCCAAAGATGGCAATGTCAAGGACGGTCGTAGCTCTGTAATTCGCATACCGTCTAGGGAGGACCGACCGCGGTGGGAGGCGTTGCCTGGCGAAATCGCGGCTGCTAAGGCACGTCGCGATGAACGTCGTCGTGAGGTTCAGCCAGAGTTTGAAGGTTGGCTCGCGGAAACTTCGCCTGAATCTCTAGAAGCCCAGATACCACAAGTCGGTTTGCTCGCACACTTGCCTTTGAACGAAGGCGTTGGAAATACGGTGAAGAGTTTTGCATTTGCAGAGTTGACGGCAAACGCCGGCGAATTGTCGAGCCAGACAGACGCGAACCAGGCAACGCCCGCTGCGGCCAACATCGACCACGTTGGGCCTGCGGTAAAGGCTACCGGCGAGCTTACCTGGGTGCCCGATGGGCAGCTTGGGCCGGCGCCGGTCATGGCACTCGGACGTAGCCTCGAACTCGGCGGCCTTGGGAACTTCCAATGGGACGAGAGTTTCAGTGTTGGTGCTTGGATTCGATCACCCAACAAGAATATCAATGGCGGAATTATCGCAAGGATGGACGAGAAGGACGCTTACCGTGGTTGGGATTTGTACCAAGGCGGCGGCAAGATCGCTGTACATATTATCCAATCGTGGTCGGACAACGCGCTGAAAGTCGCTACCAAACGTGACGTGATCACGCCGAACCAATGGCAGCATGTGTTGGCGACCTATGATGGCTCAGGCAAGCCAGAGGGAATCAAGATTTATCTGAACGGCCAGCCAGAAGAACTGCAGACGGAAGCAAACACGCTCAAATCCGACGCGAATGTTCGCACTGCCACACCGCTCCGAATCGGACAACGCAGCGACACGCAAGCCTTTGACGGTGGAGCAATCCAAGATATGCGACTGTATGGGCGAGCGTTAAGCGCTGAAGAAGTTAGCGCAATTGCGGGCATCGGACCACTGCAGGCTCTCTTGACCACCCCGGCTGCCGAACGAACGGCAGAGCAGCAAGCGACTTTGCTGGAATTCTATTTGACGAACTACGACGCGCAATTTCCCACGCTCGTCAAAGCACTTGCAGATTTAGAAGCTGAACGCAACGCGATTGAACAGCGCAGCCCGGTCACGCATATTCAACAAGAGAAAATGGACTCGGCCCCGATGGCAAATATCCTGATGCGTGGTGAATACGATCAAGTAGGAGCGGAGGTACCTGCGGCGCCGCCAGCAGCCTTGCATGCCCTGCCCAGCGATGCCCCAAACAATCGTCTAGGGCTGGCGCAGTGGGTCGTGGACCCCGCCAATCCGTTAACTTCACGCGTGGTTGTGAATCGCTTCTGGCAGCAGTTGTTTGGTCGTGGTCTGGTGGCCACTACCGAAGATTTTGGCACGACGGGCACGTTGCCTAGCCACCCAGAATTGCTCGATTGGTTAGCGATCGATTTTCGTGAGGGCGGTTGGGACGTTAAGCGGTTTTTCAAACAGATGTTGATGAGTGCGACGTATCGTCAAGCCGCGGTGACAACGCCCGAAAAGTTTGAGTTGGATCGCGATAACGTGCTGCTCTCGCGTGGTCCACGTTTTCGCATGGATGCCGAAATGGTGCGCGACTACGCCTTGTCGGCCAGCGGCCTGCTGTCGAGCAAGATGTTTGGGCCGGGCGTCAAGCCGTATCAGCCTGATAAGATCTGGGACATGGTCGGACTGCCTGGTGGTGATACCCGCGACTACAAGCCAGATTCAGGCGAAGATCTATATCGTCGCACTGTGTATACGTTTTGGAAACGCATGGCGCCGCCGCCAAACTTGGAGGCCTTTAATGCGCCCAGCCGAGAAGTCTGCACCGTGCGTCGTGAGAGAACCAACACGCCGCTTCAAGCCCTGGTTACCCTCAACGATCCACAATTCGTCGAAGCCGCCCGGAGCTTGGCCGAAGTGTCAGTGACTGCAGCCTTGCAAGATGATTCCAGCATTGTTGATACGATTGCTCTGCGCGTCCTGGGTCGCAAGTTTTCCGAACGCGAACGACAAATTGTGATGGCTAGTCAGCAAGAAATAATGGCTTATTACCAAGCCCATCCCGAGGATGCCCAAGCCCTGCTGGACGTCGGCGATTCGAAACCTCAAGCCAACTTGCCATCTGCGACTTTGGCCACCTGGACGATGATCTGCAACCAGATCATGAATTTAGATGAGACCTTGAATAAATAAGTACAGATACGGATTGTATCGCAATCCGACCTTGGCGCTCCGAGCTGATTGGACCGAGCTGATTGACCCTCGCGATAATCGTCGTGGGCACGTTATCCGGTTTAAGCAAGCGCTAGAAGTCAGATCCTCCAAAACTATACGAGTGCAAACCATGATCAATCGACGACATTTCTTCGCCAGTGGAAGTCACTTGCTAGGCAGCGCAGCGCTGGCTTCCTTGGCAGGCAAGGCCTATGCGGAAGGAAGCCAGGCCAGCCAGGCAGTTGGACCACACTTTGCCCCCAAAGCGAAACGCGTGATTTACTTGCACATGGTTGGCGGACCATCGCAGATGGACTTGTTCGACTACAAGCCCTTGATGCAGGATTGGTACGACAAGGACTTGCCGGATTCGATTCGCCAAGGTCAGCGACTGACGACGATGACCAGCGGACAAGCTCGCTTCCCCATCGCACCCTCCAAATTCAAATTCGAACAAGCCGGCCAGTGCGGTATGTGGATGAATACACAACTGCTTCCCAACTTGGCCAAGAAGGCTGACGAAATCTGCTGGATGCGGAGCTTGCACACCGAAGCGATCAATCATGAGCCAGCCATAGCAGCCATGCAGACGGGCAATCAAGTTACCGGGCGACCCTGTTTGGGTGCCTGGGCATCGTACGGGCTGGGGACGATGAATGAAGACTTGCCCGCCTTTGTGGTATTGGTTGCCATCCCACGCAACCGCGAACAAGAACAAGCCATTTCGTCACGTCTCTGGAGCGCCGGCTACCTTTCCGGTGAGCATGCAGGGGTCTCGTTTCGTAGCGGCGGCGATCCGATTTTGTATATCAACAACCCGCCGGGCGTTCCGACCGCCATTCGAAAACGCACGATTGCAAGCTTGAATGAGTTGAATGAAATCAACTATGCAGCGCTCGGTGATGCCGAAACGCACACTCGCATTCAGCAATACGAGTTGGCTTTTCGCATGCAAGCTAGTGTCCCTGAACTGACGGACTTGAGCCAAGAGTCGCAGCACACGTTTGATCTGTACGGCGAAGACGCGCGGAAGCCAGGTAGTTTTTCCTACACGGCCTTGATGGCCCGACGGCTCGCCGAGCGAGGCGTGCGTTTTATTCAGGTTTATCACAACAACTGGGATCACCACAGCAACGTGGGTGGACGCATGCCCGATCAATGCCAGGACGTCGATCAGCCCTGTTATGCATTATTGGAGGACCTCAAACAACGCGGCATGCTCGATGATACGCTAATCATTTGGGGCGGAGAATTTGGGCGCACCATCTATTCACAAGGTGGACTGTCCAAGGAAAATTACGGTCGTGACCACCATCCCCGCTGTTTTTCCATGTGGATGGCTGGTGGAGGTGCTAAGGGCGGCGCAATCCACGGCGAAACCGACGACTTTAGTTATAACATCGTCAAAGACCCCATCCACATTCGCGACTTCCACGCCACGGTGCTGCATCTGCTGGGGTTCGACCACGAGCGATTGTCGGTGAAGTTCCAGGGGCTCGACCAGCGATTGACGGGAGTGCTGCCTGCCAAGCCCATCCAAGCGCTAATGGCTTAGTGTTTAGTCCCAACGACCAGTGACGCAACAACGGCGGAGACGTGGCAGCATGTAGCCGCCGGTGTCAACCGGCGGACCATCCCACGTCTCGGAAAACGGCGAAGCCGTGACAGCGATTCTCGGTCCGATAGTCGGCGAGGCCCGGCAAGAAGAAAATTCGGCTAGACTAACGCACTATCAGTTTTTGAACCGTGAACGGCTGCACTTACAGGAAACCACTTGGCTGACGGCCGACAAACAGGATTGGATTTTGGAAAGAACGGAGCCCGCGATGGCGAAGACGCGTCCAGTTAATGTAGAGGCTTTCTTGGCCGGTTTAGATCAATGGCAATCTGAACTGACGCACTTGCGAGAGCTATTGCTAAGCACCGGCATGGAGGAAGCGATTAAATGGGGAACGCCCGTGTACAGCCACGCAGGAAAAAACGTGGTCGGCATCGCTGGATTCAAGTCGTACTTTGGTCTTTGGTTCTACCAGGGTGCACTGCTCAACGATCCACATGGATTGCTTGTCAACGCACGGGAAGGAACCACCAATGCGCAACGACAAATCCGATTTCATTCGAGCAAACAAGTCAAAGCTCGATTGCTCCGGCGTTACGTAATAGAAGCCATGGCGCTCGTTGAAGCGGGCAAGGAAATCAAACCCAATCGGAACCAACCTTTGGAGGTGCCTTTAGAGTTAGCCGCAGCATTGAAGAAGACGCCCAAAGCTGCGAGAAATTTCGAATTGATGAGCAAATCATGCCGTCGTGAATACGCCGAATATATTGCCTCAGCGAAAAAAGATGAAACAAAACAACGTCGCCTCGATAAAATCATGCCAATGATTGTGGCCGGAGGCGGGTTAAATGATAGGTATCGGAATTGCTAGATTGTCTGTAGATGAGACTCAAGTAACAAAACTGGCGCAACTCTCGTTGCGCCAGCCTAAGGTTTACTTCTCTGACTGACCGTTTAAATCAGCGTTGCAATGCGGTCTGCTTGACTTAGAAGCCTGTATCGCCAACGACTTCGTCGTCGTTGCGTGAGCCGAGACGTTGGTAGGTCAAGTAGTCGACATTCTCGCCAATGAAGTGAACGGACCCGTCGCCCAAAACGAACTGAGCTCCACCAGTGTGGTCCGACTTAAATCCGCCGGAGGTCATCCAGTTGCGATAGTCGAAGCAATCGTTGCTGCTGTCTGGCTGGCCGCGTTTGCCGCAGGTGTTGAAGTTGATTCGACAGGTAGTCGCGGTCCATTGTCCGTTCGTACCATACCAGCCGCCACCGCCACGATGGTGGTCGTGACAGCTAGGTAGGATTTCACCGCCCAGAATGACGTTGGACGTACCATCGGTCATGTCCGCAAAGCGAGCTGACCAATCGCAGCGGCTGATCACACCACTAATGCCTTGCGGTCTTCCGTAGGGCCCGGAGTGCCCATGGCCGTTGCCACCATTATTGAAGATGTTACCGCCGATAATTCCTGCAGCACGTGTTTGCCAAGTGTTACTGGGATGTTCGTTACACCAACTGCCATTGGAGTTCATGTTCTGGTTACCAATCGACAGCGAGTAGTTGTAGAGTTGGTTCTGTTGGCCCAGTCGCTTGCTTGACGTACCGTCGCTAGGACACCGGTAAACAGACAAAGGCACGGTTCGCATGTCAAGTCGACCGGCTGTATTGAAAGGTGCGGTTGCGTTGAGTTGTGCCTCCACGTCAAAGCGGAAGTCAAGCTGATTGAACAATGGCGCTTGCTCCACATAGGGTAGCAGCTTGACCAGGACGGTGCCCTTGCGGTGATTTCCCGCTTGCCATAGGCGAGCTGCCGCACCGGCAGGTTCTTTGGGGTCATTATCAACGGACCCATTGGGTAGACGCTTATACGCATCCACATACGTATGACAGGCCAAGCCGATCTGCTTCAAATTGTTTGAACAACTCATGCGCCGGGCGGCCTCCCGGGCCGCTTGAACCGCTGGTAGTAGCAGTCCAACGAGAATGCCAATAATGGCAATCACGACCAATAACTCGACAAGCGTAAACGCTTGCCTTACGAATCGTTTTTTCATGAAAACATCTCCGAACTAAAATGAGGAAACCCTAGGAAAGACGTGAGGTAGAAGTGAGAAATGACCCTACCAGGCGTGAAGATAACAATGCCCCCCGGTGGATTCAAAAGCTTTTTGGTTAATTAATGTTAAGTTTTTGCGGGGTGTCCCTACCAAGATCGCTCATGTCGCCTATTCGCGTAGTACTTTGGGGCTTCTGGGACCTCAAAACTGGCTCAGACTCTGTCGGTAATCCCATGCGTCCAAGAATTTAAGCCTTGGAATGTTAACGAACGTTAATGGTGCGTTGCCGCTGAGCGGGTAGCTTTCCAGACGCGGCAGACGAGAGATGCGGGCGAGGTCTGCACGGCGGTGTTGGGAAATGAAAAAGGCTGCGCAACATCTGTTGCGCCAGCCCAAAGTAGTCTGTTGAGTTTCGAAGCTTGAAGTACTAGAACCCAGTTTCACCAACGACTTCGTCATCGTTGCACGAGCCTAGCCGCTGGTAGGTCAAGTAATCCACGTTTTCGCCAATGAAGTGAACAGAGCCATCACCCAAGACGAATTGAGCACCACCAGTATGGTCCGACTTGAATCCGCCGGATGTCATCCAGTTGCGATAGTCAAAACAATTGTTAGCGCTGTCATTGACACCTTGTTTGCCGCAGGTGTTGAAGTTGATGCGGCAGGTCGTGGCGGTCCACTGACCATTGGTGTTGTACCAGCCGCCTCCACCACGATGATGATCGTGGCAGCTAGGTAGGATTTCACCACCAGCAATCACATTGGAAGTGCCATCGGTCATATCCGCAAAGCGAGCTGACCAGTCACAACGGCTGATCACACCGCTAATGCCTTGAGGTCTGCCGTAGGGCCCCGAGTGACCGTGTCCATTGCCACCATTGTTAAAAATGTTTCCACCCAAGATACCTGCGGCGCGCGTCGCATAGGCATTAACTGGGTGCTCGTTACACCAACTACCGTTGGAGTTCATGTTTTGGTTACCAATCGATAATGAGTAGTTGTAGAGTTGGTTTTGCTGACCGAGCCGCTTGCTCGACGTACCATCGCTGGGGCAACGATAGACCGACATGGGGACTGTTCGCATATCAACTCTGCCTGCCGTGTTGTAGGGGCGCGACAGCGTTCAACTGGTCTTCAATGTCAAAGCGGAAGTCGAGTGAGTTGAACAGGGAGCCTGTTCAACATAGGGTAGTAGTTTGACGAGAACGGTTCCCTTTCGGTGGTTGCCGGCTTGCCATAAGCGGGCATTGGCACCGGCAGGCTCCTTGGGGTCCTGGTCAACTGAGCCATTGGGAAAACGTTTAAACGCATCTGAATAGGTGTGCGTCGCCAAACCGATTTGCTTTAAGTTGTTGGAACAACTCATGCGGCGGGCGGCTTCGCGGGCTGCTTGGACGGCTGGCAGCAGCAGCCCGACCAGGATGCCGATGATGGCAATCACCACCAGCAATTCGACAAGCGTAAAGGCCTGTCTTGGGGGATGTACTCGCATTGGGATTCTCCCGTTTAAAAAGAAATGAATGGCATTGGGTGTGTGGACTCCACGCCGAGATTCAGGAGAAATTAAATGCTTCTAGACGAATACGCAAAGGGTTTAGCGTTACAAATGTGACGGCAAACGCCGGCTTCGGTGCTCTAGATCATTATCTTTTGCAGTGACTTTTCTGTTGAGATTGCCTGATTCGCTAATCTTGCACGCGAACGTGGTCGATATTCAGCCGTCTTGATACGCAGAACGGTCTTCCGCAAGTGGATAATGGCAAAAGATGGCGAATACGCAAGCATGTGTATCTCGGTTTGTTTATTACGCAAGTAGCGCACTTAGGCAAACGAAAAAAGGCTGGCACAACACACGTTGCACCAGCCTGAGGTTTAGAGGTTTGTCAGCTGTTCTTGGCAGCTAGGCTACGGCCTTAGAAGCCTGTGTCACCAACGACTTCATCGTCGTTGCGAGAGCCTAGTCGCTGGTACGTCAGGTAATCGACATTTTCACCGATGAAGTGAACGGAACCATCGCCTAAGACGAACTGGCTCCGCCGGTGTGGTCCGACTTGAAGCCGCCGGAGGTCATCCAGTTCCGAAAATCAAAGCAATCGTTGGCGTTGTCTGGCTGGCCGCGTTTGCCGCAGGTGTTGAAGTTAATGCGGCAGGTAGTAGCCGTCCACTGGCCGTTGCAGGCATACCAGCCACCACCACCGCGATGGTGGTCATGGCAACTTGGTAGGATCTCACCACCGAGGATTACATTGGAGGTACCATCGGTCATGTCGGCAAAGCGAGCTGACCAATCGCAGCGGCTGATTACACCGCTGATGCCTTGCGGCCTTCCGTAAGGGCCTGAGTGGCCGTGGCCATTGTTGCCATTGTTAAAGATGTTACCACCTAGGATCCCGGCAGCCCGGGTTTGCCAAGAGTTGCTGGGGTGCTCAGCACACCAGCCACCGTTAGAATTCATATTCTGATTACCAATCGACAACGAGTAGTTGTAGAGTTGGTTTTGGTTGCCCAGTCGCTTGCTGGAGGTACCGTCGCTTGGGCAGCGATAGACGGACATGGGTACCCTGCATGTCAAGTCGACCAGCAGTGTTGAATGGAGCCACGGCGTTGAGCTGATTCTCCACGTCAAAGCGGAAATCAGTTGATTGAACAATGGGGCTTGTTCAACGTAAGGCAGCAGCTTTACTAGTACGGTCCCCTTGCGGTGATTGCCTGCTTGCCAGAGCCGTGATGGGGCGATTTCCTTGGGGTCGTTATCGACGGTGCCGTTTGGCAATCGCTTGTAGGCGTCAACGTACGTATGACAGGCCAAGCCGATCTGTTTCAAGTTGTTTGAACAACTCATGCGCCGGGCCGCTTCCCGTGCTGCTTGTACTGCCGGTAATAGCAGTCCAACTAGGATGCCGATGATAGCGATTACCACCAGCAGTTCGACAAGCGTGAATGCCTGTCTGTCAAATCTTTTTGACTCATTGGGCTCTCCAGGACTAGAAAATAAATATAAAGTCACCTAACGAATTGGCAACATTACGGAAGTGTAGTAAATCGGCTATCGGGAAGCAATTACTCTGTAAAATATTTTTAGGGTGTGTTTTGTCGCATTATGGCCGTTTCTAGACCCTTGAAATGCTGTTTTTGCAAACAAAACAGTTGTGGAATGGCAGGTAGTCCGCCTGTAGGGCATTGAAAATGCTTTTTGGAATCGTCGCGCGTTTGTCAAGAGTGGCCAGTTGTCGCACTTGCGCGCACGAACGGCAGTCCTTAAATTCGCCAGAGCAAGCGAGGAAACTCTCTGAACCGAGTTCTTTGTGAGCTAGTCGCCGCAGGGTGCGTCAGCGCATGCACAAGGCTTGTTTGACAAGGTCGGGAGTCTTTTCAGCCCGAAATTACTTAACCATTAGCAACGATGTTTTCCTGCCCGTGGTATCACATCGGAGGCGGGGCGCCGCTGAAAGGCTCCGGACCCCTTTCCTGTCCGACGGACCCCTTTCCTGTCCGATCACGTTTGTGAAGTGCAAGCAACTTCTAATTTGTTGCGTCACTTGACTTGTTGCGGTAACCTGAAGACACAACGCATGTGCGGAACCCTGAGGCAAGAGAGCAATCTCTGGTTCCCGCTGGTGGTATTTCTTATCCGGAACAGACCATTTCACAGGAGGGCTCGCCATGCGCGTTCCTAGGCTCCATTGCGCATTGATGGCCATTGCCGTTATTGCGATTATTACTGCGATCGGATTTCCTGGGCTGAATATCACCCAGGCCCAAGACTCCGGAACATCGCCAACTTTGCCAGACGCAAATGCGTTCGGCGATCGCGGACTGGATACGCCCGCTGTGTTGCCGGGCGGAGCGGCCATGGCTGACTTTGGTACATTGATCGATTTGATTCAAAACACAACGGATGTCGATACTTGGGTACTCAACGGGGGCAACAGCGACATTCGACCTTATCCAGCGGGTGTCTATGTTGACCCGACCGGCCAGTTGCGTCGTGTGCAAACCGTGTCGAATCGTGAACTACGGCCAACGCTGGCTCGCGCCGCCGCAGCTCATCTAGCGCATCCCTGGCGAAGGCCGTCGCCGATGCGCACAGTGTCACTCAAGGCACTGAGCGAGTCCATCATGGCAGCTCAGCGTAGCGGACGCAGGCAGAATTTAGAGCTTTCGCGTTTGGCGGGTTTGTCCCGGGTTGAATTGGTGCAGATCGATGTCGAGCACGAGGATGTACTGATTGCTGGGCCAGCAAACCAAACCGCCTTCGGATTTCGGTTGGAAGACGTGGCTGTGGTTGCTAGCCTGATCAATCATCAGACGCCCCCATTCGGATGCTCGATCGAACCTGAAGATGCGGGGCTGGAAGCCGCCAGTCGCATGCTTCAACGCTCGGGGACGTTGGAGCGATTAGCGAAATCACCTGAGGCGGTGTGCGATGAGTTGCAAGCTGCGATTGGTCCTCACCAAATTCATGTGTTTGGTATGAACGCGCGTTCTGCCACCGCCATTGCGTTGATCGACGCTGATGAACACATGAAACGCGTTGGCTTTGGCACAACTGCCACACGGCCAAGAATCAAGAGTTACTTCGACTTCCTCGATCAGCAGGCGACCATTCCCGAGCAAAGCCTGGTACGCTGGTGGTTTGCCTATGCGGATGAGCCGATCCAGTCGAACGAACAACGCAATGTGTTTCGGCTTCCCGACAATTGCATCCAAGTGCTGAGTGAACAGCAGTGGGTTACAGGCCAAGGGCGTGCGCCGACGGGTAAGAGCGATCCGGCTGCCGACGCTTTTGCAGCCGAGATGAGCCAGCATTTGCCCGAGCTGCGAGAAAGTCACGAATCGTATGCTCGCCAAAGCAGTGTGTTTGAGACGGCATTGGCGCTACAGTTGGTCTTGGAGGCGACCGGTCAGCCGTCGCTCGAGGCCTGGTTTCCCGCATTGTGTGCATTCGGGAGGAGCCAAAACACGCGGACGGCGGAGCCCAAGCGCGTGGGTGGCTTGACCACTTGGCATCGTACTCCCAAGGGGACAATCGTAGCCGTCGTCAGCGGCGGAGTTAAAGTAGATGCGGCCAGCCAAGCTTCAGATAGCGCCTGGCAAGTCTCAGCCGCGCTCGAGCCAGGTCGCAATCAAGCTCCGCTGCAGCCTAGTTCGGTTCACGCCCAGTGGTGGTGGGATTGAGTCGACGGGAAAGGATCGGAGGGGCGGGAGTCTTTTCAGCAGCGCCCGCCACCGTTGAGATGCCGCGGGTAGGAACATGCGGTTGCTAATGGGTTAAGCGATTTAGCAGCTGAAAAGACTCCGGCCCTGTCACAGAAACCAACACATCGTGGACGTTTGCCTTTTCTCAGAATGGCGGACGGCACACGGAGTGTGCCTGCTACTTTTTAACAACTTTTCAGGATGGCGGACGGTACACAGAGTGTGCCTGCTACTTTTGCACAGCACTTGATGAATAGCTCGCAAATCGTCCGGAAGGATCGATGGCTCGTTGAATGCGTTCCGCGGTCGGGCACCAAGTGCGATTGCCAAGGAAGATTGTTGGCGCATCTTCTGCGAATTTCATGATGGTTTTCGCGCCACCATCGGCGATCACGACTGCTGACAGGCCAAGTGCCTGCAGTAGGAGGTCTAAGTCTTGTAGCCGAGCTGCCGGGACCTCAAGCCACGCGACCGCGGCCGCGTTTGAGAACCGCAATCGAGTATTCCAGTGGGCCAGCGCCTCGGCGAGCGCTGACGCTTGGTTGGGATTAGTTGCGATGCGTACTAAGCAATTCTCCTCTGGCAGGTCCACTTCGGGGTCGCGCCACAGGGATTGGCTTGGAGTCGGCAAACTGCGTTGCAACTCACTCGGAGGATTTTTGTCGCCATCGATGGCAAGCAGAGGACGCGTGATTCGCGCTGCAGCGGCTTGTACAATTTGCCTCGCCCGCTCCAGGACGCGTGGCATGGAACCTACCGGACCTGCAAAGCGAACGAGCATTGCATAGACCGGCTGGTTGTCAGGGACGCTGGCGAATTCAATCGCGGCGATGGGCAACGGTTGAGCTTGCAACGCAGTAGCTACCGTCAAGCAGTCGATGATGGTCATGCGGTTGTCATCGCCACCGATCCACATACTTGCGCTGCTGGCTGGCTGGGGGAAGACTTTAATGGTTACTTCGGTCAGAATCCCCAAGCGACCGTAGCTACCGACGACCAGTTTGGGTAGATCGAAACCTGCCGCGTTCTTTACGACTTTGCCTCCCCCGCGCACGAGGTTGCCGAGTCCGTCAATCATTTCGACTTCCATGACAAAATCGCGCAAGCCGCCGTAGAGTAAACGATTGGGGCCACTAATGCCGGCTGCCACGCAACCACCTAGCGTTGAGCCTCCTGCCACGAAAAGTGGGTCGAACGGCAAGTACTGCGAATACTCTGCGAGTGCGCTGACTAGATCGCGCAGCGGAGTGCCAGCCTTGGCTGTGATCAGGAATTCGCTGGGGTCATACGTCACCACACCTGTGTGAAAACGCATGTCAATTGAATTAGCAGCGTGTGCGAGCGCCAAAGGTCGCTTGGTCAAGCTGCCGTGCGGTAGGCATTTCGAAGTTGCGGATGCAACGCGTTGGCATAATTGTTCAACTTCGCTCATAGCGGTCGTCGTCATTCCGATTTCTTTGGCATGCGCCCGCTTGTCGGACCCTGGGAGAAGATTCTAGAGTCAGCCACTAGAACCGCGAGCGGGGCGCACTGGTTTTGGCCTTAGCATCTGAGGCGGCAGCCGTTTGAGCTTCATCCGCGCGGCGTGCGACAACTTGTTGGTAGCGAGCTATCATCTGAGGCGTCATGGCTTGTAGAGCCATCCGATAGTAGACCCGTGCGCTTTCGATACGGCCTAAGTCTTCGGCCTGCTTGGCACGTTCCAAATAGTAGCGAATGTCGCTTTCCTCGTCCGTCGATGGGCGTTGTGATTCCCGTACGCCGCCGGCAGCCCGCTGCCAACCGCCAGGTTGTTGGACAGGACGTGGCACTTGGATTCGCGAGGTGCTGTTGAAGAATTGGTGAGCCGGATCGCCGGCGAGTTTGGCTGATGGGCGGCTGCCATTGACGGTTGCGCCGATCGGATTCGCAGGTTGGATTCCCGACGTAGACGGAGCGGAGTTGTTCGAAAGGTCTTGGCCGAGGATTGCTTCGTCGAGTGCCTGGAGGTCAATGATTTGGGCGGAGAGGCTGATCGAACCGCCACCTGCCCTGCTTCCGCCAGTGCGGCTGCTATACGGCCCCCAGCCCCGCGATGTGGAACTACTGGCTCCGGAGCCAAGGCCGCCAAGTGACATTGTGCCTCCATCCGGCACCGACACGCTGGTCGAAATGCTGAAGTTGTGATAGCTGGGCAGTTGTACAACTTGCGCGTGGACACCCGTGCAGGCGCTGAAGATAGCTGCGGCAAGGAAAAAACGCGTCATGGCTAATGCCTTTCGAAAGTTCAGTTTTGAATGCCAGGCAACATCCTTAATTCGCCCCTAGTTGCCCTAGCTAACGCTGGGGCCAGATTTAATTTGAGGATAGCTGGAGTCGCTAGACTTCAGGAACTAGTTCAAAAGAACCGAACTCTGGCGAGTCCGGCTACGAAGTCCAATTATGCTATATTTTTGCGAAATTGCACATCGCGGGCACAAATCGAGCTTGAAACGGGTTGGCCTTGCGCAACAATTGTCTCTACTTAACCCACCGGATCGACGACTGCCAGCTATCGTAGCAGCGGAATCACAGTTCGATCGCACACGAGAGCAAACAGCACTTGCATTGCTCGACAACAATGTTTTTGAAGGAAAACTCATGCGTTCGAATTTACTCGCTGTTCTTTGGCACTTACTGCTTGTGCAGCCATTACTTGGGCTCAAGAGCCGATCAAAGTCATTCAGCCAGGGGCGGCCAAAGTCGCCGATCCAGCCAGTTATGGGATTGGCTACGACATCGGCATGCAAATATCCCAGGGCGGACTGAAGGCGGAAGATCTGAGCAAGAATGACCTGCTTGCAGGGCTCATTGACGCACTCTCTGGAAAGGACCCCGCTGTCCGGGGGCGGAAGTGGAAGCTGCCATGAAAGTACTGGGCGAAAAGGTCATGGCTCGCGCGAAAGCCGCAGCCGCACAATTGGTCAAGTCCAATGCCTACTTGGAGCAGAACAAGAAGCAGATGGCGTCCAAACAACGAGACACGGGGTTGCAGTATAAGGTCGTCAAGAGTGGGAACGGAAGCTGCCCAGCAATGCCGATACCGTTAATCCATTATGAAGGCAAGCTGATCGATGGGACCATTTTTGACAGCTCCATCAAGCGTGGTGAGCCAGCCGTATTTGGTGTTGGCCAAGTAATTCCAGGTTGGACCGAGGCGGCGCGTGCATGAAAGTTGGCGATAAATGGCAGCTGTTTATTCCTTAAACTTGACACGGCGAGGCTGGTTCGCGCGTGCCATTGGACCAAACGAAGCGTATCTTCGAAGTCGAATTACTCGAAATCAAGAAGTAGGCAACCCATCCCCTCTGCAACCACGCGTTGCTGTGTTGAGCTTGCCTAAGTATCCAACGCACTCGTTTGGAAATAGCGGCGGCGACGCGACTGCGTCGTCGCTGGCTGCTCTGTATTCTGCGACTGCAAGTCATCGAGGTTGGCCCTACAAATGCGACAACCAATCTTTTCGAGGTGGAATTGCACATAGTCCCGCAGATTATCCTCCATCGCACCGAGAGGTAGCTGCCAGTTGTTGTCCGGCTGGGGCAGCTAAGGCGATGGCGCCCGCCAGATTTCGCCTAAGCCATGTATGCCAGCCTCGCGCATACCTGCCACGTGTAGCAATCGCTCCCGGAGCACCGTGTCGTCACGCAGTTCTTTCTCCACGGCGTTCATCAGGTCGGCGGCCAGTGTCTCGTCCAGATAGGCTTGGAGCTGTTGGTCAGAAAAAGTTCATCGTTGGCTCTTTATTGTCAATTGCCTCTGCAAGTTCTCACGTTTCCAATCAAATCAATATAGTCGGTGTCCGCAGTAAGTTACTGAATTGAATTGATAGCGGCAGGGCGAGCGGATTGTTGGTTTAGTGCCGCCGCTGATGAACCTCAGGCGCTTAGCCGTGGGCTCTAATGGCCGAGTTCGCTGGGGCTCCACAGTCACTCTAAGGGCCCTGACGCGCTGAGGACTGCATAAGGGCCCACGGCTAGCATCTGGTCCACTGTGGGCCCACGGCTGGCTGAGGTCCACTGTGGGCCCACGGCTAGCACTGAGTTCACTAAGGGCCCACGGCTAGCGCTGAGGTTCACTAGGGGCCGCGAGTTTTTAGCCGCCGACGGTATGTTGGAGGCTGACCTCCTCAAACGGTTGGACAACTACAAAACCATCTCCTCTGAACTCCATTTGAATCGATTCGCCGCTCCCACGACCAAAGAAGCTCTTAAGTGTTACGTCGGTCTTGAATTCTGGGGTGAGGTTGCCTGACCAGGCTATGGTAGCGTTCGGGTCCGTGCGGACAGGCATATCCGGCCGTACGCGCAGCGTTATAGGTTCGAAGTGGGAGGTGATGGCGACCAGCCCGCAACCGCTCAAGCGCACATTGAAAAAGCCGCCGGAAACGACCGCAGCCAGCTTCCGCATCATCTTGATTTCCCATTGTACGGTGGGTTCAAAGGCAAGCAGGTCGCTTCCGTTTACGAACAGCGCGTCATTGTCCAGCTTCAGGATGCGAATTGTCTTGCCGCTATCGGCCAGATAAAGTCGGCCGTGACCCTCTGCCTTGGTTAGCTTTGCACCTTCGCCTGTCACCGAGCGTTTGATGAGTTTGCCGATGCCCTGGTCGAGCAAGCCTTCGCGAGTGAATTTAATCTGACCGACGTAGGCGACCATGGCGCCAGCTTTCATCCAGACCATCGAGTTCAAGTTGACTTCCAGCATTCGCTCGTTCTCGAGCTGAAAGAACTCGTTGGCCGAATCATCTTGGGCCGTCGATTTGATGAATTCTTCGATTGAGTAGCGCGTCATGCAAATTGCTTTCCAAAAGGGGTTTGGGGTATGCATCTAGTTTGACGATTTTGCCTAGAAAATCAAATGCTTGTCATATTGGCAGTCCGGCGGCCGAGCGAGCTTGGTGGTAGAATTCTCCGACGCAAGACAGGGCTGGCCCACGGATTCTAAGCGGTCAATCCCCAGATTGAATCTGGACATGTGGGTTGAATCTGGACACAGCGGACACAGCACTTGGAATTGTAGTGCGGGTGTTTGTGGGGAGCATAAGTTCTGCTTTGCCACGACTCTGGCACGACTTTTGCTATCCATTGTCGGGATTCACTCTGCGTGCCTTTTTGACTGTACGGCGATTTCGGTGTCCGTTCCTGTTGAGGTTGCAGATTGATCCGAATAACGTTTGCCGGGTAGCTTTGCCCGTTTATTCAATCCGAATCCCACTTTTGCAAGAAAACCTGTGGAGGTGCCGCACATGGCGACGGCTACGAAGAAGAAGAACGCACAACAAATTAAGTTGCAGCCGCTTGGCGATCGTTTGGTTGTGCAACGCGACGTCTCTGGCGACAAGACCGAAGGCGGTATCTTCCTGCCCGATTCGGCCAAGGACAAGCCGACGCGTGGGACCGTGATTAGCATTGGCGACGGGCGTTTGCTCGATGACGGCAGTCGCGGCCCGATGCAAGTCAAGGCTGGCGATCGTGTACTTTTCACAAGCTATGCAGGTGAAACGATCGAAGTCGGCGACGAAGAATACATATTGATGGGTGAAAGTGAAGTATTGGCGGTCCTCGAGTAGGCTATGAACGACCTGTGTCAGGTCCCTTTTCCGAACCATATTCTTTATTGGAGTAGTACTAATGGCAAAGATCATCGCATTTGATCAGGAAGCACGAAGCAATTCGTCGCGGCGTCTCTAAATTGGCTCGTGCCGTCAAGGTTACCTTGGGACCGAAGGGTCGCAATGTCATCATTCAGAAGAGCTTTGGGAGCCCCACGGTGACCAAGGACGGCGTTACCGTCGCCAAGGAAATTGACCTGGAAGACGTGTACGAAAACATGGGCATACGCGTATGGTCCGTGAAGTAGCTAGCAAGACCCAGCGATGCCGGTGATGGCGATACCGCTACGGTGATGGCCGAGGCGATCTTCAACGAAGGTCTCAGTCGGTGGTAGCTGGTTACCGTCGATTCAGATGAAGGCTGGCATGGAACAGGCCGTGGCCGACATCACGGACAAACTCAGCAAGATGTCGATCAAGATACGCGACAAAAGCGAAATGGCCAACGTGGCGTCAATTGCTGCCAACAACGATCGCGAGATCGGCGACTTGCTGGCGGATGCCATGGAAAAAGTTGGTAAGGATGGTGTAGTCACCGTTGACGAAGGCAAAGTCTCCATACGGAGCTCGAATTCGTAGAAGGTATACGGATTTGATCGCTATCTTTCCCATGCTTCGTAACCGACTCTGGCTTGGTATGGAAGCGGTACTCGAAGAGCCGTACATTTGGTATTCGAGAAGAAGATCTCGAGCATCAAAGACTTGGTTCCCGTGCTGGAACAGATTGTTCAGCAAGGCAAACCACTTTTGATCGTGGCTGAAGATGTGGACAGCGAGAAGCTCTGGCAGCATCCTCAAATATTGCGTGGAACGCAATGTTGGCCGCCGTCAAGGCTCCAGGCCCTACGAGCGATCGTCGCAAGGCGATGATGGAAGACATTACTATCCTGACCGGTGGCGTTGCCATCTTTGAAGCCCTGGGTACAAAGCTTAGATCTGTCGGCCTGACCGAACTTGGTCGTGCGAAGAAGGTGATTATCGACAAAGATAATACCACCATCATCGAAAACGCCGGCAAGAGTGCTGATATCAAGGCCCGCATTGACCAAATTCGTCGCGAAATTGAAAACACCACTAGCGATTACGATCGTGAAAAGCTGGACGAGCGGCTTGGCTGCAAGTTGGCCGGTGGTGTTGCCAAAGTCAGCGTGGGTGCAGCCACCGAGCGAAATGAAAGAGAAAAAGGCTCGCGTGGAAGATGCGCTGTATGCTACGCGCGCCCGCCGTTGAAGAAGGCGTATTGCCTGGCAGTGGTGGCCTTGCTGCGTGCCAGCACGGGACTAAAGCCTAGCAGCGAGTTGTCAGCTGACGAGCAAGTCGGCTTCAATATCATCATTCGCGCTTGCCGCGCTCCTCTGTCCATGATCGCTGAAAATGCGGGCAAAGATGGCGGCATCGTCTGCGAAAAAGTGGCTGAAGGCAAGGGAAACACCGGCTACAATGCTCTTACCGATTGCTACGAAGACTTGGTGAAAGCTGGCGTGATTGACCCCACTAAAGTCACGCGTACCGCACTTGCCAACGCGTCCAGCGTAGCTACCTTGCTGCTCACCAGCGATGCCTTGATTGCTGACAAGCCGAAGGATGACAAGGGCGGCAAGGGGCACGGCGGCGACCACGATATGTACTAGGACACGTTCCACGTGTGCTGTAGAAAACCTCAAACGGTGCGGCGAGCGGCGCACCGTTTTTTGTTGCCGCTCCAGGGTCGTAACGCTGGTTGTGAATGTGCTCGAAGTGCGGTTGATTTCAGTATGACGAGTACGTACTTCGACAAGCTCGTGAATGACCTGCGGCATGGAAAGTTGCTGGTGATCGACGAGCCAGTGGACCCGCATCTGGAACTCGTAGAAATACAGCGGCGCGTGTATCACAATCAAGGCCCCG
Organism: Pirellulaceae bacterium; assembly: GCA_041398985.1. GTDB lineage: Bacteria > Planctomycetota > Planctomycetia > Pirellulales > Pirellulaceae > Aureliella. Next base: position 58,016 of record JAWKTR010000016.1, read on the forward strand.
CGTTGCTGTTTCAGCAGGTGATTGGTTGCAAGTTTCCCGTGGCGACGAATCTGTTCGGTACGCTGGAGCGTGCGCGGCTATATTCCGAAACACATTTGATTCAGTCCAAGCAGCGGTGCGGTGGAAGACAATCCCGCAGAGGCACTGCACGCGCCCCTGGCAACTGTGGCGGAGCCCTTGCGATCAGGTGGCGAATGCGCCCCAACACGCGTATCGTCAGCTGCCGTCATGCAGTCCACCTGCCAAGCTCGGCGATTTTACATATCCCTTGTTGGCCCGATGATGGGGGGGCCTTTGTGACATTGCCCCAGGTGCTTTCGCAAATGCCAAGTGCGACTGGCCAGGCTGCTCCCAGCCTGGCAGGAATTAATTTGGGCATGTACCGCGTTCAGTTGTCGGGCAACAGCTATGACGCGGACGAGTGTGGACTCCATTATCAAATTCATCGCGGGATTGGTGTTCATCATGCGGCCGCCATTCGCGATGGCCAACCGCTGCGCGTGAATGTCACGGTGGGAGGCACACCCGCCATGACTGTCGCGGCGGTGATGCCGCTGCCCGAGGGAATGAGCGAGTTGACGTTTGCCGGTGCACTGGCTGGGCATCGAATTCGCCTCGCACAAATCTCCAACGCAGCGCCCATCTATGCGGATGCAGATTTCTGCATTGTGGGGCAGGTCGATCCTCAAGCACTTAAACCCGAAGGCCCGTTTGGCGACCACTTGGGGTACTACGCCAAAGTTCACGACTTTCCCGTCTTGAAAATTGCTCGGATCTACCATCGACGTGATGCGGTGTGGCCGATGACAGTCGTCGGTCGGCCGCCTCAAGAAGATACGACCTTTGGAGAGCTCATCCACGAGCTGACCGCACCGGTGATACCAACCGTCCTGCCCGGTGTCCAACAGGTGCATGCCGTCGATGCGGCGGGCGTGCATCCGCTGCTTATGGCTGTCGGCAGTGAGCGTTACACGCCATATCGGCGCCCGAAACAGCCCCAGGAATTGTTGACACAAGCAGTCGCTATTCTCGGGCAAGGTCAATTATCACTCGCCAAGTATTTATGGATTATTGATGGCAGCGATGCAGTTGCCCCGCGGGCAGACAACATCGCAGACTTTTTTGAGTATGTTCTGCGGCGAGTCGATTGGCGCCGTGACCTGCATTTTATTACACAGACCACCATGGATACGCTCGATTACAGCGGACACGGTTGGAACCAGGGTTCGAAGTTGATTGTCGCCACAGGGCAAGTACCGCAACGCGAGCTCTCTGGGCAATTGCCAGCCCGCCTACGCTTGCCCGATGGTTGGACCGCGCCGCAAGTTGCGTTACCAGGAGTGCTCGTTGTCAACGCTCCGCCACATTCAGGCGAAAGTTCGACCATTGCTTTGCAGAGACAATGTGATGCTGAAGCAAGTCGTAGTGAGCTTAACGGATTTCCGTTGGTTGTGGTCGTCGACGACAGCCACTTCACCGCTCGCACGCTGGAGAACTTCTTGTGGACGACCTTTACGCGCAGCAATCCTGCCGTCGACGTGTATGGTTTTGGGGCGTCGCTCGAACACAAGCACTTCGGTTGCACCGGTAGTCTGGTAATCGATGCGCGCAGCAAACCCCACCATGCGCCTGGTTTGATGGAAGCCCCCGAAACAATGGCAAAAGTCGATGCTCGGGCTACTCGCGGCGATGCGCTAGCAAAGTGGTTGTGATTCCGTTTTGACTCTTGAGCCGCTTGATCGCCACCCTGCAGTTGTGCGTAGCGGAATGCATCAAGACTATGGTCGGCGAGTCCGACAACGCTGGGATTGGGAGCGCAGCGAGTGCTCGCTGGGGGAGGAAAAATCGGTCTAGGGGGAATTCGGGCTAACTGCTAATATCTCATCAGTCCGCTGTTGGGCTCGTTCCTCAATTCAGCCGCCACCTCGCGTCATGGAAGATGCACATGTCCCGGTTTTCCCGCCTAACTCGTTGTGGATTAGCTAGTTTGGCCACGCTCGTTTTGCTTCAAACGGTTGGTAAGGCACAACAATTAGGTCAATCGCAGCCGCCTCAACAAAATGCAGGCAACCCGAATCCGACCGTCCAAGTGCCGATTATGAAGGCCGACGCAGCAATCCAACAAGGGCTCGCCCAAACGGCTCCACCACAGCCGTTTCCTGCCCTGGACGCTAAAGTGCAAGAGTACTTGGACACGGTCTTAGTGGCTTGGGAGCAACGTACGGCACAAATCAATCAATTCAAATGCGACTTCCGCCGCTGGGACTTCGATTCCGGCAAACATCCGACGGCGTTCTATCAAAAAGCGGAAGGGATTATCAAATTTGCCAAGCCCGACAAGGGGCTTTTTCGTGTCGACAAACTAGAAAGCGTGGCTGATAACAATCCGAATCCGCAGTATGCGGCCAATCCACGCCGACCTTTTGGGGACTACTGGATTTGTGATGGGCAGTGGGTACACAATTTGGACCGCAACGAAAAGAAGGCAGTTAGGACAGAGTTGCCACCGGTGATGCGCGGCAACCAAATCCATATGAGTCCTATCCCGTTCCTATTTGGAGTCAAAGCGGCTGAACTCAAGCAACGCTATTGGCTGCGCCCCGTAGCCCCACCCCAAGGCAACACGGACATTTGGATCGAAGCCTACCCGAAGCGAGCTGATGATGCAGGCAATTACAGTCAAGTAATGATTGTGATCGATCGCGCCGATGTATTGCCAAAGTCGCTGACTGTCTTCCTGCCGAATTCCAAGCCGGAGAATCCAACGCGCGAAGTGTATGAGTTCTCCAATCGCGATCAGATGGGAGGCTTGCTCGACGCCTTTAAGCAGAAATTCCTTGAAGATTTTATCAACACGAAAGTCGGCAAGGACTGGGAAGTTATTGAAGAACCATGGGTAGATGCTGAGGCACAAGCGTTGCAGGAAGCAGCGTTACAGGGGCAAGGACGCCCCGCTTTTAATCAAGCCGCCCAGTTTGGTCAAACTCAGCCTGGACAAACTACTCAGCCTGGGCAAACGCAACAACGTGTCGCCACGCAACCGGGGACTCAACCGGCGAACTCAGTGCGTCGCTAGATGTTTGGGAGCTGTGGCCGTTATTTCATAACAAAGTTGTCGGGCAGCATCGCGTCCTTAAGTAGAATCGGCAGGCCATCGCGGATCAAACAGGGTTCAAATTGATCGCTCTCATCAATCCCGGATGCGTTTTCGACGACCACGTTCGAGCCAACTCGGCAGTTTTTATCAAGGATGGCGCCAAGAATTTTCGATCCATCGCCGATCCCCGTGTTCGGCTCGCCAGCTTGGGCGAATCGATGTAGGTCTTCGTCATTGTCCAAGTAATCCGAGCCCATGATGATGCTGTTGCGAATCGTGACGTTCTCGCCAATTACACAGCGCAGCCCGATGATGCTGTTCTCGATCACGGTTCCGGCCCCGATGCGGCAGCCATCTGCGATAAGACTATTGTTGACGGTGGCTCCATCCAATCGAGACGGTGGTAGATATCGCGCTCGGGAGTAGACAGGATTGCTGGGACAGACCAGATCGAAAGGCGCATTTTGGCGAGTCAATTGCAAGTTGGCTTCGTAAAAGGCGCGGATAGTCCCGATATCCTCCCAGTAGTCGTCAAACAAATGCACTTGGACTTTACGACTGCGAATCGCAGCGGGAAAAACTTCTTTACCAAAATCTTCGTACGACGTTTTCTCCAAGATTTCGAAAAGTAAGTCGCGATTAAAAATATAAAGTCCCATACTTGCGAGACATTCGCGGCCTCTGGATTCCAGACCTTGTCGGTCAATCCAAGCCGGATCCATCTTCACCATTTCGACTTCAGCGTCGGTCTGCGGTTTTTTCAAGAAGCCGGTAACGCGGCCGCTTTCGTCGCTGCCGCATGACGCCTAGAGCGTGCACTTCCTTACGATCGACTGGTATGGCGGCGATCGTTACATCAGCATTGTTCTCGATGTGTGTTCGCAGCATAGCTCGATAGTCCATGCGGTAGAGTTGATCGCCGGACAAAATCAGGACATGTTTAATTCCCTTTTGATCCAAGTGCCTCAGATTCTTGCGTACGGCATCGGCGGTTCCCTGGTACCACTCTTTGCCGCCTTCCATGGTTTGCTGAGCGGCCAGCAGTTCGACAAAGCCACCAGAAAAATAGTCGAACTGATAAGTTTGACGGATGTGGCGGTGCAAAGAGTTCGACAAGAATTGCGTCAACACAAAAATCTTCTTGATATTGCTGTTGATGCAATTCGAGATGGGAATATCAATCAAGCGGTACTTGGCCGCTAGCGGTACCGCAGGCTTGGCGCGTATTTTCGTCAGCGGGTACAAACGAGTACCACGCCCGCCGCCGAGGATCAAAGCCAATACAGTGCGTGGGTCAATTTCGGTAATTGTTGATTTGTCAGCCATTTTAGCCTTGCCTGTCGTTTGGTAATCGCGCTATGCGTAGGGTGATTTGCCGATTTCGCTTGGGAATGGGCTGCGCGGGCAAAGTAAGCAGCATACCAAGCCGCGTTTCGTTTCAACAGCACCAATCATGCCAAGAATGGTCGCTATCCGATGAGAGTCTTGCTCATTAACACCATCGAGTCGATCGGGTAGGATAGATGAGCCCTACACTCCATTGTTACCGTTCACGATGTGTTGGCTCGTTTGACAGGGTCGGGAGTCTTTTCAGCCTAAATCGCTGAGCCCATTTGCAACCATATGTTCCTAGCAGCGGCATCTCATCGTTCGCGGGCGCTGAAAAGACTCCCGACCCTCTCCGGTCGACTCCAAGTTCGTGAACGGCTACACTCCATTTATACCCTTCCGAGCTACGACTATGGACATGTGCGACACGATTGAAATCGCGAAGAAGTTGATCGCCGTCGACTCGGTTACGTCGCATTCCAACTTGGAAATTGCTGAACTTCAGCAGGTATTCTTAGAGGAATTGGGGTTCACGGTCGAGCGATTGCCGTTTCGTGACTTACACGGTACCGAGAAAGTCAGCCTGGCCGCTAGCAAGCTGCCGTCTGTTGAGTCATTAAAGCCCGGTATTGCATTCTTTTGCCATAACGATGTGGTGTCTGTCGACGGTTGGAGTTGTGTCCATGGTGGACCCTTCGAGGCTGCCATTGCGGACGGGCGGTTGTGGGGACGGGGGGCATGTGACATGAAAGGCCCGACAGCGGCTGCCTTGTCGGCGCTGGGGCGGTTGCAGACGCAAACGGATCACGTTCGGGCGCAGACTGCACCCATCCATTTCTTCGTCACCGGCGACGAAGAGTGTGGCATGGCAGGTGCCAAAGTGCTGGTCGAACAGTCCAGCATCTTCCGTGCGATGGTTGTTTCGCAGCCGGTTGCTGTCATTTGCGAGCCGACGGAGTTGCGGGTGGTTAATAAGCACAAGGGCGGTTGTCATTTTGACGTTTCAAGCCATGGAGTGGCGGCGCACAGCAGTACTGGCGACGGCTTGAACGCGAATTGGCAGTTGATTCCGTTTCTAACTTACCTGCATGAGCTATCGCACCGCTGCAGTACCGAAGCTGAGTTGCAAAACAGTGAGTTCGAGAACCCGACGTTGTCGTTAAATGTAGTGGTGGTCAATGAGCCTGCGACATTTAATATTACCGTTGGCCGCGCAATATGCCGGATTTTTTTTCGACCGATGCCAGGGACCGCCTGGGAAAGCATGCTTGAAGAAATTAAACGCAAAGCCCGCGACTTGGAACTCGAGATCAGCTCGATTCGCTGCCTACAGCCTCTGTGTACGCCCGCCGATCGGCCATTTGTAAAGCAGACGCTGGAGTTAGCGGGCCAGGATCGAACGTATAGCGTGGGATTTGCTACCGATGGCTGCTGTTTCGAAGACTTGCAGAACATGCTGGTCATCGGCCCAGGTAGCATCGAGCAAGCACATCGTGCCGACGAGTGGATTGACTTGGAGCAATTGCACCGTGGTGCGGACCTTTACCAACGACTACTCGAACACTTCTCGTACTGACATCACGTACCATGCGATTCTGCCGCGAAGTTCCTGCGCGGTTGGTTTTTGGCCGTGCTACATCTTGAATCGCTATTTCGCTAGCTGCGGGCTCGCATAATTTCTCTAGAAATTCTCCAGAAGTCCGCTCAAACGCCGTTTCCGCCTGGACGGAATGGATCGTAACCGGAACAATGTGCGGCGTCGTTTGGCTTGGCCAAGAGTCAACGACGAGAAAACGCTGCCACTGAGCTGCATTGTCTCCAAAGTGCTCAAACGCAGCTGATGCCATTCAGGATTGGATACCTGGATTGCGACTGCTGGACTTGGCGGGCTTCCAGTTGGATTCTCAAACAGGCGGTCGTAGTTTTGGCCCCGCAAAACTAGAACCTAGGAAAAGCGAAGAAACCTATGTCGACGAAAAGAAGCCAGCGTTCGACGCGCCGGCATTATCGGCAGGCGACTGGCCCCCAAGTTCAGCCGGTATCGGAAAAGGACGTCGCCCAGTTGCTCAGCGGTGGCTCACCCACTGAAGCCTCTACCACGTTGAAATGGAACTCAGGCAGGCCGAACACGGCTCGGGTCAACAATATAAGTTGGGCGGCTACGGTTTGGCTGTTGATGATTCACGCGGGTGCACTCGCTGCGCCGTGGACGTTTTCTTGGTCTGGACTGGTCTTGGTAATTGTTCTGCATTGGGTGTGTGGCGGAATAGGTATTTGCTTGGGGTACCATCGTTTACTGACTCATGCTAGCTTTCTGACGCCCAAATGGATGAAGCGTGCCATTGCCACGGTTGGTTGCTTGGCAGGCGAAGGTCCACCGATGATGTGGGTGGCCAATCATCGTCTGCACCATGCGCGTAGTGATCAAGAAGGCGACCCGCACTCGCCGCGTGAAGGCTCGTGGTGGAGTCACGCTTTTTGGCTGGCCTTTCGCGTAGGTGGGAAAGATCCGAGCGAGTATTTCCGCAAATGGGCGCCGGATTTGTATCGCGATCGATATATGCGCATGTTGGACTATGCATTCATTCCACTCAACGTGTTCAGTTCGCTGGCGATCATGGGGGCAGGATACCTGTATGGTGGTTGGCCTTATGCTGTCTCGTGGCTTGTGTGGGGTGTTGGTGTGCGAATGGTATTCGTGCTCCATTCTACCTGGCTCGTCAATTCGGCCAGTCATATGTGGGGCTACCGCAACTATGAGACTCGAGACGATAGTCGCAACAATTGGTGGGTAGCACTTTTGACGTACGGTGAAGGTTGGCACAATAATCACCATGCTCATCCGCGCATGGCCAAGCATGGCCACAAGTGGTGGGAATTCGACTTTACGTTTAATACGATTCGCTTGATGAAAGCACTTGGCTTGGCTTCGGAAGTCGTTGATTATCGCAGTCGAAGTGAAAAGCAGAGTTAGGGCTTCGCGACATGTGGCATGCCAGTACTTCGAGTGCTTCATCAAGATCAGGATTGCGGTTGGAGGTAGTGGATCTTGCGAAAGATCCCTGCAGGACTTTGCCAAGTCCACTACCCTAAGATCCAGCTGGGCAAGCTTGGCTGGGAGCGACAGTTGTTGTCCGTCTCGGAGAGACTGACCTACGTGGGGCTACGGAATATGAAGTTGTGAGTGCCCAGAGTTTCGTTGCGTGTGTGAGCAACTCTCCGAACCTCGTCCAGTGACACCGATCGCGGTACTTCTTCGGCGGTTTCTGCGCAATAGCCAGCATCGGCGAACAACTGAAATGTCTGGAGCAAATTGGGGTTGATGACCGTCCCGGCGGGTTGGTGTTCGTTGACCGAGATTTCGACCATCCAGACGGGTTTGGGCGAGTGGTGAAGTAGTTTCGTTGCGCCTTGGAGCATCTGCCATTCTGCGCCTTCGATGTCGACCAGAACCAGACATTTTCGGCCCTGCAGACGCTCGCCCAGGACGTTGTCGACCGTTGACATGGGGACCAGCAAGGGCTTGTCGGACTGCCCTGCCCAGCCCCGAATGAGCGAGGCCCCTGTTCCACTTCCGTAAATCTCAGCAATGCCGATCCGCGAACTTAGAGCCATTGAGAAAATCTCGATCGAGTCCTGCCATCCGTTGAGCTGCATGTTGAGCATTAATCGCTCCAGGTTGCTCGGGATAGGTTCGAAGGCGATGACATGTTTCTGCTGCGCGAGCGCCAAACAGCAGTAATAACCAACGTTTGCTCCGATGTTTACCAACACGTCCACGTCCAAGATCAGACGTTGGAATAATTGAGTTTCAACCGGCTCGAAATTCCCCGATTGCATCGCTTCATCACCAGCCAGCCAAAATCCATGTGGAGTCTGGACTGGCGGGCGAAGCAGATGGCGGCTCGCGCGATAGGCTCGATAGGTTGCGTTGAGTCGGGGGAATCGTCGCAGTACTTGCTTGCCAATCATGCGAAATTCCTTAGGCTTGGCCCACGATTTGGTTCCTTGGTCATGCCGTCATGGTATCAAGGCGTTGGTGTGCGGGCCTACCCCAAAGTCTGAGCAAATTGAGGCTCAGTGCGTTCCCCGGCAACGCAATGTTTGTGTCACAGCCTGGGCGGAATCGCGGGCAGTTGATCTAGTGAGCCGCAACTTCGAAGTGAACCTCAGGCGCTAGCCGTGGGCTCTTACAGCTCCTAACCTCAGGACTGAGGACGGGGGAGCCCACGGCTAGCGCCTGAGGTTCACTGAGGTAACCCAAGAAGCCCACGGCTAGCGCCGCTAGCGCCTGAGGTTCACTGGCAGATAGATCAGCCGACAATAGGATTCAAGCCAACTGAATGCGTTGCTCACCCAGCCAGCTTGCGTAGGTGCCTGCCGCAATTTGTTCGCGGGCGGCGGCCATCAACTGCTGATAAAAAGTCAAGTTGTGATGGGTTAACAGGATAGGCCCGAGCATTTCTCCAGCGATGAACAGGTGCCGTAAATAGGCTTTGCTGTGTCGGCAAGCTAGGCAGGGGCAGTGCTCGTCAATCGGCGTCGGATCGTCAGCGTATTGAGCATTGCGCAAGCGCAGGCTGCCGGTCCAGGTGAAGCCCAGCGCGTTGCGACCGTTGCGGGTTGGCATCACGCAATCGAACATATCGATCCCATGCGCGATGCCTTCTAAAAGGTCAATCGGTCGGCCCACGCCCATCAGGTAGCGTGGTTTGTCCGTTGGGAGATGCGCAGTCGTGGCTTCGATGATTCGTACCATTTCCTCGGGTGGTTCACCGACGCTCAGCCCGCCGACCGCGAAACCATCGAAGGGTAGCGCGGTTAGGCCCGCGGCGCTAGCGATTCGCAAATCGACGTCTAAACCACCTTGCACGATAGCGAACTTGGCTTGTTCGGGGCGTTGGGCTGCGGAGAGGCAGCGTTGGGCCCAGCGGGTCGAACGCTGCATGGCTTCTTCAACCAGCGGACGTTCCGCTGGTAACGCGACGACATGGTCTAGTACCATGGCGATGTCGCTTCCCAAACGCTCTTGGATGGCGATCGATTCCTCAGGCGTTAATTCCAATCGTCGCCCATCGATATGCGACTGAAAAACGGCACCTTGCTCGGTGATTTTGGCGACCTTGGACAAGCTAAAAATCTGAAATCCGCCACTGTCAGTCAAGATTGGGCCATTCCAGCCCATGAACCGATGTAGTCCGCCGAGCCGCTCAACACGATCGCTTCCAGGGCGAAGTTCCAGATGGTAGGTATTGCCCAGGATGAGCTGGGCACCAGTCGACCTCACATTGTCAATGGTCATTCCCTTGACGGTGGCGAGGGTGCCAACCGGCATAAAAACCGGCGTTGGCAGGCTGCCACGAGGTGTCGTCAGCGTTCCCAATCGCGCTGAGCAATGCGGGTCGGTCTGGCGTAGTTCGAAACCGAACCCGATAGCGGCCATAGCTTAGTCACCGCGAAGCTTGAGGCCCATGATTTCTAACTTGGCGCGGACTTCATTCAAGCTGGTCACGCCAAAATTCTTGGACTCGAGCAAGTCGTCGCCCGTCTTGCGAATCAATTCGGAAATGGTGTTGATGCCCAAACGGACCATGCATTTGCGCGCCCGCACCGAAAGGTTCAAGTCCGAAATCGGACGATCCAGCACGGCCTGCTGATCGGGTGTCATGCCCGAAGTATCCAATGGTGGATCAGGTTCCCGCTGATGCTCGGCCAATTGCCCCAAGGAAAGACCTTTGTAGGACAGCATCTCGCGGATTTCTACCAAACTCGTCTCGCCAAAGTTCTTGCTGGCCAGCAACTGTTGTTCGGTGGTGCGAACTAAGTCCCCCAAGGTCTCGACGCCCATTTTCTGCAAGCAGTTGCGACTCCGTACGGACAGTTCGAAGTCGTTTACGGAGATACTGAGCAGTTGTCCCATGCGCTCCGATTGCCGCGCATTGTCTTCGTCGTAATAGACATTGCCAGAAGCGGACGCGTCCTTCATATACAGCCGAGCCCGAGGGTGATCGGGATAGACATCTAAAATACGCTTGTAGCAGGCTTGGGCTTTGGTGAAGTCGTTACGATCTTCGTAGACAATGCCCAAATTGATGAGCGTGCCCACGTGGGCGGGAAAGCAGGACGCGGCTCGTTCATACAATCGCAGCGCTTCGTCGTCATTTCCCTTACGATCGTTTTCCAGAGCCAATCCAAACAGCGCGCCAGGATGCCGATCGTCGTACTGCAACGCTCGGTTGTACAGCCGAAGTACTTCATCAAAGTTGGCATCGCGGGTAGCGACTGTCGCACCACGCTGGTAGTTGTATTCAGCAGTCTGTTCAGCTGGACCAAAAATATTGTCCAGAATGTCCATCGCCTCCTGCAACTTGCCCTGGTAACGCAGCACTTCGGCACTGGCGATTTGGCATTGATCCGCATCGTATCCAGCCGTCTTGGCCGACTGGAAAGCCTCCAAGGCCTCCGCGTAGTTATCCAGCTGGAAATGGCTCTTGGCCAAGTAGTACAACGCCAAAGCGCTGCCGTCGGCGTGCGAAAGAGTCTCCTGCGCTTCGCTGAATTTGCCAACCAAATACTGACTTACGCCCAAACGAACCGCTTGCGCAGGACTGGCATTCTCGATTTGACTGAGCTCATTCACCGCATCCCGCAGTACGCCAAGCTGGCTGTAGTCCTCGGATATTGTCTTGCAAATACGCTGAATTTCACCGGGCCCGAAGGATTGGTTGGAGACGACAATGTCTCGCACATCTAGCACCGAAGTTTCCGTCATCCTGAAATGACTCCTGGGATTGCAAAGTAAAGTTGCGGCGAATGAGCGACAACGCTGGTTTGGGAAGGCAAGCCTTTGACCAAACTCTGTAGCTATTTATGAGAGCCAGCGGCGGGAGTCGAACCCGCAACCCCCGCATTACGAATGCGGTGCTCTGCCAATTGAAGCTACGCTGGCGACCTAAGTTAAAGCAGTGCGGTCACTTGGGGAATCCAGAAGTTTAACCCCAGACCCCCGAAATGGTCAAGTGCCGTTAGAAGTACGGCAGGGCAACAGGGCAACGCAGTTTTTTCAATCTGTAGTGGACTTCGCCAGAAGTCCCTTCCGTGGACTTCGCCAGAAGTCCCTTCCGTGGACTTCGCCAGAAGTCCCTTCCGTGGACTTCGCCAGAAGTCCCTTCCGTGAAACCAGAGACTTCTGGCGAAGTCTACTACAACACTTAGCGCAAGTTGTAAAACTGAGTGGCCCTGAGGAGGACGGCAATCACGCGGAGACTAAGCGGTTATATCACTTGTGGTGGTGCCCATTTCTCGTTGGGGGGCTCCTGGCCTAGCTGGCAGGCGATTGGGCTCGAGCCACCCGGAGACCAAGTTCTGGTTTGGTCTCGGTCAGGATTTCTGTTAGCTCACGGCGGATTTCGGGCGTTAAATGGGCGAATTGTTCAGTCGCCATTTCGCCGCTAAGTATGCGTCCAAGTTTGTCGACAATTTGCGAGCGAACTTCCGGTGGCAAGCCGTCAAATGCAGGGTTATAAATCAAATAGCTGCAGGGATAGCGGAAAACGCGGGTCGTTAAATCCAAGTCTCGCAAGCTGCGACCCTGCGTATCTCGCTGGCCGCGAGCCTCGAATTCTTGCTGAAAATTGCTGCTACCCGATACGGGAGCTGTCAATTGGAACTCGCCGCAATGCAGTAAATACTTGAGCACATTGTCCGCCGCTGCATCAATCCTGCATGCGCACTGTCGCTGATAAAATCCGGGGCGCGTTCCAGCAACTCATTCATCTGATACGACTGGTGCAAGGCGACGCGCGTTCATAGTTAGCTGCCGCGAGCATTGTGCATCTGAGTTTGATGCTCCATCACCATTAAAGCGACGATGTCACTGTGGGCAGACAAGTAGGGCTCGGTAGAAACCAAGTCTTCCAGACTTTCGCGATTGGCTCCCGCATCAAGGTTTGCGCCGCGCGTGTTGTCCTCGGTAAATACTTGGTTGCCCATGTGCCGCATGCTGCCATGTTTTCCGGTTACATACCAGCCTCCCCACCGCTCCTGCATAGGGCTGGTATGGTCCGTCGTGTAGGTGCCGCTGCCCAAGATCGGTTGGCCACTACGGTCGGAGTAGACGCTGCGCACGAGGTAACCCGGTACTCCTTGCGTACGATTCGTCGCATGACAAGCGAGACATTGGCCTTGGTCGCGGACAAACTTGGGCTGCCCATCTGGCGATTGCTTCAGCGTATAAAAGGTTGCGCCCTGCTTAGCATCCGTCGCAGCGAACTCCAGCACATCACCACGCTGGCAATAACCCACATACACGTCGTCGCTGAAGTACAGGGCGCGCGGGCGGCGCGGCGAAATGCGGTGCAGTTGCAGACTAGTTTTTGAAAAGACAAGTGTCTGTGAACTGATCGGTACGTCCAAGGCCTTAAGCACTGCAGGTAGATAGCCATGCTCTGGGTCATATTCGAGTTGTGTTTTGCCCGCCGCCAATTGGGAGGCTAGCTCGGCGACTGGATCATGAACCTCAGCTTCAAGGTACCGAATCGGCTCGCCCTCATAGGCCACCTGCCCAAAGGCCATGGCGGCTGCTGTCGAAAGTACCAGAGCTGCAACCAGACTCAAGATTTGATGCGGGTTGTTCGGTAATCGCATGGTCGTGCCTCGCGTAAGGTGGGATATTTCCGGCGAGATAGAGTGGGTTACTGTACTCTTAGCATAGAAACGATAATTCTATACGTCAAGATGTATTTTATGGCGTCAGGTGTTTAAGTATGGTAGAAAAGGTTGTTCCGTTCCAGGATCTCGATCCCAGCCCACTGGAGTTTGACCATGTGTGCTATTCTGCCGTCGTTGGGTGTGTGGCTTGGCTCCTGAGCCCATCGCTGTTGTACGCCCAGTTGCTCGACGACCGGCAATTCGGGCGCTGGCCCGTGAAGCCAAGACAATCCGTTTTGCGGAGACTGACCTGAATCAACTTTCGCCACACTGGAATGTCGCTCCGCTTGTCGTTTCGGGCGCAGCATCCGCAAGCGGCGATCGAGGCGATGAATAAGCATGTTGAGTACATTGTGGTAGAGTACGGCCTGCTGTACGGCCTGTCGCCTGGGCAACAATCGAAATTGCTAACGGCTGCATTGCTGGATGCCCGCAAGTTCATGCGGCGATTGCGCGGCGACGAAGTACCCGATCCGCCAGACCTGATCCAAGCGAAAATGCAAGCCGAGCGAATTGGAGTGCAGCTCAGTGTTCCGCCATGCATCGTAGATCAAGACATTTTAGGAGCGGATTCGTATTTTGCGAAGATGCATGCGCAATTGGTTACCGCCGAGCAACGCAAATTCGCCGAACAACGGCTGGTTGTATTGCGCAAGAGCTGGGTCGAGGCTTCGACTTGGGGAGACTTGCTGAATTGGCTTAGCCGTCGCAGTCGACTGTCCGTGGGGCAAAAAGCGCGGTTGAATTCAGTCCTGCTTCGGTCTGGGCCCAAGGTTGGGATGCGCACAGCCACGGATCTGCTTGCCCAACTAGGCACGCTCGCGCCAGAGCAGCTCGGTGCAATTCTGAGTGAACATCAATTGACGGAGATTGATATGCTGATGCAGGCTTGCGGTATCTCACGCCAGAATGAGACATCGAGTACGATTACCCAGACAGACGGCAGTCCAATAACGACAGACGGCAATCCAATAACGAAAGTGCGGCCATGAGTGATCCGCGATCGCCTCAAATAGTTGCTTCCTTTGCGCACGAAATGCCTGCTGGTATTTTGGCCAACGAGCTACAGAGCCACGGCATCGAGGCTCGGGTGGTTGGTGCTACGCTCGCGGGGCTCGCGGCGGAAGCGCCGGCCGAGGTATCGGTGGTGGTACCCGCCGAGCAGTTTGCGGCCGCGCAGGTGATCGTGCGCGAGTTCGAAGGAGGCGACGTTGATTGGTCGCAAGTTGACGTCGGCGAGCCCTTAAACTAACCAACCCCGTGCGTTTTAGGCAATGACGTTGGCTGAAGCGTCATGGCCGTCATCAGAGAAGTTATCGCAGTTATGTCCTCGCTCAGTGTCGGATACATTCGCAACCCGCTCGCAGATTGGTTTTGGTTCATTCTCTTGCCGCCATTGGCAATAGGCTTTGCTTTGCTCAGTGAAGCTTGGCTGAGCTTCGTAGCCCTGGCTTCTGTAAACTTGTGGATTACCGTTCCGCATCACTTCGGTACTTGGTGTCGCACCTATGGGTTACGCGAAGACTGGCAGCGATTTCGTTCCCGAGTGGTCATAGGACCGATCGTAATTGTGTTGGCTGTCTTGTCTGGTTTGGTTTGGGCTCCGCTGACAATTTTCTTGGTGACGATGCTGTGGGACCACCAGCACAGCGTCATGCAGCAACATGGATTGGCGCGGATTTACGATTTCAAAGCGCAAGCTGGCGGACCACAGACCGGCAAGCTGGATTTGTGGTTGAACATTGTGCTCTTTGTGAACCACTTGGTTACTGTTCCCCTGTGGACAGAGATTTGGGTGCAACAGTGTTATACGTGGAGGTTACCCATCGACGCGCCAACTGTGCAAATGATTCAAGCGTTCAGCTACCTAGGCACAGGTTGTTTCGTGATCTATTACCTTCTGCAGTTATCGCAGGCGATCAAGAGCGGCTACAAAGTCAACCCAATGAAGTACGCGTTCTTGCTGTCCAGCTATGCACTATGGTATTACGCAGGCTGGCACACGGATTCGATTTTGGTGTATGGCGTCGCGCATCGGATCATGCACGGGTTGCAATACTTGGTAATTGTCTATTGGTTCTTGGAACGCAAGCACGCGACTAGTAGCACTAAGCCGTGGATGTTGCCGAAACTGAATGTATGGTTTTTCGCAATCGTTGGATTGGCTTATTCGCTGGCTTTCCAACTATTACTCCTGAAACCGCTTAGCGACTTCGGATTTGGATTACCGCTGTTGCCAGCATCCCCATCTACTGATGCGATAGCGATTAACCGTAGCTACGAGATCTACGCGGCGACCCTCATTGCGTCGACCGCCTTGATTCACTACTACTTTGACTCGTTCATTTGGAAAATCCGCGATGAAAAAACGCAACAAGGGCTCTAGCCAGCCGGCGCACACCGCTGTTTCCCCGCGCGGTCCCATGTTTCTCTTGCGAGACTACAAATTTCTCGGCGTGGTCTTGTTGCTTGCGATCCCCCTTGGGATCATCGAAGCCTCACGTAACGATTTGCCACGTTCCAATGGCGAAGTGCCGCCTGAATGGTTGTTGGATGCCAACAAGAATTTGCCGCAGACGTTAGTGGAGTTGTACCCGCAGCGAAGCCAAGGGTATCTACTGCGTTCATTTCAAGCTGGCATGTGTTGGGATAATGGCTATCAGATGGAGGTTTGCGAGCAGTTTCCATACAAAGACCTGCGCGATGTGCGCGCAGCCTTGCAAGTCGCTATTGATTTGGGCGGTGCCAAAGACCAAGAGGAGCTGTTTCACTTTTATGCCTTCACACTGGCAAAGTTCGGCGAGTCGCCGGAGGTTGTAGATCAAGCCGTTGCGCTGTGGCGCAAGCATTTTCCACACTCGCGGAAGCCCGATCCACGCACGCTTGTCAACTAGAGAAACTGGACGCCTGTCTTATGGCGTCTTGGCAGTGCGATTCGCGCGGCGAGCTCTAATACGTTTTCGCAGTATCAACATCAGGTCGCGATGATGAAATTGCATATAACCCGAACGTAGCCACAATCTGGCTTGAGCGGGTGTCATGTGCCGCCAGTGGAATTCGCGAATCACCAAGTACAGAAGACAAGCCACGATCAAGACGCTTGGGCCAGGCCACAGAATTGATGAATTGGCCAGCGAAGCGTCGAACCATTGTTGATTGGCTTGGCTTCGTATCGGCAGGAAGCCGAGCACAATCGCGGCGAAGACTACCACCCCATTGAATACAATGAATTGCACCAGAACCCGACTCCATGAACTAAAGTTGATTGCCAATTTCCGCCCCGTAGATTGGCCCATTCGGTCGTGGGTTAGGTGCGATCCAGTGGCAGGCGAACTCGACGGTTGCCCGACGAGTTGCATGATGACGGCAGCCATCCAACGGCTCACGCGATGGCCGGTTCGACGTGCGCTGAACGCATAGGCAACTACCGCAATAGCAATCAAGCAATACAAATAGGCAGCGAGCGAAAGTTCGAGCTCGCGACTGCGGGATTCACTAAGGATCAAGCACATTTGTAGCGAAATTAGGACCAGCCATCCTTGAGCACGCGCGACTCCGGCTAAGAGTACCGCAATGACAATCACCCGCACGCGCGCATCCACCTCTGTGCCCGTGAACAATAGGAATTCTAGCAACAGCCCAACCGATAGTAGCTGCAGACAGTCGGCACCGATACGCGCCCAACGCTCAACTGGAGAGATAACGGTCGTTGGTACATGTGGTGCATCGGTCATGAACGAGCTCCATGAACGCGGCTGCGCCCGGCGCGAGCTAGATCCATCTCGGACAAAACCATTTGGATGGCCGAACGCTCGCCAGAGTAAGTCACGGCGGCACCCAGGCGGACCAATTCGCGTTTTAGATAGGCTTTCAACTCTCTCGCCCGCGCTTGTTCGGCTACACGCAGTAGTTCGCCGACACTGTCATTGCGTGGCGTAATGGCACCCGGTTGTGGGCGCTCAAAAGTTGGTGTGGGACACACGAATGCTACGCGGTGGTGTTTGGCCAAGGCGAGTTTGACGGCTGGTAGCAGGTGATCAAGATGTTGCGCGCATGCATAGGGGTCGGCCAGAATAACAAAGACTTCGTTGTCGCGAGCGCGGGCAATGGATCGGCTAATGGCGGTCGCGAACAGACCCATCGATTGCGCATGGGTTTCTTCGGTCGTATAGTCTTCGGCCAGCAGCGGTGCCATCCATGGCAGGCCAGCGGCGAACAGTAGCCGACCGATGGTGTTGGCCAACAGACGGTCATCGATGTAGCATTCGGCTTGCTCACGCGGTGTGAGCCGTAGTACCTCGGCTAACACGCCGACCAATCGATACTTCTCACGCGTCGCTGCAAAGAAGCTAAATGGTATCGAGTAGTAGGGACGCTCCAGTAATTCTGGATAGCGCTGCTGACAAATGGCCATCGCGTAGATCAACATGCGTGGGGTCAAACGCGGCGTGGTTGGTGGCGGGCGATCGGCAAACTCTGCCAGTGAACGCAGCATCCGCAGAAATCCCAAATCGCCAGCTAGCCAAGGCAAACGTTGGCAGCGAGATTCGTCAATCAATGAACCCGTAATCGGATCGCCTACCGCTATCGCAGCCTTGGCCACGCTGGCTACCACATAATTCTGCTGGTCGAGCAAGCGCAGACCATAACCTCCAACGCGAGTGCTGACCGAACCATCGATAAAGAACTGGACTCGGACGGGAACTTCCGATTCGTATTGCCGAGTCATCAATGTCTCGCGTCGAGCCGAAGCTTTCCAAGCAATTGATTTGGGTGGATCTCCAGCCACGTATTCGCGTAGCTCCAACAATTCGGAACTGACACCAGAGCGTTTGAGACGATGGATACCGTGAGAGGGTAATGAATTGTGGCGTTTGACATCGGGCCGCAATTCGGCGGACTGAAAAAAGTCAGGCAAGATCCGAAACGTCTGCTCCAGGGCAATGAATCGATCTAGCTGAAAGAATCCGAAACTATCGACCATGGTCAAACGCACGCCTGGAAAGGTTACTACACCTGCGGCGCGAGTGGTAACCTGATATTGAAACCGCTCACGGTCCTGATCGGCAGACCACCAATTACCACTGGGGGGCAGTCCATCCGGAATCGGGGTCGGCGACCACAATCCAAAAATTCGTCCCATTTTCCAAGCTATACGGTGTGGCAGGTTCTGCCATGTCTTGGCGGCCAATTCGCTCCACATCGTCGTTCCAGTAGCTGGTCCGAATTGCAATCCGAAAATTTCCGGCACGACATCTTGCAAGATGATGTTGTGGAGATGATGCAAGTCTCGAACTGGCACCAAGTCTAAAGGTTGGTTGGTGCTTGATCCGACCGACGTTCTTGGGGCAGTGGCCAGCTGTAGTTCCACTTGTACTTGACGGCCAGCCCATAATGTTCCCGTTTGATCATCACGTTGGTTGACCAGTCGTCGAAGCTTCAAACGCGGTAGGAGGACGCGCACCCGGAATTGAAACCGCAGCCATTCCGCCAACACCCAGATAAACGCGGACAGCGACAGATAGGCAACGGTTGGCTGTCCACGCAGGACGCCGGCCGCGAGTCCCGTGAGGCTCAAGATCAACAGCCATCGTGCGCGATTACTCACGACTGGCCTCGATTGGCCGCCGGAGCGCCCGCTACGACTGGTGGAGGCAACGCGCTTGATCGCAGGCCATCTTTTAAGACTGGCACCGATTGGATCAACTGCTCCACTACGGATTCAACCGACTTGCCGTCCATTTCTGACTCGGGACGCATAATAAGCCGGTGCGCCAAGACGGGCAGCGCGATCGCTTGGATATCTTCGTGAGTCAAGAACGACCGTCCATGTAGCAGTGCATGTGCTTGCCCCGCTTTCATCAAGCTGATCGCGGCGCGCGGACTAGCTCCGAGGATTAGATCCGTGTGGGCACGACTCTGCCGGGCCAAATCAATGATATAGGCTTTTAGTTCCGGCGCACAATACACTTCGTCTAACTGTTGTTGAATCTGCATGATCTCCGCAGCGTCTGATAGTGCGCTCAACTCGACGACTGGGCTACTATGCAATTCCAACATCGCAATCTCTTGTTCACGCTGCGGATAGCCCACATGCACGCGAAATAAGAAGCGATCCAACTGGGCTTCCGGCAGTCGATAGACGCCTTCCTGCTCGATTGGATTTTGTGTGGCGAGCACCATAAAAGGCTTCGGCAACTGCAACGTATTGCCTTCGATGGTGACTTGTTTTTCCTGCATTGCCTCCAACAGCGATGACTGCGTCCGAGCTGGAGCGCGATTGAGTTCGTCCGCCAAGAGCAGTTGGCAGAATACCGGACCCTTCCTAAGCACAAAATCGCTCGTCTGCCGATCGAGGACCTGGGTTCCAGTAACGTCAGACGGTAGCAGGTCGGGAGTGAATTGGACTCGCTCAAAATCGATGCCCAACACCGTCGAAAACGCTCGACAAAGAGTTGTCTTAGCCGTGCCGGGGACGCCCTCGAGCAGAACGTGCCCGCCCGCGATCATGGCCATGAGCAGTTGATCGACGATTGGTGCCAACCCCACCACCACGCGTCCAATGGACTGCTGCGTATTAGTCCGCAGCTCGTTAACGCGCTGCGCCAGTTGAGTCAATTGATTCGAGTTCACTAATACAAAATCTCAGAGGGGTGTGCGGAATTGGTAAGCGCTAATCATACTCGCCAACCTGTCTCAACATAACAGGTGGTGGAGCAGACTGCCTGAGTTCAGCTAGCAACGAGCCGTTGACGTAGCGACTGGATGCTGCGGCCCAGCATCTGAAATTCAATGCGCGTCATCGGTGCATGGCACCCGCGCGATGCAATGTCAATAATGCGTGCCAAGTTGTTCCGCACTTGCAACTCACGCTGGTCTGTCCGTTGGGCCGGATCGGCAACCCATCGCGATAGGTACTCTTGCCAGTCGGCCGCGCGCGTCGACCCCGTGAGCTCGAAACAGAATTCGCGGGCCACATAGGCAGCCGAATTGCGAAAGTCGCCACCAGCCAAACCCTCTCGCCCCCGAATTTGAAAGGCAGCTTGCATCGGGCGTGGTGCGACATATATTGCTCGCCCCTGACGTTGAGAAAACAGGAACCTTAGGAAAAAGTACAGGAGCACACACCCCAGTCCGATGATCGCAGCTCGGTAGTAGCGCGTCCTGGGGATGCCGCGCGGGTGCGCAGCCAGCGCTTCATTCATCAGATTTGTCTGTTCAACTTCTTGGATCACCGCGTTGGCCAATCGCAACGCCTTGTCGAGCTCCGGTTGGGGCAAGGGTAGGTCATCAGGAATGTCTAAGGGCGGCGAAGCGGCTTGCATTTCAGGGCGGTCGCGGTAGCTGCCTAGCGCCCGAGCATCGGACAGGAACACAAACTGTTGTTTGTCGGGTGTACACAACAATTCGGCTATTCGAATTGCCACCACCGCGTTATGTTCATGCCACAACATGCCGTTGCTTAGCAGGCTGGCGTCGGCTGCCGCAATGGCCAAACCACCGCTTTGCGTACCTACCCGACCAATGGCTAGCAGCGGCTGAGCGCTAGCATGACCGGGCTGGCAATCCACTGGCAGATCAACCAAAGTCTGCCAATTGAGCCAGCTCACTGGATTGGGCTCAAACCAGCCCGAACGATTGGTGACCACGTATCTGGCATTCGCCAATGTCTCCGTTGCATCATTACGGACTGGCAATTTGAGGCAGTCGTCAAAGCCCTGGTATTGATTTTCTGCCGCCAGCGTCTTGACTGGGCCGACGTAAAACGTACCAAATCCAGGACCTCGAACTGGACTATCAGAGGCAACCAGCAGCGTCCCGCCGTGACGTACGAAATCAATCAACCGCTGCCAATCCGAGTTTGAGAATTGTCTGGGTAACGCACCGATGATGACCACGATCGATGTCCGTGGCGACGTGTAAGACTGGCTAAGATCGGGCAGGACCCGCAAGCCGCGCTCTTCTAGCAGCATTTGAAACATGTCGTGTCGAAAGGGCCAATTGCTGACGGGGGCGGCGGTGCTAGCGGCGGAGGGTGGGGCCGCCTGCCCGTATGTCTCTTCGGCAACTAAAGCCCAACCGACGAGCAGGAAAAAGAGTAGGTATCGACTTGGGTATGCAGTCATAGCTTGCAGCATCGTTGGTTGACCTCCACACTTGCGATCCGCTCAATTGTATTCGATAGCGTTCTCTAGCAATTGGGAAATCAGAGGCAGCAATTGTTTTTTGCGGCTAACGACATCATCTAGCTTATACAAGTACCGTTCTACCCGCGGATAATTGATCTCCTCCCAGAAATCGGGCTCGCGGGACATGAGCAGCAGGCTCCCATTGCTAATAATATCTGTGACCAACAACGCCGAGAAATCCAAGTCGTTTTCTTGGGTAAGCGTTGTTAGGGCCTCGAGAAGTTCATCACGTCTCTCCCAGAATAGCTCAAAGCCGATTTCTTCAATCTGCGAGATGGAGAAGCGATGGCCCCGATCCTCAAATTCCTTGCAGTCTTCTCGAACTACCTTGGCTGCCGACTGCGATCGGAGCGACGATCCGACTTCGAAGAAATCTCGCACAAAGGCGTCCATGTCAACTGCGCAGAAGCGTTTGAGCCAAGTCAAAATCTCTCGATCTACATCGGTGGTCGTGGGAGAGCGCAAATGCAACGTGTCAGAGATGATTCCCGAGGCCATGCATAATGCGATGCCTGGAGTTGGGTCGATACCCGCAGCGCGGAATTGTCGCGCGACCAGGGTGCAGGTCGATCCTACCGGCTCGTTGATGAAACGAATCGGCTGATCGGATTTTAGATTGCCACCCAGTCGGTGGTGGTCCAGGACTTCGATGATTTCTGATTCAGCAGCGCCCAAGACGGCTTGGCTCAGTTCATTGTGATCGACCAACACGAGCTGAGTTTTGGGTGGATTGACCAAGTCACTCTTGGATAGAACCCCAAACAACTTGCCGTGATCATCGAGCACAGGGAATAGCTTTTGGTGCGAACGCGCTACCAAAGTGCGCGCATCGGCCACCGGTAATTTGGACGAGAGTGAAACGCAGTCTCTTTGAATCGCACCGTCTACGCGCCTCGCAGACTTGATACGCATCGTCGTTGTTGCGGTATCAAAGCTGCTCTTTATCACCGTAACGTTGTTGAGTTTTGCCAATTGCATTAAGCCCGGGGACAGCTCGTATCCCCCGGTCACGACTAGCACGCGGACGCCGTGTTCCAAGGCAGGCAATTGAATGGTGGGCCGATTGCCGCTGACTACCAACAATTGGGACGAAGGAAACTGGTGCAGCCGTTTCGTAAACCCTTCGGCGCTCATGGCCCCGACCATGACCATCAACTCCGTCTTTTCGTCCGGTGCAATGGCATGCTGCATTTCGCCATTAAGAACTGCACAGATTTTACCGACCGAACTGCTGATTTGCCGAGAGAGAATTGGATCGGCGTCGCCTTCGAAGATAACTTTCAGCAAGTCGAGCAGGGTCAGCAAGCCTACGAATTTTTGTTGACGGTCTAGCACGGGGACGGCCCCGATGCCGTGCTCCTTCATACGCTCATAGACTTCGGCGAATACTTCGTCGTCGTAGGCTACGATAGGATCGCGCCGGCACACATGTTCGACTTCTGGACGTACGTCCATGACGATGCGTGGTGGTGCCAGACGCGCCTGTTTGAGCGCGTACTCGGTGCGTTGATTGGGAGCACCGCAACAGGCTGCTACTGCGTCTGGACGCGTCGTGCGTTGCAAGAGGTCCGCATAGGCCAACGCCGAGCAGATAGCGTCCGTATCCGGATTGCGGTGCCCAAAAACGTAGACTGTCATCCTGTATTCCGTAAGGTGTTCGTAATCAGCGAGGAACTGTCCTATTCTTGCTGATAAAACCCACGATGCCCAGGAGTAGTAAGACTACCAAGGCGCCAAACATGACTTTGCCGATTGGAAATCCGGCAACCGATTTGTCGAGCATGCCCCAGCAGGAGCCGAACAGGGCGACGGCGGTGGCCAAGCCCATCAACACATTCCATTTGATGCGATTGAATCCTGTCGGGAGCGATTCGCCTAGAACGCTGCGTGAGTTCATCAATAAGAAAAAAGCGACGTAGGCGATTGGTAACATCGCCCCGCAGATCACGCTGGTGGGGGTAGCTAGGGCCGGAGCGGCTTGCCCCCACACGAATGGCCCCAATACGCCAATGGCTGGAAACAAACTTCCAATGCGGTGCATCGACCCTTCGGCAGGTACGCCGAGCATCTCGCAAAACGCGAATCCATTGATCAGCATCAAAATGATAATGGTTGAAAGCGCCATCCCCAGCACGCCCACACCGAACAGGCCTTGGGAAATCTGGGGCCCAACCAAGGGCTCCAACGTCTTGGCCAGCGCCAAATTGTCGCGTTCAGCCAAGGCCGCCGCCAAATTGCGTTCCGCTTCCGGCAAGGCGGCTCGCAGTTGGACCAATTCTGGGGCGGCACCCGATTTTCCACCGGCTTCCCAAACGCTTAGTTCATCGCTGAGTGTGGCAAACCGCTCAGGGCCGACATCATGCTTGATGCGGTTGTCGATGATCCCATAGTACGACTTTACTTCTTTGCCCGATCCGGCTTCAACCAGTAGCATCACGTCATTGGGCTGGCCATGGAACTGGCTGGCAGATGCAATTACCACGCAACCAGTGGCCAACACGAACGGCACAATCAAGCCGATTGACAAGTCAAAGATCGCCAGGCCGCGATGGTCCCTTTCCCAGCCTTTGCGAAGCATCGAATAGGGCAGCAAGAATGTCATATTAATGCCCACTGCAGTTGCGAAAGCAGTAATGATCTTGTCTTTCTGAGTCGCTGCGATGGTGGTTCGCCAATAGCCTTCGAAGCTGCCAGTGGCTTCGATCTGTGGCATCAGCGAGGGTACGGGATTAAATAAATTTGACAGATTCGGAATCAGACCAGCCAGGATCTTGCCCCAGTCGAGCACACCGTGATACGTCATGGCCAGCACCACGCCAAAGAAACTGAGCACCACAATCCCGACCAGAATCTTCAAGATAATTTCAAATAGACGGATACCCCAGCTACCCGAGTTGTAAAACCAGACGACGCACGCAGCAACAACTAACAAAGAAACCGCCACGACAATCTTGCCAATGGAGCCCCCGGTCGCTTGTGGCAAGAGGTTCTGCTGCACGGCCGCGGTGCCGAGCGCAAACTGCGGCAGACACCACACAATATTAGCCATCATCGTGGCCAACAACCAAGCCCACGCTAACGCGGGACTTACGTGCGTCTTGATCGCTTCGAATGGCCGTTTGCCAGTTGAAAGCGTTACATAGCCGATAGCGCTTAACATCACTACGCCAAGAATCATGGCTAACGGCTGCAGCCACATCATGTTATAGCCAGTGATCACGCCCAGATATAAAGCGCCGGCCAGCGAACCACCGCCGAGCGTAATAGCGCCTTGTAACCAACCGGGACCCGACAGACGCACGTACGTAGCCAGGGTCGCCAGAGGGCCGCGCTGCCGCGCTGCCAAGATTAATTGACGTTCTTTTTCGGCTGCATTCGTCATGTCAGATGAGTCTTCGGTTGGAAATGGAGGTGGGACGCCAACGGGTGTGGCTTCGATTGATTTAAGAGGGTGGATTGCACGCGGAGTGTGCTTGCTCCGTTCCCAAATGCGGACGGCACGCGGAGTGTGTTACTTGGTTCCCAAATGCGGACGGCACGCGGAGTGTGTTACTTGGTTCCCAAATGCGGACGGCACACGGAGTGTGCCTGCTACTTTGTGCCCCTACTATAAGTTCACTTAAGTGTAAAGCCTAGTGTGCTGAAGCTCAAAATGGCTTCGGTTGCGGCTTCTTACTCAAACACAATTCCACTATCGTCAATGTCAAAGCGGAGTGTGTGACTAGCTGCAAAGCTGCCGCGATGTTTGGCAACGTACAGCCCGCGGGACATCTTGCCATCTGCCAAAATACGGCCCATCAGAATCACGGTGTTGGCGCCTGCCGCCAAATCGCCATCGCTGAGCGGCTCCGTCATTAATTGCTCCAACATCGTTTGTTTGGTGGTAACTAAGACCATTGCTGATGACTGCCGATGATCATAGGCCTGCTGCTGAACCCGCGCGGCATTCTTCAAGTAGCCCTCTCGCAAGACCTCACGTGCCAGCCAATCGTGTTCCGTGCGGAGCATGCGATGGTAGATCAGCTCAAGTAAATCTAATTGCAGGGAGTCATCCGAGCGTCCCAGCGGCTCGATGCCATCGACGATGAACCGTCGAGTTCCGTGTACCAAATGGCTATAGACGAAGCGAAACAACTCAGGCGTGCGACGGTTCATTTCCGATTGCCAAGCATGCCATTGATCGACGTCCATTTGACTCCGGAGCACTCGCCTTCCGCTATAACCCAGGAAGTTAAACAAGTCGGCGGGCCGTTCGCCATCAAACATGTCCCGCACTGGCTGCCCATGGACTCCCGCGACCGTTAATGGGGCCTCGAACATGCGCTGCATGTAGTTCGAGTGATTCTGCGAATCACCTCGGCTCGACAGATCCACGATGGCACCGCGCTGGCCTTCGGCCTGCAAGCCGGCTTGGCTAAAGTGCATTCCAAGCTGGGTTTTTCCAACACCCGTAGCCCCGATGATCATAATCAAGCTATTGGGTAGAAAACCACCGTCTAAAGCTGCGTCGAGTGTCGTCAGGCCACTGGAAAGTTTGTTGCTTGTCATTTCTGGTTTCGGTCAGTAGGTGGGGCTCATTCTTTAAATTCGGCGCGCTCAGGAACTCGTGTACAGCGCTTGATATCGCGCTAGTTGTTTTTCCAACAGGAAGTTATTCGCCACGCGGTCGAAATTATGTTGGCTACAAGTGTTGCGTAATGTTGGGTCGTGTGCCAGACGTTCGATGGCTGCGCTAAACTGCGCAAAGTTGCCTGGCGGGATAGCTTGGTTGTCCGCGACTGGTCCGGTACCTAGCAATTCCCGGACACCTTCGACATCAAACGCAACTACGGGTTTACCACACGCCATGGCTTCCAGCACCACGTTGGGCATCCCCTCATATTCTGCGGGTAGTAGCAACTGTTCACAGCGCTGAATCCACGCCAACGGAATGCTAGACCAGCCAGGCAGGTGAATTCGTCTGCCAGAACCGGCTTGGCTGCGAATCTGCTCAAGTCGGCTTTGCAATCGACCGTCGCCCACGATCACGAGTTCGTGTCTGGGCAGCGATTCGAGCAATGCGTCGGCCTGCAACATGAGAGCTTCGATCCCCTTTTGTTCTGTCAGTCGTCCGACAAACAGCAACAAGCGAGTTGCGGGAGATATCCCGAGCTTATTGAGTTCTGTATCCAGCTCGGTGGCTGGGGGAACTGGTACAGGCAGAGCAATGCCATTGGGAATCACGGCTAGCTTGTGATCTGCGATATGCTCGACTTGCCGACAGTGATCGAGTACACCATGGCTCACGCAAATGAGTTTTTCCATCCGCCAAGATGCAATTTTTTGCAATCGCTGGCGAAAACGTTCGGGTTGCCGCACTCGTGCGCCACCGAACAGTCGCCACGGACGATTGCGGGACGCGAAGGCGGCCGCTAAATTCCCGTGGAACAAGAATGCTTGAACGACATCGGGTGCAAAGTTGTGCAGTTCCTTGCGCAGCCAACGTGCCGCAGTCACAAAATGCCATGGTCTTACTGCGCCACCACTCTTCCACACGATACCTTCCTGATCGAGGCGATTTGTTAACCGGCGTTTATCGGCAGGTGGGGGGGGCCAAAGTTCCCATACGGCCACTTCATGCCCTTGATCTCGTAAGTAGATTGCCAAGTTGACAAAGCATGTTTCCGCGCCACCAGGATGCAGTTCAGTAATGATCAGAGCAATTCGCATAGATGCTGTCAGGTCGGTCCAGCGCGGTGAAGTGGATTGGAAAAGGGACTTGATGAGCGGACAGTAAATTGTGGATCTGAGAGTAACTCGCACCGCTGCTGCATACCGCAACCTTTCCGAGGCTTACGGTTATTGTTTTGTGTGCGTGGTTGTTTCGCATTCTACCGTGTGCGGTTATCTTGATGGGCAGGATATTTGAACAAACGGAGTAACTCTATGAAACAAGTCGACGTCGACCAAGATAGCCTCGAGCTTTACGATTTCCAATTGCCGCGAGAACTAATCGCGCAGCATCCGGTGGAACATCGCATCGATTCACGGTTGATGTTGATTCGCCGAGAGACTGGCGAGATCGAACACTTTTATGTTCGCGATTTGCCAGACTTGGTCCAAGTCGGCGATGCCCTGGCGCTGAATAATTCGAAGGTCATTCCGGCACGGCTAACGGGTGTGCGGACTTCCACTGGTGGACGTTGGGAGGGGCTATACTTGCGCGAAGAGGCGGGTGTGTGGGAGATCCTCAGCAAGACACGCGGCAGTCTGACTGTTGGCGAAACGATTTCATTGCGTGATCGGGATGGTCGCAACTGTCCAGCGTTAATGATCGCGGCGAAGCTGGACGATGGGCACTTGGCGGTTCGCCCACTTCTCGAAGGCTCAAGTGAGGAGATATTGGCCAGATTTGGTCGCGTGCCATTGCCGCCTTATATTCGTGACGGCCAGATGGTTGATAAAGACACGGAGACTTATCAGACCGTTTACGCCAAAGAGCCCGGCTCGGTGGCTGCACCTACGGCTGGCTTGCATTTTACCACGGATTTGATTCGTCATTTGCAGAAGCGAGGCACGATAACAGCTGCCCTTACGCTGCACGTGGGCTTGGGCACCTTTCGTCCGATGAATGGTCAGCGCCTAAGCGACCACAAGATGCACAGCGAATGGGGCGAATTGCTTGAAACTTCTTGCGCAAAACTTCGGCACTGCCGTGAAAACGGGGGGCGAGTGATTGCGGTGGGAACCACGTCCGCGCGAGTGCTCGAATCGGCCGCTGCGCAGACAGGCAGCGTCTTCCAGCCCTGGCGGGGCTCCACCGATATTTTTATTCGTCCACCCTACGAGTTCGTAGCCCTAGATGCGTTGATGACGAACTTTCATTTGCCCAAGAGTACGCTGTTGGCCTTGGTCAGCGCATTTGCTGGTCGCGACCTAATCATGCGCGCTTATCATATCGCCATCGAGCAGCGTTACCGCTTTTACAGCTACGGTGACTGCATGCTCATCGTTTGATCGCCACCGAATTTCAAGTTAGATCGTTAACAAAGGAAGAACTGTGTCTGAAGAGCATGTCTTGGTGATCCCAGAAAGCCGCCTGCACACGTTGGGGGCATTCAGCGGCTTTCGCGCATTTTGTCCTGACGCGTTTGACGCCTTGCTCAATCCTGAATTCATGGAGTTTCGTCCACGTAGTACCGTCGAAGATGACCCGACCTTTAAGCAGTTGATTCCTTACGCGATCCTTCAGTCGGACAACGAGGGAGAAACCTGTATTTTTCAATACACGCGTGGGAAAGGCCAAGGGGAAAAGCGTCTGCACGCTAAACGCAGTATTGGGATTGGCGGACATATCTCGCGCGAAGACGCCGAAGGCGAAGACCTCTATCGCTCGGGGATGCTTCGCGAACTGACCGAAGAGATGGTCGTGGATGGAGATTATCAAGAAACTTTGGTTGGCTTTATCTACGATGATACTTCGCCAGTCGGACGTGTTCACTTGGGGGTCGTACATCAACTGGTGCTCAAGCAGCCGACCGCCAGAGCCCGCGAGTCCGACTTGGTTGACAGCGGGTTCGAACCATTAGCTGCATTAAAGAGTCAGCTCGACAGTTTTGAAACTTGGTCACAATTGTGTCTGGACAACCTTTATTGAGTTTTTGGTGAGGTCGTCGTCTCGTAACGACGGGCCAATGGCCTCTGGGTGGCTAACGCAAGAATTGGACATTCGCGCTTACGCGTCGGGTTCCGATTAAGCAAACCTCGCACTCTCAATTGCTATGATCTACTTAGACCATCATGCGACGACGCCGCTCGACCCTCGGGCGCTTGAGGCGATGCTACCACTGTTGGGCGAACACTATGCCAATCCTGGTAGCATTGCCCATGCGGCTGGCCGACGTGTAGCCGAAATGACTGGAGATGCGACCGCTCGGTTGGCTGCGCTGCTGGGAGCAGAGGCTGACGAATTGGTGATTACCAGTGGTGCAACGGAAAGCAATAATCTGGCACTCTTCGGTGTCTGCCTGCATCCCAGGCAAAAACGGCGGCGCGTCGTTAGCGTCGTGAGTGAACACCGCGCGATTCTCGATCCATTAAAACGCCTCGCGCAGGTTGGTTTTGACGTAACACTAGCTCCGGTGCATTCAAACGATTCACCTCTGGCCGGCCAAGTCGATATGGAGCAACTCGCCGAAGCAATTACTCCAGAAACCGCGCTAGTGTCTGTGATGCTGGCCAATAACGAGATCGGCGTAATCCAGCCGCTGCGACAGATTGCAGAACTGTGTCGTGCCAACGGTTGTTTATTGCATACCGATGCAACGCAGGCTGTGGGACGCCTCCCCGTGAATGTGGATACGGTCGATGTCGATCTCTTGAGTTTTTCGGCGCACAAATTCTATGGGCCCAAGGGCGTTGGTGGATTGTATGTACGGCGTCGTGGTCGACGCATCAAGTTGTTGGCGCAGATCGTCGGTGGAGGGCAACAGCAAAACTTTCGTTCGGGAACACTCAACTCGGCAGGGATTGTCGGTATGGCAGCTGCGTTGACGAGCACGCTCGAAGGGTTAGTCGACGATACAGTCAGAATTCAACGGCAGCGTGATCGCCTTTTTCAACTCTTGCAGCAGGGGCTGGATTTTGTTCTGCTCAACGGACCACCGCTGCATGGCCAAGACAATCCACGCTTGTCTGGTAATTTGAACTGCAGCTTCTTTCCCCTCGAAGGTCAAAGTCTAATGTTGGCAACGCCCGACCTAGCGGTTAGTAGTGGCAGTGCGTGCACTACGGCGGAACCGATGGCCAGCCACGTTCTCCGCAGCTTGGGACTCAGCGAGGAGATTTCGCGCAGTAGCCTACGATTCGGAGTTGGGCGATACAACACGGACCGTGAAATTGAACAGGCCGCCCAGTGGTTAATAGCGGCGGCAACCGATCTCGGCAAATTCTTAGCCAACTGAGCGTGGCGAACGCGTTTGGCCATGTGTTCTGCATGTTGATTTCTTGCATCAGGCATGCCGCGTGTGGCAAAAATACTACGCTCAATTCGTAAAATTATTCTGACTTTGGCAGGAATACCAAGCTAGATTTCCAATAGCGGGTCGGAAACTCACGGTGAGCTCGGATCCGAAATCGCACACGATCCAGGCTGTCGGCAACGGTGCGCGGAAAGCTGCAAGAAGTTGCTGCCCCCAAGAAAACGTACCTGAAAGGTCAAACCTCATGATCAAGAGAACGAATCGCAAACGTAAGGCATTTTCACTGATCGAAGTGATCGCAGCCGTGGTTATCCTGGCTGTTGTGGCAACCGCTACAGTCGCTACGATCGCACCCATGCGTGAAAAGTCGCGGGTCAAGTTGGACCAGCAGAACATCGCCAAATTGAATGGTATCGTTCAGGCTTACTACATGGAGTATGGGACTTGGCCAGATCGTGGCATGACTTACCTGTATTCCCGAGGTTATACCAGCACGCGTACGACACCGACTCCGTATGGCGGATACTACCAGTTTGATTCGACAAATTTGACTGTCATTAATCCATACAAGCCTAGCTAACGAGCTTCGCCAACTGAACTTCGGTTATTCAGAAAAACAACAGTGGGGTGGCAGGACGTTAGTCTCGTCACCCTGCTTTCGTTTCAGGGTAACCGTTCACGAACTTGGCGTCGACAGGAAAGGGTCGGGAGTCTTTTCAGCAACGCCCGCCACCGATGAGATGCCGCTGGTAGGAACACGTGGTTTCTAAATTGGCGAACGATTTAGGCTGAAAAGACTCCCGACCCTGTCACACAAAAGCCAACACATTGTGAAAGGTTACCACCTGCATTTGCTGCCAGAACGAATTGGACAAGATTGGCAAGGAGCAGCAGGCAGCACCCCAGACGCCGCCTAAGAATTTCGCCGTTTTCGCTCTGCCTAACTTGTCAGACAGGATTGATGGTTGCGTTACCAGATTCCACAGCGAATACTGCTCGCGAAGATGTCTTGCCGCCGGGTTCAGTGACTTGGTCAACGACGCGGTAGTCAGCTTGCCAAGTCTGGGGCGTGACATCGCAGAGTATGTAACCTCGTTGCAAATTGTGAAACTTGACACACGGATTTGCGTTTAGCAACTGTTCCATGTTCTCCGGTTGGTCGACTCCATTACCACCGCTGCTGAGCGAAGTTGCCACAAATTCCGTGGCGACAGGTTGACTATCGAATTCTCGATCATCGATGCGCAGTTCATTGGCCCAGTTGCTGTGAATGTCGCCGGTCAGCACAACTGGATTGCTGATGCGGCGTTCCTGCATAAATCGCATCAGGGCTATTCGCTCGGCTGCGTAGCCCGGCCACTGATCCATTGAGTATTCGGGTTTTTCGATGCTGCCAACTCGGTTAACCATGCCCATCATGACTTGTTGAGCGAGCACATTCCATTCGGCACGCGAACGCAACAGGTTTTGATAAAGCCACCCGCGTTGCTCGTTGCCGAGCATCGTCTGCTGCGGATCAAGTGCATAATCATTGAGCGGCGAACGTCGGTCATTGTTGGGTTGGTTTGAACGATATTGACGCGTGTCGAGCACTTGGAAATCAATCAAGCGACCGAAGGTGGCTTGACGGTAAAGTCGCATGTCGTGACCGGTGGGCATACAGCTAGAGCGAATTGGCATCATTTCATAGTAGGCTTGGTATGCGTTTGCCCGTCGCGCCAAGAAAGCGATGGGATCCACATCATCTTCCTCCGAAATGTCACTGGCACAGTTGTTGTCGAACTCATGGTCATCCCAGGTGACGATCCACGGCGCCACAGCGTGCATTCGTTGAAGGAGTGGGTCGAGTCGATACTGCGCGTGGCGGATCCGGTAGTCGTCTAAAGAATTGATTTCAGCCCCAAGGTGTGTACGGACTTTGCCATTGCGTCCCGCTTCATATTCATAGATGTAGTCGCCAAGATGAAATACCAAGTCGACATCGTCTTTCGCCATTTGCTCGTAAGCGGTAAACAAGCCCTGTTCGTAATTCTGACAAGAGGTAACTGCAAACCGACATTTGTCCGCCAAAGTATCTGGCGCAGGCAGGGTGCGAGTACGTCCAACAGGACTCTCTGCATCACCGACACGAAAGCGATAGAAGTACCAATGATCTGGCTGCAGCCCAGCGACTTCGACGTGAACCGAATGGGCAAGATGGGGCGTCGCAGCATAAGTACCTTGGCTGATAATGTGCGTGAAGTTCTCGTCGTCTGCAACTTCCCAATGTACATCAACGATCCTTGCCTGAATTCCGCCACCCGGCTCATCCGGCGCCGTCGCCAACCGTGTCCATAACACGACGCTTTGATGGTCCGGATCTCCTGAGGCAACACCCAGTGAAAAAGGCGTGCTCTTGAACGTCGGGGCAGCTTCGCCGCGTGCGCCAGCCAGCGTCCATGAGTACGCAGCCAGCGCAGAAGTGAACTGCAAGAATCGACGCCGGGAATAGTTTGCAAAATCCATCGAATGAAACTGTTGCTTGTTTGTCATGCCAAGTTGCTCCGAAAAAAAGCGTTAGATGAACTGCAGTCCTATGGCCAACGTCGTGCGTCGCAAGGTAACCGTTCACGATGTGTCGGCTTGTGTGTCAGGCTCGGGAGTCTAATCAGCCTAAGTCGCTTAACCCATTACTTCGCAAGACCGACTACTTTAGCACAGCCCTTATGGTTTCAGCAGTCGCCGCCCAAGGCAAGTATCCATTCGCCGCAAATAACACTATTTCATATCATCTTCAACAAACCGTTCATCCCGGCAGCCTGGACCGCCGAGCCACGAAAAAGCAGGATTATAAAAGTGGAGCGAGAGGCGTTGAACACCAGCCAGCATTAGACTGATGGACTGATTACAATATGCCACGGGACGTGTTAGCGAGCTGGGATTCCAGGAGAAATCGATGAATTTGGAAACTCTCGATCTTTTGTTGTCATTCGCCAGTCTGTTATTAATTCCGTGCGTAATCGTCATTGGCGGTGCTGCGATAGCGAGTGGCTGGTTCAAGAAGGAGTGGCCTCGGGGTAAAGATTTGTTCAAAACCTGTATGCTATCGGCTGGTATTACCGTGGCGATCACTTTGTTTATTTGCTTGGTTTTTCAGTGGACGGGGTTTTTCGAGGCTCAATTCTATCGTCCTTCCAAACGCGATTATGGTCGCGCGGCGGAACTTGGCCTGAGCCCTGAAGCCGTTACGTTTGCAAGCTCTGACGGGACGAAATTGGAAGGTTGGTTCTTGGCAACCGACGAGGCTATCGGAACGGTCATCTGTTTTCATGGCAGCGACCGGAATATCACCGACACGGTCAAGAACACAGTTTGGCTTACGCAGTATGGACTGAACCTATTTGTATTTGATTACCGAGGATACGGGGCATCGGAGGGAGTCCCCGATCGAAAGGGATTGGTAGACGACTCTGTCGCAGCAATTGACTATGTGCGAAGCCGTAGCGACGTGGATCAGAGCCGGATTGTACTTTATGGCCAGAGCATGGGCGGGCAATTAGCGATCCAAGCTGCGTCCTCTAGCGCCCCAGGGATCCAATTGGTCGTTTCTGAGGCGACTTATGCCAAGCACAGCCTGCACGTCAGTGACAAGCTCGGCCGTATGGGTCCGCTATGGCTTGTAAAATGGGGAGCTTG
The DNA here is from genome assembly GCA_041398985.1 of Pirellulaceae bacterium. Taxonomy (GTDB): domain Bacteria; phylum Planctomycetota; class Planctomycetia; order Pirellulales; family Pirellulaceae; genus Aureliella. The sequence continues at coordinate 91,975 of JAWKTR010000016.1, forward strand.
GTTGTTAACCAGCGACGAGTATTGTGGCGAGGATGCGATCTCACGCATTGCCACCACTCCGGTCTTATTCATCCATGGAACTGAGGACGTCGGAGTGTCAGCCTATCACAGTCAACGTTTGTTCGTCGCGGCTGCGGAGCCCAAAGATCTATGGATTTACGATGGCTATGGCCATCTTCAAATTTTTACCCAAGTTGAAAATCAGAAGCGACTGGCGAATTACATTTTGGACCAGCTAGGTGACAACTCGTCCATCGACCGAGGCGACGATTAAACCACATTATATCCGCGGTCTTCAAGCTCTTTTTGCAGGGCAGCTTTGGCATCATCTTCGCCATGAACCAAGCGAATTGCCTTGGGACGCTCCTGCATGCCCTCGACAAATCGCAATAGATCGGATTGATCGGCATGAGCTGAGTAGCCGCTGAGTTGGTGGGTCGCAGCCCGTACGTCGTAACGTCGGCCATCGAGTTTGACCCAGTCCGTATCCTGGATGTAGCGTCCCGGGGTACCGCGAGCCTGAAAGCCAACGAACACGATGTCCGCCGTAGGATCGCCGATAAACTCTTTTAAGTAATTGACGACACGACCACCGGCACACATGCCGCTGGCCGCGATAACGATGGCCGGGATCTTACTTGCTTTTAAGTATTCGATGGTATCGCGGTGCTCTCGGTGGTCCGCGATATTGACCAAGTTCTCAAACACCAGCGGTTGATCGTCATAGGTTAGGACATGTTGCGCCTCGTCATCCCAATACTCGCGCATGCTCTCGTAGAGTTCGGTGAAGCGGCTGGCCAGCGGCGAGTCGATAATCACGTCTACGGCTTTCATCATGGAACACCCCAAGCTACGTTCCATATGTTCAAAGATAATATTCATTTCATAGAGCAACTCTTGTGTGCGACCAACACTAAAGGCTGGGATGATTGTCACGCCTTTGTTCTGCAGTGTCCGACATAACACTTTCTCCAGTTCTTCGACTCGCTGTTCGCGGCCAACGTGGTTGCGATTTCCATAAGTACTCTCCAATACCAAGAAATCAGCTCTTTCAGGACTGATGGGGTCTTTCAACAGGGGCTGGTGTCGGCTGCCTAGGTCACCGCTGAACACAAACCGCTCGGATTGGAATGCGACTTCGACGATAGCTGATCCCAGCACATGACCGGCTGGACTCAAACGCAGTTCGATACCACCGTCGAGCGAGTGCCATTTGTTGTATTTAAGCGGTCGCATATGCCCGCGCAGATCACTTAAGAATCGTTCGATCAACCGCTTGTTTCGAGTAACGCCAACCCGCATGGCGTCTTCCAGCATGAGTGGCAGTAGTTTGGCGGTGGGCGGACTGCAGTAGATCGGTTTGTTGAATCCAGCGGCGATTAGGTGCGGTATCCGACCGACGTGATCCAAGTGAACGTGCGTGACAATCAAGCCTTGAATACCCTCGAGCGAAAACTCGATCTTTTCTTGATCTCTATCTTTGGCATCCGCTCCTTGAAACATCCCGCAGTCGACTAGCAGAGACCGCTTGTCATTGATGATGAGCTGGTGGCATGAACCCGTGACTCCGTGCAAAGCACCGTGATGCATGACTTCCATGAAAACGTCCTGTAAGTTGAATGAGCGATCTGGGGACAGGCCAGGGACTACTATGTGCTGGTCACAAGCTTTTCGCCAGGCAGTGTGGTGGGCTGTACGACCGAGTGGGCTTCGACACTGGTTTGGCCAGGATCGAATCCAAGAGCCCGACTAAAGATCAAGTATATTCGAAAGAAAACTGGCACTTGAAACAAGACTAGAACAGTGGATAGCATTAGGCCAAATGCGATGCTGGTGGCCATCGGAACCAAGAACTGAGCCTGGAAGGATGTTTCCATCAACATGGGAAAAAGGCCGCCAATTGTAGTCAAGCTGGTCAGGAACACTGGACGCAGGCGACGTCGGCCGGCTTCGAGCAGCGCTTGCTCCTGATCCATACCCTCGCGCACGCGATGGTTAATGAAGTCGACAAGCACAATCGAGTCGTTGACGACCACACCGGTCAGCGCGACGATTCCGAAAAAGCTAAACAGAGTGACTTCGATGCCCATAATGCCGTGTCCCCAAATCGCACCGATGATGCCAAACGGCACAATGGCCAGGATGAGCAATGGCTGAAAATACGAGCGAAATTCGACAACGAGCAATACGTACATGCCAAGAAAGGCCATGGCACACCCCCAGCCTAAACTGGATAGAGATTCCATGGTCTGTTTCTGCTGCCCTTCCCAGTTCACAGTCACCGCAGGATACTTTTCTCTGAATTCGGCGGAGCCAAATACTCCTTTCAATTCATCAATGATCTGTTGAGCGTTTGCCTCGGTCGTATCCAGATCGGATGTAATCGTGATGGATCGGCGTTGGTCCAAGCGATTGATTTCTGAGTAGCCTTTGGTTACCGTGATTTCAGCCAATTCGGTAATAGGTCTTTCCACGCCGTCGTTTCCGCGAACGCGAATCTCGGAGAAACTGGCTAACGAATTGCGTTCGTCTTGTGGATAGCGAACCATCAGTTTGACTTCGTGGCGTCCGCGTTGTAGCCGCATGACTTCGGCACCGTAGTAAGCAGCACGAATTGTTTCAGCGAGATCGGCGTCGCTAACACCCATAGATTGAGCGCGATCTTTGACGCGGATTTGGAATTCCGTCTTTCCCGGCGTCGCATCGTCGCGAATATCATAGACTCCGCTATAGTTGCCCAGCTTGGCTTTGGCGTCTTCGACCGCAGCCACCAATTGTTCATGGTTTGCCGAAGGAGCTAACATTTTGAATTCGATCGGATTACCACCAGGGCCGATCGATGCAGAATCGAAGGTCACACGTTCGGCACCGTTGAATTCGCCAGCAGCCTTTCTCCACAGGGCGATTAATTCTGTGCTACTGATCGCGCGCTGACTCGAGTCATGCAACTCCACGAACACTTGGCCCACATGGCTGCCACTGCCATTGCCAGTCGAGCCCATCGCCCCCTGTGCCGTGACTTCACCAACTTGCCGGAATGTCAACTTGACTGGTCCGCGAGGCGACGTACCAGTGCCTTGCTGAACGGCCAGTGATTCGGCAGTTTCCTCGTCGCTGCGATTGTCAAAATAGTCCTCACTGACTTTACGAATGGCCTCCGCAAGTCTGGATGTGGCTTCATTAGTGATCTGGACAGGCGTGCCGTCTGGGAACACGATTTGCGACAAGATTTGATTGCTATCGCTTTTGGGAAAGGGATCGAACGGGATATAACCAGCTCGAACGACGCCAAAAGTGACACAAAGCAGGAACAATCCGATTCCTGGACCGAGCGCGGGGTATTTCAACAGGAAGCTGAGTGTTGGCAGATAGACTCGATCGCCAAAGCGGTCCATTAGGCCGCCACAAAAAGCGCTGCCTCGATCAAAGATTGCTATGACTGGATTGAAAACTCTCGACAGCTGCGCGCTGATATGCTGCGGAAGCGTGGTGGGCTTTTCAACGACCCCGTGCGACAAGTGACAGGGCAACGCCGTAGAGGCTTCGAAGAGTGAAATGATGAGCATGGCAATGATCGCCACAGGCATAACCGCAATGAATTTACCCATCACGCCCGATACGAAGAAGAAAGGCAAGAAGGCAATGATGGTCGTACACACGGCTGTGATCACACTGGGCAGCACCTCCACGGTGCCGTCGATCGCGGCAGTTGCGAATGGCTTCCCCATTTTACGATGCTCAAAGATATTCTCACCGACCACGATTGCATCATCGACGACAATGCCCAGCGCCATCAAGAACGCAAACATGCTCAGCATGTTGAGCGTCTGACCTGTGAACAAGAGAATCAACCCGGCCCCCAACACACAGATTGGAATTCCCAGAGAGACCCAGAACGCGAGTCGAAATTCCAGAAATAATGCCAGCAGTATAAAAACGAAGGCGAGTCCTTGGATGCCATTGTCGCGGAGCATCCGCATGCGATCCGCCACATCGACACTGGTATCTCCCCAGACTTGTAGTGTATATCCGGGCGGCAGCTCCGCTTCAGCTGCATACTGGTGGACTTCTTTGGCGATTTGCAACAAGTCTTCTTCGGCTGTCCGATCAACGCTGATGACCAACGCGGGCATGCCGTTGACTTCGTTAATGACCGACTTGTCTTCGAATTCATCTTGAACCTCACCTAGATCGGAGATGGTTAGGATGACCCCGTTGGGTTGGGTGAGCACTGGCAATTGTTTAATCTCTTCGCCAAACTCACGCCGGTTCTTACCGCGCAACAGAATCTCTTGGCCATCGGCCTTGAGCTGACCGCCAGGCAATTCGATATTTTCGCGACGCAGGATTTGCGCGACGTTGGAAAGAGTGAGTCCATATTTGCGAAGCGTGTCTTCAGAAATTTCGACATCGATTTGAAAGAGCTTGGCCCCCAGGATATTGGCCTGGCTGATTGTCTCTTGTTCTAGGAGCGACTCCCGTACCTGCTCAGCAACTTCGCGCAACTTGACTTCCGCGTCTGGTGAGGCCGTTTGGGGACCAATGACCGCCACTCGAATTGCCGCTTCACGAAACGTGATCTGTTCAACTTGCGGATCTTCGGCGAGATCTGGGAAGTTCGTAATGCGCTGCACTCGCGAGCGAATTTCAGTGACGGTTTTTTGAACGTCGTTCACATTGGAATTGAGTTCTACCAGCACATAACCGCCGCCTTCGCGGGCGATGCTGACTAGTCGTTTGATGCCATCTAATGCGCGTACAGCCTCTTCTACAGGTTGGCAAACTCCCTTTTCCGCATCGGCAGGAGATGCTCCAGGGTAGGGCACGGTCACCAGAATGACTTCCAGTTCAAACTCTGGAAATACTTCACGACGAAGCATCATGAAACTAACGAACCCTGCGATCAAGGTGGCCACAACCATCACGTTGATGGCTGGCGAGTTGTCAACGGCCCAGCGTACTATCGATCTCATGCGAAATTCCTAAGTCGGTCAGCCTAGGCTCTGTTTGTGCATCTGTAGTTTCCAAACGCGACTTGTATTAACACGTCGTCTATAAACACGTCGAAGGGGCTCTCCGAGACGCGAATTGACTGCGTCTCGGAGAGAGGCATCTGCGTGGAAACAGGCTTTGAAACAGAGTCTAAAGTTTCTCAATATGAATCATGGTTATTGGCTTACGTGCAGTTCCGTTTGGGGAACACGGATCGTGTCTTGTCCATTGCCCTCTATGCCGGGAAGAGGAGTCACGACTACATAATCACCTGGCTGGAGGGCATTCTGGTTGGCTTCACAAATCCAATACTCGACGGCATCAGAGCTCGCACTGTTGGGCTCTTCTTCAAATGCACCAACCACTTGGATTCCGTCTAGAACACCTAAGAACCCCGCTTGCCATTGGCTTGGATCAATGTCAGGCTTGCGGGTATCAGAATTCTCAGTACCTTCGTCAGCTACGTCGGTAGCCACCGCCGAGTCTTCATCAAGTGCTAGCGTACCTTTGTGACTAATCAAAGTGGTCGCATCTTCGGGACTTTCGGCACTCGTCTTCGGGGCATGTTTCGCTTTGACCGTTTCGAAAGCAGAATCGTCTGCAACGAACTTCCAAATTTGATACGAATCCGTGGCGGGCTTGATACTTAACTTGGGCACGAGCAGCAACTGCGTAGCTGGGCGAGTCATGATGTCGACATCAACGAACATACCGCGTACCAAATTGGGAGGACCACTCTTGGAAGATTCATCTGCTGGAGCACCATTAATCAGGAACTCGCCCGGTTTTTCGACCAAGATCCGCACTGGCACGGTGCGGCTTTGTGGGTCCAAGCCAGCTCCGTCGTAACGATCCAACACGCCCGTCCACTCGTAACAAATGGACTCCCGACCGGCGACATTAAAATGCACTTTGACGGGAACTTGCGGTAGCTTCGTAACGCGACGCTTGAGCAGCATTGATAAGCTGATCGCGCTCAAGTCGGCTTGGTCAAGGACCCAATACAATTGATCCATGCGGAGATTGATGGCGACCTCCACCTTCTCCGTGTCTTCGATGGTTAGCAGTGGAGTGCCACGTTGGACATACGAATCCGTCTCGACCTGCTCACTGACGATCCGCCCGTCAACCGGTGCGCAAACGACAGTTCTTTCAAGATTGAGCCGCGCTTGCTCCAATTCCGTTTCAGCCAGTTTGGCCGCTAACTCCAAACGTGAAATTCTTGATTCAAACGCGCGGATTTGATTCTGCAGAGTGACCTTTGATTCGTGCTGGCTAGCCGCGCGCTTGGCCTGATCCAACTCTGCGTCACTTGAAAAGCCACCCAACGACTGAAATCGCTTGACTTCGGCCTCGGCCAATGCGAACTCCTCTTCAACCACTTCGAGCAATCGCTGGGAATTGTCGATGTCGAGTCTGAGTTCTGCAAGGGAAGCGAGTTCCTGATCGCGGCGTTTGGTAAGTCGCTCAATGTCGATCTCGTAGTCGCGCGGATCGATCCGCAATAACACCTGCCCTTTCTTCACAAAGTTCCCGCCTCGCACTTCGGGATTCTTTGCAATGATGCGTCCTGCCGCCTCGGCAGCTAAATTGATCTCGCGGTAAGGGACAACTGTACCACTGGCTGAAATGTCAAGCGTTTCGGACTTTTCTGCAAGTGCGTGGACACGCTGTACGCTGGCAGTGGGCATGACGGACAAGAGTGAGGCCCGATCTGTGCCCAGCGGCGGCACCTTAGGTGGATCGGGCTTTTCAAGTAAAGCAAATATGCCAAATCCCGCCACAGACAGCAGCAAAGGGATAAGCCCACCGATAATGTAGTTCTTGGTCATTTTCAATTCCGAAAGAGCCTTGCTTCCACCGGGTTAGCAACGTGGTTATTTATAGTCGCGTTATTTATGGTCGCGTTATTATGGTCGCCTTTCGCTCCGCGAAAGGGTGTATACGGTGGCCTTTCGCGGAGCGAAAGGCGACACTCATTTTCCGCTCTCTCCGTGGCAGCGCGGCACTGCGCGAATTTGGGCCAAAATCGAATCACAGATTTCGTCCGCATACAGTTGCGGGTCTTCGTTGCCGGGAGTGTCCAAGCCCAACATGGCGCGAACGCTGGCGCCAGTCTTAAAAAACATGCACCTAGCAAAAATCTGAGTCACCAAGGATCTGCGCAATTCGGGCGAATCGGTTTCAGCACCAATAACTCTTGCAACCAACTCCTGCAGCCGTTCAAAATCCGGAGCAATATACTGTTTCATTTTTTCCGCAATATGCTCGGACGGTGAAATCAGCTCCCGTAGCATTAAAGTGTTCTGCCAAGGGAGATTGGTCGACGCCGCCATCCGACGCGTAATCGTTCTCAAGAACTCGCGCAACTGCTCATCAGCGGCACCGGCTTGCTCAAACCGGGGAAATGGGAAAAGCCGCTGCTTTCGCTCGCAAGCCGCCTCGACGCAGCGCGCATAAAGTTGCTGCTTGTCTCCAAAGTAGTAATTGACCGCCGCAATCGAACAGCCCGCAGCCGCACAGATTTCACGAATAGTGGCCGCATTGCCTTTGCTAGCGAAAATCTCTCCAGCAATTTCAATCAACCGCTCTGCAACTGGTTTGTCTGTCGTGTCAGTACTCAACTTGATATCATCCGCCGATCTTGAAACGCTTGTTTCAAACAAGTGTTTCTGATCCTCGCATTTTTTTCAAGCCCAATCGATACAAATCCCCTAGATTTACTCAGCAACCTGTTCGCCGCACGCTTAGTCCGGCAGAAACTAACACAGAAATCGGGTTGCCAGAATGTTTATTGACGCAGATTCCTGATTCCGAGTACATTCGCGGTGAGCAAACGAGATCAAGGAGGATCGGATGAAAACTGTCATACTTGCCGGCGGATTCGGCACGCGTTTGGCCGAAGAGACACACCTGCGTCCCAAGCCGATGGTTGAGGTTGGTGGCATTCCGCTGCTGGTGCACGTAATGTCGATCTACCATCTACATGGTTTTTCCGATTTTCTGATCGCCTGCGGTTATAAAGGCGAGTGTATCAAAGAGTATTTTGCGAATTTCCAGATCTGCAATAGCGATTGGGCACTCAATCTACGAGACGGAACGCGGCGCGTAGTCCGCGCACATGTTCCCAATTGGGATGTGGCTCCCATTGATACCGGTTTGAACACTTTAACCGGCGGGCGGATCGCGAGACTCCAATCACTGATTGGCAACGAAACGTTCATGGTTACCTATGGCGATGGGGTATCTGACGTGGATATTACCAGGCTGGTGGAATTCCATAAGTCCCATGGGCGGCTAGCAACCATTACCGCCGTGCATCCGCCAGCTCGCTTTGGCTGTCTGGAGATTGAAGCGGAGCAAGTGACCCGCTTTGCAGAAAAGCCGCAGACGTCGGAAGGTTGGATTAACGGAGGCTTTTTTGTATTTGAGCCTGAAGTGTTTGACTACTTGAATGGCGATAGCTGTGTGTTAGAGAAAACTCCGCTCGAGCGTCTGAGCAACGATGGCCAACTGATGGCTTATCAGCACGATGGGTTTTGGCAGCCGATGGATACCGTGCGAGAAAAAATGTTACTCGAAGAGCTATGGGCGAAAAATACTGCTCCATGGAGGGGGACGAACGATGATGACTTTTTCCGAGGCTTATCGCGGCAAGAAGGTACTCGTGACCGGACTGACCGGCTTCAAAGGCCAGTGGTTAGGAAGGTGGCTTAAGCAGCTTGGAGCCCAAGTGAGCGGATTCGGTCTGGAGCCGCTGCCCGATATACACGGCCATCCTCCGCAGCTCGACCAAGCTTGCGAGGTCGCGATCTTCGATATTTGTGATGCACGCGCCGTGCGCGAATTCGTGTTTCAGCAAAAGCCGGAAGTTGTGTTCCATCTGGCCGCGCAACCATTGGTACGTCAGTCATTTGCTGATCCCATCGAGACGTTTGCGACGAATGTCATGGGCACCGTTCATGTTCTCGATGCCGCGCGTCGTGTTGGATCCGTGGCGGCATTGGTCAATGTAACGTCGGACAAGTGTTACGAGAATCGCGAGTGGCATTGGCCCTACCGCGAGTCAGAGCCCATGGGCGGCTACGATCCGTATAGCGCGAGCAAAGGTTGCTCCGAGCTAGTGACCGCTGCATTTCGACGATCGTATTCACAAGCCAGTGGAGTGGCCATCGCCTCCGGTCGCGCAGGCAATGTGATTGGTGGAGGTGACTGGTCAGCAGATCGCTTGGTACCAGATATCGTGCGGGCCATTTTCGCCCGTCAGCCCATCGTACTGCGCAACCCAACTTGCATTCGACCGTGGCAGCACGCCTTGGATGCCATTAGCGGCTATCTACAGCTTGGAGCGGCACTGCTGGAGAACGCAGATCGCTTTGCGACGGCTTGGAATTTTGGCCCCAGCGACGCAGACGCAGTGCCCGTGCGCGAGCTTTCCCAAGCAATCGTCGAGCGTTGGGGGGAGGGCACGATCGTCGAAATGGCGAATGCGAATGGCCCACATGAAGCCAAACTGTTGAAGCTGGATTCAAGCCAAGCGCTGAACGAACTCGGTTGGCGACCGATGCTCAACATGCAAGAACGTATCGAGTGGACCGTAGACGCCTATCGAAGCTACCAGTCGACCTCAGACCGCTCGCCAGATGAAGTGATGGAACAACAAATTGCGACCTACCAAGAGAGGTGGACTCAGTGGAAATGCCACGATCGGTGCTCATTACCGGAATCACCGGTTGCGTCGGCACCGCGCTTGCGCGCCGCCTGATCGATTTGGGAGTTTCGGTCTTCGGTGTAGTTCGCGCCCATGCGTCGCAACCATTACCTGAGCCAACCCAAACCAAGCTGTTCCCTTGCGCAACTTTTGACTGCGCTGAACTGGAGGCGATCATCCGCGCAGCGCGGCCTGACGCAGTTGTCCATCTTGCTGCGGCAGGTGTTTCAGCCGAAGTCGAGCGGGCAGATGTCATGCGGGCTAACGTGGATCTTACGCTGAATCTGGTCACAGCCGCTAGCCTTAACAAGATTCCAGTTATTCACACCGGCAGTTGCTTTGAGTACGCAGATGCTGGCATAAAAAAGCTGGATGAAACGGCCCTCGTCGCACCCTTCAATTGGTACGGTGCCACGAAAGCAGCTTCTGTTCAGTTAGCAATTGGGCTGAGTCGAGAGCTGAACTCGCAGTTAGTCGTATTGCGACTTTTCGGAGTTTATGGCCCCGGCGAATCCGAGCGAAGGTTCGTTCCCTACCTGATTCGCTCGCTGCAACGTGGAAAAACCGTAGCATTGACTTCTGGATTACAGCAACGGGACCTCACCTATGTGGGAGACATCGCGGAAGCCTACGTGCATGCCTTAAGCCACTGGGACCGGCTTGAGAATCATACGATCTATAACGTTTGTTCCGAACGCAGCACGACGATCAGGCTGGTCGGCGTGCAAGTCGCACAACAATTACAGCGACCACAAGAAATGCTCCGCTGGGGGGCGCTCCCGGGTCGACCTGGGGAACCAGCGCACATCGTAGGCAACTGCGCGCGATTTCGACATGCCACCGGTTGGGTAGCGCAGCACGATTTGGAAACGGGGTTGCAAAAAACGATCGAAGCCTATATTTCCGATCCTAAGCGAGCTAGCCAGGCCGCGTAAAGCACACACGTCTTTCCAGTTTAGCGAGACCGAGAGTATGACCACTGACACCGCCAGCACGCTACGAGATGGAATCATGGAGAGCGTAGCCAAGTTCTACGACGCGCGCTGGCCAGCCAAAGACTTTGAACCTGGCGTATCGCCAGTTCCGGTCAGCGGTCGTGTGTTCGATGCTGACGACGTGCAACATGCCGTGGATGCATCGCTGGACTTCTGGCTGACTGCGGGGCGTTTTGCCGATGCATTCGAACGCGACTTCGCAAGCGAGATGGATCAGCGCCACTGTTTGCTCGTCAATTCGGGTTCCAGCGCAAACCTACTTGCCATCGCTGCCTTGACCAGTCCCAAGCTTGGAAAAGAGCGGTTGAAGCCAGGTGATGAAGTGATTACGGTTGCAGCGGGTTTTCCAACGACCGTTAACCCGATTCTGCAGCATGGACTGGTACCCGTCTTCTTGGACGTCGACATTCCAACTTACAACATTGACATCGAACGCTTGGAAGAAGCCATCACTGACAAGACAGCAGCAATTATGATTGCACACACACTGGGCAATCCATTCAACTTGCAGGCTGTCGCTGAAGTTGCCAAGCGACATGACTTGTGGTTGATTGAAGACTGTTGCGATGCCATCGGTGCTGAATACGACGGCCAGAAAGTTGGCACATTTGGTGATATCGCGACTGTAAGTTTTTATCCCGCGCATCACATGACGATGGGCGAAGGCGGCGCGGTGCTCACGCAGGCTCCACGGCTGAAAAAGCTGCTCGAGTCCTTTCGCGACTGGGGACGTGACTGCTGGTGCGCTCCTGGCGTCGACAATACTTGCGCCAAACGATTCTGCTGGCAACTAGGCAAACTGCCAGAGGGTTACGATCACAAGTACACGTACAGCCACATCGGCTACAACTTGAAAATCAGTGACATGCAAGCGGCCATTGGTGTAAGCCAGTTAAAGAAGCTGCCCGAGTTTATCGTACGCCGCCGCGAGAACTTTCAGTACTTGCACGACGGTTTGTCGGATCTCGAAGGCCAAATATTGTTACCCAAGGCGACGCCCAACAGCCATCCAAGCTGGTTTGGTTTTCCAATTACCGTAACCGAAGACTCGCCCTTGCGTCGTACCGAGATGACGCGTTGGCTGGAGTCGCGCAAGATTGGCACGCGTTTGCTTTTTGCCGGCAACCTACTGCGACAGCCGGCCTATGCCAACATCCCACATCGCGTAGTCGGCAATTTGACGAATACAGACCGCATTATGATGGATACGTTCTGGCTGGGCGTTTACCCAGGCCTTACTAAACCGATGTTGGATTGGGTAATTGCCAGTGTCCGCGAAGGCTTGTCTGGGAATGTTTCCATGCCCTCTGAGGCACGGCTGGCATGCCACAAAGCCGCGTAGAATCATGCGGATGGGCAGCTCGTGAGACGAATGAAAAGCTAAGTAGCGATGGCACACGGACTTTGCCCGCTACTTTTTGAACAGAATTGACCTGCAGACGGCGCTCGCTCGAAAGTAGATAGTTGTGGTAAAGCTACCGCTTATTTCCATTATCGTTCCAGTTCTCAACGAAGACCAGAACATCCAACGCTTGTACGACACCGTGTGCAATACGATGGACGTGGTTGCGGATCGGTATCGCTACGAGTTTGTCTTTACTGACAATCACTCGACCGATCGTTCGTTTGAAGTGTTGACAAGCTTGGCGGAACAGGATGACCGCGTTCGTGTGTTGCGATTCTCGCGCAACTTCGGCTACCAAGCTTCGATCATGACTGGCTACTTGAATGCCAATGGAGACGCGGTCATCCAATTGGATTGCGACTTGCAAGACCCACCAGCCATGATCATTGAGTTTCTCGAGCACTGGGAGCAGGGATATCATGTGGTGTACGGCGTGCGCAAGCAGCGTAAAGAGGGCGTAGCGATTTCTCTGCTACGTCGCTTGTTTTACCGTTTGATCAATAGTCTTAGCGAACATCCGTTACCCGTTGATGCTGGAGATTTTCGATTGGTCGATCGCCGGATTGTGGAAGAGTTGCGAAAGACAGATGATAGTACGCCCTATATTCGTGGCAAGATCGCTACTTTGGGCTTCAATCAGATTGGCATTGCCTACGATCGCGGCGCGCGCGAGCATGGTGAAAGTAAGTTTAATTTTGGCGATCTGACGAAGTTGGCCGTAGATGGAATTCTAAATCACTCTACTGCGCCCTTGCGTTTGGCCACCTATTGCAGTCAAGCGATTTTTGTGGGGGCGATGATTGTCATGGCCGTCTACTGCATGGGACGCCTAACGATCGGGCGTGACTGGCCGGCGGGATTCGCCACACTGAGCGTGCTCATCCTGGTTTCGACCAGTCTCAATGCGCTTTTGTTTGGCATTATGGGTGAATACATAGGACGGATCTATCGCCAAGTAAAAAAGTCGCCACTTACGATTGTCGAAGAAAGTGTGAACATACAAGATACTCCCGTTATCCGCCGTACCGACGAATCCGCGCGAGCCGCTTAGCAGCCACCCATAGTGAACCTTGGGCGCTAGCCGTGGGCCCTTGTGTTAGCACAATTGGGAATGCAAAATCGCTACCGTGAGCCCTTGTGTTAGTGAACCTCGGGTCCGACCCCTTTTGAGACAAAGCCTAGTATTCGCCTAACAGGACTTATGAAAGACAAGGAATGTCGACAGTCACATTTGCCTCACCGATTGCTACTACATCATCTACCGAGACAGCCGCCCCTACCGACTCGACGAAGGCTTGGCTCTGGGCCTTTGCGATTACGCCCATCATTGCTTTATTGTCCGTGTGCATCATCCTGAATGTCTTTAACCGAGATTTGAACATCCCTTTTGAGTACGGACATGACGCATTTCTGGTCACTGTTCCAATCAAGACCATGGTTGAAGAAGGATGGTGGTATGAGACGCCACACCTCGGTGCACCCCACAAAATGGAATTCTACGATTACCCGTCGAGTCCCAATTTGCACTTGGCGATCATCAAGGTTATGTCGCTATTCGATGGCAATCCCTTCCGCTTGGTTAATTACTATTTCCTACTTAGTTTCCCGTTGATCGCCGTATGCGCATTGGCGGCTTTCAAGAGTTGCGGTTTTCGCGTGTGGCCTAGTCTCGCATTGGCGTTAGTTTTCTCGCTATCGCCCTACCATTTTTGGCGCGGCATTTCCCATCTCTGGCTCGGAGTTTACTTTACCGTTCCACTGGCGATGATCGTCATCGTGTGGATTGTCTTCGACCGTCCAGGGCTCTTGGTTGATGGCGAGCGGGGTGGGTGGAAGGTCAGATTACGCAGTAAACGCTCGCTAGCTGCTATTGCGATTTGTGCCGCACTCGGTTTTGATTTTCCGTACTATCCGATTTTCGCTGCCTTTCTACTCATGGTTGTTGGGCCGTTTACAGCGTATCGCCTGAATTCTTGGCGTCCCATGGTTCGCGCATGTGTTCTGACAGGGCTCATCGCTAGCTTTTTTGTATGTAATCTGCTTCCGAACTTGCTCTATCGTCTAGAGCACGGCAAGAACATGTCCAATACGTTGGCCACCATCCGACCCTGGAATCACGCCGAGATGTTTGGCCTGAAGATTGCCGCAATGATCCTGCCTGCGGAGCAACATCCCATACGCAGTTTCGACCAAGTTCGTGAGGAGTACTTGGCCGGAACCGTGGCGGTCAGTAGTGGTTCATCCGCTGCATTGGGGACCATTGCCACCGTTGGTTTTATCGCACTGATTGGCTGGCTCTTGATCCGCCAGAACCGCGGCCAAAGACACTTCGATAGTCTCGTCGATTCGATGAGTGTCATGAACATCGCCGCAATCCTGCTGGCGACCGTGGGTGGCTTCAGTGCGGTAGCGAATCTACTGTCTGTGGGCGTTCTGCGTGGATATGACCGAATCAGTATATTTGTAATGTTCTTTGCCTTGGTGCCTGTGGCGGCCTGGATGTGTCAATTGCAAGTTTGGGCAGCCGGCAGCCGCGGCCGCCAAATCGGGCTAAGTGGTGCATTGCTAGTGGTCACGGTCTGGGGCGTGTTCGAACAGAGTCGCTATTGCCGCATGCCAAATGAGCAGGTTGTCGCTGAATTCCATAGTGATCGGGACTTTGTTGAGCGAGTCGCGCATGACGCCGGCCCGACGGGAAAAGTGTTTCAATTCCCCGTGCAGAACTTTCTTTCTCAGGTTGGACCGGCGATACGCTGGGATCCAGATACCCACTTTCGCGGCATTGCGCATACTTCCACGCTGAGCTGGAGCTATGGCGCCGTAGAAGGCCGAGAGGCTTCGCAGCACCAGAACTGGATTGATCGGCTTCCGTTCAAAGAGAAACTGGAGTCGCTGGCGCTGATGGACTTTGGCGGAATCTACATCGATCGAAAACTTTACGACGATCAAGGGGCGAGTATTGAGAAGGACGCCGCGGAATTCCTCGAAAGCCAACCGATTGTTAGTGAGGATGCACGTCTGGCGTATTTTTCGTTGAAAGACCTGCAGCAACGCTTAACCGCAAAATACTCGCCAGATGAGTTCCAAAGCCGTCGAGACGCAGCGTTACATCCGCTCATGTTGGCTTGGCAATCGCTGGACGCAGAAGAAGTCTATCCAGATACAAGATTCCAGTGGTGTCAAACAGGAACCGCGCGCCTCTCGCTCAATAACTTAGACAGCCAGAGTAAACAGATTACCGTGCAGTTCGAGGTAGCGACTTCAACGGACGAGTTCGCCAACCTACAAGTTCGCGGCTTGCAGACAGAACAGGACGTCCAGATTGGTCCCATTCCCCTTCCGCTCGAGTTCACTTTGAATGTCCCCCCAGGCAAGCATTATCTAGACTTATTCAGTGACGCTAAACCACTGATCACCAGCGCACGAAACGTCACATTCCGCGTCTGCAATTTTGAGTATCAGTCGTCCGAGGTCCAACAAGTTGCCACTCGGTCGGAGACCCAGACGGGCAAGTCGCGTTAAGTGTGCATTTATTTGCACTTGGTTCCGGCCGAGCACACCCAGCCACAATGATGTCGACATTGATATGGACGGCTGCCGCGCGAGCTTGCTAAAGGAATAAACATAAGCTGTAGTGAAATCCGCCGGGATTCCTCTGCAGCATGCCTCAATCCATTGTTTTAGACCATGCCGACGCCCCTAATCGTCATCAAGGAGAATCGTCCAGTGCTTAGGAAAAATGTTTGGCCAAGGTTCTGGAGTGCCCTGGTGCTGTTAACGATTTGGGGTGTGTCAACGGAACTAGGAATGGCGCAAATGAATGACTTTCGCGTGGAAACCGATATTTCGGTCCCGAACGAACCAAAACCAATTCAGCAGACCTTGACTTTGTTTAAGGACGGCGTGGCCTATGACTTTTCGCGTGATGAACCCGAAATGATCACCATGGTCGATCCGCAACGCCAGCGAATCGTTCTCTTCGATTCCAAACGCCAGGTTCAGTTGCCGATCGATATGCAGAAATTCATGCAGTTTATGAAAAGTGCTCACGAGCAAGTCGACTCGCCTGACCTACCCAACCTATTGTTGAATCGTGAAGATGCAAAACGTGTGTATGTTGATGCTGAGCAGAAGACGGTACGCGTCGGCGAGAAGATTTTGCGCTACGAGGCGAGCTTACAAACACCTCCTCAAGCGGAAATGTCGGTCTACTACGCGCAGTTCGCAGACGCCAGCGCGGCTCTCAACGCATGGCGTGCTTCCAGTCCACCCCCTTTCGCTCGCAATGCATTGAATGCCGCGATTGCAGCCCAAAAGGCGATACCAAGCGAAATTACCCGAACCGCCTTTTTTCACAAAGGCGAGCGAGTGATTGAGCAGGTCGTCACCTGTCGGTTGCATGCCAATTGGAGGTTGAGCAAAGACGATGAAGCACAGATAGAATCCGTTGGTCGGATGTTGGTAAGTTACCAAGTAGTTGATGTCCCTTTGTTCTATAAGAAACCGGAAGCCAGCCCGGTTACCACTGCTGCCAAGTGACACAACGCTGGCCAAAGTCCGTTTCTATAAGGCTCTGTTACTGTGTCCATTCTGGTATTCGAAGACTCGTCCGTCTCGCAACTAGCGCCTATCACAACAGCACGCGCTGCCTGCTGTGTAACGGCTGGGTCCTATCACTTGCTAGACTTGCTGAGTCTCCTGGAGCAGCCGGTCGTGGCCAGCGTTCGTCACTACTTGCAGACTTTAATGCAACTCGACTTTCCCAATCTAGGGCATCTGAAGGACTCCGGATTGACAGCTCCTATTGAGCCGGTTGGGAATTCGGCAGTTGGTCCGGGGCCAACGCTAATCATCAACGCGCGGCTGACACCCAGCGCTCAGACTCTGAACACCCTCCGTGACATGCTGGCGGTCGCACCAGACACATCAGGAATCGTGTGGGATGGCGATCAAGTAGCTGCTATTCTACGTCCTGGCTGGTCATGGGATTGGATTACGGGTCAAGTTGCAACGAATGTCGAAACGCTCTTGCTAGCCGCACATAGCCTTTCACCACTAGTGTATCCACTCAAGTTGATGTCGTATCCACATGACGTCATTGCGGCCAACATGACGATTATGCGCGAGAATCTTGAAATGCGCATTGCATCGGGAAAGTATGAGCAAATCAGCGACGGTGTATTTACTGCGGTCGGTGCCAAGTTGGGCGATTATGTGCTAATGGAAACAGACGATGGGCCCATTATTATCGACGAAAACGCATCCATCGGGCCCTACACCTTGCTGCGCGGTCCGATTTATATCGGACCTCGCTCGCGCATTCTGGAACATGCAGCTATCAAAGACGCTGTGTCGCTGGGGCATACGACCAAGGTTGGCGGCGAAGTCGAAGCGGCAGTGATCGAGCCGTATTCCAACAAACAGCATCATGGATTTCTCGGCCATAGTTATCTAGGAAGCTGGATCAATTTGGGTGCCGGAACGTGCAATTCGGACTTGAAGAATACGTATGGCGCGGTGAACATGGAATATCCGCATGGGAAAGCAGCCACTGGTATGCAGTTCCTGGGCTGCGTCATGGGCGACTATAGCAAGACCGCTATTAACACCGGCATCTTTACTGGCAAGGTCATCGGCGTCTGTAGCATGATGTATGGCTTTGTCACCAGCAATGTCCCCAGCTACGTTAACTATGCTCGCTTGTTCGGACAGATGACGACGTTGCCTCCCGAGGTAATGATTGCCACACAGCAGCGCATGTTCGCGCGTCGCAAGGTCGAGCAGCGCGCTTGCGATATGCAATTGCTACACGACATGTACCGCATGACTCAAAGCGAGCGTGACCGCTTCAGCGAAGTCCTTGCGTTGTGAACAAGGGTATAGGCTCACTCCGTCCGTTGCCGTGACAAAAGTGCGGCAACCAAGGATTGGCGGTCGCAAAAGCTAAATTACTTTGGGCCGAACAGGCGGATGGCACACGGGACGGAGTGTTTCAAGACACGCGATATCCAAGTTGCAACAGGTGCTTCTTCAGCGTTGCTATTTGATCGCCTTGGATTTCCAAATTGCCTTCTCCATGGCTTCCCCCGGCTCCACATAAATTCTTCAGCTCCGTCAAGAGTTCTGCCAACTGCCACTGCGGGCACTCAAACCCCCGGACGGTTGTAACCACCTTGCCTCGCTTGCGGCGCTCCGTGGCAATCTTAAGACGCTGCTTGTCTGGAGCAACGGGCTGCAGAGCCGCAGGCGGGCAACTGCAGTTAGCTTGCTCAAGCCCGCATAAGTTACAAATTACAGGCCGTTCCAGCGGCGTACCATCAAACAAACCCATCAGAGTTGCTTCTCCAACTGTGGCTTGCCAGCTAGATCGCGGATCTGCAATTTAATCCGCGGCGCTCCGCCCGACCAATCCACGTCAATCCAGCCGTAATTGGGTAGGTGGTAAGTGGTGGGTACGTCGCGAAACCTATTCTCAGTCGGTGTTCCGCGTTCGTGTATCTGATTGAAGCTGCTCGAAGTCATTTCAAGAAGCGGCATTTGACCAGTCCGTTCCAGTTTCGAAATTTCAGACCAGTGCCGATCTCCACTTAATAGTACGATACTGTTGGCCCGAGTCGACTCGATCAACTTCAAAAGACGTTCACGTTCATGCGGCAAATTCGCCCAAGTCTCTTGCCCAGCATCGGAAGGAATGCACTGAATACTACTGACCAACAAGCGTACTTCAGCGGGCTCGTCCAATTGTTGCTCAAGCCACGTCCATTGAGTTTCGCCCAAGAGCGTCTTTGTCGGATCATCATCCGGTATGTACGCGCCGCCTACGCGCTTGCCCCCAACCTTTAAAGGCGACCGAAAATAGCGAGTATCCAACATAATGACTTGCAAGCGCTGGCCACTTGGACCAAAGGTCTTTGCCTCGTAGACGCCTGGTGAAAATCGCCGTGGAGAATCAACCGGTTCATTCCAGAATTTCATGAATTCGGCTTGCGACACGGTGCGAAAGCCGAAGTCCGCTCCTCCGTCATTCCGACCGTAGTCGTGGTCATCCCATGTAGCCATCACGCGCGTTGAGCGCATCAACTGCTGGAATTCTCTCTTGCTGCCCAGCTTTGCGTATTTTGCCCGCAACACTTGCAAATCATCGGTGTCTGCGTAGATATTGTCGCCGAGGAACAACATCAAGTCTGGATGATCGGCCAGGATGGTGGTAAAGATTGGTAGATCGAGTTCTTGATTGATACAAGAACCAAAGGCGATTCGCGATACAACTGTTTCGCTGGAAGGCAAACGGCTTAGCTCATAGCTCGTCAAGATCGCGCGGTGGTCGGATGCGGTAGCTTCCGCCAGCACCGTGGTTGACAAGGCGTGTAATACAAACGTGGAGTCCATAAAAGGTCTCGCGTGCATGATAAAGTCAATCTGACGCTCTGGCTTGTTCACCGGAATCGTCGGTTGTTCCATTAAACTACTAGTGCGCCAAACTGCATCTAGTTCGTTCATCGCAGAACTAGCCATGGTTGCGTTTAGATCGCCAGCGAGCAGCACAAGCGGCGTGGCGACGCTTGCACGCAATTCATTAATCAGCTTGGCCGAAGCGATACGCTGTTCGTCATTGGGGCGATGATCGAAATGTGTGGCAAAAAGGGTTGCCCTGACTTTGCTCGGCAGTTCAAACTCAACTTGTAATACACCGCGTTGCTCGCCTCCGTTGACTGGCGGAAGCGGATGATTCTTGACTTCCTGCAGCGGAAAGCGAGAAAGAACTGCGTTTCCATATTGCCCTCCCTCTAGTTCAATGTTGTCACCAAAGGCGACATGCATTCTTAGTAACTCCGCCAATCGCTGCGGCTGATCCACGTTGTCGCTGCGTGGCACATTCCGGTCTACCTCTTGTAAGGCAATAACATCAGCTTCGGATTCTTTAATGACTTGAGCAATTCGTTCCAGGTTCAGTTTGCCGTCGACACCCTCTGCGTGATGAATGTTGTAGGACAACAGCCTGAACCTTACAGGCGGCAGCGTTGGAGTCTGCGCGCCCAGGTGTCCAACACAAATGAGTGTGCTGATGAGACACATCGTTGAAAACCGCATGGTCGTCTTGCTTTCGAACTGTGTAGAGGGACGGAAGCCCAGCGATCTGCTCGAACAGCGGATCGCTAATTTCTCGTAATGAACTCGTGCATATTGAAGATGGCTCGCGCGGCGGAGAGAGTAGCGGCCAAGTCGACTTGGTTTAGCGATGGGTTGACCGGCGATTCGCCAGTCGATACGAATTTCTCGGCCTCAGACGGGTGAGCTGCATAGTGCTTGCGCTGCGATGCGACTAGCGGCAACAGGACTTGCAACTCTGCTTCGTTGGCTGGCCGGTTGAGCGCTCTTTGAAACATGGCATTGATGCGTTCCGTGTCGGACTCGGCTCCGTCGAGCATAACCCGTTCCGTCAATACGCGAGCAGCTTCGACATAGGAAGGATCGTTCAACAACACCAGCGCCGCCAGGGGTGTATTGGAGCGCGGGCGTTCTGCAGTGCATTCTTCCCGCGGCGGCGCATCAAAGGCTTGCATGGCAGGATGCAGAAATTGCCGCTGCCAGTGCGTGTACACTCCGCGCCGATACTGGTTGACGCCGCTGTCATGTTTATAGGTTCGTGTTGGAAAGTTGAGATGTCGCAGTAAGCCAGCGGGCTGATAAGGTTTGACACTTCTGCCACCGATGTCCGCCACCAACAAGCCACTGACGGCTAAAGCGTTGTCGCGCACAATCTCTGCCTCCAAACGAAAGCGAGACTGGCGCGCCAACTGCCGATTGTACGGATCGAGTTCCACTAGCTCGGAACGCATCAATGATGACTGTTGATATGTCTCTGACATCACCAACAGCTTGATCATATGCTTGATATCCCACCCGCTATCCATGAACTCTATCGCTAGTGCGTCCAATAATTTCGGGTGTGACGGGAATTCGCCTTGCGAGCCGATGTCATCGAGGATCTTGGACAAGCCCGTACCGAAATATAGTTTCCATAGGCGATTTACAAAAACGCGGGCTGTCAGCGGGTTGTTACGGTCAACCAACCAGTTGGCCAGATCCAAACGCGTAGCTCGCTGTGCAGTAGATGTTTCCAATTGGGGTAGAAAGTGAGGGACCTGTGGCGATACGATCTCGCCCGTCGTATCCATCCAATTGCCACGCCGTAGCACGCGAATTTCGCGCGGCTTGGTAGTCTTCGTAATCAGCGTCAATCGCGTATGCCTGGCTTTGATCTCAGCACGTTGCAGTTGGATCGCCTCCAGCTCCTGGCGTTGCACGGCCAACTCGGGCGCGATACTGCGATAGTGCGCTTCCAGAGCGACTTGCTGTTCACTGGTCAGCTCAGCGGCCCCTGCGTCGAACGCCTCAGCGATACTCGGCGGCATTGTATGGCTTGGATCGAGAGCTACCGTTCCGGCCGTAACCGAAAGACGGAACCGCCCGAGCGTGTGTCCTGGATTGTCATGGTTCTGCTCGAGCTCAATCTCAAGCTGCTCACCCTCGGCCAACTGAACGGGCGCCTTGAGCTGTACCACCAACTCATGCGGCTGGCCGGCGTCTGGAAGGATGGCCCAGCCCCACTTACTTCCTTTCGCGTCTGCGTCGATAGTGGCCGCCGCCTTCCAGCCTTGGTAGGGATTGTTCTTACCATCTGCCTGCTCGATACTCGCCGTGGCGTTTGAGAATACCAGCGTTCTCTTGGCCCCGTCGGCGGCAATCACCGCCGCCTTGAATTCCGTCAACACAAAGTTTCCATTGCCCGCGCGTCCCGGTCCTTGTTTGGGCAGAGTTTCATCGGGTAGAACTTCAAGTCGAAAGCCGTTGATTTTCTCGACAGGGCAGGAGGCGGCGATCTTATAAGTGTTTGATTCACTGCCTGGACCAGAAGCGAGCAGCGATTGATCTTGCTGGGGTGCTAGTTGTGTTCCGTGCAGCGCTTCCGCTGTCTGGATCTCCAACGTTTTCCATGCCGCGCGGGTCGCTTGCAACTCGGCAAGCCAATTCTGAAAGCCCTTCCCGATATCCGCCTCCGCAATCTGTTGATTCAGCTCGGCAGCTTGTTCGTCTAGTGGCGCGAGCAAACCTGCTAGCTCCGCATCAGGCACTTCAATGGTCGGTCCCCAGTTGTTGTCGCTGTTGGCTCCAGAATACAAGCCACGCTCTTCAATATCTGCGAAAAAGGCGGCGAACTGATAGAAATCTTTCTGTGTAAACGGGTCAAATTTGTGATCATGACATTCAGCACAGCCCAACGTCGAGCCTAACCAAACGGTCGATGCGGTCCGTACCCGATCCGAAGCGTATTTAGTCAAGTACTCTTTGGGTTGCGCGCCGCCTTCGGCGGACATCATACCAAGTTTGTTGTAGCCGGACGCAATCAATTGCGTGGGTGTTGGATCAGGCAAGAGGTCTCCGGCAAGTTGCTCGCGGGTAAATTGATCGAAAGGCATGTTGCAATTAAAGGCCGAAATTACGTAGTCGCGATATGGCGAAATACTAACATCTTGATCGCCGTGATAGCCGACGGTATCCGCGTAGCGCACCAAGTCCAACCAGTAGACGGCCAGTCGCTCACCAAAATGTTGTGAGGCTAACAAGCGATCGATCAGGTGTTCGTAGGCGTCGGGCGAGTCGTCGTCGAGAAACGCCTCCATCTCGCTGGGACTTGGCGGTAGGCCGATGATGTCAAAGAACGCGCGCCGCGCAAGCGTGCGCTTGTCGGCTCGAGGGGATGGCTGCAAACTGCGGCGCGCTAGTTCGCTTAGTACGAACTGGTCAATCCAATTCCGTGAGTGGTCGGGGCTGGGGATAATGTCGACTTGGGCCGGTTGTGGTGGGATATAGGCCCAATGCTGCGACCAGACTGCCCCCTGTTCGATCCACTGCGTGAGCCGATTGATTTCTACGGTCGATAGCGATTTGTTGTGATCTTTGGGCGGCATGACTTCATCATCGTTTTGGGACGTGATGCGCCGCACTAGTTCGCTAGCCTCCAGATCTCCAGCCACGATGGCGTATTTTCCATCTAGCTCGGCAAACGCGCCTTGCTCGGTATCGAATCGCAAGCCATCCGCACCGCCACCTTGTCGCTGGCCAGCATCCGGCCCATGGCAAGCATAGCACTTGTCCGACAGAATTGGCTTTATGTCTCGATTGAAGTCAATCGCTTCTTCCGCGCGCCCCACAGCCGCAGAACTTAAGATGACTAAGCAGCACACAGTTGCCAAGCAGCGACTCGCAAAGTCGCCCTTGGATTCAATAGCTTCACACATGGGATCGGTCCAGGTAGGAAAGTGCTCGGTGGGATGTCGGGGCAAAGAAAATACGTTATTTCTACACTCCTATGGTAGTCATTGTCCGTATTCATGAAAACAGCGCATAGTAGCCGGTACACTCCGTGTGCCGTCCGCGCGTACGAATGTTTCCAGGCTCTGTTTCCAAACTAATGTAGAACAATTGTCTCAATTGTTTTAGGCCGCAAATACAAGCAACTCAAACGGTTGAGGACAACCGTTCCACACTTTAGAAACAGAGCCTAATATAAATGCTACTCAGTAGCGGTAGAATCCAGCCCCGGTCTTCACTCCCAAATTGCCGGCCGCAATCTGTGGTCGTAGCACGTCCAGCAGACGTTCCGTGGAAAGAGCGGACGTGCCGGCCCAGCGGGAGTTGCTGAGTACTTGCTCAATCACGTCTAACCCGATTTGATCCATCATACCAAACGGGCCAACCGGCATGCCAGTTACTGCCATCCACGATTGATCGACTTGTTCGGGATCGACGACGTCTTGGGCGGTCAGCTCGAGAGCTCCCTTTAAGACAGATTGGAGCAGCCAGTTAAAAATATATCCAGGATGTTCATGCCGTAAGAGAATTGGTGGCTGTGCAATTCGCTCAGCCAATTCAGCTAGCCGTGCAAGGACTGTGGGGTCGGTCTGTTCGCACCCGACCACATCACACACCGACCGCTTAAGGACGGGGACATGAAAGTGCATGTGGGCAAATCGTTGTGTACCACCAACAAACTGACTTAGCATCGAAGGGACAAAATACGAGCTGTTTGACGCGATGATACAGTCTGGTGGAACAACCGCACTGATCTGTCGCAGCACACGCTTCTTGAGCGAGAGCTGTTCAGGCACACATTCAAGTGCTAAGTCTGCCGCTGCTACTATTTTGTGGCTAGCATCCAACTGCTTTAGTGGCTCGACAGCCGACACCAGCTCGCGCCAGTTGGCCACCGTTGGCTTAGGCTCGCAAGTCTCAACGTCGATTTGCTGAACCCATGTGACGGCATCGTGCGCAATCTGGGCATCACTGTCGGTTAGGCAAACATTAACGCCAAAATGCGCCATCCGAGCCGCAACCTGCCTGCCGACCCAGCCAGCTCCGATGATCAACACATTCGCAATACGTTTTTTTGATGACAACCTGCTAACTTTCCGAATGATATCATACGTATTGGCCTAGAATCTGTTTCTAAGACTGAAGGTTTGCCGTTTCAAGGCCGGCGAAAAGTCGGAATTCTCCGCCGCGACGGCCACGAACGGGCATCTTACAGAGCAGTTTCGAATTTTCTTAGAAACGGAGTCGAGACCTATTTGAAACGCGGCTTGACCTTCTCCGAAAAAAATAGGCTCGGTAGGTTTAGCCTCGGGTGTGCCCCGTTTCATGTGCCCCGTTTCAAGAACAGCCTAGATTCTACTCGCTTCGTGGAAAACGGACAGTTCCTACAGATTCATGTCATCACCGAATCACCGATCTTGGTTGCTCGCTTTCATATTGACGTTGCCAGCGCTAGTACCGCTGTTTTCGCACTTTTATTTTACGCAGTTATGGGGGCGGCATGGCACAGGATTTATTCAATACGATCAGGCTTATTACATGGCCAATGCGCGCGAGTGCATCGACCATGGCGGCCTTGCGTTGCTCTACAAGAATCCGTTTGATTATCGCCCAGAGACTCCGGCTATCTATTGCCAACCGCAGACGTTGCTCTTGGCTGCTCTGCTCAAGCTGACGAGCATTCCGCCGTGGGTCCTGTTCGTCAGTTTTGGATGGATATTCGCCTGCTTGACCGTCCGCGTCGCGTACTCGTTACTGAATGAATTTCAACCACTAGCGGATTGGCCGAGCCGACTTGTGTTTGTCATGTTCATTTGGGGTGGCGGTTTGTTCACGCTCGTGGGCAGCTTGGCCAGCGTCATGGCGCAAAGCTCCGAAGTTTCGTTTTACCAATTCATTACGGTGCATGATCCATTCCAAGGTTGGTGGTTCCTCAACCTTGGTCGCAATTTGATCTTTCCCATGGAAAGCTACTATCATTTTCTGTTTTTGCTGGGTGCGTTGTACGTGGTTCGCGGACAAGTCAATCGCGCGCTTGGCATAGGACTGCTGCTCGCATGGTCACATCCCTTCACGGGGCTCGAGTATTTATTCATCGTGGCTGGTTGGCTCTGGGGCGAACGTATTTTTTTCGAGAATCACAAGATTACTTGGCTGTCGTGCGTGTTGGCAGCTTGTATGTTGGCGCTGCATGTGGGCTATTACAAAGTGTTCTTGCCGAGTTTTCCCGCGCATCGCGAAGTTCATGAACTGTGGCAATTGGAATGGGAATATAAGCTCGGAGCGATGCTGCTGGGTTACGGAATAGTCGCGTCACTAGCGCTCTGGCACTTGAGGACCTCTCGCCATTTCGCCGCTTTTGTGCAATTCGAAAAGAACCGCTTTCTGCTGGCTTGGTTCGCCGGCGCATTCCTACTGGCAAACCACGAATTCTTTATGAAGTCAGTTCAGCCTTTGCACTTTACGCGCGGGTACGTGTGGATTCCATTATTTCTAATCGGCTCTCCAAAGCTGTATGAAATTCTGCAACGCACGTTGACGTCGCCGGATCTGAAACGCGCCAGCCAAATCACAGGCGTCTTGGGAATTTGTGGACTTGTGTTGCTCGACAATGCGGTTTGGCTGCCCTTGTCCTCTTCTGACGAAGGACATAACGCGCTGCATACTAGACTGAATCACGCCGAAGTCATGGAAGTGCTAAACAGTCAGTCAGATACTACCGCGATTGTGGTTTCCAACTCCAGTGTACTCGGCTATCTAGCTACAGTCTCGACCACCAACCCGGTTTACTTCGGGCATGCTATGCTCACTCCGCAAGGGCAACAAAAGCTAGGTAAGCTGAAACAATTGTTTGAGACAGGTGAACTGATCCCTGAATTGGCTGATCACAATCAATTGTTGATCATCGATCAAATCGAAGATCGCAATGCGGTGCGCCTCACTGTAGATAGTGCGACCATCCGCCGTAATTATGAAGACATGGGATTCGATGTCCAGACGCTTGCCAACACAGCCGACTATTCGGTCTGGTATTGCAAGAGGTAGCCGTTCACGATGTACCAGCTACTGTAAAAGACGATGATCCGTTGAACATCACCGACAATTAGTCAAACGAAACCGAGTCATCCCATTGCAACTGGCCAATCTGCCATTCGCCCACGGTGTGCAGCAAGCGCCAGTTGTTATCGATGAGGGCGCGGACTTCCGCTGCGTTAGATCCATACAGTGCATCGCGTTGTGGAGTACGCACCACACACAATTGGGTTTGTTTCTCGATGGCTTCACGCAGATTCCGTTGTTCGCGCGGCGTCAGCATTCTGGGCCAGAAGGTGGGATTGGCCGCTGTGAGCGGTGCTTTGTCCGTCCAGAAATGAAATCGATTGTGACCGTGCCCATCGATCAATAGGGTCGGAGCCTGGCTGGTCTTGATAGCAGCTACAATCGCTTGCTGTTCATCGACGATCCAGGCGGGGAGGCGCATACAAGCGGTACCGGGGAGCCCCAGCGGTGTTCCATCGGCATAACGCCACCAGTGTCCCGCAGTCGCTATACAAGCGGCTAGCCCTACCAACGCCATGCTCAACACAGCCGGTGCTGTTGGCTTTGCATCCTTGGCCACTAGACACCTCGACTCCAGGTACTGGCCGAAGCAAACACCAAGTACGATCAAGCCAGGCAGGGTGCCAATTTGCAACTGAGTGCCGGATACTGGAAAAGCGATCCATGGTGACAGAACTGCTATCAAAGCTAAACACAGCTTTGTGGGTGACTCAGCAACGGAACTACCCCAAAACCAAATTAGCCAACCAGGAATCGTCCATGCCAGTAGTTGTCCAGCCCCGCGCGGTTCCAAACCATGTAACAAGGGAAGCCCGGCATGCCCGGCAACTGAAGTCGCGACGGCAGCAAAAGCGACCAAACGCACATGTTCATCTAATACGTTAGTCGCCAAGAATTGGCGCGGTAAAAGCCGCGCTGCCCGCAACACCATAACTCCCAGAATCAACACCGCAGCTACGGGTAAATCAATTGGCTTGAGAAACGTCTGACTAAATTTTGAGTGTTGGCCTACGATGCCATGCCACAAGTCCACTGCCGTACTGCCGTGAAGTGCGGCGACAACCAGGTAGCCGAACGTCGCCAGTCCGCCAGCGGCCAGCGTGGTGGTTAGGACGCGCCAAGGTTGGGCATGGGGACAAATTGCGACCTGCGTAGGCGCGCACGTCGCCTTCCATACGAGCCACATCGCCGCGCCCCCAATCCAGAGAGTCCATACGAGCATGCGTGCATCGCCGCTGGACATCCAAGCTAGAACCAAGGTTGGCAGCAAGATCAGGAGCGGTAATGCCTGACGGCTGCGCCCCATGGCTGGACTTTTGGCAGCAGCCGTGATGATGAGCGGTAGGGCCGTAACCAATCCACAATTCAGCTTGATCATGCCTGCCGTAGCAGCCAACGCACCGACACACCAGCCATCGCGATGCGACTTCTGTGAAATTCCACCGGGAAGTATTTCGCTGCGCGTTATTTCGCTGGGTTGGCGCACGACCAAGTACATGATCGCCAGCGTACATAGCAATCCCAACTCCTGCGGGTGCCCTGGCTCAAGAGCAAGCTTGTCCAGTTGCAGGGTGACCAAGAGGGTAGTCGTGACGGCAGCAATTTTCGAACGGGTGCAGCGACGAACGATTCCGAGTGCTAACAGGCTGGAAACTAGCCACACGAATACAGTCTTGGAACGAACGCCAAAGTGCGTAAGCGGCCATTGCACGAAGCTATGAAGTGGTGCTGTTAGCTGGTAAAACGCAGGTCCATACTGGGTGTGAGTTTCGCCATATAGTGGATGGCCCTGCAGATACGTTTGCAAAGTCATCATCACGTACGCCTCGTCATCATAGGGCGCGAACGTAGAAAAGACGGCTGGCCAAGCGATGGCCAGGACCAAAGTAGCCAACACGAAGTTAACGGCGTTTCGCGAAATGAACCAACCAGCGTCTGTGCGAGCCGGCGCTAACACGGGGCTCTCTCCGTTGTAGCGAGTGGCATACCGGTGCTATTGGCGACTTCGACCTGCAGCTCCCTCACTTCGTCGAGAAGCGTTTCCAACGGCGGTGTTGAGTTTAGGTAGGCAGGCAAATTGCAAGTGCGTTCGACGATAAACTTCGGACGCTGACGCACTTGATCGTAGATGCGCGATACGTATTCGCCCAGGATGGCAATGCCCAGGGCGTTCATCGCTCCAAAGAAAGCCGTGATGCTCGTCATCGATGTCCAGCCGGGTATGGCCTGCCCCGTGATCAAGCGATGATACAATGCAAAACCAACGCAACCCACACATACCGCGGCTGACAGTATCGCCAGCGCATAGAAGGCCTGCAGTGGCATGCGGGAAAAACCAAACAGAGCGTTCTTGGCCAAGCTGCACAGCCCAAGAATCGAAACGCGAGGACGTTCGTCGTGGCGTGCGAATCGCTCCACTTGCAAAGCCGACTGACGGAATCCGACCCAGCTTCGCAAGCCTGGTAAGTAGCGATCCTGTTCGTCGAGTTCTAACAGGACTTGAGCGACGCGTCGGTCGATCAGCCCGAAATTTCCTGCGTCGCGTGGAATCTCAACGCTGGCAATCCGCTGAAGTACGAAATAGAACGCTTTGAACAAGAACCGTTTAACCAGACCCTCTTTGCGACCAAAGCGAACCGCATAGATCACGTCATCGCCCATCAACCAACGCTCGAACATCGGCGCCAGCGCTGACGGATCGTCCTGCCCATCGCTGTCCATAAACACAACCGCGTCACCATCGGCAAACGACAAGCCTGCATGCACTGCGGCTTGATGTCCAAAATTTCTTGAGAGGTGGACGGTCTTTAACCGCGAATCGTTCTGTGCGAGGCGGTCAATGACCTCGGCACTATTATCGGTCGATCCATCGTTAACAAGCACGACGTTCCATCGGCAACCAATTTGGTCCAATGCAACGGCTAGTTCACTAACCAGCTTATCCAAAACTGCCTCTTCGTTGAGCAGGGGCAGTACGACGGATAGCGTGGCTTGGCTACGTTCGGGGCGAGTCTTCATCGACCGATAACTCCGACCAAAGAAAGTCCGCAGGGCGTGCGCAGGTGTGCAGCCAAGCGCTGTTCCCATTCTTGAATTTGAATTAGTAAGCGATTGACCCCACGACTAACGCGAGGAAATTCGGCGCCTCCTTGATTTGGAAACAAGCGACGGTAGGTTCGCAAAAAAGCCGCCAACGGAAGGCTGATTGCGTTCCAAGGGCGCATTTCAACAAGCCGTAGACCAGCCTCGGCAACGTGCCCTCGCATCATCCGTGAGGTGTACCGGCGAAAGTGCCCGAGCCGTTGGTCCCATTCCGAATACAGCCAGGGATGTGCGGGAACCGTAAAAATGATCTTTCCGTCCGTATCCAGCACATCGGCCGCGCGGCGTAGCGCTTGGACCGGATCTCGCAAGTGCTCTAATACGTCTAGCATCACCACCGCCTGGGCCGATTGGCTTGCAATAGGCCATGGTTCATGTAAGTCGTGTTCATAGACGTTCTCTAGGCCGCGACTGCGGGCATAGGCAATGGACTCAGGCATGATGTCCAAGCCGAACACCTGGTAGCCTTGCGCCTTCCAAGACAGAAGATTGCCTCCTGCGCCTATTCCGCCTTCGACAACACTAGAATGCGGCGCAGCATAGCGCCGAAGTAATGAGTTGGCTAAATTGTGTTTGGCGACGTGCCACCAATACTCGGACTCCAGGTCCATCAGTTCCTTTAGGTGAGCCGATTCCATTTTTCAAACTCCGCGGACCTGAGACTGTGCTACACCGGCATCTTAAGACGTACTACCGAGCGTAAAATTGCCACAGAAGCGTAACCCACAGTTTGGGCAGTGCTGGCACCCAGCGACTGTTCTAGTTAAGGAACTTGAGAAGTCGTTGCGGAATCTGACGATTGCGCCGCTGAATGTGGCGCAGGGGCGACAGGAAAGGGGCGGGAGTGGGTCGGGAGTCTTTTCAGTGCCCGGTCGAAACGGTCAGTACGCCGCGTAGGTGCAGAGCCGAGATGACCTCGTCGGCAAGGACTGCGGGAGATTTTTCACCGGCGGCAAGATGTATTTCAGGCGATTCGGGAGTTTCGTAGGGATCGCTGATGCCCGTAAAGTTTGGGATTTTACCAGCCCGAGCAAGCTTATAGAGTCCCTTGGGGTCGCGTGATTCGCAAACCTCCAAGGGCGCGTCGACGAAGACTTCGATGAAATCTCCGATTGCTCCATGCTGCTCTACCCATTCGCGAACCAGTTGCCGATCGCGACGATAGGGGCTGACAAAGGCGGTCAGGGTAATCAGCCCTGCCGAGACCATCAACTGAGCCACACAACCGATTCGTCGGATATTCTCTTCGCGATCCAGCGGTCCAAATCCCAGCCCGAATCGCTGCGCAAATTCAATGCTGTGCTTCTGCTCCAGCAGGTTAGTTCCTGAACAGAGTCCATGCCGGATGTTGTCACCGTCCAGCAAGAACGTATGCGCACCTTGTTGATGTAGCTTGGCATCGACGGTGTTCGCAACCGTACTCTTTCCTGAACCACTCAGGCCAGTAAACCAAACTACGCAGCCGCGGTGTTGGTTTAATTGCTCGCGTTCAGCGCGTTGGACTGCATGGTCATGCCATACGACGTGGGGCGTCTCTCCTGGATTCTCCGAAGTCACGAAATGACCTTCTGGTTGATGTACATGGTGCCAAGGGGTTATTCCTCGGACGTAGCCTGTGAAACAGCCTCAGGGGCAGTCAAAACAAACACCACAACCGTCATAAATCTATGGCAGAGGACTTACACTTCTAAGAACAATCGGGTTGGATCTTCGCAGACCTCTTTAATCGTTTTTAGAAAACTGACTGCCTCGCGGCCGTCGATGATGCGGTGATCGTAGGTCAATGCCAAGTACATCATGGGTAGCACGACGACTTGGCCGTCAACCGCCATGGGACGCTCTTGAATGGCATGCAAGCCGAGGATGGCGCTCTGTGGCGGATTGACGATTGGAGTGCTAAGCATCGATCCGTAAACGCCGCCGTTGCTAATGGTAAACGTGCCGCCTTCCAGGTCATCAGGCATCAAGCGATTCTCCATGGCTTTACTGGCGAATTCGCTAATGGTGCGTTCGACCTCGGCAAAACTCATGTGTTCGACATTTCGCAGCACCGGCACCACCAACCCCTTGCCGCCCCCAATCGCAATTCCAATGTCGTTGTAATGGCGGTAGACAATACTGTTGTCACGAATTTCGGCGTTGACCGTTGGAAAGCGCCGCAGGGCTTCGACGCTGGCTTTGGCGAAGAACGACATGAAGCCCAGTT
The DNA here is from genome assembly GCA_041398985.1 of Pirellulaceae bacterium. Lineage (GTDB taxonomy): Bacteria > Planctomycetota > Planctomycetia > Pirellulales > Pirellulaceae > Aureliella. The sequence continues at coordinate 123,822 of JAWKTR010000016.1, forward strand.
TTACGCCGTGGCGTTCTTGGAATGCATCGCGATATTTTTTCCGCAAGTCCATAATCGGTTTCATGTTGACTTCGTTGAATGTCGTCAACAAGGCGGCGGTCTGCTGAGCTTGAACCAACCGAGCCGCGATGGTGCGGCGAATCATACTTAGCGGTTTGACTTCCTCCATACGACTCACCGACCCCATCTCGTTACCCTCGATCAAGGCCGTGGATTGCAAGACAGGCGCGGATTTCGGTTTCTGCGCGGGAGGCGGTTGATGCGCGGGTTGTTGCGTTTTGCTCGTCGTAGCCAGTACATCTTCCTTTAGAATTCTGCCACCGGGCCCCGAGGCCTTTACATCGGCAGGCTGCAATCCGTTCTCTTCCATCAGACGCTGTGCGCTTGGCATGACGCGCGGCGCTGCGTCGCTTGAACGACCGTTGCCCGCCTGCGGGTCGGATTCCGCGGATGCGTCACCACCGACCGGTTGTTCGGCTGGTTCCAATTCACAGATGACGTCACCGACCATGGCAAACTCTTCGACTTGCTTGCGGACGTTGCGAATAATTCCCGCCTGGGGTGCTGGCACCTGTACGGAGGCTTTTTCGGTTTCTAAGTCGACAATATTTTCATCTTGAGCCACCCACTCGCCTTCGCTCTTAAGCCACTGTCCGATTTGCACTTCGGAAATGGACTCTCCAACCGACGGTACTTTTACTTCCAACATCTAATTAATTCTCCAATCCAGCAAAAGCTTCATCGATCAATTCACGTTGTTCCAATTGATGTGCACTAGCCGAGCCGGTGGAAGGGCTAGCGGATTCAACGCGGGAAATCCGCCTTAGTTTAAATTGACAATCGGCTAGGCAATCACCGAATCGCATTTTCATGAATGTCCAGGCTCCCATGTTGGTGGGTTCCTCTTGAACCCATACTACATCTGTGCCTGGCGTGTAGGGTTTCATCGCGTCTAGCAAGACAGATTCAAGTAGCGGGTAAAACTGTTCGATGCGCACAATCGCAACATTTGCTTTCAACTCGTCGCGTTTTTCGACGAGTTCGTAGTAGATTTTGCCGCTACAGAGCAGGACTCGTTCAGTACCGGCCTGCGAGGGCCGCACATCGGCCAGGATTTTTCTGAAAGTACCTGTGGAAAGATCTTCCAAAGGTGAAACGACCGCCGGATTTCGCAACAAGCTCTTGGGCGTCAGCACTACCAGCGGTTTACTCCACAGGCGTTTGGCCTGCCGACGCAGCAAGTGGAAATACTGGGCTGGTGTGGACGGCTGAGTAACTTGAATATTGTCTTCGGCAGTCAATAGCAGAAATCGCTCCAAACGGGCCGAGCAGTGCTCCGGTCCGGCACCCTCGAATCCATGGGGAAGCAAGAGCGTCAAATGGCTCAGACGCCCCCACTTGTCCTCCGCGCTGGTGATAAACTGGTCGACGATCACTTGGGCGACATTCCAGAAATCACCGAACTGAGCTTCCCAGACGACAAGGCCTTCGGGGCAATCGAGCGAGTAGCCGTATTCGAAGCCGAGCACGCCCGCTTCGCAGAGTGGACTATTGATGATGTCGAGCCGTGCTTGGTCGTCGCTCAACGTTCGCATCGGCACATATTTTTCGCCGGTTTGGGTGTCGTGCAGCACCGAGTGCCGTTGGCTGAACGTACCACGCTCAACGTCCTGGCCACTCAAACGAACTGGATGCCCTTCAACCAGCAGGCTACCGGCAGCGAGTGCTTCTGCCGAGGCCCAATCTAGCGGCCTGGCACCTTCTGCCATCTCTTTTCGCAATTCCATGAAACGCTTGAGTTTGCGATTGAGGTTAAATGAAGCGGGCACATCCGCTAGGGCATGCAGCAATTGCTGAGCTCGCTCTATCGACAGGGATGTTTCTGGAATGTCGTTTTCTGGTTCGACACCGCCATAATAGCCTTCCCAATGGCCGCCCATCGTCTGCAAATCAGAGACATATTCCTCCTGCTGTGTCAGTTCGAATTCGCGTTCGAGTTTGGCTTGTCGCACTTCGGCAATGGCATCTGCTTCCGCTCGCGCAATCTCGCCCATTTTGAGCAGCCGTTTTAGATAGCTTTCGCGCACGCTCTTTCGCTCGTCGATGGCGTTGTACATCAACGGTTGTGTATACCGTGGCTCGTCGCCTTCGTTGTGTCCCCAGCGGCGATAGGCGTACATGTCGATTACCACATCGCGTTTGAATTCGCGTCGGAAGTCCATGGCCAAGTTCACAACTTGAGCGACAGCTTCTGGGTCTTCACCGTTGACATGAAAGATAGGAATCTGCAGCATCTTGGCCACGTCCGTCGCGTAGGTACACGATCGCGACTCGTCCGGCTCGGTCGTAAATCCAACTTGATTGTTGAGAATGACGTGCAGTGTACCACCCGTGGTATACCCCTTGAGCTCACTCATGTTGAGCGTTTCTTGGACGATGCCTTCGCCAGCAAACGCCGCATCGCCATGAATCAGAATCGTCATAAACTTCGAGTGACGATCATCGCCGACGCGATCCTGTTTGGCGCGGCAACGACCTTGAGCCACCGTGTTGACAAATTCAAGGTGACTGGGATTAAAGCACAATGAGATATGTACCTTGGCTCCCGTCGACGTTGTCCAGTCTGAACTGTAGCCCAAATGGTATCGCACATCGCCAGCCCGCGATGCATGTCTGGCCGCGGATCATTGAACGACCAGAAAATGCTCTGGGCACGCTTGCCTAGAATATTCGCCAAAACATTCAGTCGCCCGCGATGAGCCATGGCAAGTATTACACCCTCGACATGATGCTGGCCAGCCTTCTCCAGGGCCAAATCCAGAGCGGAATCAGACTCTCAGCACCTTCGAGTGAGAATGTTTTCGCACCTACAAACTTACGGCGCACAAACTCCTCGAATATCGCCGCATCTGCCAGTCGCGTATAGATTCGCACGGACTTCGCGAGATAGCTCTAGACGGTTCTCACATGACTCCATGCGACGCTGTAACCAGTCGCGTATGGTGCGATTGTCGATGTGCATGAACCGCGCACCGATGCTGCGACAATAGGTGTTTCGGCAACTTTGGCGATATCACCGAGCGTGCGACCGTTGACGTATTCCTGTTGGGACACGTAAAAGCACGCGTCATATCCTCGTCGTTCAGTCCGTAGTTTTCTGATCCAGTTCCGGCGCCTACTTTTCGGGGCAGCTTAACGGATCCAGCTTCGGCCATCAAATGACCGCGGACTCGATACTGCGTACCAAGTTGTCGACCCGATCTTGCATCTGCGCCAACCACAACGCCTCGTCCTGAATTGGCATGCCTGTGCGTTGGGCTCGTCGTCTGTCGTTGCTAACGCCACACGACCGTTGCCGTCACTCGCCAACGAGCTATCGCGAATATCGCCAAGGACGGACTGGTTTACTAGCGAGAATTCTTCAAAATACTTGCGCCAGCCAGGGGAAACGCTCGCTGGATCTCGCACGTATTGGACGTATAAGTCATCAATATAGTCAAGGCTATAACTGTTCATTCAAACTCACCGGCTTCGGTCGGGTCCGTACCGACGGAAATGACGAATGGAACACACAGATGGCTGTTACCCGTCTAGCATCGGAAATATGCCAGCGCAACAGTCCAAGTTTAAGATAGTATTACCCCGCCGCGACAAACTGACTACCACACTTGGTAGAACGCAGCGCCAAATTGTGAGAAGTCCTGCGGAAGCTTGCGTTTTGCGCAGGTGTCTGCATCATGCGAAAGCTCCGACCTATAAACGCTCAGTAGCCCAAAGATAAGTAGGAAAGCTCCGACAAGTCGGAGCAGTCCAAAAAGAAAAGGTGGAAAGCTCAGGCAGGTCGGAGCAGTCCAAAAGGAAAAGAAAGGAAAGCTCAGGCAGGTCGGAGCAGTCCAAAAAGAAAAGATAGGAAAGCTCAGGCAGGTCGGAGCAGTCCAAAAAGAAAAGATAGGAAAGCTCCGACAAGTCGGAGCAGTCCAAAAGGAGCAGTCCAAAAAGGAGCAGTCCAAAAAGAAAAACACCGCTCCTGGGAGCGGTGTTGGGTGAGTTTTGAAGCGAGTCGAACGACGATCGAGTTCGTCGTCAAACTGTGGACTTATTCGTCGCTGGCAGGTTCTTCCGCCGGTGCTTCGGACACCGTTGGGGGAGCAATCAACGGTCCATCGGAGCCAAGACCACCCTTCAAATCCTGAGGTGCTTTGGCGTCCGCAATTTGCTGCTGTCGAGCTTCCTCTTTGGCTGCCGCTTCTTCTTGTTCCTCAGCCCAGTCAACACGCTTGCGAGAAAGTCCAATCTTGCGTTCGTCCGTGTCGACTCGCAGAACCTTTACTTCCAGTTCATCGCCAACCTTGACCAGCTCTTCGGGATTCTCGACCTTGTCGTCCGATAGTTCTGAAATGTGCAACAAGCCTTCGAGTCCGTCTTCGAGTCCGATAAAGACACCAAAGTTCGTGATCTTCGTCACCTTGCCTTTGACAAGCTGTCCTGGCTGGTACTTGTCTGGAATGCTGGTTGCCCAAGGATCGTCATCCAGTTGCTTTAGCCCCAAGGCGATACGGCGACGGTCCTGGTCGACCGACAACACGCGGCAGTGGATTTCTTGGCCTTTCTCAACAACTTCGCTCGGATGGCTCACCTTGCGTGTCCAGGACATGTCGGACACGTGCAGCAGGCCATCAATGCCTTGCTCCAATTCGATAAAGGCACCGTAGTTCGTCAAGTTCCTGACCTTGCCCGTTACGGCACTACCCTCAGGATACTTCTCCATGACTTCGTCCCATGGATTGGCCACCGTTTGCTTCATGCCCAACGAAAGCTGTTGGCCAGCTTGATCGACACCCAGAATCTTGACGTCGATTTCGTCACCCGTCTGAACCAATTCATTAGGATGATTGATACGACGAGTCCAAGACATTTCGCTGATGTGTACCAGGCCTTCGATTCCAGGTTCGAGCTTGACGAACGCACCGTAGCTCATCACATTCACGACTTCGCCCTTGACGGTCGTGCCAACCGGATACTTCTCTTCGATCGTATCCCACGGATTGTTTTGCTTTTGCTTCAAACCGAGTGCAATCTTCTGCTTTTCGCGGTCGATTTGCAGAACTTTGACCTCGATCTCCTGATCGATGGACACCATTTCGGAGGGATGACCACTGCGTTCCCAACTCATGTCGGTGATGTGCAGCAAGCCATCGATACCGCCCAGGTCGACGAAGGCACCGAAGTCGGCGATGTTCTTGACAATACCATTGCGGAGTTGGCCGACTTCCAGTTCGCCGAGCAGGTGATCGCGGTCCTCTTCGCGTTGCTTCTCGATCAGCGAACGACGACTGACGACGATGTTGCGGCGGGTCTCGTCAATCTTGAGAACTTCGCACTGCACGACGCGACCGATATAGTCGGCGATGTCGTTCGGGCGACGGATGTCCACTTGGCTAGCTGGCAAGAAAACATTGACCCCGATATCGACCAGCAAACCGCCTTTGATCTTGCGGGTTACGGTACCGGTGACAACCTGGCCTTCGGAGACCTCGGACATCATCTTTTCCCACTCCAAGATCTTTTCCGCTTTGCGTTTGCTCAGCGAGATCATGCCGTGGATATCATTTGCGGGACCAAGAGCGTCTTCCATCTCTTCGATCAATACCTTGACGGTTTGACCGACAGCCGGTGGCTCTTCCGTTTCGTCCCATTCATTTACATTGATTGCACCTTCGCTCTTGAAGCCAACATCGATAACGACGTACTCTCCATTGACTTCCACGATTTTGCCGTCGACGATTTGATTGACGTCAAAGGCATCGTTGAGGTCCTCGAGTGTTTGGAGAATGAGATCGTCCAACTCCTCGTAGGGCAGCACAGAATCGATCTGGGCTGACATTGAATCGTCTTCGAGTGAGCGAATAAGGTTGCGATTGACCATACTTGTCCTAGAAAAACCTCCTCACCATTACACCGCCAACTCGCAGACCGGTAACACACCGCTGGAGTTTCTCCGGTTCTAGCACTCTTTGGGAGGGTGCATGATCGCTCCCAGCCCTCGATAAAGTAGATGATCTAAACCCAGAGGGAGTGTCGGGGGAGGAACCCAAAATAAAGTGACACGCATCACCGAGCCGGCAGGCACTTCGCCAAAAACCGTATTAACTCAGGACGCACAAGCCCTAAACTTAACACCACTGGCGATTTACGGCAATATGACCCTCGAATTGCCATCGTAACTGACTGCGTCGGCTTACGATTCTCAGGGCATCAGCGGCCCAGCAGCCCTGACATCCTTGAGGGCCGAGATTTGTGTTCTGCTTCGCCCACCCGCCCGAAGAGCCGTGGAGCATGCCTAACCGCCCATATATCCGGCATAATCGCACCCCGCTGGCAGGGAAGAGACATTCATGCTGCATCGTAGCCAACAAGGTCGTCGGCGTGACCTAGATTTCAGAGGCGTATGTGACAGGGTCGGGAGTCTTTTCAGTCTAAATTGCTTAACCCATTAGCAACCACCTGTTCCTATCAGCGGCATCTCATCGCTGGCGGCGCTGCTGAAAAAACTCCCGACCCTTGCCTGTCGACTTCTAAGTTCGTGAACGGCTACGGAAAAACCTCGTCTTTCGCACAGTAGCAACAGAGATTGTTCTTATGAAACAACTAGCCCAAGAAATCGAACGCAACAAAATGAAACTGTTGTTGAGTGCCGAGGCCGCTTTGGCAGTTCGGTTGATCCGGTCAAGCGGTGCAAGCGGTGCAAGCGATTTCTGGCTGTGGCTGAGTGAACCAACCGCTCACAAATCCCCTCCGCCAAACGACAATCAAACTGCGCACGCCGCGATTCAAGGTTCCATGGACGAGATTATCGCGCCTATGTTGGAGGATGCCGCCGCGTGGGAAGTCAAAGAAGCTAGGTACGCGCCAGCTTGGTTGGCTTCGATCTGCTTGCATATCGCGCAAACGCATTTCAGTCGTGGACGTGGATGCTCGGTTCGACTTCTGGCCACGAGCTTACTGCCGCTCTATCGTACGTTGGCAACGGGGAAGCTAAAGGAAGGCTTTCAGCAAGCTCGCGCGCGACTGACAGAGACACTGCTGCTGCTTGAACTCTGTGATGAACTAAGTTCTGTCGCCAACGACGATTTTCATGATCTACTGGAAGCCGGCTTCCATCGAAACTCCAATCCAGTCGAAATCATGCAAGAACAACTGGGGATTGGTTTGGAAGAATTGGGGCAACAAACCCTGCATCTGATCGGCGAATTTGATTCCGCTAGCGGCACTCTCAGCATCGAAGCCTGCCAGCAGCTGCGCAGCGGACATTCCGACTACAAGAGTAAGGCCCCCGAGTGGGCAGCACCAGATTTACTGTGGAAGTTGGCAGGCGAGTTAATTTCCAAGAAATCAGAGATGGTGCTTCCCAGATCATGGATCGATACTCCAGTACCATGGAGTAGCATCGCGGACCATTGGAATTCGCTGGCACATCTGTTGAGCAACTTGCCGAATGAAAATCCGGGCAATGGCGCTGCCGCCAGCGACCCAGCGACAGCCGTCCATCAAGCCGGGTTGGATGACTTGCTCGGTAGCGAATTATCAAACGCGTCAGCTTCTGCAAACAGCTCGATTGAAAATCAACTCGATGAAATTTCCCAGTCCGTCGAAAAGATGTTTCGTCGGCAAGAACAATTGGAGAACGTAGTCCGGCCAACAGATTCCGGTCCAGTTCCCGTGCTTCCGAAGGTCATCATAGCTGAGATCCGCTCACATAACGATCCAGTATTCGTGAATGTACTGAAGCGGCAGATTGGAAGCTGCCGAGCAGAGGACCGCACGATTTGCCTCGCGCACATCGTCGTTCACCCAGAAGACGAAACAGATCGTGGTGATGTGTGTGGCAAACGCGACAACGGCCTGACACTTTGGCAACAAAAACTAGTCAATTGGCTGGCTGATCATCCTGAGGTGGTGGATCCCTACGCGTTCCTAACGTCCGAAGGCGAACTGATACTGTGCATCCTTGATTTGGAACGCAATCAAATGACATCAATTCTCCGCCAAGGGTTGATTGAAGTCTTAACGGGCAAGCGGGTGGAAGAAGTGAGTGAGATGAGTTTGGCGAAAGTCCATGTGCCCGCTCGATTCCACGTCGGCATTGCTGCAACTTCGGCACCGTCGTCGAACTTTGCACCTGAGCAGCTTATCGAACCTGCCATCCGCTGCTTGTCCGCCGCTAGTCGCCAGGGCAAGGCATCGATCAAGAGTATCGAAGTCTTCTAGTGGACTGCTCGCGTCTGGTCTCAAACAGCCAAGTCCGTCCCAGACTCAACCAAACCACGCAGTCGAGCCTCCATACTAGCCAAACGATCCCAAAACGCTCAACGCATACGCCTCGGACAGGTACGTCTGCCTGCCGCTAGAGCTTTCTAATCGATTGGGAAAACTTTGCGGATGAAAGCACATACGGCGAGGGTCCGTCGGGTTTCCAGCGGATATTGGCCTGTGTGCGACTATTGGCGTGTTGTCCACGGGCATTCCGCGGGTTAGACTCTTATGTGTCATCAGGGATTTGCGGCCGATTGCAGCCTAAACTGCTAAAGAGCTACTGAAGATTGTTTGGGATGTTAGCCAGCCCAAGAAACTTCTCCAATTCAAGCCACATGCGTGCCGCATTCCCAGACACAGGAACTGCGGCTTTTTTGTTGTAGTTTCCACGGCATCGAAAAACCACACGTATCGTTTTCCAAACCAAGGGACACGGTTTAGCTGATGAGTACCGCCACGGCAATGCAACCATCTGACAATAACAACGCTACTTCACAACGACTCAAAGACGATTCCGCTAGTGCGGACCATGCACAGCAGATCATCCGCGGCGCAGGTCAATCAACCATTAGCGTGCATGGCGGCGAATCGCGATCCAAACCATCGGACGCCATCACCGACTCGATCGTCTGCAGTTCGACTTTTACGTTTCAAGATTCTCAGTCAATCATCGACTTTATTGAGAACAAAGAACCGCGCGAGGAGTACGGTCGATACGGTAACCCCAATGAAAAAGTGGTCGAAAGGAAACTAGCCGCGCTCGACGGTGGCGAAGCGGCCGTGGTTTACTCTAGCGGTATGGCAGCCATCGTCGGTTTACTGATGGCCAAGCTAAGCGCGGGTGACGAGATTGTATTTTTCGATCAGTGTTATCACCGCAGCCGTGAGTTTTGCTTCAAGCACTTAGCCCGTTTCGGTGTGAAGACTCATCAAGTCCCCACAGGTGACTTTGCAGCGATGGAGGCAGCGATCAATGAACGCACCAAGATGCTCGTCAGCGAATCGCCAACCAACCCACACCTGACGTGCATCGACTTGGAGCAGTTTGTCGCTTTGGGAAAAGCCCATGAAGTCGAAACACTGATCGATGCAACCCTCGCCACACCTTACAATATTCAACCACTTAGCTTTGGCGTCGATTACGTACTGCACTCGGCCACCAAGTACTTGGGAGGACACAACGATTTGCTGGCTGGCGTAATCATTGGCTCCGAAGCTCAACTAGAAAGCGTGCGCGACCTGCGCGGAATCATGGGCGGCGTTAATTCGCCGCACAATCTGTACTTGCTTCAACGTGGCTTAAAAACTTTCGAACTGCGCATGCAGCGACACAATGAAAACGGACAGGCCATCGCCGAGTTTCTCGCTTCCCATCCACGTGTTGAACACGTCTACTACCCTGGCCTGCCCAGCCATCCCTCACATGATATTGCCAAGCAGACGATGCGGGGTTTTGGTGGATTGATTACGTTCCTCGTAAAAGACGCCGATTGGCGCCAAACCGCAAATGTCATTGACAGCGTCAAAATCCCACGGATTGGTCCCAGTCTGGGCGGCGTTGAGTCGTTGATTGAACAACCGCTCGTCATGAGCTACTTCAGCCAAACGCCAGAGAATCGCAAGAAGTTTGGCATCCCCGATAATATGATTCGGATGGCTTGTGGCATCGAGAATGTACAGGACTTGATTAACGACTTACAACAAGCACTCGAAGCATGAATCCAGGGCCACACAAGTTTCGTACGCGAGCTATCCATGTCGGCAACCAGCCAGATCCTCAAACGGGCGCAGTAGTTCAGCCCATCCACCTGGCTAGCACATTTGTACAAGCTGGCGCTGGAGAATGGGGCAAATTCGATTACTCGCGTAGCGGTAACCCCACCCGATCCGCCGTACAAGACACACTGGCATCGCTCGATGGCGGTATCGGCGCTTTGGCTTTTGCATCTGGCATGGCAGCCACACATTGCGTCGTGATGTTGCTCAAGTCCGGTCAGCATCTAATTGCTGGCATGGACATTTACGGTGGCAGCTATAGGTTGTTTCACAACGTCTGCTCGGCGGCTGGCGTCGAAGTCAGCTTGGTGGATTTGGAGAATCCGAGTGCGATCGCTGCGGCGGTGCGCCCCGAAACGAAAATGCTATGGCTCGAGGGAATTGGCAATCCTTGCTTGACGATTCCCGATCTGCCGCAGCTGATCGAAGTCGCGCATCACCACCAGCTGTTGGTCGCCGTCGACAATACTTTTGCTACCCCCGCCTTGTTACGACCGCTGGAGCACGGCGCTGACATCGTTATGCACTCAGGCACCAAGTACTTGGCCGGGCATAGCGATTGCTTGGCTGGTGTGCTAGTTGCGCGGGAGCAGGCAGTGCTCGATCGCTTGTATTATTTGCAAAATGCCACGGGAGCGGTGCTCTCCGCCTTTGATTCTTTTCTACTAGCTCGCGGCTTGAAGACGCTGGATTTGCGAGTCCGTGAACAGAGTCGGTCTGCCATGCAGATTGCACGGTTTCTAGAAGGGCATCCACAAGTTTCGCGGGTTCTCTATCCTGGCCTGACCTCACACCCACATCACGCGCGGGCTGTCGATTTGCTGCAGAACGGTTTTGGAGCGATGATCACATTCGAAGCACGCGGTGATTTCGAAAACACCAAACGCTTGGTCAAGTCAACGAAGCTCTTCCACTTGGCGGTTAGCTTGGGGGCAGTCGAGTCATTGATTGAGCAGCCCGCTTCGATGTCGCATGCCAGCTACGATGCCCAAGCTCGTCAGGCAGCTGGTATCACCGATGGACTGGTTAGGATATCTGTCGGCCTGGAGGATCCAGAAGATCTCATCGCCGACCTCGACGCCGCGTTACGCGGCTGAGCGAAGAGTGCCCTTTTTAGTTCGAAAGTCGCCCATGACGGATTCTGAATCGCAGTCCACTGAGAAGGACAAACAGCCTGTAGATGCCGCAGCCGCTGATTCGGTCGCACTCCGCCAAGTGACTTTGTTTACCGATGGCGCATGCAGCAGGAATCCCGGACCCGGTGGTTGGGCATTTATCCTGCGCGACGCCAAGACCCGCAAGGAATTGACTGGTTCTGGGGGCGATTCCGAGACCACCAATAATCGGATGGAATTGCAAGCCGTGATCGAGGGCCTGCGCTCGCTCAAAAAAAGCTGCCGGGTCAGCCTCTATTCCGACAGCAAGTATGTGCTCCAGGGCTTACAATCATGGATGCCCGGTTGGAAGAAGAAAGGCTGGGTACGCATGGAGGGGGGACGCCAGAAACCCATCAAGAACGTCGAACTTTGGCAACAGTTAGATAAACTGATCGCCAAGCACCAATTGAGCTTTCACCACGTCAAAGGCCACAGTGGCCACCCCGAGAATGAACGCTGCGACGTAATGGCCGTTGAGGCCAGTCAGAAGTTTCGGTGAGCAGGCAGCTAGATGGATATTGAACGCGTTAAACGGCTGCGACATACGCTGTCGCTGCACTTCGTGCTACTCGCCTGCTTAACTGCGATGCTCGTGGCCAGTGGAAGCGGTACGTTCTTTCTACCTCTGCTCGTCTTCGTTGTCAGCGTTGCGGGCTACCTGTTAGTCGACAAATTGGAGTGGTTTGAACTAGGGCGCATCGGCAGCTACTTTGGCATGACACTGGCCACCTGCATCGCCGTGGCTAGTTACATCTATAGCGTGTTCGTGATTCAGTCTGAAACCGGACAATTGGCAGCCGTAGCTGGCTTGCTGATCTATCCCGAGTGCGTGCTATTCTTGCAACGCAAGAATCTGCGGGTCTACGAGCAACTGGCAATTTTCCTGTTGCTGGAGATGATCGTCGCTGCCCTCATCAATGACAATTTGTTGTTCGGGATTCTGTTGACTCCCATCATGCTCTTGTGGGTCTCGTCGCTTTTCTTGTTTTCTCGCTATGCAACGCTGGCAGCTATTGATCCGTCCATTGACGATCCAGTTCCATTGCTAGTCGAGATAATCTACAAGCGATTTGTAAAGCCCATGTTTGGCAACGCCAGCAAGCAATCGATTGTGACGAGCATTTTCTGCCCGGCAGCCGATGTGCAAGCTAGCCGTCCAGTACGCCGCGCTCTGCAGACTTTGCCAATTGGCATGGGGGCCATTTTTTTCGCGGCAATTTTCTTCTATCTGCTGCCTCGAACCAGTACTGGCGTCTTGCGGACTAGCGTAGGGATGGAACCCAGGACGGGCCTGCCATCGGAACTGCGCATGGGCGTATTTGGGCGACTGCTGCAGGATACCACGCCAGTCATGCGTGTTTCGTTTTCTACCCTAAATCACAAGCCATACACGCTTACAGAACCGCCGTACTTGCGAGCGAGAGTATACGACCAGTACGTGTTAAGAACGCGAGGAGTTGGCACGTACTGGTGGCAATCCAGTGCAGAACGCCCCTACTACCCCAAGCTTGAACCCCTCAAGCCGAACGAAGGATTTGCTGCGTTAGGTCAAGACCATGTCATCGCAGAAATTGACATTCGGCGCGAGTTTGCTAGGACCTTGTACACTTTGCCCCCTGCCTTTGCGTCTAGAAGACGTCAGGTGGCGAACTTGCTCTACGACGACTACAAAATGGTGCTGGGCTCCTTTGATGCAGATGCGACAACACTGGGGAAATCGCTGATTTACGAAATCGGATCGAGCGGTTTTGCAAATCAGCAGCAGCTCCGTATCTTACCAGCTTACTTGCCGCGGACGTACGAAAAGCAAATTCGCGAAATGCTGGTGAAACCAGTGATTCGCTTTGAGGCGGCGGAACCGTATCGACAAGAAATACTCCGCGATGCTGAATGTGCGGAAACTGACCTCTACCAAGTCGCCAAGGCCTTCGAAAATCGCTTTATCTACTCCGGCGATTTTTCCTATAGCCTCGATTTGCGACCACCAGCCGATCCAGCCTTGGATCCGATCGAAGATTTTATCGTCAATCAACGACAGGGACATTGTCAGTACTTTGCCGCAGCTATGGTCGCCATGCTGCGCAAGTCCGGCATACCGTCTCGCATCGTTGGCGGCTATCGTCCCATCGAATTCAATCGCTTTGGCTATTTCGTAGTTCACCAAAGTGATGCACACACTTGGGTCGAAGGCCTGTTTACGCGCGAGCAACTGCTGGGCACTGAACTCGAGAGATGGTTGACGAACGACCCACAACAGGAGTATTGGGTCCGGTTTGATTCGACTCCAGATTCGGAGGGCGGAACGCCAGAAATCGTCGAGCAGCGGGGTCAGGCGATGGACTATGCTCAGAAGCTTTGGAAAGACTATGTTGTTGACGGACAAAAGTTGAGCGGCGAAAACAGCATTTATGCGCCCGTCTCTGAGGATGGCGAGAATGCTTATAAGAATATGATTGATCGCTTTAAGCAATTCATTGCTGCTCTGCAATCGGGGCGCTTGTTAGAAGAACGCGGGCGAATCGAAATTGCCTGGCCGATTGCCTTCATCGTATTCGGACTGGGCGGTTTCGGCATCGCCGCTTGGCGATTGGCCATCATCCTGCCGCGCTGGGCACCCAATCTCGCCAAACGCCTTGGACTCGCTCGCCGTGGGCCGCAACAAGTCAAAGAGGTTTTCTTCGCGCGCTGCCTCGAGCTGTTGCATCGGCAAGGCCTACAACGAGCCGAATCCCAGACCCCGTTGGAATTTACTGCAGCCGCCGCTACATCACTCGGTAGCGATAGCCAACCAACTCCAACCATCGCCGAACCCTTGCGCATGCTAACCAGCTTATACTATCGCCTGCGTTTCAGTTCTCAAAGTTCGTTGTCGCCCGATGAAACCCAAGCCATCGACAACGCTTTGAAATCCCTTGAACAGGCGTCGCAATCGCGTCTGAAAACCTAGCACTACACCAAACCCATTCCGGAAAGAGCTATGTCAACTCGAATTGTACGATTTGCAATATGCCTAGCCGTCCATTTAATGGCTGCCTCACTCGCGGCCAGGGCCGATGACTGGCCGCAATGGATGGGCCCGCAACGCAATGGCGAGTACCAAGAGACGGGACTCTTACAGGATGTTCCCGCAGAAGGATTAAAAACACTTTGGCGGGTTCCCGTGAGTGGTGGTTACTCTGGGCCGGCTGTCGCCGATGGTCGCGTGTTCTTGACAGACTACGTGGCTACGAGTGGCACCAGTACCAACAATCCTGGCGGTCGCGATGCGATGACTGGACAGGAACGCATCCTGGCTTTTGACGCCAAGACTGGAGATCTCCTGTGGAAAAAAGAGTATGAGCGGCCTTACCATTTGTCTTATGCCAACGGACCGCGCGCGACACCAACGGTCGACGGAGCTTACGTGTATGCCCTCGGCGCTGAGGGCGATTTGGCATGCTATCAGGTTAAAGATGGCGAATTGATATGGCGCAAACAATTAGCGGAAGAGTACAAGTCGGAATCGCCCATTTGGGGACACGCCGCGCATCCATTGGTGCATGGTAAGTATCTCTATTGTTTGGCCGGTGGCCCAGGTAGCGTAGTGGTTGCATTGAACAAGCTTACCGGCGAGGAAGTTTGGAGAGCGCTCTCGGCCTCGGAGATTGGCTATTGTCCACCAACAATTCAAAAGTTAGGCGAGAAAGATCGACTCATCGTTTGGGACGCCGATGCGTTACACGCCCTGGAATTGGACACCGGCAAAGTCTACTGGGACTATCCGCTCAAGCCACGATATGGGATGTCAATTGCCGCACCTCAACGCAGTGGCGATCTGCTCTATGCCTGCGGGATTGGAGAAACGGCAGCCATGATCCAATTGGATGACCGAGGCAAGCCATCCGAAACGCTGTGGACCGGCAAACCCAAATTGGGAATCTACGGTGCCAACAGCACACCTCTTTTGTGGGATCGACGCTGTTTGGTGCCGATTGTGGAACCGGTGAATTCATCGCCGTCGCTGCGCAAGATGGACGCCAATTGTGGAAGACCTTCGAATTGACTACGGGAGGTGATCGTCGCGCTTCCCATGGCACGGCGTTTGTTGTGAAGAATCATGAGCAGTACATCCTGTTCAATGAGCAAGGCGAGTTGAAATTCGTCACGATGTCCAGCGATGGTTACCGGGCATCTGCCGGTGCTCCTATATTAGAGCCAACCGGCGACTGTTTTGGGCGGCCAGTAGTCTGGAGTCACCCGGCCTTCGCCAATAAATGCATGTTCGCTCGCAACGATAAAGAACTCGTTTGCGTCAGCTTGGCCAGCGAGTAACCCACCATGAATTCGAATTCCGATTATGAACTCGCTGCCGAAGACGCGGCGAGCCTGTTGACGCCATGCTTGCTGGTCTATCCACAAGTGATCCGCGAAAACTTAGCCGAAGCTATTCGAATTGCGGGAGATGTCGCGCGCTTGCGGCCTCACGTCAAGACGCACAAGACGGCAGAGATTGTACAGTTGGCAAGTGAGGCTGGAGTCACCAAACACAAGTGCGCTACCTTGGCTGAAGCTTCAATGCTGGCGACCTGCCAGGTGCCCGACGTGTTGCTCGCTTATCCGCAAATTGGCCCCAATCTGCCACGCCTCGCTGAGTTGATCGAGGCCTTTCCCACGACGCGATTCTCGACCGTAGTCGACAGCCCTGCCGGCTTGGAACAACTAGAACAGCACTTTTCTCAAGGCGACTTGGATGTTTTGTTGGACATTGACACGGGCATGCATCGCACCGGAATCACTCCTGGCGACGCGGCGGTCGACTTGGTTGAACAGATAGCTGCTGCTCCCGGATTACGTTTTGCGGGCTTGCACGTGTACGACGGCCAGAATCACCAGCCCAGCCGCAGGGATCGAGACGAAGCCGTAACAGAATTGATGCGCCCCGTCACTGCCCTGATTTCCACCCTCGCGAACTTGCACTATGAAGTGCCGAAGATTGTGTGCGGTGGCACGCCGACGTTTCCGGTCTTCGCTGAGCTACAGTCGCAAACGTCGGTGCCAATCGAGCTTTCACCTGGCACATGTGTATTGTCCGATTACAACTATTGCCAGGACTACCCCGACATGGATGGCTTCCGCTATGCAGCTCTCTTGCTTACCCGTGTCATTTCCAAGACCGGAGATAATCGATTGACGGTCGACTTGGGGTATAAAGCGGTTGCCTCCGATCCGCCTGCCAATTCCCGCTGCCACTTTCTATACCCGAGTGATGCAAGGCTTGTCCAACAAAGTGAAGAACACTTAGTGATAGCAACTGCAGCGGCTGAAAATATTGCGATTGGCGACGTGTTGTATGCCGTTCCCGCTCATGTGTGTCCAACCGTTGCTCTGCACGCCCGCCTACAAGTTGTCGAAGGTGGGCGATTGCGCGGTGCGTGGCCTGTCACTGCCCGCGACCGGCTCGCCTAGTCAAAGTTCTTGCCGGATTGAAAGTGACATGAACCTTGCAAGAACGGCACTCTAATCGCGAGGGTCGGGAGTCTTTTTCAGCAGCGCCGCCACCGATGAGATGTTGTTGATTGGAACAGATGGTTGCTAATGGGTTGAGCCATTTAGGCTGTAAAGACTCCCGACCCTGTCATATAAGTCGACCCATCGTGAACCGTTACCTGCCCCCCTGCAGGGCCGTTTGGTGGTCGTGTTTGATTCGTGCGGGTAACGATCATTCGGATTATTCCGGTTCGGGCAAACTTTTCGGTCAATCCGTGCCGATAAGCACGTCTGTAACGAGTTTTCGGGTCATTCCGAATATTATGCAGTGCGTTTGCCTTGGTCGAGCGTACCGCCATTGCTGGAGAGAAATCAATGAGAATGCTGGGTGGTCGTATGCACTGGCTGACGGTGGGGCTTGCTCTCCTCGTAGGTGCTCAAGGATGGACAATTCGAACCGCGCACGGCCAGGCGCCTTCAAAGCCGGCCGGTGAGGCAGCTAAGCGTCAAGCGATTTTAGCGAGCTACACGCCGGATCCCTATGCCTCTTATCCAACGCCTGCGGGTGGGATGATGGGTGGAATGCCAGGTGGTATGCCCGGTGGCATGATTGCACCAGACGGGCCTACCAGCATGGTGTTCGAAGGTCCTCCGCCAATGGACGCTGAAATGATGTACGGCGATGGCGGATGTGACTCGATGGGTGGCTGTTCCACTTGTGACGGCGGCCTGTGCGGCGGCCGTGGCTGTGGATTGCTGCAAGGACGCGGTTTGCGTGGACGCCGCGGCTGCGCTTGTGGTGGCGTCGGTTGCCTAGCCTGTGGTCGCGGTGGCTGCCTGTTCGGCGGGCGCATCCTGGGATTGCTGGGCCCCTTGGCTCCTTACAGCGAAGGTGGCAGTGGTACGCAGCGCTGGTTTGACCTGTACGCAGGCACCATCGGACTGAAACGCACCAGTAACTTTGGTGGCTTTGCTACTGGAGTGCAAGACCCACAAACAGGTGTCTTCGAAACTTCAAATATCATCAGTACAGAGGGCATCTCAGGTACGCCCCGGCTGCAAAGCAACGATCTCAGCCTAGACAAGATGCGTTATGGGCTCGAACTCATCGCCAACTTGCAAGTAGGTGCGGGATCGAACTTAGAAGCCCGATACTTTGGTCTGAATAACTGGGATACCAGCAGGTCGTTCCGACTGAACACACCCGACCTGTATTCCGTGTTCAGCCAGTTTGGCGTCTCCCCGCCGGGTGGCTTTGACGATACCGACCGATCGTTCATCCACACCATCAGCTACAATTCCGAGTTGCATAATGGTGAAGTCAACTACCGTCGCCGATGGGTTAGTCCGATGAGTGCCATCCAAGGCTCATGGCTAGCTGGCGTACGTTACTTCGACTTAGACGAACGGTTTGGTTTCGCAGCGGTTGGTAGCACCAACAACACGTTTACTTTCAACACGCTTCGCTTTGCCAACTACGATACCATTACTCGCAACCAACTGACTGGATTCCAGCTTGGTGGCGACCTCTGGGTAGGCTTGATGCCCGGTATTCAAGTCGGCGTCGAAGGCAAAGCTGGAATTTTTGGAAACCACGCGGAAGTCGAATCACAGATCGTATCGAATTCGATTCCCGGAGCACGAGAATTTCTGCAAGATGGAAAAACGGCTTACGTCAGCGAGCTTACTGCCTCGGCCGTCTATCGCCTGACGCATTCCTGGTCTGTACGCACTTCGTACAACTTGCTCTATGTTGACAATGTTGCACTGGCAGCAGAAAACGTCAACGCTCGGGACTTCGGCAACGCGTTGGGGAACGGACAGTTTGGACCAGCACGCTTTCCATTCCTAAATGTAGATGGTGAAGCCCTCTATCAAGGATGGTCGATCGGCGGCGAGTTCTTGTACTAGAACTGCCCCGGATCCACAAACGAATCCTACCAGAGGCCAGTGCCAGCACTGGCCTCTTTTACGTGATGACTTTGCCGACGAATGACGGAAAGTGTGCGAAGTCACTTATTGTTTGACCTGCGCTTGCTCGACCCCGCCGAGGCAAACAAAGTAGCAATACACTACAATCTGAAAAGCGAATCGGTGGATGTGTACGTCATCTTGGATGCCCGCCGTCAGGCTCCGAGTCGTAGTGGCAGCCATGCTCGAATCGCCGCGAACCAAGCCATGAACGCGAGTGTCGAAGCCTCTATCACTTTTCTAAGTAGTCTTACCCCGGCACCGCGTTATTGCAAACATTCTGCCGTCGATGGAGCATGATCGTGATCACGAACGAAGTCGCACAATCAATTGAATCGAGCGTGCTCTGTTGGTTGGCGACCGTCGCAATGGACGGGAGCCCGAACGTATCACCAAAAGAAGCGTTCATCCACGATGGAAACGGGAGAATCCTCGTAGCGCACATCGCCTCGCCTCAAACCGTTCGAAATATCGAGAGTGAACCTCGTGTGTGCCTGAGTTTCATTGATGTCTTTACGCAGAAAGGGCACAAGGTACGGGGAACGGCAAGGGTTCTCCGAGAATCCGACGAACGTTATCATGAACAGTTGTCGCGCCTAGTCCAATTCATCGGTGATACATATCGGATTCTCGCGGTCATCGAAGTCGAGCCGACGGAAGTCGAGGAGATTATCGCCCCTAGCTATCGGATGTTTCCAGGCACAGCCACGGGCAAGATGATTCAGCAGTCTCTGGCGACTTACAAGGTCGCCGAATACCAGAACAAAGCAGCAGAATCATGCGATACCGGGCTCGATTGAGCCGCTGCTCATCGCGATTGCCAGCCGATGGGCGGGCGGAATTCTTGGCAAAGGCCGTAGCAATTGTGCTGAGATTTACGTTAGACTCTACCATGTGGGGAACCTATGCAGGAGGCAGTAACAGACTAGGCGTTCACCATGAACACGCTGTTGGCTATTCCTTGGTGGCCGCAGGCTGATTAGTCAGTCCGCTCTCATTGGACTCGGAATTACAGTCCTAATCGTATTCATTGAGGGCATCGTCCAATGGCTCGACTACGCAACATCCACTGCGGGTAAGTAACCCATGACCCGAGTCACCGACCACGCGTTTAAGTACATCAGTATCAACCTTGGCGACTGGGTTATGGCCGCCGTTACTTTTCAATGAAGCTTCAGCTATGCGACTACTCTTCGCCCTTCAGACCGTCATGTTAGTTGTCTTTGCCGCAGCGCCGGCGTGTGCAGACTTGATTTCGGCCATTGAAGTGCAATCCATTGCCTTCACCGGGACACAGAATAACAACACGGCAAGTGACGGTGTTGCGGGATGGGCATTCACTGCAGTTGATTCATTCAGCATTTCGGCGCTTGGCTATTACGATCATCTCCAAGATGGTTTCGTTGACCCACATGAAATTGGGCTTTGGCGAATTAATGGTGCGACATCTACACTCGTGGCTACAACAGAGCTCAGCGCCGGAACCGCTGCCGTCCTCATGGGTGACTTTCGCTACGGTTCGATAACGCCGCTCGAAATCACCGCCGGAAATGACTACGTCATTGGAGCAACCATTGGTTTTGGTTCTGGAACCGCACAATATGATCCGACCGTCACGCCAAGCTCATCGGGTTGGACATCGACTTCTCATATTACTAACGTCGTTGGACGATTTGGGCTGATTTTTCCAGCTGGAAGTGGTTTCAACAATTCTAATTTTCCATCAGATTTCGGCACCCCATCCGACCCACCGTTCCTGGGGCCGAACTTTCTAATAACTTCCGTCCCTGAACCGAGTTCCTTCGCTCTGCTGTCTTCGTGTATTAGTTGTCTTGCTCTCTCACATTGGCGACCGAGAAAGATAACCAAGTGATGCAGCTGAGTTGCAACGAGGAGGCACGGAGTCGACGTCCTTCGCGAATGTGCCGCGAAGACCGCGGGCGTTCGACTGCCGTAAACGGCTTGAGACTTACTGCTCGGAGTATCTAAGGCATCATGTCCTACGATCTTTGGTTCTGGCGTCAAACGCGACCGTCCGAACTATCACCCGACGCGATCTGCCAGCAACTTGCTGGGGACAAGCTGATTGACGGGATTGCTCTCCTCCCAATCAATGACATCAAGGCGGCGATTATTTCCGAGTTCCCGGACATCCAGGACGGACTCACGTCGATGACCTGGGAAGGAAACGAGAGCTATTTTGAGGTTTCATGGTCAGTGCACGCTACGCTGATTTCGCTGACTTGCGGCTACAAGCTTCTAAAAAAACCCGAACCGCTAAACCGAATGATCGATGTGATGGCTAAATTCGGATGCGCACTATATGATCCGCAGACCGGCGAACGCTACTCGCAATCCGACCCGCCGAATACAAGCCGTGACGCGTAGGCTGGAGAGCTATCCAATGCACGCGAGTTGCGAAAATCTCGCTTTTTCTCAACCGCGAAAGCGGTGTCAGCGTATAGCCGCCGGTGTCAACCGGCGGAACGAAATCGCGAGTAATCTCTCTAGCCGCGAACGCGGCGACAGCGCGTTTGGAATCGAGTTGCGTATCGAACGGAATCGATTGCCGTAGTATGATTTTTCCGGGCCTCGCCGACGATCGAACTGAGAATCGGCGTCACGGCATTGCAGTGGTCTGAGACATTACGATGCGCCGGTTGACATTGGCGGCTACATGCTGCCACCGCTCCGCCGCTGGCGCGTCGACAGCGCGTGTCGTCATGGAGTATTGCTGATTGCGAGAATCATGTGATTGTGCGGATGGCACGGATGATGGCGTCAGCCACGACGAGCTTCGTGCCTAAGACGTGTTCAACGGTACTGCCGTCTGCTGCGAGAATTTCAACTTCGTTGGTAAGTGAATTGATGGCTGAAGGACCGTTCGAGACCATCAAGTCGCAGCACTTGCGTTGCATCTTGACGATCGCCCGGAAACGCTGGTCCTCGGTTTCGAGAGCAAAGCCGACGACCCACTGATGCGCGGCTTTGGATAGCGCGGCAGTGGCAACGACATCCGGCGTTTCGATCAACTCGAGCTGCAGCGGATTTCCATCCTTGCTGAGTTTTTCAGAGCTAACGCGCCTAGGCATATAATCACAGGGAGCCGCTGCGCCGATCAAGCCGTCGTGCTGCGGAAAATGCTCTTTGACGGCAGCCAGCATTTCGTCGGTAGTCAAAACGTCGATGATGCGTGCATCCGCTGGATATTCGATCTGTACAGGGCCGCTCACCACCGTGACTTGATGTCCATGCGCCAACGCTTGCTGGGCCAACGCGCTGCCCATACGCCCGCTACTGGCGTTGGTCAAATAGCGTACTGGGTCAAGGTACTGACGTGTGGGGCCGGAGGTGATCAGAATCTTGGCCATCTTACTACAGCAGCTTTTCAATGGCGGCCAAAATATCCTCCGGTTCGCTCATGCGTCCGAGTCCTTGCTTACGACAACTGAGCCAACCGCTGGCTGGGCCAACCATATGCACGCCGTCTGCTGCCAGCGAACTGACATTACGTTGCACGGCAGGCTTATCCCACATGGGCGTACTCATTGCGGGAACGATCAGCACGGGACAGGTGCAAGCCAGATAGAGCGTAGAGATGAGATCATCGGCTAATCCAAGGGCACAGCTCGCAATTATGCGAGCTGTGGCGGGTGCGATGACCAGTAATTTGGTCTGCTCTGCAAGTTCAATGTGAGCGCCCAACGGGAATCGCGAATCGTAGGTGTCGGTAACAGGAGGGCGTCCACACAAAGCGGCCAGTGTAGCGGAGCCGATAAAGTGGCTGGCACCTGCAGTCATGACGCAGTCAACCGTATGTCCGCGCTGCACCAAGCGACTGATGACAGTCGCGACTTTATAAGCCGCGATGCCACCTCCAATCCCAACAACGATTCGTTGGTTAGTCATAATTCCAGACTATCCATATCCAGCAAATCGCCTTCGTCATGTTCGCCGATAACCGCCATGTCTCCCGAGGCAGTCAGGAAGATTTTGTCTTGCATGATCTCTTGCAGAACGATCTCCATTTTGTTCTCTGGCGGGCTTTCAATGAGCGGGCGGCTGCCACGGTTCAGCTGCACCAAGCGTTTTTGGATAAGTGTGGATAGCTTAAATCGTCCACCAACCTTGTTGACGATCTCTTCTTCTTTCAGTTGTTCAAGCATGCTTGACTCCCACAGGGTTTTGTTGCAATAGTTGACATATTTCGACAACCGTAAGTTCAACGTCACGGTTAATAATTTCGTAACGATATTTGCCGAGCGCCTTCAGCTCGTCGGCGGCGACTTCTAATCGCCGCATGACAGCAGCTTCATCATCGGTACCGCGTCGCCGCAGGCGGATTTCAAGTTCTTCGAGCGAACCGGGATGAACAAAAAAAGTTAGTGCGTCAGGACGCTTTTCCAAGACGCTCATAGCTCCCTGGACATCGATCTCCAGAATAAGCCACTTGCCGTCGTTGAGGGCTGCTTCGACTCGACTGGCTGGCGTGCCATACCAATCGCCGCGTCCGAAGACCTCCTTGCACTCGAGGAATTCACCATCCTCCCGCATTTGCTGAAACTTTTCGTGCGATACAAAATAATAGTCACGACCATCTACCTCTCCAACTCGCTTTTCCCGGGTCGTCACTGAAACACTCAGCTCCAATGGCAGCGGACAGGTTTCAATCAGCCTTCGCAAGACCGTACTTTTGCCTGCTCCGGAGGGGCCTGAGAGAATGATTAGTTGGCCACTATTCGACATTTTGCACCAATTCACGCATTTGTTCGATGATGGTCTTCATATCGACGACTCGTTGTGCCATCTCCGCATCGCCGGCTTTGGAGCCGATCGTATTCGCCTCGCGAAACATTTCCTGAATCAGAAAATCTAGCTTGCGACCTTGGCTCTCTTCAGCCGACAGCAATTGGCGAAATTGCTGCAAGTGGCTGCGAAGTCGTACAATTTCCTCCCGAATATCCGCCTTGTCCGCCATGATCAGTACTTCGCGGACCACATCTGCTTCCACCAGCGTGTGACCGATTTCCGCCAATGCCTTGGTTAGTTTGCCCGTCAAACGCATTCGATATTCATCAATTACAGCCGGCGCACGGGTTTCGATGGCCGTTGACAATTCCGCCAACCGATCCAATTGCCGGAGCAATTCAGTTTGCATCGCACCGCCTTCAACCGCACGCATACGATTCAAGCAGTCTAAGGCTGAGCGAATCGTTTCTAAGACATCCTTTGCCAAATCTTCCGACGGAATTCGTTGCGTGGCTGAACGCGGTTCGAGCACGACGCCCGGCAACGGTAGCAGGTCCGCCAAGCTAACCGCCGATTCAACTCCCAATTGAGCTGATAACGCCGCGCATTGCTGGAAATAGCTTTCGATCACCCCAGGTTGCAATTGGTAACCACTGGCAAATTCTCCTCCGCTGAGCTGGACGTTGAGTTGCAGTGAGCCGCGACGCAAGTTGGCGCGTACCAACGATTCGATTTGCGGTTCTAAGCTGCCGATAGCATCACTAACGCGCATGTGAATTTTCAAATGGCGATTGTTCACCGCGCGGACTTCAACTGTGATTTCGGTTGAGCCGAATTGGGTTCGACCCTGCCCCTGCCCGGTCATACTTAGTAGCACATCATGCCCCGCTGTCCGCGAAGTAAAAATCAAGAAACAGGTCAGGCCACCAGAGCCTAGGCGTCCGGATCGTCAGAAACCGCAGGCTCCGAGCTTGTTGGGGTTTCAGTTGGAGTTTCTGTTGGAGTTTCTGTTGGAGTTTCTGTTGGAGTTTCTGTTGGAGTTTCGGTTGGAGTTTCGGTTGGAGTTTCGGTTGGGGGGGCAGGTTCAGTTGAGGTGTCAGTGGGAGTTTCAGTTGGAGCTGGAGTTTCTGCTGGCAGATCGGTAATTTCGGCTTGGGCGGCGTCACCGGTTGGCAAGGCAGAAGCGGCGCCAGCGCCACTTGGGATCTGGAGGTTGTCTAGATTCAGTCCTGGAATTGCCGCGCCAGCGCCACCGGAGCTAGTCACATCGGCTGGCTTCTCATCGCTGCCGATGGAGCTATTGTTGACCGTCGAACCGCCAGTTGGTGCAAATTTCTTAGACTTCAAGAACCAAACGGCCGAAGCGCACAGGAAGATCCAGAGCGTGGCCACCACGATCGTAATCCTGGTGAACAAATCCCCCGCCTTAGTTCCAAATGCGCTTTGTCCGCCAGGACCACCCAAGGCGCCCGCTAGCCCGCCACCGCGCCCACGTTGAACGAGCACTAATAGGATAAGGAACATCGACGACACAAAGATTGCGACACCGAAGAAGTACTGCCCAAAGGCTCCGATCAACATAACCAATTCCTTGAATGAACTATTGCGATTGTCTTGCGATTGTCTTGCGAATTATCCCAGTATGGTTACCAAGCGGCGAACTCGAGTTTCCAACTGAGACAGCGGTCTATTAATTCATGGCTGCCGTTACGATGGCCGCAAAGCTATCAGCCTTGAGGGCTGCACCACCGACGAGTGCACCGTCGATGTTGGGTTGACTCATCAATTCTGCAGCATTGTCAGGCTTGACGCTACCGCCGTATTGGATACGAATGGTGTCGGCGACTGTCTTGCCGAAAAGCTCAGTCAATAGGCTGCGGATGTGCGCGTGGACTTCCTCCGCTTGAGCTGGCGAGGCCGTCTTGCCGGTGCCAATCGCCCACACGGGTTCATAAGCGATTACCAGCCGTCCACCCTGCTCAGCGGTCAAGCCGGCCAACGAGCCGCGTACTTGTTCGTCGATCACGGAGTTGGTCGTACCGTTTTCGCGTTGCTCAAGAGTCTCACCAACGCAGACGATCGGTGTCAAATTATTACCTAGAGCGGCAAGCGTTTTTTGATTGACGGTCGCATCGGTATCACCGAAAAACTGTCGACGTTCGCTGTGGCCCAAGATTACGTAGCGGCACCCTAAATCCTCTAGCATGTCTGCGCTAACTTCACCAGTAAAAGCCCCTGCCGGCTCGTGGTACATATTCTGCGCACCCAAAGCAATATGGCTTCCGCGGAGTGCTGCACCAACATCATGTAGATACACGGCAGGTGGGCAGACAGCCACGTCGACTCGATCACTTTGTGGCAATGCATCCAGCAGACCATGAATCAAGGCAATGCTCGAGTCACGTAACAAATTCATTTTCCAGTTACCAGCGATAAACGGCTTTCTCAAACGATCAACTCCTATGATATCTGCTTGTCAAACAACTCAGCTAACCGACGCATTTTTTCGAATAACGCGTCGTATTGATCCGGCAAGAGTGCTTGCGGGCCATCACTCTTAGCTTCTTCAGGACAATCGTGTACTTCGATGTGCACGCCATCTGCTCCAGCCGCTAGGCCAGCCAGGGCGCAGGCGGGAATCAAATCTGGCCGACCCGTGGCATGACTGGGATCGACAATGATCGGCAAGTGGCTCAACTGCTTAGTCAGCGCGACGGCAGCCACGTCGTATAGATTGCGCGTTGCGTTGTCAAAACTCTTGACACCGCGCTCGCACAATACGACTTGGGAATTGCCTTGGCTCAAGACATACTCAGCGCTCATCAGTAGATCATTGACAGTGGCCGACATCCCGCGTTTAAGCAGCACGGGGCGTCGTGTCTTGCCAACTTCCGTTAGCAGTACAAAGTTCTGCATATTGCGGGCGCCAATCTGCAGCATGTCGGCGTATTCGGCGACCAATTCGACATTGCGAGGATCGGTAACTTCGGTAACGACCGGCATTCCATGGGCTTTGCCGACGGCCTGCAGTAGCTTCAAGCCCTCCTCCCCCATTCCTTGATAAGCATAGGGGCTGGTCCGCGGCTTGTAAGCTCCACCGCGAAAAATATTTGCACCACTCGCACGCACGGCCTTGGCGATACGTTCCATGCGATCGGGTTCTTCAACTGAGCATGGGCCGGCAATCATGGCCAGCTGACCGCCACCGATCTTGACGCCCGACACATCCACCACACTAGGTTGCGGGTGCGCGTCGAGACTGGCCAATTTGTAGGGAGGCAAGACGGGTATGACATCGGCTACGCCCGGGATGGCACGTAAAGGAGATTCGCGTGTCTGATCCTCGTCGCCAATAATCCCGACGATAGTGCGGTGCGTGCCTCGGCTCAGATGCGCAGCAAAGCCCATCGATTCGACGCGTTCGATCACGTGCTGAACTTCAGCTTCCGTTGCTCCGTGGCGGAGGATCAGAATCAATCGCAGAGCCCTTTAGTCATATTGGGTGGCTGGCCTCCAGTTTGGGAAACGTTCTGATAATGCCTAAGTCCCGCTCTGGGGGGAACTTGGATCAAACCGGCCCAGCCGAATCCATTAGTTTACCGCCCCGTTCAGATTTCGTCGAGTCGGTTCTCGACTCGGTTTGAAATGGGTATCTGGAGTCCTCCGACTTGTCGGAGCTTTCCTATGCACGCGACTAAGCGTCTGAGCGACCGTCCCCGCCACCACAGAGCTAGCACACAGGTTGTTTTCTCGCACTCCAAAATTCAACGCCAAAGCGGCGATAAATCGCCGCACTCCAGGGTTTGGAGTGCTCCGACTTGTCGGAGCTTTCCTATGCACGCGATTAAGCATCTGAGCGACCGTCCCCGCCACCACAGAGCTAGCTCACAGGTTGTTTTCTCGCACTCTAAGCTCAACGCCAAAGCGGCGATAAATCGCCGCACTCCGAAGGTTTGCACTCCAAGCAAAGGACATTTTGGGGATATAGGTAACATGCGAAGACTTGAACAGCCGTGTTGGTTACACGTCCTTCAGGTTGCGGCTTTTCAGGGAAGCTTTGTAACGATTGTGCCGAACATTCGATGCATGGGATGCCTACAGACCATGGTCCCAAGCTTCCGTGTGCAAATAAACCGAGTTCGATTGAGGGATTACAATGCCGCAACTGCATGCTGCCAGCCAAGCTAACCAAGGCCAACCTGCCAATCGCTGGTTGGTGCGTAAGCGTTTGCGAAATTCCTTCCGCCGAGCCTTACTGAGCACGGGAATTTTGGGTGCTCTGTCCGCCTCGGCCCTGGCTCAACAGCCGCCCAGCATGCCGACTCTACCGTCTTACCAACAGCCTGCCTACCATCAGCCTAGCGGGCTGCCTCAACAAGCGTATGTTCAGCCAAACCCAGCCTTAAATGCAAATGCTGGCCGGCTGCAAGTCTACGCGGTGCCTTCCGAGTTCGTTGGGACCGTCGGAGCTCAGCTCCAAATCCAGTACCACAATCAACCCAACGTCAAGGTCACTACAGATCCCAAGACGGGGCAACTGATGGTGATGGCTCCCGACGCAGTGCATCAACAGATCGGTGCGCAAGTCGCCGCGTTTATGAAGCAAAATAACATCGCTCCAGGCGACCGTGGCATGAACGTCGCCTCGCGCCAGCAACAGACTTACGCTTTGAAACATCTCAGTTGGCGCGAATTGGAAGATGCCATACAGCGTTTGGCTGGTCCGAAGCTGAGTATTACCGCCGAACGCAATGGTGAGTTGGCCATTTTCAGAATGCCCAATGCAACTTCCGGCATGGAAGATATTCTGCAAATCGATCGTCGACTTAATCAAGTTACGCTCCTGGGTAGCGGCCCTAGCGTGGCCGGCTGGACGCAGGTCGTCTTCAGCTTGGACATGGGCCAAGCCGACGCGATCAACACGACCCATATCGTTCCAACTGCTCCCGCTGAACCACGCCGCATTCGCCAAGCCATCCAACTGGTGAAAGCGACCATCCAAGATCAGTCGGGTGGTCAGGCTGGTGGTGGTCAAGCCGAAGCACGAATTGATGTTGATGGTGATGAGCAAGCGACAGCCGTCAGTTCACTCGATGACCTATCTTCCGAAAGTGGTCTGTTTGGCGACGTACAAATCGAATTCGTCGACGATTTGGGGCTAGTTATCATTCGCGGTGCCAAGCGCGATGTGCAACGGACACTCGAAGTCATCGAGAAAATCAAGAATTCTGCCATCGAAACGCAGCCTGACGTGGTCGTCTACCAACTCGAGCACGCTAACGCCCAAGCCGTCGCTACACTGGTCACGGAGCTGTATGAAAACATCTTCGAACCGCGCCAGGGTACGGTCAGCATCACCGCCCTCGGTCAGCCCAATGCGCTGCTGTTGATCGGTCGAACGGAAGTTATCGCCTCTGTCAAAGAACTAGTCGCGAAAATCGACCAGCCGCTCGACGCGGCTAATCAACTGAAAGTAATTCACTTGCTACACGCGTCTGCGACGGACGTCGAAGCCCGGATTCGCGAATTCTTTGTCGAAAAGCCAGGTGGAAACGAAGACGATCGCGAGGGTCTGGGGACACGTGTCAAAGTTCTCGCTGACTACCGTACTAACTCACTGATCGTGCAAGCGGCTCCGCGTGAAATGGCGGAAGTCCAAGAGTTGATTGACAAGCTGGATGTGGAAAGCACGCAAGCAGAAAACGAAGTTCGCGTGTTCCGCCTCAAGAATACGCTCTCCGACGATTTGGTCGAAGTGATCCAAGAAGTTATCACTGGCGCAGCGCAAGGAGCAGACACGACACTGGCTACACCGCCGAGTGGAAAGCTGACCATCACCACGCTCGATAACGGCAAGAAAGTTCAATCGGGCATTTTGGCTGGCGTGGTCATCACGTCCGACCCATCCGTCAACGCGTTGGTAGTACGCGCCCCTGCGGAAAGTATGTCGCTGATCGAAGAGTTGATTGGGCAGTTGGATTCATTGCCCAGTGCCGAAGCGCGAATCAAAGTCTTTCAACTCCAGAACGGTGATGCCACCAGCCTAGCACAAACCCTGCAAGCCCTCTTCGGTTTGCCGGTCACCGCTGGGCAAAGCCCAGGCAACAACTTGCTGACAAGTCTGTCGCAGCAGTCTGCATTGACGACCGGTGGCGAAGGCTCGCTGGTACAACTGCAAATTGCCGCCGACGCCCGGACCAACAGTATCGTCGTCAGCGGTTCGTCCAGCGACTTGGAAGTCTTCGAAGTCTTATTACTACGCTTGGACGAAGACGTTAAAGCGGCCCGCCGTTCCGAAGTTGTCTGGTTGCGAAATGCGGAAGCCTTGGCCGTGGCCACCGCCATCTCCGACTACTTTGGGCAACAGGCTCAAGCCAATTCGCAGTTGAGTGCCAACCAAATCCTCAGTCCATCGCAATTGGTTGCACAGCAAGTCTTCGTCGTGCCGGAGGAAGCCACCAACAGCATTTTGATCAGCGCCACGTCACGCTTTATGGACGACGCCTTGCGTTTGATCGAACGCCTGGATCGTCGCCCACCGCTCGTTTGTATTCAGTTCTTGATTGCCGAAGTGCAATTAGATGACGATTTTGAATTCGGTACGGAACTGGGAATCCAAGATGGCTTGCTGTTCGACCGCGGCAGCGCGACTGGCGGCACACTCGGTTCGCCTGTATTCAACACAGGCACTACCTTGACCGGACCATCGTCGGCGGTAAATCCAGCATTTCTCTCGCAGAATGTCGCCGGTCAAGCGCTATCCGGATTCGGCGTCGGACGATCTTCGGCGGCAGGCCCAGCTGGCTTGGTCTTGTCAGCTTCGAGCGAAGCTGTTGGTGTGCTGGTGCGAGCCCTGCAGACGTCGAACCGTCTGCAAATTCTCAATCGGCCACAGATCACAACCCTCGATCAACGCGAAGCCCAATCGCTGGTTGGTTCGCAGGTTCCGCGAGTAACGAACGTTTCTGCGGCTGCACTTGGCACGCCGCAACAAGTAACGACGCAGGACACTCAAGTCGGTCTATCACTGAGCGTGCTCCCTCGCGTCAATCAAGATGGCTTGATACTGATGCGAGTGCGTGTCGTCAATTCAAGTGTCGGCGACCCCAACACGGGTATCCCCATCGGCTTTGGTGCCAATGGCGAAGTCATTCGCTCGCCGATCATCAATGAAACCAGTGCCGACACCACCGTTTCGGCCTACTCTGGACAAACCGTCGTGTTTGCTGGCTTGATTAGTAAGACTCGCGGCAGCTCACGCAGTCAGATTCCAATCCTCGGCAGCTTGCCATTGATTGGTCCCGCCTTCCGGTTTGACACCGAGTCCGAAAGTCGACGTGAATTAATGGTCGTGATGACGCCACGCATTATTCAAACCGACGAAGACTACGAAGTGCTCAAACAAGTTGAAACTTCGAGGATGAGCTGGTGTCTGGCGGATGTGTTAAATGTCCACGGCGATGTGGGTTTGTCCGGCGGAAATGGCTTGTGGGGTCCCGCCAAGTCACCCGTGATCTATCCCGACATCCAGCCCGCTGTCTTGGAGGATCGCACTCGGCCGTACAATCAGGGACCGGACTATGGTGCCGGCATTCCCGTGCCTGGCATGATCGAAGAAAGCTATCCTGCGCCTGGCGGATATTTCGATGAACCCGCCGTAGCGCCAGCACTAGATACTTCAGCCACGAACCAACGTCCTTCGCCATTCCGCACCGTTAGCTTTCCACAGCAGCCACAGCAAGCCGTAACCGTCTCCGGCCAAAGTGCGGCACCCCAAAATACTGCACAGCAGGGAGTGTACCGGTAATACAACCACGTGCTGTTGCGCGAGTTACTCGTTTAACGGCAAGCCGCAGGCGTCAGTTAATTGCAAGAAGTTTTCGTTTAACGACAAGCCGCAGGCGTCAGTTAATTGCAAAAGTTTTCGTTTAACGACAAGCCGCAGGCGTCAGTTAATTGCAAAAAGTTTTCGTTTAACGACAAGCCGCAGGCGTCAGTTGATTGCAAAAGTTTTCGTTTAACGACAAGCCGCAGGCGTCGGCGAGCGGCAAAAACATGGCCGCCCCGGCTCGTAGTTAGTGGGATATTAGAACGTTCCGCTGGCTTGGTGGTTGACTAGGATGGGAAAGCTGTGACAAGTCACAGCACTCCATAGATTTTTCACAGCAGTCCATAGATTCCACAGATGTTAGGAAATGGAATTCCCAATGTTGAAACAAGTTAGCTCTTGTCTTCTCGTACTAATAGCCTGCTCGGGTTGCAGCACTTGGAGCAAGAGCACTCGGCAAGACAAAGGTAAAGACGACGGTTGGTCGATCAGCAAGCTGTGGAAGAAGGAGTATGGACGTCCTCAGTCGATCGTGGCGATTTGGTCACCAGACGTGCTCGTGGTCCCCGGTAGACCTGCCACGCGCGGCTTCGGCGGACGTATCTACTTCTACAACGAACGGTCGCAGGCCATCCCGGTGGACGGTGACCTCATGGTCCATGGTTATCTACAACAACCCAAGCAAGGCATGTCGCCACAAGTTGCCGCCGACAAGACCTTTGGATTCACAGCCGAACAGTTGACCACGCACTTTAGTCCGTCCGACCTAGGCGCGTCGTACAGCGTCTGGATCCCGTGGGATGTAGACGGCGGACCGCGCCAAGAAATCTCGCTGATCCCTACTTTCAAAGGCCAGGACGGGACAGTCGTCCAAGGCGCTCCAGCCAAAGTCAACTTGCCTGGCACGGTCTCCGATGGTGGCGCTGCAACGACGCCCATGCATACCGTTTCCTACAGCTCGCGCAGCATCGCGACCAACACAGGCGCTGGAGCGCTGGTACAGACCGACACCGAGCCGGCGAAAACCATGCGCACGACGACCATCAACATTCCTTCCAACGCCACACTCGCACAGCCGAAGCGTTACACCGGACAACTGCTAGCCGCCCAACGAACCAGCAGCAGCCTGCCAGTCGCTGGAACCGGAGTGTCGATTGGTGGTGGCACAAGCCTGGGCGGCGGCGTTTCCACTGGTGGAGGTCTAACGGAGGATGGCTCGCCTGCCAATCCACTGCTCTCACCTCCGCCCGCCAGGCCACTGCCCAATTGGTCGCCCAGCTTGTCACCGACTCCAGGAAATTCCAATCTGCCGGCGTTATCACCCGCCAGCAACACTTTCCGCTCGACGCAATTAAAATCACTGGCACCACCCAAACCCGCCTGGGCTCCCCGCTCGTCAGTTGTTCAACCAGCTTCGTTTACCGAGTAAACCTGAGAAATCTTTTCGCAAAGCCGCAAAAGCGACTAAATGCACTTGCGTTGGGCGACCGATCTCCATTAGTTGGAGAGAGTTCTCCAGACATCATGAAGCTGCCTCTTCGATGAACGGTCGCTGGTACGCGTGGGTAAGAAACCTACCACCTGCCGACGTTGGGTTATCAATTTGCGAAGCTTTGGCCTAAGCGTATTTGGCATCGAAAATTCGAACTGAATCCATGGACCCAAAGCTCCTCAGCAAGGAGACCATGGATGGTGTCTACAGACTTTTTCTTGCCGCTCCTACGCGATTTGTTGGTACCGCTCATCTTGGCGGTCCCAGGCAACGCTCTTGACTCCCGCGACGGAGTCAGCCAACGCGTTGACCTGATTGAACTCAACCACTTCTACGATGACCTGGGACGACATGCTTACGACCAGGTCATTTTTTATGAGTGGTCGCCGGACTATCGACGATACCATGTCGTTGCCTGGAGTCTGATCGAAGACCACTTATCGCGCATGCCTGCACACGATCACCATCGCGATGAATACGTCGTACGTTGGTACGACCGCGACGCCCGTGTGCGACGTAGCGTTTGGGCAAAACTGTACCGCGAGACGTGGAGTCAAACGGACCCTGAGCGGGCCAACAAGAAGCTAATGGACGAGAAGTATCGTGTCAGCCTGCTTCGCGTCCCCGCTCCGCCGGAGTCCGTCGATACTCCAGACGCCGCTCGCCCCATCCTGCGTTAACTGCGCTGAAGCTACTGCCCTTCGTGTCGCATGGTCGTCGACGCATGTAGCACCTTGTCCAATGTAAAGGCGGGGTTCGGAACCCAGCTAATGTCTTGCGCTGGTATGGAAATATCAACCGTTACGGATGAACCTCCCGCAGCGTTCGGATCATTGGTGACCAACACGGTGGCTCCCATAATCGCCATTGATTCCAAATCATCGATGACTTGATTCTGTACTTCAACTTCTTCAATGCCGGGCAGCACGGCCAATCGAGCGCCTTCGCGGGAAGCGTTGACCAGTAATTGCTGGACCATCACGACGCGTCCGATCTCCATCATTCCCATGGTCAACAGTATCATCAATGGTGCTACGACGGCAAATTCAACTGCGGCTGCTCCTTGGCGAGAGGCTTGGTTGGAATGACGGCGAAATCTTCTTTTATTCATGTTTATACTATCTATTCTATTGAGCTAGAATGACGGGGGAAACCAAATACTCACTCCATTCGGTGCCGGAGGTGGCATACGTTCCGTATCGAGCCAGCATCGGAGCGGGCTGGACGACGAGCTTCTTGCCAGACATTTTTCCAGTCAGTTTGACGTCCAGGATTCGCACGCCGACCCACTTCACGATCGTATAGTCGGCGTTGTTCCCATTGCCTGAGACCGATGAGAAGATCGGAATGATCCGTTTCTGGCCAATGATGCTCGCTAGCTCGTCCTTAACCCCGGCACTAATGCCAGTATCGCCATTGAGCGACAGAGTACCATTTGACCCCAACCGCAAATCTTGCCCCAACGCAGCTAGATCTTCTGCGGAAATCCCATGAATGATCTGCCTGGCGATGTCGTTGGTACTGTTGTTTGCGCCCCCAATATCCACGGTTCCTCGATTCCCGGGGGATCCCGTTCCTTGTGGATATAGATTTACTTCACGCATGCCATCACTGCCTGGCACTACGCTGCCGGAAATAGCATCAAAGGCATAGTCGTCATCTTGAGTTGCTAGTGCGTTCCACGTATCGACGTCCAAGGCAAATGGCAGTACGTTCAAGCCCGCCGCGCCAATCGGTGGCGTGCGAAAACCATCGATTTGGCGAGCAAGTACGGCTGTCGCGTCGCTCTGCATATCGATGCTATTTCGACCAAATATCCTGCCGAAAAAGAAAGGCACACTTCCATTTTGATTTTCGTTCTTCGACAAGCTAACTCGCACTGCAAAAAACGGATTGCTCGCATCCTGGCTAATGTTTGTGCTACGCATATCGGCAAGATAGCCAATCTCAACATCCTGTGAATCTGCCGTAGTGTCCAAGCCAGGCGATTCATTGCAAACGCTATTGGCGAGCGCTAGTGAGGCAGCAACCTGCCTTACTGGTAGATGGGATCCTTCGGGAGCATTTCCACTTTCAAGCTGATCGTATAACTCCCAACAACCAGCCATCGCAGCCGCATCTGCGCTGCGCCTCAATTCCGCACGGGCTTGCGATAGGTAACCCGTATCGATACTAAAGGCAAGGAAACTAAACAGGACAAACATCAAAATAACACACAAGGTCAACGCAGATCCATGACGTGGCCCTCGGCGAATATGGTCAACACGGTTTTTCATAGCAAGCTTCTCAGCAATCAGAAATGGGAAGTGGATTTGCAGGAACGGAAGCGAATGCATCATTGCTGAGTATCCTGGTTGACAACTATCTCGATTCCTTCTCCTGACGAGTTATAGAGACGCACGCGTTTCAGACGGAGGTAGGTAACTCGATTCGCAGCGTAACTAACCCCTGAATTCTCAAGCGAATCCTCAAAGCGATAGGCATTTAGCGAGACAATGCCGGCATCTCCATTAGTCACAAAGGCCGCTTCGGACACGCTACCAAAACTGCCGAATGATTCACTTTGGCCGTTAATAATCCCAAAGTAGTAACCGTTGCTTGCTTTCTGAATCACTTGTGTCCACGACACGAGTTCATTTTCCTCGCTCAGCTTTTGCCCTTCCTGCATGCGATAGCTGTCGAGAGATTCATCATTTTCCGTTACACGGACCTGAATGCCACCAGCGCTGAAATCAGGCGTATGACCGTGATTGAAATCGAACTGGACAAGCATTTCGCTAAGATTACCAAACGGCAGCATCATGGTCGTAATCTGCGGCGCATCCAATTGCTGATCGGGGTGCGTCACGTGCAACTCCCAATCCTCCTCGATGCGAAAGGTCGTCTGCGCCTGCAGCGGGGACGCGCCAAGAATTAGGATTGCACAGAAAAGAAAAGCCCTCGAAAGCATCATCGCACTCACTCCTACTCAAAACAGGTTAAGCGTGTACGACGGTGGGCAATCCGTCAGCGGCGCGAAAGCCATCATTTTCGTCAATTGATTTTATTTAAGCCGCAACTAAACCTTAGGTCATGAAAATAGGGGATGCAGGAGGATTCTTAGAAAAACTACGACACTTCTTGCCGATCGCCACCGTGGTTCTTGTTACTTACCCTCCCACGCGCTAGTGTTTCCATGGCAAGACCGATCATTCGCTAGGGTCCGAAAGTGAGCTCAGCGAGCTTTTCCAGGGAGGGGAAACGCGATGGCCCTCCCCGCTCCCGCGAAAGAGTGTACTCTTGATTGCTGCTTGTAGACCTTGTCGGAGCCTGTTTACCATTCGGTCTGTAGAAAACCTGAATGAGGCTTGGCATCCAACACAAGGTTGGCTAGAATTTTGCTTCGCCAAGCTAAGGTACTCGGCGGAGTAGCTCAGTCGGTTAGAGCAGCGGAATCATAATCCGCGTGTCGGGGGTTCGAATCCCTCCTCCGCTATTTCGCGAGGGAAGCGCGTACAAGCTTTTCATCGCTACGAGCAAATACGCTTTTCTCAGCAAAAGCAGGATGGGACCAGCAAACGCCCTCCCGTTTGTTCAATTGCACCCGGGTCGGGTCAATCAAATGAGCGCGGTCGAGGATTTCCAGGCCTTGGGGACTGAGCTTGGCAATGAGCAGGTCTCCTCGTTCATTAAACATCCATACTCGGTCGGCTTGACGCACCATGTGGATGGTCGCCCAACGCGAGCGAGGAACAGCAGTTTGATCTTCCCAAATCCGCTCGCCCGTCTTGGCATCCAAGCATCGGAACTCGCCGTAGCTATCAACACCATAGACGTAATCGCCGTCGAGAATGCTGGTCCCAATCATGGCATGTAGCGATTCGGTGTGCTGCTCGTCTGGGCCAACCGCGCGCCACAATAGTTCGCTCGACAATCCGTCTTCCGACAGTTCGACCATCATCGATCCGTCGTAAAAGCTGGAAACGAAAATCCGATTACCGTCGATGGTGGGAGTGCCAATGCCGATGGGCATCCGCGATGGCGGCATGGCATGCGCCCAGTAAACTTTGCCAGTCCTAGGATCGAGACCCGACAAGCTTTCGCCAGTCCAACATACGAGCACATCATGCGCCACACCATCCGCGCCGGTTCGCTGTACGATGATTGGCGAAGCGTAACTAGCTTTCTCAGGCAACGCCTTCCATACTTCGGCACCGGTCGTTTTGTCGAAAGCGACCATGCAAGCGTCCGCGACAGCGGCTTGCTGAATCACCAAGTCCTTGTAGACCAGCGGCGAGGCAGCGATACCCCAGATCGGCATGGCTAATTCGTATTCGCTGTCGAGCGCGTGCTCCCAGAGTACTTCGCCCTTCGCGACATCCAAACACTTCACATCTCCCATCGCGCCCACCGCATAGGCTCGCTCGCCGTCAATCGTCACACTCGCGCGTGGACCAGCGGTGTAGCTAATGGTGTAGTTGGTTGGATATTCGTGTTTCCAAAGCTGTCTTCCGCTGGCAGAATCAAAGCACAATACGCGTTCCATCTCACGCGGCTCAGTTACTCGATCCATGACGAATACGCGGCCATCCGCTACAGTTGGACCATTATATCCCGCCCCAATTTCAACTGACCAATCTAGCGGTAGCTGTCCTTCGGGCAAAGTATCAACGACACCCTCGACTTGCCAGACGCCATCGCGATTGGCACCGCGCCACTGCGTCCAATCTTCGGCTTGAACGGATGAAGTCAGGATGCTCAGAAACACTAGTGCTTGCCAGGCGACGTGTAGCCGGAGTGAGTTCAGCATGTGTAGTCCCTTTGGGGTTTTAGCCGTGTTTGGTGGTTGAGCTGTGATTGTCAGGTTTCCAACATATCGCACTGAGAGCCTAGGCGGAAAGGGGGTTAGCGCTTAGGAGCGCACCAACGGCGGAGCCGTGGCAGCGCAAGCCGCCGGTGTCAACCGGCGAATCATCGTAGCCCATGTTCAGAAAACGGCGAAGCCGTGACAGCGATTCTCAGTCCAGTCGTGGGCGAGGCCCGGAAAAAACGCGCATAGAAAGGAAATCGATTCCGTTCGATAAGCAACTCGATTGCCAAACGCGCTGTCGCCGCGTTCGCGGCTAGAGGTTATTCGCGATTCGTTTCCGCCGGTTGACACCGGCGGCTACACGCTGACACCGCATTCGCGGTTAAAGCATTGCGCTAACGATCAAGTTTTCGTGCGTCTTACCAGGAGCCGTCCCAGTCGTGCATGCGCTGGAGTAGGGATTCGACTCCACGCGTGAACGTGCAGAACAAATGTTCGCCTTTCTCCACGGTGGCTAGCTGAGGCGAACCGATGTGACCAGGCTCACTGCGATCCTTGGTAATCCATCCACGTCCCGCAGGCAAGAAGGCATTGCCGAAGGGGACCGTTTGTGTTTGCTGATAGTTGCCGACCAAGTGTGGTGCGATGCGCAAAATCATCGACGTTTCCCATTCGCAGGCGTGCCCCATCTCCCGCTGCACGATGTCTGGCATTCCTTCCCATGGCGGCTGGCCCAACGACCAATAGGTACTGAGCAGCAGCAACATATCAGTGCGCTCGCGATACTTCTGCCGCACCTCAAACACCGACTGCTTGCCAGGCACATCGTTACCGCCATGACCATTCAGGAGTAGAATCCGTTTGAAACCATGCATAAGCGCGTTTTCAACCAGCCCATTCAAGACGTCGAGATAGGCTCTGGGCGGTGCGGACAATGTGCCGGGAAAATCGAGGTGATGGTCGGAATTGCCCAGCCACAGCAAAGGTGCAAACAAAATACGGTCCCCCATGCTCAGCTCGGCGCGCCGCACTATTTCACCCAGTAGCATGCTATCGGTATACACGGGCAAATGGTGCCCATGCTGCTCGACGGCTGCGATGGGGATTACCAGCGGCATATCCCGAGACAACTGTTGAACCGCAGGCCAACTCAATTCACTCAACTGCATTACAAGACTTTCTAAACAAAATATCTAGCACAACGCGCCCAATGTGTGAGCAAGCAAGGCGAATAGCACGCTTCAAATTGCTATCATGTTGGGCACTGACGACCCTGTCACTCAAGCCGACACACCGTGAACGGTTACAATAACTTAAACACGTAGAAATAGAATCATAAGTGACCTCTATGAACACGACATCGCAGTCGACCGCCTGGCGTTGGTGGGTAAGTGGCCTATTGCTGCTGGCCACAATGATCAATTATATGGATCGCCAGACCTTGTCGAATATGGCAGTCAGGATCACCGCGCAATTTCAGCTCAACAATGAGCAGTATGGCAACATCGAATTCCTGTTTGGAGTTGCTTTTGCCTTTGGTTCACTTTTTTTTGGAATCGTGGCTGACTTGGTGTCAGTCCGCTGGCTGTATCCACTAATCTTAGTCGCTTGGTCGGCCGTGGGCTTCGCCACTGGACTTTCTCAAGGTTACACGTCGCTGCTAGTTTGCCGAGGCTTGCTCGGATTCTTCGAAGCTGGCCATTGGCCTTGTGCACTCATCGTCACGCAGTCCATCTTGTCGCGTGGCGATCGCGTCATGGGAAATAGCATACTGCAAAGTGGAGCTTCGCTGGGGGCTATTAGCACACCACTGATTATTCGCGTTATCGTTGGTGATAGTACGGCAGACGATATCTGGCGATTGCCATTTTATGTCATTGGGGCCGTCGGTGTGCTGTGGGCCGTACTGTGGTTGCTGGTCATGCGACCAGCTGACATGCCCAAGAAGGAGCCGAAGGATTTGCCGAATCTCGGGGCGATTTCCATTCGCTGGATAGGTGAACTCCTCAGCGATCGACGGTTTTGGGCGTTGGCCTGGATGGTGGTCATGATCAATACTTCCTGGCAATTGGTGCGCGCATGGTTGCCCAAGTTCCTGCAGGAAGGACGCGGCTATTCCGAGGCGCAAGCCCTATATTTCAACTCAGTATACTTTATTGCTACCGACGTTGGCTGTATCACGGCGGGACTGGTTGGTCTGTGGTTGGTTCGCCGTGGCATGCAAGTCCACTCGAGTCGCGTCCTCGTCTTTCTCGGTTGCTCGCTGCTCGCAGGGCTCACCACAGTGGCTGCCATGTTACCGCAAGGTTTCGCCTTGCTGGGCGTCCTGTTGTGCGTCGCTGCAGGAACCTTAGCGCATTTCCTTGTTATTACTCTTTTACGCAAGAGGTATCGACGAATCACATGGGACGCTTGACGGGCATGTTATCATTCATAGGCTGGATCGCGTCAGCACCAACGCAAAAGTTGTTCGGATATGTCGTCGACAAGACGGGGTCCTACGACTTCAACATGGCCATCCTCGGCTGGGCACCACTGCTGGGACTCTTTGGCTTCCTCATCCTCTGGCCCCGTCAAAGTAGCAGTCCAAAGTAGCGTAACCGTTCACGATGTGTCGGCTTGTGTGACAGCGTCGGGAGTCTTTTCAGCCGAATTCGCTTACCTCGTTCGCAACCACAGGTTCCTGCCAGCGACATCTGATCGGTGGCGGGCGCTGCTGAAAAGACTCCCGCCCCACTCCCGACCCTTTAAGAAATGGTGCTTCCTCGCCAACGCTAATGCGGCGCACTCATTAGGTCGAGCGAAGCAGCTATCATGGACTTTAAGCCAGCGGGTAAAGCTTGATCGACGTCAGGATAGAACGTTGGCGAATGTAGTGAGGGCGGATTCTGGCCAAGTTGCTGAATGCGATCGAGTCGCCCGCGCGATACAACGCCCAGCCGGTACATGACGATGGGCACACCCGCCAGGCCGTACTGGCTAAAGTCTTCACCACCCATGACCGGCGGCATGGGTAAGACGTTTGAGTCGCCCAGTGCCTGTCGAAAACTATTGGTCACTCGCGACGTCAATTCGGCATCGTTCTCTAGGGCAGGCGTCCCTTCGGACAGAGTAATTTCCGGTTCTGGAGCATCGTAGGCGGCTGCGACAGCGAGACTCTTGCGTTTAATTGCCGACAACAGTTTTTCCCGTACGGCTGCGGAGTAACTGCGGACCGTCAACTGTAGATGACAGCTATCGCCGATGATATTGTGTTTGGTGCCACCATGTATTGCACCGACGGTCACTACGGCTGGCTCACTGGCTTTGATTTCCCGCGAGACGATCGTCTGCAAACTCATGACTAACTCAGCGGCTTGCACAATCGGGTCGATCGTCGTTTCTGGTGCCGAGCCATGGCCGCCTTTGCCGCGTACGATAATGTCGACGGAATCAACGTTGGCCAAGGAGTAGCCGGGGCTCAACGCAACTTTGCCAGTTTCCGTGGCGCTTTCGCAGTGCAACGCAATCGCAAAATCCGGTCTTGGAAAGCGCTCAAACAACCCGTCGTTGAGCATGGCCTTTGCGCCGGAACCACGTTCTTCCGCTGGTTGGCCAATCAGCATCAGTGTGCCCCGCCACTGTTCGCGATGTTCGCTTAAGTACTGCGAGACGCCAATCAAATTGGTCATGTGTACGTCGTGACCACACGCATGCATAACGCCCGACGATGCGCCCGAGTCAGTCTCAACCAGTTGTTGCGATGCGTATGGCAAGTTGGTGGCCTCGGTGACGGGTAAAGCGTCCAAGTCGGTACGCAACATTAGGGTTGGGCCGGCCCCGTTCTTGAGTAACGCGACGACACCGTGACCGCCGACATTTGTGGTTACATCGTAACCAGCCGTGCGCCATTCATCGGCAACAAACGCGGCTGTACGCTCTTCTTGAAACGAGACTTCTGGATGTTGGTGAAGATGGACATAGACTTTGACCAAATCCTCCAGATGCGCGGCGATCAAGCATCCACTTCCGTTGCTGACTGGTTCTGAGCCATCGCTCTGGGACAACATGCCGTAACACATGCAGCGGCACAGAACAGCAACCAAGAGAGAATACATTTTGCATGCCAAGTGCTAGTCATGTTTTTCTTTGAACCTCCTGTTCCACTTTCCAGTTGCTTTTTCAGTTGCTCGAGCTTACACCTGCTCTTTTGTTTGTCCTAATAACGTCTGCAGCAGTCTGGCTTGGGGGCTACTGGATCTCTGTCTTTCGGATCTCGCTCGCGGCGCGGAGGGCGACCGCCAAATTCTGGAGCAGGGAAGACAAATCTCTCACCCGTCATATCTTCTAGTTTCTGACGTTGTTCGGCGGTGAGTTGCATTGCCATCGCTATATCGATTTTTTCATCCACAGCTTCAAATAACCGGCGGATTTCCTCTCTTTTACGCTTGCGAATCAAGTCAGCCACTTTGTCGCGATTCTCGTCTCGCAGCTTGTCCTGCATTTCGTTGCGAAACTTGCGCAAATCTTGCAACTCCTCAGTGCTTAGGCCCAAGTGGTCGGCCACGGTCGAATTGGTTACCGCACTGGTCTTTCGATGTTGAACGTACAGTTGCAGCAAGCGATCGAAGTTCATGACCTGCTTGTCTCGCAACATGTTGGCGATCTTTTTCTCGAAGGGTGCTTGTACCTCCATAATTCTCGAGACAATTTGCTCGTGAGTCATTCCAACTTCTAGTTCGTCGCGAAGCTTGAAGGTTGACCGGATGCTATCGCCGATAATACTTCGAAGCTCGCCAACTTTTTCCTGGGACAGTCCAACTTCCTTGGGAATCGAATTGAATCGCAAAAGCGTCTCAACCAAGTCGCGATCGGAAGATTGGCGTATATGGACTTCGCGTATCGCTTTGTAGAAAGGATCGTCTTGGCGGTTCGGTGGCTGTTCGGCCATCGCTAGTTGAGCAACTAAAATCACGATCAGAACGGCGATGACCTGAAGCAACAGCGAATGGGCAGCTTGCCATTGTCTTAAATTGCAAATGCTGCGTATCACAGAATAGACCTCTGTAATGAAGAACCCAAAAAGAACGAGATCAGCAGAGCTGGATATAGCTGCCAGCGCGTGAGCACTGGCTGCGTAGCAGAACCGGTGATCTGCGTACATAATACACAAATCACCAGTCGAATTGTCGTCACGGCCACAATTGTAGCAGTCTGTTGGGCTTAGTTATTGTCAGCGCCTGGGCGATTGCCACGTTGACGACCGCCGCCTTGACCTCCGGGACCGCCTTGTCCACCACCAAAGCCACCGCGACCGCCAAAGCCACCGCGACCGGCACCTTCAGGAAACTCAAACTTTTCGCCCTTCAAGACTTCAAGCGCCTTCTTTTGTTCGTCGCTCAAGTTGTCATCGAGGACTTTGGCAGACGCTTTTTCGCCTTCTTCACGCATTTCGGCGAACATACTTGGGTCGGGTCGACCGCCACCGCCAGCTTCAGCCATCTTAGCTCGCATCTTCTCCATCATCTCTTGCATGTTCTTGGTCAGAGCCTCTTGAATCTTCTTGGTGCCATCTTCGCTCAAGCCAATTTCTTTGGCGATCATCGGATTCGAGAGAGCTCGCGCACCATTAAGTTGTGCCAATAGTCCCAAGAGTCGTTTCTGTTGAGTTGGGTCCAGGACCTCGTCGACCAATTCTTGCGACTTGGTATCGATTTCTTTCATTTTGGCCGCTCGTTCGTCCTCGCTCATGTCGCGAAAACCCCGCATGTCCCCCATCATCTCTTGTTGAGCTTTGCTGACCGCTTCCCAAGTGGAATCCTCCATCTTGATCTCTTTGCGAACTTCTTCCATTCGAAGCAAGCCCAGCAGTTCGCTGGCACCGTTGCCAGTAGCACGGCCAAACCCGCCGCCAAATCCACCGCCGAATCCGCCGCGTCCACCTCCTGCACCGCCGCGACCACCACGTCCGCCCCCAGGCTGATCTTGTGCCACTAGACTGGTGGCCAGACATACTGCCAACGCCAAACCGAGAAAACTAAGTAAACGCAATTTCATCGAAGAGTTCCTTACACCTTGAAAATGAGAAGCTGGAGCCATGAAATGTTGCTACGATGCACGTGGCTGCAATTGCAGATAAACGTACCAGAATTTGCACGCGACTGCGTGTAAACCCATATAATAAAACCTGGAAGAATTCCAAAAGTTTCGACAAGGTGGTTGGAATGGCGGGTTTTTGTTCACGGTTGAACGAAGAAGTAGCGATGCCAAGCCCAAGTAGGCTGCATATCTAGGCGAATCGCCAATGCGCTGGCGGGAAGCGTAGCGTTTCCGCGGTCGCAGTCTTGCGCTGCTCCCTAGGGGATCAAGTCGCTGCCGACCGCAGGGATTGCCGCAAACCTAGGCACTGCACCTTCTAGAGCAAAACCGGAAATAGTGCCACCTGCCGCCAAGAAACGACCCTGCATTGCTGAACTTGCAGCCGCTCGGGCAGACACGGTCAGCGGTAGATGTTGTGGTCGACCATCAAAGTCCGCCAGCAGGGCCGCTGCCTTAGGACGCTACCAACCCATTACCATATTGCTTTCGATAACCTTGCGGGCCTTCTCAAGGTCACTACCGGTCTCATGCATATACAACCGAATCGCATGGACTTTGTCGCCAGCGGACTTGGCCAAGCAATCGCGGGCTACGCTGCAGATGTCCATGCGCGTGGATAGGCCCAAGACGCCTTTTGAGATTACCCAAGTGTCACGTGGTCGGCGCGTCAAGCGAATAATGCGGTCACCTGTGTAGGCGTCATCGACGACTTCTCGCGCAGCCCCCTCATCAGCCGCCCAAGTAATGATAATATGAGAGTCAGTTTCTATTTCAAACAGTGGCATACTCTATGTTCTCCAGCAAGCGGTTCGCTGCTTGGGACGTTCGTGTAGTTAGGGAGGCACTGAGAAACACTGCGCTCCGGAGGTTCGGTTTAGCGGGCATTTCGCGTCAGATATGTAGCATACATGACCAAAGCCGATGTGTGGGTCAAGGGGAATT
The DNA here is from genome assembly GCA_041398985.1 of Pirellulaceae bacterium. Taxonomy (GTDB): domain Bacteria; phylum Planctomycetota; class Planctomycetia; order Pirellulales; family Pirellulaceae; genus Aureliella. The sequence goes on from JAWKTR010000016.1 coordinate 168,383, forward strand.
CGGTTTTGGACCGGTTTTTTCGTGCCGGTCGCAAAGTTCGTGAGGATTTCACCAGGAGTGTTTACTACGCTCCATAATCGCTGATGCGTTTGGGCAACCATGGCCTTTATTCAGAAAATTCGTAAGGGAATTAAGCATTGAAAAAGTCTTCGAACCAGAAGCTTTGGACGGGTCTTATTGTTCTTGCCTCGGTGGCCCTGGTGGTTCTTCCTGTCGTATTCGGGCAATTTCGGGCTGAATTGGCACGCTGGCATTTGGCCGCTGCGACCAACGCATTGACACTCGAAAGTGGCCCAGTCGAACCGCATCTCCAGGAGGCACAGCGGGCCTATCCGCAGTTCAAGACGCTGCGCGACTACTGGTTGCTGCAAATAAAAATAGCCTTAGTCGACGACGTGGATTCGGTTAGCGACGTTTTCGCCGCTGCCATCGAAGCCAATCCGCAGCACGTCTCGCTGGCAAACTACGCCAGCGTGATGTTGTGGAAGCTTGGTGCATGGGATGAGCAGTTGCATATCCTGGAAATGGCTCGCGAGGGTGGTGCGGCGTTCGATGATTCCGATCTGAATCAACTTGCCTACCTTCGGTCCCTGGTGGTTGGCGATTTGGACCAAGCGCTGGAAGAAGTCAACCAAGCGTTGGCGGAGCGCCCCAACGAACCAAGCTATCGCGATACGCGGGCGTGGATTTACTATCACATGCAACGACTGGACGAAGCACTTGCGGACGCGGATTATGCGGTTAAACGCGTTGAACGACTGCAGGAACCCGACGGACTGACGCGCTCGTTGGATTTCTTATTTGGCTGGTTGGCACCGCCTGAAGCCCCCAAATCTAAGGATGATGATCCTAAACGGACTTTAACCCGTCGGGAAGCCGGCGATGGGCTGTGGGTACTGGGCGCTTTGCATTATCATCGCGCCAAAATCCTCGATGCACTCGGTCGCACTGATGAAGCTCAAGCAGACTGGGACTGGCTTACCGAGCGCCGGTTGCCACATGAAGATCTATTTTGAGTCAGTTCCTTCAGTCAAGAATATTCCTGCCGGTTGCCCCGCGTCGGCGAGACTGCCTTCCCCCACCGCAATTCCCTTGGATCAAATATGAAGTTTCGATTTCCCATCCTGATTATCGATGAAGACTACCGATCCGAGAACACTTCGGGCCTTGGTATTCGCGCTTTGGCTCAGGCGATCGAGGGCGAGGGGGCGGAAGTCATCGGAGCGACAAGCTATGGCGACTTGTCGCAATTTGCACAGCAGCAGTCACGTGCTTCGGCCTTCATCTTGTCGATCGACGATGAAGAGTTTTCGTCGGGAGGCGATGAAGTACCCGCGATTCTCAAACTGCGAGAATTTATCGAAGAGATTCGATTTAAGAATCGCGATATTCCGATTTTTCTGTACGGCGAGACTCGCACGAGCAGTCATATTCCGAATGACATCCTGCGCGAGTTGCATGGATTTATTCATATGTTTGAGGACACGCCCGAGTTTGTGGCGCGTCACATTCTGCGAGAAGCCCGCTCCTACACGGACAGCCTGCCACCGCCGTTTTTTCGCGCCTTGGTGGACTACGCGAGCGACGGATCGTACTCCTGGCACTGCCCAGGCCACTCGGGTGGCGTGGCCTTTCTAAAGAGCCCAGTTGGTCAAATGTTTCATCAGTTTTTCGGTGAAAACATGCTGCGCGCAGACGTGTGCAACGCGGTCGAAGAATTGGGCCAATTGCTCGATCACACCGGTCCCATCGCCGCGTCGGAATATAACGCAGCGCGCATCTTTGGGGCCGACCATTGCTTCTTCGTGACAAACGGGACGTCTACGTCTAACAAAATGGTGTGGCACTCGACCGTCGCTTCCGGCGACATCGTGGTCGTGGATCGCAACTGCCATAAATCCATCTTGCACTCCATCATCATGACCGGCGCGGTTCCTGTGTTCTTGACCCCTACTCGCAATAATCTGGGGCTGATCGGACCCATTCCCCTGGATGAGTTCAGACCGGAAAACATTCAGAAAAAAATCGACGCGAATCCGTTTGCCAAAGCCGCGCAAGCAGCGCATCCGGATCGCAAGCCCCGCATTCTGACCATTACCCAGAGCACTTACGACGGTATCGTCTACAACGTTGAGACTCTCAAAGAGATCCTAGATGGTCAGATCGATACCTTGCATTTTGACGAGGCTTGGTTGCCGCATGCCACCTTCCACGACTTCTATCGCAATATGCACGCGATCGGTCGTGAGCGTGATCGATGTAACAACGCTGTCGTATTTGCCACCCATTCAACCCACAAGTTATTGGCTGGGATTTCTCAAGCGTCTCAAATCCTGGTACAAGAATCGAAAACGACAAAGCTCGATCGACATATTTTTAATGAAGCCTACTTGATGCACACCTCGACCTCGCCTCAGTACGCAATTATCGCCTCCTGCGATGTCGCAGCGGCGATGATGGAGCCACCCGGTGGTACGGCCCTGGTCGAGGAGTCGATCGCTGAAGCCTTGAATTTCCGCCGCGCGATGCGCAAAGTCGACGCGGAGTGGGGGGATGATTGGTGGTTCCAAGTGTGGGGGCCAGAGGATATCGTCGAAGAGGGGATTGGTACTCAACAAGATTGGATGTTGCGGGCCGACGACAATTGGCACGGCTTCGGCAATTTGGCCGAGGGCTTCAATATGCTTGACCCAATCAAGGCTACCGTGGTTACCCCGGGGTTGAACGTTACTGGCGAATTTGCAGAATCCGGTATCCCAGCTTCTATCGTCACGCGTTACTTGGCCGAGCACGGTGTCATCGTCGAAAAGACCGGC
>JAWKTR010000017.1:0-160186 GCA_041398985.1 Pirellulaceae bacterium
ACAATCCGATTTGAACGTGCCAAGTTCGTGAGACGCTATAGGGCAGATATTCAGCCAGCGGAAAGCCGTAGAACCCTTCACCTTCAACGCCGTAGTGAGCGGTTATGATTCCCAACGACATTTGAGCAAAGATCAACGCTGCCACAACCCAGAAGTACTTGATGGTTGCCTTTTGCGACGGTGTCGCTTTCCATCGAGCCAATGGATCGCGAGCGGCGATGCTATCAGGCTTCTCTTCTTCTTCGCGGCGGGAGGCGTACCACCACGCCATACCCGAGATCCCAGCCAGCAGCATAATGACACTGACGCCGGTCCACACAATGTTATCACCTGTCGGGCGATTGCCAACTAACGGTTCGTGTGGCCAATTATTGGTGTAGCTGGCGATATCGCCGGGCCGCGTCGTCGAGGCGGCCCAAGATGTCCAGAATACGAATGAGCAGAACTTCCGCAGTCGCTCTTCACTCGAAATGGCTCCGGATGGGATTGCATAGTCGGCATTCCCATCCATAAAGACGGACCGGTAATGATCGATGTTGGACTCAATAGCTTCCGCGCGAATGGGATCGAGGGTCACCACACCCGTCGATTCATCAAAAGTATTGTTGCGCATCAAGTCCGACAAGCGGCCGCTTAGCTGAGATTGTCGCTCGGAGTCGAGGTCAGCGAACGGCTTACTAAATTCGGCGCTGGCCCATTTGTCGAGAATGAACACGGCCTCACGGTGCAGCCAATCAGCCGTCCAGTCCGGGGCCACGTAGCTGCCGTGCCCCCAAATGGAGCCGACCTGCATGCCGCCAAGCGACTGCCAAACGTTCTGGCCTTCGCCAACTTCACCACTGTCTATCAGGGTAACGCCAGCGTTAGTTACAAACTTGTCGGGTATCGGCGGCATCTCTTGAAAGATGCGAGTCCCGATCCAACCGAGTATTAGGAAGGAGAATATCATCACGGCCCCGAAGGCCATCCATAAGCGTTTCATTGATTCTACTTTCAGAGGTATCGGGACCTGTTACCAAGGTCGCTTGTTTTGTTTTTGTGACTACACGTTTCTCTGAGCTAGACTGATGCCGCGACAAGATCTTCTTTTGGTCCGAAGAACTCATAACGAATTCGATCTTCTTCGACGCCAAGTACTTGTAATGAAGCGTAAACCGCTCGCATAAACGGTTTAGGTCCACAAAAGTAGAACTCCGCTTCGGAGTAAGGCGTCCAGTCTCGGAGTAGATCTGTCGTGACCAATCCTGCCTGATCGCACTTTCTGGACTCCACGTCACCGGGCTTTAGATAGAACGAAGTGACCAATGAACTTTCGGGAACCTTCTTCGCGACGACGAATGTTCGCGTGCCGTTCCAGCCGCTGGATAGCGAAGCCTGCTCTTCGTAAATCGCGCCTTCACGTCCGATGAATAGGTCAGCCAAGAATCCGTATGCCTCGGCAATGGCTTCGACGATTTCGTCGGTAGCTCCATCGCCCATCACATCCTTGATGGCAGCCAAAAGATTGCTGCCGACGATCGGATAATGCTCTGCTTCAATACCTAGCGATACATGCTTTTGCGCAATCAGTTCGACGGCTGGCAACAATACGGCCGGATTATCGATGTGCGTGAAGTATGCACAGATTGCGCCAGCGAGCGCTCGTTGCTGACCGCCTGTGTGCTGGTGAGCCTGATTAAAGAACGCTTTGACTTCAGGGTTGGCCTCGAACATCCGCTCGTATAACCGTCGCGTAATGGTTTCCGCGTTAGCAGCGACCAATGGAGTAATACCTTTGACGATCCGGATCGTTTTATCACTCAGCATGGAGGTTGTTCTCAGCTTAGGAGAGGTTCTTTGGGAATGAGTGCGGCCAAGCCAACTTGATGTCACCCAAACGTGCATATAAAGGTACACAATTGAATGTACACGTCAAGGTGTATGATTTTTACTGCAGGCTGGGACTGGAATCGATATGCGCTCGTCAAGGTGCGGGTTTCGCGACCACGGAAGTCTATCGAACGAGCGAGGTTTTGGAGCAAATCAAGCGATCAGAGCACCGTGACGAAGATCAGTGCAGCTGCCAGGGCTCGAGAAAGTGTCTATCCGCGTCGGTACCAGCGAAGTCGTCGTGGATTTGACCGCGGCCAAAGAGGTTCTCGTCGAGCCCTTGAATACGACTGGCGGGCAACGAACCACTCCTGTCATTCCTGCTTGGTTTTCAAAAGTTCAGTGCCTGGATTATCCAATAGGCACGCATCGGTCCAAGCTTGGCTACTCGAGGATGCCAGGATGGCCTGGACCGAACCATCGCACATAATGCCATAGGTAAGCCCTCCGCTGGGGGACGCCTGCCAACGGACACTCGCGTTTGGCTTAGCGAGCGCCACAATATCTGTATCGAGTGGAGCAGACCAGGGAACTTCGGCTTTGGTACGGATCACGAGCAAGGTGTGGCGATTCTCCGGAGCAAGTAACTCTTTATCCAGTACTAGAGCCATGGGCGACGCAGTCCGGTCTCCAACAATTCGCACGAAACTGGTCGTGCCTTGGTTTCCAAGGCGATCACTTGCTGGTGTTCGATAGATATCCGGCATGTAATTGAGAAGAATCCGATTGTGTGCGCTGTCCCATGGCTCATCGAGGCGGAATAGCGAATATAACTCGGACGCGCCGACATAAGGCAACAAGAGCACGCGCCAACTAAGAATCGGCTGCCCTTCATCATTGCCAAGTGCTAGCGGAGGCAGCTTCCCGCTTGAATCTGCAAACTTCTCAATTGCCGCTGCAAGCAGCTCGAATCTCACTCTCTCCGCATGCTGGTTGCCAATTGGCTTGCCAAGATCCATCATGGCTGACTGAACATACCCTTGGTCAGCCTCAGACATCGACTCGACTAGGGCGAAACGTCGTCCGTCTGAAGTCGTCTCTAGAATAGCGTGTCCAGCAAACAACCCTTTAAATCGGGCCTGGTATGCTTCGTTGCTCCCCGCGTTCCAAGTCCGTCTAGGAAATCTCAGCTCTTGTTGGGCGCGCCCCCATGCAGCCTGCCACCGCGATTTGGAAGCCTGCAATGCCCTCTCCGCATGAGATTCCAACTCGTCCATTTTGCGGACGTTGATTGCCTTAGAGCGAAGCAAGCTGCTAAAGTCGAAAAGCGATGTATAGGAAGACGACGGTGTCGCTGTCGAGTTCGCCGCCTCACTGGCCACGCTAGTACCCGGCCAACGTGTTTGGATAGCGCGATTCACACTAGAGAATAAATTGGATTCTGGTATTTCTATCAAGTAATGGGCTGCCAAGGTCTGGCTTACGCCCTCAGCATCACGTGCAACAACAACCAGGGGAATTGCAAAGGGTACATGCGATAATCTCCGACCTGCAATCGTTTCAAACTGACTTTGACAAGATCGTTTATATTGCTCCAGCAGTGCTTCTGCTGTAGCCGTGCGGTCTGACGCGTAAACGATCGCTTCTCCAAAGGACGCGATGTTATGCCGAATATACGACGAGAGGTGGAGGTTATATCGGTAGGGATCTACCTCGATTGGATCGATAAACACTTGCGGATGTTCCGTTTCACCGTTGACGAGCTGTACGTGAACCGCATAGGGTTTGAAGCCACCCTGCACATCTACTTCAAGCTGCAGGGAATCGCGAGGTTGCGGCACACTGACCTCCTCCTCCAATGAAAGCCGAAATCGTGGCGGCGCCAATTTCTCGACTCTTTCGATCCCCTGAAGATAAACCTGCCCGTTGAGGACAATTGTCACCCAATTGCCGCGAAGGCTATAAGTCACATTGAGATTGCGGTTGCGTTCCTCCTTGACGAGTTCGGAAATCTGCCACCGAGCGATCTCCTGGCGCGATGCGTTTTCGGCAACCAAGTCGATCATGGTGGCGTCTCTGTTCAACACTGTTGCCAAACGGATTGAAATGCTTGTCCTTCTGTTCTGGTGCGGAATGCCTCGCTGGGGTGTGTAGCGGTCGGGATCCCGGATTTCCGTCGGTCGATACAATAGTGACTTCAGTTGCAGAGAACGAGACGCGCGGTGGTTGACTTCCATTTCCGGCATGGCGCCAAGATGGATAAACCCACGCCACTTTGAGAATGTCGCATGATCCGAAGGCACCGATGGCGTTCGGCCATTGGCTGGCGATGTTGGTGGAGTTTCTTGGGGGATATCCACAAGATCGGGATATGTGAATACGATCTGAGCACCGCCCTGGGTCGCGATTCGTAACGAATCATCCTCGAAGGTAAGCGTGGAATCTATCAGGAAACGCGAATTCGAGCTCACGGGAACTTCTTTCCGCTGAAGAACCTGCAGGTTGGTCGCATCGAGAATGTAGAGTACTGCCTCTTGCTCACTCACCGCCAGTGCCGCAATTGCGGCATTCTTCTGTCGTGCAGGCTCATGCGCGGAAAATGCAATCGCCGTAATTGCGTGATCAACTTTTGTCGATGCAACTAGAGAATCCTGTGCAAGATCGATGATGGCAATTTGACTGTGTGGGGAGGTCTGCCAGACAAACATCCGCTGGCCGCTCGAATCGGCAACAGCCTTGGCTACCGGGAAAGGGACGGAAACCGAGCGAATGGTATCGGCCCTAAGGATTCCGCAAGTCGCCGTGACGATCAGCAGGTTTGCGGCGAGGGTTGTAAGATGAAAATCTCTCATCACTATTTAGTCAAATACTTTCGAAACTCTGCAGCAGGAACTTCTACAAGATAGGAATGAGCTAAACCAGCTTTTCGAGTTCCGTCTTCATGTTCGGCCAATACCGTAACATAGACAGGTACAGGAACGCTCTTGGGGAGTTGACCAGTGAGAGCCTTGTAGGCTGGAGAGATTCGCTCCAAATAATTTCGCACATTCGCTTGAGCGGGCCCTGGCGACGCCATCGCATTCGACATTCCAAGTGCAAGCCTAGCGAATCTCTCCTTATCGAATTCAAGACTAAAAGCTCCATCCGTCGATTCCGCAGAGATGTCCGGAGTCGTGTCAAAACTATATTTCGGACGATTCAAGAAGAGTTGAAGTTGGTACTTGCGGGCTCCAGGTGCCGAATAGGATATTCTGTTTGGCTTGCCGGTCTGCAAGACGAACTTGTCTTGTCGTTCATCGAAGCGAAAGGAATCCTGCAACTCGTATACTTCCTCGAGCGGTACCGAATACAGTTTTCCGTCCAAAGCGACTTGAACGTTTCTATTCGCCTCCGCGACGTAACCTGGCTCAATTCCCGGCCTTCTGTCTATGAGCCGGTAAGCGGTTGCCTTTCGGCGCGTACCCACAGTTCGTACTGACGGATCCGCCCACGAGTAGCCCAGCAGTTCGCCATTTTCACAGCTTAACCCGCCTGGATAGTGGCTTAACATGTGCTTCCCTTCAATGTACGCACTGTTATCGGGAAACCATGCTCCGGCTTGCGGGCCTTGAGTGAACATAAAGATCGAACCGCCGAATACGCCCGAAATCCGTGACTCTTCATGCACATGAGAACCTGTTTCGAAATGCACAGGAAACAATAAAAATTCGGGCTTGCGCATTGCCTGGTCCCAAACGACACCGTCCCAAAGCCAACGATCCCCTAGACGACCACATATAGCGTAGGGGTATTCGCCTGGATCGGGTTCTGTCGGCTTAAGCTGCGGAATGTCGAATCGAAGCGTGTTTCTACGCGCATAGCAGGCCAAGTACTTGCCAGCGATGACTTGAATTTTCGGGCAGTGCTGTGGTACAGCTGCTTGTCCCACGGACTTCAACGACGCTTTCTCAATGCGCACGACTTGAGTTGGCATCTCTTGCCTTGAACCAGCCGGCGCAATGTTGAGGCAAGCATAAATATTTTCCCCATGCAGGACCGCCGACAAAATCTCTTTTGGGAATTCGGCGTGTTTGATTAACTTCTTGTCTGCCACGTTGTAGACACCGACGAAGTGTTTGACAGCAGGCTTCGGCGAAGATCCCCATACGACCGCTTCCTGCGTTCCCTCTTGAGGTTCGATCCCCTTAACAAGGAACGGCAACTGAGCCTCGTCGCCAACAACTTCGAAATTCCAAAACCAATCTCGCTCCTGAGTGCCATGCCGAGCCTTGATCCGGACGATGTGCTTGCCGATTTGTGAAGAACTGGGTGTCCACCGCAATTTGTTTTTCGCGACACTTGGAAGCGACGGGCTCGTCGCAGGGTCAGTGTCCTGAAGAATGACGGCGATTGAGGAAACGCTATGATCCGCACCCTCCCGCCGACTTACGGTCAATTCCGTGCGGAAGTCGTCGACGTTTGTGACCGTCATTCGCTCATCGCCAATCTGAATCTCAAGTGGAAGCCCCTCGCCCGCAAACGGACTAAGGTCGTTCACGTAAATCACTGTCTGCGAACTATTGAGTGCCGCTGTCAATACAAAGGGCTTTCCTGTCGGCCCCGAGGAGGAAGTTGCAAGATCAATCGGTCGCCAGGAATCGTCGACCACGGCGATGCGGTCTCGGTCGTAGTGACGTTCGGGGAATTTGCGAACCACGGTTAATCGATTGCCGGTGATTTTTCTAACCTGCACAACTTCGTTACCAATGCGAAGTAGGAATGGTAACTTGCGACCGGCAAGCGGACTTGCATCGCGCAAGTAAATGTAGGTCGCTTCTCTCTTAAGCGTACCGACGATCTCCAAAGGTCGTGGGGAGGGTGTTCCGGGTGGTAATACACCCAGCAATCGTACTTTCTCGCTAACGAGAAAGTCGGTGTTCGGGACGTATTCAAAGACGGCCTCTGCTTGAGTCGAAGCCAAGTCGATTTCCACGGGCTCGTTTACTACCACCTTTTCGGGCAGCGTCGAAGTTAGCTCCAAGAGAGGCTCTTGGGGAATCGGCGGCAATTGGTCCAAAGGAGCCAATACCAAGTTCTCGCCGGTAAGTATAAATGCTAATTCACGCTTATCGTCCGCATGTGCGGCGTAGTAGTATGAGCTAAGCTCTGAAGTCAGGTCACCGCGCGCCCGAAAGTCGGTACTTTTCGGCTTACGGTCCTTGCGATCATTAAACCATGTGTAAGGCAGAGGGATTGCACCAAACATCCGGAAGCTGTTAGCTGAGCCGAAGGCCAAGTACAGAGGCGGAAGATCCTCTCGCTCGGGAAGGGTGCCGCCAACTCCGAACAATATTGGTTTCGACCGGAATCCCGCATCGACTGGGAATTGGGAAATCAACTCCAAAACATCAAGGCTCGGATCTAGTATCTGTCGACCGACCGCAGCTCGATCCTTTAGCAACACGACTTCCCCGTCAGGCCGCCAAGTCTTCAGACCTGGGGTTGACTGTTTGGCCTTTGCCATAAACTCCCAGGATCCCAACCACCCCTGGGAACGATCGACAGGTCTCGCGTAAACTTCCTTGCCGTCCTCGGAAATGACGGCGTCGTAGAATTGCGAGGTCGAGTGGGCATCTTGTTCTCCCGTCAATAGATTGACTCGTCCAAGAAGATTGATCGTTGGGTTATTCTCATTCGTGTTGGCAGTCGAGTAATAGACGTAGGGATCGTCTTTGCTTGAACTGCCGCCAACATAGTCCACAAAGGCAACGTCCTTAAGTACGACCTTTCCAACCGGTGCAAACGTGTCCATGTCGACCAGCAACAAAAGCGGTTCCGCCTGACCAGCGATCACCAGAACGCGTTTGTCTTGCAAAGGCTTTATAGCCACGGCCGTTGGCAGGCCCCTCGTTGGAATCTTCTTAACAGGTTCGAGCTTTCCGTCGAGAATTTTATTAATGTCATAGATCAAAACACCGTGTTCATCATTGGTTACCGCCAGCCGTCCCGTCGGCTCGTCGTAGGCACTGCTCCAAACCGTCGACGGCCAATCGAAGCCGCGAAGCATCGGGTCGAGTTTGATCGATTTAAGCGCTATTTCGCTGCCAACTTGTGGCTCATCTTCCTGCTTCGGCTCCACATCGGGGTTGGCATCGGTAGGCTGCGACTCGCTCCCTTCTGATTTAGGCTGATCAATGATGAGTGCTGGCTCTGGTTGGCTTTCTAATGCTTGAGCTAGCTGTAGTCTATTGTCAACGGAACCACTACCACTCATTAGCACCCAAGCTACCACGCCGATCAGCAAAACGCCGACCACGCCGCCAATGCCGCCGAACAATAGAACTGGCGACAAGCCTTTTCGCTCGGACTCAGTGGGCTTCTGCTTGGCTTTAGGAACCGCATAGGCGGACGGCGTAGCGGCGCTATCCGCCAAGGGTTGCGAGAGATCCGTCCAGCTTTCCGATCCACCGGGCAACTCGGCAGAAAAATCTGCTGGCAGGTCAGCCAGCCAGTCGGCATTATTGGCTTTCGGCGCGACTTCGGGTGTAACCAACTCCGCGACGGGTGAGTGCGTCTGTGGCTTGACTTTGCGACTATTGCTGAGAGCTTCTAAAGGACTGGAGGCAATTGGCAACGCAGGGATTTTAACGGGTTCACCGCACTTGGGACACTTAACACGTTTGCCAGCCAGTTTCTCTTTTGCCTTTAGTTTATGTCCATTCGAGCAAGTAGCGGTGAGGGTCATATTTGTTCCCCGGGCTGATCGATTGAAAGGCAGCATTGTGATACAATCCGATGCCATTTTCAACTATGTTGAAGTCCAATGCGGAGGGGCAGCAACTTGGGTGTAGCAAAGCGAGTTTCGGATCAGGGCTCCAAGGCGAAAACTAATACGAAGTTAGGGTACAGTGCGCTGTAAGTTGATCACCGAGCCACGTTGTTTCCGATAGGCTGGAAACTACAGTGATCAAACAACGCGCATTTTTTGCAATTTTGGGCGGCGCATGAATCGCAGAGGTATGCCAGGTCGTTTGATGGATCGCAGGGTCGTCCTGGTGGTCATACTCTTGATGCCACTTGGTTGTTCACGATCGAAAGAGCCACGTGCGGATGGAGCCCAGCAAGTACCCATGGCCACGGACGATGAACAGCTGCCCGCCATGGCGTTAGCGGTTCAACCTCAGGAGACGCTGGACGATTTGCCGCCTTCACTTGGAGCTGAAGAGAACGCTGCAGCATCGGCGGAGGTCGAATCCCCGGCGCTAGTCGATGACTTCTCGCTTTACGATTCGGCTCCGATCCTGGGGGCTTCCGCCAACACGGCACAAGTCCCCGAAGCAGCTGCGGAGTCAGAGCAGTGTGTGGTCTTGCCGGTACCTTTTTCCGTAACGGGTTGCGTTCCGACGTCGACGAAAGACATCTGCGTCGCTTGGGGATTTGAATTTGATGATGTGCCAGGGGAGCATCCGATTCGACCACCGTTCCCTGACACGACGCGGCTGGCGGTATTCGATCTCGCAACCCAAAAAGTTCTCAGAGAGCGGGTGATCGATGCCACATTGACACAGCTTGTATGCAATGCAACGGGCATTTATGCGGCTGGTCCTGCATCGCGAGAGCCAATCACCATGCGAGAGTCAATCACTATCTTGCGATTTTCCAACGAGAACCTGGAATCACTTGGAAGCATTGAGGTCAAGCCTGGACGCATCGTATCAGTTGGCGACCAATTTCTTGCTGTAACGACGGACCATTTTCGGGACCAAGTCAAAATCGCACTGCCTGAGTTGGTTGAGATCAAGCAAGATCTCGGTGCAATGCCGCCAATTGGCCTTGAGACAACACTTCACGTCCGACAGCTTTCCGAAGGGTGGATGTTTGAGGGAATCCTCTGGTCCCACGATCTTAAGACGCCAAGACTCATCGTTTTTGCCAAATCGGTGACGCCCGCCGAACCCACATTGAACACGAGACGAAGTATCGTGACGGTACCAATCTTCGCTGGCTTTTGGACGCATGCCCGGGATGGACGAACTCCGTTTGAAACCAATCACATTACCGATCGACCGCGGTACTCGCCGCACATTCCTGCCGAACTCAACTTTTCTTCAACTCTCTACCAAGAACGCGATCTCAACTTCTTGGATTTTGCCACGAAAGAGACTTTGTACAAGATTCGTTTACCCGACGAGTTCACCGGTGGATCCGCGCCTAGCAGTATCGGCTTAGCCGCGTCGCCGGATTGGATGTTGCTCAGCCTTAAAGGAAAAGCGGTCGCCATCTCTCTGGACTCTCCGCGCATCCCCAAGAAAAAGCCGTTTCGAATTGAACCTGTGCAATCCACTTTTGTTTTGGACTCAGAGGAGCCAACGGCTGTGAGCTATCGTTCCGACAGTGCGACGCGTTTTGAGTTGGAGATACCAGCCTTTCAAGTCGACGGAAGACCACTCATGTTGCAGTCCTCGACGGGCGAGTTCATCATTGATGTACCCAAGTACCTGCCCAACCTAGTGAAGGCGAAGACAGCCTCCTACTCGCCCTCCTATGACACTTCCCACTGGCTGCCCCAACAGGTCGCTGCGGGCAGCAAAACTTTTTCGAAACTCACAGGTCGCAAACCCTCAGGACTTCCCCTGGCCGTGAATTGCGCGGTGCGTGCCTTTAGCGAGGATCTTTCTGTGGCCGTACTCGAGCATATCTACCTTCTGGATGTCCCCACGTCGGACTTTCAGCAATCGCAAGGTGAACAGGTTGCAGCAATACGCGCTGAGCAGGCAGCGAGAGCCAGAATCCGCGAAGAGCTGACGAACAATAAACCCGCCGCGACAGCGCGGCCATCTCGTTCCTCCCCCATTTCGCCCCCTGAGGCGACTGAAGATAAGGTGGAAAAAATCCCAAATCGCACTTGGACGGACCGGCAGGGAAGGCAGGTGCTGGCGACCCTCAAGAGTTTTAACGGTGCTGTCGCGCAGATAGTCGACTCGCGAGGGCAAACGTTGTTGGTTCCAATTGAGCGACTTGACGATGTAGACCAAGTCTGGCTCAAAGAACACGCAGCGAATTCACCATAACATGGCGAGGCATCCGTGATTCGAACTATTGTTATGCTCCCGTGCATGCTGCTGTTTTGCGGTGGCATCGCATGCGGGCAGATCCGGATTGGACCTAATGTACCAATTCCAGTTGTCGAGCTGCCGTTTACTGCCTCGCGAATTGCAATTTCGGCTGACGGGAAGTGGGCCGTCGCCTGGAATATTGCTAAGGGCCAGACTCAACCATCGAGCCTGGCTGTCATCGACGTGGGTAATAGGCGACTCTTGTCGCAAGCCATTATTGACGAGCCCATCCTCGATGCGACCATCGGCGAACTCGTTTACACGGTTACGAAGTCTAGAATAGGTGCTTTCAGCCGTGAGCAACTTAAGCTTCTAAAGTCGGTCATGCCACCAAAGCAGGCCATGCAGAAGGCAGTGGGCAAGAACCAGAAACTTCGCTTGGTTGCAGATCACCACCTTTCGTACGGGCCAACAATTCGATTCGAGGTTCCCACCTTCCAGACAATTGGCAACGATATCCAGCAAGACATGGGAATGGATGAGGGTCTAACGAGTTTCGGCTGGATGCTCGACGGTGTCCTTTGGGAAAAAAACATGTCGCGTCCTAGGTTGCTTGTTTGGCCCTATCAATTCCGGCAGACAAAATTCAACCCGCAAGCAGGAGTATGGCATACCTTTGCGGAATCTGTGAATCCTTGGAACCCAGACGGTCAAGTAAGAACCAGATGGGATATGCGAGATACGAGAGCACTCGAAGGTTGCCTAAGCGCCCCAATTCGGCTGGCCGTGGTACGCAGGGACGACCGCTACGACCTTGTCGTAGCCCCACTTGATTCCAATGAACCTATTTCCACACTTAACCTTGAATCAGGGTTGAACCGCTACCCCATGAACGAACCCAAACCTGACCTCGCTATAGGCGGACTCAAATATACTGTCTTGATCGAAAAGAAGGTCTATCTCGGAAGCCTAGATAGCCTGGTGCGATCGATGCCCAAACCTTTCCAGTTGATACCTCACCAAAGTACCTTCGTACTCTCAGCCAACTCCGCGACCCAAGTGCACTATGATGCCGAGGGGGCAACGGAGTTCCGGTTATTTAGCGAGGGATTTGAACAGACGAGTGGGGATGGCGATTTCTCGGTTTCAATTCCAGAGGAGACGATTGAGGCACAAATCACCTCGACCATCACCTCTTCGGCATTCCGTGAGCAGGCGTTAAAGGTAGACGATAATCAAGTCCTAACGCACAAGTATGCCGAGCAGCTTCAAAAGGCATTTTTTCAACTCGTCGGTCTTGAAACTGAAGGTATTCCGATCCCCATTAGAGTCCGCATCACAGCCCGCAACTCGGAAGGCGTAGAAAGCTCGCTCAGTCACGACTACTTGATCGATATTCCCTTGGACCAGTTCGAGCGAATGTTGGATGAACGTTATCCACGTTCCAAACTTCGCAGCGTGTCTGACAAACAATCCGACGCGGAATCGAAGAACCTCACGGCAAACAGCTTGGAAGAGGATCCCCAACCGGCGTTGCCGCCTTCGGAAGAAGACGCCACGTCCCGTTATCTTGGGCAACTCTTATCGGGATCGAGAGTAGATATCGCGCAGGCTGATATCACTCGATTGGCTAACGTAGCCAAGCAAAACGGAGAACAACGTCAGAGGCAACAATTCGAGAATTGGTTGAACGCAATTCGCTGGCGGATCCTGACAGATTTGCTGGGTAACAAAATTGAAGTGAGGGTCCTTCAAAGCTTCGCTGGCCAGATTACGTTGAGCACGCGCGACGGTGTTGAATTCACCGTCGACGAATCGCAACTTGACGAAACGAGCCGTGCAAACCTCCAGCAAGCCGTGAATAACACGATCCCACAAGACAACGATTACTGGCGCAAATTCGCTTTGGTACAGAACACCCGTGCTGTCCGTGCCTTCCAGGAGAATCAACGAGGACTTCCGAGCTGGGCCATTTCGGATGCGGAAGGGCAACCGATGCTTAGCTGGCGAGTACTCTTGCTGCCAGAACTCGGCTATCCCGAGTTATTCGAACTTTTCTGCCTAGATGAACCTTGGGATAGTGAGCACAATACTCAACTCATTTCTTTCATGCCAAGCGTCTTTGCGCTCGATCCCAACCTTCGATCGGGATTCACAAGTTTGCAAACCATCTTGGATGGTAACTCACCGCTAACGTCGACCTTAGCCTATGATGAGTCCCTTTTGGAGGATCAAGGGACTTGGCCAATTTTCGTAGAATCTCATGCTGACCTCTCGGTAACATGGTCCAAGCCTAGCGAGATGAAACTCGCCGATCTCGCACAGCCTGAGCAAGCGCTGCGTGCAAGATCAGGCGGATATACCGTGGTTACGCTAGATGGGAACGCCACGAGGCTTTCGGTTGAAACCTCAACCAGTGATTGGAACCAGCTGTTTGGCAATGGGTCTGACGATTTATAATATCGATCTTCCTCCGGAGACGATTGTTATTACAGATTGGCCATTTGGGAATTGTCGTGCATCTCGCATTCAGCAACGACAACGGTCGCACCTGGACGCGTTACGAATACAACCCCGTGCTTGATCTCGACAAGCAGGATTTTCGCGACCCCAAGGTCTTCTGGCATGCGCCGACCAAACGCTGGGTGATGGTCGTCTCGCTGGCCGTTGAGAAAGCGCTCGTGTTTTACGGCTCGGACGACCTGAAGTCCTGGACGGAACGCAGCCGCTTCGGTCCGGCAGGCGTGACGAACAAGCCCAACTGGGAATGTCCCGATCTGTTCGAGCTACCCGTGGAAGGCGAACCCGGCTGCAAGCTATGGGTGCTGGAAGTCGACATGGGAGCTTTTCCGTCGCGGGCGGCAGCGGCGGCGAGTACTTCGTCGGGACGTTCGACGGCACTCGCTTCACAACGATGCAGCGCGCTCAATGGGTCGACTACGGCCGCGATTTCTACGCACCGATCAGCTGGGATAACATGCCGGAGTCCGATGGGCGTCGCGTCTGGATCGGCTGGTTCAACAACTGGGAAACCAACCTGGTTCCGACGTCAGCGTGGCGGAGTTGCACTGGCAGCCAGCTTGCGAAGGTTCGGAGCGACCACCCTACCTGCATAGCGATCCGCGTCTTCCAACATCCAACTGTTCAAATCGTCGGCAACCAGGAAGAGGACGTTCATCGGCTTGTCCGGCGGCGCGGCAGTAGTCGAGCGTAATCCGCAAGCGAGTCCCGCAACGAAGACTGAACCAAATAGCAATTTCTTCATCATGTCATTGATTCCTTACATCTGCGTTCATCCGTGGCCAATGCCCTGTCTGTTTGCTAGTCAATGAAATGGCCACAGATGAACACGGAGCATTTTCATAGACCTTCTCCAGAAAACCCGATCCCAATGTATTCGAAACCCGAAACGCGCACCCGATGATCTTCTCTGTCAGCGCGTTCAACTCGTCGTCATTCATCTGTGTTTATCCGTGTTCATCTGTGGCGAATTGCCTGTGTTCGTTCCGGTATCGGCGACTCCCGCAGGACGTAAATTCTTTCTGAGATCCGTCTCGAAGGTTGCCAGTTGCCGCTTTAGGCGCTGAGCGATCTCGGGATGCTCATCGATCAGGTTCGTCCGCTCACCGACGTCGTCGCTCAGGTTGTAAAGCGTCTCGACATCGACCTTCTTCGATTTGCTGTCACTGGCGGGTTGACGTTTCGATCTCTTCTCTTTTGGAGGCTTGTCGGTGGCGACACGATACTTCCAGTCGCCAACACGGATCGCCTGAGCCCCTCGACCTCGCAGATAGTAGATAGCGTCGTGAGGCGATTTCGCGCCTGGCTTGGCGGCGAGCAAAGGCCAGATATCTTTTCCATCAATCACGCGGTCGCCCGGAACCTCGCCACCGGCGAGTCTGGTCAGCGTCGGCAGCACGTCCATAACGGTGATGGCTGCGTCGGATTCCGTTCTGGCGGGAATCGTTCCCGGCCAGCAAGCGACGAACGGGACTCGGACTCCGCGTTCGAGAGTCGAGCCTTTGCCGCCTTTCAACGGGCCGGCGCTGCCGCCTGCATGTGGATGTGGTCTGGCATGAGACAGAAGATGGGGCAGGCAAGCCCGTAGCGGAACGTCGTATGAGTCAGCAGTTCGCGAAACCTGTAGAGAAATGGAGCAGTTAGCCAGCCCTGTCTGCGGTCACGAATATTGACGGACCAGTGGACGATGGCGTCGCCAATGTAGTATTCGCGGGACAACCGCCGAAGATGATCACGTGTCATCAAATTCTCCGTAATGAACTTGTTAAGCATATTCTTGATCGGGACTCGTGACCTCGTCGAAAACGGCACATGCAGCATGGACTCGTGACCTCGTTCATTACGTCGTGCTGCAGGGACTCGTGACCTCGTCCACTACAGATGTCCGTCTTCCTTTATGCGTCGTTACCGTCCCTACCTAGATTGCTTTTGCTTCATTGTGGAGTCGGTGTAAGGCAGGTGCTTTGGGTGGGGAACATAGTTGCCTTTTCCTTTCTCCCAGCGGAAGGTTTCGCCTTCGACGACCAGATCACGACGCGCATTGAGCTTGGGTTCAGGGTCGGCGAACTCCGTCGGTGCTGATTCCCGCAGTCGGTTGATGATGTCCACGTACTGCGGGTCGGAAGCGAGGTTGTTCCACTCGTGCGGATCTTCTTTGACGTTGTACAACTCCAGGTTCTTTTCATCGTAATGGATGTAACGCCAGTCGCGATTCATGACCGCGTATTCACCGGGGTTCATGTAGGGCAGATACACGGTTCGATCTTTGGAATCGTTGGGATATTGCAGTATCGACGCCAGCGACACGCCCTCCAGCTTCTGACGCGGTGCCGGCAGATTGCATTTGTCAACCAGCGTTGGATAGATGTCGATCAGGCTGACTGTCACGTCGGTCCTGGCCCCTTTGGCTACGCCGGGACCGGCCCAGACGAACGGCACGTTGGAGGTTCGTTCCCACAACGTGTGCTTGCCCCACTGGCCTTTTTCGCCGAGGTGATAGCCGTGATCGCTCCACAACACGACGATCGTGTTGTCGGCATAAGGACTCGCGGCGAGCGCATCCAAGATTTGACCAACCATTGCGTCGGCGTAGCTGGTGCACGCAAGGTAACCGTGCAGAGCGTCTTTCCAGGCACCCATGGCAACCAATTTGTCATAATGTTGCGTCTTTCGATTCTCTCGCTGCTTGCGAACTTTGCCTGGCAGATCCGCCAGGTCGTCTTCTTTGAACGCTGGCGTCTCGATAGCGTCCCGATCGTACAGATCAAAATACTTCTGCGGACAGTAGTTGGGGTAATGAGGAGCGTAGAAACCACAGGCCAGGAAGAACGGCTTGTCGTGTTTTCGATTCAGTTGGTCGACCGCCCAGTTGGCACGTATCGTGTCGGCCATTTCGTCCTCACGATCTTTGGGAACCGCTCCCCATTCAAGGAACAGTCCACCGGTGATCTCTTTACCTTTGTTGTAAACACTGTTCGGAAAAGGCCGTGGCACGGGTGTGTCACTGCTCCATGATTCAAGCGCCCAACCGCCTTCACGCTGGAACTGATTTCGCAGGAAGAACTGCGTCCAACCACGTTGGTCAATGGCACCGGCTGGATGATGAAATAACTTGCCAGCGCCCAGCGTGGTGTAACCCGCTTTGGCAAAGCTCATTTGCAGCGATTCAATCTGAGGATGATGCACGAAGTAATTTGGAGTCTCATAGCATCCGGTTGTCGACGCGTACTGCCCCGAGAAAATCGCCGCGCGACTGGGTGCGCAAAACACGCCAGCGGTGTGAGCATTGGTAAAGCACACGCCGCGAGAGGCAAGCTGATCAATGTTCGGTGTGATCGCATTGGGTCGTGAGTCAAGACAACCGACAAAGTCGTTCATGTCGTCGACTGCCAGAAACAAGACGTTAGGTGGCGTATCCGCCGCAACCAGCTGGGCAACACAGGCTGCTGCAAATACAACTATGCAGTGAAGGATTCGTGAAGGTGTGTTCATGAGGTGAAGTTCTTCTTTGTAAGAGGCCTGTGTGTGTCATGAGATTCGGCACATCCGGGCATGAGTACGTGAGTAAGGAGTTTTGAATCAGGCGTGGCTTCATCAAGAAGCACTTTTTAGCCCGGCACCACAATGCTCGCGAAGGTAAGCGATGCTGCGGAGAAAATCGCCTCGTTCGTGTTGCTGATCGAATTCTCGCCGGTCAGCTCCTTCGGCCGGCTCGTCGATTGATGCGGCAACTCCTCGGCGGACCAGTTTCAGGAAGTCGACGATTTGCGATGCATTCAAATTCGGGTAAGCGTTCCAATAGTCGGCTGTGAGGAACGGAATCGGGCGTGCTGAATTCGATATGGTCTCGACGAAGATTGGCATTCCTGGGTTGGACTCGGCGAGCGTGTTTACGTATTTCTTGACATCCATCATGCCCTCTCCGAGTGCCATCCACTGAAACATCGCTCCTTCTTCACTGGGCCACACCGTGTAGTCGCGAACGCTGTTACAAACTGTGTAGGGTGCGAGTGTTTGAATATGCTTCATGGGGTCTTCCATCGCCCACAATCCATTGCCCGGATCAAGCATCACACCGCAAACGTCGGTCCCGACCTCTTCGATCATCGTGACGAGCTCTTCGCTTCGGAGATCGGCGGCATGATTTTCAAATCCGAATTTGATTCCCGCATACTGCGCCGGTGTAGATTCTCAGCCCATGCTGATCTGCGAGCATTTTAAGCTTTCTCAGGTGTCCCGTTTCAAGGCTCTCGAAGTAGGGCAGCCCATTGAACAGAACAGCGTCCAGATTTTGCTCTGCCGCAAATTCGATCAACTGAGTTGCCTTCCAATTCCTGTAACGCATACTGCGCATCGAATGACCATCGAGCCCAATGGGAATTTGCTTCGCACTTTTCTCGTTTGCTGCCAGAAGTGCTGATGCTGGGGCAACCGAGGCAGCACAGGCAGATGCTGCGGCGAGAAACTCGCGACGATGCATTGATGGTGCTCCGTTGGCTGGACTTGAAGGTACGGTCGTGGGCATCTTGATCTGGTGATTTCTTCTTAAGCAGTGCGGTAAGGTACTGCAACTATAGCGAGTCCCCTGTCTCACAACCCCGTTTGCTCGTTCCGGCCAGCGGATACTTCGCTATTTTAGCATAGCAACACCTGTATCGATCTGCTCAACCGGCGTCCAACATCGTTCCCGAATGCAATTACTTGAAAAATCGTTTGCGGTATGCGGCTGGGGTCATGCCGGTGACTTCGCGGAAGCGGCTGCCCGGGCGACCGAGTTTTGGCTGCTGGGCCAGCTACGGCCTCGGTACGATGAACAAGAATCTACCGGATTACGTAGTGCTAATCTTAAAGATGAAGCGAGCCAGTGATCAGCCGTTGTACGATCACTGGGGCGGCGAATTTGGTCGTGGTGTCGCTGGTCAGGGTCAGTGGGATTCCCCCGAAGCCGGACGCGATCATCACCCTCGCTGTTTCACCATTTGGATGGCTGGTGCCGGAATCAAACCCGGCTTCAGCTACGGAGCGACCGACGACTTCAGTTACAATGCAATCGAGAACCCAGTCTATGTCCGAGACCTGCACGCCACAGCTTTGCACCTGCTCGGCATCGACCACGAACGATTCACACACCGTTTTCAGGGACTCGATTTCCGACTGACCGGCGTTGAGGCTTCGACAGTTGTGAGCGATATACTCCTATGATCGCTCACAATCTGGCAGCGAAACTCTGTTCATTATTTCCGTCTGAGCCAAGGCAATCAATGAAAACCATTATCCCCCTGCTGTACATCATTGCTCAAGGTCTTCCGCTCCTTGCCGAAGAGGCATCGGTTCCCAATATAGTCGTCATCATCAGTGACGATCAGGGTTGGGCTGATATTGGATATAACAATCCGAAAGTTTACAGTCCGAATCTTGATCGGCTGGCTGCGGAAGGCGTCACGTTCACACAGCATTATGTGATGCCACAGTGCACACCGACGCGAGTCGCACTGATGACTGGTCGGTATCCGGGACGTTTTGGCGGTCCGGCACTGGAGGCCAGCAATGATCCGCCGATTCCCGTCGGCACGCCTACGATTGCATCGATGTTGCAAAAGCAGGGCTACGCGACCTACATAGCGGGCAAATGGCATTTGGGATCCGACGACGAGCATGGCCCGAAGCGTTTTGGATTCGAGAGCAGCTACGGGTCCTTGGCCGGTGCCGTTGGCATGTACGATCATCGTTATCGCAGCGGTAAATTCGAACACACGTGGCATCGCGATCACCAGTTGATTGCAGGGACCGAGAACGGAACGCACGCAACCGACCTCGTCACCAACGAAGCTATTCGTGTGATTGAACAAGAGCACGAACAACCCTTCTTCCTTTATCTGCCCTATCACTCAGTGCATACACCGCTCGACGAACGTGGCTCGTTTACCGATCGACCCACACAACTTGATCCCGACGATCCAACTCGCTGGCTGAACGAATCGGAGATCAAATGGTTCAATGATCCGGAGGGGATAATCCAGCAGGAATTGGACCCGGAAAAGCGGTTGCTGCTGGCGGCGGTTCATCATTTGGATGATGCGATTGGTCGTGTCGTCGCCGCTTTGGATCAAGCCAATCTGCGTGACAACACGCTGATCCTGTTCTCATCGGACAACGGTCCACAGGGGTCATGGGGTGGCAACGCCTATCCCGATGATTTGAAACTGACCAACTTCAACCAACCGCTGCCGTTTCGCGGAAAGAAGCTCGATGTCTGGGAAGGCGGGATTCACGTGCCGGCGTTTGCCAATTGGCCGTCACGATTGAACCCACGCGAAGAAGCGACTCCGGTACACATCGTGGACTGGTTTCCAACCATTGCCACAATTGCCGGTGTGACAGAGCGACCTGATATTGATTGGGATGGTGTTGATCTCAACTCCTTGATTTTTGATCGGCAACCAATCACGAAGCGTGATCTGTACTGGACCTGGAACAAAAGAACCAACCGTTGGGCTCTGCGTCACGGTGATTGGAAGATCGTCAAGTATGGACAAGGTGCACCAAAACAGGCTGCGGACTGGCAGTTGTTCAATCTGAATCATGACCCGGACGAGTCCGATAATCTGAGCGATCAGCACGCGGACATTCGAGAGGAGTTGCACGGGCTCTTCCTTCAGCAAAGGCAAAAGGATCGTACATAATGCTAATGTGTCGACAATCTTTGATGACCTTGTTTTGTCTGTTGAGTGTGGTGTTCTATTCAACAGGGATCGCGTGGGGCGACTCGCGACCGAATGTGCTGTTCTTCTTCGTTGATGATTGGGGGCGCGATGCGGGAGTCTACGCCGACGCGAACCAGCCATCGCTCAGCGATGTGATTGCGACGCCCAATTTCGACCGGGTCGCTCACGAAGGCGTTGTCTTCAACAATGCATTCGTCCCGGTCTCCTCCTGTGGCCCCAGCCGAGCGGCGCTGACAACGGGGCGCTATTTTTGGAACTGTGGCAGCGGTGCGTTCCTCAATGGCCGTGCCAGCGACTGGAAAAACAATCCCAATCCGTTTCGTGCGATGACGAAGTTTCCGGACTTACTGCGGGACAGCGGCTATCTTGCCTTGAAGTCGCTGAAGACGATTGACTTCGCACCATCGAAAGTTAGCAAGGCAGGTCGTGACGTTCCGACGGTCGAGTACCAGCGATACGGCTTGTACGTCAGTCAGGCCAGTGATGATGCCGATCGACTCAAACGAATCGAAACCACGCTCAACCACCCTCGCCAGGAAATGCGCCGAGTGCTGAAATCTCAGCAGGAGGGCCAGCCATTCTTTTTCATCTACGGAACGATTAACGTTCACCGCCCATGGCATCCTGATTCGGGTCAGAAGCTATGGGGCATCGATCCGGATAAATTGAAAGGTCGCATTCCGAAGTTCCTGCCCGATGTGGAAGATGTGCGTCGAGACTTTGCCGATTACCTTGGTGAAGTTCAAGCCGCCGATGCGATGTTGGGCGTTATGTTGGATGAACTGGAAGCGGCGGGCCAGCTCGACAACACGATCGTGATCCTTTCGGGCGACAATGGCATTCCCGGCATCCCGCGCGGCAAGACAAATTGTTACGACTTCTCGGTCCGTGCCCCCTTGATGGTTCGCTGGCCTGCAAAAGTCAAACCTGGTCGGCGCGTTGATGATTTTGTCAGCACCATGGACATCGGCCCAACGTTGCTGGAAGCCGCTGGTCTGGCAGTGCCTACGGACATGGATGGAAGAAGTTTCCTACCGCAACTGACCAGCGATCAGAATGGCTGGATTGATCGCCAACGCGATCATGTGGTCGTCGGACGTGAGTTACATTTCCATACAGCCCGCGACGGTAACTTGCCTTATCCGATGCGGGCCATCCGCACGCGAGACTACCTCTACATCCGCAATTTCAAACCCGATCGCTGGCCCAACGGGGCTCCCTATAACATCGATGATGCTGACGCTGCAGGGAATTACGATCGATTGGAAATAGCACCTTATCGTGATCTCGACGCCAGTCTTACGAAGAGCTGGTTGATTTCGAACCGCGAAATGTCTCCCGCTCGTGAAGCAGTCGAGCGGACGCTGGGACTCCGTCCGGCGGAAGAGCTCTACGCGATCCAAGACGATCCCGACAGCCTGACTAATCTCGCCGACGATCCGGTGCATTCCGCGGTAAAGGCGAGGTTGTCGCAGCAACTCATGGAAGTCTTGAAACGAACCAACGATCCTCGACTGACTGACGACTTCGATCGTCCACCGTATGTGGTGAATGGTGAATAGGCGCACGCGTCCTTTGTCCAAACAACGTGACAACTCTTGAGTGATCGATGGTGGATCAATAACACCGAGTAGCAACGCTTACCGAACAGGTCTCAGGCGACCAATTAAGCTGCTGCAACCATGACAACCACTCGACAAATCGTAGAAACCAGCTCCCTTGGTGAGAACGGGGAAGTCAAAAACCATGACCAAAACAGATCGCACTGCTTCTTCTGACTATTGCCGCGCTGGCATCGGGAGTCCAAGCAGCAGATCGTCCCAATATTCTCTTGATCCACATGGAGGTTACGCTACTGGGTTGACTTACAAGAGAAATGAACCGCGAAAGATGCGGAATAGGCGGGAGCATTCTGTGTCGTCGCTTTACCTCACCGAAGACCTGTCTGATGGCGAGCTTTCCTCCGAGCAGCGCGAACAACGTGTCGTCGAAATCCTGGCGATCGGATTGATGCGTCTGAATCGTCGACGGGACTGTCCAAGGCAACAGAGCCGCGTTGTTGAACTTCTCGGGATCGCCCTGGCCCGATTGAACGGACGCAGTGGATGGGCGAGTCCGCCGAACACGATGCCACCGAACCCTTCGGGCGAATCGGCCGCATCTCCGCTGAGTCTTCGTCAGGGATCTTCGAGCAATTGCGAGGCGGAGGACTCCATCGCTCCGTCGCCTCGGGACGCTTGCCCCGGCAGCCCTTCTTCTCTCGCCTGCGTGCCAAGTACGAAACGGGCTTCCAATCGAATTTGCCATGGAGTTTGGGATCGAAGTCGCGCGTAATCGATTCGCGACTGATCAATGACGGAGCGTCCTCGGGGAATTCAAAGCCACTGAATAGCGGATCGTCCGTAAAATAGTCAATTCGTATACGTTCATAGTAGACCCATGGCGAAATAGTCTCGCTTTAGTGATGCAGTACCGCCCATTACTCGCCCCAGTATTGTTGATGGTCCAAAGCTTGGCAGCACTTGATTGTGCCTTCGACAGACTTGACCGCATCAGCATCGAGTTCAAGAACCATCCAAGCGTCGGCGTTCTTCTCGGGAATGGGATACGGAGCCTGGAACCCACGAGCACTGGCGGGTACAAACCCAAAGCGGGAATAGTACTTCGGATAGCCAAGCACGAAGACGAGTTGAACGCCGGACGTGGCAAGTTGATTCAGCGTCTCTTTGACGAGATGGGTGCCGATACTTTGGCCATGCAGCTTGCTGAGCACAGCCAAAGGCGCGAGGAGTTGGGCACTCACAGCATCGGCGGATCCGCTAGCCGGCTCGATCGCGACAGATGTGAAGAGCACGTGACCGACGATCTCGTCATTTGACTCGGCAACGCATGAATGCATCGGCTCTGCCGTTGGATCGTCGAGCATCTCTTCAAGCAAGCTCACGATCACGGGGCCTTCATCGTTGCCGAAGGCATCAAGGTGCACTGCAAGGATGCGATCACGGTCATCGCTGCGAGCCGGTCGGACTTGAATAGTGTTGGTGTTCATCGCTGGTGTCCATCTTCAGGAGAGTCGCCCATAATGTGCTTCCAAAGATTCAGATTCTACCGAGATGCCGACGAAGTATGAATGACCTCCGTCAATTGCAGTTCAACAATCTCGAGGCGGCCGTCGAGGACGCTCGGCAACTGTTGGCTAGCGGCTATGTCCGGCACGGAAACTGGTCGCTCGGGCAGATCTGTCGGCACTTGGTCTTGGTTCAAGAACCCAGCGTCGATGGCTATCCGATTTGGATGTCGCTGTTTGCGCCATTGCGGCCTCTGGTGCGACGAATACTGTTGCCCAAGGTGCTCAGCGGAGATTCTCCTCGTGGGATACGAACGGCTCCGATGTTTGTTCCGCCAGATGATTTGGAAGATGCAACCGAAGTGGAAGCATTCGCGGCCAGTGCTGCACGCTTGCTGGATCACTCCGGCGGCTTCTTTCCTCATCCGGGATTCGGCCGATTGCCACGCGAGAAGATTTTGGAAATCCACACCGCTCATGCTGCTCACCATCTCCGCCATCTTCGAGCCCAAGGTGACGCTGGTTGATTGGCAAGTCGAGGGAATTTCGCAAGTTGCGAGTACAAAAACATGGACGAATCGTTTGACCTTCGTGCGAGAGATGGCAAAGTTTTTCTTGCGAGCATGAAATAACTTCGCCGCGTTTGAACGCACAGGAAAGAAATGAATGGATCGAGACCGGTTCGCGTGTGCTCGATCTTACTGATGGTGTTTTTGTAGCGTCAGCTGGAGGCGATTATGTTTCGTGTTCGTTGAGCGAAGAAGAAGCTGTGGAAAATGAGAATGAGTTCTATCAGTTGATTGGGATTCGACCCGGACGTTACCAAGTGACCGTTTATACGCATGTCACGTCGTACAATGGGTTGCGGCTAACTAGGCGTCAAGACTGGCTTGGCTTTTTATCCTGGGCTCGGAGCAGCCATCGAGAGACGCCGTTTCCTCGGTGGCTGATTGAATACGCCCATTTACATGGTGAGGACATCGCGGCGATCGCCGAAAATCAAATCGACGGTCCGGCAACTGATGCTTTAGTACAGTTCGTCGTGCAGTTGAATCCGGTAGGCGATACCCCCGAGAATTTCCCGTTGAACAAACGCGGAGCGGTGCACATGCAGCAAAGGCTGCCAGAGAAATGCCCGCTGGGCATTCGGATGGCGGCGCAAAAATCGAGTGCAAAATTAGTCAAGACCGGCTCGAGCAAGCAGCCTGTGCGTGCATCGCAAAAGCTGGAAATTAACATCCAAGCGGCAACGGAAGAATTTAAGAAGTTTGCTGAAGCACTGTTTGATTCGCAGATTGACCAAGCTGCGGGTTCGACCTTAACCCAACCTTTCATGACTTTGCCGGTGATGTCCATCGATGTTGCATGGGGAAGGCGCTGGTTCGCGTCGTGATCTTCTTTAGCCAGCCGAACAATTAATGAACCCTTCCACGGGCCGACGGTCATGTTGCCGTTGATGAAGAAGCACAAGCCACCGAACATTCTCTTTTCGGAGTATCCTTTGCGGCGTTTCACAAAAGGTCGAATCCGTTTGATGAGCTCCTCGTCTGTTTCAGTCATGAAACGCATCCTCCACGGCGAGCCAGGGTATCTGCCAAAGAGCATCGACCTGCATCACTTGCAGTTCTCCCCATCACGAATATGTGTCAGAGCAGGAAGCTGGTCCAGTGCTCCCGACCAACCCATGCAATGCTGTTCTCTCATCGCCGCATCAGAGATGCGGTGTGTGAGCACAAGTTCGGTCTGTGAGTTGACTTCTTTAAGTTCGACGGTCACATGTGTGTCGATCCCCGCATGTTCATTCGGCGGCTCCCACCTCCAGGTGAAGACGAGCTTTGATGGCGAACAGACTTCCAGGAACTCACCACCGACGACGTCAACTTTCCCTTCCGGCGATCGAAATGCGATGCGGAAGCATCCGCCGACACATGCGTCAAGTTCCACAAACGGATGCGTGTACGCGGGTGATGGCCGCAGCCACTTCGTTAGCAGATCAGGTCGAGTCCACATCGCAAACACCGCTTCTGGTGACGCCGCGTACCTTCGACGAATAACAAGTGCTTCTTCGGCTGGCGCAACCATGGCATGCTCCGGATGATTCTCTTGGTCAGAGTTGACAATTAGGCTAGGGTTGTTAATATAGCCATATGGCTATACATCATCAAGAGGCACTCGACCGGACTTTTCACGCATTGGGCGACGGAACCCGCCGGCGCATGTTGGCGATGCTTGCACAGCGTGGAGAATGCACGGCGAGTGAACTGGGGGAACCTATCGAGGCAGCCCAGCCAACGATTTCCAAACATATTCGTGTACTTGAACGAGCCGGACTCGTATCGAGACAGGTTAGCGGGCGAGTTCATCGATTTCGACTTGCGGAACTGCCGCTTCAGCAAGCGTCAGACTGGATCGCCAAACATCGAGCATTCTGGGAGAACTCGCTTGATGCTCTTGGAGAAGTTTTAGGTGAACTGCCAAGTGATGAATCGAAATGATTCGATCGACATAGGCCAGCGGATACTGGAGTTCGCTGAAGTAAGAATGCATCAAGGCGTGAGAGACTGTTCGATATGGTCAAAACCAAGAACGTGGTCGGTCGGCGCAAGGTGCGATATGACTCCTACGAAGATTTACTGGGGGACGCCCAGGCACTCACTTCATCCGAGGTCCGGACACTGGGCAATTGGAGCTTTGGACAAATTCTCGTTCATGTGGCTCAAGCGATCGATTCCTCAATCGACGGTGCTGGCTTTGCACTTCCCTGGCCTTTAAGGTGGGCCATGACATTGCTAATGAAGAAAAAGTTTCTTTCGCAGGCGTTGCCTCCAGGCTTCAAGTCGTCCCCGTCATTTATTCCAGCGGATGATGTGTCGGTTGAAAACGGATTGGCACTTCTGCAAAAGGCTGTCGCGCGACAAGGGCTAGAAACCAAACGTGCCCCGCATCCAGCGTTTGGAAGCATCTCCGCACACGAGTGGACTGATTTCAGTCTGCGCCACGCGGAAATGCACATGAGTTTTGTGGTTCCAGATTCACTGTGCCGCGATTTCAAGTAGCGTCCTGCCCTTAACGAGCCGTCATGCTGTCACGAATCACCGGCTACCGACCGACGATACGTTTATGCAACGAGAGGGAAAGATGAAGAAACTCGGGTTATTTGTTGCTGCGTACTTTGTACTGACCATGGGCTGGGCCTATCCCTGGCACATGGTGTTCTTCCACGACCGGTACGTCGCGTGGGGCGCGTTTCAGCGCGATGAACCAGTCATGCTGCTTGGAATCGCTGCGATTCTGGTCCAAGGAATTGTTATCGGATACCTCTACCCATACTACAACCATGGCAAAGGCAACCCGATGATACGTGGCATTCGATTCAACTTGATCATTGGATTGATGACGTATACGGCGATGGGATTTGCCACTGCCGCCAAGTTCAATATTGACCCGATCGCACCTTTTCTGGCCTTTCATTCGGTATTCCAATTCATCCAGTTCACGCTGACTGGCGCAGCACTCGGACTGATTTATCGGCCGACAAAGCAAGTTGAAGCCTCGGTGTGAATCCAAAGTTGATGTGGCTTGGATTGAAATTGCCGCGGGCCAGGCAACCGGCTGCAACCCGGTCGAAGTGGGTTCGACTCCCACCAGCGTTTCTGACGAATCGACTGCAGGCTTGGATTACATATTGCTAATGTGAACCATCTGAGCTGTTACCTCGTCGATCCGTCTTTGGAAGTTTGAAGTCGGAAGAGTGAATGGTGAAAGGAGCCGATGCTTTAACTACTCGGCTTCACCCTTCACTTTTCAAACTTGTATGCTCCATTTAGAGAACTCGCCAAGCATGATGCGATTCCACTCGGTGAAGCAGTGTTGACGGGCGCTGGTAAACTTCCCTTCAAGGCGATCATTCACGTGGCTGGCATTAGCATGTGGTGGCGTTCCAGCGAACGTTCGGTTCGCGACTCCTGCGTCAATGCTATTAAGCTTGCTAATGAGCATGCTTTCGGTTCGATCGCATTTCCCTTGATTGGTGCTGGCACCGGCGGAGGATCAGCTCATCAAGTTCTTGATATAATGAGAGACGAGCTTTCAAAAGCCGAGTTTGACGAACGAGTCGTCATCGTTGATTCTTAGAAACCGAGAAGCGTTCGGGAATAGATCAATGCAAGTTGAGATCAAGGTTGGCGATGTGCTGCAATGTCCTGCTGACGTTTTGATCTCGACCGCGAACCGTGGTTGAATCTTTCTGGTGGAGTCAACGGAGCGAAACATTGCAAATTGCAAAATGAACATTGCAAAATGTAAATTGCCAGTGACTTAGCTTGTGTCGAAATCAGTTAATTTTGAATTTGAATATGAGGTATCGGGCACTGATATGGCTTGGCGACCATCGCATCTGGTCTTGGCTGGCGAATTGGATAATACGACGTTTGGATGGACGATAGGCTGGCTTGAGCTGGAGGGCTTTGATCAACCGCTGCGATTCAAGTGGCTTGGTAACTGTCATCCAGACCTTGCGGGTTGGCGGTTGCGTATTCATCGCGTTGAACCGGAGTTGCCGCCAGCGGACGATGAAGCTGAACCGCCGAGAATTTATGCGCACATTGATCTGGACCAGTCCGGGCATGTGGGCGACATTACCGCGGATCAGATGGTGAAGCACTTTGAATTGCCCGTCGACGAAGTGGCCCAACACCTGATGGAAGGGAAGCGACCTCCGTTTACATGGCGAAAGTGCTTTTACCTGGAATGGTTCAGCAATACCAACGGTCGCGCCGTCGTCCAAAGCACCCGCTTAGAGGTAGAACGCATTGGCCAACGGAGTTTTGAACTGACCGAACAACAGTGGCGTGAGCAAGCATCACAGAATGCTGAGCAGATAGGTTTCTTTATGACCCAAATCGGTGACGCATTGGAATCATCCGAATCAGACGAGGATGACTGAGCGGGATTGGTACCCAGATCTACTTCAGACGCGGCATGATCGGTGGATTGCAAATTGCAAATTGATCATTTCAAAATGCAAATTGCGGGTGGATGATCGGAAAGCCCGGAAACACCATTTAAGCAAGCAGTGTCGCGTTGCAACAATCACCATCAAGCGAGTCGGTCGCTGCACCTGCCTAAATAACCAATTTGCAATGTTCATTCTCCAATTTGCAATCCCTACTCCACCGGAGGGCATTCGGCAAAGTTTATCGTGCGAGCATGCAATCTGATGGTAGCACTGTCGCTGTATCCACTGGTATCTCACTGGGGCACCACCCAGCGCTGGCGACGGTGCGGCCGAAATCCAAATGAAAACGATCGATCGTCAACGCTCCAGCGATGCCACCTATTCTCAAACCAACGCAGTCCTCCATACGATCATGCGTCGATCGTTGTCGTCGTCGCCAGCGGACAGGAAAGCAACCGTAAAGGAGATCACTCAGTTATTCTCGGGCTGACTCCGCCATCGAACCTCGATCAGCTGGCTACCCTAACAACAAAACCGTTGTTCTTGAGTTTGCCGGCGAGTTTCTGACAGCCGATCTGGCCAAACAGGTTCGGACAGGCTGGTCATTTTGTCCACTTTCGAAGTCGATTGCCGAAATCCGAAATGAGATCGGTGCACTGATTCCGAATTCTGCTGAAGGAATGGGGCAAGTGAGCCCTTCAGTTACGCCTCCGCCAGGTAATTCTGCCGCTCCCAGATGCCCAAAATGTGAAGCCACGATGGTGCAGCGCAAGGCTGCCAAAGGCAAACATGTGGGAAAGCGATTCTGGGCCTGCGTAAACTATCCGCAGTGTTGCGAGATCATAGGGGTTGACTGAAAGGGGCAAAAAGATGCTGACGAACAGACTGCCGAAATCGCCGAGAGTATCGGACAAACGAATCGTGTCGGCGGGCTTACGCTGCTTTCCAGACTTCTTGGAACTCACTTGAGCTGGTAGCTCATTCTACAGTCCTGGTGCGGGCGTTCGAGGTGGTAGTGCTTGCGAAACTCCGAGCAGCGAAAGCTCATGTGCTTTTCGTCGAAGACGATAGCCGTGACAATTGGGCCGCTTTGAACTCAATCGGCCTCTGACTCAGTAAGCCATTTCCCCGTCAGTATTTGCGAAAAAAGAGAACTCCCGCGAAATCTCACGCTGGGGGTCCTGCACGGGGAGGGGTTGAAGCCTCGCGTCTGGTATGCAGTTTGCACAGCATCCTTAACCGCGAAGACGATCACATCTCAAAAAAATCCGAGGCTACGATGACCACTCAGACTGCTCCGCTTGCTATTTCAAAGTCCGTATCGAAGATTGACGTATTGGTCGAGCATCAAGCCGACAAGTCCATCAGCATCATCATGCCCACCTATGAGGCCGGTCGACCAGTAAAGCAAAACGCGATCCGTTTTCGCAACTTACTTGCTGAAGTAATCGAAGAGCTGGTGCGGTCAGGGGAATCGCAAACACAAGCCGAAGCCCGCGTGCAGCCGCTGGTGGAAATTGCCGACGATACCTACTTCTGGCAGCATCAAAAGCCCGGGCTGGCCATCTACTTAGCCGATGGGAACGTTATCGCAGTAGGTTTGCACGAGTCTCCAGCCGAGGCTGCAATCGTCGGAAAGCATTTTTACCTGACGCCAGTGGCACTGGATGCGGCGGATAAGAAGAGCTGCCTTGTACTCAGTTTGAGTTGGGAAGAAGCGAAATTATTCTCAGCCAGTCGTAGTGAGGTGATTGTTGAAGAGACGGACGTTTTTCCGATCGCTCTACGAGATGTGATTCTGCCACCCGATCCCGAAGTGCAATTGCAATTCCGAACGCAGGGTGCCGGCGATACGGGCAGTGCAGTGTTCCATGGCCAGGGCCAAGGCGAGGATACAATCGAATCCGACCGAAAGCGGTTTCTTTCCGAGGTCGGCAAAAGGCTGAACGGAGTGCTTGACCAGCAACGACAGCCGTTGATCCTTGTCGCCACAGATGAAGTGGCAGGTGAATTCCTGGCCGCCACGAAACTGGAGCCGGTCGGCACCATCCAGGCGAGTCCTGACGGACTGGAGGCAAAGGATTTTACCGAACGAGTACTAGAGTCGGTCAATCGAATTAGCGTCTCGGCCGCATCGGAATCAATGGGCGAGCAATTGGGAAATGCTCTGGCCGCCAAACGCGCAAGTCGCGAACTGTCGGAAGTTCTCGATGCGGCAGCAATCGGGCGCGTGCAAATTTTGCTTGTAAATTCTAGACTAGTGAAGGAGGCTGCCGCAATTGAAGTGGCAACGCGGCAACGAGCGAATCTGGCAGTGATTCGTACTCTTCAAACTCGGGGTGAACTACTTGCAGAGACGAGTGATGTTCTCGGCTCGGATTTGGTCGCCGCCATTTATCGATACTAAGCTCACCATCGAATTGAGTGTGGAAATTCGCGAAGATCCTAACGGCCTCAATCCAAACCTAGCCGTTCACGAACTTGAAGTCGGCAGGAAAGGGTCGGGAGTCTTTTCAGCAGCGCCGTCACCGAAAAGATGCCGCTGATGGAAATATGTGTTTGCTAATGAGTTACGCGATTTAGGCTGAAAAGACTCCCGACCCTGTCACATAAGATGACACATAAGTCGATACATCGTGAACGGTTACATTAAAACTACGTGTGGATCGCCATCGTTGATCTTACCTCGAATGTTGATCCAAATGCGATGAATGGCGGCAAGACTGCCATCCACTTCTGCTTCCCCCTTGCCATTGAATTCGACGAAGCTCTGCAATTCACTGGTCATCGCGCTGTGCTGGTCGCCAATCTCTCAAGACAAGGTTGCTAGTCGCGCGTCCGACAACTCTTTTGCAGACTTGTCAAAGCCATTGTACGATTCGAGTAGGGGCGAATGATGCAATCCTCGCTATTGATCAATGAACAACCAGCAGGGTTGCCCATTGATCACGGCTGCACACAGATGTAGAGGAATTCCCGGACGTAAGAGCTTTTTTCAAACGCGAGGAATCCCGCCTCGTTGGGGCAGAGTGCCCCCGGAAATCTGATGGGATCCGAGTGGTCATACTGACATCTCAAACATTTTTTTTGGCTACTGAAAGTTAAGCAGAACCAACGATTTTGTTGGTATTTGACAATCCACAACGGCGTGTGCTGGACGCCCCAAAGTCGTTTGGCATCGTTGCTGCTTTAGTCGAGCACGCCGCCCAATCGAGGCGCGGAGACTTTCTCCCAATAACTCTGTTACTCGTGCTCGAAGGAAAGAACGATGCAATCTAAAAACAGAAAGCGGCTAGCTTGGGCCGCCGTGGCGTTAGGTGTGATGGGTTCAGTTGGGTGGGCCGCCAATGTACACAGTACCGATGCTGTCGATTCCAGGCAGCTACCACCCATGACTCAGGTGACGCCCGAAGTCGCTGAGGCAATCGACTCAGCAAACAGTCTTTCAATCGCATTTCGGTCCGTGGCGAATCGCTTGTTGCCTGCGGTTGTCGCCATTGAAAATCGTCCGTCGTTGGCATGGAAGGATGGGACGAACATTCAGCCGTCACAGTTCGGCGGGCCGGATGGGAATCCGTTCGCAGGAACTCCCTTTGAAGATTTCTTCAAGGGCCGTGAATTCCGTATGCAACCGCCGCGTGAAAGTCGCCCTGGACCAAGGTCCGGGGGCGGCATCGGTTCCGGCGTGATCATCGACACAAGCGGGATCATTCTGACCAACAATCACGTCGTTGCCGGTGGCGGTGAAGTCACCGTCAAAATGCAAGACGGGCGTGAATTTGTAGCGTCGCAAGTCTGGACTGATCCCAAGACAGACTTGGCGGTCGTGAAGATTGAGGGCGCAGATCAGTTGATAGCGGCACCGTTGGGCGACAGTGATAGCGTTGAAATTGGTGACTGGGTCATCGCACTTGGACAGCCCTTCGGCCTCGAAAGTACGGTGACGGCAGGTATTATCAGCGCAAAGAATCGAGGAATTGGTATCAATGCGCGTGAGAACTACTTGCAGACGGATGCTGCGATCAACCCGGGTAATAGTGGTGGGCCGCTTGTCAACCTCCGAGGTGAGATTATCGGCATCAACACGGCGATCTCATCACGCAGTGGCGGAAACGAGGGAATTGGCTTTGCCGTGCCTTCCAACCTGGCTCGTTGGGTAAGCGATCAACTGGTAGGCCAAGGTTCGGTGCGTCGAGCGTACTTGGGGGTTGGTATTCAACCTGTCACGCAAGAACTCGCAAATCAGCTTGACGTAGCACCACGGAGCGGCGTTGCAGTCACACAAGTTCAAACCGGCTCGCCAGCTGAAAAAGCGGGATTGATGACGGGGGATGTGATCGTTCGATTTGCGGGAAGCGCTGTGAAAACTCCACAGCAATTGCAAATCGCGGTGGAACGTGCCGAATTTGGCAACCCGCTGTCGATCGACGTTGTGCGAGACGGAAAACAGTTGACCCTGCAATATGAGGCTGAGGTACTGCCTGGCGACTATGGTACCACAGATTTGAACGAACGTTCGTCCCGCCCGGATCAGCGAGCAGAGGCTTTCGGTATGGAGCTAGCGCCGTTGACTGCTGACATTGCACAGCAGCTAGGGGTCGACAGTGATGCTGGGGTGGTGATCACGGAAGTGCATCCAGGCAGTTCGGCTGCTGAGGCAGGGTTGTCGAGCGGAATGGTAATCACGCAAGTGAATCGCAAGTCCGTGCAGACCGTCAAGGAGTTCAAGGAGACGATTGCACAGGACACGGATGGCAACGGGACCCTGCTCTTAGTTCGGGACGAGGATGGATCTCGATTCGTAGTCTTGAAGTAGATGGGCGAAACGCTTGGCGACTACGATGACGGGGCATCCGCCCAACGAGTAAAGGCGTTAGTACCGAACTAAGCTACAGGTCGGCGTTGGGCTCATTGAGTTCAACGCCGATTCTGATTTTAAAATTGAAATTCTAATTTTGGCAAAAACCGTTCACAAACCCAGGAACATCGACGAAAGAGACGCGTCTGTGACCATCGAGTACGTTGAGCAGAATTGGCTCTCAAACCTAGATGGCTTAAGATAACAATTTGGGCCAGGCATACTGTCCCGCGCTGTTGGTTGGCCGCAAACTGTCCGCGAATGACACACGGGATGTCCGGTGACGGTCGCAATCGATTGCTCGATAAGCATTTCGGACTTGTGATAAAAGAACGATGAATCTAGCTGCGAAACTCGTCTTATTGTTCCTAGTCTGTTTGTCGCTTGTAGTGGCCGTCTTCTCGTATCTGTCCATTCAGCAAGCTGAACAGCTCGTGCAGGCTGAACATGAGCGCCATGCGATTGATTTGGCCGCTACCTTGGAATCCTCGCTCGGTGATATGGGTCCGCGGGCAATGGCTGATGTAGAAAATGTTCTGACGCTTTGGTCGCGTTCGGTACAGCATGTTCGCGTGCGGCTGGTAAATCCAGATTGGGACGTCGCGCGTTTTCGTCCAACCGTGCCAGTCGAAGTCATTAGCTCGCGAACGGAAATTCAAACGTTTCGCTACCCAGCCCCCACGGGCGAACTTTGCCTGTATACCTACGTGCCCTTGCAGGACGAATCGGGAATGCGTTTGGAAGTGGCCGGGCAGCCCGATCGCTGGGGGAATCGCCTATCGGACACGCTCGGTCGCTCGGCACTCGCGCTGCTGGCCGCTTCTGTAATTAGTAGTATTGCGATCTTGGTTGGTGGAATTTGGATGGTTGGAAGACCACTCGAGAATCTCTTGGCCAAGGTCCGTAAGATCGGGCATGGCGATTTGTCTAGTCCAATTGAGTTGCGGCGCAGCGATGAGCTTGGGAAGCTAGGTACCGCCATCAATGAAATGTGTACGCAGCTTCAAGACCAACGGGAACGCATCGAAGCAGAAACGCAAGAGAAGATAGCCGCAGTTAAAAGCTTGCGACACGCAGACCGACTGCGCACCGTAGGACGGTTGGCGGCTGGATTGGCTCATGAGATCGGTACTCCACTCAATGTTGTATCAGGCCGGGCCGAGTTGATCGCAGGCGGCCAACTGCCGCCGGAAGGAGTTGTCTCCAGTGCGTTGGCAATTAAGACAGAATCGCAACGCATCGCTGGCATCGTAAGGCAGTTGCTCGATTTTGCGCGCCCTGCTGCGGCCCATCGTTCCCTGGCTGACCTGGTAGAGTTAAGCAGTAGAGTCGTCGAGCTGATGCGGCCACTAGCACACAAACATGGTGTCTCGCTGGTGTGGGCGCCGCCAAGCGTTCCGTTGCTTGCACATTTCGACGCGGGGCAGATCCAGCAAGTCTTAACGAACCTGATCGTAAACGCGCTGCATGCCTGTGCTGAGAGTTCGGAGCGCGAAAGAGAAATCGCGATAAAGGTGTCGACAGAAAAAATGGACTGCTCATCTTCCGAAAAATCAGAACGGGTCTATCACCGCATTTCGATCCGAGACAACGGTCATGGCATTGAGCCAGATGTTATTGAAAACCTATTTGAGCCATTCTTTACTACCAAAGATGTCGGAGAAGGAACTGGGCTTGGGCTCGCGATCGCCTACGGTATCGTGCAAGAACACAATGGCAGGATTGATGTTTCCAGCCAACCCGAAGTCGGAACGGAATTCGCAGTTTACCTGCCAGTCCATCCTGATTCGGAAACTTCGCTTCTTCAGGGAACGCTCGATTCATGAAAAAAGAAGACGGTTCATTGTTGATCGTAGACGATGAACAAAGCATGTGCGACCTCTTAGAAACCGATCTGCAGTTGCGTGGCTACCACACAGTGACCGCTCGATCCGCGAGCGCAGCAATGGAGCATATTTCGAGCGTTGATCTCGATGTTGTACTTACGGATGTGCGCATGCCAGGCGCAAGCGGGCTACAGCTTTGTGATGAATTGCACAGAATACGCCCTGATATACCAGTTATCGTCATGACAGCTTTCGGCAGCTTGGAGACTGCAGTGGCAGCCATGCGAGCGGGGGCCTATGACTTCATCACTAAGCCGATCGAAATGGATGTATTGGCGATGACCATTCGCCGCGCCGTGGAACGTCGGCGCTTGGGCCAGCAAGTCAGAGTGCTGAGCGAGCGGGACCCCACGAAGAACCAATTCGGCGAGCTGCTCGGCGCAAGTGATGCGATGCGGCAACTTTACGATCAATTGACCCGTGTAGCTCAATCGGACGCCGCGGTACTAATCACCGGTGAAAGTGGGACCGGCAAAGAACTCGTAGCGCGTTCTATCCATCGCAATAGTCCGCGTGCGGATGGGCCTTTTGTGGCAATCAATTGCGGAGCGTTGTCGGAAACGCTGCTGGAGAGTGAGCTGTTCGGCCACGTGCAGGGCGCATTCACCGATGCGAAATCCGTGCGGCGCGGGCTGTTTCTGGAAGCAGAGGGAGGCACACTACTGCTGGACGAAATGGGCGACATGCCATTGCCCATGCAAGTAAAGTTGTTGCGAGCCCTTGAGGAACAACGTGTGCGTCCAGTCGGCAGCGATCGCGAAATCTCCTTTGATGTACGCCTGTTGGCGGCCACCCACCGAGATCTTGAGTTGGCCGTCGAGGAGGAACGATTTCGGCAGGATCTCTATTATCGTATCAATGTAATTCAACTGCACTTGCCGCCGTTGCGCTCCCGTGGGACGGACATACTTTTGCTCGCCAAACATTTTGCCAGTCAGTTCGCCAAGAAATCCAAGAAGCCGATTGATGGTATCGATGAAGCGATGGCGGAACGGCTATTGGCCTATTCTTGGCCGGGCAACATCCGCGAGCTGAGAAACGTTATCGAGCGCGCCGTCGCACTGGCGCGACACAATCGCTTGACTACACAGGATCTCCCCCCAAAGATCTTAAACCATCGCTCGGGTACCGTTTTTATCGGAGGCGATGATCCAAATGAATTGGTACCGATCGAGGAGATTGAACGACGCTACATCGACCACGTGCTCCAGGCCACTGGCAACAATCAGTCACAAGCGGCGAGAATCCTGGGCGTCGACCGCAAAACGCTCTACCGAAAACTTAAGATCCGCGAGTAGAAAATGCCAATCGTCCGGCAAAAGGGCGCGTTTATTTTCTCACCAAACCAAGAGCCCAAGGTTTACTGCATCCACAGCTACACGGAGTCGCTCTGGCCCCAGATTTGCCTTCCGTATAAACGCTGTACTCGATGGAGCATCGATCAAAATGCGGCGCAACCAACTCTACG
The DNA here is from genome assembly GCA_041398985.1 of Pirellulaceae bacterium. Taxonomy (GTDB): domain Bacteria; phylum Planctomycetota; class Planctomycetia; order Pirellulales; family Pirellulaceae; genus Aureliella. Next base: position 36,326 of record JAWKTR010000017.1, read on the forward strand.
CACGCCATTAGTGCTGCATTGTTGACCGCGTTGATTCGCCAGCATCCATGATGAACATTGAGGAAGCATGGGGTGGGATTGCATCCGCTCACGTACCGCAACCAACGGCGCTCAGTTATTCGAATATCTGGCACCGCAGTGGAAACCTAGAGACGAAGGAAGGCACGCGGTACGTGAATCGCCCAAGCGAGCAAGTTAACGAAATCCTAGATCCGTACCTAACATCACTCCCAACAGAACACTTATTGCCCATGATGCGAATTCGACTCTGTATTGCGACGGCTTTCCTTTGTGCGTGTCCCTCCGCAGTCAACTGTTGGGGGCAAGATCCACCATCTCCATCCGATGTAAGCGAGCAAGAAGTCGCCCACACCGAAGAGACGAAAGAGGATTTGAAGGCACCGACTGAAGTCGACATAGTACCGCTTGCAGAGGACTTCGAGATCGAGGATCGCTTATCGAAGATTCTGGAGGCTACGACCTGGTTTTCAAGCTCTAAAGTGAACGTCGACGAAGGTGTCGTTTTCCTGAGTGGGCAAACGCAGACGCCAGAACACAAATTGTGGGCGGGTGATCTGGCGCGAAACACGCAGGACGTCGTCGCCGTCGTCAATCGAATCAAAGTAGTAGAAAAATCAATTTGGGATCTCTCTCCAGCACGGAAAGAGATACAAAAGCTGGCACGTGAGACGGTCCAAATACTACCATTTCTTGGCATTGCCATTCTACTGTTGCTGCTTACGTGGTTGGCAAGCGGTATCGCTGTGCGGCTCACACGACGACTTCTTAGGCGCAGAATTAAGAATCGATTGCTGATCAACGTTTCTGCCCGTGCAGTGGCCATCCCAGTCTTTCTCGTCGGTCTATATCTAGCGCTTCGCGTGTCGGGCCTAACCCAAATCGCCGCTACGGTACTCGGTGGCACGGGGCTTGTGGGCCTGGTGATAGGTATCGCGTTTCGGGACATCGCGGAAAATTTCCTCGCGAGTGTACTGATCAGCGTTCAACGCCCGTTCGCACTGGGCGATAAAATTACAGTAGACGGGCATGTCGGCATTGTGCAAAGTGTGACTGCCCGCGGTACTTTGCTAATGACCATGGACGGAAATCATATCCAAATACCCAACGCATCGATCTACAAGAGTGTGATTCGCAATGAGACAGCCAATCCAAAGCTGCGCTGCGAATTTCTGATTGGTATTGACTACGGTGATTCCATCACCGAGGCGCAAAATGTAGCTCTCCAGGTATTGCGAGACCACACAGCCGTGTTGGACGATCCCGATCCGATGGTAATCGTTGAGGAACTTGGAGCATCGACTGTCAATATTCGTGTCTACTTTTGGATCAACTCTCACGAACATAGTGCTATCAAGGTTCGTTCAGCGGTGATTCGACTCACAAAACTCGCCTTCGAATCTGCCGGACTGACGCTACCAGACGAGTCGCGAGAAGTCATATTTCCCCGTGGAGTTCCAGTCCTGATACAACATTCTGAAAAGGACATGGTCGCGAGTGATCAGGGACAGCTCGCGCCCGCGACTACACCATTCACACGTCCTGAAATGATAGCGAATGCAGCGGAGGACGATCTCTCGAGTGAAGATAAAGTCATCAACGCGCAGGCTCGACAATCTCGCAGTCCTGAGGAGGGCGAGAATTTGCTAGAGGAATAGTTCAACGAGTCGGAGACACGATGTCTCTCACGAAGAGGACAGACGAACGAGCTGTTTGCCAAGGTTGTCTCCGTCAAACAACCCAATGAAAGCTTTAGCAGCGTTCTCCAAACCATGTGTGACGGATTCTTCCCATACGATTTGGTTGGCCGCAATGAGTGGTGCCATGTCGGCGAGGAATTCCTTTTGGTCATCCAGGTGGTCGCGGACAATGAAGCCCTGCAGTCGAATTCGTTTACCGATGACTTTGAAAAGGTTGCGTGGGGCGGCGGGTGGTTCGGTGGCGTTATAAGTACTGATCATGCCACATTCGACACAAACGCCGAAGTCGTTCATCACATCGAGGGCAGCTTCCAAGTGGTCGCTGCCGACGTTGTCGAAGTACACGTCGATGCCCTCGCGGGCGTGTTGCCTCAGGGCGGCGGTAAGGTCCACGGTTTCTTTATAGTTGATGACGGCATCCACACCGGCTGTTTCTTGAAGCCAACGAGTTTTTCGATCGGATCCGGCGCTTCCAATTACACGGCAATTTTTGGCCTTGGCCAGTTGACACACGATACTGCCGACGGCTCCTGACGCGGCGGAAACGAACACTGTGCTCCCGGAGTTAAGCCGCGCGATTTTCTTCAGACCGACCCAGGCGGTCATGCCCGTCATACCCAAAGCGCCAAGGTAGGACTGGATCGGTGCCAGCTCGGGATCGACGACGGTTACGCCGCTCCCATCCGATTTCCAGTGCTCTCGCCAGCCAAAATTGCCAAGGACAAAATCGCCTTCGCTAAAACTCTTGTTTCGCGACTCGACCACTTTTCCGATGCAGCCACCTTCGAGCGGCTCATCGATTTTGAAAGCCGGGACGTAGCTGTCGCCTTCCTTCATCCGACCACGCATGTACGGATCAACCGACATCCACTCGTTCCTCACCAAGAACTCTCCATCTTTGACTGGTAACAATTCGGTCGTCGTTTGCTTGAAATTTTCAGGCGATGGTTTGCCGCTGGGCCGTGATGCGAGCACGATTTGTCGGGACTTGATCGCTTGGGAAATTGGAGTGGTCATGGATATTGTGGTGGGTTAAAGACTGATTGGCTGGGGCATTTGATTACGAAACGCTAGCTTGTTCTGCGTTGGTGACCTCGTGTCGCGGGAAGTCGACGTATCCCTTAGGACCAGGGCGATACCAGACGCTTTGCGGCGCGTCGTCGTTGAGATCCCAATCGTTGGCGAATCGTTCGACCAAGTCTGGGTTACTGATGTAGGGACGACCGAACGCAACGAAGTCTGCTAGGCCGTGGGCGATCGCTTTCTCGGCTTGGTCACGATCATAGCCGCAGTTCGCCATCACACGGCCTTTGTAGACCTTGCGGATATCGGCGAGCGTGACTGGCTCGCCAAGCTCATGGAATCCAAAGGCGAGGCCATCGAGGATGTCCAGCCACGCAAGGTTCTTGCCACTTAATTGTTCGGCGACGTACAAGAACGTTTCGCGAAAATCGGGCGACCCCATGTCGTTGAACGCACCGTTGGGCGAGATGCGAACACCGATTCGGGAGGCATCGAAAACAGTTTGCACCGCGTCGATGATTTCGCCAAGCAATCGGTATCGGTTTTCGAGACGGCCGCCGTACTGGTCCGTTCGTTGGTTCGTTTTCGATTGTAGGAATTCGTCGAGCAAGTACCCATTGGCCGAATGAATCTCGACGCCGTCAAACCCCGCCAGCTTGGCACGCTGTGCAGCCCGTCGGTAATCTTCGACAAGCCTAGGGATCTCGTCGGTTTCCAAAGCACGGGGTATTTCGTACGGCCTCTTTTCACCCGATGGCGTATGGATACCGTTGCCTTCGAGACGTACAGCGGATGGCGCGACTGGTAGTTCGCCATTGTGGAAATCACTGTGCGACGCGCGACCAGCATGCCAGAGCTGCAAAAAGATCGGCGTGTCTTGGTGTTCATGAACGGCGTCGACAACTTGCTTCCACGCCTCCGCTTGCTCGTCCGTCCAAATACCCGGTGCGTGATTCCAACCGATGGCTTCGGTGGAAATGAAGGTACCCTCGGTGATGATCACTCCGGCCGATGCTCGCTGAGCGTAATATTGGGCCATCATCGAATTCGCCATCATCGTTTCGCCCGCTCGTCCGCGAGTCATGGGTGACATCGCAACGCGATTCTGAGCGGTGAGACCGTCCCAGCGAAATTCGGACAGCAAGTGAGGTGCATATTGGTTCATGATTAACTTTGAGGGAACGAATAGGTTGACGTAGACGCCGTCGGGCAATCCACACTCGATGAACAGTTGCTCGAATAGTTTGGCACACTGCGGAACGTTGCTGGCGTGTTTCACCATCAGCTGTTGGTCTTGACGATCGCAGGACTCGAATGCTTCGTTGTGGCGGGGTTGATGCTGGCGATGGCCATGGCGTGCTTTTTGTATTGTACGCAGGTAACGGGTGACTACGGTTTTTGCAATCTGCCGACCAGCTTTCGGGTGGCGAAGCGTGGCAGAAATCCGACGCCCATGACCATCAACCGATTCTTCCAACCGGGAATAACGACGTCTTCGTTGTTCCGGTATCCGTCGTAGCCGGCTTTGGCAACCGCTCCGGCTGACATCGCCGCGGACTTGAAAAAGTCGAACCTGCCCATCCCCGAATCTTCGCCGAATGCGGTTTTGGTCGGGCCGGGTGCCAGAACCGTGACGTGGACGCCGCTGCCGGAAAGTTCTTCACGCAATCCTTCGGAGAACGACAGCACATAGGCTTTCGTGGCGTAGTAAACCGACATGTTCGGACCGGCTTGGTACGCAGCAATGCTGCCGACGTTCAAGATGCCACCACGACCGCGCTGGATCATCGGCGGCAACAATTGCCTTGTCAGCCGAGTGAGTGCGAGGACGTTGACCATCACCATATCGGTTTGGCGATCGGCGGGTAGTTCCGCAAATTTGCCAAGTGCCCCAAAACCAGCATTGTTGACCAAGGTGTCAACAGATAACGACCGTTCCGCAAGTTGTTCACAGAGCTCGTCCGCAGCAGTTGGCTTTGATAAATCGCTTGCGATGACAATCGCTTGCACGGAATACAACTGATGCAACCGCTCGGCCAACTCGTTCAGCTTGGCTTCGCTGCGCGCGACCAAGACGACATCGTCACCGCCGGCTGCGAACAATTCTGCCAGCTCGAGGCCAATACCAGACGATGCCCCAGTGATGAGAGTGGCAGGCACCTTAGGTCGTCATCCCACGTCGGCCAAAAACTAGACTCAGCACGAACAAAACGAGAAAGACGACAAATAGGATCTGTGCGATTGACGCGGCACCGCCCGCAATTCCACCGAAACCAAAGACTCCGGCAATCAAAGCAATGATAAAAAAGACTGCAGCCCAGTAAAGCATAATTGTTCTCTTGTGAAAGTGTTGATGTAACGTTGCCGTCAAGACAAACGGACGGGTTGGCGATCGCAAACCGGTGACGCTTGGATACCAATCAAAGCATTCCCTGTGCCAAAAGACTTCCTGCACTTGGCTTTCGTTGATCCCAACTCGAATGGACATTCACAGTGGACTGTTCTGGGCGCCGCAATCGGTAATCTTTAGTGGCACTTCCAAGCTTGCGTATTGTTAATGGTCGCTTAGGCAGCTATCGGGTCGCTGACCGTTCACCAAGCCTCGCGAATTTTCGCCAGATGGTGGTTTAAGTGATCAAGGTAGCACCAGGAACTCAAACGTGCAGGGTTCGTACTCTCCGATGGTGCCTGTCGTTTCTACGAGGCATCGGCTTGCAGCCGAATTTCGCATGGCCCAAGTTCAATCTGGGGCTTGTTTGCTTGGAAATCAGACAGACTGACCTTTGTGAAACCGACATATCAAAGGCAATTTAAGCTGACCCACAGTTCACAGCCGCTGACATCGCACTGATGGCTGTTAAGACGATCGCTGGGCTCAACGGGGCAATAGCCGGAATCGCCGCCTATTCCAGAAGCTGGTTTCGAAGGTGCGATTCGGGATTCACTTCTGTCCAAATCTGATTACTCAATTTCCACTTCTAAGCATGCAATCGACGCTGAGTTCCTTACACTGTTTTCGCTCAGGCTCACGAGTGTGGACCGTGAAACCACAGAGTCGTCAAGAGAAATGAGACAACTTTACGGAACGTACGACGATAGACGTTCTGAACCCGATGTGGCCAGCCGCTTACGGAATGCGGAGCCGTCGGAGACCTTGCTTCAGGCAAAGTCCGACCGCTTTTCCCGACCAACGCAGGCAACCTATCTAGAAAGAGAAACATGAATCGTATTTCAAAGCTCGTTTTGATCCTTATCCTATGCTTGCTGGCCGAGCTCGCACCTGCTCAAGACATTTTTGTATCTCCTCAAGGTCATGAGGCTCGAGCTGTGATGCAACAAACGTTGGGCAGCGTTTTCATGTCGGCTCAGAAGCAGGACTTTGCCGGATTTTTATCTGCCGCTGCGGAACGCTACATTCAGCACAGTCCCGACCTCCCCGATGGCTGGAAACCCGTTTGGGATCTCTTGGCGAAAAGGCCAGAGGGATTCTCGTCCACTCAAATGAAATGGCTCGGTCCCGGTGGTTTTCTTGACAACGGCCAGTACATGATCATGCTGCGTGAGGTCAATCGCGGCGACGGGACTCCCCCGAGCAAGATTGTCGATATCATGCGTTTCGATCGAGCTGGCAAGTACGCGGAACATTGGGATATCCGTCAAGGTCTCGCCGAGAATACCGCTTCCGGTCGCAGTGAAACCGAAGCGGCCGAGGAGTTTCTGAACAATCCGGTGAACTACACTCCAGAGATTGAAGAAGCCAATAAGCGCACGGTTGTGTCATTCTTAGACTTGGCGTTTAACCAGCAGAAAGTTGGCGAGGCGCTCGATACATATGTCTCGGCAAACTATGTCCAGCATAGCCCTGCATTCGCTGACGGAACGCAAGCTATCCGTGCTCTGGCGGATGCTGGCAAGATGCCATCCCTCAAGCATGATATTCAATTGATTGCCGCTCAAAACGATTTGGTGGTCGTTTTTTCGAAAGTTACCAACAACTCGAACACGCTGGCAATGGTTGACATCCATCGAGTGCGAAACGGAAAACTTGTCGAACACTGGGACGTCATCCAGCTTGTTCCAAGTCCTGCAGAAATGCCGCACACTAACGGAATGTTCATGCGGTCTACTGTAGACTTGAGTGGCAGTGAGGTCGGAGCGATCGAGCTAATCTCCTACAAGCCCAAGCAGGGCGTCAGCGTTGAACAAGCACTCGTGCTCGATCGACGCATCAAGCTGGAATTCGTTGTCAAACAACCGGGCTACCTTGGACGGCATACTGGCGTCACTCAGGATGGGACCATCTACATTCAAGTGCTCTGGGACTCGATCAAGAGTGTCGAAGCTTCTCAGGCGAAGGGAATGCAGAACGAATTGATGGGCAGCTACATGCAAATTATGGATCAGGCTACGATCTCATTCGCGAACATCTCGGTCAAGCAGTGAGTTCAAAGGCTCCGGACGAGACATGACCAAACGACGCGTTTGGTTTCCATTTACAACGCGGCAAAGCCAGTTCGAGGGATCCAATCAATGCAATGAAAAAACACGAACAAGCACTATGGGAGCATTCCAGTCCGAGGAAAAAGTAGCAATGCACCGGATATCTGATCCTCAAATCTGTAAAACCCTAAAGCGATTGCACCGCGAGGCCAGCTCACAGACCTTTGTGATGATGAAAGGGCTTGCCAAGTCGATCTTCGGTGGTCTCACGCCTGAAAACATGCAAGAGGCCTATCTTGCGATTTCCAAACAACAGGGCGAGTATCTCTACGACCTCCGTTCCATTTTTTGATTACCTTCGAAGCCATCCAGAAAAGTATCGCAGCGAAAAGTTTCACGACGAAAAGGGCGGCGCCGTGCTTACCGAAATCATCAGCTGACCAAGCCTCCAACGTATCTTCCTCATTCTCCACATTGCGAACTGCACGTGGGGGAGTTACTGACCACATTATTCTTTATGGAGCTAGTCTCGCGTGTCAGAACATCAAACCCTGGGAGTCATGGCGGCAAGCGGACAGCTTGGTGCGGCCATCGTCCGAGCGACTGTCGAGATCGCTGGTGAGAAGAATGTCATCGGATTGGCTCGAACCCCCAGCAAAGCAGCCTCATTGGGTGTGGAGATACGGGCCGGCGACTATGACAGTCGTGAACAGCTAACTCAATCACTACAAGGAATCCACGCCCTGCTTCTCGTTTCAGGCATGGACGCACCCGACAAGCGAATAGGCCAGCATCGGAACGTCATCGAGGCTGCAAAGGATGCGGGCGTTAGCAAGATCGTCTACACCAGCATCCAGGGTGCGGAGGAGGGCACCGCATTTTCACCCGTCGTGCAAAGCAACCGTCAAACAGAGTTAGACATTCGCAGCAGCGGACTCAATTGGGTAATCGGTCGCAACGGCATTTATATTGAACCCGACATTGAGTACATCGACACCTACAAGCAACGCGGCGAAATTGCCAACTGTGCGGGCGGTGCGAAATGCGGTTACACGACGCGCGGCGAATTAGCTGCCGCCTACGCTCAGATGTTAACGAACGCGGAGCACAACGGACAGACTTACAATCTCCACGGTGAAGCGATCACCCAACAACAGTTAGCCGACTACATGAACGTAGCGTTCGGCACCAATCTGAAATATCGCGAGATGACGGTGAAAGAGTATTTGGAAGATCGCCAGGCGGAACTGGGGGATTTTCTAGGCACCGTGATCGCCGGAATCTACGAAGGCATTCGCAACGGTGCGGCGAATCAGGAAAGTCAGTTTGCGCAGGCAGCAGGACGCAAACACCAAAGTTGGGACGATTACTTTCAGCAATTCTCATCAAAAGGATAGATAAAGTGAGTTCTGTGTCGACGATCTGTCAACGTGGGATCGCGACATCGCCGCTTTGACAACCATTCATTACGCAGGAGATCCGTCCAGCCATAATCAACATTGTCGTGGCGTAGCGTGGGAGAACCAAAGCAATTCAGGACGCCAATCCAAACTCCGGTTACTCGGTTTCTTCATCGTCACGGGTTTTCCGTCTTTGCGTTTGGCGCAGCATCGGGTTGAGCTTTTCGTGCCGACGAAATGAAATGAAATGAAATGACTGACGACACCCTAGCACAAACAATTGACGTTGAACGATCACCGCTTGCTGCGAATTTGGACGAAACGCGGGCTGCTGCGCATTCGCTGGGCGTGTCTCGAGTCCAGATCGGATCGCAGAATCAAAACGATGATCGGCTGAACAAGCAATTCGACGAATCAACACGTCAGTTGTTGCTCAGTCGGCTGAGCATAGCGGCCACCATTTTGGCAACCATCATTTCGCTTGCCCAAGTGCTCATCTGGCTAAGCGGAACTCAGTCGCTTAATACCGTCCTCGTCAGATTCTCCGCGATCGCCAGTTTGGTTGGCGTGGTGGTCTTAATGCGGATCAAACCATCGCTGCCGTTGAGGCATCTTCGGTGGTTCGAATTACTGATCGTGTTCGCTCCGATCATGGAAGTGTTGTTCGTTCAGTACGACGAAATACCTCGTTTGATCGAATCCGGAAAAGCGTATCAGGCGCCCACACTGATCGGTGGCCTGGGAGGCGTAATCTGTTTTTTCGTCGCGACGTACGCGATGTTCATTCCTTCGAATTGGCGTCGCGCAGCGGCGATCGGGTTGGTCGCCGCCGCGCTCCCGACAATCCTAACCGCCGTCCAGTACGCTTGGCTCGGCGGACTTCAGGATATCGACTACCCGTACTTTGGAACTCCATTTTTGTTGTTTGCGACAGCCGGGGCTGCCACGCTCGCGGCGCATTTTGTGCGTTCGATTCGTCAAGAAGTCGAATCGGCGCGGCAATATGGCCAATACCATCTGACCACCGAAATAGGACGCGGCGGAATGGGTGTCGTTTATCGCGCCGAACATCGGATGCTCAAACGTCCCGCCGCCATCAAGCTGATCCGTGCTGATCGCTCTTCGGACGACAGCGCAATCGCCAGCTTTGAACGAGAAGTGCAATTGTCCGCGACGTTGTCTCATTGGAATACAGTTCAGATCTACGACTATGGGCGAACTGCTGACGGTGACTTCTTTTACGTAATGGAGTATCTAGAAGGCCAGACGTTGGCAGATCGACTAAAAAGCGATGGGCCAATGCGACCAGAAGCTGGCATTTCAATCGTAGAACAATTGTGTGACGGTCTCGCTGAAGCGCACGCAAAATCGCTAGTGCATCGTGACTTGAAACCTGCCAACATCTTCTTAGCTCACTGCGGCAGCCAGCATGATATCGTCAAGATCTTAGACTTTGGGCTGGCGATTAATCAATCAGACTCTCGCCAGCAACAATCCATGAGCGGCTCACCCGCGTACATGTCGCCCGAGCAAGTTCGCGTTGAGCGGGTCGATGGTCGCAGCGACATCTATGCAGTCGGTTGTATTCTGTATGAGTGTTTGACCGGACAAACTCTGTTTACAGGCAATTCCATCACGGAAGTGTTTAACCAGCACCTCAACAAAACGCCCGTAATCGAAAGCAATTCCAACGTCCCTCGAAATCTGGCATCGGTGATTGAGCGCTGCGTTGCAAAGTCACCAACTGAGCGATTTCCAGATGTCGCCAGCCTGCGGGCTGCGTTGGAAAACTGGGCATAGCCCAGCTGCGTGTGGGCTGTCAAACTTCGAGCGATGCACTGAGTACTCGAACGTGGTTAGCCTGCCGCGTGCAAGAACACTGCGTCAAACAGCCACTACTGCCTGGGAGCCAAGGTCTAGCTGGGGCTCTACCGTTGAGACTCCCTAAACTTTTGTGGTGTCATTCCGATTTCAGTTCGGAAGAACCTAACGAAATTTGTTGTTTCGGCGAAGCCAAGTTTTAGACCAATGCCGTTCACGGAATCGCCACTTTGAATCAACAAACGTTTTGCCTCGATGATGACTCGACCGGTCAATAAGCTCTTGGCGGACACGCCCGTCGTTTGTTCGCATGCTCGAGTCAGAGTCCGCTGAGAACAATCCAACTGCTCTGCGTACCATTTAATATCTCGTCGAGAAGCAAAGTACTGCTCCACCAACTGGACGAATCGGAGAAATCGATCGGACGCGGCCATGTCGGCTGACTGGATTCGATTCCGTCTAGAGAACCCAAACGCAAGCTCGATGATGCCTCGAACGAAGTGTAGCGAGCACGCATTAAAGCCATCCACCAAGTCCTTTTCCATACAACGCAGGAATTGGAATTGTTGCAATACGGTTGCAGACTCGGCTGGCTGCAGCATGGTACTCTGGGGCCAAATGTAAGACACGACGCCCCAAGGTGCTTGAATCCCATGAAGTTGCTGCAAGCCAGCTGGAAATACTTCGGGGCGAAAAATCAGAGCCCAAACTTGATGCTCATGTTCTCGTTTCACGAACTTGTGGATTGTGTTCGGAGCAATGTAGATGAGCTGATCCTTTTGAAACTCATGCGTCTGGAAATCTATCCAGTGCCTAAAAACACCGTCGGCGACCAACATGATTGCGTGAAATCCGATTCGATGCGCAGCACCAGGATCATGTCCATCACTCGGTTTCTTGCCTTTCATCTCATCAAGACGAATTAGCCTAAACAGCTGATCCTGTCGACCTTGCCAATCCACCAGTGGCACAGAAGACTTAGCTTGCGCCTTATTGATCACTCGAATACCTTTCTTGATCGTTTTCTGGGACTCGATTAACTACATTCCCCCTTAGCCAAAGATCGGTATTGGTGGCCGCATGGCCAGATGCGGCGCCGGAGATTCTCCAAGTTCCGAATTCAGCTACCAACCAGCAATGTCGACGTCTTGTACAAAATGAAATTCTGGACGGAACGATATCCCGCGCAGACCATGCCATCAAGTCATGAACATTGCATCGAGCTAGAAGTAGAGAGCAAGTCCTTAAGTGCAATCGCTTATCGAACTACTATGCGCAAAAGTGCCTGGCGAGTCGACCGCAAATAGGCAGATGGCGGTCAAATGAAAAAGCGAGAATGTTCGCAGGATCAAAAGGTGTTGTCGCGAGAATCAAAAGGCGACATGCCGCAGTGTTTTGCCCTTCTCTTCGCATAAAGACCTGGCAAGACCCGAAAACGGAATCTATCTTTCTTTTGGGAGAGCTAGTTTGACAAACAAGAGAGACACTAACTTGGAAATCATGATGGCGATGAATCTAGAAAACAGACAAGGCGTTGCGACGGTGGAAGTGGCTGTGTGCCTGCCCATTTTCGTGTCAATCGTTTTTGGATTTATCAGCCTAGGACTAGCGGTGCAGCTAAAGTCCAACTCAAAACTAATAGGACACATGGCCGCCACTGAAATCTTCAGGGCGAAGAATGCGGATGCATCCACGAACGCGGAGATCGAATCAAAGTACCTCAAGCTTGCAAACGATTTGGGCCTTAGAGGTTTTTCACTCGGAATCCATCGTGACTCTGCTGGTACCTTTGAGGTTAGCACGGAGGTTTCATTTGCCGAAAATTATTCGTTTGTACCGCTCAGCGTATCCCCAAAGAAAATCACGACTAAAACATTTGTCTTTGTCGACTGAGTTGCTCGTTTCCGGCGACGGCATTTGACATCGTGATCAAGGAAAGAAAGATATGCAATTCATGCAAGAGCCATTGGCAAATCGAAGAGGTGCGACGGCGGTAGAATTCGCAATCGTCGCGCCGATTATCTTTGCTTTGTTTTTCTCTGCAATCGAAGTTTCAGGACTCATGTTAGCCGAGGGCAGCCTCAACAGCGCCATGCTGGTCGGAATGCGTGAGGCCAGCTTAACTGATTCCACTCCGACGAAAGTACGCAAGGCGATTCGCAAAGAACTCAAGAAGCTAGGGTACAGCAATATCTCGATCGGTTTTACTCCAAGCAATTTTGGTCCCGACGATCGTGAACTACAGATTTCCATGCAGTTGCCGATCGACGCGTCCAATGGTTTTTTCGGCTCAAGTCTAGTTACGCCCAATGCGAGAATTACCAAGTCGATCCAGGTTGTCAGAGAAAGCAACTAAAATGTCGGTCAAAAAGAGAACTCGGCGAAGCCACAGAACCGGTGCTGCCATGGTACTATGCGTTGTTATGATGGGTGTGCTGATCTTAGTCCTGGGACTAATGCTCGAATTGAACCATCTCAATTTCGAGAGATTCAATGCCCAGTCCTCATCCGATTTAGCGTCAAAATCTGCATTGGCTGCGCTCTATAAAACTACATCTGGGCCGCTCGATCAGTCGAGTGTCAATGCGGCGAAGCAAATCGGCGTTGATATTTTCAATCGCAATGCGAAACGCAGCGATGCATCAATCGGCCACTTTGAGTTCGGGAGATTCAACCTAGCTGGCTCAACGTTTGGATCGATATCTGACCCTGCCCAGTTCCGAAACATTAACGCAGTCAAACATGATTTTGACCTTGGCTACAAGCCAATCCTCGGTTCGCTCATGGTGAAGAGTAGCATCGAACTGAATCCAGAAAGCGTAGCGATGGCCGGTAGAACACACCTAATGCTATGCATAGATGCATCACGATCCATGAACTACAACGCATTTCCGGGGTCCAAGTTTCCACCGGGTGCGTCCACGATCCACGAGAGGCCGCGTCCTGGCAGTCGCTGGTACGTTTTGCTTGATTGCTTGAACAACTTCTTTAACTCAGGCAATGAACTTCTATCCAGCGATTCCGGATCCATTGGATTGGCAACTTTTGGCGGGGGCTTTACGGAAGGTGGTGGCAAGCGACTGTTGCCACCGATTGATCCTTACGATCCTAATGAAGAGCCACGTTATGAAAAAGTGCGATCTCCACTAGATCTAGATTTGGCCCGACTTGATCTCGTCGGTGGCGATTTTTTACATCGCCGAGGTGAGATCTTAAACCAACTTGCTTCGTTCATCGACTTTGAAGCGTTGGGATACGGAACTAGCCTTTTCGACGGAATCAACGCAGCCATCGATGGCCTAAATGCCACTTCGACTCCAGGAAACCGAGTCATCATCCTCATGGCTGATGGGGCCCAATCTCCCGACTTGGGACGCCCAGACCCAATTCACGCAGCTAATCGAGCCGCCAGCGAGGGGATTTCGATTCTTGCAATTGGATATGCGGTGGGCAACTCGCCTGAGCTTCAGCAGATCGCTCAAGCAACGAATGGCAAGTTTTTTGCTGCCTCGACTCCGGACGAACTGACACAAGCTTTTGACCAAATCACCGAGCTATTGAAGGTCAGACTGGTTAAGTAGCCAACTCGGAGCGGAGATTTCAGCAGATTGGGCAGTTATGGATTCTGAAGTGAACCCCATCATTCGGACCACGGGCTTAGATAGAAAAAGGCACGTGATTCTTGTTCAGAAAAAGAGTATTTTGGAGGATCACTGAAAGGAGCTCAGTTTGCCAAGGAAACGGATAGGGCTGAAGACGACTGCAGAATTGGCCAAGCAGCATCAAGTTCATCCGACTCAAGTGACGCTTTGGAAGAAGCAACTTCGTGACGGTATCAAGGATTCTTTGAGGGAACATCGCCCAAAACCGAGATGAGCCCGACAGTGCCGAGCTCTAACAGCAGATCGGCAAGCTCAATATGCAGCTGGAGTGGCTGAAAAAAAGTGGCCGAACACGGTAGCTGAGATACGGAAGTGGATCGACTGGAATCATCCATCGCTTAGTATTTGAGAGAAGTGGCCCCCAAGGAACGCGAGTCTGCTTTTGATTATTACATTGCCGTTCGTAACCCTGACTCACGGTGTCTCATCGACTACCATCTTGACTTCTTATCGGCGTAAGGACTCAGTGAGTACTACCCGAACCTACTTCTTTGATGTGCCTACAAGCGAGTTGATTTGATGCAGTTGAAAGTAAGATTTTGCGGGTTTGCGGCCGGACTGTTAATTCTGAATGTAATGGGTTCCGCCATGGCCGGGATAGTGATCGGCGACACCGTCAAAGCCTCAAACACTTTTCAGCACCCAACGTTTTCGAGTGGGATAGAGACGATTTTTGATGTTGCGACGACGACCGTTGTGGATCCAGGCGTGGAGTTTAGCAATTCAACGGCGCCTTTCGTTGGAGGGCTTTACAACATTGATTTTGGTGGTGATTCTGTTACGCTTACATTGAATGACACTAGCGGTTTGTCATTCTTGAACTACACGGCTGGGATTTTTGACCGCTATTACTTTGGCTTTAGCGGTCACATTGTTGACTCCGTTTCTCTTGCTGGTGGCGCTACCAACCTGACAAACGGGCTTACTTTTGGAACTCTTGCCCCGGGATTTGTGTTGGACGTCCCAGATTTGTTCTCGACCGGCAAGCCAGTTCCCCAAGCCTATGCCAATGGCGGGTTCTTCCTTCAATTCGGAGAAGCTACCGACCTAAATAACTTAGGAGATTCGGTTACAATCAGCTTCTCAACAACAGCCGTACCGGAGCCAAGCTCATTTGCATTGCTGGCTGCAGCAGCTGGTGTGTTTGCGTTGCGACGACGTCGTAACCGCACAGACCTGACTGCGAAATGATTTTTTCGGTTTGCGGCCTGACGTTTATCGTCGATGCCTAGCCCGAGTCTCCGAGTTCGCCGTGCGGCGCGCGAATATGCAAGATCTGTAAAGCGATCGGCGTGTCTTGATGTTCATGAACGGCGTCGACAACTTGCTTCCACGCCTCCGCTTGCTCGTCCGTCCAAATACCCGGTGTGATTCCAACCCACGGCTTCGGTGGAAATAAAGGTACCCTCGGTGATGGTATGTCTTACACGAAGATGCTCATGTTCTCTTTTTACCATTGAAAATAGTATGGCTGACTAAACTAATCCGCAGATTGAACAAACGACCTTGTGAAAAACAGAGCGACTGTCGTTGTGGCGGGATCCTCCGTCATGATCCGCATGCCGCCAAAGAAATCCCGGCAATGACCGAGCGCCATCGGTACAATCATCAAGCCGGATCGCATCAATACTAGAGATTCGCATGTGGTCGATTTCACGCGTCCAAACCTAAGCGGTTCTTGATAATGGCCAAATGATACTCAACACTCAACATGCCCAGCCAAATTAGACAAAAGGGCTTTGGCAGAGACTGGGTAATCCGAGGCGATTCCACGACGCGTGAGACTTTCAGTGGTCACTCGTTTGGCTAGCAGCACATTAGCGCAGCGGAGATGAGGACGCGGAAAAATTCAGCATAGTACTAAGCCGCCAAACGTTCGCGAATTTTCGCCAGATGGTGGTTTAGGTGATCAAGGTAGTCGGTCACTAGGAACTCAAGCGTGCAGGGGCGATCCTCTCCGATGGTGCATGTTGTTTTCAGTTGTTGCGATCCGATGAGGCGTATGATTCTGGCCAGTTGCATATTGTACAGATACCAAAGTTCAACCAACGGTTGCCAGTCGGCGTTCGCATAGTCAGCTCGCTCGACCCATGCGCGTTGTTCATACTTTGGAAAAGCGAGATCGCCATCGTCTTGGGCGCGAATGAAGCGTTGATGATTGTTGCAGGCGGAATCGATCAAGTGTCCGATCACCTCCGCGATCGACCAGCCATCAGCTTGCGGCCGCTGGCGAACTGCAGCCTCGTCAAGGTCGAGCAACCACGACCGAGCAGCTTGCACGGCCGATTCAAGTTGTGATGCGATTTCTATGTGGGTCATAGGCAGGCTTCGATAAAAGGTGTAGTGGAGTAATCAACAGATCAGACGATTTCACAATGAAGCTGGCCAGACAGAACGATCACCGCTTGACCGGTGATAGCTAGCCATTGGTCGCTCAATAATTCGACTTCCATGAATCCAGAGCGTGCAGACGCCTGGAATGAACTCAGCTTCGACTTGCCGAGTTTCTGTGCCCAATAGGGCGCGAGGAAGGTGTGCGTGCCACCGGTGACCGGATCTTCGTTGGTGCCACTCCATGGCCAGAAGTATCGCGAATGAAAATCGTATCGACCATCGATTGAGGCTGCCGTCACGAGCACACCGTTGATCGCATTGTGCGATTTGTATAACGCAGCGAAGTCGGGTTGGAGCTTCGCCAGCAATTCTGTTGATTCAATCTCCAGCATCAAGATTTTCATTTCGGGATTGAACACCGACGCAAGAATTCTCTCCAAACCCAGCGCGGCCAGCAACTGTGGTGGTACTTGCGCGGCCTGAGTTTGATAGACGGGGAATTTCATGCGAATCCCCTCGCCCAGCCGAGAAACGTGAAGGCGCAATTGCTGTTGCGTCACAAAGCAGATTTCGCTCAACGCAGTACCTGCGAAGACAGTCTTGGCCGCAGCCAGTGTGGCATGTCCGCATAGTGGAATCTCCATCTTGGGAGAAAAGTAACGGATCGAATACTCGGCGCCACCGATTGGTCTGACAAACGCAGTCTCGGAAAGTCCCAGCTCCTGCGCGATCAACAGCATAGCTTGATCGGCAAGCTCCGTGTCCACCTGACAAACGCCAGCCGGATTTCCCTTGAACGGCAGATCCGTGAATGAATCGACGATGCTGGTTCTCATGATAACCCCTCAAGTTAGATTCACGAACAGTTTTCGAGTTCAAAGCCTTCGTCCTTCCAGCCTTCGATACCGCCGATCATTTCTTTGATAGGCAAGCCAAGTTGTGCGACCTTGATGGCCGCTTTGTTGGCTCCGTTGCAGTGTGGGCCTGCACAGTACACGACGTAGATCCCATCCACTGGAAGTGGGGGAAGTGTCTCCGAGCGAATTTGTGCATAAGGTAAGTGAATGGCCATCGGGAGGTGGCCTTCGTTGAACAACCTCTCGGATCGCACGTCCAGCAGTACGAAGTTCGGAAGGTCATGAACAATGGAATGGTGGACGTCCCAGCAATCGGTTTCGAACGACAAGCGTGCTTGGAAATGCGCCAACGCTGCTTCCGAAGTGGCTGCTGGTGTGGCCGTTACCTGAGACTTGATTCGCATCTGGTGTTGACTCCTGGAAGTGGAAGAGGAATGTTTGCGTACAGTTTCTTAAAAATAAGCGGAGGAAGCGAGTGGCAGCAATGACAACTTAGGATAAAATACTGCCATGTTACCGAGGAACCTCAATGTAGTGGCAGTTGCCTATGATCGACTGGCCTTCTTCGAATTCGGAATTGCCGTGGAAGTTTTTGGACTGCCGCGCCCCGATATCAATCCGTGGTACCGCTTCGCAACATGCACTGCCGAATCCGGTCCCATCAGAACTTTGGCAGGAATCTCCTTGCAGATCGATAGGGGACTCAAAACGCTCGATCGCGCCGGGACGATCATCATCCCCGGCTGGCGAGACATCGACGAACGTCCGCCTGAGGCGCTTCTTCGAGCACTTCGCCGCGCTCATGATCGAGGTGCCAGAGTCATGTCGTTGTGTTCTGGGGCGTTTGTGCTAGCGGCGGCCGGATTATTGGACGGCCGAGCGGCGACTACGCACTGGCGCTACGCTGAGCGTCTTCAACGTGACTACCCTGACACTCACGTCGACCCCAAGGTTCTGTACATTGACGGCGGAAGCATTCTGACGGCTGCCGGGAGCGCCGCGGGGATTGATTTGTGCCTCCATGTGGTCCGCCGCGACTTTGGGGCGGAGACTGCCAACAAGGTGGCTCGCCGTTTGGTGGTTCCTCCTCACCGCGACGGCGGCCAGGCTCAATTTATCGATCGCCCCGTGACAAAGTGCGAAGATACGCGTCTTGCCTCGCTGCTGCAATGGCTGCAGGCTCATCTGACCGCAGAACACTCGATTGCATCCATGGCTGAACGAGCCAGTATGACCAGCCGCACATTCGCGCGACGGTTTCGGGAGCAAACTGGCACGACTCCCGCGAAATGGCTGGCCTTTGAGCGAATTAAACTGGCTCAACGCCTGCTGGAGACAACCACGTTAGGCATCGATCAAATCGCTGCACGCTCGGGTTTCGCTTCGGCGCAACTGCTGCGCATCCACTTTCGGAAAATCGCCGGTCGAACGCCGACAGCTTACCGAACTGCCTTTCGTCAACGGCGCTAATACCAATGCCAAACCAGCAAGCTTGTCGTTTGACACGCTGTGCGAGTCGGAAAGGGGGGATCGCCTGATCATCAGGGTGCTATGACCGCCGTAGCTGGACCACTGAACCGCGACAGGTGCGATGAATCCGTTGGGTGCGCGGGCCAGTTGAACCGCGAACAAGCCGCCACTTGAGGCGATGCTGGCTCGCCCTGCGGGCTGCTTATTACGGACTATTTATGACACTTCTCGCTGATCGCCACCAAACCAAGTCGTAAACCGTTTGGTCTCAGGAACTTGCCAATCGATCGGCAAATCACGTAGCCGAGTCTCTCCGAGACTCAGACGAACCGCAGCATCGCTGCGGTATCAGCCTCGGAGAGGCTGGTGCAAGGTGGTTAAGCAGGCAGGTTGTTCGCGCAGCATACATCGACATGACTGCTTCAAAAGCAAGCGACAACAGTTTGCCATTTCATCGTATGTCATTCGCCCCTCGGCACAGTGTTTGCTTCCCGATAAAAGCATGGGAGACAAAAGCCATTCAACAACTCTTTTCGAGCGGCAACTGTTTCCCGCTGTTCATATCTGATCTAAAGGAGGTTCACATGAACTGGGAAAAGATCGAGGGAAACTGGAAGCAATTTGCTGGTCAAGCCAAGCAGCAATGGGGAAAACTCACCGACGATGATTTGGCAGTTATCGATGGGAAACGCGATGAACTCGCCGGCCGTATTCAAGAGCGATACGGTTGCGCCAAAGACGAAGCTGAACAGCAAATCGCGAAATTTGAAAAAGCGTGTAAGTGCTAGACTTCCGTATGGACCGATCAGGTGCTGGATGTAACCCAAAAGCAAATGGAAGGTGCCGTTGGTTTTGATGAGGACCACTGGCCAGACTTTGCTGACAAGAAGTTGCTTACCATTTCTCTGAGTCTACTAGCCGACTTTTCATAACAAACCACGTAAGGAATCAACGATGAAGACTGAAACCAAAACCGACCTAAACGACAAGACCATCGACAAGCTGCAGATGCTGATTCGAGCCAACATTGACTCATATAACGGTTTTCACGAATCGGCAGAGGAGATTGACGACGCACGGTTGTCGGCACTTTTCAAAGAGGTAGGTGATCAACGAAGTGCAATCGCGAGCGAGCTGCAAGAATTCGTCGAGTTTAACGGCCGCGAGGCAGAAGACGATGGCAGCGTGGCCGCTAAGACGCATCGCATCTGGATTAATATTCGCGGCAAGCTCAATGGCGGCGACCCCCACGTGATTTTGATTGAAGCCGAGCGTGGCGAGGATCATATCAAAGCAGCTTACGAGGAAGTGCTGAAGGAGACGGCTGGCAGCGCCATGAACGACGTGCTGACCCGCCAATACGCTTCCGTTAAGGCCGGTCACGACAAGATTCGTGATCTGCGCGACGCGTACAAGAACAAATAGCAATGAGAAAGGGCTAGGTAGGCGGTTAATTTTTCGCCTACCGACCCCGTTCAATCTCCTCTCCCAACGTCTCCGAGCGGTTCGACGATGAGCAACCTGACTGATACCCGTCGATGTGCTCGCCAAGATAGAAACTACGCATAATGACGAGATGAATGAGAACTTCGGTAACTGCTATTAAGGCTGCCATCCAACAGTTTTCTGAGGATGATTGTACCAGTCAAGCAGCGTCACTAGCTTACTATACTTTATTCGCCATGCCCCCGCTGCTATTTCTGCTCGTCAGCGTGGTGTCGTCTGGGATGTCCGTGGCTTACGAGAGCGAGACGGCGCGCGAGCATGTGGAAGAGTTTCTTCAACTGCAAGCGGCCAACCTAATCGGTGACCAAGCCGCTGCCGCTGAGATTCGCGGTATCATTGACAACACACAGCAGCGGCCAGGAACATGGTGGAAGTCTGCGCTGAGTCTGCTTGGTGTTGTCGCTGGAGCAACCGGTCTGGTTGCGTCGCTGCAAGCATCACTCAATCGTGTCTGGAAAGTGCGGCCTATCGAAGGGGCCTTCGCAGTTCGCTTTCTATTTAAACGAGCCGTCTCGCTGGCGATGATACTGGGCTTCGGATTCTTGCTGTTGGTTTCACTGGTCGTCAACGCAGCCTTGCAACTCTTTGGAGATTACCTAGTGCAGCAGTTCGGCATGCACGGCTTGGCGACTTTCGCAATTAACCATTGCGTCAGTTTCCTGATGGCTTGGGTCCTGTTCGCCGCCATCCTACGTTACATGCCCGATGCAAGAGTGCCTTGGCCCCACGTCGTAATCGGTGCTTTCGTAACCGTCGTGACGTTTACGCTGGGCCGAATCTCTCTTTTTTATTACTTGAGCACCGCGAATCCTACTGAACCGCTCGGATCGGCGGCTGGTTCGCTTATCGTTATTTTGTTATGGGTCTACTATTCTTCGATTTGTCTTCTATTTGGGGCTGAATTAACAGCAAATCTGAATGTGGGGCGGACGGAGCCCGAGGTTGGAGCGGCAGCGGTTGTGGAATTGGACGTTCCATCGTTGACGCAGGAGGTACACGATAAGTCCCAAGGGTCGGTACGAATGACTGGGACACAGCATACATCAATTCAGCCGGGTCGATTTTGAGTTGGTTGCATACTTTGCACGTCGCAACGGCAAAAAATCTTTTAGACACTTCTCGCTGACCGGCATTCTGTCTTGTCTAGTCAGCATTGGCATCTCGTCGCAGTGCACCGTAAAACTCCCGCCTGATAGTGCCAACTAAGTACTAAATCTCGCTGGCCGATATCGCTGACATTTTGCTGGACTGTCAGAATACGTGATTCTAGCCAATCGAGAAAAAAGTCGACCGAAGAGAGGCTGATACGTTTTGAATTATTCTCTCCCTCAACGTACCACGGTGCGGTCGATGCAAAGCGAAACGTGTGTTCGACGTCTGCAATGGCTCGAACCAGAAACCACCCTGATTCTCGCAATTTCAGGCTTGCGTGCAGCGTTTGATCTCGAGCAGCTTTACAGGGGATTCGCTGTTCAACTTCCCCGTTGAAGATGACCTGCACTTCGGCAACAGGATCATTTGAAGTGAGTTGAATCTCGAAGGCGATTCTTCGATTCTCGCCCAAACGCAAGATGGAGCCTGCGTGTGTTTGATTCGCCTTGACACGAAGTAGTGGCCCATTGGTGACAAAACATCGCCCTGCTTTCAGTGCTGCGAACCAGTTGTCACGATCAAACGACTTGTCGCCCGGATGCACGTAGACTCGATTGTATCCCACAGGATTCGGCAACACCCCCGATGCGCTGCCGGCCGACGGCGGGATTCGAATGCCGCAATTGAGGATGTGATAATAGATTTCTTGCGTCCATAAACCATTGCCGTGAGGGCCAGGATATCGTTCGATGCTACGCGGATTTCCCCACGCTTCGTTGTCCAACACACCATTGCGGTGCATGTGGTTGTGTGCAATTCCAATCGAGTCGGGTTTGGCCACGGCGAGCCAAGTTGGCACATCCCACCAAAACGGCTTCTCGATATCGATCCAGACCTCGGGATTCTGTTGTCGAGCTTGCTCGACGAACCGCATGGGCGAAGGAACTTCGCGGCTGATGACTGAAAGATCCAGTGGCTTGTTCAAGCCGAAGTACAGTAGCGCTCCTCCAGCACGTTCATCTTCGCCCGCGCCGGTACAGTAGATTCGGTCGTCACCAAATCGGTATTCAGTTTGCTTGGCTACAACTGCATTTGGCGCGGGACTGTTCCACCACCCGATCACGGTGGAGAAATCCAGATCCTCCGCCAGCATCAACGGCTCAATCTCTGACACGGGCCGGTGAACATGCAAGTCACCACAATACCAACCTTCATCACGAAGCGATGCAATCGAAGCAACCATCGTAGTCACATCCACAATCTCGCCAGACTTTACGATTACGGTGCCAGACTTTCGAATGTACTCGGGACCGCGCTCGATCTCCCATTTGTACTCATCCGGAGCAACAGGAACGTTTGCTTGTCCTGAACAAACGAAATGACCTGCCCAATACGGATACCCGGAAACTTTCACAGGAACCCCCGAAGAATCACGCACGTGAATGCGACACGGCAACGCATCACCGCGATCATCGGTCACTTTAAAATGGATCTCGCCAGTCTCCGCCGTGATACCGGTAACCAAGGGTACGAGAAAAGATGCCATCAAGGCCATTAACGAGACTGGGTGATATCGAAGGCTGCGCACGAGACTGTTCCTATTATCTGGGCTCTACGGAAGAAAATGTGGGGTGAACTTGGCCAATAATGTAGGTTTTCTGAGGCACGGGAGGATCAATACAAGTCCTTGAGAACACCCTGCCACATGTTGCGATGCGGCAGGGCTGCTGGATTACTGGCTATCCCTAATTCGTTCGCTCCTCAGCAGAGCCGAACTCCGTTTCGCCAGCTGAATTTACAATTAAAAACCATTTCGCAAGTGTTACGGAGGTTGCCGTGTCCGCGTTCCTCCTTACTCGCTTCCAAATCCCTAACGCTCTTTGGCCGTCGATCTAGGCCAACCGAGAATCGCAGCTCACGCTAACTGAGAAGTTTATCAATAGAGTTACGATGTTCGACGTCCTAAAGCCGCTTGAATGATCACATTCCCAAGGCTACATGCAAGTGGCTTTGGTTCGTTTCCACAAATCGTGTCGCAAAAACGCGACTAGCGACTGAGCCGTAGACTATCCCAAGCGCCGCGCCGATAATGCTCCCGGCGATGCATCCTGCCACTGCGCCCGCAACCATGGCCGATTGCCCGGTTGGATCCATTCCCCGTAGCGGTGACCAACGCAACAACACGTGATATTTCAATAGTGACGTATCGCATCGGATCTTTGGAGCAAGACTCCAATTGATCGCACTCGTCATAAATCAGTCGATGCAAGTTGCTTCGGTTGATCGACTTAGAACGAGTGGCAGAACCCGATCTGTACGTATGACTCTGCGCGCGCACGCGTAGAGGGTTCTCGGCAATGATCGGATGAATTTCGGAAAGGGCTACCATGCCGATAATTGTATCCGGTCTTGTGGCTGGCCGCTTGAAAATGAGCCCCAGCTAGGCGTTCGCAGTTCATGAGTTTCCCGCTCAGGGAAAACTCAAGGAGCGGGACCAGCCAACGCCAAGTAACCTGGCGACCGTCGGTGGCGGCAATTTGCCCATCGGTACCTCGAATATGAAGGCCGATAGAAATCCGTAAAGACGGTTGGCAGCCTGGAGGCCTAAAGCGCGTTTGTTGCAGCTCAAAATGTCGGTCGCGAATGCTAAGTAAACGGACTTTGTTGAGCGTGGAACTGCAACAGTTCGATGAAAGACTTAGATTCTATTGAGGCGCGAGGTAGTTCGGAGCCATTAGGCGTCGCGACTGCGCAAACGTGATTGGAGCGATTGAACTAACGCCGAAAGTTCATCAAGTGGAAGTCGGAGTAGGTCTTGATTCGACGCCTCGGCCTCTCCAAGCAGTCCCTGCAGCGTCTGAACCTTGCCCGCTAACAGGCCCTTCTCCATGCCTTCCTGGCGGCCTTCTTCACGCCCTTCTGCCCTAGCGTTTTGAACCTCCTGTTTCGCCGATTCGATCAGGGATTGCTGGTCGCGCAGGAACTTGAGGCGGGCCTCGTAGAATTGTAGGTCTTCAGGGTTCTTTGAGATCATTTCCAAGACTCCAATGGCTTCCTCGAAGGGCGGGTCGACCAACATGGCAGCTAGTTGCTCCGAATTCATCGATTCCGCATGCCGCAGTAAATACAGCCACTTTTCTTCGGCTGGCAAACTAGCAATATTATCGCTCGAAGGGGCGAACTTTGGCAACTCGAGAATGTGAAACTCGAAATCATTCGTAAATACCAAATCTTCTTGATCACACCTGAGTCGAAAGCTGTGGTGATAACGTGGGTAAGCCTGGCGATCGAAAATAACGTCGTCCAACACGCAAATGCTTATCACCGGCCTGAGATCCCTGTAAGACTGGCCCTCGCCGATCTGTCGGGCGTAAGTAAGGCTGCTGTAATACAGCAACCGGCGGGGTAAGTCGACTTGGCGGGTGGTCTGCATCTCGACATTGAATCGCCGCCCCAGCGAGTCTTGGGCCAGGATATCAAGCACGACCAGCTTGTCGTCGGCCCGATCCTTTCCATGAGTTGGATTAAGGATCTCCACATCGGTCACCGGCGCCGGTAGTCGCAGAATAGCGTTCAGAAAGTGGATGGTCACAGCTGGATGCTCGGGGCTGCCGAACATCAGCTTGAAGGCAAAGTCAACTTTGGGATCAATACCAAGTGGCATGGAGATATTCGCTTTGGAGCAGTCGGACTAAGATCAGCATCGGAGATCAGTATATCGTCCATTCACTAAGTGAGAGACATGGGCTAACTTGGCGGCAGCTCATCGTCATCTGGACGTTCGGCAGGATGGGTTCGGGCGTGGGTTTCAAGCAGCTTCTTGAGGCCGACGCGGGTGTAGATCTGAGTGGTATCTAATCGCTCGTGGCCGAGAATGGCTTGAATAGTGCGGATGTCAGCGCCCTCGTCATGCATGGCGGTAGCCATCGAATGGCGGAAGATGTGGCAAGCTCCGGATTTGTTCACTTTCGATTGTTTGATGTACCGACTCGCGTACTCAGTCAGCGAATCGGGGCTGCAGCGGCTTGCCGTCAACGGTCAAGAACAACGTCTGTTCAGGAATACAAATGCAGGCATCTGTAAGGGAGGCTTCGCTCCTTTGTTTTCTCCAATGCACAAACTAGAAAGCTGATTCCCACGATGAACAAAACGTCCAGAGCTCTTTGCCTGACGAAAGTTGAAATGCGCAAATGCCGAATCGATCCGGAAACGCATAAAAAACCATTACAAGCCCATCCGCAATCACCGGGTAGAATTCGATGGACTCGTAGCGGGTTTCCGATGACCAGTTTAGTCGCCAACTCGTACTCCACCGCAATTTGCGATTCTCATACAATGCCGCAACGCCAAACTCGGAGCGGTCTCTTTCGCGTGAAAAAGCTAGAAGTCCTTGTTCACTATCCAGCACAGTTAAGTACGTTCTTTCCCCTGACAAGCTTTTCGGTATCAATTGAAGCTCTTTGGCCTCAGAAGTCCCAGGTGGCGGAACACCAAAAGTATTTTTGCCTAGGTACTCGGAAGTTAACAAATACTCCCTCCACTCTTTTGGCGCAGCAACGCCGCAATTAATTTCGCAAACCTTGAAGAAAGTCTCGAGTTCCTGACCTTCCAAACGCAGTTTTGGTAGGCTTCTTTTGGGATTAATCAACGACTCACTTGAGCGAAGCAAACAGGATTGGAGAACAAGATGCCAAGCGGCTGCCAACCTCAAACTGGGCGATTCGATTGATGAAATACGCTGTAACTCTACAGCAGTGAGATCTTGAAATAGTAGCGGCAGTAGATTCGCGTTTTTTGCCGTGAGTCCATCACGTTCGAAGACCTTCAATATCTGACTCTTGCTTACCAGTTCTGTTCCGCCAACGGCTAAATTCACCTGAAAACTAGCACCGTCGAGATACTTCCGCCTTGGGCCGCTTTGGGAAATTGCTGCGCATTCACTGCGGACAAGACGCATTCGCAAAGAACAATATACGCACCTAAAACGAATATCTTCATTTAGACACCTGTGGGTTAACGGCGGCAACAATCCAGTTCGAATCTGGGCACGTGCAGCAGTCCCAGGCTACAACAAAGTCTCTTGTACTCTTAGTTGTGCCAGCTGCCGGAGCACGTTTCCAAAAGGGCGGCTCGGTTAGTACGCCGAAGAGGCCGCCAGAAGTTGTTCCACATGTTCTATCGTCACCCGGAATCGGACCATTACTGACCTGCGTTTCACTATCACTAATCTCACCATCAAGCGTCGTCGGCATGCGTGAGCGTTGATTTCGACCATTATACATCTTTTAGCCACATGCCGTCTGGGATGCAGCATAGTTCCATCCGTTGTCGGCCTGTCTTGGGATCGGCAAAGATGAGTATTGCAGAGAGTTGTTGCTGCTCGCAGAATTCACGAGCCGCGGTTGGGCCCATCACGAACAGGGCGGTGGCCAATGCATCGGCCACTGCGCCGCTGGGGCAAATAACAGTTGCACTCATCATGCCCTGCGCAGGTTGTCCACTTCGGGGATCGATAATATGGCTGTAACGCTTACCGCCAAAATGAAAAAACTGCTTGCCAGAACCGCTGGTGCCCAAGGCCTGATCTTGCAAACGGATCATTCCCAACGTCTGCTCCCAACGCCACGGATGCTTGAGTGCAACCAGCCAACCACCGCCCGTCGCTGAATGTTGACGATGACCGCGGGCGACGACGGAACTGAGTCCACCGTGGATCATGAAGTCATGAATGCCGGCATTCTGCAACCGTCCCACCGCACGATCCAGTGCATAACCTTTGCCAATGCCGCCTGGATTCACTTGCACCTTGGCTCGCGACAAGCGCGCCGTCGCGTGTTCGTGATCCACTTGCAAATACTGCGAGCCAACACTTTCCAAAGCGGCTAGGATCTCGCTTTCCGAAGGCATTTGGCCCTGCCGTCGCGAGAACCCCCACACTTCCGAAAGGCTACCTGACGTAATATCAAACGCTCCGTGGGTGAGGCTGTTCAGGTCTTGAGCTAGCATCAGCAATCTAACCGTATCTTCTGACAGACTAACAGCGCGAGTGCCACCAAAGCGATTCAAGTTGCTCAGTTCGCTGCGTTGCTGGTAGACGCTGATGAGCCGTTCCAACTCTGCGATCATGTCGAGTGCTGCTACAGCCTGGTCAGCGCCGCTCGGATACTGATGCTGATTCAACAATACTTCGAATTCGCAGGCCATGAGCGGCCGGGCGATCGACAGCAGCAGCGTATCGCGTGTGGAAGAAGCGCGCATGGAATCCGTAGGCAGCGGAGACTGCTCAATGTCGGCAGACGGCTCTCCGCCAGCAGACGGCGCCAATTCCTTGAACCACTGATCGAGATCCACGCTTTCCTCCCTTTGCCGACTGGGATTCGCCAGAATTCACCGCCAGAATTCCCGTCGAACGCTTTCATTCATGGCCCGGTCGCTTCGCGCGTAAATTCACGCCAGTGCCGGTTGATAAGTCGTTGATGCGGCATGAATTTGGCTTTGTAATTTAGGTGCGGATTCCTTTCAACGTACAACCCCAGGTATAACCATGCTGTTTGCGAGTCCTTGCGCTTCCTGGCTCGCGCCCACTCAATCTGGGTGAGAATCGCGTAGGTACCGAGACTGAGCTTTGAGAACTCGGGATCGAAACAACAATACACGGCAGACAAGCTGCGGTCGCCGACGTCCGTAATTGCCACGGAGAGAAGCCGCTCCCCCAGCCACAAGCCAAGTTCTACCGTCGGACAGGAAGTGTGCACTAGAAATGCTGTGTAATCGGCGGCGTCAGCGGGTGGATTGTCTTTATCCAAGCCTCGGGCGCGCCGGTGTTTGTTAAATAATTCAACGCGCCGCTCGTCCACAATCGGTTCGCGCCAAGTAACTTTCAAGCATTGATCGCCCATTTTCTTAGCGCGCGACTGCGAGCGATTGGGGCGAAATGTGTCCACGTTGATTCGCAGTGGCTCACAAGCGCTACAACTTGGACACTGCGTCCGGTAGTAGAACCAACCGGAGCGACGATAACCAGCTTCGAGCAACTCGTCGAGCTTGACGGCAGTCACCGTTTCGCAGGGAACTCGCAACGGCATGCGCGACGTCTGCTCAGGCAAGTAGGGACAGACCGAAGTCTCATCAATAACAATCCGCAGATAGTCTAAGTCGTGCACTGGATTACCACAGCTGCTGCTTGCCCGAACGGCGTGAAGCTCAGTTTCAGAATATGTCTCTGTGTCGTCTCACGAGATTCGCGGCACACAGCCAGCGGACAATCGCTATCGGGCTGCTGATACCCAAGAGTCGGCAGGACAATTCCATGCTGCGTCGCGAGTACACTGGCTGCCAATTCCAGCACACCGCAAGCTGCTCCCGCCGTTCCAAAGTAGCTCGAAAAAGCAGTCACGGGGACTTGTGGGGCGACAGCTTCGATGGCTGTGGCTTCAGCGATATCGAGATGCTGTTCGGAGTAGCCTTGTGCGGACACATGCGCAAGATCGGCCGCGGCGACGCCCGCTTGAACCATGGCGGCCTGGCCAACTGCAGTCATCGCTGTCGCGCTGCCGCCGTAGTAGCGTGTTGGTCTGCCATATCGACTCGTGCCCGACTTGACCACTCCATAGATCTTCGCTCCACGCTGTGCGGCATGGCTGCGTCGCTCGATTACCAACGTACCGGCTCCTTCGGCTGAGACAATTCCAGAGCGACGCTTGTCAAACGGGATGCAGCGTTCACCTCGAGTATCGAGTGCATGCTGGTCGTACAGGCCGGGCGCGCGGTAAATCATACGCGTCGGCGAAACTCTCTGACCAACGCCACCGACCAGCATCAAATCCGCCTGCTGCCGCTCAATCACGTGCATGGCCTCCGTCAATGCCAGCAGGCTACTGATCTCCTCTTGGACGATCGTGTTATTCGGCCCACGGGCGTCAATGGCGATGCCAATATGACAAGCGGGCATATTGGGTAGATTTCGCAACATCCACAACGGAAAGATATGCTTGGAAAACTCCTGTCCCCAAGCCGAAATATTCATTTGGTCGCCAGTCGAACAAGCGCGGACCGCCGCTTCGAGATCAGCATGGTCGCCCGGAATGATCTCTGAACCGTAGATAACTCCGACTCGCTCGGGTGTGAGAGCACTTGGGCACGCGTCGTCGTCGGTCGGCAACCCGGCGTCTTTCCATGCCAACACTGCGGAACTGTAAGCCAACTGCCCTTCGCGGCTCATCACTTTCAATGTCTTGCGCGGCTTTACATATTGCTTACCATCGAAATCGTTGATAGTAGCGCCGTAGAATGTGGCCTGCGACGCAGTGGAAAGCGTATGGATTCGGCGAACGCCGCAAGTACCCATCTGGAGTGATCGCCAAAACGCCTCACGCCCGATACCAATGGGTGTAACACAGCCAATTCCTGTGATTACGATATCATTAGCGCCGGTCATTTCGATGTCACTAAAACCAGTTCGTTGAGTTTGCTCTTGGGAGTCAAATAGTGTACACCAAAAAACGCATCTCGCTTCCCTCGCTCGCGCGTCGGATTATTATCACGGGCGTCAAGACGCGTCGGGCGGCTATTTTCAGCGCTGAATTCCCGTAACATCAGGCTCCTCTTCGCTGGCCGCTAGTTAATCACAGGGCAGACGTCAAACCAATTGCGATTCTGCCCGTGCATCCATTCGGTCGAAGCCTCTGGGCCCCAACCTGCAACGGGATAGGTATTCATTGGCGGCGCGGCGGGACTTCGCCAAGCGGCGATGATCGGATCGACGATCTGCCAAGCCACCTCCACTTCGTCGCTGCGTGCAAACAGGCTGGCATCACCCATCATGACGTCGTGCAACAAGCGTTGGTAGGCATCGGGCATCCCTTTGCCATCACTGGAATCGAAGCGGAAATCGAGTTGGCTGGTGCGCAAGGCCATCCCTTGATCGGGAACTTTGGATTGAAAGTGGATTTGAATGCCTTCGGCCGGTTGGATTTGAATCACTAAGCGATTCGCAGGCGGCTTGGATTCCCGTCCGCCACCAAACACCATATGCGGCGGCTCTTTGAATTCAATCACAATTTGAGTTGTGCGACAACTCAGCGCCTTGCCACTCCGCAGGTAAAACGGTACTCCGTTCCATCGCCAATTATCGATATTCAATTTCAGAGCGGCAAATGTCTCGGTCTGGCTATCGGGCGCTACCCCCTCTTCCTCGCAATAGCCTTCATACTGTCCACGCACTCCACAGGCTGCAAAGTCGCCGCCGCGCAACGGGCGCACCGCGCGTAGGACCTTCACTTTTTCATCGCGTACGCTCGTGGCATTAAATTTGACGGGAGCCTCCATGGCAATGACCATCATCAACTGAAACAAGTGATTTTGGAACATATCGCGCAAGACCCCCGAGCCGTCGTAGTAGCCCGCGCGACGTCCAATCACAACCTCTTCCGCCACCGTAATTTGTACATGGTCGATGTAGTTGCGATTCCAGAGTGGTTCAAACATTGAATTGCCGAAGCGCAGCACCATAATGTTCTGCACGGTTTCCTTGCCTAAATAATGATCGATGCGATAGATCTGCTCTTCGCGAAACACTTTGGCAATCGCTTGATTCAGATTTCGCGCGGTCTTGAGGTCCGTACCAAACGGTTTCTCAATCACGATGCGGCGTGCACCCTGTGTGTCGTCCGCCAAGCCGGCTCTCCCAAGTTGCTCGGCGGCCTGCTCGTAGAGCTGTGGCATAGTCGCCACATAATACACGCGGTCGGTCTTTTGACCGCCTTCCAGTTCGTCAAGTCGCTCGGCCAGTTTCGTGAAGTCGTCTGGATTTTGAATATCGCCAGGGCAGTAGAAGATATGCTCTGCAAACGTTTGCCAGCTTGCCGCGTCAAACTTCTCGCCTTCAAACTTCTTGGTCGTCTCGGTCAGCTGTTCTCGCCACGCATCATCGCTAAACGGACTGCGTGAAACGCCCACGACCCGGGTATCTTTCGGCAAGCGTCCACGTTGAAACGAGCGATACAGTGCCGGAATCAGCTTACGGCTCGTCAGGTCTCCGGAAGCTCCAAAAATCACCATCGTATGCGGCATGCTCGACTCCCGTTTTCCAGTTCTATCGAAATTGTTTAGCAACTAGCGCGTGTACTCAATCGTTTAACGGCGAGCCGCTGGAGACGGCGGTACCCGCGCAGGCTTTGGCAGCTCTTATCGAAAAAACGGTTGCCAACATGCGTTGGATGGGGATTCTCATTGTTGGGGACACAGTCGCCTACGACTTGCCGTGAAACAAAACTGCGCCTGCGGCTTGCCGTTAAACTGAATGCCGTTCAATGAATGTAGTGGAAGTCGCCAGACTTCCAGGATCTCTGGCGAGATCCACTACAACAGGATCTCTGGCGAGATCCATTACAACAGGATCTCTGGTGAGATCCACTACAACAGGGATCTCTGGCGAGATCCACTACATTTTTTTCCTCGGTAAACGGTATTGCCGTTAAGGGACGACAGTCCTCCTCTTCCTCCTCTAGCTAGGCTGCTTGCGCAGTTCCAACCACTCGGAATGAAACGTGCCCTCGCGATCAACGCGTTTGTATGTGTGAGCGCCGAAGTAATCGCGTTGAGCCTGCAGCAAGTTCGCCGGCAGTCGCTCGCGGCGATAGCTGTCGTAGTAGCCCAGTGCAGCGGAGAAAGCCGGAGTTGGAACACCCAATTGGGTAGCCGCCATGATGACCGCCCGCCAACCAGCTTGGCTGTCATCGATGATCTTCTTGAAATACGGATAAAGTAAGAGGTTTTCGAGATTCGGCTGCTCGTCAAACGCTTCCTTGATGCGATCCAGGAATTGTGCGCGGATGATACAACCACCACGCCACAGCAAGGCGCAGTCGCCATAGTTCAAGCCCCAATCGTGTTCGGCGCTGGCAGCCTGCAGTTGTACAAAGCCCTGCGCGTAGGAGCAGATCTTCGAGGCATACAGGGCTTGGCGTACCGCGTCGATGAACTGTTGCTTGTCGCCGACTAATCCGTCAACGGCACTCGCAAATTTCGGATTCGCCCCTGCAGTCGGCCCGCTGAGCACTTTGCTGGCGCGGACTCGAGCCTCCTTTACTGCCGACAGCCCACGCGCGTATACGGCAGTGGTAACCAGTGTACTCGGCACACCCAGGTCAAGCGCCAATTGGCTCATCCACTTGCCAGTCCCCTTTGCACCAGCCGTATCCATGATCTTGTCGACCAAGTAGCCATCGCCGTCAGGTTGATCATCCTTGGCACTGAAAATGTCGCGAGTGATTTCGATCAGGTAGCTTTGCAGATCGCCACGATTCCAGTCGGCGAAGACTTCATACAACTCGTCATTGCTCAGCCCCGCCACTTCTTTAAGGATCTGATAAGCTTCGCAGATCAACTGCATGTCGCCGTACTCGATCCCGTTGTGTACCATTTTGACATAGTGACCGGCACCCCTCGGCCCCACCCACTCGCAACATGGAATGTCGTCGTTCGGGCCAACTTTGGCCGAGATACTTTGGAAGATTGGTTTGATGAGTGGCCAAGCCGCTGCGGTTCCGCCCGGCATGAGACTCGGGCCCTTCAAGGCCCCCTCTTCGCCGCCTGAGACGCCGGTGCCGACGTAGAGCAAGCCTTTGCTTTCGACGTATTCCGTCCGCCGCTCGGTATTGGTGTAGTGTTCATTGCCGCCATCGATGATGACATCGCCCGGCTCTAGGTGCGGCAGCAGTTGCTCGATGAGATCGTCGACGGCAGGACCAGCTTTGACGAGCGTCATCACCAGACGCGGTTTCTTGAGCGATTTGACCAACTCTTCGATTGAGTGGCAACCGACAAAGTTCTTACCTTTCGCGCGCCCCTGGATCAAGTCATCGACTTTTTCGGTCGTGCGATTGAAGATGGCGATGCGGTAGCCCCGGCTTTCCACATTTAGCGCCAAGTTCTCTCCCATGACCGCCAAACCAATCAAACCAAAATCACATAGATCACTCATTTTCGGGTCATGCTTTCTTCAGGGGGATTCAAATTGCCAGTTGCAGCCGTGTCGTTAGTTCTTGGCCGCATCCCAATCCGTGAAAATCTGCTTTGAGGGCGAACGGATGCGGTAGTTCCGCCAGTTTATGGGAAGTTCCCGCGTTGAAAACGGGGTGAAACCGGGTTCTGACACCGAAATCAGCCAGATTCGAAAGCTCAGCTTGAAAACAGCGCGCATAAAATTGCATTTCCAACTAAGGATTGGCGGCCTTGCAACCGATACAATCGCTAGCGTCACCCTTGACGTCCCAGACTCTCGGCATTAAAAACAATGAGAGTTTAGAGTGGCCTATTTCACAGCCACCCTCAGGAAGACACCACCTAAAAAGGCGTCGTAGCCAAGTGGCTAAGGCGGCGGATTGCAAATCCGCTATTCCCCGGTTCGAATCCGGGCGACGCCTCTTTCTTTTCTTCCTTAACGAACCGACCCAAGTCGCATCGCTTTGACGTGCGGGCCGTTTGCCGGTCTGAAGCACTTCCCAAGTCCTGGGACCGGTGAAATTCCAAAAGTGCAACATAGCTGGTGATGTTATCAAAGTCGTCCATATGAGGGCAATGCCCGGGATGGCGAAACGGCCCTCCGCGAAGTCTCGCGCCTCAACTCCGCTGGAGGTGGTGAAAGACTAAGAATCTTACCGCACTGAGGATGGCGGCTGTTACAAGAAGGCCAGCACGAAATGAAACTTCCCCTCCTCATTGCATTCTGCTTCCTCACTCACTTTGCCTCGGCAGCCGAGCCCCGCCCCACAATTTGGATCGGTTTTACCCAGGGCCGCAATGATCTACCGGACGGCCAGTTCGCCAACTGGACAACCAACCGCGCTTGCCTCGTCAGGGCCAATGGAACCGGTCAGCAAGTCCTCGCCCCGGAACTTGCCCAGCAGGAGCACTGTTGGACCCAGTTCGCCGGCTGGTCACCCGAAGGCACACACGCAATCCTCCTCAGCCTCTGGGAGAGTCCTGAAAATGCTGCTTGGGAACGCGAGCACAAGACCTTTCGCATGACCGAAGGCTGGCTCGTCGATACCTGCCTGCTCGACCTGCAAACGATGCAACTCACCAACCTCACCGCAGTCGATCGCGTCAGTATCTACAACACTGGATTGTTCTTCCATCCCGATGGAAAGGACTTAGGCTTCACGCCAATCATCAACGGCATCTCGAAACCTTATCGGATGGACCTCGACGGCCGCCAAAAACGGGATGTCTCGGGCCAAGGAGCGGGGTTCGCCTACGGCTACAGCGCCTCGCCGGACGGCAAACGGATCAGCTATCACGAGAACTACCAAATTTATGTTTCCAACCCCGATGGCAGCGACAAACAACGCATCGATACTGGCCATCCCTTCAACTTTGCGCCGCAGTGGTCACCCGATGGCGAATGGCTCCTCTTCGTCTCCGGCGAGCACTACAACTGCCACCCGCATATCGTTCGTAAGAACGGGACCAAACTCCGCAAGCTTGCTGACCGTGGCGGCTACCGTGGCGTTATCGAGGCCCTCAAGCACCCCGACTTCCACAGCGAAAGCAGCGACATCCCCGTCTGGTCGCGCGATGGCAAGTCCGTCTACTGCACAGCCAAGGTGGGTGAGAGCATTGAACTAATGCGAGTGACCATTGAGGGGAGCGTTGAACAACTCACGCAATCAACACCAGGTGTCCGGCACTATCACCCTCAGACCTCTCCTGACGGGAAGTGGATTCTTTTTGGCTCCGACCGGAGCGGAGTCATGCAGCTCTACGTCGCTCTTGCCGACGGTGCAGAGGCCGAAGCCATCACCAGCGTCCCCGCCGGTTCCTGCGCCATGCACGGTCACTGGCAGCCGGTCAAGCTGGCCGAATAATAATCCTCGTGATCCCATACACATATTGCCCCGAGGAAGGGCGGTGATTCAAGGTCCGTGGACTTCAGAAAGCGTTGTCACATTTTCAAGAAGTTCTTGTCGATTTGAGGTCTCGCCAATCGACTACTTTCAAGCCTGACGGTAAGTTCATGTCAGCACCGGAAAACACCAGGAGAAATTGCGCAATGTTTGCCCAACCCCAAAAAGAACACCAGTGGCTGGACCAACTGGTTGGTCAGTGGAACCTCGAACACAATTGTGAGATGCCGGACGGCAGCAAGTCGACGGCCAAAGGCACGATGTCCTGTCGATCGCTCGGCGGAATGTGGCTGATCTGCGAAAGCAGCGGCGATTCGCCAGACGGGCACTGGGCGAACATCATGACGTTGGGTTTCGATCCAGCGCAAAACCAGTTTGTTGGAACGTTTGTCGGTTCGATGATGGCGAATATCTGGCCCTATCATGGCGTTCTCGACCCAACCCTCAAGCGTTTGCCGCTCTATTCCGAAGGCCCCAAGTTCGATGGCAACGGAATCGGCAAGTACCGCGACACAATTGAGATTATCGACGCCGACTCTTGGTTGTTTACCAGCGAGCTTGAATCGGAGGATGCCACTTGGCGACAGTTTATGGTCGCCACACACACGCGTTGCTAGAGATAAGGAGTTGTCTGTAGTAAATAATTTTGCTGCGCCGCCAAATGAAACGGAACGCACTTCAACCCGAGCTGACGATTGGCACAGACATTGCTAGAGAGTGATTTGGCTTTTCGACGCGTCAAGAAATTTCTCGGTGATACATGACCAACTTGTTGTTCTGGAATCGAGAGTCTGGCCAATCTCACCACATCGGGCTGTTACGCGCAAATGCCAAAACGCAGGCTATGGCCTGGGTAGAGCTAACACATGAAATCGATATACATTCGGAAATCGAACGCGCTCTAGGAAACGGCTGTGATACGATTGTCGCCGCTGGCGGTGATGGCACCGTGAACGCGGTTGTCAACGCGTTGATGCGGGTTGGCGAAGATCGGCGTCCGGCTTTGGCGATCATTCCGCTGGGCACAGCGAATGATTTTGCCGGCACTCTCGGCATTCCCAACGATATTACGCAAGCTTGTGCGCTACTCTGGAATACGCGACCAGCTCCAGTAGACATCGTACGTATCAATGGCATTGGATTTGAACGTTTTTTCGCCAATGTCGCAGCGGGCGGCAATTGTGTTCGCGTGTCAGAGCAGTTGACTGACGAATTGAAAAGTCGCTGGGGACCCCTATGTTACTTACGAGGTTCGATTGGTGTGCTGACCGATATGGAAACCTATCATATCACTGCGGATATCGATGGCGAACGATTTGAGGGGCTTCATTGCTGGGCAATTCTCGTCGCTAATGGACGGACAAATGCAGGACGCATCGAAGTTGCCCCAGAGGCTTGCGCTTGGGATGGAATGCTCGACATCATCATTATCAAAGACGGTGGTGTGATGGACATGGTCGAGATTGTCGCGGGCAATCTTACAGGCAAATTCCTCGAATGTGACCAAGTCATTTTTCGCCAGGCGACGCGTCTGTGCGTGCAGTCTGACCCACCGATGCGATTCACGCTCGATGGCGAAGTGATCGATGAAGAACCGGTTGAGTTCAATGTTGTGGCCGGCGCGGTTCGTATGTTTGTCGGCGAGCAACGGCTCGGTGGCGATTAAGCTCGTCCACTACGGAAGCATCGGCTTGGGTCTTGGCAGCAAACGAGAACGATGTAGACAGGCAGCGTGATGCGACCACGGTCTGGCTGGCCGTTGTACGGCTGATCAATTGCACTAAATGTTCCGCTTGCTTTGCCGTCAGATTCTAGCCTGTAGACCTAGAAATCATGGCTGAATCGTCGCTTCCACGGTCCAGCTTCTTTAAGTGCTCAACTTAATTGCGACGGTCGAAAATCCAACAGCCTGGTCGTTCAGCGACCGATTGAAAGTGGGCATGCACGATTCCAACGCCAACAGAGTTGGTCACTTCG
Source organism: Pirellulaceae bacterium (assembly GCA_041398985.1). Classification (GTDB taxonomy): domain Bacteria; phylum Planctomycetota; class Planctomycetia; order Pirellulales; family Pirellulaceae; genus Aureliella. Next base: position 73,533 of record JAWKTR010000017.1, read on the forward strand.
CGAACCTGCTTGATGCTGGCTAGTCGCTCAATTCTGGCATGTTAGCTGCACTATTGACTTCTGCACTATTGACTTATTGCAAACTCGCTCACTTTTCCCCAAACCCCAACACACGACTTAGATTATGGACATTAAACACAAACTGATTGACCTGCTACAAGAATTTACTACCGCAATGCTGGTTACTCGCAGTGATGACGGAGCACTCGATGCGCGTCCGATGGCAGTAGCTCTGGTGGAGGACGAGGGGCAGCTATGGTTCGTCACAGATCGCCAGTCAGGCAAAGTCGCCGATCTGAAGCGAGACTCTGAAGTTGCGATTACGATGCAGAGTTCCAACAGGTTTGTTTCACTTTCGGGAGTTGCCACCGCCATCGACGATCGCGTTAAGCTCAATGAACTTTGGCGTGAGACTTGGAAGATTTGGTTCCCAGACGGCAAGACGAGCGACTCGATTATTTTTATCCGCGTCGATCCAACTCGCGGCGAATACTGGGACAATTCGGGACTTAATAGCGTGAAGTATCTTCTGAAAGCGGGCACAGCATACCTGCAGGGCGAGCAACCTGAAACCGATGCATCACTCAATGCGAAGGTATCCCTTTAATCTACTTGTGGTGCCCCAATCGATTCAGGGGTCGGGCGGGAGTCTGTTCAGCAGCGCCCGCCACCGACGAGATGCCGCCAGGTGGTTTCTAATGGGTGAACGATTTGAGAGGTAGAACAGTGTGTCGCCAAGGGAGAGATTCGGTTCAGCCTAGGTAGGCCACTCTGGTTCAGCTAAGGTGTAGAATAGACCCATCGAAAGGGAATCCTGCCGAATCCCATTGTGAAAACGCTCAATCCGGAATTCTGACGAATTCCATTTCGAAATACTGAATGCGAAACTGAATGACAACGACTCTTGAAGATTCAGTTCCGTTGATCGTTGGCGTGGGCGCTTCAGCGGGTGGACTGGAGGCGTTTCAGGAATTGTTGCGATCGCTCGGTGATACCGACGACCTGTCGATCGTCTTCGTTCAACACCTTGAGAACGATGGCGGCGATTTACTGATCGAACTTCTATCCAAGTCGACTACGATGGAGGTCGCTAGTATCACTGGCCGCAAGAAGCTTCAGCCAGGGACACTCTATGTCTGCCCGCCTTGGAAGTTGCTTGAGCTGACGAACGGATCGCTGAGGATTGCGAAGAGGGACAACAACGAACGCCCCGAAGCGCCCATCGATCATTTCTTACAATCGCTGGCTGAACATCAGGGCGAACGTGGGGTTGGCGTGATCTTATCCGGGACCGGCTCCGATGGAACGTTGGGCCTAAAAGCGATCAGCGATGCGGGCGGGATGACGTTTGCTCAGTCCGCCGAGTCGGCCAAGTACGACAGCATGCCGCGCAGTGCGGCTACCACGGGCGTCGCCGACCATGTGTTGTCAGCGAATGCGATCGCGGTCGAATTGAAAAAGTACGCAAGCTACCTTAAGAGCCTCGACAACGAATCGGTCGAGTCCTCATCAGTTAAGCAAATACATGAGGCGATTCCCGAGATCTCGAAGCGTTTGATGGAGTTAACCAACCACAACTTTCAGCACTACAAACAGAACACGCTCGCGCGACGCATTCGCAGACGCATGCAAGTGTTGAAGATCTCCAGCGTTGAAAGCTACGTTCAACATCTAAATGACGATGTCGCAGAACCGCAAGCTTTGTTTCGCGAATTGCTGATCAGCGTTACGGAGTTCTTTCGTGACCCCGAGGCCTTTGAGTTGCTTGCCGATACCGTAATTCCGAAATTATTTGTTGGTCGCAAGCCTGAAGACGCAGTACGCATTTGGGTACCTGGTTGCGCGACTGGCGAAGAAGCCTATTCGATTGCCATGCTCTGCCGCGAGCAGATGAGCCAAATGGAATCGCCTCCGGAAGTTCAGATTTTTGCCACGGACATCGACGATCGAGCGCTAAAGATCTGTCGACAGGGTGCCTATCCAATTGGAATCGAAGACGACGTTTCGCCAGAGCGACTCAAACGTTTCTTTATCAAGCGTAGTAAGAAATTTCAGGTCACTCAAGAGATTCGCGAGATGGTGCTGTTCAGCGCCCACAACTTAATTAGCGATCCACCGTTCTCTCGATTAGATTTTATCTCGTGTCGCAATTTGATGATCTATCTGGGGCCACATTTGCAAAAAAAGTTGATCCCACTATTCCATTACGCGCTGCGTCCCTCGGGCTTTCTGTTGTTAGGACCTTCCGAGAATATTTCGTCTCATGGCGAATTGTTCCGGGTCGTTGATGCCAAGCACCGTCTGTCCCAGCGCAAGGGGACGGGCGCTAATCCGTCTGGAGAAATATCGGTTGAGGAGGGAGGCAAGAATGCAGGCCAATCCAACGCAGCGCCTACTACCGCTTCACAATCTACTGACGATTTATTGCAAGTTATGCAACGTATCGTATTGGACGAGTTTGCTCCAAAGTCAGTGATCGTCGAAGAAGATGGCAAGATCCTTTGTGCTTCAGCCGACATGCACAAATATTTGACGGTGCGTACCGGTAACTTCCAAAACAACATTATCAAAATGGCTCGTAGCGGTCTGCGTGTTGGACTACGGGCAACCTTGCAAGAGGCGAAAGCGAAACGTCGGCGTATCGTCCACGATGATCTCTCTATTCGTGTTGCTGGTAAGCTGCAGCGAGTGATGCTGACGGTGCAGCCGATGCCGCGTGTCGGCGAAGAAGCGGAATTGTTCTTGGTAGTGTTCCATGATGCAGGTTTGCCGCTGGTCCATGGCGAAAAAGCGGTGACCCTATCGGGAGACGACGATTCAACGTTTATTCGCGCCGACAATGATGCTGATGCGATCATCGCACACTTGGAACGAGAACTTTCTTCGACGCGTCACGACTTGGAAAAGTCGCTGCAGGATTACGAGACGGCCAATGAAGAACTGAAGTCTTCGAATGAAGAATTGATATCTCTCAACGAGGAGATGCAGTCGGCGAACGAAGAGTTAGAGACGTCGAAAGAGGAAATTCAGTCGGCAGTTACTGCTCTGGAGCGAACCAATAGCGACTTAGAAAACCTACTTCGCAGCACGCAAATCGCCACGATCTTCCTCGACGACGACTTGCGAATTCGCAGCTTCACGCCTGCGGCGACTGCAATTTACGGATTTATTCCTACGGACATTGGTCGACCACTGACGCAATTGATGCCATTGGCGGACGAGATCCCGCCGCTGCCCGATCCCAACACCGTTGATGGTAGCGTGGAAATCAAACACACCTTCCAGACTCGTGACGGACGATGGTTCGTTCGACGCACGTTGCCCTACCGCTCACATCAGGGCGCACGCAACGGGATCGTTGTCACTTTCCATGACGTGACCGCGGAACAATTGGCTCAGGAGCGCATCAAGAGTAGCGAAAACCAACTTCGTTCATTGATTAGCTCTACGGCTGAGGGCATCTACGGAATTGATCATGATGGCAACTGCACGTTTGCGAATGAAGCCTGCGTGAAACTACTGGGATACCAGACTGCGGACGATTTGCTGGGCCAGCACATGCACTCGCTTGTTCACCATTCGCACGCCGACGGAAGTCTCTATCCGCTCGAACAGTGCAAGATCTACAAGGCGTATCGTGAGAGGCGACGCATTCATAGTGATACCGAAGTGTACTGGCGAAATGATGGATCCTCGTTCGACGTGGAATACTGGTCTTACCCGCAGATTCATGACGACCAAGTTGTCGGTTGTGTAGTTACTTTTCTCGATATCACCGAACGCAAGAAACTGGCAAGGGAGATCGCCGATCGAGAATCGCACCTCCGTCGCGTGATCGACAGCACGCTGAACTTTGTCGGAGAGCTTGATAGTGATGGTGTCTTGCGAGAGGCTAATGCGACGGCTTTACAGGCTGGTGGACTAAAACGTGAAGATGTGATCGGCAAGCCTTTTTGGGAGTGCTACTGGTGGTCTTACGATGAGCAAGTGGTTCGCGAGTTGCGTGCGGCAATTGCGACGGCACTGACTGGTACCGTGGTTCGCTACGACGTAGAAATTCGTACCGTCGGCGACTCACGGCTAACGATTGACTTTATGCTCGCTCCCGTTTCCGACAGTGATGGACGGGTCACGCACCTTATTCCGTCTGGAGTTGACATTAGTGAACGCAAATTTGCAGAGCTGGAAGTACAGCATCGCGTGGCGCAGCTCAATTTGGCGCTTGAATCAGGCCAGATGGGAATCTGGGAATGGGATATTGCCCTCGACCATGTGACTTGGTCATCGCGGCTATATGAAATGTTTGGCTACACCGAAGAGACGTTTCTTCCAACCAAGGCAGGCTTTTTGGATGTAGTCCATCCCGAGGATCAGCCAAATATCGAGCGGTTGATCGATTCGGCGTTCTCGCAGTCCTGCGGGAATCATGAAGTTGAATTCCGTGTTATTCGTGGCGACAATGGAGAAACGGTGTGGACGCACTGCCGAGGGAACATTTTTCGCCGCTCCGACAACGGTGCACCTCTGTCGATACTCAGCGTTGCCATCGATATTACGGACCGCAAAGAGCGTGAGCTCTCGTTGGCCTTCTTGGCCGACTTACATAGCAAATTAGCAGCTCTAACAACCGCCGACGCAATCATCGCAGAAGCCAGTCATCGCGTGGCTGAGTTCATGCAATTATCACACTTCCTTGTGATAGAAATGGATAAGAACGCAGAACGGGCCAACGTCATCTCAGATTATTGTACCGATGAATCGATGAGCCTCGTTGGCATCTACGACATGTCGGATTTTGCCACCGAACAAGAGCGACAACAACTTGCCGCTGGACAACCAATGATCGTCAATGACACTGCGGCGGAAACGAGATCGCCAGACTATATCAAGAGTTTTTCGGAGCTGCACATTGGAGCGATTCTCAATGCGCCGAGTAGCCGAGATACAACACTCGAATTCATGATCTCCATTACCAGACGCAACCCACACGTTTGGCGAGAAGACGAAATTGATCTCATCCGACAACTGTCAAATATCCTCCGCTTGAAATTAGAACGTGCATACGCTGAAACAGCACTGCGAGATAGCGAAGAACGATTCCGCGACTTGGCTGACAACATTTCCCAATTGGCTTGGATGGCCGACGCAGGTGGTTCAATCTTTTGGTACAACCAGCGTTGGTTCGACTACACGGGCACAACCCTCGAAGAAATGAAGGACTGGGGCTGGAAATCGGTACAGCACCCCGATCATCTCGATCGTGTTGTCCGCAGTTGGACCCAGTCTCTCGATTCGGGTGAAGTGTGGGAGGACACCTTCCCGCTACGTTCTGGGGAAGGCAAGTATCGCTGGTACTTATCGCGCGCTCAACCAATCCGTAATGCCAGTGGGGAAATCCAACGTTGGTTTGGGACCAACACCGACATTACTGGAGCCAAACAGGCCTCGGAGGAGCTTCAAGCCAGCCAGGAACGCCTGAGACTGGGAATTAAGGTCGCTGATTTCGCTCTGGCTGAAATCGACTACGACACCAACTTGCTGACACTGTCGCCGGAAGCGGCCAAGCTATACGGCTTGGAAGACGTTCAAACCCAAGTCACTCGCGATCGGATTCACCAGACATTCCATCCCGAAGATCGACAAATGCTGCAGCGTCACATCGACGAATGTCTCTCAGCAAACACTGGCGGCGAGATGGCGGTCGACCATCGCATTGTTTTACAAAGCGGAGAGGTGCGCTGGCTGAGTATTCGCAAGCGAGTTTTTTTTGATTGCAGCCAAGAACGGCCTCGTCCCACAAATGCGATTCTAGCGGCACGCGATATCACTGAGCAGAAGCAATGGGAGATCGAGCTAGCTGATCGAGAGTCGCACCTGCGCCGCGTCATCAACAACCAGCTTGGACTTGTCGGCATCATCAGCAAGGATGGCATACTGTTGGAGGTGGATGACCGCTCGCTCGCAATCGCTCAAACTCAACGTGAAGATGTAGTTGGTAAGCACTTCGCCAACGCGCCATGGTGGAGCTACGATGCCAAGGTTGCCAAGGACATGCGTGACGCAGTGGATCGCGCGATAGCTGGCGAAATCGTTCGCTACGATGTGTCGCTGTTTGCACACGGAGACGAAGGTGTCTTGATCGATTTCATGATTGCACCAGTGAAGAATGCAGCAGGTGAAGTGGAATTCTTGATCCCGTCAGGCGTAGACATTCGCGAGCGCGCCGCCTACGAGCGGTCACTCAAAGAAACTTCCATAAGAATGGAAATGGCCATGCGTGCCGGTGGGATGGCGGCCTGGGAGTGGACACCTGAAAAAAGCGTCTGGACTGACCAACTCTACGATTTGCTTGGCATCGACCCCAAGCAAGAACCTAGCAGCGAACTGTTTTTCAGTCTCGTTCATCCCGATGACATCGAAAGCCTGAAGTCGCATTGGCAGATCGCCGTGGATGGTGCCGACACCTACGATGCCGAATTTCGCATTATTCGAGCGGACGGACAAGTGCGTTGGATGCATGGCATGGGCGAAGTGGTTAGAAACCGTAGCGGGCAAGTAATTAAAATGTATGGCATCAATTGGGATGCTACCAGCGAGCATGAGCAGGCTGCAGCATTGCGAGAAAGCGAAAAGCGTGCTCAAGCGGCGAACCGGGCCAAGAGCGAGTTTCTCGCCAATATGAGCCACGAAATTCGTACCCCGATGACGGCGATTCTCGGGTACATCGATTTGATTGCTGAAAACCTGCAAGACGGCCAAGCAGTTCAATATGTGCGCACCATCCGTCGTAATGGTGGTTTTCTACTGGATATCATCAACGACATCCTCGACCTATCCAAGATCGAAGCAGGCAAGTTCGAGATCAACCAACAGCGATTTTCGCCGCAGGGGCTTGTCGAAGATGTTCTGTCAATCATGGAAATCCGTGCAACCGAGAAGAGCATCGTACTCGAAGTAGAATATCGAAGCTCAATCCCAACGCAGATTGAGAGCGATCCGAAACGCTTACGCCAAATTTTGATCAACTTGGTCGGAAACGCCATCAAGTTCACACCCGAAGGATCGGTTCGCCTGGTCGTCAGCTACTCAGAAATTACCCGCAAACTGCAATTCGACGTCATTGATTCGGGAGTCGGCATCAGCGACCAACAGCGCCAGCGACTGTTCCAACCATTCTCGCAAGGGGATGGAAATGTCAATCGGGAGTTTGGCGGCACAGGCTTGGGACTCGCCATCAGTAAACGACTAACCGAGATGTTGGATGGTGAGATCTCGGTCCAAAGTGAACTTGGGAAAGGAAGTACGTTTTCGGTGTCAATTGCCACTGGTAATTTCGAGCCAGTCGAGCTGGTGGATCCAGCGATACAGAACCACGCCCACCGTACGGAAACTCAGGCTACTGACATTCAACTAGACGGACATATTTTGGTCGTTGACGATCGTCGCGACATCCGCTATCTGAGCAAACGATTCTTAAGCGCTGCCGGAGCGAAGGTTGATGAAGCGGAAGACGGCGAAGTTACGATCGCCGCCGTCGTCAGGGCAATGAAGCAAAGCAGGAGTTATGACCTAATCTTGCTTGACATGCAGATGCCCAAACTCGATGGTTATACTACTGCCAAAGCTCTACGTGAACTTGGCTTTGCCGGGCCCATCATCGCGCTTACCGCCGACGCGATGCAGGGCGACATGAGTCGTTGCATTGAATGTGGCTGCAACGACTACTTGAGTAAACCGATTGACAAGACGCAATTGTTGAATCTGGTCAAACAACATCTATCAAAGTGAGAGCCCGCCAAGGTGCGATTATCGCATCCAGCGTTCGCGCCAACTCAGATTGCGTTCATGTTGGGCGCCCATTGACAATCCGATCAGCAAGCCAGCAACGACGCCTAGACTGAATGCAGTTCCAACGGACTCCAGCGGATGACGTGCAACCGCCTTCATCGATGCGTCATAACCGCGTTTCGTTTGTTCGGCTACGTTGTCGTAGCCTTCTTTGAGGGACCCGGCGGCGGACGAGGCGTACTCAGAGGCACGGCCTAACATTGACTCGCACGAAGCTCCACACTCCTCTAAGAAAGCTTCGATCTGCTCACGCGTTTGGCCAGTCTTCTGTTGCACCAGACCGACTAATTGCTCGATATTTCCCTGGACACGCGTCAAATCGTTGTCGGTAATCTGTCCGTATTTCTCTTTGACTTTTCCAGTAAGCTGCTTCCAATTGCCGCTAGTTTCTTGTCGTGTCGTCATGGATTGACCTCCTAATTTTTTGAAAGATGTTTTTCGAAGTGATTGATGAGCGATAGGGATCCGGGGGCAACCCTACCCCGTTCACCTCACGTTCTTGCCTAGGGTTCCAATCCTAGTCGCAGTGACTCAATGTCATTCAATTGAAGCAAGTGATGTGCCAACGGCGTAGGTTGTGGGCTTCAACTGGCGTTCTGCGGGAGTCTGCATCGGGTTCCTGGCTATTTGACTACAGTCGCTGAGGGATGATTTGCAGCAATCAACAAGCCGGCATCCTTGCGAATGATGAAACGTCTTAGCGACGCTTGAATATCGACCACACTGGTCGGGGTTAGCCCGCTGTACGCTCAGGTTCGCCAACGGTTTGGCCGCTCAAGTCCAAGGGACTTTCAGCTAGTACATTCTTAGCTGGCAACACTGACCGAATCTTCGACGTTGCCTCTGCGAGTGTCGTCGTCATGAAGTTCACCCTAGATTTGCGAAATTTGACATATAAGCTATCAAAGTGCTTGAATCGACCGCAGCAGCAGGCAATGATCGGTCCTTGATAACCCTGCTTGCGAATCGCCTTGGATAAAAATCGAGCTTGCTGAAATCCACCGGACGGAATGACGACAATAAGTACAATCGCAGGCCGGCACTCACCGACGGCGGTGGCAACATCCTCAGCTAGGACTCCACATTCCATACGTTGGATGCAGACTTCGGACAGCGACAAGTCGAGGGCTTTCAATAGGAGATCCTCGCTAACGTTGTGGGCGCTACAGCCAACCACGTGCACCTCACGTGGCTGTTCCGCTGGCGAGATCGCCTCCTCCGATTCTTCTAAAGACGCTTTGACTACATTCTTGCGCCAAGCAACATCATCGATTGCCGTTTCGATTCCTTCGAGCAAGTGGGCCAAGTCGCTCGAGTCAAGATTTTCTTGTTGAAGGTCTTTGTCAATTCGTTTCAGTGTCGGCACAAGAATCGAGTCCAGAGCGGCTATAGGCCCTTGCCGTTCGATCTCTTCCTGGAGAAACTCTCGAGTCCGATACCGATCCCTAGCAAGCAGACGCTGATAGAAACGTTGCCAAGCGACGATTACACTTGCTTCCCCTAAGAGCGTTGAGAAAACTTGAAAGTACCGTACATGGCGACCTAGCACGACGAGGCAGACGGTCAGCGGCGTTGATAGCAAGAGTCCCACGGGTCCCCAGAGCCAGCCCCAGAAAATAGCTGCGATGACAACGGCAATCGCAGATAGTCCAGTCGACGCACCGTACAGCCAAGGCTCGACAATATTATTGCAAACCAACTCCAGAGTAATAATCAGTGTTAGTACAGCCAGCGTGACGGAATAACCTGGAAATACCGCTAACGAAAGAAGCACTGGCAAACTCCCCGCAACGAGCGGGCCCGCATAGGGTATGAACCTGAGTAGTGTGGCCAGCACGCCCCACAAGATAAAGTTTGGAAAGTGACCGTCGGGTGCGAAAACGAGACCGATAACGTACAACCCCGTGCCAAGCACAATGCCATAGCTCCCATTAACGATCGACAAGGCTAATAGATACCTACTAATTCGGCTCGCTGCTTCCTGTAGAGCTTCTGTCGTCGTCACGAAATTCCCCTGACTTAGCACCATGATCATGCGATCGCGCATATCCTCGCGGTACGCCAGTAGAAACAATACAAACACCGCGACGAGACCAAATTGCCCCAGGGGACCAAAGATTTGTCCCGCAGTTCCAGCCCAAGTTAGCGCGGTCGCTTGCCCCGGGACATCAACTGTGTAGAGCGGTGTATCTCGCGAAGAGCCATCATGCTGCTGGATCTTCTCGCCTCCAGTGCTGGCAAAGATGCTTGAAGCTATCTGACCAAGTCGGCTCGAACTACGCTCACTTCCTGATCCACCTGAGCCAACGTCGATTTCGGAACCTTGCGTTTTTTGTTCGGATTCTTGTGTATCCATCGCCTTGGTGACCTCATCTGCTAGCTGCTCTAGATCATCGCCCATGCCGTTGCCAAGCCCCGAAATCCCCTTCGCTTTGGAAATTAGTTCTTCCTTGTATTCCGGTAGTAGACCTAATAAATCCGATAGTTCGCGTCCCACCAACGCCAAAGTACCACCCATCAGAAGAAAAGCGAGAAAGGCAGTTGCCCCCACGGCTACTGCATTTCCTGTCCCCAATCTTCGGATGCGATTGACGACTGGACTTAGCATAAAAGCAAGCAGGACAGCTAGAGTCAGAGGAACGAAAACTTGCTGCCCCAAATACAGCGCAGTCACAATGGCCAGCGCTGCAATAACCTGCGCTGAACTGGTTAGCGACTTCACTTTTGACGACAGCTGCATTTGCGATACTCCGATCCAGTCCCACGTTCCTCGACATCCAGAATGACTATCTAGCCAGGGGTAGGCAATTCGTGTGCCAGGTTGAATTGCCGGGATTGCCATCGCGTTAGCTGAAGACGTATGCCATGGCACATGACTTGCTTCGAAGTTAGTCTGTATGAAGAACGATCAATTCCTGTCGAAGTGATCGATGAGCAACCAGCCGCTGAATGGCATTCGCAGCCAGTGAAGCTTTCATGAAGACACGACTACTGTTTTGGTGGGACGAATTACGAGAGAAAATGTGGTTCATTCCCTCGGTGTACTGCGTTGCAGCCATCGCTACCGCATTTGTCGTTTTGAGCATTGACCGTGCATTCGCGTTGGGTAGTGAACAATTGCTGCCTTTCCTCGAGACGACAGGGGCTTCTGGGAGAATCATCCTTGGTGCTTTAATTGGAGCGCTAGTGACCGTCTTGGGGCTCGTGTTTTCGCTAACGATGCTTTCTGTATCGCAGACGTCCAGCCAATATGGTCCGCGTCTTGTCCGATCGGTTTTCGACTCGAATATCGCTCAGAACACGATCGGCTTCATCCTTTCTACAGTCGTATTTTGCATAATTGTTCTGCGATCAATTCGTGACTTAGAAGACAGTGGCACACTTTTCACACCGCACTTGTCAATTCTGCTTGCCGAACTTAGCGGTGCAGTCTGTATTTTCGTTCTACTCGCCTTTTCGAATCACGTAACTCGTTGTATGCGCGCTGAAACACTCATCCAGAGCATCTTCAATGACTTGGTAAGTGTGTCTAACCAGCTATTCCCGGAAGTGAGTGACGTCCAACAATCAAATGAAGTAGATTTGACGGATGCCGATGTGTGGGAAGAACTTGAGAACACGGTGACGCTGACAAGCAAGAGCTCCGGCTATCTACAGGCAATCCAATTGACTGCGATCGTTGCGTTCGCAAGCGAGCACGGACACCGCCTCGAAGTCGCTCATCGCGCTGGCGACTTCATACATCAAGGTGAAGTCATGGCCCACGTTCAGTTATCAGAAAAGGAAGATTCTCCCGAAGATATCTTGGAGAATTACCAAGGGTTTTTCTTGATTGGAACTGTGCGTACGTTGCGGCAAGACATCGAATCAGGCGTTTTGGAGCTTGTGGAAGCAGGCGTGCGCGCGCTGTCGCCTGGTGTCAATGACCCGATGACAGCAATCAACGTCATCGACTATGTTTCATCCTTTATGCGAGGCCTCGTGGGCCGTCAGTGGCCACGACCCATTCTTGTTGATAGCAACGGCGTGCCACGCGTTAGAGTCAATCCCATCGACTTTGAAGGTGTGTTGAATGCAGGTTTTGATCAATTACGCCAGTACGCTGGCGACTCCGTGGCGGTAAACTGCCGGCTGCTGGAAGGTCTAGCAGCGATTGCGAGATCATCCATTCACCCTCAGGATCGGGCCGCAATAAATCGACAAGCGGCGATGATCTTGCGAGCCGCTGAGCGTCACATTTCTGAGCCAGAAGATCTTAAAGATATTCGCGCCCGCGCTACCAAGCTTGAAGAGGCACTGCCTATTAGCGGACAACTTCCAACCAGCGGAATCTAACGATCCGCTGCGAAAGCCGTCGAGCGGAGGTGCCAGCGGTATCTCATCGGTGGCGTGCGCTGCTGAGAAGACTCCCGACCCGACCCTTTCCTGTTACCGACTCCAAGTTCGTGAATGGCTGCCCCCGCAGGCAACCTGTCGACCGCTAGTCAGCATTTCAGTCACGAATCTGCGTTTGGAATGGCGTCGGATCCATGTGGCACGGAAATCGCAGATAGCTTCAGAAGTGGCCAATCAATTGTTTTGGCCTGAACGCGTAACAACACTGGAGATTGAGATGAGAAAATTCTTTGGGCTACTCGTGCTTTCCGCTGGAGTCTTCACTATCGGTTGCGATACTGTGGCTGACGACCGAGCAGACGCTGTCCGCGATGTGACACAACAAAAAGCCGATCAAATTCGGGACGCACACGATGAGGCTGCTGACGATCTACGTGACGCCGCCGGCAAGGACTGGACCGGTGCTGCGGAGAATGACCAAGTCGAAAATGCTGCAGACAAGATCGAGTCAGCGGGCGAAAACGCTGCAGACAATGTGGAGGCCAGCGGCGAGCGTAAGGCAGACCGCATCGAGGAAATCGAAGATCGTGACAACTAGGCGACCAGCGAAAAACGCGACAGAAAAACTGTCGCGTTTTTCAGAGGTCACGGTCAATTTTGACAATGAATGACTGTCCGCACTGCCAAACCCGCGATGGCGAGGCCGCCTTCTCGAAAAAAGAATGAGTAAAATCTCTTTGGCGGCAAGCAATAAAAGGTGTTGCCCCTCCAGCTTCTTCAGCGGCTACTCGCTGCTATGATCTTGTAATACATCTCTCACATACAGCTCCTCGATGCCCACTTTTAGTCCTGCTAGCAGTGGAGAAGCGATTGCCGCGCCAATCAATCCGAAGGCAACCCCCAGAATCGCTTGAAACGCAATCAGCAAAGCAGGTGGCAGTGAAACTTGAGATCGTTGGATGAGCGGCGTGACTACATAGCTTTCGATCAGTTGCAACAAGATGTAGCCAGCTACGACGATAAGCATCGTATCTGCACCCTGTGGCGCAGCAAACAAGACAGATAACATTAGCGCAATGAAGCCGCCAATATTTGGCACAAACGTCAAGGCCGCCGTAAGGAGTCCCAAGCTGAAGGACATTGGTACCCCCAATGCGAAAAGCAGGCATCCAGCTCCAAGCCCCGTTACCAACATGCTGCCAAAGCGTCCAAGCAGCCAATTCCACAGCGTATCACCAATCTTGTTGAAAACCTCGGCGATGCGAGGGCGACGGGCGGTGGGAAAAAGGCGCACAACCCCGTCCCGATAGCTCGCTGGATTCACCGCGAGAAAGAGTCCGACGAAGAATATAAGTAGGCTATTGACGACCAATCCAAATGTCGTCGCGAAGATTCGCGAGACCGACTGAATTGCCTGAGATGCAACCGGCTTTACCGCACGGGTTGCGTTTATTCCTCCGGCAGACTCTAACTCACCGCTATCGGTACTGTTCTGGTTCTTCGAAGACTCTGCAGATTCTTGTTCGGACGGAATGTCAAGCAGGTCGCGGAGATAGGGTGTCGAGCGCATGGTTGAACCGAGGCTAGGGTACCTCTCGGCCGCATCCACTAGTGCCGCTTGCGCTCGGCCCAAATGCTCGCCTGCTTCATCAACTTGCATGTTGATGCGTGCTCCAAAGAAAAGTGTGGTAAGCACACCTATGACCACTAGAGTGGAAGTCACGATTGCAACAGCCCATCCGTGCGAAATTCCGCAAACTCGAGTAACGGCACCACTAGTCTTAGTTAGAAAGACGCCGAACAGCACGGCCAAACCCGTGATCAGGAGCACATCTTTGGCAAGCACAGCGATCGAGCCGATCAAGATCAATCCAGCGATCAAGAACAGGATCACCAGGTGATGCCGCCATGTTAAGTTTGGAGCCGTCGCGTGTTCCATACTGCCAGAGTTCTCCCAATCAACTGAATCATTATGTCGACGGGCTACTCGCTGGCCCAGCGATCGCAGCGCAACAACTACCCACTACCAGGGTTTGACCTTCCAGCCAAGGTAAAAACCAATCGCAAAGACCGAGAGCGCAGCAACCATCGGACGTTTGCGACAATAATCTCCGACGGAGTTGCCGACATCTTCCATAAGCTTCTGAAAATCCTCCTTTACTTCACTGCATTCAGCCGATAGCTGTTCAGCGACATCCTGCGTCTTATTCGATGCGAGTCTTGATCGCGATACGGTTGACTTTTCCATTACAAACTCCTCAATTCTGCGTAAGACTTTTCTACAAGCGGCCGTTCGACGCCAGGTCTGTACGACCGAGAATCGCTTTCAACCAAGTAAGATTCTTTGAAAACTCTGCTGCACTCCGACGGAATTCGGTCGAAGCGTGGCGGATACGGCGTAATGCGATCCAAACTGTCACCGCTGCGAGTACGAATAAAATTGCTCCAACGGCTAGTTCCGCTTGCCACATCGAAAGCACCGTGGTCACTGCCAGCAGCGTTGAGAAGCCGTGTGCAAATACGGGCAAACTAGCGATCGCTCCGCAAGCTCCCAGCAGTAGAAACGCGAGCGGCAGTGTAACTCGTTTGGCGGCGAGCGCTGCATCCGCACGAGCGAGCTTCGCTTGTAATTCCGCCATCTCAACGACGTCTCCCATCACATTGACCGCCTGTCCGGCAAAGCCAGTCACGGGGCTCGTGCGATCATGACGACCGTTTACCGCTTCTTTGAAATAAACCATGCCAGTGCCCCTCCAATCAGAAAGCCAACGACTAAACAAGTCCCGGGTCTCTGGACAATCAGCCGCTTTGCATCCCCCCACATCGACTCTGACTCGTGCCGCTTTCGCAGGGAACAATCCGATCGTCAACGTGAGTATTGGTTTCGCATTGTCGACTCTGCTTCTGAGAGTTGCTTACTGTCGTCGCGATCATGATCGCCTCCGCTAAATTGTGTTCTTACATAGTGGGTTACGTAGCTTTTGATTGCGTTGCTCGCCATGGAACCAAAGAACGCCATCACCCCCGAACCGATAGACGCCCTCGCCGTAGCGGGCGCATTGCTCAACGGTGGCGACTCCTGTGGCTTCTCCGTCCCAGTCACTTTGTTCACGAGATAGAAACCAACGATCGCAGCAACTCCCACCGCCACGAGCGGCTTTGAACGCACATGCTCCCGCCAATCCACAAGCCGCTCTGCTTGGTGATGCATTTCAGCGACGTGCGATTCAGTTAAATTGCGAATTCGATGCATCTGCGAGACGATGCTCTCAGTATCGGTATGCTTATGCTGCTCTGCAAAGGACTGCATCGTCACTATCGCCTTCGACCAGTCATCGAGATCCCTACAATGACGCCAGCTAGCAGACCTGCACCAACCGCAAGAGCCATCGACTCAAGCGGGCGACGCGATACTGTCCGCATCGTTTGGCGATAGCCTGCGTGCGCCGACTCGGCTACTCGATCGTAATTCTCGCGCACCGCCTCACCAGCGTAGCTAGCATATTCTGCCGCGGCGTCGCTGAAACGATTGACCGTAGACGAAGTCGACTTTGCACAACTGTCTAAGAACTGCTTGACTTGCTCTTTTGTCTTGCCTGTCTTCGACTGAATCAGTCCAACTAGTTGCTCAATACTTCCTTCCACACGGCTCAAGTCGGCGCCAGTGATTTGTCCGAATTCGTTTCTTACAGCGCCGGCGATTGCCTTCCAGTTATTCTGCATTTCTTCCTGTGTGATCATTTCCAAACTCCAAAAAAATAAGGCTCTGTTCGATTCGACCCATTGTCTATGGAGCGTTAGAAGCAAAGACGGTGCCAATTCAACGGAAGCGAGCGGGCAAACCAAAGACTGCGTGTAATTCTCGGAAGTAGAAAAAAATGGCATACGAATCGTCCGAGCCAACCGCGGAACTGCACCAATACTTCAAGAAGGTTATTCAACTAAACCGCGTTTCTTAAGCTCCAGGGTCAGAGCTTGGATCGAGCGGGCAAGACTTTCTAGTCCACCTCCAGCAAGCTCGGCCAGGTTACCCGCTGCCACAGCATCTTCATGTCGCTGTGCCAGCTCAACGGTCGGCTTCGCGTAGAATGTAGAGGCAAGCCCTTTTAAAGTGTGTACGGCCCTCCGCGCCTCGACATGATCCTGGCGTTCCACCGAAATCCGAAGCTCCTCAAGTACTTGAGGAGTGTCCTCGCAGAACATAACGGCCAAGTCTTGCAACAGTTCCCGTTGTCCATCAAGCGAAGTCAGCGCGGCATGTTCATCGATTGACACGCTGCCCTGGACTTCGGTTAATTTCTGCTCTGACATGATCATTCCCGAACGTTGGTAAGCTGTCGTGGCTGTATGATAACTGCGTGAAAATAGCAAGTTGCGTGCCGCCACTGCGATTTCCGCATTGCACTTTAATGTCAAGGCGGGGGTACAGTCATGGTGGAGCTATACCGCGCGACATGGATTAGATCAGCGCAGGCAGATCGACCACGCATCGCCCGGGTGTTCGGCTAGCTAACGATAACTGAATTAATATTGATCTGCGTGAAAGAGCGCCGGATTGGCACATAATCTGCCATATTGTAACGATCACGGACAGCAAGGTTGTCAAAACATAGATTTGATGAGGTGTAGAGTTGACCAGAGTTCTCGTGATTGACGACGATCGTAGCGTACGACATATCGTGACCAGCGGCTTAAGCGGCCACCATGATTTCGAAGTTTCGTCTGCCGCAGATGGAGACGAAGGCTTGCGTATGCTGAGCGAGCTTCAACCCGCAGTGTGTTTACTGGATGTTTTCTTACCAGAGCACAACGGGATCGAATTGTTTCGCAAGATTCGTTCACTCGATAGCAAACTGCCGGTGATATTCATTACCGGCGACACGACCAGTGGTACCGCCATTGAAGCAATGCGTGCTGGGGCTTTCGACTACTTGGCTAAACCCCTGAACATTGAACAGTTGCGCAGTTTGACCCTAAGCGCTGCCAGGGCTCGCCGATTGATGGATGAGCCCGTTGCACTCCCAATAGGTGAAGGCACAGATGCGGGTGAACGTTTCGTAGGCAACTCGAAGACGATGATCGAGGTCTATAAGAATATTGGTCGTGTCGCCGCTCAAAATGTCACGGTATTGATTCGTGGCGAGAGCGGCTCCGGCAAAGAGTTGGTCGCTCGGGCCTTGGTCAATCACAGCGATCGACAAGACGCAAAGTTCATTTCGGTAAATTGCGCGGCAATTCCAGATCAGCTCCTGGAGAGTGAACTGTTTGGACATGAGAAAGGCGCTTTCACCGGTGCGGAGAAGCGGCGAATCGGTCGCTTCGAGCAATGCGATGGTGGTACGATTTTCTTGGACGAAATCGGCGACATGTCGCCAACGATTCAAGGCAAGGTCCTCCGCTTACTGCAGGAACAACGCTTCGAGCGTGTGGGGGGAAACGACTTGATCACGACCGACGTTCGCATCATCGCCGCCACCAACCGTCCGCTAGAAGCGATGGTCGCGGAAGATACATTCCGCGAAGATTTGCTCTATCGCTTAAATGGGTTTACCATCGAGCTGCCGCCGCTACGCGAGCGCCGCGACGATATTCCAGCTCTCCTTGAATATTTCTTGCGCAGCGCGAAGTCCGAAATGAATCGTCCTCAGCTGAGTGGGATTTCACCTGAGGCTTTGAAATTGCTAGTCGGTTACAGTTGGCCAGGAAACGTTAGACAACTGCAGTCGGTGGTCAGACAATCACTACTGAATACGACGGGAACTGTTATTGGGGGCGACAATCTCCCAAGTTTTATCCGTGAAAATGCCGAGATCTTTCAACCGCCAGCCAAGCAATCGGTGGCTGAGCCACCATCTGGAATCGTCCACGCTAGTCAAGCCAGCATAGAACAGACCGCATCAGGGGCCGAGACTCCGGGAGAATCGTCGGCCAGCGGCAGTGACAACAGCGAAGGGGTGGAAACAGTGAATCCAGACGCCCCCCCGGCGCAACGTGACAGCTTCGCCATCGATAGATTCATCGCTGAACGCCTGGCTGCTGGATCGAATGACCTGTACAACGAACTCGTAGAACAAGTTGAACGACGGCTGTTCGCCACTGTCCTGCAGCATACTGCCGGCAACCAGTCGAGGACGGCCGAGATCCTCGGGATTACGCGAGGGAAGGTGCGAGACCGAATTGCCACCTTTAAGATTCAGCTGGATCGCACAGTTTCCGTAGGCAAATAGAAATCCGGGCCAACCAATGATTCGCTGCAGGTGGGGCGCCTGTGTGCAGTTGAACTCTGTTTGTTCCACGACTCTACCAACTAAATGGCGAAACAAAAGCGCAGCCATATGAATAACGGCTGCTCCTCTGCCACGCTTTGCATTTACTTTGCGAAAATCATAGAACGTGCTAAACCACAGTTGTTCCACGTCGGCCAGTAATAAGGCTGATTACGAACAAAACTAGGAATACAAGGAACAGCACTTTGGCGATCATCCCAGCGGTTCCCGCGATAACGCCGAAGCCCAGGACTGCCGCAATAATTGCCACGACCAAGAAGGTCAAAGCCCAACTCAACATGATTCGTCTCCCATTCAATTGTAGTAAAAGCCAGGGCATCCCAGCGGATAAATTTCAGTGATGCGATTGCCATGCCAAATCGAAATCAGATTGATTTGTGGCTTGGAAACTTGCTGTTGATCGAGCGCGGCTGCTAGTCGGTCAATCAACTTGGTTCCCGAACGGGCAGCTTTAACCTCGAGTCCATGGTTGCCCGCTGGTGGTTTAACTGGCGAACGCGGGTGGACAGTGGCTAAGAGCCAGCGTGAGTTGAATCCCCCGCCCAGTGTCCTGGCTGAGTATCAAATTGACTTTCGGCTGCCGTTGCTGGACCTCAGCCAACTTTCGGATGTAGAGATTAGCGGTGAGCCGATTTTGCGAAGCACGCTCGACTGCTAAGATACAGTCGAGACGGAGATCTCGACATCGCGGCTGCGTCTTGGGAAATAGGGCACTTGCGGGTACGAGCAGTTGAACACATCCGAGCTTATGAACAGTCAAGGCACCAAATGAGATCATTCCAGATAGCGCTAATTATTCTGTTCTGTTCATTCTGCATCAGGACACCCTCGACTCTGGGCAATGAGTTGTCTCTCACCGAGACAGACGACACGATTCGCATCACTTTGCGTGGAAAACCAGTCCTTCAATACGTCAAGAAATCGCAACCAGTTCCGGAGGGATTGCCACAATACTTTCGCCGCAGCGGTTACATCCATCCAGTTTATACTCCGACTGGACAAGAAATCACAGGCGATTATCCTGCGGACCATGCTCATCAACATGCACTATATTTTGCTTGGGTAAATTGTAAGTTTGAAGGCAAGGATGTCGACTTCTGGAATCAGGCGAAGGGTCTCGGAAAAATCGAATTCCGTCAAGTGCTCAACGTGATTCGAAAGGAGCAAAGCGTTTCTTTCAGCGTGGAACACGCGTTTATGGTGCAAGTAGGTGAAAAATGGATTGATGTGCTCCACGAGCTCTGGAGTGTCACTGTTCATAATACTCCGACCGACCATTTCCTTTTCGACATCGTCAGCGTTCAGCAGTGCGTCACCGACAAGCCGCTAAGCTTGGCCGAGTACCACTACGGCGGCATGGCAATCCGCGGCAATTATCAATGGCTGAAGGAAGCGGAGGACAACAGTATCCATCCCGGCGACGTGCAGTATCTGACCAGCGAGGGCAAGGACCGCTGGCAAGGCAACCACACTCGCCCCAACTGGGTTGCCTTCTCCGGTAAGGTAGATGGTCAGGACGTGTCGGCTGCAGTCTTCTGCAGTCCTAAGAACTTCCGTGCCCCCCAACACGTGCGCATCCATCCGAACAAACCCTATTTCTGCTTCGCGCCCATGGTCGAAGGCCCGTTTGATATAGAACCTCACAAGGAATACGTTTCCCGTTACCGCTACCTGGTGACTTCCACCAAGGCCGACCTAAACACAATCCAAGGGCACTGGAACGAGTACGTGAAGAGTGAAAACTAGTTGCTACTGTCTATTGACTCGTAAGTCCTGGGAGGGGAAGCCGTGTGAGTGCGACATCGCTTCAACTACGTCATGGACATGAACAATGTCATAGACACATACTGGGGACCACCCCTTACTCGCCTAACACACCGAATTCAGCCGCCGATGCAAACGCCTGCGCGCCGTGTGCGGAGTGGGCCCGCAACAGAACATATCGACCTCGGGTTGGCCGACATTCCACTGTCTGTGGTTCTTTTTTTCTAGCAAGTGTAGTCTTGATGGTTAGTTGATCAAACACATCCGGCGATTGGCTAACATAGAACTCGATGTCTTTGATTGCACCGTTCCAACTTGCATCCTGGCGCGCAAGGTACACAAATCCACGAATAGTGTGTTCGCCTCCGAGGTCGATTACCAGTTCGTGTGGCGGTTGAGCCACCTTGCCAGCGAACTGACTATGCCACCACGTCGTTGGGTCGGCGTCGATGGCGTTCACTGCAAGCTTACCGTTGCTCGCACTCTCGCTGCTAAAACGAACGATCTTCCATTTCTTGCTAGAGAGCATGCCATCGGTTGGCATCTCGGCCGTCTTGGCATTTCGCTTCGAGCCGGTCAGTGGATCTGGTGCATTAAGATTATCCTGTTGACCAGTCTTTGCGCGACGATCGCGCTGGTGTCGATCCTGGCGAGTGAATGTTCCTTCAACAGCAGGTATATGAGCTGCTGTCGCGAGCGCAGAAAGCTCAGCCACAATGTCTGGATTCGCAGTGGCCAGGTCCCTCGATTCGCCAGGGTCGGAAGCCAAGTCATACAACTCCCACTCCGAATTCGCCTTCTAGCGCGGACAGCTCGCCAAGTTCCTTGTCGAATGGCAGTGGCACCACCGATTTCCCAGTAAAGGAACTTATGTTGCTGCTGGGCGTGTCCCGCTGCCGTCGCGCCAATCAACGTAGGTAGAATTGAAAGACCATCGATATCGTTCGGCGTTTGAGCTCCAGTCATTTCCGCAATTGTGGGCAACACATCAGGAAAGTATCCAAGATGGTCGCTCACTTGACCGGCAACGATTTTTCCGGGCCAGCTGGCTACGAACGGAACTCGCAAGCCTCCCTCGTAAAGCTGTCCCTTCGTTCCTCGGTACTCGACGCTCGTCCGTTGATTTTTGTTAGCCGAATGCACGCCGCGCGGATACTCTTTCGATGCAAAGTAATCGGCACCGCCATTGTCGCCGCTGAAAACAACCAACGTATTCCGCTCAATGCCGAGTTCCTTTAGTAGAGCAAGCACTTCACCGACTTGACGATCAATCATGCCCACCATCGCTGCGTATCGGCGGGCGTTCTCAGGCCACGGTTGGTCCTTATATAGTGCCCAGGCGGGATCTGAGTCAGGAATATCGAAAATGCCGTGTGGGGGCGTATAAGGCAAATACGCGAAGAATGGCGATTGCTGCTGGCCGTATTCGCGAATAAACTTCATCGCGGCATCATGAATCTGATAATGCGAGTACGTTTCGCCCCGGGAGCCGCCCTTGTTTCCCGCAAGTGGAACTTCCTCACTGTTACGGATCAAATAGGGTGGGTAATAGGAGTGGGCGTGAACTTGATCGTAATAGCCGAAGAAGAGATCAAAGCCATGCTTCTCGGGAACTCCGGTTGAGTCACGACCGCCAACGCCCCACTTACCAAATCCGCCGGTCGCGTAACCGAGTGGCTTGAGCATCGAGGCAATTGTCGTTTCGTCCGCTCGCAATGGCGTGCCGCCTCCGTTGACTCGCACCGAGGTATGCCCGCTATGCTTACCGGTCATCAAGCAGCAGCGAGTCGGTGCACACACAGACGATCCTGCAAGCATGTTCGTGAAACGCATTCCGCCAGCTGCCATCTGATCCAGGTTCGGTGTCTTGATGTTTGTCCCACCCATGAAACCCGGTTCGAAGTATCCAAGCTCATCGGCCATGATATAGACGATATTGGGCTTTGATGCCGGCTCAGCGGCAGCCGCAACAATCATAGCGAACGGCGCAAATAGTAGCGGAACAAAGAATGCGTGAGGACGATTCATGGAAGATCATTCCTAGCAGTACTAACATCGGCGAAAATAGGCTTGACGCGTTTCACTTCCTAACGAAGGCCAGCGACAAGCAAATTGTACTCGATTGCGACTGCTTGCAGTACGACCCTACTGCTGTCCACTAGTTGCAGGAGGAACGACCAACAACTGCCTCGCAACATTTTGCACAAGGGCTTTAGCGGCAGTTTGAGCAGCTCTAGGTTGTATGACCGGATGTTTGGTCGTTCCACCAATATTGAAGTACAGCGTTCTGTTGCTGATGAGATCATTTAGCTCTGTCAACAACGCCAGTTGCGGCAATGCGAGAGCCAAGAGTTTTTGACTGCCAGACTGCAACAATCGATCATCGAGCCCACCACCTGTTTGCAAGATCGCTTCGAAATCAAGACGTTGGCTAGTTAGGCTGGCACTCCCTTTGGCAACCAACCAATAGGCATTACTATTCAATAGCAAATCGTTGATACGCAGCTGCCCTTGCCCCAATTGGCCGTGCATAGTACCACTCGTGATGTCGGTTGAGGCAACTTGGATGATGGGGACAAAGTGACCAATATCGGAAAGCAACGGTACGCTTTGCGCATCTCCGCCTTCAAAATCCAGCTGTAAAGGACCGTTTAATGCGGCAAGGTTAAGTGCATCTGCAGATGAAAGTCGAGTCGCCGCATTGAAGCGACCTGTTCCAACGATATGTTCAAAACCCAAAGCCCGGCTGAGTTGCTCTAGTTTGCCACGGCCGATCTTGCCTTGGGCTGCTAGTTCATATCGCGCGCCACCACGCAAGACAGCTTCGCCATCAAAGCGACCGCCAAGTGCCGTGCCATGCGCATTCCGAGCCGTTACCAACAATAGCTCGCCTAAAGCAGACAGGCTGACTGCGACATCGCTCCTGACCTCCTGGATTGGAATTTCGTACATGAATACATCGGTAACATGCGCTTTGCCAACCAACGTAATTTCGTCACCCAATTGGGCTCGACCGCGATAGGTCACTACACCGGCATAGTTATCCGCGTACTCGGGGAATAGCAAAGCTGCGATGCCGTTTAGTTGCGCTCCATTGACGGTGAACTGCAGCGCGCCCTCTCGTTGACTTTCAGCCAATTGTAGCTCGCCGGCCAATTCGACGCGGCCACTCGCCAATCCACCACGCACCTCCTTCACAAGTAGAATCCCATCGACGAACAGCAACTCCGCAAATAGGTCTTTAGCAATTTCTTGGCGCTCATAGGCAAAACTGGGAACCTGCAAATGCATATGTAGTCCCTGCTCCAACTCACCGACTCCCGCTTCAACCGAGATATTAGCGGTTCCTGCATATCGCTTTCCCAGCCGAGGCCCTGAAACCACGCTCATCAGTCGGTCTAGTTGGACGGCATTGAGAATAGCGGTAAATTTGGCCGCATTCCCGATGTTGCCACCTGTCCACCAGTCGTCGGCTCCAACTTCGCCGCTCAATCGCATGTCACCGCCAAGCACATTTCCCTGCGCTGTTCCTGATATTTGACTTTCAGACACTGCTCCACCGATGACTAATTGCCCAAGTGGAGTTGAGCGATATTCAAGTTCCTCGACTGCGCCCTTAAATGTTCCTGACCAATCTGACAGCAGATCCGTTGCAACAGCTTTTCGAAGACGAGATTCGAAGCCAAGCGTGCCCTGAATACCTTGGAGTTCTGGTGGTGCGAACTGCTTCAAGTATGGCTCGAGCTCCACACCAACAACGCGCAGATTCAGCAGATGTTCGCCGCGCCCATCACGACGCAGCAATGCGGATCCAGCCACGCGTCCAGTGGCGTCTCGTAGCGTGAACCGCTCCAGACGGAAAGCGTCGTCACGAACGTTGAAAAGCACATCGTTCAGTTCAAGTGTTTGCTCGTCCAACTGTATGCGCAACTGCGAAAGTTCAGCATTTCCATGGTTAGGCCACTTTGTGGATTCGCCGCCCAAAACTAAATGGCCGGTGATAGACAGTGGCACATGGGAATCGGAGAAAGGAAGTGCCAACTGGGTTTGAAAACGTTTCACATTGGCAGTCGCGTCGTAATTGCGAACCGTACCAGGAAATCCACCCGCTACCTGCAGATAGACATCTGCTTTGGCTTGCACCGCTCCGGCGGCAGCATTTAAATGAACTTGCAGCTTGTCGGAGTCCAAGGCCTTGTCGAATACCAATTCGGCATCGCCAAAGCTGGTGCCCTCTACAGCGGTCTGCGTAGTGGTTAGGTCACCGTCAACCGCCCACCGTAGCGGTATGCCTGCCTCATCCCGTGCAACAGTAAACTCAACTTGGCCCGACGCGTTGCCCAACATGGAGAAGGGCACTAAGGTGTGGGGGAGTTGAGACAAATCAACTTCAGAGACGTAGACTTGGGCAATATCCGGAACGAGACCTAACAAAGCTTGCAAGCGAGCCCAGCGTACGGTGCCGCGCAGACTACCGCCTGCGATCGCAGCTGATTTGATTTCAATGGCTAGCGACTCAGCCCCTGCCGAGCGATTGTCAAGAACACTCTCGATTAGGACGCCTTGCAATTCTTCTCCGTCAATCCGAATCCGCTTCGAGCGTACTGCTGCAGAAGCTGATTCCAAACCATGCTCGGCATCACCACGCAGAGTTCCAACGACGTCGATCGATCCAACAAGTCTTGAAGCAAGTGATGATTGCTGGCCAGCCTCTAATAACTCGGTCATCGATAAACTTCGACCGTCCCACGAAGCGGTGAAGGGTAACCTTGGTTCGAGTTTGCCTTGCCCCGACAGGTTGATCGTCTGATCAATAACCGTTAGCGTTGCATCAGACATCTGCCAAGCGCCATCGCGGGCCGATAGCTGTGCAGTCAGCCCAGAGCGCGGGATGCGTTCTGCCTGCACGCCCTGGACATCCAATTTGGCAGTGGCTCGCCAGGCTGACGGAACATCGACTGCTTCCCATGGAACGCTGGCGGCAGCAGTAACACTGGCCGCTTCGTTCACGACTGTGAAATCGACACCGAAAGCATTGAGCAGCGCCTCGATACGTGTCTGATCGATCGTGCCGGATAGGTCCAATCTGCGCGGCGATCGCTGCCCCATCGTTGCCGCAAACTCAGTTCGCCCCAGCGATTGGGGACTACCCACGGCAGCAACTTCTCCCGCTAGCCGACCAACGTACCAACGGTCATTAGCATATCCAAAACGCAAGTCTGCTTGGCGAAACTCCCAGCGATCGATCCGTAGATTCGGCGACGTAATCTGCCCCTCGATGCGATACTCGGAGAAATTGAGCCAGCCCCGGTTGCCTCTTTGCGCCCACAGCCACCCCGTAAGTGAGCCGGAAACATCCACCGGCATTTCAACGCCAACCCACGCTAACCACCCGTTGATATCGCTCGCTTGAACCTCCTCAAACCCGTATTCGACGACTCCTTCCGTCGGCAATGTTGACTTTATTGCGACACCGGCCGGCCAGCTGTTCACATCCAGAGCCTGCGGTATGGGCTGGTCTTGCCCATTCGCTGGTCGCAGAACGATCAGCATGGTTGAAATCAACCCCAGCCTGAACGCAATTTGAAACATATATTCCTCCTAACCTAAACATCTTCACATGCATCTCACATGCCCAGCGGGGACGATGTTCGACCCTGCGGCTTTTTACGATCATTCTCGAAAAGTGCATTCCGCTTTTGCGGCGAGTAGGGTTTAACCGATTCAATCTGACTGTAATCTCTTTTTCGACAATGACTACCGCCGCAGTATCCAACCTATCGGTTTGAAAATGACTCGCATCCTATCCAGCATTTTCCTAATGGGCTGTCTTCTCGTTTGTGGCGGTTGTAGTAGCTTAGGCCTAACGCTGTGGCCGTCGCAGCTACCCATGCTTTCCAAGGCCAAAGAGTTTGCTCAACGCAGCCCATTGCCAAGTGGCCTTGAGCATGAATTGGCTAAGCAGGTGTTACCGGAGTACTTCGTAGAGCCAGGTGATCGGCTGTTGCTTGAACCAGTCGAACTCGATTCTGAGTTTCAAGCCACAGGTGACCAAGAGGTCATGGTTGATGGCTCTGTCGATCTAGCTCACTTTGGTCGCATCCGTGTGGCTGGGCTAACGGTCGAGCAGATCGAAGCCGCGGTCGTTGATCACATCGAGTCAGTTTCTGGTAATCGCATCAACATCAATGTGCAGCTGCTGGAAACCAACGGTGCTCAAGTCTACGTGCTAGGAGCTGTGGGCTCCCCGGGCGCTTACGATATCGACGGCAATGAAACAGTTTTGGATTCCATTCTGATGGCCGGTGGCTTGACTTCTAAGGCTTCGCCTTGCGACATTATTCTTGTGCGGCCGACCGACCCTTGTGACTGTCGCGTCGTCCAACGTGTATGTTATCGGCAGATAACCCAGCTGGGAGATGTCACTACCAACTATCAGATTCAGCCCGGTGACCGGGTTGTCGTGGGCGAACGGACACTCTGCCAAGAACTCGCTTTTTGGAAACAAGCCTCAGCTTGTCCATGCTGTGATCGCAGTAAATGTGTCGAATGTCGCCCGGAAACAAAAGACTATCGCAATCGCTTTGCCAGTTGGTTCCCACCTTTTCCAAGGCCCCTCAGGCAAGACGACCAAAGCGAGGGTGAAGAAACAGCCAATGCTGAGGGTATAGCACCCATCGAGCCAGACGCAGGTGAAGCTCCGGAAATACAAGAAGATAGTCAGCAGAGGTCGTCGGACCAGGACATCTTCCTCCCACCGGAACTTCCCGGCAACTGATATTGCCGATTGCAAAATGCTGGCACGCGGGTTGCTTCAGAGTACTCCTTTCACGTTTTACTTTCAATAACGGAGAAGAGTATGTCCAAGCAGACTTTAGAAAACAAGCGAATTGCCTTTCTGGCAACCGACGGATTTGAACAGGTCGAGTTAACCCAACCCTGGAACGAGCTGAAAACTGCAGGCGCGAAAGTCGAACTGGTTTCGCCAAAACAGGGAACGATTCAGGGTATGCACCACGACGAGAAGGGGGATCAGTTCCAAGTTGATAAGACAATCAAAGAAGCTTCAGTCAATGATTACGACGGGCTAGTCTTGCCAGGTGGTGTCGCGAACCCTGACGCTCTTCGAGTAAACCAAGACTGCGTCCAGTTCGTTCGCGAATTCTTTAAGCTTGCCAAACCCGTGGCAGCTATCTGCCATGGTCCATGGTTACTCGTTGAAGCAGACGTTGTGCATGAGCGTAAGGTTACCTCCTGGCCGAGCCTCAAAACCGATCTGAAGAATGCGGGTGCGAATTGGGTCGATGAAGCGTGTGTGTGTGATCAGGGCCTAGTCACAAGTCGTAACCCACATGACCTACCAGCGTTCTGCGCGAAGGCCATCGAAGAGTTCGCCGAAGGAACACACGTTGGCCAAACTGTGTGAAAAAGGAAACTTCTCTGATCGCCGCCGCGATATGGTATCTCACCCTCCCGCTCAAGAGACCTGACCATCAAAAGTGCACTATTTCCTGGGTGGGTCGCTAGGGGAGTTCCACACGCCTAGCGGGGAGGGGCACCGCCTTTCTCCTCCCCGGACAGCTCGCTGAGCTCACTTTCCGACCCTACCGTGTCAGATCCGAACGCCCAGCGACGCACCAGCAGCGGAGCCGTGGCAGCATGTAGCCGCCGGTGTCAACCGGCGGATCATCGTAGCCCATGTCTCTGAAAACGGCGAAGCCGTGACAGCGATTCTCAGTCCGATAGTCGGCGAGGCCCGGAAAAAACGCGCATAGAGCGAAAATCGATTCCGTTCGATACGCGACTTGATTTCCAAACGCGCTGTCGCCGCGTTCGCGGCTAGAGATTGTTCGCGATTCCATTCCGCCGGTTGACACCGGCGGCTACACGCTGACACCGCATTCGCGGTTGAGAACAGCATGCACGGCTCATACGTAGTGCCTGAGAAAACCCGCTCAGTTTTCAACCAACTCCCGACCCTGTCGTATCGCGGCACACATTACGGGGCCACATAGGCTCTGGCGTAAGTACGGCTGCGTGGGAAATTCCATCTGTTGTCGCGACCCATCCGCAGATCATCCCAAAGATGGTGCCTTCGGGATCGGTAAGAGGTGTTGGCCCGGTTAGCTCGAATGCGGTGAATCTGCCCGTCCAATTCGCACTCTGACAATCAAGTCGTCGATATTCAAGAGATTGGTTTTCAATTCCGTCCAGATGTGGTTGAAATTCTCGCGGCAGCTAAAGCAATCAGCCAGATTGTTCTTCGTCGCCCGAAGTTCAGCGAAAATGCCCAGAACAAAGCAGGCCATTTGCGGCACTAAAACCACAGTGTCCTATAAGAAAAAGTACCCCCGCAAGGACTCGAACCTTGGACCCGCTGATTAAGAGTCAGCTGCTCTAACCAACTGAGCTACGGAGGCGTGGGTTAGACGAAACAGGATGTTAAACAAATGGCAAAATCTGGCAACCCCCATTTGCCGCTGAGATCTGGGTTGCGATCGCTGCTGGGAGGAATGGTCCTGGGCGGACTGGCAAAGCGGGAACGACTCGAAACATTCGTCATTCACTGGGGTTTCTCTCTGTGGACGGGCTTGTAACTGTGTAAAATGAACATATGAATTCGAAGAATCCCGGTAGCGGCGTGACTTGTCCGCTACCAGCTGACTATATCGTGGAGCTTGGCTCCTCCATCTTTTCCAAGGTAGTGAGTATGCGTTCACTAATTACTGCATTGACTTTGATTGTACTCATGTTTAGCACTGCGTTTGCGCAACGCGGCGGAGGCGATGAGAGTGGGGGCCGAGCTAGTCGCGGCGGATTTGGCGGGGGCGGATTCGGCGGTGGCGGGTTTCCAGGCGGGGCGGGCGGCACGCGTGGTGGGTTTCCGGGCGGTGGTTTTCCGGGCGGTGGTTTTCCGGGCGGTGGTTTTCCGGGCGGTGGTTTTCCGGGTGGTGGGGATCGTGGTTCGCGCGGTGGCGGGTTTCCGGGTGCGCCGACTGGCGGTGGTGATCGTGGTGGACGTGGCGGCTCTCCAGGCGGCGGATTTAATCCAGCAGACATGGTTCGCCGCTTCGATAGCAACGGCAACAATATGATTGACCCGTCTGAAGCCCAAGGTCCGGCCCAGTTCTTTTTGCAGCGCATGGCACAAAACAATCCCAAAATTGACTTGACTAAACCTGTTCCCATCGACTTGTTAACCGGTGAGATCGAAAAGATGCGCGGTGGCGGTGGGGATTCGGGCTCCCCAGCGAGTGACGAACCGCAGTTGCTGGTCCCTGATTTCTCGCTTAGCGTGGTTCCACAGCCTGTAGCAGGCTTTGCCGCCGAAGGCTCGTTGTATAGCGTCAAAATCGAAGAACGAGATATCAAGGAAGCCGAGGAGCGGTTGCGACGCTATGACAGCAATAAAGACGGCGTGCTGTCGGGGGATGAATTGCGAGCTGGACGCTGGGGGGATGACCCGATGCAGTTCGACCGTAATCGTGATGGTAAACTTTCAGCTTCTGAACTTGCCGTGCGGTATGCCAATCGCCGCGTGACCGAGGAAGAGCAACGTGCGACGGCCTCTCAGCAGCGATCACGCGGTGGATGGGGCGGCGCACCAGCCACGGGCGGTTGGACGCGCGGCGACTCAACTGACGACAAGCAAGAAGAGCAAAGCCGCTTTGGCGATGCCAAGAGCTACCGCATGGCCTCCGCCGATCAGAAACTCAATAGTATCAAGGGCCTGCCCGACTTTTTCGCTCGCAGTGATGCGGACGGTGATGGGCAAGTCATGATGAGTGAATTCAGTACGGCTTGGTCTACTGAGAAACTTGAAGAGTATTTCAAGTGGGATCTGAATTCCGATGGTGTTATTACCGCTCGCGAATGCTTGGCGGCTCTCGAAGGTGGTGCGCGCGTGTCAAGTAGCGGCGATTCTGCGCCGGCTAGCAACTCTGCCTCTACGGCGTCGGGCGGCAGCAGTAGTAGTGGCGGTGGTGGCAGCGTCGAGTACGAGTGGGCACAGCGACAAATTTCCAAGTATGACAAGAACGGTGACAAACAGTTGACGGCTTCGGAATGGGACGCCATGATCATCAAGCCGGATGGAGCAGACAGCAATGGCGACGGCGTGATCACCGTCGATGAATACGCCGCCTTTCGCGCCAAGAAGTAGGCGTCCTTTCCGACTGGATGGCCATACGGTTCGCAATGGATACGCTCACAGCAACTAACGCCAAGCAGTTTTACAACTTGCGCAAGTAAGTTGTAGTGGACTTCGCCAGAAGTCTCTGGTTTCGCGGGAGGGACTTCTGGCGAAGTCCACTACAGATTGAAAAACTGCGTTGCCCTGAAGTAACTACCATCGTAGTTGCGCGTCCAAGTGTAATGGTCTATAATTGGCGTTTTCTCCTTCAGGTCAGCCTTAAGCTGGGATCGCGCTATGCTTCGCTGGGCAACTGCTTGCTTCTTACTTCTCATCCTGGCCTCAACAAGTAGTCTGCGCGCCGCCGACGAACGGCCAAATATCCTTCTGCTATTCACTGACGATCAATGCTTCGATACGATCGCCGCCTTGGGACGCAATAGGGAAGTGATGACGCCGAATCTTGATCGTTTGGCGCGGCGTGGAGTGGCCTTTACCAATGCCTACAACATGGGTGGTTGGAATGGAGCGATCTGTATTGCCAGTCGTACCATGATGAATACCGGAAGATTCATTTGGAGAGCACATGCGGTGCATTCGAAGTTGGCTGTTGAAGCTGAAGCCGAACGCATGATACCGCAACTTTTTAGTACTGCCGGTTATGAAACGTTTATCTCTGGCAAGTGGCATGTGAGTATCGAGGCTGGCAAGATTTATGATCATGTCACACATATTCGTCCGGGTATGCCCAAGGATACTCCATCTAGCTACAGTCGGCCGAATGACCTTGGCAATTGGAGCCCGTGGGACCCGTCGCTCGGCGGATTCTGGGAGGGTGGCCAGCACTGGAGCGAAGTATTAGCGGACGACGGCCGCGTGTTCCTGGAGCAAGCAGCCAAGACGGACGCACCGTTCTACATGTATCTGGCGTTCAACGCTCCGCACGATCCGCGGCAGAGTCCTCGCGAATTCGTCGAAATGTATGAACGTGAGAAGATACAAATTCCCAGCAACTTCATGCCAGAAAATCCATTCATGGAAGTGATGGGCGCCGGAAAGGGACTGCGCGATGAAAAACTCGCACCTTGGCCGAGAACGCGCGCGGCGGTGCAGTTACATCGTCAAGAGTATTACGCGCTGATCTCCCATTTGGACGCGCAGATTGGCAAGATCCTGCATGATTTGGAACGCACGGGGCAAGCGGACAACACCTACATCGTGATGACGGCCGACCATGGGCTGGCTTGTGGACAGCATGGCCTATTGGGCAAGCAGAGCATGTATGAGCACAGCATGAAGGCACCGCTCATCTTGGTTGGGCCGGGTATTCCCGCTAACCAGCAAATCGATACTCCCGTTTATGTGCAGGACTTCGTTGCTACGGCACTTGAATTGGCGAACATCGAGCAACCCGCGCATGTCGAATTTCAGAGTCTACTTCCGTTGGTCCGCGGTGACCGAAAGCAACAATATCCGGCAATCTACGGCGCTTACGAAATGAATAAGCAACGGATGATTCGCCAAGGAGAGTACAAGTTGATTTACTATCCGGCGGGGGAACACTACTTGTTGTTCAATGTTGTCGACGACCCGCAGGAGCAGATCAACCTTGCGGATCACCCCGAATACGCTGGGGTAATCCGCGAACTAAAGGCGGAATTGCACAAGCTGATGCTGGCCATGGATGACCCTCTGTTGACCGCCAAGTAGTTTTGGGTGATGCGCTCGAGGTAGAATCGAAAGTCGTGGCGACTTCCGCTACAAGCAAGAGCAGTGCCCTAGCGCACTCCGCAAGTTCTTAAGCCCAGTTGCGTGCAGCTCGGCTGCGCAGGCGATTGGCTTCTTCATCCCCGACAAACTCTTCGGTCTTCGGGTCGATCGTAAGTGGACGATTCAAGATCCAAGCCAAGGCGGCTGCGTGACAGGCAATGTGGGAACGACGCATGACGGTTGGATTGCAGATCGTCTGCTCACGGCTCTTGACGCAATCAAAGAAATTTCGCGCGTGCTCCGAGACGTCGAGACCGCGCACGCGTTTGATCGTGGACAGCTCTTTTTGCAGCGTAGGAGAGGAGGCCACTATTTCGCCTTCGTCGCCCGTTTCAACGGAACTTTCTTCGCCGATAAAACGCACTGGACATGTGCCGAGCCGCGTTAGCCAGCGCGGCCCGCGATCACCGAATGGTTCCTCCAGGAAATCGATGAGAAGTTTGACTCCATTGGCATACTTGCAGGCTATGTTGGTGGCGCTAGGAGTGTACTCGATGGGTAGCGTGTCATCGGCTTGGTTGGCCCATTGGCATAAGTCAATTGTATGAGCTCCCCAGTCCAAGAGTCGAGCACCGCTGTCAAAGTCATACTGCCCGCGCCAGCGGCCCTCAACGTACTTTGCATTGTAGGGACGCCACGGAGCGGGGCCCAACCACATATTCCAGTCGCATGTTTCTTTGTCTGGCGTGGGCTCTGCCGGTAGCCAAGTGTTGTCGAGCGTTGGCACGTACACGGTGGCTTGCAACTCCTGAAGCTTGCCGAGTCGCCCGCCCTGAGCCAGCTTGACGGCTTCGACAAAGTTGGGCACACTGCGTCGCTGGGTACCAGCTTGGAAAATCCGCTTGGTCTGTCCAAACACTTCTGAGATGCGCTGACAGTCGGTAATAGTGATTCCACATGGTTTCTCGCTGTATACATCCTTGCCAGCCTCGGCGGCCATGATCGACGCAGCCGCATGCCAGCGATCACCTGTGGCAATCAATACGGCGTCAATGTCGTCGCGCGCAAGCAACTCACGGAAGTCGCGGTACAGGCGACAGTCCGTATTTCCGTAGTGCTCGTCGACTAGCTTTTTGCCAGCTTGTCGACGCGATTCCTGAACATCAGCGATCGCCACGCATTGCACGTCGGGCAACTTCAGAATCGAAGTTAGATCATAAGTGCATCGCGGTCCAATTCCGATCACGCCGAGCGTGATTCGCTCAGAGGCTGCCGCGTTTGGGCCTAATCCCAAAGCGGAAGCTGGCACAATATACGGAGCAACCACGGCACCACCAGCAATAATCGTCGTCGACAGAAACTTGCGTCGTGGTAGGTTGCCGGTTTCTTTGCATTGGTCAGTCATCTCGTAAGAGCCTTTCTACTGCGTTTTACTCGAAGCGGTGGGATGGGTGGGGGCGTGATACGCTTCTATGAATTCTAGCAAGCTGCTTCGCCTTTCGCGGCCCTCGGCTAGCCGAAAACCAACAATTCAACGATCGAGCCGGACCGTCATAGCAGTGTTGCTTTGCGTGGCTTACACTGAATATCCCACTGACATGGAAATGCGAGCCGCGAGGTTAAAGAGGTCTGACAGGCGAAATCTCAATGGCAGAATCAGCAGATAGCGAGTTGCGGTCAGATGGCCCTTTGGATCCATCGTCCGGCAGCCATGAGGAAAGCTCCACGCAGCCCAGTGCAGGCCCCGTGGAAGCACAGATCATGAGTGAGCTGCCGCGAGTCACGTCAGCGGGTTCAATGGAACCGCCAATTGTGTTTCACGACGGATGGGATCCGGTTAGATCCAACGGAATGGGATACAACATCGGTTATCCCAGCGGGGTTCATGGACGTGGATTGCAAGAGACCGGCTTGGACGTCCTCAAGCAAGCGTTTGGAAGCGAAGCGTACGGCGCGCCACGTGTGTTCGACTTGTTTACTTTGCTGGCGATTACGCTGGCTTTCGCATTGCTGTTTGGTGGCATTCAATTTCTCAAACCGGCACTTGGTGAAGGCACTGCTGCCACTACTGCAGTAATCGCCGCCTATGTCACAGGGATTGCAGTGGCTCAATTGGCTCTGTTTGAGGGCAACCTTCCGCGTTTGGCATCCATCATTGCTGGTCCGGTCGTGTGGATCATTGTGGGCACAAGCGTGGGGCTTTTGGAAGGCAGCGCGTTCATCTCGGCAGCGCTAGGTGCATTGTGTTCTGCACCTTTTGGATTGTTCGCTGGCTATCTGGGAGGAGCTGTGGTGGCGGGAGTATTTCTCGTCGCGGACGGATTTCGCGCAAAGTTCATGCCTAATGAATTGGCACGCCCAAGCTCGGATGCGGTCGGTTTTGACGAGCTAGAATAGTGAGCGATCGGTGCAGATTTGCATTCCAATTCACTCGATTCTAGAGTCCTAAAGCCAAGATAACAGCCTAGGTGCGTTCGGCGATCCGTTGAGACTCTTCTTCGACGATCCGTTTGAGACGTTCTTGGACCCGCGTCTGCCTGGCAAGTGTTTCGTCCGCGGCTTGGGCTTGGGCGCGCGTTAGGGGCTCGGAAGATTGTGTCTGCGGGACCAGGGCTTCGGGAAGGATCTGGGTGATGAGCCGGCAGATAGCGCCGTCGTGCAAGTAGACTCGATTTCGTCCGCCGAGTTTGGCGGCATACAGGGCTTCGTCCGCGCGACGCACCAGTTTGCCAATTTTGTCATCCGGCTCAATGCGACTAACACCCGCACTGAGCGTAACAGCGATGAGCTGGTCATCGTGCTTGATCTCGAGCTTGCACACCGCGCTGCGCAACTGATCCAGTGCCGCTGCGGCGTCTTCAGCCGAAGCCAAAGTGAGCATCGCAAATTCTTCACCGCCATAACGTGCAACGCAGACGGACTGGTGTAGTTCAGTTTGCAGGGTATTAGAAATATGCTTGAGTACTGCGTCGCCAGCGGGATGTCCGTATGTATCGTTGATCTGCTTGAAGTGATCGATGTCGATTAACCCCAGGGAAAAAGCTTGCTCCTTTTTCTGCCAATCCGCAAATAGTTCATCTGTGGCTTTGTCGAAGGCGCGACGATTGAACAGTCCTGTCAAGCCGTCGGTACGAGCTTCGGTCAGGTAGTTAGAAATTTGATCTGTTTGCGACTCCAGCCTCTGCTCAGCAGACTCGAGCCGTTCTTGCAGTTGCCGGTTGGCTGTCATAATTTGCGCCAGCAAGTCCACTACTTCTTGACTGCCTGCTGCTTTGCTTCCGATGGCTCGCTCGTTGATATTTGACAATTGCGATTGATATCTAGTGACGTCCCCCGAGAACTCGTTGGTCCAATTCGATAAGTTGCGCAGGAAGGTTAAGAATTGCTGCCGGTCGACCACATCTCCTGTCGCGCCGCTTTTCCGGCCAAACCAGAAGCCCAGGAGGAGCCCGATGGCTAGCAAAACGGTGCCGACAACGAGGCCTAGCAGGAAAATTGGAGCATTCGGGGGCACGTTGCGCGTCCTGTGTCTGGGAAACGGCTTTTTCAAACAGGCTGTGTTCGAAAAGGGGCAGCCTTCCTAGCGATAAACGGTCGTCGGTGGATCTGCCAGTAAAGCATCATCGACCGTTGACGGACTATCATTGCGTGAAATAACCACAATACCACCAGGGCTGATCGTAAATCCGCGCCGACGATCGAGCTCTGAATCGTAGCCAATTTCCATTCCTGCCGGAATGCTAACATCCTTGTCGATAATCGCTCGCCGTATTCTTGCATGGCGGCCGATATCGACCCCTTGAAAGACGATGCTGTCTTCCACGGAAGCATAGCTATTGATGCGGACATCGGAGCTAATTACGCTCCGTTTTGCCTTACCACCGCTTAGAATCGTGCCGGGACAAACAATGCTATCAATGGCTTGGCCACAACGATCTGGGTCACCATCGCTGCCGAATACAAATTTCGGCGGCGGCAAATTGGGCTGGAGGGTACGGATCGGCCAATCTTGGTCGTACAAATTCAACAGTGGATCGACCTCAATCAAATCCATGTTGGCTTCGTAGTAGGCGTCAATCGTACCTACGTCGCGCCAGTAAGCCTCTGTTTTACGGTTTTCATCGCGGAAGGGAAATGCAAAGACGCGTTGTGAGTCGATGATGGCGGGAATGATATCTTTCCCGAAGTCGTGGTGGCTCTTGGTTTCGGTGGCATCGCGACAAAGTTGCTCGAACAGGAATCTAGCCGTAAAGACGTAGATCCCCATCGATGCGAAGCAATGGGCATCATCGCCGGGCATGGTGATTGGATCGCAGGGTTTTTCTTGGAATCCGGTAATGCGATGCTGCTGGTCCACCTGGATGACACCGAAACTTTTCGCCGATTCGCGGTCGACGCGCAGAGCTCCCACAGTCAAGTCTGCGTCCATTTCCTTATGGAACTCAATCATCGACATGTAGTTCATCTTGTAGATGTGATCTCCGGCCAAAATAATCACATACTCAGGCCGATCTTTCTCAATGACAAAGATGTTTTGATAAACTGCGTCAGCCGTGCCTTGGTACCACTGCTCGTCGATACGCTGTTGTGGCGGAACTACATCCAAGAATTCACCTAGTTCTGCGCAGAAGTATTGTCGCCAGCCGAGGTTGATGTGGCGATCGAGGCTAAGCGCCTTGTACTGGGTCAGCACCAACAGACGTCGCAGTCCGGAGTTGATGGCGTTGGATAACACGAAATCGACGATTCGATAGTTGCCCCCGAATGGAACGGCTGGTTTGGCGCGGTCGAGCGTAAGTGGCTCAAGCCGCGTACCTTTTCCACCAGCCAGCACCACAGCCGTTGTATTTCGCATCGTATTCAGTCACTCTAGTGAAATCAAATGATTAAACGTTAAAGATAGACAGGAAGTGAATCTTGTCGGGTTTCGGCTGCCTGTGCACGCCTCCGAATGTTGTCCAACTAACTTGCGTTAACAAGATAGCATTTTTTCGAAGTCTACGTGCGTTTGAACATTTTATCGAGTTGCTCTCGACTGAAGAATAGTGCAGTTGGCCGACCGTGTGGACAGTGATGCGTATCTTGGTAGTGGTAGCGTTGTTCCAGCAGTGCTGTGACTTCTTCGGCAGACAGCTTGTCACCAGCCTTAATCGCAGCCTTGCAAGCGATCATGTGCAGCAGATCGTCGAGCAGATCCCGTGCGCTGGGCTCCTTCCCGCCCGACATGAGCGGTTCGAGAACTTGCCGCAGCACTTCGGCTGGCCGCATGTTGGCCAGCATGGCTGGGTAGCTGGTCATTAAGATCGTGTCGCCCCCGAACGGTTCAATTTCGATACCAATCTTGGTCAGTAGCTCTTTGGAGTCCAGCGCGGCGGCAGCTTCCGAAGGCGTCAAGTCTATCGGTTCAGGCACGAGCAGTTGTTGTGTCTCAAGTGCACGTTGTTCGGTTTTCTGACGTAACTGTTCGTATAGGATCCGCTCATGCAATGCGTGTTGGTCGACGACCACCATACCTTGCTCATCTTGAGTGATGAGATAGCGATTATGAACTTGAAATCCCAGGTGACAGGCGGTCGGTTGGTTGCTGGCAGCAAGCTCGGTGGTAGCTGGAGTGTGCGCTGCGTCAGTCCGAGTAGACTCGGGATTGAAATTCGGCTCGTCCGTCGCCACCCAAGGCTCTGCGCCTGGTGGCAAGTCGCTGAAAGTCTGCGGTCCGGCGTGACTTGGTGGGGTAGCCAACGAGCTGCGATCAGGGAATGGCCGAAAGGCGGGAATCGAGTCGGTTAGATTCAGGCGAGTGGTTGGTTGGACTTGCAGCATCCGCTCCGAATGGTCCTGCCACCGATTTTCATCGCGCATAGCCGGTGCCATTGAAGCGAGTACTTGCGGTTCGCTCTGGTTGGTTCCCGTCGGCTGCCGCAAGCCAGTTGGTACGGGACCGGGCACATGGCGGGCGCGCGCCGTTAAGTCGGTAGTTAAGAACTGATGGCGTAGTGTCTGGAGAAGTTGGCTGTAGAGTTTGCCGCCCTCTTGGAAACGCACCTCCATTTTCGTCGGATGCACATTTACGTCGACTTGTTGTGGCGGTATCTCCAAACGCAAGAAGCAAACGGGAAAGCGGCCAACCATTAGCAGTCCACGATAGGCCTCGCTCAACGCGTGTTGCAGCGAGCGATCGCGAATGTGTCGACCATTCAAGAAGAGATATTGCATGCGATTGTTGCTACGGCTGACCGATGGATCAGCCACGTAGCCGGCCAAGCGAGCTGTCTCCTGTTGGCTTTCGACAGCCAATAGAGAATCGGCAATTTCATCACCGAAGAAGGCATGGATACGTTCTTTCCAAGAGTCGGTAGCGGGCAGCTCGTACTGGGTCCGCGTACCGCTGGTCATCGTCATTTGCACATGGGGAAAGGCCAACGCAATGCGCGTAAAGGCTTCGGTAATATGGCCAGCTTCTGTCGACGCGGTGCGCATGAATTTGCGGCGAACCGGTGTGTTGAAAAACAGGTGTCGCACTTCTATCGTCGTCCCGACGGAACAACCGACGGGCGAGATGGCCGTGGACTCGCCACCGCGCACATTTAACTCGAAGCCCGAATCGGAATCAGGAGTTCGGGTCCGCAGCGTAAGATGGCTGATTTCAGCAATGGATGCCAGAGCTTCGCCGCGAAAGCCGAGCGTATGTACATCGAAAAGATCATCGGCTTTCTCCAGTTTGCTGGTCGCATGACTAGCAACAGCCAGCGGAATTTGTTCAGGAGCAATCCCGCAGCCGTTGTCACTGATGCGAATCAGTTCGGTTCCGCCACCTTCGATAGCAAGTTCGACACTCGTAGCGCCCGCGTCGATACTATTCTCGAGTAGTTCCTTTACGACACTCGCTGGGCGCTCGATCACTTCGCCTGCCGCAATCTTGTTGACTAGGCTGGCAGGCAGTTGCCGAATTGTGGGCATGGCTCCATTCCCTGGGGATCGAACAATGGTTTTGGCTCTTGCAGAGCCTACTCCTCCATAACATCGGCTTCGCGTGCTTTGGCCGATTCGGTGGCCTCGCCTTCGTATTTCTTGGTCAACTCCTGCACATCTTCCTTAAGGCGATCGCGATCATCCTCACCGATCTCTTTGTCTTTTTCGGCGGTTTCAATCGCTTTATTGGCATCGCGGCGGATGGCACGGACGGCAATCTTGGCTTCTTCGGCTAGGTCCTTTATGCGCGCCACCATCTTCTTGCGCACGTCGGCGCTAAGGGGCGGAATGTTAATGCGAATGATCTTGCCATCGTTCTGTGGATTGAGTCCCAGGTCGCTAGCCACGATAGCTTTTTCGATATCTTTGATTGTACCTGCATCGTAGGGACGAATCACAAGCTGGTTGGGCTCTGGAGCGCCGATAGACGCCAGCTGTTTCAAGGGACTTTGCGAACCATAGGCTTCGACGCGGACACTATCGACCAAGCCAGGAGTCGCGCGGCCGGTGCGAATGCCACTGAGCGCATGCTTCAATACGCTGATAGCTTTCTCCATTCGCTCTTCGGCATCCATTAATACTTCATCTACACTCATAGCACCGATCCTGTTGTAAGAAAACTAAGTCAAACCTGAAAACCTGTCATGCGTCCTAGGCACATCGCAGGCCGCAACTTTAAGTGTCACACTTTTCGCCGATGCGTGTACCTACGCGCCCACCAGAAACCGCCCGAACGATGTTGCCCTCTTTCTTGAAATTAAACACAATCACAGGCATTTTATGCTCGCGGCATTGCGTGATCGCAGTGCCATCCATGACGCGCAAATTCTGATTGATCACCGTATCGTAGTCCAGTTCCCGATACAGAATTGCGTGAGGGTTCTTCTCGGGGTCTTCACTGTAAACTCCGTCGACCCGCGTCGCCTTGAGGACAATGTCCGCCCCCAACTCAAGTGCTCGTTGCGTTGCCGCCGTATCGGTTGTCACAAACGGACTGCCGGTACCAGCAGCCAATACGACAATGCGTCCTTTTTCCATGTGGCGAATCGCGCGGCGGCGAATAAATGGCTCGCAGACTCCATCCATGCGAATCGCTGACATGACACGCGTTTGACAACCTACGCTTTCCAGACCTTCCTGCAAGGCCAGCGCGTTGATGACCGTAGCCAACATGCCCATGTAGTGTGCCGTGGCTTCTTCGATATTGGCACCGCTGGACGTCTTAAACTGGGCGCCGCGAAGTATATTGCCACCGCCAACGACCAAGCCGATTTGGCAACCCAACTCGTGCGCTTGTTTGACTTGTGCGCCAATCGCGCACACTTCTTCCATATTGATACCGCGTTCGCCTGCGCGACACAGGCTTTCGCCGGAAAGTTTGAGAATGACGCGACGATAGACGGGTTGACTAGAGGCAGGGTCGCTATCAGCCATAAAAGACTATCTTTTTGGAGTATCCGAAGTTTAGTGAGGCCTTCTATCGTGGCAAATTTCGGCCACGGCGTCTACCAGCCTGACTGCGGAAAAGGTATGGGGAGACCCGCGAGCGCCCCCTGCCTGCGAATCTCGACGCAGGGGGATAGTGGCGAATCCCAATGCACTATGATACGGCTTACAGGGATACGGCTTACAGGGTCTGAAGGGCAGCGGAAGTCTTGACGACTTCCGCTACCGCCCCACTAGTTTGCTACAGACTCGCTAGGCTGCAGCCCATTAGGCTTGGCCAAGCACATAGACTACAAATTTCTTGACTTCCATGCCGCTGCTCTTAACGTACTGACCGACGGTTTGCTTGTCGTCTTTTACGAATGGTTGTTCGAGCAGAACTTTCTCAGCAAAGAACTGGCGCAAGCGGCCTTCGACCATCTTATCCACGATGTTCTCTGGCTTGCCTTCTTTCAGCGCGGCAGATCGCAGGAACTCACGTTCCTTTTCGATATCCGCCTGGTCGAGCTCTTCTGCATTGAGGGCTGCAGGGCGCATGGCGGCGATATGCATGGCAACGTCTTTGGCGGCGTTGTCCGATCCACCTTCGACTTGCAGAAGCACTCCCGCGACCGTGCCACTGTTGTGCGAGTAGCCACCGCAAGTGCCATCAAACTTGGAGAATCGACCTACATCAAACTTTTCGCGGATGCGATTGAACAATTCGGCTTTCTGCTCACCGATGGTCATGCCCGGCTTGTTTGGCGACGCCAGCTCGAGTAGTTCATCACCCGTCGCAATGACTTTGTCGCTTTTGGCCAACGCTTCAGCCATGGCGTCAGCTAGTTGAATGAACTCTTCGTTTTGAGTAACCGGGGCGCTTTCGCATTTCAGCTCGACGATCGCACCACTTTGCTTATCGATGCCACAGAAAAGTCCGAAGCGACCGAAGGCGGTTTCACGGTCGGCCCGCTTGTCGCCTAGCTTTTCGCCACGCTCGCGCAGAATGGCAACTGCCTTTTCTTCGTCCCCGCCGGCTTCAGTCAGGGCCGATTTGCATTCCATCAATGGCAAGCCTGTTCGCTCACGAAATGCTTTGACCTTGGCGGCTGTAATTTCACTCATGTTTGTGCTCCAACTGGTATGCGAAAGTTGGTGATAGGGTTTATGGGAATACTGTTCGAACGCGCACCGCAGCGTCGGCGTAGTGATCTAGAGCGTGCAGGGCAACGATCGAATGTCCCTGCGTCAGTCACGCAGGGACCAAGAATGAATCGCCAAGCCTGGCTATACTTGTGTGACAACTTCGGCTTGCGATTCCGTTTCGGCTTTCTTTTGCAACTCCGGATTTTCCGCTTTTCCAGCCAGCACGGCGTCAGCCAGCTGTGACAGGATCAATTCGATAGAGCGGATGCCGTCATCATTGCCAGGGATCGGCAAATCGATCGATTCGGGATCGGAATCGGTATCGATCAATGCTAACGTCGTAACGCCCAGCCGGCGGGCCTCGCGAACGGCGTTGCGTTCTTTGGATGGGTCGACGATGACCAGACACTCAGGTAGACGGTTCATGCTACGTAGACCGTTCAGGTTGCGATAGATCTTGCGATACTCGCGATTTAGAGCCGACTGCATCTTCTTGGAATACGAATTAATGTCATCCGAATTCATGATCTTTTCGAGTTCTTCGAGACGCGTCAAACGGCTGCGAATCGTACGGAAGTTGGTCAACGCACCGCCCAACCATCGCTCGGCGACAAAGGGCATGCCACAGCGTTCGGCTTGCTCTTGGACCGTCTCCGAAGCCTGCCGCTTAGTTCCGACGAATAGGACCAAACTTCCGCCAGCCGCAACTTGGTTCAAATATTTCTTGGCCCGCAGAAGGCCGCGCAGGGTTTCTCGAATATCGAGAATGTGAATTGAGTTCTTGTGGCCGTAAATATACGGCTTCATTTTGGGATTCCAGCGGCTTTTGCGGTGACCAAAATGCACGCCAGCTTCGACCAATTTCTTTACAAATTCGCCTTCCATCAGAAATCTACAGACCTTTCTTGCGTGTTTGCTAGCCATGCCGCGTAAAAACGTGCACAGACCCCTCAAGCGGGTCTTCGGCCATCTATGCAAACCAAAATGAGAAAATGTACCCCTGCCAACACTTTGTGCAGGTTCGAGAACTCAAAATAATAGCCGCGCACTGGCCATTTCGTCAACGCCTAAGTACTGCACCCCCGCCGATGGGTCGATCCCAAGCTCTGACAAATACTCCATTCTGGCTCGGAAATGACCTTCATTGCGTAAAAATACACTTAGCGGTACAAACTCGACATAGCCGTTCGTTGCAGGGGAAGCCACTAAGCATTGTTCGAGAAAATAAGTAAGCGAAATGGCATTACTTGCCATCGGTAGTCGGCAGGTAAGCAAAGCACCGTCTTTAGGAGAGCGATCCATGGAAACTGCTGAGTCTTGGCGGGCACTTTTTGATAATTGGCCAACCCATTTGGAGCGGCGTGGATCGGTGCTCTCGAAACAGGGCGAATCGCTTTGGTTCGATAATTTTCTAGTGGCGGGTAACATTGTGCTGCTGGAGCGCGCCGCTCCCGACGCATTCGGAGCGCGAAAAGTCTTTATCGGCTACGATTCAATCGCCCTGGTTAAGCTCCCCAGCACGGTCGAATTAAAGGAGTTTCAGTCCATGGGATTCAGGCCTCCGCGTGGTGACAAACCTGCGGCTCCCAAGTCCGCAAGTTGATCGCTTGTCGCTCGCGGTCCAGACGTAGCTCGGAGTTTCGCATGGCCGCTTTGGATTGTCGTTGAATCTTCAAGACTACTCGAAAGCTACTTGTCGCCCAGTCGTTCCACGGTGAGAGCCATCACGATGGGAGCGCTGTTGTCTTCACCTTTTACGAGTTCGATGTTCTTGATGGTTTGGGATCGCTCAGGCACAACCTTCAAGTAGCGGATTTGCTGATTGCCAAGCATCCATGCAAACTCGCTGCCAGGAACGTCGACACGACGGATGTAATCCGCGAAATGTACCGAGTTGATCAGCTTGTGATCTTCGGGGGATCCATCCTCGTAGGTGAGTCTTACGATCATCGAAACGGTCTTGCGGTTATCGAACGGAAAATTCCAACCACCAACGCCACTTAGCAAGTGAATGGCCCTAGCAGGCGTTCCACAAGGAATGGAAACCGATTTTGGCATTTGTGGCGGGAGGCTGCCATTCGGACCGTACAGCAGAACGATATTGGGCTGAGACTTCCCTTGTGGGTCAATCAGCATAAAGGGAACACCATTAAAGACTTTGGGTTTCCAGTCCTCAAAGATCATCCGATCGGGGCCATTGTCTCCATCATGAAATAGTCCCTTC
The DNA here is from genome assembly GCA_041398985.1 of Pirellulaceae bacterium. GTDB lineage: Bacteria > Planctomycetota > Planctomycetia > Pirellulales > Pirellulaceae > Aureliella. The sequence goes on from JAWKTR010000017.1 coordinate 117,373, forward strand.
GTGCTGATTGCCGTTGCAACTTTGTCGAGCGGTAGCGGGATGTACGGTCCCTTTTCGGTCAAGAATTCGAGTAAGTCGATCATCTGCTGTTCGGAAATCTGCTTTTCGAATCCTTCTGGCATTACCGATTTGCGCGAGGCGATCAGGTCGTCGATGTCTTCACGAGCTACGTTGATCTGTTTGGCTTGCGAATCAACAATGGTAATGGATGTGCGAGTTTCTCCCGCCAACATGCCACTGATAACCCTGCCATCGGCGGTCAGTACATTGTAGAGTCGATAGTTTCCTTCCACGTTGCGTGAAGGATCGATGATGTGCGTAAGCAACTCGGCTTTGGGATGCACGGACATGCCGGTGAGGTTAGGTCCGATCTTCTGTCCGAGTTCACCATGTTGATGACAGGCCGCGCAAACCTTTTTGAACACTTCGCGCCCCGCATCCACGTCACCGGTTTTTTCCGTCAGGTGTAGGAGCGACTGCAGCACGTTTTCGCGATCGGCGTCGGGCAAGCCTCCGTCCATCGCAAGCAACTTTTCGGCCGAGGTGCGCAACGCGCGATCGGGAAAAGTTCGCAATGCTTGCTTTTGTTCAAGAGTTAAATCGTTCAGGTCGAAGGTGTTGGACTCAGCAGCGGCCAATAGCGATTTAACCCAGGTCGGTTTACTAAGCATCACTGCGATTGCGGAGGCTTTTGTGCCAGGCGTCATGGATGGCAAGTTTTCGATAATGACTTCACCTCCGGCTATTGCTTCGCTGAGCCGCAGGGAATCTGTCAGCGCTTCCACAACGTCCGGTGGGGTCTGTGGTGTCATTTGGCCGACGACCGTCTCGACGGCATTTCTGTCCGCCAGTCGCAGGCCAACCAGATCTCGCGCTGCCGCTCCGCGTTTTTCTGCTCCCGCATCGACGTCTTCGACGATGGCAACCAACGCGTCGACGATTTCTTGGGCGTAGGAGTCGAGCGCCGCGACACCCACACGGGAGGCCAATCGCAACAGCTTGCCCTTCGTGGTACCGTCGCTGTTCTCAAATGCATGGACAAAAGTTTCGTCGAGCGACTTGGTGGACGTGACTTTGTAGTTCGCAGGTAGACCTTGGGTCAAACCATCAAGAATTGGCGTAGTGAGCGCGGGATTCGTATCGCCCAAGTTGGTGACAATGCGCTGCAGGCTCTCAGCATCTGGACGCGCGCGGGCTACGTGCTCGGTGACTTGCCGAGTGATGCGCAACACCGCCTCAGCAGGCTGCCCCTGGCTCGAGGCAACTTGGCCAAGAAAAGCGATCGCGTGTGTGGCGGCAGCCGAAGTCAATGCGTCGATGAGTACTTCATCGGACTCTGCGGAGGAAAGTTCAGCGACGATTGTTCCTGCCTCAGCCGAAGCTGGCATGTCGGCCAGAGCAAGAATCGCCTGCAGCTTTACTTGAACATCGCTATCACGCAGTAGTTGACGATGGGCGAGCAGCAGTGCCAATCCAAACTCGTCGCGTGGCAGCACTGCACAGGCACTTCGCCGCACGCCTGCAGACGGATGCCTCAGAGCTAGTTCGAGCCCAGTGGTGACATGCCCTGCAGCTTTGTAATCGGGACTCAATTTGATATAGCCGAGACCATTGAGCGTATGCAAGGCATGGATTGCTCCGGGATTCAGACCAATTTCGTCCACGGATTCGTCGTTCAGCAACACGAGCAACGGTTGCAGTACGTCGTCAGCTCCGCGTTCGATCAATAGACGTTGCGCTTGCAGCCGCCATGGAAACGACGGATGCTTGAGTGTAGATACTAGTTGTTCGTTCGAGGCGTCGGCGAGACTGCTAAACTCGTGCAGCCGATGGTGGTTGCCTTCTGTTGCTACGACTCGATATATTCGCCCGTGCTTTTTGTCTCGCAGTTCGCTTTCGTACGCGGCGCCTTTGCCCGTCTTGAAGCCCTGCGGAGTTGGATTGTGCTGCACAATATAGTTGTACCAATCGATGACCCATACCGCACCGTCCGGCCCAACTTCGGCCATGATCGGGGCACTCCATTCGTCATCGCTGGCCAACAAATTGGTTGGGCTGCTCGAGGTGTACTGGGCTCCGTCACGGCGCAGTACGAAGGTGCCCACGAGGTGGCCGGTCGGACCGCAAACGAACGCCGTTTGGTTCCACCATTGCTGAGGAAACGCTCGGGCCGTGTACAACGCATGACCTGCGCCAGCCGTGTAACCGCCATGGTGGTCAACCTGACGAACTTTGTCGGTAATCGGTGCAAACAAGTGGGAGTCGGCAATCGATCTCAACGTTTTTGGTGCCCAGCCGCGAACGCGTTCATAGTAACGGTTGGGAATAGGCACAAACATGCTAGGGTTGTGGTTGGCCGTTGATCCAAAAATCAGGCCCTCTTCGCTGATGCCAAGCCCCCATGTGTTGTTGTCACTGGACCGAACAAACTCTAAGTCGGTGACTTGTGGGGGATTGGATTGGGATAATTTGAATCGCCAGAAACCCTGTCGAAAGGACTGAGCCTTTTTCCCGGCGAACTCGGGCGAGCTGTTGTTGTAGCCCTGCATGGCCCAGATCCAGTTGTCCAATCCGTAGCGGAAATTGCTGACACCACCGTGAGTATCACCAATCCCCCAGCCGGTGATCAGCGTCGTATTTTCGTCAGCAACATCATCTCCGTTGGTGTCTTTCAGGTAGATCGTCTCGCTACCATTCTGCACCACGGCACCGCCACGCACGATTACGATCGCGGTAGGGATGCTTAGTCCTTCCGCAAAGACAGTAAATTTATCCGCCACGTGGTCCCCATCGGTGTCCTCGCAAATGCGAATGCGATCGCGATTGCCACCAAGTTCATTGGGATAATCGACCGTCTCGCAAACCCACAGTCTTCCGCGTTCGTCCCAGTTCATCGCAATGGGTTTCGCCTGGAAGTTTTGCTCGTCGGCGTACAAACGCACGGTCATATTTTCTGGCGTGACGAAGTGTTTGATCGACTCCTCGGATGGGAGTGGCTTTTGCATCAAGGTTTTGGGATCGCCTTGGGTTCCCCATTGTCGACTGGGAGTGTAATTCGGAATCTTGGGTCCCACATCGACGTACTCGAACTCGGCCACATCCTTGCGTTGGGGCGTCATTGGCGGTGCCACGAATGCTCGGTCTGCAAGAAACGCCGGCACGCTGGCAGGGTCATCACCACAGGCCCAGCGGATTCCGCGTTCCACCAAGTTGTGAAAGCCAGGATTACTAAAGGTTCGTTGGTCGTGCCCCCAAGCGGTGTAGAAAACGCGTCCTTGTCCGTGGGTTCGGATCCAGGTCCACGGCTCTTGCTGGTTTCCTTCCGCTTGCTCTCCGGCCACGCGGTATTCCAGAATTGTGCGATTCTTTTCGTTGTGTAAGTGATGGATATAGGTCTCATCCCAACTGGAAAAGCTGCCGTAGCCCTTCATGATTGGATGGTCTGGAGCGGCGATCTGCGTCGTAAAGACCTGCCCGCCGTGTCGCAGAAACTGGCCTCCCATGAGGGCCACGATATCTGGATTGTTGCGCCAGCAAAATGTGGCGCAGTGCAGCGGGATGAATCCCTTGCCACTAGCGACAAAATCCAACAATGCTTTTGCCTGAGTGTCGCCGATTCGGTCGATATTGGCATATAACACGAGGCCGTCAAAGGTCGAAAGCGTTTGTGCATTGATATCTTCCATGCGGTCGGTGTATTTCAGCTCGATACCGCGTTCGGCCAAGGCCGGTGCAAGTTCTTGAAATCGTCGCGCCGGTAGATGGTGCCCGTTGTCACCCATAAACAGCAGGGTTAGTCGGCGGCTGCTGCCGGAGCTGCAGCGATGAGCCCGCAAATGAGGATGCCCAGCCAGCGAGTAAGAGCATAGCGAGTAGGCGGCACGGAAAGCCAAGGAGTTTGTGGCGACTTGCCACCAATTGGCGACGCATTTGTATTCATGGTTGGTCTCGTGTTATCGAAATAGGGTTCTCATTCGCCGAGCGTAAACTCTGGTAGCCGGACGATCTCACCGCCCTTGGTCGCCGACTCGTGGGCGCAAATCCCAACGCACGTCCAGTTGGCACTGGTCACTGCATTGGGGCGCGGATCACGGTCTTCCAAAACGGCCGATATGAACTCATGCACCAAATGTGGATGTGAACCGCCATGACCACCACCTTGAATGAACGACAGATGCTGGGCATCGTGAATCTCAGCAGGCAGCGTGTATTTCTGAATCTCTTTTGGCAGCAGATGCGCGTAATCAGGGACTTCGACCTTCTCAGGGATTTCGTGCTCCGGTTTCTTCGCTGTATGGATGACATGGGGCTCGTTTTCCACCAGCGTCCATTCGAAACTTTTCTTCGTGCCGTACACGTCAAAACTTTCGCGGTATTGTCGTGCAACGTCGTATAGGAACCGCCAAATATGAGCCGTCAGGTCAGTGTCCTTAATCTTGATATGGCAAGTTTCTACGGCAAACGAATTGCCGGATTTCTGAGCAATATCGTCGCGCACTGTTCCGGATCCGAAGCAGCTCACGTACTCGGCTAACCCATCGACAAGTCCCAGGCAGGGGCTAACCACATGGGTTGCATAATGCATGGGAATCATCTTTTCCCAATAGCTTGGCCAGCCGTCCATGTCCTGTGGGTGAGACGCAGCGAGATGTTGGATCTTTCCCAGCTCGCCTTTATCGTAAAGTTCTTTGATAAACAGAAACTCGCGACTGTAAACGACGGTTTCAGCCATCATGTACTTCAAGCCGGTTTGCTTCACTTTGTCAACGATCTGCCGGCATTCCTCAATCGTCGTTGCCATGGGGACTGTACACATCACGTGTTTGCCCGCGTCAAGCGCTTTGAGCGACATCCATGCATGATCTGGGATTGGACTGTTGATGTGTACGAAGTCGATATCCGGGTCCGCCAGCACTTGGTCGTAGTCCGTGTACCGCTTGTCGATTCCAAATTGATCGCCAGACTTGTTTAACTCGGCTGCATTGCGGCGACAGATGGCGGTGACATCCGCGTGGGGGTGCGATTTGTAAATGGGGATAAATTCGGCCCCGAAGCCTAAGCCAATCATTGCGGCGTTGACAGTACGACTCACTAGATTCTTCCTTTCTGAACCAAATACTTTGCAAACCTAATACAGAAGTCTATTCGTTTCGTTTATCGGCATCACATACTATACCTATATCCGGCCAGCATCATTCGCGTCATTATCGCATGCCGAGCGGGTCGTAGAACCAGTCGCTTAAGTCAGCAGGCATGGCGGGTGCATCAAACACCAGTGCTTGCGCGGCTGACCGATGTATGGCGGTTTCGTTTGCCAGCTCACTCGTAGCGTTGTTAAGCAGGTGATTGTCGCAGGGGTTGGTTGTCATGCTATGACATTTCGCGCATAATAATTGAGATATTTTACCAGTGTTGGCTGGTGGTGGTTCGTCCGCCAGTTCTTTGAGTGACCAGTGTCACGAAGTCTATTTCGTTTTTCCTGCCATTTGCCTGCCACCCAATGCCTGGGGATTTCACTGGCGGTTCTCTTGTTGATTGAGTAATTTTCCCGATGCAGCGGCGAAGTGTTGCGCTTTTGATCGAAACGTCGAATTCGTACTCCCGTGGCGTGCTAGAAGGGATTACGCAGTACGTTCAGCATCACGAGCGATGGTCCATCTTTCTGCCTGAGCAAGAGCGAGGTGGCAAACCTCCGCAATGGCTTGGTCGCTGGAAGGGCGATGGGATTATCGCGCGGATCGAGACGGACGAAATAGCATCCGCGTTGCGCAACACTCGATTGCCGGTTGTCGATGTGAGCGCGGCTCGACATTTGCCCGACATTCCTTGGGTGGAAACTGATGATGAGGCGATCGCCGAGCTGGGCGTGAATCATCTGCTGGATCGAGGATTTCGGAATCTGGGGTATTGCGGCGATCCCGGATTCAATTGGTCCAATTGGCGACGAGAGAAGTTTCGGTCGCTGGCGGAGTCGGCTGGGGTAAGGCCCCGCATCTACGATTCCTTGTCACGCAATGATCCACAGTATTCGTGGAACCGCGAAAAAAGAGGCTTGGCAAAATGGTTGAAAAACATGCCGCGACCGATCGGCATTTTTGCTTGCTACGACATTCAAGCACAGAAGGTACTAGAAGTCTGCAGAGAGCTGGGCATAGCCGTACCGGAGGAAATTGCAGTACTTGGCGTCGACAATGATCAACTTCTGTGTGAACTCGCCGATCCACCCTTGTCGAGCGTTATGTGTAATACGCACCGGACGGGCTTTGAAGCTGCAAATTTGCTGGATCGTATGATGAATGGTAGCCAGATCGGCTCAGCCCCGATTCTGGTCGCACCGCTTGGCATCCAGGCTCGACAATCAACTGACATACTGGCCATCGATGATCCAGATGTAGCTGTTGCCTTGCGATTCTTGCGGGAACACGCGTTGGAGGGGATCAATGTGGCGGATGTTGTACGGCAAGTTCCGCTGTCGCGCCGAGTATTCGAGAGTCGATTCATGAAAATACTTGGCCGATCACCTCACGAAGAGCTGACGCGGCTGAAATTAGTTCGAATGAAAGAGTTGTTGACTGAAACCGATTTGTCGCTGTCGGAAATCGCGCGACGCACAGGATTCGAGCACGATGAGTACATGTGCGTGTTCTTTCGCAAGGCCGAAGGTATGCCACCGGGCAAATATCGACAAGCGAGGCAGTCCAGCTAAGAATCGAGCGGTTATTTATGGTCGCCTTTCGCTCCGCGAAAGGGTGTAATGTGGACTTTCGCTCTGCGAAAGGGTGTAAATATGGTGGCCTTTCGCAGAGCGAAAGGCGACACTAATTTTCCGCTCCATCCTAAAAGGCAGTCATGCTGAGCAAGACTCGGCTCTGTTGCTAGACAGTGTTGCGATTCAAGAGACAGTGTTGCTAGACAAGTAGCCACGACCCTCCCGACAGCCACGAATGGTCGCGACACACAGGCTAAGCCTGACTATGCGCCGCGTGCAAAGACCGGATCCAAAACGTTCCAAAGGTCGTGCGCATTGTAGTTAGGTTGGGATGGCTCCTATTCACTCCCCTGCGGACTGTGGTAGAAACGGAAATAGCTTGCGGATCTCTGCGCTGGTGGGCTGAGCTCCGTACTCGCAGATTTCAAATGCTTCGGCATACTGCACCTTGGAGGCTGCCGCCTCCCCATACCACTGATGAAGTGCCGCCAGCGAATTCTTAGCTTCTGCACTTTGGCGATCGTGCCATCGCTCTCGCAACCAAGCTCGACGCGCCTCAGGTTGCGAGGCTGGCGGTGCCTTGGCCATCTGCTCCGCACTGCCCAGCGCCCCGCCTTCGAACGTCTGCGATTCCAGCGCAAGTAACGCATCTACCTTCTGCTCGAAAACGGTTCCTACATCAACGGCAATGTCAGCCTTGAAAGGATACGGCTTCTTAAAGCGATCGCTGGAATACAGAAAAACAGGGTTCTTCTTTAGTGGCGGCGTGTCGGGACAAAAGAAGGGAACGGCAACCATGTAGGCCGCATCTTGAACAAGGACTCCCACATAGCGATGATCTGGGTGGTAATCCCAAGGACGGTGTGAAATCACAATGTCGGCATTCCATTCCCGGATGAGCCGCGTGATCGTGCGGCGGTTCTCGAGCGTCGGCAGTAGCTCGCCATCGTGAATGTCGAGGACTTGAGACTCGACGCCGAGTCGCTTGGCGACTTCAGCAGATTCTGCCGTACGCCTTTTGGCTAGAGCTCCGCCCGACATTTGCCAGTGACCAATATCACCGTTGGTTACCGAGACGAGTTTAACTTTGTGTCCCATTTGAGCCCATAACGCCGCCGTGCCGCCGCTCTTGTACTCCGCATCATCGGGATGAGCGCCGAAGCAGATGATTCTCAGTGTTTGTGGTTCATCCTGGGCCTGCAGCGACTTCGCTAGTAGAACCACACTGAGAAAACAGCAAATTCGAAAACTCTGTATCCAAAACATAATGCCGACTCGCTTGTAAATGGGTTGGTTTGCTGCGTTGCCAGGAGCGCAGTTTGGAAGTTAGTATAAGCAAATTCCTATCAACGAAGCGATGGTTTCGTCGCAGGCAAGAGGCGTCCGCCAGCGAGGTAGAAGCCAATTAGCCGCCAAATACAGCCATCGCAGCTTCTGCGTCCTGCGGACCAAGTCGGAAAGCATGACGTGTCTGCGGATCGATGCAGGTTCGCCGCAAGAGATCAGTAGGCATCCCGCCCAAGCCTCGCATGCGTTTAGTTTTCAAGTTCATCGCGCCTGCCAAAGTTAATTCACGCTGCATTTGCCTGAGTTCGTCTTCGGTGTACGCGAGCCGCGAATTGACGGGAGCGTCCGTAGCTAAGGTTTGGCGATAATGGACTTCGAACAGCGGTGCGCGAATCACACTGATCCGACCTGCTTCGAGCAAAGGTCTCAGTTGGTGATAAAAATAGATGAGCATCAGTGCGCCACAGTGGATCCCATCAGCGTCAGGGTCAAACAAAAACAGAATGCGACCGTAACGACAAGTGTCGGCACTGGCTTGTTCAGCCGTTTCATAACCAAGCGCGCTCAGCAATTGGCGAAACAGTGAGTATTCGCGGAGCAAACGCGCTGACGCCTTGATAGCGTTGGCCGGTTTGCCTTGCATCGGCAGAACGGCTTGAAATTCTACATCGCGGAGATTGCATACGGCTTGCGAGGCTGATATGCCCTCGACGATAAACAACTCCGCCGTAGTTTGACTTCCATGCGTCTGGCAGTCTTGCAGTCCGAGATGTTGTTTATGGAACATAGTCGCCTATCGCTTGCCGTTGAACGCAGTGCCGTTCAAGACGTAATCCGAGGGAAATCGTACTTGCAGGTGGGTAGGCACCTAACCTTTAAGCTGCGGTGAATTACTTGCCAGCGGTTAATGAATAATCCGGGCTTGACCAGTATGTACGATAACATAGGTGAGCCAGCTGCAGCGTGGCTTGCGCAAATGGAAAAAATGCTACAGAGGACAACAGCAATTCAGCCGATGACCATGACGAAATTCTGCCCCGAGGAATTGGACTTGGCGCAACTATTTAAAGCTTATGGCTTAGACTGGACGCCTGCGGTCGGACACTATGTCTTGGATCAAAGTGGTCTTATCGGCAGCGAATCGCCATTCCAAGATGGAGTCTATTTCATCCTCGATCTCAAACACTTCTTGAGACGCTCAATCACCATCGAAGCGATGAAAGCTAGTCTCTGTTGGTTGCCCGACTGGCAAGACGCTCGGGCCATTCTAGATGGACTTGGGGTGCCACCCGACGTCGTTGCGCAACGGCTCCAAGAATCACAAGCCATCCTCTCCGGCAGCGAACGGCTTGAGTTGTACCGCTTAATCGAAGACCGTCTGACCGGCACTTGCTAATCGCGTTTGGCACTCCAAAACGAGCGTTTGTGGAAGCGGTGCAAGTTCGCTTAGGCTCGGCTACTTACTTCACTTTCGCAGGGGCATCAGCCCTTCTTCGCACGGCGTTTGGCACGTGGCCCGATGGGTTTGGGACCACTTCGCTTGGCACCGAACGCTTTGGGCTTCTTGGAAGAGCCATAAGTTTTTGCCCCCGAGCCCTCGCTGCGCGGACCGCGCGTTTCACTGGAATCACTCCGTGGTTTGCGTTTCGCTGAATCGCCAACCGGTGCTCGGTCCGTGAACGGTCGTAGCTGAAGCTGCTTGCCCGACACCCAAGTCTTTTTCAACGTCGCTACTGCTGCTGGCGGTAGATCAGCCGGCAAGTCGATCGTACTGAAGTGTCCATGGATATCAATTGGACCAATCTCGTTACCACTGATTCCAGCTTCATTGGCAACCGCACCGACGATGTTGCCTGGACGGACTCCATCATCCCGGCCTACTTCAATGCGAAAGCGTTGCATGCCAGGCTGCGGAGGTCGCGAGTTGCGACGTCGTGGTGATTCGCTGTAGCGCGACGATGCGCCGGACTGACTATCCCTGCCACGATCTCGTCTTTCATTTCTGTCAAAGCGATCGCGGGTAGCGGTTGGTGGAATATCTTTGACCAACAGCGGTCGACCGCCTTGTGCTTGATGTGCAAGCGCGGCGGCGATCAGTTCCATCGGCTGTTCCGTTTCGTTGGCTGTCTCGGTAAGTAATTTCTTAAAGAAGTTCAGGTCCTCCGAGGCAATGGTCGCCACGACCTGCTGTTTAAATCGTTCAATGCGCATGGCATTCAGCTCAGCGGCACCCGGAAGTTCGACAACTTCGATCGGCTGTTTCGTGGCGCGCTCGATCAAGCGGAGTTTGCCACGCTGATGGGGCGTCAGAAAAATAACGGCTGTACCTCTGCGTCCCGCGCGGCCAGTGCGGCCAATGCGATGCACGTAGGATTCGCTGTCATGCGGCAAATCAAAATTGAACACGTGGCTGATGCGTTGTACATCCAATCCGCGTGCGGCCACGTCGGTCGCCACGAGCACATTTAACTGTCCGCTTTTGAGTTGGTCGACTGTCCGTTGTCGGCGGGCTTGGGGTAAATCGCCATTCAACGCAGCGGCTGAAAAACCGAGCCCGCTCAAGTACTCGGCTACATGCACAGTCGAGTCTTTGGTTTTCGTAAAAACGATGACGCCGTCGGTATCTTCAATTTCCAACATGCGGGCGAGCAGTTCGCGTTTGTTTCCTTCATGAACGAAGACACACTTCTGCGCGATGGATTCAGCGGTCAGTGTCTTGCGACGAGCGGTAATAACGGTCGGGTCACTTAAGTACTGATCTGCAATGCGGCGAATAGGATCGGGCATGGTTGCTGAGAAAAGTGCAATTTGTTTCTCTTGCGGTGCTTGCGACAAGACATATTCGATGTCCTCGATGAAGCCCATATTCAACATCTCGTCACCTTCGTCGAGCACCAAGCACTTGATCGCATCCAGCTTGAGAGTGCCGCGACGTACATGGTCAATTACGCGACCAGGCGTGCCTACCACGACTTGAACTCCACGTTTGAGCAAACGGAGTTGTGGTTCATAATCCGCACCACCATATATTGCAGCCACACGAAACTTGGGCAGGCAGGCAGCGTAGGTCTCGAAAGACTTGGCAACTTGCGTTGCCAATTCACGTGTCGGTGCCAAGACGAGCACTTGCGGCCCCGCGGCATGAAAATCCAATCGTGACAAGATGGGCAATGCAAAGGCGGCCGTCTTGCCCGTTCCCGTCTGGGATTGGGCTAGTACGTCACAGCCATCGAGCATGTGCGGAATGATTTGAGCTTGAATATCGGTTGGCGTAATATAGCCAGCCATTTGAATCGCCAGTTGGACCTCGTCGCTAAGAGGCAGATCGCGAAAAACAAGGTCGGCTACGGACGGAGATTCAGACAGGGTTGCAGTAGTAATCATTTCGTTCCAATACCTAGACTTCCATCCGCAGATGGAGAATAAACCGCCCGCCGGCTGCCTGTTCAAGAGCAGCCTGTTAACGTGGCGACACAAAATTTCATCTAGAATCGGAATGCTGAACAGCAGAATTGCCTTAAAACGCTCAAGGGATCGCGAGGCATTTCTTGCAAATAATGAGTCTCAATAGACGGCGCGGCCTACAGAATCTCGCTGGTGTGGTGATCGTTCCCAATGATGGATGATCTAATACACCAGAGTCCGCGCGAATTCGGTGGCTTGTGCCACGCTGATGTCGGCTTTCCAACTCGGTGAAGCTCTCAATTTACCGCAGGTTGCTGATCTACGATAGGCGAAATCTCGCGGTTCGTAGAGAATTCTAGAGGGGACCGAGTGGGTGGTGGTGGTCGCAATCCCGGTAAATACAGAACTCGCTATAATTAGCGCAAGTCCTTGTTTTTCAGGTACTTGTGGCGATGCGCTGGGCTCGGTGGTCGTTTTTTGGGATGGTAATTTGCGGTTTGACCGTTACAATCAGATTCACCAGAGAAATGAACGTTCTGGGTCGTCGCCCCGTTCGTCTAGAGGCCCAGGACGCCGCCCTCTCACGGCGGTAACAGGGGTTCGACTCCCCTACGGGGTACTGGCCACGTTTTGAAACCCCGGGAATGCCACGATTCCCGGGGTTTTTTTGGGGTATTCGCTCCCGCTTAGCACTGGACCTCAGTGTATTGGGATTCTTATTCATCAAATCGTTAGATCGCCCATCTTTCTCATTGTGAGCAGTTGACCAGACGCCCCAGCTCCAAGCACTGCCCCCAACGAAGTAGGTGTGGTGGTCGGCGACGCGGAGATTGTAAACGGTGGAAACTGCTTCGGTCGAGCAGACCGAAGCCAGTTTGGTCAGAGGCTGTCATTGCGGCCTAGGGATTTGGCGACTTGAGTAGTTTCCGTTTTCTGGCGTGGATTTTCGTGTGCTTACTCGTTTTACTCGTTCCCAGGCTCTGCCTGGGAACGCCCTGTCTGCGAGGCTCCGCCTCTCTTCCCTCTTCCTCAAATTCATTCGAACCTTACCGCCTTACCGCCAATCGACACATGCCTCCAGCAGCCCCTGCCTACCTGCATAGTCACGGGCACTCGAGTAACACCAGTGCGCCGCCTCGTCCACATAACCGCGGCGTAACGGGTTGTTGTGGATGTACTCGATCTTCTGCCACATCATTTCCTCCGTTTCGATCACTTGCGGATGACTCCCTTCCTGCCAGAGTTGATGAGTCTGATCGACCTTATGCCGCAGTTTGTAATACGCAAGTTCCTGCAACAGCGTCTTTGCTCTTTTTTCTTGCAGGCATTTGATGATCGACGTTGCCGTAAACGACTTGAACTGGCCCACGCGTTTTCCAAGTTGTGGACCGGCCCCAATCCAATGCAAATGATTTTCAAGAATGACCCAACCAAGAATGACAATGGCTCGCTCTCGTTGTAAGAATCGCCAGCTATCAAGGACAATGTTCACCAGGTCGGATTGCGAAAAGACAGGCAACCAGGCGACGATAGTCTGGGTCATGAAATGCGGGTAGTGTTCGTCGCCGAAACGGTAAGCGCGTTGGCGACATGGTGAACTTCCGATATTGGGCAAAGAGAAGTTGGGGGCGAGAGCATCTGGGGAATTATAACGAAGATTTGGTTATTCGCGGGGTGATAATGGAGGACGGAGGCGGAGCCTCGAAGACAGTGCGTTCCCAGGCAGAGCCTTGGAACGAGGGAACGAGGGAAACTCGCACTAGTGCAGCGTCCAGTTCTTGATTCCGGGGGTAGCCGTTTGGCGACAGCCACACGCGGAGATTGTAAACCGTGGAAATTGCTTCGGTCGAGCAGACCGAAGCGAGGATCGGTCAGCTGGCCATCATGAGTAATCAGCTAGCCAGTGGTCGGCCGTAAGGTAGTCAGCCGGGGTAAGATTTGCCCGTGCCAGCTCTCAATTCTTGGGTGGAAGACTAATCCTGCATAGTTGACTCTTGTTCGACTAATTGAGCTTCAATGAATTCAGAAAACGAATTCGAAACTCGTGTAAACTTTTCTGGGGCATCATCGTACCAGCGAAAAACTGCAGGGTCCTGATTGTTGTCTAAATAGAAAAAGAAGAATTGTTCCCCATATCGCGTTGCAAATACAAAGGTATTTTCAGGTAGAGCACTGTTGTACTGCTTCATCGCAGCTTCAGCGCGTTCACGAAGTAAGAGTAGTTGTGGGAACACAAAATCTATATCGCTCATAAACTGGCCTGCACGGTGTCCGAGGATACTCATCACGTCTTTGTAGACATTTGGAAGCACCCGATTCAGCGTGAGTTCAATTTCGTCTAGCTCTGACGCTGTGCATCCCTGCAACGTTTCCGCACTCGCGAGTTTCGAATCAATTAGCCGTGATCTCAACTGCTCTGGTGTTAGCATTTTGGCCTAAGTCCGTCTGGGAAAGGTGTAACGTATGTTGACTTCAATACCGGGCCTAAGCGCGGTGAAGCGAGAAATTGCACGATTACACGACCAGCAGACTTCCCTTTCAGAATAGATCATGATCTGGCCCACACTATCCTTGTTCGTAGTGTTTAGCAATTGTCCAAGTATTTTCGCCTCTGTGTCCGAGACACGATCAACTCCCATGCCGGTAGGAATTCTTAGCAGCCTCCTCGCCTTTTCGGTGATTTGGCGAGCATAGCCAACAGGGTTACCGCCAGCCCCACCAGCAAAGGCTCGGATGTTGACCCTTTCGGCATTGATTTGACCAAGCGCGAACGCAATATTTCCAGCGCCATCAGATCCGGCGCTGCGCCCATACTTTGTCCCAAGACCTGCTAGTGCAGCAACCTCAGATCGAATCTTTTGCGCTACCTGAAAGTACTTTCCTTTGCCGAGCTGTTCGAGCGATCTTACTCCTGGGATAGGATACTGGGCATTATGAACCCAGACATCCCAACCCCAAACGTTACCGCCGACGAAGTAGGTGTGGTGGTCGGCGACACGGAGATTGTAGACGGTGGAAACTGCTTCGGTCGAGCAGACCGAAGTAATGTTGATCAGCCTACGACAAGGGTTCTGCGCTCTCCTCCGTGTCGCAGTCGCGCATCAATACGCTCGTGGCAAATGAGAGATCTGTTGTACTGGAGCCAATACGAATAATGTTCTTAAGCTTTTCGACCAGCGCTTCGTATTCTGATTCGAACGTGTTGGACTGAAGCATTTTGAAGTATGACCGTTCGATCTCAACCGCCGTCAATTCCACACGGCAGAATTCGCGTCTGTCTTTGAGAATCCATATGATTCGGCCTGTGTCCGCCCAGATTTCAACGAGTACTTGAACCGGTTCGTTTGGCTTTGCAAGTTCTTGTGATAAATTAGCAACCATTATCCAACATTCGGCCGTCGTCAGACTTGCTAAATCAGATCCGCTCTTCGCTTCAACAACCGCACCTCGAACTAACGTATTCGGCAGAGACCACTGCATACCACTCATTTCATGTGAATCCTTCCCCGCAGGCCTGCTTGTGTGGCGGCGAGCCGAGTTGTTTCAATTTGTGACAAAAATGTTCTTTCAGCATCAACAATGGTCTGCAGTCTGCCTGCGATGTGCTTGTCACTTCCCTTCAGCTTTTCAATTTTGCGCAACATCCGCTCAATTGTCTTGTCATGCCCTCCGCGATGAAAGAGCTGACTAAGCAGCACACCATTGTTCGCCCCATTCATACTGAAGCCACCTCTTGCCGCTGCCTCGACGATACTTGAAGTTCTCGCATTCGTAATCGCATCGAGTGGAACAATGTGGTGGGCGGCCTTTCCGTCTCCAACGACACTTCCGAGCGCTAAGTTGAGACGTTGCCGCGCTGCCCCTTTCGTCAAACCCAACTCAACCAAAGGCGACTTGCTAGAGGCATACGCATTGTGAACCCAGACGCCCCAGCTCCAAGCACTGCCCCCAACGAAGTAGGTGTGGTGGTCGGCGACGCGGAGATTGTAAACGGTGGAAACTGCTTCGGTCGAGCAGACCGAAGCCAGTTTGGTCAGAGGCTGTCATTGCGGCCTAGGGATTTGGCGACTTGAGTAGTTTCCGTTTACTGGCGTGGATTTTCGTGTGCTTACTCGTTCCCAGGCTTACTCGTTCCCAGGCTCTGCCTGGGAACGCCCTGTCTGCGAGGCTCCGCCTCTCTTCCCTCTTCCTCAAATTCATTCGAACCTTACCGCCTTACCGCCAATCGACACACACCTCCAGCAGCCCCTGCCTACCTGCATAGTCACGGGCACTCGAGTAACACCAGTGCGCCGCCTCGTCCACATAACCGCGGCGTAACGGGTTGTTGTGGATGTACTCGATCTTCTGCCACATCATTTCGTCCGTTTCGATCACTTGCGGATGACTCCCTTCCTGCCAGAGTTGATGAGTCTGATCGACCTTATGCCGCAGTTTGTAATACGCAAGTTCCTGCAACAGCGTCTTTGCTCTTTTTTCTTGCAGGCATTTGATGATCGACGTTGCCGTAAACGACTTGAACTGGCCCACGCGTTTTCCAAGTTGTGGACCGGCCCCAATCCAATGCAAATGATTTTCAAGAATGACCCAACCAAGAATGACAATGGCTCGCTCTCGTTGTAAGAATCGCCAGCTATCAAGGACAATGTTCACCAGGTCGGGTTGCGAAAAGACAGGCAACCAGGCGACGATAGTCTGGGTCATGAAATGCGGGTAGTGTTCGTCGCCGAAACGGTAGCGCGTTCGCGACATGGTGAACTTCCGATATTGGGCAAAGAGAAGTTGGGGGCGAGAGCATCTGAGGAATTATAACGAAGATTTGGTTATTCGCGGGGTGATAATGGAGGACGGAGGCGGAGCCTCGAAGACAGTGCGTTCCCAGGCAGAGCCTTGGAACGAGGGAAACAGTCGTGGACATGTGGAGGGCACACGATCCATAATTCATCGCCATTGCTGCTTTCCGCATTTCTAAATCTTAGAGTGTTTCTGCAGGTTTCCTTCAAAACAACCATGCCGCGTCTACTTGCAACGTAAGTCTGCCACAAAATAAATGTAAGTTCTGTGTGGACGCCTACGCGCGAAATTGGCAACACTAACGAATGGTGGAAAACGGTATCGGCGTCAAGCACTTTCGACGCAGATAGCTCGGTACCGTTCGACAGTTTCGGCGGCAGCAAGCACCAGCTACTACTGCTATTGTGAACGTCAGCAACGTAATACTTAACTGAAGTCATTTGTCATATTCCAAGTCTTGATTTCGCTGTTTGCGATAGCATGCGATCCAATTCCTGCTCAGCGCTTCCTTTTCCAACGCGTTCGCGAAGCAATGCACCGAGCCCCGTTCCACTTGCAACCTCTTGTCGCATCGTGGCCAATTGGGCTCGCAGTGCCAGGCGGTATTCGTCAGTTCCTCGCGCGAAGATCTTACGACACCAAATACTTCTTCGAAAACAGTACACGCGGACACAGCACTTGGCGGTAGGGGTGGGGGGGCATGCGTGCGGGCCAAGAGGGCAGCTTCTACGAATGCCTCAGAATCACTGTCAGCAATAACATCCAAGCCACAAACATTGGTGATCCTAGTTCCACGGATAGCAACGCCGCCCCACGGATGATCATAGTGAATTTTGACACAGGCGATATCCATCCGTTCATCCGGATTGAAGGATGCGCGTCGCTTCCATTCTGGCAACACCGCAACGCGCACGCGTTACACGCGGTTCCGAACTCCTACCAGCCACACGCGCATTCTCCGCGATGCTCCGCACCTCCGCGTTTCAAGCTCCTAGCCAAAAGCTCGGCGTCAATATTGCCAGAAATGAGAAAAGCAGGCCGTACTTCACACAGCCTCCCAAGGCTCGGTTCGCCGTGCAGTGAATGACTTCTTGAAGATCTGAACGGTGTTCCTCGGATCTGACGACGGTGGATTGCAAATTGCAAAATGAACATTGCAAATTGGCAATTGCGATTGATCACTTGGGAGATGATTTGACGCGTTTGGCTTTTGCCCGATCTTCCATCCTCCTGGTCGCAACCAATTTCAATTGCCTGCTAATTCAACTTTTGCAATGTTCAATTTGCATTTTGCAATGTTTCTCTCCGTTGACTCCACCAGCAAGATTCAACCACGGGTTCGCGGTGCTCGTGACGCCAGGACCTTCATGACTGCGAGACGCCTTCGAAGTAGGACTGAAATGAAGAACTGCCGAGGCTGTGCAACAGCCTCACGCCTCGGTCAACATCGCAACCGAGAAGAGAAGTACGTCGACATCGAGAGTTGCACGAGGTTCACCCTGGACAGCAACTGCCAACCCATCTATCAACGCAAATTCGTTAGTGTTCGTGGGCAGTTTCAAAGCCGGCGTCTTGCAGGAACTTTTGCCATTTGTGCGCTGCTTCGTGTGTGGGCAGTTCCAGCTCCAACCAATCGGGGCAGCGGATGCGTAAATCCTTGTGATTGCCGTGGTCCACTTCTTGCGTCTCGCAGCCCAATGCGGAGTAGATGGCTTTGTATTGGCCCATTTGTGAAGCTTGATGCGCGTGCTGCGATTTCCAATCGGTAAGCCGATATTGGACAATCTCCTGGTGGGGTTGCCCGTTGCTTTTCACTCCTTTTTGGGGCTTGCGGCCATACAGAGTTTCAAAACCGGCGGCATTTAGCCAAGCCTGCCACTGCTGAACTTGCTCAACCGAGTCCAAGGCGAGCGATTTCCAGACAATGGTGCGGCAGCGTACGTCCGTATGGCCATTGTGCTGGACCGTGGCGACCTCACACTGCAATTGCTTCAGCACTTTCGCGTGCTCTGCTGCTTGCGCTGGATCGTCAAAGTGTTTGGCATGCCAATCGTAGAGCTGAAAGGCAAGTTGGATTTTTTCGGCTTTGGCGGCAGGTTGAGTAACGGTCACGTCTTGGCTTAAGGCAGTCATGTGACTTTCTGCTAGCAAAAAAAGCAGAAGGAACATGGAGAGCGCGAAACGGCAGGTCATATCAAAGTGCTTTCGGTTGAGTAATCGAAGATAACTCGCCTTGGAGACACGAATGAAATTTGCATTCAATCTCGTCTTAAGACGATCGATGGCAGAGCGTTCGCGGTGAACCTATCTCTACCGATTTGAATCTCGGGAGATCTGATCTAGCAAGAATACTAGTTCCGCGTCAATTTCGGAATTCGCCTGGCGGCGACGTTCTAGATCGCGACTTTCAAGATCGTAGTCATGGAAGCGCAGATTGGCCCAATCCGCCTCGGGCTGGCTGCCTGGGCTGCCTGGGCTAGTTTCACTGGCGAGCGAGCCTTCTCCTTCACCGCGTCGACCGTTGAGTTCGTTGATGATCAACAGTACGTCGATGGCGGACAAGATGCCATCGCCATTAACGTCTGGTAGGGTACCTGGTGGCTCGCCTGAGCCATCACCGACGGGGGGCAGAGTCCGTGTTCCGCCGCGATTTAGTTCATTGACCAGCAGCAGTACATCGATGGGTGTTACCGTGCCATCGTCGTTGACGTCATTCGGGTCTCTTGGGTTTTGCCAGGGTGAGCGAGGTGGTATGACCTGGATTGGGAACGATTGTCCCAAGCGAACGCCAGTTCGCGAAGTAGCCACGATCGCCAAGTCCAATTGACTGATTTCTGAAGGAGTCAGTTGAACTCCGTCACGCAGTTTGAGCTGTTGATCGACGATTTCAAAGCGGGGGTCGGAAACAGTAAAGTCGTACGCTTCGTTGTCTTCGTCAACGACATGCACCTCACCGATCAAAGCGCCGTCTGTTTCCTCTTCAACTTCAAAACCTGATAACACAATCGCCGTAGGCGCGTCATCTCTATCGAGCACAGACAAAGCAAAATCTGCAGCAGCTTCAAAATCTTCCGTTCGCTCGCGAGCGATGATCTGGATGTCGACTCGCGCTTCCCGTTCGAAATTCAAAGACTCACCGGCCAGTAGACGCAACGTATTGCCGTCCACGGTGAACCGCGGGTCGGAAACCAAGAATTCGTAGTCGCCCCCGTCAGCGTCTGGATCTGCAACTTCCAAGGTGCCCACCACGGCACCGGCAGTGTTTTCAGCGACGTTAGCGGAGTTCAAGTGGATGCCAGTGGGACCTTCGTTGACATTGATTACAACCAATGTGGCGGTAGTCGAAATCTGTATTTCAGGATCGCTACGATCCGTGGCCACAAACTCAATTTGAATGGTAGGCTCCGTTTCGAAATCTACCGAGCCGCTTCTGTAGATCAGCCGTCCGTTTTCAACTTCGAAGCGTGGATCGGAGGTCGTGATGCGGTACTCAGCATCGCGATCCGCATCTACGATCGATACAAAACCGACGCCTGACCAACCGCACTGTTTTCAGCTAATGCTTCCAGGCTCACGCTAATCGATGAAGGTGGATCGTTGACTGGAGCAACCAGCCAGTTGATCCGCAGCTCTGTCGTTGTCAGCCCATCGTGTACTCGAATGACTGCCGAGTCGCTACCGTTGAAATCTGCATGGGGCTGGTACGTCCAGGCTCCCAGGGCATCAACCTTGAGCTGACCATGGCTGGCTGCTGTGTGCAGCGTGTACCAAAGTGTGTCGCCATCAGGATCTTGAATCCCGTTCGTCCAATCCAGCGCGTCCGCCGTGTCTTCGGCTAACGTTCGATGTCTGTTGAATTGAGTGACATCTGGAGCCGTATTGGGAGCCCGCGTTTGCACGCCCAGCCTGACGGTCGCATTGCCATTCTCCGCCACGGTGACGCGGCTCGTACGTGCGACGGCTAAACGCACTGTCTCGACCCCAGCGGGGCCATAAGCGATGGCGCGATCGCCACTGCGACTGACTTGTATCGCCGCTGCTGCTGCCATCGTCAATCGTGAACGACCGATGGGTGTCCAAGTGGCGGAGTCCCAAACGATCAATTCTTGAGCATCCGTGGCACTGCTGGTTACGATGCGCCCATCGATCGAGTCGGCGGCCAACGGTCCAGCTGCTTCAGCCAATAACGCGCTCAAAGTCACGCCCGTCGGTTTGACCGTGTAAGCACGCACGCCACTTGGCGTATCCAGCAGCAGCATTCCACCATCAACCGACAAACTAGCTGTCGAGGTTGGCATGGGGAGCGTCAAGTTGACTGGGTTTGACAATCCCATTGTCAAATCCAAGAGTTCGATCGAAGTCGTTCCGCCGTGCTGGCCGATCAGCACCACCGTCTCAGTGGCGGTACTGGCCAAAATTTTCGTTGCAAAGGTTGGAGTACGCTGGCTCACATATGCCGAACTGCCGTCCTTGAACAACTTGACCAACGAGTTACCTTGTGCGCCGTTGACAAGAGCCACTACGTTCGACTGGCTTTCGGTCAAATCGACGATGGTCTCGTCGGCCGCCAATCCATCGATGGCCAAGCTAGTGAACTCTCCGGACTGACCTTCGAATTCCGTTAGTCGCTGCGTGCCTGGCTCTCCAACGACCAACCACGCGCTGCCATCATTTCGCAACAGGGATGCGCTAACCGCAGCACCTAGTTCAACACTGCTGGCATCGCCTGCCGAAATCCGAGTCGCTTTACCAGTCGCGTTGACAGACCAAACGTGTTCAAATTCTGCTGAGTGAACGAGCTGCTCGGTTGAGACATCTGTGTGGGAGAGCGGCTGGTGGGCCACGGACGTGGGCTCGACCTGGGCTTGCGAATTCGAACTGGTCAGCAAGCCAACCGCATAGTCGCCCGCTGCTAGTTCTTCAAAGAAGGCATGGCCATCGGCATCGGTGACCTCGATCGGTTCGCCCCGATTGAAGCTGCCATCATGATTCAGATCGACATAAACCAAACGATCGATGGCAGGCGCATCAATGGCCGAATCGTACCCGCGCGAACCATTTTGATCTACGTAAACCGAAACATGAATGCCCGCTAGCAGTCGCCGCGATTCCAGCGGCTCGACCGACAACGAACTTTCTCTCCGTTTGGCTACTCGCGAGTTTCTGAAAGCCCAGCGCGTCATTGTCTGTTGCGAACTCCATCCATCGTGTTTGAATGCAATTCCCCAGTGTACCGAATTATGGCCGTTTAGGGCGTATAAATGCGATTGTTTTTCGAAGGATACCGGGCTTTTTTGAAAAGTGGGCTTTCTAACAAAGCGCAAAGGGAAGCGTGTGCAAACGTGTAGATTTGGCTTGATGTAGCGGAGGTTGTCAAGAATTTCGGCGGGCTTGCAATCGCCCGCCAGTACTGAAGGTAGAGCCGCTTTCTAAGGAAGGCAGTCGGTCGCCGCCAGCTGCAGCGAGCACCCATGCCGGTGCCTGCTTCCGAATGTGCCTGCTTTCTAAGCAGGCTCGCACAGTTTTTATGCGAAGAAAATTCCAGCCGCGAGGACTTCTCCAAGGAATTGCCTCCATTGCGGGCTTGGCACGCTAATTGCTTACTCATCAGGGCGTCAGGTTAGATTGGGATTTATTGCTTGTGTGCTGTGTTTAACAGAATTCCAAATTCGCAACTGCTACAAGCACAATTCCGCATCCAAGACACCTTTGGGTTTCGTATGCGTTACGGATCCGAAGAGAACTGCGTAGAGACTTATTCGGAAAAGGGGACCCTTCTTACCAGAGAGGTTCCCCCGTTCTCAATAGTCTTGACTCTGAGAAATACAGTTTCATGTGGGGTGAGAGCCAGATGGGACTGGGACGAAGCCGTTTGGCGCACTGTTACCAAGGCTGGAGCGTCATGAACCGTTTACAAGACACATCAATAGGAGCCATTTAACTTAGTTCCAGGAATCTTTCTATTGTTTTTGGGGATCACGCTGGTGGTCCCCTTTTTTATTGCGTTGACAACCGCGCTTGCTTCACTTATTTTCATGGCAGATCAAATTAACAATTCCACGACTGACTCCACTTGATGAACGACTGCCATTCAATTCTGCAGAGTGCCATTATCGACCGCCGTAGGGGCGGGGCGAATTGAGGTCTATTGTTCTTGAGTGGATTTGACGATCATGACCCCTGAAGCCCTGTCGGTGCTTCGGGGGTTTTTTTGTTTGTCTGTCGCTGGAAAACACAACTCTAGCCAGCTATGCAAGGCTTACTCGATGTCGCAACCAGCATCTGAACTGTCAACAGAGTTTGCATCAACGATCGCGAAACCTCGCAAGATTGCGATCTACGATACGACTCTGCGCGATGGTACCCAGGGTGAGGGCGTGAGCTTTTCGCTCCAAGACAAGCTAAATATCTGTTCGCGTTTGGCGGAGACTGGCATCGACTATATCGAAGGCGGCTACCCATTGTCCAACGAGAAGGATGTCGCATTTTTTCGAAAGGTCCGTGAGCGTGACTTGGGCAATAGTCGCGTGTGCGCGTTTGGCATGACGCGACGCCGCGGGATGTCAGCCGAGGCGGATCCTGGCATGTTAGCTATGCGAGATGCTCAGACTCCCGTTTGCACGATTGTGGGCAAGAGTTGGGACTTTCATGTGACCGATGTCTTGGGCGCTAGTTTGGACGAAAACTTGGCGATGATCGGCGACAGTGTGGAGTTTCTTGGTCGCACATCGGAAGTGATCTATGACGCTGAACATTTCTTTGACGGCTATAAAGCCAATCCACAGTATGCGATTAACTCGATCTTAGCTGCTGCCCAGGCGGGAGCGCGGTGGTTGGTGTTGTGTGATACCAACGGCGGTACGCTGCCTGACGAGATCACGCAAATCGTACGGGCGGTGCGTGAGGCCACGCAGGCATTCCAGGTTCAGTTGGCGATTCACTGCCACAACGATGGCGATTTGGCCACCGCCAACTCGCTAGCTGCTATCGAAGCGGGCTGCGATCAGGTGCAGGGGACCATCAATGGGATTGGAGAACGCTGTGGCAATGCGGACTTGATTGCTGTCATGGCAAATCTGGGGCTGAAGAAAAAGGGTTATGGTCTCTGCGGAGGGCGTCCGCTCGATCATTTGACTGAGCTTTCCCGGTACGTGTACGAAACAGCCAATCTGCAACTGCGCAACAATCAGCCCTTTGTTGGCTCAAGCGCATTTGCACATAAAGGCGGAATGCATGTTCACGCCGTTAATAAGGCGGCCCACACCTATGAACACCTGGATCCGGCCAAGGTTGGCAATGAACGCCGCATCTTGGTTAGCGAGTTGTCGGGACGTTCCAATATCATCGCTCTGACGACCAAGCACAATATTCAATCTGACCGAGCGTTGATGGATAAGATCTTGGCGGAGGTCGTACGACGGGAAAACGAAGGCTACCAATACGAGGCAGCCGAAGCGTCTTTTGACCTGCTCGTCCGCCATTGCGCGGGCTCGTTTGTGCCACATTTTCAAACGATCAAGTACCGCATTGTGGCCGGAGATCGCGATGTCGTTCGCAATCGAGCTTTTGCGGAAGCAATCATCAAAGTCCGCGTGGGTGAACAGGAAATTTTTGAGGCCGCCGAAGGACATGGCCCCGTTAACGCTCTCGACGCTGCCTTGCGCAAGTGCTTGGGCGCAGTTTTCCCTGAACTGGAGCAGATGTATCTAGTGGATTACAAAGTCCGCGTGGTTAACTGTGAAGCGGGCACTGCCGCGCGTATTCGAGTGAATATTGAGAGTTCCGATCATCGTCGCAGTTGGGGCACGATCGGCGTCAGTGAAAATATTATTGAGGCAAGTTGGCTTGCGCTGTTGGACGCCGTGGAATACAAGCTGCTATTGGACGAAGGCAAACTTTAGAAGATGAGTACGCAAGACGCCTCGTCGCAATTGCGAGCCTGCCACTGCTGCGGCTTAGTGCATGCAGTGCGGCCATTGGCCACGCACGAACAAGCAGAGTGCGTGCGCTGCCACAGCTTGATCGACTCTGGCGAACGCAGTGGCCTGCAAAGTTCGGCGCGCTGTTTCGCTGCAGCGCTTGGTGGGCTAATTATGTATTTTCCGGCTATTCTTCTGCCCATTCTGGAAATCGAAAAACTCGGGCATCATCACGCCGCGAGTTTGCTGGGCGGTACGCTTGATCTGATATGGGAAGGAAGCTGGTTTGTGGGCATGATCGTCTTGTTATTCTCGATCATTCTGCCATTTCTAAAGCTATTGGCTTTGTTGGAGTTGAGCTACATCGGTATCACGCACCGCCAGCATCGAGCCTGGACATATCGTGTGGTTGAATGGACGGGACGCTGGAGCATGATGGATGTGCTCTTACTGGCTCTACTCGTTACGCTGGTCAAACTAGGCGAACTGGTATCCTTTCAGCTTGGACCTGCGGTTGTGGCGTTTGTGATGTGTGTGTTGATGAGCTTGATTGCGTCACTAATGTTCGATCCCCATGCCATTTGGGAAGAAAGTGCGGTTTCCGCATGAGTGAACCAATAGATACACCGGAGCCGCCTGATGCGCGATCCGTGCGAGTGGGCAGCAGCGTCCCACAAGCCATTATTCGCTCTGCCGAGCAAGTGGCCAGCGGTCGCCTTCGCACGCGGCTGTGGTGGTTGACGGGGCTGTGTGTGCTGCTGGCAGTGGGCCTGGTCTTCACTAGCTTTCGCAGCCAGGGTCAGCCCATTGCCATTCGTTTTGAAGATGGCCATGGACTCAAGGTCGGCGACACCCTGCGTTTCCGTGGGATCGATGTTGGTGCGGTAACCAGTATCAAACTTTCGGAAGCATTAGATGGTGTTGAAGTACATATTGAACTGGAACCCGGCAATGAACAAATCGCTGTCGAAGGAAGCCAGTTTTGGATTCAACGCGCGCGACTGCGGCTTGGCCAAATCTCGGGATTGGATACCGTGCTGGGAGCTAAGTACGTCGGAGTGATTCCAGGCGATGCATCCGCCGCTCCTCAACGCAGTTTCGTTGGAATCGAGTCGCCACTGGCTATGACTGCGGGGGACTCACGCGAGATCCGAGTGCAGTTCCCCGCCGGCGAAGGGCTAGATGTCGGTGATCCCGTTCGTTTTCGCGGGATTGCGGTTGGCGAAGTTACCTTTGTGGAGCTGAGCGAAGATGTCGAATCGGTGGCCGTCGGAGTGCGACTGGTTGGCTCCGCACGACAATTCGCTCGGGCGGGAACTCAGTTTTGGATTGAACGACCGCGGCTCGACCTAACAGAAGTTCGCGGGCTCGATACGCTGCTCGGCGGACGCTACATAGCTTTGCAACCCACGACATTGCAGTCGCCGGAGCAGCACGAATTTACCGGCTTGGCCGAAGCTCCGCCTTTGCCTCGCAGCGATGGTTCGCTGGAGATTGAACTTGATGCACCGCGCCGCCTAGGCTTGGTGCGTAGTGCGCCAATCACCTACCGGGGCTTGGAAGTCGGCAGGGTGGCAAACGTTGGGCTATCGAAAGATGGCGCGTCGGTGAAAGTCACCGGAGTAATCGAAACCGAGTATGCCGAGCTCGTGCGGGCCAATTCCAAATGGTGGGCAGTCGGCGGAGTCGAAGTCGATGCAAGCTTGGCTGGTGTGTCGGTTTCGGTGGAATCGCTTTCCGCTTGGATCCGTGGTGGCATCGCCTTTTCCACTCCGCCTAGCCCAGGTGCGCGCGTGGTGACCGGCCATCGATTTATGTTGGAACCCGAACCACAGCCTGAATGGCTTGCCTGGCAACCACGAATTGCGATCGGAGGACTCGGGCAATCGGCAACCGGCTTGGAGTTCCCAACGCCCGTTCGCGTTGTCGCTAGCTGGCAAGCCTCTTGGCTAGGGCTCTACCGACGTCGCACTGCGGAGACTTGGGGGCTAGCGCTGGCCGATGGAACGCTGCACGTACCACTCAGTTTCATCGACACCGCTGCCGCCGCCGAGGATGTTACCATCGAAATTGCTGGTGCTAGTTGGTCGTTTGCGGCGGATCAAGTCAAACGATCCAAGCACATCGGTGTGCTGACCTTGCCCAAGGATGTCAACGTGGAACGGTGGAGTGTCAACGATGTGTCAAAACTCGACAAAGCCACGACGACAATGCTCGTCGTCAACCCGGAGTTGAGCGAACCATTGGCCATCGATCAAACCCGCGTGACGCCGGAGGTAGGTTGCTTGAAAATAGCCCCAGGCGTTGCCATCTCTGCACCACTTGGCGGCTCGCCCGCAATCGACGCTGCGACTGGTAAAGTGATTGGCCTGTTGATCCGTACCGATAACGGCTGGCAGATCTGCGAATTGTAAACTCTCCAATGAAAACGCCAATCTAAATGGTCCATCATCACTGGCGACCGACGGCAAGTATCGCAGCGCTCAACCGGCGGGCGGATCTATTATGGCGACTGCGCACGTTCTTTCATGATCAAGCCATGCGAGAAGTCCACACACCCATCCTAGGCAGCGAAAGCGTTATTGATCGGCACATTGATCCAGTCGTACTCGCTGGCTCGTCATTATCTCTCAGGGAGTTTCGCGATCAAGATTTCTATTTGCAGACCTCGCCAGAGTTTGGCATGAAACGGCTGTTAGTGGCAGGCATGCGCGATATCTACCAAATCAGTCCTGTTTTTCGCGCTGGCGAACGTGGGCAGTTTCACAATCCGGAATTTACGATGGTCGAGTGGTACCGGCTCGATGAAGGTTTGTTGGCGGCCACTGAGTTTTTATCGCAGTTGATTCGGGCTGTGTTGGAGACGGATGCGGCCGAGATCGAAACTTATCAATCGGTCTTTTTCGCGGCCACAGCCTGCGATCCGCTCGACTGTACGCTCGCCGATCTGGCACGTGTGGCCTCGCGACTTGAGCTGGCTGTGGATGCAAACTGGAGCGATGACCAGGACGCCTGGTTGGATTTGATTTTTTCCGAAGCAGTGGGGCCACAGTTAGGTCTAAATCGACCGATGATTGTGACGCACTATCCCGCGTCTCAGTCTGCTTTAGCAAGAATCAGCGCAGACGATCCGCGCACTGCCGAGCGTTTTGAGTTGTACATGGGCGGCATCGAACTCGCCAACGGCTACCACGAATTGTTGGATGCTGGTGAGCTTGCAAGGCGCAACACACAGGTGGCTCTTGAACGTCGCGGCGACGGCAAACCTCCGTTGCCGACCAGCAGCCATTTGGAGGCAGCCATGCGTGTCGGCTTGCCCGCTTGCAGCGGTTGCGCTCTCGGATTTGATCGATTGCTCATGGTCGACCGCCAAGCCAACTCGATCGACGAAGTAATTGCATTCCCCATCGAACGTGCATAAGCAGCGCTGACGAGGTACTGTCGCGGTTAAGAAAGCCAGCGTGGCTGAGACGGAATCGTTTAACGGCAAGCCGCAGGCGACAGGGTCCGCGAGAGTAATGAAGCTGCAGAAGGATTCGCCTGCGGTTCATGAATCAACCGCGTTAATCGGCGCGATCGACGATGTTTTGGGCTAGAGTACGGATGCGGCGAATCATTCCGTCGAGGCCGCTACGCCGCTGGGTGGAAACGAACTGGTCCAGTCCGATTCTTCGAAAAAAGCTTTCCGTATCAAAGGCCATGATTTGGGTCGCAGCCTGGCCAGAAAACAGTTTCTGCAAAACGCTAATCAACCCGCGCACGATTTCTGCATTCGAGTCGGCGGCAAATTCAAATTTATCGGCGTTCGCCGGATCGGGCCGACCGATCAGATAAACTTCGCTCATACACCCAGGCACTGGCGAACTAATTGCCTTCAAGGGTTCGAAACAACTTGGTACTTCTTGTCCGAATTCCATCAACAGCTCGGTCTTGCTCTCGCGGTCGTCGAACATCAAGAATTCCTCAGCTAGCAAGTCAGCGGCCGCTTCAGGCGACTCTGCCGTTGGTGAAGCAAATTGGACCTCTGTCGCGTGCGAGGACACCGAGGTACTTGGCGTCCGGTCGGCTCGTCGAGCAACCAAGTCGCTCAGGACTTCTATCAAGCGATCAATTTCGGCAAAGGTGTTGTACATCGCCAGAGACACACGGCTGGTGCCTGTCAACTTGAATTCACTCATCAAGGGCATGCAGCAGTGGTGTCCAGTGCGAATAGCGATTCCTTCGTTGCTCAGCGCTGTGGCGATATCCAGCGGCGCAATAGACGGAGCTTCCATCACAAAACTGATCACTGCCGCTTTGTGTTTGGCGGTACCGATGATGCGTAAGCCTGGAACGGTCGAAAGTTTCTGGGTCGCATAACTTAAGAGCTGTTCTTCATAGGCCGCAATCGCGTCAAATCCGATATTTTGGACGTAATCAATTGCTGTTCTTAAAGCAATCGCACCGGCGATGTTCGGCGTACCAGCTTCAAACTTATTCGGTAATGGCGCATAGGTAGTACCACCAAACGAAACGGACTCGATCATATCGCCGCCACCATGAAAGGGTGGCATGGAATCGAGCAATTCACGTCTTCCCCAGAGTACTCCTATTCCGGTTGGTCCATACAGCTTGTGGCCACTAAACGTATAGAAATCGCATCCAATCTGCGTCACGTTGGTGGGACCATGAGCCACCCACTGAGCGCCATCGATTAATACGACTGCCCCAACCCGCTTGGCCAGCGCCGTCATCGCTGTGACATCATGAATCGTTCCCAAAGCATTGGAGACATGTTGGATCGCGACTAGCTTTGTGTGATCATTGAGTTGTTGTTCGAAAGCGGCCAAGTCTACTTCGCCATTTGGGGAGGCGTGTACGACTCGCACCTTAGCCCCAACTCGATTGCCTAGCATTTGCCAGGGAACGATATTCGAATGATGCTCGAGACTTGTGAGCAATATTTCGTCGCCGTACGTCAATCGCCGCGTACCCCAAGTGTATGCGACCAGATTGATTGCCTCAGTCGTGCCGCGAACGAATATACATTCCGCCGGATCGTCCACGTGTAAGAATTCAGCGACTTTCTGGCGAGCCGCCTCGTAGCTGTCGGTGGCGCGTTGGCTCAAGTCGTAAATGCCACGATGGATATTGGCATTGTCATGTGTGTAGTAGTGAACAAGCGCATCGATAACCGAACGGGGTTTTTGCGTGGTGGACGCATTGTCCAGGTAGACCAGTGGCTTGCCTTGCATTTGAGTTGCAAGGATAGGGAAATCCCCACGCACACGGTCTGCGAGGTGGGGGCCAGGAGGTGCAGCAAGCATATTTATCAACATTCTTCGCGTAGGCTGGGGCCGCCAAAACTGGTGCCGTCGGCCAAATCGCCGTCAATTGCATCCAAGGGGGACGCGATGGCTGCCATGAGCGTTGTCAATGGCAAGTCCGCACAGGGCGAATTCAGTGCTGACAGTCCAAGTTCTTGTAATAATTGAGTCAGTTGCAAGGCAGTCAATTCGGGAGCACTCTTTTCTTCACAATGCTCCATCAAGAGCGAACACAAGCCTTCGCAGGTTTCGCATCCTTCGCCTTCGAACCAAGCCTCTTCCACAATCTGTTGAGGCATGTGCAATTCAATTCGCAACAAACACCCGGTGGCGTCACAAATGCGTTCGCCTGCATGGGTCGCCGCTTCGCAGGCCCCACGGTGATAAGGATCATTGAAATGTTCGACTAGCAAGGACATAGTACGTTACGACGTAAGCCCCAGAAGGTTAGGAAATACAGTATCGGGGAACCACAGGATTTGGGAAACACAGACGTCGGGCTTCTTCGCCATTGTAGAGTCTAGCCAAGATACGCACAGGCCAAGCTGTTGCCACAGTGGCGGGCACATTCCACGTGCCCTCGGTGCCACATCCAATATTTGTCGCTGATCGTACAAGTCGTTGCACTTCCCTCGGGGATTGAGAAGTCTTGCCCTGCCGCGCCAGCATTGCGGTAGAATGAGCAGCCTGGATTTTTCCGCAAACAGCAAAGGAAGAATGGCGATGATTTGGGTGTGGGGCACAGCAGTAGTTGTGTTGGTTGCGTTGCTGGTGTGGGCCAATATTGTCCGCGGAATGGATGTGAAAGATCGGATTGATATTGCACTCGAGCTGGTACGCTCGTCTCGCTTCACGGCCGCCGATGGAATCGCGGAGGCGGTCCGCGAAGATCCATCGCTTGTTGGCTGGGTTAAGTCTGGAGGCGACTGTATTATGCTTTTCCGTCAGGATGGCGAGCCCAAGCGAGAGATCATCGACTTTGCATCGAGCAGCTTTCATCCAGGGCTAGTGATTCACTACCGAGATGGGCACCTAGAACGGACGGATGCTGGCGAAGTCTCCGACCGTCGCATCTTGAGAAATGCCGAGCAATTGCTACGTGAAGTTCGCCAACTGTTGGCCGTTTCTCAAGGTGGAAGCGATTTCGGATTCAGGGAATAACCTCTTCCATTCGGAACACCGCTTCACGCGTGACTTCCAACCAAATACGAATCGAGAATCCATGCAACTTTGCCGCTTTCGACATAGGGCCGGCCCGCGCTGCGGAATTTATTTGCCAGACAGAGTGCTGCCGCTGGATGACTTGGCTAGCATGGCGGGCGAGAAGTACTTGGCTGATGTGGTGCACTTGGGGGAACTTGAGCGACTGTTTCCCATCAATTCAGCCGCGTGGATGGCGATTGTGGATTTGCTCAAGGAGATCCAGCAGGAGTCGCAGTGGATGCGGACGGCCGCGTTGCCGCGCGATGAAGTGACACTCCTGCCGCCGATAGCCCGTCCCCCCAAGCTGTTGATGCTAGCTGGTAACTATGCTGCGCATATCGAAGAGCAAGGGGGAGTCGCCAAGGAACGCGCACAGACATTTCCCTATGTGTTCATGAAACCCGCTACGACGACGCTCATCGGTGATCGAGCCTTAGTCCAATTGCCAGCTATCTCGCCAAACAAGATTGACCACGAAGTTGAATTGGCGGTGGTTATTGGACGCGAAGCGAGACATGTTAAGGCAGAAGATGCATTGGACTATGTAGCGGGCTACACCATCATCAATGATATTTCCGACCGTGGCTTTCATCCAAACGTGAATCGCGAGACACGTCCCAAAGATCAGTTCTTCGACTGGCTACACGGCAAATGGCACGATGGATTCTGTCCCTGTGGCCCCTGTCTGGTCACAAGTGACGAAATCTCAGACCCGCAATCGTTAAAGATTGCGCTGAGCGTTGATGGCGAAGTCCGTCAAAGCGGCTCTACCGCCGAACAGGTGTTTTCGGTCGCCGAAATCATCGCGTTCATTTCATCATGGATGACGCTTGAGCCTGGCGATATCATCTCCACCGGCACACCGGCGGGAGTAGGCAATGCCACTGGCAAGTACTTGCGAGCTGGGCAAACCATGATCGCCACAATTCAGTCCATTGGACAACTGCACAACACCATCGTGTAATTGCGACCAGGTATCTGCAAGACAATAAAACAAAGCGAAATGGAATTTGCGGATGGGCGAGGGGGCCCTGCGGTTTTCGGTCGACGCCTCTACCCGTTCCGCTACTTTGCGCCAAAATCGACCACTGGCTGAGGTGGACGGTCTTCGTTGGTAAATCGGAATTGGTAGTTCTTGTCGCCAATGGCTAAAGCTAGGCTCTGCTGAGTTGGTTTTAGTTGCATGCCTGAACCCTGCGAGCGAACGACGATCGCATCATCGGCGAACGCGAGATGTCCATCTCGCAAGTCAACCAGCGCTAGCGCAGCGAGCGAGGGTTGGTCATTATTATTGCTCTTGGCAATATTCTGGACGACCATGAAGGGGGAGTGCCGGGGCTGGTTGAGTGGAAAACGCATATTATGGATTCGTCCAGGACGATCCCAGGCCAGAGCGCCTGAGTGCTGATCGATGGCATAAACTGATCCGTTGACTGCGTGTTCAATGACTTCGTTTTCGAGGTCGCGACCGCCGCGTACGCTGAGGACCACGATCCGATCTTGAAATCGCTCCACGTTGATCCGCGTCAATTCTCTGTCGATTGGGACTTGGGACTGACGGTATACCAAGTCGTGCAAATCGAAATAATGCAATTCGTTCCTGCCAGGTTCGACGACGACCATAAAACGCCGCTGGCAAGCCCCCGCGCGAGCTGTCAAACTCACACTTAGTTCTTTGAAGACCTCGCCGGTAAGTGCATTCCAGATGCGCAGATCGATTTTGGTTTTTGACTCAGCTTGACGATAGTCGACCAGCATGCCAGCGTGTGAAAACCAATTTGACCAATCGCCACGAAATTCACGTTCGCGTATTAGCGCACCATCGCGACAGTCAATCACTTCGACTTTACCTTCGGCTGGATTGACGATCGCCACTTCGAGACCGTCAGCTGCAAACCGCAGGTCATTGCCGTAGCCCTCTCGCTCCCACAGGCGTCGCCCATTCAAAATGTCTAGACCGGCGACCGTTGTACCACTTTGAATAACGAGTGAAGCTGGCGTTAATGGCCCCACGACGGCCTGCCGTTGGCTATCGGTTTGACGGTGCTGCAACGTAATACCCAAAACCAAACTCGAAGCACTGCTCTGCACTTGCTGATAGACGTTTTCAGGAGAGGCGGACACGAGCGAATGTCTCCACAGCAGCGCTTCACGTTGATCGTTGAATCCGCTGTAGAGATCGAAAGCGGCTACCTCCGATCCCGTTTCCAGCAACAGCAGCCCGCCGCGCATGTGAACCCGCGCATACAGATTGTTTGCATCACTCGACGCAGGATTAAATGAAAGTGGCGCAATCGTTTCACCATTTTCGTTAGAAATTACGAGCAACGAATTGGAAAGAGCGACGGACACATTGGGCCGCCCGTATCGCTCGCCAACTACTTCCAACTTGCGTCCGAGCATATAGAGGGCGAAGTCTTTGTTGACGGTATAGTCGGCGCGGCCGTGATTCCAAACGATGGGTTCGATGGGCTGCGGCGGTATTACGTTCTTGGTCTGTTGATTGGGCGGAGCGGGAGCGATCGCACGCATACCCGATGGCAGGCCGTACATAGCATCATCATAGCTTCGACCTGCCGGTCCCAAGAACTTCAAATCGTCGGCTGCTGGTGTTTGCAGCAACTCGGTCGCCGCCGCTACAGAGGCGGGCTCACCAACGTGCAAAATAGGTTGCACGAGCTGTTCAGCAATGGTTTGTTCGCTGCTATCGCTATTGCGAATCTCCTTTGCCAAGTCTAGTAAATAGGGCGAGACAGGTTGAAGCCACGCAAGGTATCGCAAGCGACTGCGCCGCAAGGGGACCATGGTCCCGTCTACGTCCCCTAACGTCTTGTTGATCATGGTCAACATCTGCTGTTGTTCTGCCGGCGTGGCGGCTTGGTAGGTCCTTGCAAGCTGCGTTGCTATCCATGCATCAGAATCGACACGGTAGCGGCTGCTTAAACGCAATTCCGAGGAACGCCCCTGCGACTTGTCTGACATTTCCAACTGGTATTGCATCAGCTGGAACAGTCGCTGAAATGCAGCCAAGTGCTCGCCGGAACGCATCTTCCCCAGCGCTAGTTGCTGCAAGTAGCGGAAGCGTTGTGGCCCAAGTTCAACGACTTGGTCTAATTTGTCAGCCAGTTCATCATATTTGTCAAAGTCTAGCTCCAACCCGTCAAGCAAAGTGTCGACCATCAAGAACCGTGTGTCAGCATCATTCGGTTTTATTTCGAACGCGCGTTGCAATAAGTCAAGCGCACGGTCGAGATCTCCGTCGTCAGCCAAGAGCTGTGCACGACGATTCATTGCCCATGTGTCTTGAGGGTCAGCGGCCAGTCGCTGCTCAACGTCGCTCAACGATTCCCGTGTATAGTAAGCAGAGATAGAGGTGGCATTTACGGAAAGCAATTGCTGCCGGTAGGCAAAGAGATTTCCCAGGTCTTGGTCAACCTTGGTCTGTTCGATGATCGATCCATCCTCCAGGCTGACACGGATCAGTGTGCGCTCAGTCAATGGCACCAAAATAGAATCACGTTGCCACAGGCCTTTGCCGGCTAGTTTTAGACCGGCCGGGAAATCCATTTCCCAACTGAGTACATTGTCTCGCAAGGGTACGGCAGTCACACCGGTTTCTGAAACGAGAATCAAGTTGTTGCCGCGCAAGCCAGCTATGTAGCGCGCGGAACGGCGCGGATGCGTTTTTACCGGAGCGCCCGTCAAGATGTCTCGACAGAATAATTTGTCGAAGTCAGGTGGACTGCAAATGACGATCCCATGCTGAGCGATCATGCCGGGGTCTTCCCAGCGTGCTTCTAATGGCATGTACTCGACGGCCCCTACGTTAAACGCGCCAAAGTTTTGCGCGTTACGAGCTTGGGGGCGGTAGACGAGTCCCCACCGCAAGCTGCGAGTCAGCAGGTCAACCGCCACCACCGCACCTGCACCGGTCGGACATAGGATAACGCCGTCCGAGATCGTTGGCGAAAGGGCCTGAGCTTGTCGCCCTTCATCGAAGCGAATTGGGAGCATGGAGGCTTGAATGAGTTGCTGCATCCACAACAGTCGTCCATTGGTTGGATCCAATACAGCGAGTTTCATCTCACCATTGGTTTCCAGCAAGCAATACAAATGTCCTTCATAAGCTAACGGAGGTCCCAAGAAATAGGCACCTGCTAAAGCTGCTTCATCTTGTCCGTCGGCACCACCCACGCGCCATAAAATAGCACCTTGCTGCGCGATACTGACTCCTTCGAGGTAATTGGAATCGCGAGCAATGATGCTGCCGTTGAAGATGGTGCGCGGGTTGAGCGGCTCCTCGCCTTCGCGACTAACAAAATAGAATCGTTCCGCATCGCAGCTCAATCGTCCAAACGCTGAGCTGCCCCAAACTCGGTCTTGCAATTCGCGTGACACCGCATCTTCGTTGCTATATCGGTTTCCCCAAGAGATCCCCTTGAGCGGTGCGGCTGAACTTCCAAAGTAGCGCTCCCATTGCGTGTTCCCAGTTTTGAAATCGATGCCAACGACACCACCATCAGTTGTCTTCGCGATAATCGTATCGTCGATCATGCGCAGTTCGAACTTGGGCAAAATTACATTGCCTGATTTTTGTGCCAATTCTTCCACATCGAGCAGGGCCTCACGTTCCAGTACGCTGCTATGGATTTCCTTTTCCCAGCGGCGATTGGGAAGAGGCATCCCTGCATCGGAGAAGGCCGAACGCGATGGTGCCCCGCCGGCTGTTAGCCAGGCATCTGGCGTGGGATCAATCGAAGGCAGCGTCTTGGATTGCCGTTCAAGAATCGTCGCCCAATCGGTGGTAGCTGCGACAGCAATTTGTTGTCCGCCGACCATCAAGCTTGCGCCAGGGAAATCGCGCACGGCCAAACGCAGCGTCGCAACTGCCAACTCGCGATTGCCCGCTTGTAACAAGGCGATGGACGTGGCATACGCCAATTGGGCCCCAAAGCGCTCACGAGCAGCGGGGTATTCGAGTAGGTTCTGCAAGGTGCCCGCCGCTGCCAGCGGGTAACCACGTGTCAAGTTGTACTGCGCAATCAACACCTGAGCGTCATAGCCTGCGTCCGTATGAACGAACTTACGAGCAACTTCACCGATACTCGCAAAGTCACGGTCTTGGATGGCGCTGTCCAAGGCAAGCCGAGCCGTAGCACCAAACTGAATTTCCATGGTCTTCCTGCCTTCGGCGGGCAGGCTACTCAGGAGGCGAATCGCCTCGCCTTTTACACTTTTCTGGTAGAGTCCTTGAATGCCAGTTTCGACAAAGAAATCTTGACCACGCAGATCTTCGGGCAAGCCATCGTAGTCGTCCGAGATGAGCGCTCCCAAAGCGTTAACCGCATCCGTATAGCGTCCTTCGGCAATGGCCGTTTCGCCTTCGCGCAGCATGCGCATCAATGCACGCGGTGCAAGCAGAATCATGTCTTCAGACGCTGCCTGCTGCCCAAACTGTGCTGCGGCCGATCCCGTAAGACAAACACAAGCCAGCAGTAGTCCAAGTCGTATAGGAAATTTCAAGATGCTGCACTGCGGCGGTGTACGGGGCAGAAGCCTGTTGGGGGAGATCATTTGGCTTGGTCACTTTGCAACAATTTGTTGACTTCCAATTCGATCGTTAATTCTAACGATTCGCCGCTTCGAATTACGCGCATCGGCAGCGGCTGTCCGATTTCGGACTGTTGAATCATGGCTTTGAACGATTCGGCGGATTCTACATGCGTGCCATCGAATTCAACAATGACGTCGCCTGATTTCAATCCAGCGCGGTCAGCGGGGTAGCCTGGTGTGACAACGTTGATGAGTACGCCGCCACGTGGCAGATTGAGGCTTTTGGCGACGTCGTACGGCAGGTTAACCGTCCGCACACCAGCAAAGGCACGACGGACGCTGCCGAACTCCAGCAAATCATCTTTGATCCAGTTGGCTCGATCGATCGGAATGGCGAATCCAATACCTTGAAATCCACCATTGCGAGACGAAATTGCGGTATTGATTCCAACAACACGGCCATCCAAATCGATCAAAGGTCCGCCCGAGTTGCCTGGATTAATGGCGGCATCGGTTTGCAGGAATTGCCCGGAGACGGCTCGCGAAAGTTGCTGCCGACGGTTGGTTCCCGAGATGATTCCTGCACTCACGGAAGCTTCGAGCGTGAAAGGACTACCGATCGCCAGCACCCAGTCGCCGACGGACAATTCGGCTGAGCTGCCCAATTCGGCTGGCTCGAACTCATCATCCGATTTGATGCGCACCACAGCTACGTCACTGGCCGGATCCGACTTGGTCTCAACGACTGAGAATTGGCGGCCATCGAGCAAACGCACTTCGATGCGAGCTGCGTCTGCAATTACGTGATGATTGGTCAAGATCAAACCGTCGCGGCTGATGATGACCCCTGAGCCGACGCTGTCAAATTGCTGTTCGTCAGAGCCTCCAATAATATCCAGAACACCGGTCCCCTATCACCGTCACTCTTTGATCATTAAGGATCGTTACCACGCTCGGCAATGCCCTTTTCAGCCGATTCGCGAAAAGCTTTGGAAAGGGCTCGCGCGTGGCCCTCCGGGTTTGTCGTCGAGGCGGCAGTATTCTCGCGACGTTTTTTCTGGCTGATCGCTCGCTCTGAAGATTGCGGCTGTACCCGTTTGCGACGTTGCGTCTGCCTGATTCTCACTCGCTTCAGGCTTGTCCGGACACGGGTTTGAGGGGGGCTGTTCCTGAAAAAAGTTGCCGGTGCAGCTGATCCAGGGGTAGCCAGTGGGCAGAACATGAGCCAGCAGGAACAGGAAATCAGGAGCGATAGTCGTGTTGTCTTTAGCATTGGAACAAATGTCCGAGTTGGTTGGTCATAAAATCTTGGGTCTCGCCTGCCCTTCATCATACCGCCATTCTCTTGCGAACGCACAGCCGCCCGCCCGTTGCCAATCGATTCCTTCTCAACCGAGCAATGGGAACAACGAAAACAGCCACTTGCGAGAACGGGGGGACAGCGATAGGTTTGAGCAGTAATTGTCAGAAAACAAGACTAATATATCGCCAGTAAACACCACTAAATACTGCCTCGCGGATGACATTGCATACAACTACCGTTCACGACAAGGCCTCGCGACTGCCCGATGAACAGCGGATCGTGATGACTGCCATCGGTTTAACCAGCCCCAATGGCAACGATTTGGAGGCGTACCGCGAAAATTTGCTGAATGGTCGCAGTGGCGTGCAGCCTTACGAAATTCGATACGTTGGTGAGACACTAGCCGGCATTTGCGACTTTCCCGCGACACAGTATCAAACCAAGAAGGATGCTCGACGCGGCACGCGAGCTGGCGCGGTCGGCATTTGGGCAGCCAACGAAGCAATTCGGCGAAGCGGACTAGACTGGGATAACGTCGATCGTTCCAAAGTCGGGATCTATATCGGCGTGACCGAGCATGGCAACGTCGAGACGGAAAACGAAATTTACCAGATCAAGGGTTTTGACTACGACACCCAGTTTTGGTCGCATCATCACAATCCACGGACCGTCGCTAACAACCCGGCAGGTGAAGTTGCCTTGAACTTAGGCGTTACCGGTCCGCACTATACCAGCAGCAGCTTACCTGTGCGGCGAGCAACGTGGGCATCATCCAAAGGTGCCCAGATGCTGCGACTTGGCGAATGTGATCTCGCAATCGCTGGAGGCGTGTCGGAGAGCATCCACACGTTCGGGATTTTTGCGAGTTTCAAGAGTCAAGGCGCTTTGGCACACCATCCAGATCCCACTAAGGCTTCGCGGCCATTTGATACCGAACGCAATGGAATCGTCGTTTCCGAAGGAGCTTGCATCTATATCTTGGAACGGTTGAGCGACGCCAAACGGCGCGACGCAAATATCATTGCCGAGATTGTCTCGTATGCTATCAACACCGATGCGACAGATTTTGTTTTGCCCAATCCGGAACGGCAAGCCCAGTGTATTGAACTCGCACTCGCTCGGGCTGGCATTGCCGCCGATGCAATTGATATAGTTAGCACACATGCCACCGGCACAACCAGCGGGGATTCCCAAGAGTGCGTAGCGCTGCGACAGGCGTTTGCAAATTGCCCATCAACGCATTTTAACAACACCAAGAGTTTTATCGGCCATACGATGGGCGCTGCCGGAGCCTTGGAGCTAGCAGGCAACATTCCCAGCTTCCAAGACAAAGTCTGCCACGCGACCATCAATGTTGATCAACTAGATCCCGATTGTGCGCTGGAGGGGCTCGTGTTGAACGAACCGCGGCAATTAGAGAAGGCACAGTATATTCTGAATAATTCTTTCGGTATGCTCGGTATCAATTCAGTGCTCATCATTCGCCCCGTATAGCGTTGATCCAAGCCAACTGCGCAGGATTATTATGGACGACGAACATCAGCTTGATCTCACGTCCGAGCCGCCGATAGCCCCTGCCGCGGATGCTCAGCGATCACCCTCGAAACGCAACAATCCGCGACCGAGCCTACGGGTGTTTTTTGCCTGTTGCCGAGTGTACGCCAATGTTGTGATCCCCACCGGCGTGCTTGATTCCCGCCTGACTAGCCTGCGCATGCACTGCCCGCGCTGCGCTCGGCTCGAGGAGATTCGATTGGATTAGACTACTTCCGTGGCAGCCGCGACGTGTTGGACCGTTGGTATCGGCGATAAATCGGAGCACTCCAAATTTTGGACTGCTCCGACTTGTCGGAGCTTTGGTATGGAGAAATTGTTGGGCCATACGGAAACTCTCGCCACCGTTCGCTTTTGCAAAAAACCGCCACTACGCGACCAGCACAACTGCAAAGCGGCGATAAATCGCGCGATAAATCGCCGCACTCCAAGTTTTGGACTGCTCCGACTTGTCGGAGCTTTGGTATGGAGAAATTGTTGGGCCAAACGGAAACTCCCGCCACCGTTCGCTCTTGCCAAAAAGCCG
This sequence comes from Pirellulaceae bacterium, assembly GCA_041398985.1. Lineage (GTDB taxonomy): Bacteria > Planctomycetota > Planctomycetia > Pirellulales > Pirellulaceae > Aureliella. Next base: position 156,932 of record JAWKTR010000017.1, read on the forward strand.
CCCCTACGCGACCAGCACACCTGCAAAAGCGACGATAAATCGCCGCACTCCAAATTTTGGACTGCTCCGACTTGTCGGAGCTTTGGTATAGAGAAATTGTTGGGCCAAACGGAAACTCCCGCCACCGTTCGCTTTTGCAAAAAACCGCCACTACGCAACCAGCACAACTACAAAGCGGCGATAAATCGCGCGATAAATCGCCGCACTCCAAATATTGGACTGCTCCGACTTGTCGGAGCTTTGGTAGGCAGAAGTTGTCGAGCCAAACGGAAACTCTCGCCACCGTTCGCTCTTGCCAAAAAAACGCCACTACGCAACCAGCACAACTGCAAAGCGGCGATAAATCGCCGCACTCCAAATATTGGACTGCTCCGACTTGTCGGAGCTTTGGTAGGCAGAAGTTGTCGAGCCAAACGGAAACTCCCGCCACCGTTCGCTTTTGCAAAAAACCGCCACTACGCAACCAGCACAACTGCAAAGCGGCGATAAATCGCCATACTATGAGACCCGGACTGCTCGACTTGTCGGAGCTTTGGTAGGCAGAAGTTCTCGAGCCAAACGGAAACTCTCCTCACCGTTCGCTCTTGCGAGAAACCGCCCCTGCGCAACCAGCACACCTGCAAAGCGGCGATAAATCGCCGCACTCCAAATATTGGACTGCTCCGACTTGTCGGAGCTTTGGTAGGCAGAAGTTGTTGGGCCAAACGGAAACTCTCGCCACCGTTCGCTCTTGCCCAAAAAACGCCCCTACGCGACCAGCACAACTACAAAGCGGCGATAAATCGCCGCACTCCAAATTTTGGACTGCTCCGACTTGTCGGAGCTTTGGTATGCACAAGTCGTTGGGCCAAACGGAAACTCCCGCCACCGTTCGCTTTTGCAAAAAAACGCCCCTGCGCAACCAGCACACCTGCAAAGCGGCGATTTTTCGCCATACGCCAAGGTGATCAAATTAGCTTCGTTGCACCGGGGATCGCGTATTTTGGCTCGGGCAACTCGCCGTCCCACTTCAATTCTTTGGGGAAAAGGTCCAGTTGTGATTCCTCAGTCACGAAATCCCAAGTGACTCGCTGGCCGGTGTAGGCAGCCATGCGTCCCATCACGGCGGTGAGTGAACTATTGGCTGTTTGCTCCAACTCCACGATGGGCTTGCCTTCGCGAATTGAGTCTATAAGGTCTTTGTGTTCCTGCTGGTAGGCATCGGAGATGCTGCCTTCCATCGACCAAATTTCCTGGCCAGATCGATCGAGAATTTTCGAGCCCTTGCTCATGGCACCGATATAGCATGTGCCTTCTGTACCATACACGACATTACCGTTGTCACCCTCAGTGCCGGGAATTTGCCGACACATGAACGACAGGGTACGGCCACCTGGGTATTCATAGTCGATTGCAATATTGTCCCACATTTCGCTGTCGGCTGGACGGGAGAACCGTCCACCGGAGCCATAAGCCGAAACGGGATTGGCGTCCATGACCCAATTCATGCAGTCGATGTTATGTACGGCTTGTTCAGCAATTTGATCGCCGCTGAGCCAAATAAAGTGCATCCAGTTGTTGAGTTGGTACTGGACATCGCTCATGCCAGGTTGGCGGTTCTTGTACCAAATGCCGCCAGCGCAATATCGCGTAGTGGCGTTGATAATATCACCAATAGCTCCGGAACGAATTTGATCGATAGCGCCAATGTAGTTCACTTGTCGACGATACTGTGTGCCAGTCACAATGGCTGTCTTGTTCTCGATCGCCTGCTTGTGGGCTTTGAGTGCGACGCGGTAACCAGCCGGATCGACGCAGGTGGGTTTTTCAGCAAACACATGTTTGCCCGCGTCAACCGCTTCTGCGATGTGGTAAGGTCGGAATCCAGGTGATGTCGTCAATAACACCACGTCGACTTCAGGGTCATCCAAGACCCGCTTGTAGGCGTCGAGACCCTCATGCATCTTCTCGTCGCGCAAGGCCACTTTCTCTGCATGTCGGCGGCTCGACTGTTCGCGCAGTGCGCTGCAAGCGTCCATTCGCAAATCGGCGGCGGCTACCAACTTGATGTTCTCATTGATCGATAGCGAGTCATTGATGGCTCCAGTGCCACGCCCGCCACAGCCCACAATCCCAAGCCGAAGTTCACGGGTCTCTTCGTCAGCGGCACGCGATGTATGTGCCATCAGTGAGGCTGCCGCCGATAGCGTGGCCGTAGTCCCTAAGAAACTACGGCGAGTCGAAGCGGACTTGCGAGTGTTAATGGAAGTCAAGTCTGGTTGGGACATGGATGTCTCGCTCTTCAAAGATAGCTGGTGGGATTGTAAGGAAGGTTTGCTCGCTCATTGTACTCCGTAATTGCCTTCGATCCAAACCCGGCAGAATTGTACAACTGCTGTCATTCGGGGCGCCCGTCTTTCTGGATACAACTTGCTGGACTTCATTGGGCTCCTAACATGCGATCCAAGCCGGTCAGCGCAATTCGCCAGTCGGGTTGGCTAGCTTCGACTGTTTCCCACCACGTTAAAACGATCTGTGTTAACGCGGCGGGATCTTCGGTCGGTGTTGTCAACTTCCATAGCTCGATAGCTCGTTGCACCGTCGCAGGGGAAAACGGGCAGATGCCCAGTTCGTCGGCGGCCTGGAGTGTGGGTGGTAGCATGGCAAGACCTGCAGTCGCACGCAAGCGAAACGCATTGATCAAGTCGCTGTAGATGGGCCGTTCGAATTCGAGCTGTGATAACAACCAAGCGATTCTCACTGATTCCGTTAGTTGAGGGTCGGCGTTTGTGAGAATGGCCTCAACGTGGCAGCGATTGGTTTGTAGGTGTGGATAACCCATACCACCCATGATCGGTTGCACCAACAGGACTTCTGCCTCGTCAGCCATCAATGCATCTTGGGTCCAGGTCGCAATTTGAAACTGTAACCCAGGTCCGTATGCTTCCCATTGGCAGCGTATCGGTTCGGTCCGAAGCTTCATGTCCTTGGCGAATTCTGGGAAGTCGCGTATGAATCGTGATTTGACCGTCGCTATGGAGCTAGTGAGTGCGGTTAACAGGGAATCGGACCGTACCGCTGGAGCGACAGCGCGAATCATGGCGCGTTCCGCAAGTTCGCGATTCGCTGGCGTGTCAACGGACAGTTGTAAGAGTAAGTCCCACATTCGGCTGGGCGCGATGTTCATCCGTCCCGCTAACTCGCCTAACTCCTGCGCGGCTACGGCCAACTCGGGCGAGGCCCTGCATAGCGCTGGGTAGGTGCATATGCACCAAG
>JAWKTR010000018.1:0-154121 GCA_041398985.1 Pirellulaceae bacterium
CCACCTTCGATGAAAGGCGTGAAGCCGCCGCCAGCAGGTCGCAACATGGCTCCATCCCACTGCGGTCGCCACAGGTAGGTCGTCTTCAGCAACCAATCGTTGACGAAGAAAACGCCCCGATATTCAGGAGGGAACTGCGGCGACTGGCAGAAGACGACTCCCGTACCCGAGCCTTCAAACAATGGCCCACTCACAGGCGCGGTCGGTGCATGCGGATCGGTTCCCCAATGGCTGCTCCACGCATGGTTCCAGCCAAAGTGAGCCCCAAAGAACGGCATGAAGACACGATCACCCGTCGTCTGATCGTTGTCGGTCCCGATCCAGTTGAAGCCGCTGTCGAGAGCAATGTCCCACGGATTGCGGAAGCCGCGAGCGACAATCTCCAGGTTCTTCCCGCCGTCATCGCAACGCAGCACGCCACCATCCAGTCCCCAGTCGTCAGCCGGATCGTGATAGGCGCGGCGGTAATCATCCTTACCCGTCCTCACCGCCGCCGGGATGTCAGGCACATCGGCTGGCGCCTCAAGTCCCCACAAGTCACGAAACGCCTTCGGCGCGTAACGGCCCGGTTGATTGAGTCCCTTCGAGTTCCCTTTGCTCATATAGAGCTTGCCGTCCGGAGCCCAGTTCAGTCCATGGAGACCGTGTTCCAGATTGCCGAGATCGGTATAGACCTTGACGTACTCATCCGCCTCATCATCGCCATCAAGATCGCGGACCACCGTCAGATCCGGCGCATTGGCGATCCACAATTCGCGACCGTGCCAGGCGAGTCCCTGAATCGCATTGAACCCCGTCGCGAACTCTTGCGTGCGATCCGCTCGACCATCGCCGTCTGTATCGAGCACCATCACGACGCTGTCACCCGGAGTTTCCGGCGTCGGATTGCGGTACTGCGGCCCCATCCCGACAAACAATCGCCCCCGCTCGTCGAACGCCATCGAGCAAGGCTGCCTCACCAGTGGCTCACTGGCAAAGAGCGTGACCTCAAACCCTGGTGGCACTTTGGGTAATGCGTTCAAGTCCGCCGACTTGTCGACGAACTGGCCCCAGGCTGGCGATGTCAACCAAAAATAGAACAAGCAGAAACCACAGAGGTCATTTGGAAGCTTGCGTCTCATTGCCAACCTTTTCAATCCTATGTAGTGGACTTCGCCAGAAGTCCTGCTTCTTTACTTTGCCAGAAGCCCTGTTGCTGTCGAGGGGAATTCTGGCGAATCCCACTACGGCGTTACCTGAATTCTGGCGAATCCCACTACGGCGTTACCTGAATTCTGGCGAATGCGATTACGGTGTCGAGGGGAATTCTGGCGAATCCCACTACTCATTCGTATCCTGTCCGCTGATCAGACCGTTCTTGCGAAGCCAGGCGACGGTGCGATCGAAGCGAGTCCAATAGTCCGACTGAAATGGCTTCAATTCTGGGTACCCCGGAATTAGACATCCGGAAAACGGGTACTTCGCGTACTCGTCGACGCCAACCAGCCCAGCGCGTTCCGGATTCCTGGCGATGTATTCGCAACTTGCAACAAACGCCAGCTCTTGGCGTTCCTCCTCGCGCAGGACATGATCATACGGCTGATCCTGAAATTCGAATCCGATTGGTCTTAACGACTCATTGCAGCGTGTTCTCAGATGCCTCATGGCAAGCTTCTGATTGGAGCAATTCAGTATTCCCAGCCACATCAAGTGAATATGGTCAGGCATCATGCAAAAGATCGGACACGCGATTGCAAAACGGAACTGGGAGTGCGTCAACAATTCACGAAAGTGGTGGTAGAACTTCGAGCTCAGCCATCCGGTGCGGCGTTCACGTATCGTCAAGGTCCAGTGAACGACTGCATGACCACAATACGCCGAATCCGGAAGCCGATGAAGGTGATCGCGGTGAGATGGTTGGTTCACTGTTCGTCCGCCATTCATTCGTTGTAGTGGACTTCGCCAGAAGTCCTGTTTCTTTAGTTCATATGTAGTGGACTTCGCCAGAAGTCCTTCTACTTTACTTTGCCAGAAGCCCTGTTGCTGACGAGGGGAATTCTGGCGAATCCCACTACGGCGTTGCCGGAATTCTGGCGAATGCGATTACGGCGTTGCCGGAATTCTGGCGAATGCGATTACGGTGCTGCCGGAATTCTGGCGAATCCCACTAGGTTCAGATCAACATCATTCCTTGCTACGCTTCTTCGATTTCTTCTTTGTGTCCGGTACCACCGACGGATCGTAATCGGGATTCAGGTGCATCATCTCAGCCCCGACTTGTTTGCGCCAAGCGTCGAGTTCACGGCGGAGTTCAGCCAGCTTCGCGGTTTCGGTGACGGCGAGGTCTTTCGATTCGCTCAGATCGTGGGCGAGATTATACAGTTCAAGTCCCTCGGGGTCGAAGGTTTCGATCAGCTTCCAGTCCCCTTTGCGGATGACGCTGCTTGGCACGCTCGAGGGATGGTCGTTGTAGTGTGGGAAATGCCAGAACAGGGCGCGGTCAGGCAACGAGCCAGCGCCCGTCAGAACGGGCTGGAGATTCACGCCATCGACGTGCTGATTCGGCAGCGCGGACAATCCGGCGGCGGCAAGGCATGTCGGATAGAGATCGGTGCTGGTGACGGGGTCGTTCACCACGAGTCCCGGTTTTGTCACGCTCGGCCATTTGATGATAAGCGGCACACGAATGCCGCCTTCGTAGTACGCGCCTTTGTTCGCTCTCAACGGCGCGTTGCTGGTGGCGTTGTAGAAACCACCGTTGTCGCTGGTGAAAATGATGACCGTGTTGTCTTCAAGTTTCAGTTCCCGCAAAGTGGCCAGCACGCGGCCCACACTGTCGTCAATGCTCTCGACCATGGCCGCGTACTCCGGCTTGCCTTGTCGCTCCGCTTCCGGAATGCGCTGATATTTCGCCGTGACTTCAGGTTTGGCCTGGAGCGGAGTGTGGACGCCGTAGTGCGGGAAGTAGAGGAAGAATGGCTGATCTTTGCTTTCGCGGATGAAGCTCACAGCCTCGTCGGTGAGTCGATCGGTGAGGTACTCGCCTTCCTTGCCATCCGGTAAGACGTTCCATTGGGCGCGCAGCTCGGTGGTTGGAATCAACCAGTTGCCTTGATACGGAAAGAAGTAGCTGCCCGGAGCCCCGTGTGCATTGCCAGCGACATTCACGTCAAAACCATGATGCTCAGGCAGGGAAAACGGTTCGCTACCGAGATGCCACTTGCCGATGCTGGCGGTGCGATAACCGGCGGCGCGCAGAGTCTCGGCCAGCGTGAACTCTTCCACCGGTAGTCCGCGTAAGAATCGCCCTTCTCGCAGTTTAGCATTGGGATTCCAACGGCCGTCCGGAAGCCAGTTGGTGAGCAATAACCGCGCTGGGTACTTTCCCGTCAAGACGGCCGCACGTGTTGGCGAGCAAACGGCACAAGCGGCATAAGCATCGGTAAAACGCACGCCGCTGCTTGCCAGCCGATCAATGTTCGGTGTTTGGTAATAGGTGCTCCCCTGGCAGCCAATGTCCTTCCAACCGAGGTCGTCGATCAGAAACAGAATGATGTTGGGTCGAGCGGACTCAGCTCCCTGGCTGATACCACTGATTCCCCAGAGAACTCCCAACACTATGAGTAGGCGGTACATGTTGATCCTCTTTCGCGCAGTTCATTCGGTGTCATGGTTTGAGGGTGAACTTTCCAAAGTGAATATGAGTTCGAGCCTTGTCGGGGGTGCCGCTGTCCCAGACGCAACGGAACTCTCCTGGTTCAACTTCGATAAGAGTTGGGTAGGAGTTCTTGATCCCCGCATCGTAGAAAGTTCTTTCCTCGCTCCAGGCACCTCTGGGCGGCTTGATCTTATAACGGAGAGCCATGCGACCGCCGCTGGGGAAGTCAGGTGTTTTGTCACGTTGGGCCGGGCCGTCGTTGTAAACATAGATATGCGTACCGTCTGCAGCGCGACCGAAGTGCGCTTTGGACTTGGCGTTGTGCAGTTCCGGCTCCGCGCGAGCTTCGCTCCAGGTTCGTCCGCCATCGCGACTGATGCTCGAGTAGGCACGCGGTGGATCCGTGGTGAGTCGGTCATTTTCATAGTTCGCGGTTCGCATGACGATTTTGAGCTCGCCCGTGGTGTCGCCAGGAGCAATATGTCCTTCGTGAAGGAAGACTTTGCCGCTGGTTGGCTGCGGTATAAAAGCCTCCAGTTTCCATTCCAGCAGGCTCGTACTGCTGAGGACAAAATGGTCGCGCGAGCCAAGCGGGTCCTTCTGCAGCGTGTTGCGGTGGGCGGGTAACAGAAAGGTCTTCTGACCATCGATTTCCGTTTCCACAATACCGGCGACAATGATGAGTGGACCGCCGTAGTGCATCGCCATTTCCACTGGCGTCCAAGAACGTCCACCGTCGGCACTAAACGCGGCGGCGAGGTGGGATTCCTCGCTGTTCCTTTGCGTGATGGGACAACGCATGGCAAAGCACCAAATCACCGCTTGTCCCGGGGCTCGATAGAGGACGGGATTCGCATAGGCAAACTGAATCGCCCCTTGACGCTGGCGGTGGTCGAACACATGTACTGGCTCACTCCAGGAATCACCATCGTCGTTCGACAAACTCACCAGGATATCGCCCATATCGGACTTCCCGTTCAATTCCGCGCCGAACGCAACCACCAGATCCTTCTTCTTGTCCCCCTGGATGATAAAAGGCTGCCATACCTTGCCCGCATAAGGATGCTGCTCCAAGCGTCGAATGACGCGCACATCGGTCACGTCTCCGCGGTGAGTCTCCGGTTCATCAGCGGCATGCAGCGCGGCCGGCGGCGTGAGCAGCAAGGCGGCGAGGATGGTGAGGGTGGGTTTCATGGTTATTTGTTTCCGAGTGTCGCAGAGAGTTTTGTGGTGTTCAGCGTGCGGGTGATGCGGAAGACGCCGGCGGGGCCATTGGGGTGGCCGGAGTAGATGAAGAGGTGCTGCACGCCGCGTTTCGCGTCAATCACGGGCACCAGCGGGATGGAAGCCGTCGGCGGTGGAGTAGAATCCTTCCTTCGGTCGTAAGCAGGCAGCACTCGCGGGTCCACTGGCCTTTGTCCCAATCCGCCGGGGCCATGCTCCACAGCCAGAGTTCCATGCGGTAGCGCTCGCTACGCACGATTTCAAAGCGCTTCGTCAGCGGGTTGAAACTGAAATCCACCGTGTCCACGAGACGCGGGTCTTTGAGGTTCGTGTCAATCACCTGCGGTGGCTGTCCTGGCTGCCAGTTCATCTGCTTGTGAGCGCGGACTTTGGTCTGATCCCGCGTGACAAACAGCAGCCCGCCTCAGGCAGCAAAGGCGGCGGGCTCATATTGTGGGAACCCCGCGAAATGCTCCTCGACCTTCCACAATGTGCGCCGCCATCGAGGGAAAATAATCATGACCAACTGCTGCGGCAGTCCGTCTTGAATCAGTTTCCGCTCGTTGGTGCCGAACCAGTTCCCGAAGATGGCCAAACTGCGGGATCGGGCAGATCGACGAGACGCGCCCGAGGTTGATCAGCGGATGCGGAAATGTGTCCTCGCGCAGGCAGTCGAGAAATGCCTCCACGTTCGGCCCGCATCGTCGGAGCGAAGACGCCGTGGTTGTTGATCGCCACCACCGCGCCATTGCGTGTCGTGCCGATGGAGTGCAGATGCACCATGTAACCTTCCTGCGCTCTGTTGCCAGGATCGAACTTGGCACGGTGCGACAGAGGCACGAGACCACCGCGCTCACGATCCTCCGGCTTCATGCAACTCCGCAGGTCGTAGGGCATCGACCAAGTTTGGCCGCCGTCCTCGCTACGAAGCACGATGCCATAGGACATCAACGGGTCTGGTTTTCCGTTGCCTTACCGGATTGTGTTCGGAATATCGCTGCGCATAACGACGATGGTATCGCCCGTCATTGTGGCGATTGGCCAGCCGTAGTGATTGCAGGGTCCGGCATCCAGCGGCGGCAGATGAACCGGAGCAATCTCGATGAGGCCGGCTCTCTCTGCTCGCTCCAACTGGCTCGTGGATCGCGGAGTGAGGAGGAGCTGGAAAGCGGGTTCATCGGCGGCACTTAGCGCTGCCAGCGCGAGCAACAGGGCGATGAGGGTCTTCATCACTCCAGTCGTTCCTCCTTTACTGATAAGACGGCGGTTTGATTTCACGCCGGCGGTGGCTTCGGCGGAGCACGTCTCCTTGCGGAAGGTCGTCATCAGGATTTCCTGTTCGCTCGAGTGCTGGTAGTGGGATTCGCCAGAATCCCTTTGTTTGCATTCCATCGAAATCGAGACATGTGTCGAAATCGATCCTATTCAATTTCGCTCAGGGACTTCTGGCGAAGTCCACTACGTAAGAATGGCCTTTGCCCTGAAGCTGAATCGATTGGATTTCGATGCGAGTTGCGTCTGTCGGTGGAAGGATGCGGAGATGAACAATGCGTGACTTCTCGGGGAGTGCCACGCGGACTTCGTGCCATTGATCATTTGCCGGCCAGTCGAATGTGGCCGATTGATGCGGAGCAAAGCTTTCGGCTTTGGTGCGCCACGTGATACTCGCACTACCATTTGAGGAACGGATCCCGCGAACTTTCAGGATTGCGGTTACCGGACCGGGGAGATCCAATTGGGAATGAGTGACGAACGGCCGCTGGTTGTTCTTTGCATTTGGATCAGCGGTCAGCACCAGGGCACCGTCCTTCACCGAGAGCGTACCGTTGCGACAGAGCCAGCCCTGGATGGTTGGAGCGGGCTCTGCGGTTGGAGGGGGCTCGGTAGCCAAAGAATCTCTGCGTCGTTTCGTTGCTTGCGGAATCGTCTTGTCCACATGCGCAGCAAAGAACATGTTGTCTTGATCGTTGTTTGGCTCCGGTGGACCGGGCGGTTTCAACGAGGCACTCCATGTTTTTAATTTCGCCTCTAGTCGCGAAGCAACACCCGGATGCTCTGCCAAACGATTCTTTAGCTCTCCTTCCGGGGTGGTCACATCGAACAAGTAACGCTCGTGATCGCCGAGTTGAATCAGTTTCCACGGAAACTCGAGCACCGCCGCTTGCGATCGCCAGCGCCAGAACAAAGCATCGTGTGGTGCGGCCTTGTTTTCGCCTAGCAGAAACGGCATTAGATTCAAGCCATCCAGATTCGCATCCTGCGGCTGGCCGGCCAGTGCGGTTGCCGTCGCTGCCACATCCAAAGCAATCACCGGGTGCTGGTAGACCTGTCCGCCAGGAATCGTTCCCGGCCAGGCGGCGACAAACGGGGTCCGTACGCCACCATCCGTAAGCATCCCTTTTTCGCCAATCAGCGGCAGGTTTAACGAACCATTCCACGCGCCCTCTTTCAGCGGAGCCCCGTTGTCTCCGATGAAAAAAATCAGCGTGTTCTGCTCGACACCCATCGCTTGCAATTTCTTGCGGATGCGACCGAGGCCATCATCCATCGCGGCGATCATGGCGAGCGCTTGTCGGCGTTCCTTGGGCAACGAGGCGGGAGTCTTTGAGAACCACGGCTCGGGCGATTCGAGTGGTACGTGCGGCGCGTACCAGGCCAGATACAGAAACCATGGCTGATCGGGATTGGCGGCGCGACGATCAAGAAACGACAACGCAGCTTCGGTTTGTACTTTGACACGAAAACGATTGTCGCTCACCAGCCTGGGAGCGTCCTCAAACGGCTGTCCGTCGAGGCTATGCGAAGCATAATAGTCCCGCCTTTCGCCACGGAAGTACTCGTCGAAGCCTTGATGATGCGGCAGATGATCGAGCAGAATGCGATTGCTCTTGTCGACGCCACGTTGGCTTTGAATATCCAGATGGCTCTTGCCCACCCAACCGCTGACGTAGCCAGCGGGTTTTAGTCGCTCCGCGATGGTCAGTTCACTCAGCGGCAGTGGTCCTTTTAGGTTGTCCTCCACACCAAACCGCTGCTGGTATCTGCCCGTGATCACTCCAGCCCGCGAAGGCACACACTGCGGAGCTGTGACATAACCGCGAGTGAACCGTACGCCATCCTTCACAAGTTGATCGGAATGCGGCGTCCGAATATCCGAATCAACACCCTGCATCCCGAGGTCGGCCCAACCATGATCGTCGGTGTAAATGAGTAGAATGTTGGGCCGCGTTGCCAGCTTTGGTGTGTCAGCAGCAAGCTCAATATGAGGTGCTATGAGTAGTGCCGTGAGGAGAATGAAGTTGAACTTCATGGTCTTGATACCTTCCTTCGATCCATGGGGGATGTCACGAACCAAGTGTTATTCAACCGGCACCAACTGCAAAGCGTCGATGATGACGAAGCCAGTGGTCTTGGTATTCGTGATCTCGATTGTGGACTCAACTTCCGAAGTGAGTTCCACAACGCCGACTGGCTGAAAGTGTTTACCGGCGGGTAGCGTGCGAGTTTGATCCACTACGATTCTTGTTTCGTTCAGCCCGCTGGTGATGGTCACGGGCACATTCCTGGCGCGGGTCTCGTGAGCCGAGTAGGCCATCAGGACTTGGTATTTGCCCGAGTGGGGGACTTTGGTGCGAAACGTCGCAGAGGAACCTCCATCGCCGCGATTGCCAGGGGAACCGCAGAAAACATAGCCGCTGCCGATGCTCGGTTTGAAATTCGTTGAGTGACTCCACTCACCTGCCAGCGTCGCATCGGTGTCGTCGAGCACGATACCGGGAAGCGACTTCACAGATATGATGGGGCTTGCATTGGACGGAGCTTTCCTGGCGGGAGCCGGCAACAACTCAAGCACCTGGCCCTGGGCAGTGAGGCGTTCGCGTAGTACAGAATATGGCAGGTCTTGCACGTTGACGTTCTGTCGTGCGGCAAGCGCGGCAGCAACACCGGCTCCCTGGCCGATGACCATCCACGCGCCTTCGATGCGTAGTGATGACATCGCCACGTGCGTACATGAGAGAGCAACTGGCACGAGCAAATTGCTGCACTGGTCCGCTTGCGGCAGCACGGCACGATAAGGCACGTGATAAGCGTAACCGACTCCCGTTCCTGGAACGCGCACCGGGAAGATGGTCCCTTCATTGATGACGCCGCCATCTTTCAACGGGACACGCTGGCAATCGTGCGAATCGATCGGGAAAGACGAGATGGCAATCGCGTCGTCTTTCACCGGAGATTCGGTGATATCCTTCTGAGAAAGCACGTACATGCCTTGCATGCGCCGCGACTCGCGCACGTACAGCGCCGGCGAAAAGTGATCCGTCGCAGGAAACTCATCGTTGCAGAAACCGAGGTCAGCGAACTTCTGCCGAACTTGCTTCGGCACTGCGGGATCGGTGCGGAGAAAGTGAAGGAACTCAAGCGTATATTCTTTGTGCTCGTTCCAGATTCTGTTACGACCTGCTTCGTCGGCGCTATGCCAGGTATTGCATCCGCCGACAAGGCCAAGCGAAATTTGGCCCCCAATCGAATTGTTACCGTCAAGCTTGCCACCGGGCAACGGATAAAGATCGAACCCCACGCCACGGACGCCGGCGTTCAGAGCGCGACGCGCCAGTTCGAATCGCGCGGGATCGTAATTCGCGGGTGCAGGCAGCGGCACCTTCCTGTCTGGATCGCTGGTGAGACACAATCGGAAACTGTAAGTCATGACGTTCTTGTCGCCCGCATCATCGGGGCCCGCGTCACTTGTCGTGACTAGCGGGAGCGGATTGCCCGCGTCGTCGAATCCGTTGATGCTCATTTTCTGCTTGGGATATTGTTTCCCTGCGAGCGATTCGCCGAACTCCGCACGCCCTTCACGCCCGATCGTCCAGTCCACTCCCGCTGCCGCCATTAGGTCCCCTTCGTAGGAACCATCGACGAAGACCATGGCGGAAAACGTACCGTCTTTTGTGACCAGTGACCTGATACGCGAACCGTCCATTTTCACAGTAGTGAGATATCGCCCGCTGAGCACCGTGACGCCTGCTTCCTGAAGCATCGCCCGCGTCACCCGCATCGCGACATGCGGTTCAAAAGTCCATTTCGCCGTGTCTTTCAGCGTCGGGTCGTAGGGTGCGGCGAGATTTCGGTCGGTGTAATCCTTGACGATCCGCCGATGCCATTCGTCGAACAGACCCATCAACGTCTCGCGTCGCATCTGATTCGAGTCGCAGTGACTCAACCCACCGGTACTCAGTCCACCGATATGTTCGGTCGGTTCCAGCAAGATCACCGACGCTCCTTCGCGCGCTGCGGCGATGGCAGCGCAGAAGCCACCGGGCGTGGAACCATACACGACAACATCCGATGTATTGTCAACCGTTGCTGCGCGGCACGCGACTCGGTGAACGGGACGAGCAGCAGTGCAATCGCAAGCGTCGAGAAAGATGTCGTCTTGCAAATATATTTCATTCTGTTGCCTTACGCTTCTTCTTTGGTTTCAGTTTAACTGCATCAGACATCGGCAGTGCACCTCTCAGATCGGCCTTCACTTCGACGAATTCAGATCTGTCAGCAAGGTTATTCCATTCGTTGGGATCGGTGGTGTGATCGTAGAGTTCTTCGCCGCCGTCTGAATAACGAATATAACGCCATCGCTCGGTCCGCACTGCATGGTTCCCCTCGCCGTGCGTGGTCAAAGCAGGTCGATTCCAAGTGATGGACGGATCCTTCAGTAATGGAACCAAACTCTGACCTTCCAATCCGTCCACGGGTGGCAGCGTGCACAGTGCATTGAGCGTCGGAAACAGATCAATCAAGCCAACGGGTCGTCCGGTCCGCGTATTCGGCTCTGTCACACCAGGAGCCGCAAGGATAAACGGCACTCGTGTGGACCGCTCCCACAGCGTGAACTTGTGCAGGTGCTGCTTCTCTCCCAGGTGCCAGCCATGATCGGACCACAGGACGATGATGGTGTTCTGGGCTGCGGGACTGGCTTCGAGAGCGTCGAGTAGCTGACCAATCAACGCATCGGCAAAACTGATGTTCGCCATGTACGCTTGCAGCATTTCACGGTACTTGCCCTCGCGAGTTACCAGCTCTAAGTCGGCGCGGCGATTGGCGGCCATCGCTTGGCCGCTCGGCGGAAGATCATCGCAGTCGTCATCTTTAGTCTTGGGCGGAATAATCCGATCCAGCGGGTACATGTCGAAGTATTTGCGTGGAGCGTAAAACGGCAAATGCGGTCGATAGATACCAGCTGCCAGAAAGAATGGTTGCTGTGGCGGTGCGACCAAGAATCGCTTCGCCCACTCGACCAGCTTGCCATCCCCCATTTCATGGTCGGTAAGATTGAACGGTCCCCAATCGAATTCGCGGGCATTCTGAGGCGGCTTGCTAAAGCTTCGTACTGCTTCGATGTTATTCAGTGGAAATCCGCTCGGCCACTGGAAGTCCTTGACGTTCAGCCCGCGAGCCAAGCGGTCGTGATAATGGCTGTCGAACACTTGATCAAAGTATTCGTGCCAATCACTGCGTCGGTTGAAGCCTGGCATGTGATGATAGATTTTGCCGCCACCCACAACATGGTAGCCGTTGGCTTTGAAGTGACGAGGCAGACTGGTGATTCCTGGAAACGCTTCATGGAAGACAGCATCGTTGGCGTAGATACCAGTCGAACTCGGCCTGCGTCCCGTCATGACGCTGACGCGGCACGGATTGCAGACCGGTGCGGGAACGTGAGCGTTCGTGAACAGTAGACCACGCTGTGCAAGTCGATCGATATTTGGCGTCTTCACCTGAGGATGACCACCCAGGCAACCCACCCAGTCATTCATGTCATCGACAACGATCATCAAGACATTCGGGCGTTCCGCAGCTTTGGCTGTATCGCTGGCACATCCCAGCGCGATCAGCAGCACAGCGATGATTACATCTCTATATTGCACTTCAATCGTTCCTTGTGCAGAGTGATTGGTAGTGGGATTCGCCAGAATCTACTTGTCCTGACATAGCGTAGTGGGATTCGCCAGAATTCCGTCGTCTCCACCTGTATTCAGGCGTGCCCGATCAAGGGACTTCTGGCGAAGTCCACTACGGCTGGTCCACTACGGCTGGATTACTACGGCTGGATTACTACGGCAACAGCCGCGACGGTAGGTAATTGGGATATTGCCAGGGGAAAGTCTTGCCCACATTCTTTTTCGTGACGGATCGGACTTCGGCGGAAAGCTGTTCCAGCTTACCTGGAGCCAACAGAGGGTCGTTGGTTTGTTCGCGCCACGCGTTTAATTCACCTTGCAGCTCTCGCAGAACATCTGCATGCTCTGGTGAATCCGACAGATCATGGAATTCGTACGGATCATGGACCAGATCATACAGTTCGAATCGCGCCGGTTGTCGCATCCGTGCATAGGCTTGCTTGACGGGCGTATCGGCTTCGGCAATCACGCGAGTCAAATCAAGGCCGCCGACGATCCTGCGGTTGGCGGCTTCTTTCGTCAACTTTGACAACGTCAAGTCGTAATCGGGATGGACTTCTCCGGGCAGCAAATTCTCGATCAACTTAAAGCGATCCGTGCGAACACAGCGTTGCGGAAAATAGTTAGGTGCCGCAGCGTGCGTGTGATATTCAGCAAAGTAATGCGTCCGCCACGAGACCTCGCCTGGTGTGAATAGCGGTTGCAACGCGCGACCCGGCAAACCAGTAGGAGGCTCGACACCGGCTGCCGACAAGAGCGTTGGCATTAAGTCGATCGTTGAAACGAGTTCGCTGCGCACCTGAGACGCGATCTTGCCCGGCCAGCGCATCAGCATCGGCACTCGCAAGCCACCTTCGTAACAAGTTCGTTTGCCGCGCAGCATGTCCGCGCCGTGATCGCCGATGTAGATGACGATTGTGTTGTCGGCTTTGCCACTGCGATCGAGAACATCCAGCAGATCGCCAACCAGCGTATCGAGGCGGCTCAGGCAGTTGTAATAGTCCGCCACCATCTCTCGCATGCCGGGCGGATCGATCCCCATGTAGGCCATTGCCTTGACATCGCCAGGGCCCTGCGGATTGGATGGAAGACCAGCAATCTGTCGCACCCACGGATCGTGCGCGTCGGGATAGTTAACGCTTAAGAAGAATGGTTCCTCGCCCGCTCGGATAAATGCATCGGCGTGCCGCGCATAGTCACTCAGTGTGTGGCGCGCGAAGTTGGCGGACTTGATCTCGTGGAAGTCGAATGGAAACGCTGACTCAGGGTTCACATGCAGCTTGCCGATGATTCCGGTGCGATAGCCGGCGGCTTTCAGAAGACGTGGCAGATTCGGAATGTCGTCGCGATACAGGCGGAATCCCCATGTTGCCAAGCCGATTTGGCCATGTTGATGCGGATAGAGCCCTGTGAGAAAACTGGCTCGCGATTGACTGCAGCCGGCTTGCGGGACAAAAGCTCGCTCGAAGCGAAGGCCTTCCGTGGCAAGGCGATCGAGTCGCGGTGTCTTCGCATACGGATCACCATAGCACCCTAGCTCCGGTCCGTTGTCTTCTGAGACAATCAGCAGGATGTTTGGCTGCGCGGCTACCGTGACACTGGCCACAAACATCATTGCAAGACGCAGCAGTCGTGAGAATACACATTGATTCATGGAGTTGATCCTGATTGTCAGGCGAACACGGTAGTGGGATTCGCCAGAATTCCCCTGCGACAAACATCATTGCAAGACGCAGCAGTCGTGAGAATAAACATTGATTCACGGAGTTGATCCTGATTGTCAGGCGAACACGGTAGTGGGATTCGCCAGAATTCCCCTGCGACACGGTAGAGGGATTCGCCAGAATTCCCCTGCGTCAGCGACGATTCGGGACTACATATCGGTCCCTCTGGCGAAGTCCACTACAGGTCGTTTTTGCATTCGTTCATTGTACCGAATCCACTGCTGTCCGCGCCCCAACAGGTCGCTAAGCCGTGTGAGGGTGGGTTTATTGCGCGGCAGCTTTCATTGGTTTGTTGGATCGCTATTCCAGAAGCCGCGGAAGACTTTCAGCGGATCGGCGGTTGTTGGGTCGGTACCGTTGGGCGCGGCTTTCCATTGCCAGTAGTCTTTGAACAAGGTGGCTGGATCGGGCGCGGTGCGGTCCTTCCAGTATGCTCGGTCCTGCTCGACGATGTGAGCGCGCGACTGTTGCCATTGAGGGATGATCTCCGCGAACCATGCATCGTGTTTCTGTGCGAGTGACTGCACGATCTCGGGATGCCGAGCGGCAAGATCGTGCTGCTCGGCGGGATCCGCGTCGAGATCGTAGAGGCGTGGCGGTGGTTGCGGCGCGGTGGTGGCAGGATCGAGCTGGCGGTCGAGCGGCATCTCCCAGTGCGGTTGCTCGATGCCGCGCAGGTAAGAAGGATTGTCGCGCCCCGAGTCTTTTTGCAACGGAGCTTTGTCGCCCGGCCAGTAGAGCTTCCAGCGTCCTTCGCGGATGGCAGCATTGCAGTGCTGCACCGGGGCGTAGCGGTTGCGTTGGAAGGGCAGCGCACGCTGCGTGAGTGCGGGTGCAGGGTTGCCCAGAAGTAGCGGCATCACGTCGAGACCATCGAGCGGTTTAGCGGCGGCAGGCGGGGATTCATTCGTGAGGCCATAAAGGGTCGGCAGCCAGTCGCAGCCATGCACCGGCGTGTCGATCACTTGGCCGGGAGGAATGTAGCCGGGCCAGGCGACGATGCAAGGCACACGAATACCGCCTTCCAACACATCCTGTTTCTGGCCCGAGAAGACGCCATTGAATCGCTTCTGCGAACCGAGTTCGGAGTCTTTGGCGAGCCAGGGCCCATTGTCGCTGGTGAACACGATCACTGTCCTCTCCCACAGGCCCTCCTCCTTGAGCGTCTGAAACACGCGCCCTAGGCCGGTGTCCATCGCTTCGATCATCGCGTAGACGACAGCCACCGCCTCGCTCCCATCCTGGCCAACCCGCTCGCGGTATTTTTTCACCAACACATCTGGCGCCTCGAGTGGACTATGCGGCGCGTGGTGTGCGAGGAACAACGCGAACCGACTGCTCTTCCGCGCGCGGATGAACTGGATAGCAGCTTCGTTCAGTGCATCGGTGAGGTAGCGGCCATCGTGCGGAACCGGTTTTTCATTGCGCAGCAGATTCCACTTCCAGTAGTCCTGCCCGCCGTTGGGAAAGCCAAAAAAGAGGTCGAACCCGCGATGGTGCGGCAGGCAGTCCTGGGAATACGCGCCGTTGTGCCACTTGCCGATGAGCGCCGTCGCATAACCAGCGTGACGGAAGTAGTCGCCGAATGTCTTCTCAGACAAATCGAGTCGATCCAGTCCGCGATTGCTCGGCACATCCACCGCACCGGTGCGGTGATTGAATCGCCCGGTCAAATACCCGGCCCGCGCCGGCGAGCAGAGCGGCGAAGGCGAATAATGCGCCGTCAGTCGCGCACCTTCCTTCGCGAGCACATCGAGCACCGGTGTGTCGATGTGTGGATTGCCATAGCAACTCAAATCGCCCCAACCGAGATCGTCCGCGAGGATGAAGAGAATGTTGGGCGCCTGCTTCGGCGGATCGTCGGCGTGTACCGAACCCAGCGGTATATAGAAGAGAGCGGCAAGGAGGGTGAGGATGAATTTCATAATGCGAAATCAGATGTAACTGAACCAGGTCTGTATACCACTTGGCCCACATGCGTCCCTTCGGTGAGACCGTCAGCATCGGCGTTGCGCACGGCGGTCATCGGTGCGAGTATTATCGCGATGAGGGGGGCCAGCATGTGTGTGCCCAACAATCTGTGTGCGAGGGCAATCATGGGGACGGTTTCCCGTTCCGCAGTTCCGCCCCCATGTTGCCGCGAATTTTCACGTTCGTGCAGCCGGTCGTCGGTGCGATCGTGCGGACCTTACCTTGGAAGATGTTGTCTGACACAAGCAACGTGTCGCCGCCGGGGGCGAACGTGATGGCGTGCGAGGCGCGGTCGCCGCTGATAAAGATGTTGCCCCGCACTGTAACATTGCCATAGCGACCGTCCGCTTCGTGAGTCGTGAAGTACAGTTCCGCGTACTCTTCGTAATCGCCGGTGACGAAACTGCGCCGTCCGCGGCGCGGGTCGTGTTCGCACTTGGTTGTGTTGTTGACGAAGACGTTGTCCGCCAGCACAAAATTTCTCGGCTGATTGATCCACGAACCCCGACCGCCATTGCGGAAAGTGTTGCCGACGATGGTCACGTCTTCGCAGGACTTTTCAACGCTGATCACTCGCGAGCCATTGGTACCATCGACAGTGTTGCCGGTCACGACTGCGTTGCGACAGAACTCGGCCAGAAAGAAGGCACCCATCCGCGAGCCGGTGATGTGGTTGCCGGTGAAGGTGATGTCCCGGCTTTTCTGGATGTGCATCGTGTCGCCGAGCGCGCTGAGTCGACAGCCACGCACAATCACCGCTTCGCAGCCCACTAGATCCAGCGCGCCCTTGCCCGGTCCGCTACCCTTCGGCGCGTAGAGAGCAAGGTGAGCGTGAAACAAGGGATACATTAGTTTTGAGTTTGGCCCGGAGTCGCTGGCGAACCGGATCGGTGTGCCGCCCGGTTTGTCCGCGATGCGGATAAATTCAGAATCACTCTCCACGATGAAATACTGCCGGCCTCTGACAATGTTTGAGGGAAGATCATCATCATAGAAACACAGCGATTGCTGTCCCCGATAGTCGCGTTCCGACACGGGGAGCGGTTTCGCATTGTCGAGGTAGACGCGGTCGTCACCCTGCTTCATTCGCACCGGTCCGCGGATGTATTCCGATGGAAAGTACTCCGCGGCGAGAGCTCGTTCGGCATCATTGTAGTCTTCCGGCCAGACAGTGATCTGCCACAGATAACCGTAGTCCCACATGAACTTGCCACTGCGCTCGAGCGCGCAGTTCTCTACGGTGACATTGCGGGCATAGGTGTCGATCTCGCGATCGCTGCCCGGCTTCGCAGCGCCCAGAACCGAGATGACCGCCCCGGCCATGCCATCCGAACTGATATCGCGAAAGGTCAGGTTCGTTGTTTCACCGCCGGATGTGGTAGTAATCAGGATGCCGCGAGTGTTCGCGTTCGGTTCCCAGGAATTGACTTTCCTGTCCGGGTCGAACACACATCCGATAAAGTGACCGCCGAACCAGCGGAAGTCGCTCACGTTTTCACCAGCGAACACAACGGCTCGAGCCTGATCACCGAGTTTCTCCGGCAGATGAAACCGGGCGCCATACGCAAACACCGTAGTGCGCGAAGCCAACGGAATTGGTTCGGTACCATCGACGTAATAGTCACCGGGAGGAATCGTCACCGTGCCGCCATGGTCCGCCGCTTCTGCAAAGAGAGCCGCAATGGTGGCTCGGCCATTAGTGTCGGGGGGAGCGTTCTGAGCCTGAATTACGTCTATCGGTGCCAGCAGCAAGGCGATAAAGGGCAATAAGTTACGTAACTTTAGAGACGCATTCGGGAGCATGGGCAGATTCGCGGCAGTTGGAGTGATTGCTGATTACTGATTGGCGATTAAGGCACGGGAGATAGCGTAGTGGAATTCGCAAGAATTCCTTCGCTTTCCACTGGTGCAAGCGGGACTTCTGGCGAAGTCCACTACATCACGCCACAGGCGGCCGTTGATGGCTAGTGGCTACTCGTCGAAACGGGCAGCAGGATACGGGATGGCTTCGCTGAGGTGTGGTAGACGGATTCGGTGGCGATGGCTGTCGACTTACCAAATGGTCCTTCAGCCGTGTTCGGATTGCGGTCAAAGAGCGGGAAGTAGGCTCCGCAGATGTCGACTCGTAACCGATGTCCCGGTGCGATCTGAGCCGCAACCGGGCCGAGGTCGACGGTGAGCTTGTAAGTCGTATTGGGTTCGAGTGGTTTCGGCTCCAGTTCGGATTCGCGGAACTGGCCTCGCAGAATGCCGACGGCCAGGTTGTAGGCCGCACCGTCGGGATGCACGTCGATCAACTTCACCACCCAATCAGCATCAGGGGTGTCAGCCGCGACGAACAGTTCGGCGCTCGCATTGCCTGCGAACGTCAACGGTTTCGTGAGCGGCTCGGTGGAGTAGCAGAGTACATCGGCGCGATCTTCGATGTGGCGTTGATCGACCGGAGCCCAGATGGCCGCGTGCAATGGACGCTGATCCGTGACAGGGCAGGCGGGCGCAGGATCAACCGGATCAGCGCGGAAACGGTCGACTGGCTCGTCAACTTTGGGAGCCGTTCTGCTCAGCTGACCATCGCCATCTCGCGTGTTCGCTTGACCGGCGGAGTGAAGGTAGAAACTCGTTGGTTCATGGCCACTCGGCGGCCAGCTCTCTGCCTCGTGCCAGCGGTTCTCACCCATCACGAAGTACCGCACGGGTACGATCGATGCGGCTGCCCCATCGGATCCTTCTTTCAGTGTGCGGTTAAACCAGTCCAGCGTGGCTGCGGTCGAATCCCATTCTGCTTCCGATCCAAAGTCGAGATCACCGACCTGAGACTTGCCAATCGTCCCATGATCCCACGGACCAAGGATGAGCTGTTGTTGTTTGCGAGTCGCAGGATCCTCGGCCAGTTGCTGCATGCGCATGAAATTGTTGACGGACTCGCGCGAGAAAAAGTCGTAGTAGCCGACGACGTGCTGCATCGGCAACTTAATTTCTAGCATGTCTTGCGTCAGATCAAGCCGCTTCCAATACCCGCTCGGCGACGGATGGGTCAGCATCGCTTCCAGCCAAGGAATCGGCCAGCCGACTTGATCATCGATCTCGCTGAGAGGCAGATGCATGAGCGTCCGGTTCCAATCGTCCGTGACGGTTGCTTCCTCGGGCTTTGGCGAGTTGCCAGAGGCCCACTTGGCAATCAGTGCGTGCCGCACCGCGCCACCAAGATAGAGGTTCCGGTAGAAGCTGCTCCAGGTGGCAGTCGGCGTGATCGTGACCAGCTTTGGAGGATGTTCGGCGGCAGCTTGCCACTGCGTAGCACCAACATACGAACTGCCCCACATCCCGATACGACCGTTACACCACGGTTGTTTTCCAATCCACTCGATCGCGTCGAATCCATCCTGACCTTCGTTGTTGTACGGAATGAAAACTCCTTCCGACGCGAACTTGCCGCGGCAGTCCTGAACCACGGCAACATATCCCGCGGCCGCGAACTGCTGTGCCGCTCCCTTGGCGCGATCCTTGTTGTAGGGAGTTCGCATCAACACGACGGGAGCAGCGCGCGTCGTGCCGTCACGATAAATGTCCGTCGCCAGATTGACGCCGTCGCGCATCGAAACCATCACGGTTTCGACTTGAACGTCGGCGGACGCGACCAGCGGGCTGAGCAGCAGAGCGATGACGAGGGTAAAGGGGTGTTTCATGTCTTTTGTTCTTTGTTCGTGGTCCTCAGTGGTCGGGAGTCGCTGCTGGCTCCTGTGCATGGACTTCACCAAACAGCGTTGCCCAAAGTAGCAAACACGATCTGCGTGCCGCAGTAGAGCGAAATCGGACAGTATTCGATTGGACAGCCTTCGAGGTATGGCAGCTACTTTTATTCATGACTACCTCTCCAGACGCTCAAGGACCGCCTGCATATGTTTGCGCATTGTAGTTCTGCCGCATCGGGATCATGCTCGCGAACCGCTTTCAAGACCGCTTTATGCAGCTTACGTCCAAGTTGATTTTCACGCTGAGTCGGTGTTGTGTGAACCATTTGGGTCAACACAAATTCGTAAATCACTTCCATCATATTCGGCATCAAGACATTGCCCGCGATCTCGATCAACTTTCGATGATAGCGGAAGTCGATTTCAAGCGCGTCTGCATAAGGCAACTCCTCATCGTCCAGTTGCTTGAGCAGCGCCGTGAGTACTTCGATGTCCTCAGCGGTTGCTTTCTCTGCAGCCTGTCGAGCGGCCTGAACTTCAATCGCCGAACGCAGTTCTGCATACGACAACAACTCCTGCGGCGAAATCGTCACGGCGGACTGCAGCAATCGCACACAGTTTGCCAGGCTGTTCGTATCCCCGACGAACGTGCCCCGCCCGCGCTGAATGTCGACCAACCCCAGGCTTTGAAGTCTCGCTAGCGCTTCACGAAGCACGGGACGGCTGACCTGCAACTGTTCCACCAGTTCATGCTCGCCGGGAAGCCGCGAACCGGCGGCCAGCTTCTGATCTTTGATCACGCGCAATCCGGTCCACGACCAAATCCACCGTGGTCCGTCGCTCAATGGCTTCCAACTGCATCAACTATCTCCCAACTCGAGGCCACTTGTCATCAAGTCAAATTGTAAGACATGTTAATAGGATGCTGGTCCTCGATCAAGCTGAGCGTCGAATGCAGCAGCGATAGGGTTGCCGGTTAGACGGCGTGGTTGGCGACATTGGACATAGGACTTGCGAATCGGATTCAACCAACAGTATTTTGCGACTGCAGGTACGGAATCCTCCAATGCCTTCTCAATGATTATCATTCAGCGGAGTGACGGCGGTGAATGTCGTGCCGACGCGAATTTCGTCGACAACGTAAGATCCGTGGCCATAGCCCTGTAGGACGATTTTGAGCGTATCGGCCATATTGAAACCCGCGCGATGGGTGGCGACGGCCGATGCGTCTGGGGGAATTCCT
Organism: Pirellulaceae bacterium; assembly: GCA_041398985.1. Lineage (GTDB taxonomy): Bacteria > Planctomycetota > Planctomycetia > Pirellulales > Pirellulaceae > Aureliella. The sequence goes on from JAWKTR010000018.1 coordinate 20,454, forward strand.
CCCAGTTTGGGATCGACCCACAGATAGGCAACCGTTTCGGCGGCATCAAAATCGAACCTGGCAACAACCAAATGCGTTTGACCGTCTTGAACAGTCTTCTGAGAGTGTGAGGTATAAATGCCGAAACTATCGCCCCACGGCTTTCCAAACCCGAAGGATGGATTATCGCCTAATTGAAGAAATAAATCGCCGACCTGCCTGTCCTTGGCTTGGAACAAAAATGCGATCCACACATTACTGCTGGAAGCACCGACACTTTTTTGCATCCTTCGCGAATACTCGAACGTGTCCTTCTCGTCCTTGGATGCAACGACTTGCAAGGCGCCGCCAGCAGAGGCAAGCCCCAGGTATTCGAGCCCTTGTTTAACAGCAACCGGGCTGCCAGCGGATTGGTTTGCCTCCCAGCGGCTGAGCCAGCCAGTGCCGCTGCGTGATTTGCTTGCGAAGCTCTCCTCGGCGAGCAGGCTCACCGATTCTTTTTCTCGATAATCGATCTCGACATCAATCCAGAAGAAAGCCCTAGTCTTGCCGATCCGTAGGGGGGTGATCCTGAGTTCGTAGCTAGGGTGGTTCGCGGATTGATCGATGATCAGTTGGCTTCCAATAGTTAATGCCGCGTCTTTGGTATCGTGGAAGGGATCCAACCGGTACTGGGAGCGATCCGGGCTGTCGCGAGAGTTAGGGGTCGCGTCGACTAAGCGTGTGATTTCACCGTGAAGCGTGTGGATAAAAACTCCTTGCCGAACAACGTCGCGAGGTACGCCGTCTTTTACCCAGTGAGTCTGGTTGGGGGCATAGCTGAGCCAGAAATCGCCAGCGATCGTTCCCACGTTCCCGAAGTCCGTCAGGATCGGGGTGTCAAATTGGTAGATGCGATGTACGGACTTGGTGCCTGATTTGGCCTGACCGAGCTTGTCTTTTGGAACCCAGCCAAGCTTGACTTTCATTGGGAGATTCCACGCGGCACCAACCTCTCCGCTACCCATGGTAAAGTTTGCGTCTGAGCCTTCGTCGTGAACACCTGGCCACGCAGCCTCACCGCCTTCCCATGTCCCCGCATGGCCAACCCCAAACGCATGCCCCAGCTCGTGTGCGAAACCAGGCGGCCAGGGATTATCACCGGGCATCCAGATAGTTCCCGGAGTTCCCAGTGCGCCGTAGCTCCCGTCAATCGACGGAAAAGAGAGAACGACGTGGTCGAACTCTTCAACACTCCAACCAGCCGCTTGGGCGCGTTTTCGCATCTCATCGGCCAGCTCACCTTCCTTTCCCTTGTAAGTGGTCCAACTCTTGTCGATGAAGAAAACTTCAGTTGTTTCGTGGGGCATTCTTGCGATTTGCCCGTACGACTGGAAGCGGTAGTAAGGCTCGGCAAACGCAAAGAGAGCGTCCAACTTTAATTTCCAAGCCTTATCTCCTTGAGGGAAGATCTGTCGGTCGGCGAAATTTACACGGATGCACAAGAATTTCACCGAACTAGCAGTTACAGCCGACCTACTTTTGGGATGCAATTGCTCGAGGAACTCTTGATCTTCCTCTGAGAGCCGATTGATTGGATACACCACTTCTCGACCGTCTATCAGAAAAACGACCGACTTGCTGGAGACTCTTGCAACCGGCGCAGAGATCTTTTTACCCTCTAAATTTTTCCACTCACGGGTTGGAACGGCAAATTCATCTCCGGGGGCCTGCCCGCACAGCGACAGAGGAAGACCGACGCTGCCCCATAAAATTAGGCAACTACACAGGCAAAACCGAATATCCCTTGGGTTCCCATTCGTCTTCAGCCGCATTCTGCAAGGCCCTTTCTCGTGTCGTAAGGACGAAAAACTCAATCGCATTGTTGGAAAAATATGAGACGGTACAAGTAGATACCACAGCACCTTGCACTGCCGAATAGAAATTGACTTCACGTTGCCTTTCTCCCGCGTGCGACTGCTGAAATAAAGCCCAACCTCATACAACGGAGTGTGCCCGAAGTGTTCGCGTTTGGCGTGAACCTCCTTGAATGCTGCGCCAAAGCGTTCATAGGCCACGGGGTCCAGCCAGCCATCGTATGCAGTCTTGTCAACGATAGTCATGAAACCTCCGTGGCTGAGCAGTGTGAACAATTCCCATCGCAGGTCATTGAGTGGACGCGTGGTTTGATCATGATACATGCGCACGCCACGCTGCATCGCAATTTGGAAGGGCTTCCCGGGCGTTGATGCCTTATAGAATTCGGCGTTAAGCCCAACCGTCAGTGCGCTAAATCCCCAAACGCCCGTTTCGCCCGTAACGAAGTCAGCGTTACTGGCATGCTGCACCGGGCGCTGGCCAACCTCCCAAGAAAACGGTGGGTTGCCGTGGTAGTTGTAATCCACCGTCGCTCGTGGATTGACGCGGTGGATGTGCGCGGCGAGTTCCTGTTCAAAACGCTCACTGCTGGCATAACGAAATTCTAACACGTCATCCCGCTTTTCGTCCCACGCCAAGTCCTTGGGCATCGGCCTGTCATATTGGATCAGGAACTCCTGCTGGCACGTTGGGCACCAGCAAGCATGTGGCGGACCAAAACCTTGATCGACCATGTCAAGGTGAAAGCCGTTGATGCCGTAGGCCAATTGTTCCTCGACCAACCCTATGAAGTGGACTTCATGTAGTGGACTTCGCCAGAAGTCCTGTTTTTTTACTTCGCCAGAAGTCCAGTTTTTTTACGTCGCCAGAAGTCCTGGTTTTCTACTTCGCCAGAAGTCCTGTTGTTGATGAGAGAAATTCTGGCAAGGCGGGTACGGAGCTGCGGGAATTCTGGCGAATCCCACTACAACAGGAGCGACGGATGGAACGACTGAATTTGGAGCTCAATGGTTGGCCGTGTCCTCGTTCCTTTTTTCGTTCCTTATTGATTTGCTACGCTAACGTTCCCAACTTTCCAGCCTGATACTCCCGAATGGATTGGACTATTTCTTCCCGGGTGTTCATCACGAAAGGTCCCTGACCGACAATAGGCTCATTCGTCCACCTGCTCGGCCATTCCTTCGAAGGCCTCTTTTGTCTTGTCGACCACCTCGGATGTGTCTTGCTGGATTTTGTCAGTGTCGACCCGAATGGTCGGATCACCGTCAGAAGAGCTGAATTGCAGCCAGCCAACGAAGCCTAAGATCAGCAAAATCACGGCAATTGCTATCACGGCTCGCATCGTCAAGTCTCCTGGATTAAGTTTGTTTTTGCCAAAGACGTGAAACTCCCGGTTCCACATGCTGCACTAGCGAGCAATTATCGTGCCGTTCCGATGCATAGGCATGACTGTTAGTTCGTATACATAATTACCCCCTCGGAACACTTTGGCGAAGGCTTTCCTGAATTTGCTTGGAACGATCAAGTAGTCTCGGTTAGATGACTATGGTGCATTTTCCGCCGCGCTTCCTGCGGGTTGAGAGGTTGCGGTTTTGGGATAGGGCATTTTGGCATCGACTTCATTACGCCAGCCATGGAGCATCTTTCTAAGTTTTTCAGCAATTTCTGGCTGTGACTTGGCAAGGTTATTCTGTTCGCCAATATCATTCTCCAAGTCGAAGAGCTGAATGGTTTCGTTTTCGTAGTACTCGAGTAGTTTGAATTTCCCGCTGCGAACGGCTCCACCGGGACTTTGGAAGCCATGGTTGCTGTAGTGTGGAAAGTGCCAGTAGATGGGGCCACGGTCGTAGCTTTGGTTTTTCAGAGCGGGTACAAAGCTGCGACCGTCCACATGTTGATTTGGCAAAGCGGGTAGATTCAACATTTCGAGTAGCGTCGGATAGTAGTCTGTTCCCGTGACGACTGCGTGCGAAGTCGAGCCCGGTTGAATTTGGCTAGGCCAGTGGACGATCAGCGGTACGCGAATTCCGCCTTCGTAGTTCCAGCCTTTGGCACCGCGCAGCGGTAGGTTGGAACTGGCGAAATACGCGTTCAGTATCTCGCGGGGGTGGTGGATGCCGCGATACTGATTCGAGGCTGCCATGCCTCCGTTGTCGGATGTGAAGATGATGATGGTGTTCTTTTCCAAGCCAAGTTCTTTGAGCTTGCCGCGAATTTTCGCAAGGCTTTCGTCCGTCGCCGAGACCATGGCGGCAAATTCGACGTTGTCCTGCTTTTGCTTTACCCACCAAACTCGCTCAATCTGGTGCAAGTTGCTGTTATCGTTGTTTGCTAAGGCCTCGAGTTTCTCGCCAGAGATCGCAGGGCCGTCCGGGTTCGGTTCGAGGATGTAATCCGGGCCTCGCTGATGTGGCAGCTTAGCGAGTTTCTGCGAGTACTTCTGAACCAGGTCCCGGCGACCTTGGATAGGATCGTGCACAGAAAAGTGCTCCAAGTGAACGAAGAACGGCCGATCTTTGTTACGCTGAATGAAATCAATAGCCGCATCCGTCAGTTTATCGGTAAAGTAATCGCCCTGTTTCGCAGGCAAGCTGTTGGCGTACGCCGGCGAGAACGGATGATAGTAGGATCGAACCCATCCCGTAATGGCTTCATCAAAGCCGTATGTCCTCGGGTCTTTATTCAGGTGGGCTTTGCCATAATTCGCCGTAGCGTAACCGTGTTGGTGTAACGTTTCGGCTAGCGTTTGTTCTTCATCGGGTAGAGCCGTGAGTTTTTCACCGTGATGCAGAATTTCGTAATCGCGCTCAGGACGCCCGGCTAGCCATTCGGTTAAGTTCGTACGTGCTGGATATTTACCAGTCAGGATACTCGCGCGACTTGGCGAACAGACGTGACAGGTCGAGTAGGCGTTATCGAATAGCATACCTTCTTCGGCCAACTGGTCGATTGCCGGAGTATCGTGAAACAGACTGCCGTAACAACCCAGATCTGTCCAACCCAGATCGTCGACCAGGAAGAAAATCACGTTGGGTGGGGCATCTGCAGACGCTGCCTGAAGAAACACGCCAGATAGCAGCCACAGTACTCCTACGATGCTTTTCATCGATACGCCATCCTTTTGTAGTGCTTGTACCGTAGTGCGCGTCGTAAGCTCATTTCACTGCGACACAACGACGCGCCAGGTTGGGTGGCGTAGGACAATCGAAACGCTTTCTACCAAGCGCCGACCGTGTCTCTGTCCTTTCTGTCGACCCAGCCAGGTTCTCCAAATCCTACCAGGGGAATCGGTAGCTCGGAAGATTGTGGTAACGGTCCAACTCGATCTCAATTCGTCCGAGCGCTGATGGGGCCAAACGCACTTTCAGCCAGGGACTATCCACCGTATGAAATTGGTAAGGATAATGTAGGACTTGCTTCACGCGAGCGATATTGTGTTCTCCAAAGGCCCCCCCTTGGATGATCCATTCGCGCGATTCTGTCGGGTGTAGGTTGACGACTTGCATCGAAATGCCAACTGGAGTGATGCGATCGATTAGCACTGCCACGTCGGCTGGCAGGCCGGCACGTTTAGACTGGGAATCGAAATGCCGGACGCTGGCATGCAACAGTCCGCCATGATAGATGTGATTCGGGCATCCCATGGTCAGTTGAACCAGGCCCTCGAGGACGATGGGGTTCAGCTTTTGCCAATGATGCACATCTTGTTCGTCGACGGTGGTACGATCCTGACGCATTTGCTCTAACCTTCGCAGCGTTTCACCGTAGGTGTTTTGTAGGATCTGGGTCGCGTATTCATCATTTTGACCAGTGATAAAGCCCAGCCATGGAATCAAGTTCTCTGAATCTCCCTTGCCCTTGCGGTAGTTGAGCGTTGTCCAATCCTCAGGTTTGCTGAGCCGTACGATGCGTTGCCAGTCTTCATCCTGACGCGAGGCGAACCAGAGATGGACCGGATACTTTGGATTGAGCGGTCCGTAGTCGTACCATCCTTGATCGCCATGCTTGTGTGGTACGTGCAGCTGACCATCGACCTCGCGCCCTTGTTGTTCGACCAAATCGAGTACCGCTCGAGGCAGTTCCAAGAACTCAGGTTGCCCAGAGGCTAGCTGTGCGTTCGATGCCCCGATGACGGTCGATTCCAACTGATTGAATAGCCCGTGCGGCCACTGCCATCCGTAGTAGCCACCCCACCACTTGCCATCCATGTGCTCGCCGATTTTGCCACTTGGCCCAACATTATCTGGCAAAATCCCGTTGTTCTCTTCGACTCTTTGTCGCCACGCATTTACGTAATCGATGACCCACTGGCGATACTCTGCGTCGCCACTCAGCATGTATTCGTTCAGCACCATACTCGTGCTAGTTAGATTGAGTGGTACATCGCTGCGCATCATGCGATCGTTGAGCGCCGCGAGGATCAGTGGAAACTTGGCCTCGTCATTCCAGGCTGCAGAGTTGGTGACACCTGGGATATCGCGGTATGGGAGCGGGTAGTTCGCCAAGATCGGACGATGTGTTACCCAGTCCTCAGCGATGTTCACAAAATGGGGACCGCGACTGCCCGTCAATGGCGAGCGCATGTGGCCAGTCAATGGATTAAAATTCTCAGCGGTCGGATCTTTGCCAATATACATGTCGGCAAACCTGCGAGCCCGCTGACGATCACCTTCGACGGTCGGATCAGCCATTCCAAAAAAGTAGAAGTATGTATAGCTTTCACCGTGATGCATCCAATCATAGTGCGCGTCGAATTCCTTGTAGATTTGACCATATTCAGTGAATTGCTTGGTCACTCCATTCCAGAGATGTCTCGAAAGGTCGTGAATGTCGCTTGGGCCTCCTAGTACGTAATAGAGCGGCAGGTTGTAGAAGCTCTCGTACCCGTCATCCGATCCATCCATTCCCGGCCACTCGTCTCGCCAGATAATCGTGCCGTCCGGACGCGTATAGCGATGCACGAATTCCCGAGCTGCCGGAGCTAGGTCGGCTAGCAGCTTTCGTTCCCATAGGGCCCAGGGTGGCGTTTGCCCTGTCGTGTTGATTTCGATCGCGGCCAGACGTGAGGCGTCAGTAGCACTCTGGCCGAAGAGCGGCCATGCGGGCAGAAGCAAAATTGCCGCGACAGTGGCCACAACGAGTGACTGAGTCCGGCCGGTTACTACCGGGAGATCGACGTTTTGCTTCAGGAGATTATGGCTCATGGTTGTACACTCATCGCAGCGCAGCAGTCGGAGAACATCGGTAGCCTGATTCTACCTGCCACCGGAGGCTAATCCCACTATAGCCGCGTGCGGACCATAGTTCAAATTACAACTGTGGCGGCCATAGCCATTGCCCGATCTCGCTTCAAGCAGGTAGGCACAACTATATGAGTACTGCGAAATCAACGGCACCCTTTACTTGGCGGCTCGGACACGCAATTGAGCTGCCTCGAGAAGTCTCTTGGTAGCTGGCTCCAGTGCTTGCCGATCAGAACGAGTTTCGTGATCGCTGAGCAACTGAACCAAGCACGACTCGAGCCAAACGCTCTGTGGAAACTTTAGTGAGCCAGCATCGATCTGTTTGGCGAGCGCGCTGGAACATAGTGCTTCCGCACTTTCAGCGGGATATGCTTGGTTCATTGCTAGAACAGCCAAGACCAAATCGGAAAGCAAGCGATCAAAGTCCGTGGCATCAATTTCCCTTGTAAGCTGTGCGAGCTGCAGTGCGTATGGGGCCGCCAGCTCAAATTCCCTCTGCGCGAACAACGCCATGATCACTCTTTGGCGTGCCGTGCGTACTGATTGCGATCTATCGCCCTCCAAACTATTCGCTGAATCGACGACTGCCAACGACGCCGAAAACTCCTCGAGTCCAGATTTAAGTTCGCCTAGGTAAATATCAGCGACGCCACTACGAAGCATTGCTAATGCCGACGCCAGACGATCCGCGGATTCCTTGGCCAGGGTGGCCCAAGTTTCAGATGCTTTTGGCCAATTGCCTTGTGCTTCGTAGATCGACGCCAGTTCCGAAGCTGTCCTGACGGAACGTACGTGCGATGGCCCGAGCGTTTCGCGAAAGCCTACATAGCAGGTTTCATAGTCGGGCAAAGCGGCTTCAAACTCTCCAAGTTCGCGCCGAATGCTTGCCAAGTTTCTAAGTGAAACAAAATAAATTGGACTTTCCGTATCGTATTTGATCACCATTTTCTCGAGCAACTTGGTGTAAGTGTCGATGGACTTCTGAGGCTGCCCCGATATGTTGTACGTGGCCGCCAGGTTATTAAGGGTCATCAACGTCTGATCATTGTCCGGTCCCATGACGCGTTCGGTGGTTTCGTAGAGCTCCAGTCGCAAGCCAAGAGCATCTTCCAACTGATCGGCCTGCATAAGTGCGTTTGCAAGATAGTTCTTGGCCAGCAAAGTATCGGGATGATCTGGCGTATAACGCGTCTCCAGCTCTTGGCAAACGTCTCGAAGTATGGCAATCGCTTCATCGAGTCGCCCTTCCGCTGTTAGGCATATACCGAGCGCTTCTCGCATACCTAATAAATCAGACACATCCTCTTCCGATTCTTTGTAGGCTTCAAAGAATGGAATCGTTTCCTCAAGCAACGCTAGCGCTTCCTTTCTGCGGCCCATACTGATCAACGTTTCTGCCGATCCGGCTTTCGCACGCATTGCCGGTTTGGACTGTTCACCGTGCAAAGCAACTGAAAGATTGTAAGACTCTTCTGTGATTTCCAAACTCTTATCAAAACTTCCCAAGTTGTTGTAGGCTACGCCTAGGTCTTCAAGCAATGCAATGGCCTCATCACTTGAATTGAGTTCTGTCCCTGCGAACTGCTCGCGAACGTGTTCCAATACTCGAATCGCTTCCTGCAGCATACCGAGGCCTACATAGGCATTCCCGATCTGCTGAAGGAGTGCTGTGCGCGTCAAAAGATCTGCAGCGAATTCGTCTGAAATTTCAGTCTCGGCACGCTGCAATAAATCAACAACTTTGACCTCGGGGCCGTCCAGTGATGGCTTCGGTTTGCGATAGGTTTTACCGAGAAATCGAGCGATCTTTTCGGCCCGCTCTCGGGCTTGAGCTTCTTGGACCAACGCTTGGTTTGCTTTTTCTAGATTTGTCTCTGCTTGTGCTGACGCTGTTTTCGCAACCTCTAGGTTATGGGACGCCTCACGCCACTTCCAGGTTGTAAGCGAGATACCCAGCATTAGGGCCGCAAGGGCAGCGCACAGAGAAATCGCGGCAACAGGTTGCCTCTGCGACCATCGAATGAGCCTCTCAACCGAGCTTGCCCTGCGAGCTTTTACGGGCCGCATCGCAATCCAGGCACGCAGGTCTTCAGCTAGCTCATGTGCAGACTGGTACCGTTGTTTTGGCTCACGTTGAAGGCACGTCTCAACAATCGCTTGCAGATCCCTAGGTAGTTTGGTGAACGCCTGCCGACCAACAGACAAGTCAACTTCTTCCACGGCGCGCATCGTAGCGAGCGGTTCGGTGCGTTGAAACGGATTTTTCCCGACCAAGAGACTGTACAGGATCGTTCCCAACGAGAAGATATCAGAAGCTGTACCAACATTACCCTTTCCAGCCGCTTGCTCTGGCGACATATATGCGGGCGTACCTACAATTTCGCCATGTACCGACAAATCCGCATCGCCTTCGATCTGTTTTGCCAGTCCGAAATCCAACAAGCGAGGCTGGATCCCTTTCGTGCTGCTGTCCCTCGAGTCCGAATTAGCGACTTTTTCTACAATAATGTTCGAGGGCTTCAGATCGCGGTGTAAGATGCCGCGAGAGTGGGAGTATTGAATCGCTTCTGCTATGCTTTCGACTATTCTGGCTGCCTCGCGCGATGGTACCCCAGCTTGATGCCTAGCAAGGTAATCTCCCAAATTTTCTCCTTCGCAGTATTCCGCTGCGATGAAGGGTTGGTCGCCCTCGGAACCAATCTCATAAATTGGCACAATGTTGGGATGACTGAGCATGGCAACAGAGCGTGCCTCCTTCAAGAATCTCTCGCGAGCACTGCCTCGCCCCAGCCGTTCAGCATATGGTAATTTAAGTGCAACCAGACGTTGTAATACTCGGTCTTTGGCCAAGTAGACTTCGGCAAAGCCGCCTTGCCCAAGTTTCCTATGAATGCAGTAGTTCCCAACAATGTCGCCTTGGCGAAACGAATCTTCCCGTGGCTGCGTCATCGTCGAGGCTATGTCTGATCGCAGTTCTCCCAACCGACACATTGCGGAATGCAGGTGCGTGGGTAGTTGCCCTGAAAAGGCAACGGAGGATCCCGCATGCAGTGTAAAATCGTCAGCCCCTACGCTTTCCAACAAGCGTTGTTGACAATATTCACATTCAGCTAGGTGGTCCTTATGAAAATCAGACGCTTCTTCAAGGCCTTGGACCAAGACAAGCAAATCATCAGCACTCAGACAATTTTGAGACACGGTCAGAACTTTCTGTCGGCACTCAACGACATTCGGGTTGCCTGAAACAACAAACATTGGCAACTGAACGAGAACACAACTAGTAGCACATTTTGCCACCAGTCTTTCACAATTTGCCAACTACTCTGGTACCAACAATCGTCTCTAGATCGCCACTACCGAACGATTGCAGTTCGGCAAAAGGCCTTCGAAACGTTGCCGATTATGCCACGATTCGCAATTTGTACCATCTTTCTCCACCCTTACCCCTCTCCACGAATGCTATGTTTTCAGTGGATGTTGAAGCGATCGATCGTGAGTAGTTGAAACCTGCTATTCATCTTCAATTTCTCGGACTGTCTCACGGATCCGTTTGATCACGCGGCTCTTGGCAATGTATACTGCACCAACCGAAATATTCAGCCGTTCGGCTGCTTCGGCAGGCTTCAAGTGATCAATCGACGTGAGGGTGAAAGCTTGCCAAGTTGATGTCTCAAACTCAGCGCGAACTTTCTCTGCCGCCCATTCGAACAGTCGCCACTTATGCTGCCGGTTCCAAAGCTCTTCATCCTCGTTGCTGGCTGGAGCTTGACTGAGCATTAAGTGAACTGCTGAGTTACCCGTGCCGATCTTACCGGCATTCAATTTCCATATCTTACAGATTTGATTGTGAGTGGCCTTGTAGAGATAACTGCGGAATCTGCCCTTTTGGGGCTCATATTCGAAGTTTGAAACCGCTAGATTGATACTCGTCATAACGTCTTGAGCTACGTCTGCTGCATCAGCATCCTGCAAGCCTTGCTTTCGAGCGAAACCATAGATCAGAGGCGCATAGATATGCACAAACTCTTTCCAGGCTGTCTGATCCTCTTTGCTTCGAATGCGAATTAGAAGACTCGCACGAGTAAGGTCAGACTCTTTATCGGTCATTGCATCCGCTTTACGCTCGAATAACACAGGCCCTAATGCGCTGGTATTCTCAAGGCTTCGAGAAGTCATCGTATTAACGCTATTGCGTTAGTTTAGCAAAACGCGACTTGACTTGAGGTCTCCTGCTATGGGGTGGGAATCAATGAAGAACTCCACTCGAGCCCATGAGTATAGCACGATTATGCCACGTCGTGCTATCAAGTGTATTCCAACTGTAAGGCCGCTAGGGACGGGAGTCTTTTCAGCTTTGTGTGCCAGCTCAAGCGTGGGCGAAACAACGAAGTTTCACACCAAGTTGCGGTTGGTTCTAGCAGCTGAAAAAACTCCCGACCCTTTCGTGCCGCGGTAGCACAGGGGCGAACTCGTCGCTAATTTATCCTTGAATCACAAATTCTCTGAAAGAACCCCAAATCTAATCGCTAATACCCTTGGAAGGCGGGGAATACGCAGTTCTGCGAATGGTCACTTGGGGAGTAGAAGTGTGATTTTTCAACAAAAACATCGCTCATTGAAGATTATCACGCCGCTTGGCGAGGATGCTGTGCAGTTAGCTTCTTTTACGGGCGAGGAGCACCTTTCCCGGCTGTTTGAGTTCCAATTGCAGATGGTTTCAGAGCATGATTCGATCAGGCCGGAAGATATCGTAGGCCATAACGTCACATTTGCAGTCGACCTGGCAGATAGTGAGGCGCGAGTCTTCAACGGCTATGTCCAACGATTCGCAACAGGAGAGGAGCGAGACCACGACCAGCGGGAGTACTCGATAAGGGTCGTTCCGTGGTTGTGGTTTCTGACGCAGATTGTCGACTGCCGCATCTTCCAGGGAAAGACCGTGGTCGAAATCATTGAAGAGGTCTTCGCATTGCGAGGCTATGCAGACTACGAAATCAACATGCGACAGGACCATCCGCAGCACGAATACTGTGTTCAGTATTGTGAATCTGATTTCGACTTCCTTTCCCGTCTCATGGAAGAGGAGGGGATTTTCTACTATTTTCGCCACGAAAACGGCAAGCATGTGCTGGTGCTAGGTGACAGCATCGCCGCTTACTACGCATGTCCACAGGCGATCGTTGATTTCGAACATCACAAACGAGAAAGCCGAATTCATGATCTTCACATCACGGCTTGGGAACGCGCGTGGGAATTTCAGAGTGGCGCCGTGGAACTCAACGACTACAACTTTAAGACTCCGAACAACAGTCTATCGACATACGAACGCACGCTGCTGGAGTTTCATAACGGCCCAAACTTTGAACGCTTCGAATATCCGGCCGGATATCCGGAGAAAGCTGTGGGCAGATCACTTGCACGCTTGCGGATGGAAGAAATTGAAGCCAAGCAGGATTTGGTGAATGGGGCTAGCATCTGCATGACCTTCTCACCCGGTGCGAAGTTTACGGTAGGAAATCATCCCATGCGATCGGAGGAAGGCAAGCAGTATGTGCTACGTTCGGTAGTACACCACGGGCACGATTGTTCCCATGACGAGCGGAGGCGTGATCATCGTCAGCACAAGAAAGAGTCTACTTACGCGAACACTTTTGTATGCTTTCCAGAAGATAGAGCCTATCGACCAGAACGCATGACGCGCCGCGCCATGATACGCGGCTGCCAAACAGCGCGAGTCACTGGGCCAGCCAACGAAGAAATCCACACCGATGAGTTCGGCCGGGTCAAAGTCAAATTTCATTGGGATCGTTGGGGGGCCACAGACGACACCAGTTCGTGTTGGATTCGTGTCTCGCACCATCACGCCGGGGCCGGCTGGGGATATATCGATCTGCCCCGCGTCGGCGAGGAAGTCATTGTAGATTTTCTAGAGGGCGATCCCGATCAACCCATCATCGTCGGCCGTGTTTACAACGGATCGAACGGAGTTCCCTTCGCCTTGCCCGACGAGAAAACTCGCCGTGGTTACACTACCAAGACCTACGAGGGTGAAGGCTACAACGAACTGTCGATGGACGACACCAAGGGGAAAGAACAAATTCGCATCCATGCTCAACACAACATGAACACCGTGGTTCGCAGTTGCCAAACCCTCGCGGTTGGCGCAGACCGAACCGACAACATCGGTAACGACGACAATGAAACTGTCGGCAAGAATCAAACACTAAAGGTTGGCGAAAATCAAAAGATTAGAATTGGCAAAATGCTTGACGTATCGGTGGGCGAAAATCAACACGTGGCCATCGAAGAACACCAAATCACTCGAGTTGGCAAGTCGAAGGATGTCCATGTTGGCGATGACTTCACGCTGGATTGCCAGAAGAACATCATCATGACTGCCGCCGATTCGATCTCTATTGGGACCGGTCAATCCTCCATATTGATGAAGAAGGATGGGACGATCGAGATCAATGGAGTAAACGTGACTGTCAATGGCTCGGCAAACGTAACCGTTGATGCCGCGACGATCGCAAGCAAAGCTTCGGGGGTCAACAACATCTCAGGGATGATGGTCAATATCAACTAAGGGCCGTCCGCAAACATGTTACCGAATCGAATGGTAGCGTCAGGGCGCAAGCACTCCGGTTCTGAGGTACCGGACGGCATGCGTCGTTCGGCTACGCTGTAGCCTATTTGGGGATGGTCCCTAAATGCACAAATTGTGACAGTATTGAGGAGAGAACTGATGGGTCTACCCGCTGCAAGAATAACGGATGTCGCAGGTCACGGCGGGATAGTAGCCATGGGATCCCCGACTGTATTTATTGGCGGTTTGATGGCAGCACGTGTTGGTGATCCAATTTCCTGCCCAGCCACCAGCCCGCAACCTCACGGCGTAGGCAATATTACGGTTGGCTCAACGTCCGTTGTTATTAATGGGGCCTTTGCGGCGCGCATGACCGATCCAACAAGCTGCAGTGTCCCCGGTGTCTCGGGTGTTGGGCGCCCATCAACGCAAGGAATACCAGGCGAGTTCGCGTATGCGCCACCGGCACTTGTGGGGGTCGGCAGAAATGGGTTCCTAGTCGGCGATTTGTCCGGCCACCGCAACAATGGTGGGACAAATGTTAAGGGCAAGGTTTCGTTAGCACACCTTGAGGGGAGCAGTCAATTCGTAGGCGGAGACGTTGACGCGCATGCGATCGAGGTTGAAGGAACAAGTGGATTGGGCGCAGCCGGCTTACGGGGCAAATATGCACCTTCGTCAGCACAAATTGCTGTAGATAGGGACAGCAATACAGCACATCTGATTGGCCAGACTAACGCTGAATTGGGAGTTGATTTTCTAGCGGGTACTGATGGACGGCGCATTGGTTACGCCTTGGGAGGCGTAGCTTCCGTGGGAGCAGGTGTTGATGCAGACGTAGAAAGCGTCTTGCTGACGATACCACTCCTCAATATCTCTATATATCAACACACGACCGTTGGTGGTGGCGGGGGGGTTGGCGGAGAGTCAAGTTCATTTTCATACTACGATCGCAAAGACGGGCGATTTCACTTTGGTTTTCTAAGTGACATCAAGCTTTTATTTTCTGCCAAATTCGGCGAACACATTAGCATTGGCGCTGCACCTAGCGGTGTGGGAGTACCGGCGATTCCAGGTATTATCGCATCAGGTTGCCCTAACGTCTTTATTGGAGGCTAATGCGATCATGTATGATCCATATACGGTTGACTCGGCGCAAGACCCCGAAATTGTTCAGCCACTACCACGTTTGAAACGGATTTCCTGGTCCAACGATTGGCACGAAACCGAGTTGCTCAAATTCCAACTCATGCTGCCGGAATTCATGCAGCTCTTTAAGTCGGATCCGCGCGCTCCCCATCCCGACACGCCGATCATCGATCTGGCATACTTCCGCGATCAATTAGAGAAACCGAAGATTGAAATTCTTGTGCAAGCCAGTGTCATGCAGCACGAGTGCGCTCTGCGTGACTTTTATTTGATGTGGTCGGAATTGGCCGGTGACGAGATTTTGCAGATGCGCGAAGTCGATGGCGCCCCGGATCACCCTGATATCCGCTCTCGACGTAGTTTCCCAGATGGACAAACTTGGGTGACCCGACAAACGGGCTACAAAGTTTGGATGGGCTTCAGCGCCTTTGTGGTGACTCTGAATATCGGTTGCGAAGAAAGCCTTTACGAAGAACACGCCGAACTATTTGATGAAATAGTCAGCTCGTTCGGGCCGACCGTTCCTCCCGAACACTCCTTGGCGGAATCCACGCGCCTCTGGTCAAAACGCTACCCATTTGATTTTGCCAGCTACCTGCCAGTCTCTTGGAAAGAACTGCATCACCACAACGATACGCTGGACCAAATGCGACTAGCCTTCACTCGTTCATTCCGAGACGTCACCGCATCTTGCTTGGCTGTACAGGCAGTAACTCGTGATATACACCCCGAAAAGACTGACTTTCTCAACGAGGTATTTTCAACTTGGACGGAACAAGGTTTGAACCCAGCGGAGATTACTTATCAATCAGGCCCACTGCTGGGAAATCACAAAACGCGTGAAGGCGTCGCAAAATTTACTTACCATGGCGCAGCAGGCTCGACGGACTACGAATACCGATTCCTGCTTGCCGAGCCTGAAAACTGTTGGTTCATCGTCGAACTCGTGTGTTTCCACAAAGACCAAGACTTTGAGACTTGGGCGATTGCCAATCGTGCGCTTGCCGTTTTCGCCGAAAACTTTAGATGCTGCGAGTAAATTCCGACTTGGCGCGCTGCTTTCGGAAGCATAATTCGCGCGTAGAGGCAGAGATGCGATGTTTCGGTTTTCTCAGAATAGAACTTCGAGCAGTGTTAGGCCTTGTGGTGGGGCGGCGGCGCCAGCCAAGCTGCGATCCTTGGCTTCGAGTACGTCGCGGACCCATGCGTGGGGCGCTCGGCCGACGCCAACCTGAACTAGGGTGCCGACGATATTGCGAACCATGTTGTACAGGAATCCGTCGGCTTCGATCTCGATTGTGTAAAGCTTGCCGTCGACATGTTCGGACTCGTTAATCGTCAAGCTGCGGACGGTGCGAACGGTGCTCGAACGTGGGCTGCCCGACGACTGAAAACTTTCGAAATCGTGGCGTCCTAGCAAGTGGTTAGCAGCGTGGCGCATCGCTTCCAAGGAGATGCGGCGGCGGATCCACCAGTGGTTGCGGGCGGTCAGCGGATCTTCGATCCGTGATGAAAAAACATGATATCGGTAGCGTTTGCCCGTGCTGTCGCGCAGTGGATGAAAATCGGTTGAAACTTCCACGGCGGCTCGGGCGACGACATCTGGCGGTAATCGTGTGTTCAGTGCAAAGTGCAAGCGATCTGCGGGGGCATTCCAGGCATCGGTGCGGATCACCGCCGCTTGCCCTAACGCGTGTACGCCGGTGTCGGTGCGACTGCTGGCATGGACTCGAATAAAGGGAATGTCCAGCACTTTGCACAGAGCCGATTCCACGGCTTGCTGCACAGAAGGTTGGTCTGGTTGCAATTGCCAGCCGCAGTAGTTCGATCCATCGTAGGCGAGCGTCAGCAGGAAAGCACGCACGGGCCGCCCATCTGACTCAGTGTCTGACTCGCTGCCTGACTCAATGTTGGGCAGCCCGGTAGTGTTTGACGAATTCTGCAACAGTTGCGGTCCCTGGCGATTGCTAGTGCTTCGACAACACTAACACTGGCTAAAACATCGTGGGATTCGTGGCGTTCAATGGATGTAGTGGAGATCGCCAGACTTTCAATAACACAGGGATTTCTGGCGAGATCCACTACATTATCTTTATTGTTTTTCTTCGAAGCAGGGCTAGGCCGAAACGTTGGCAAATTTGTCAGCCAACAACTTGCCGATTTGCACGGCGTTGGTAGCGGCACCTTTACGCAAATTATCACTGACACACCAGAAGCTGATTCCACAGGGACGATTGAGATCCTTGCGGACACGCCCTACGAACACATCGGGCTTGTCAACGCAGTCCCGTGGCATGGGATAGGCATGTTTACCCAAATCATCAACGAGCGTGACGCCGGCGGCGCTGCGGAACAGTTGATTGATTTGTTCCAAGTCGAGAGGCTCAGCCGTTTCGCAGTAGATCGATTCGCTGTGTCCGATCAACACGGGCACGCGTACGCACGTCGCATTGATTTCGATTGATTCGTCGCCAAAGATCTTGTGTGTTTCGCGAACCATCTTCATTTCTTCGGAAGTGAAGCCGTCTTGTTTATGTGAGCCGATCTGCGGAATTAGGTTCAGTGCGATGTCATGTTGGAACATGCTCGGTGTGCCAGTTCCGCCGGATAGACGTGCCTGTGTGTTATCGAGTAGTTCAGTTTGAGCCGCCAAGCCCGCCCCGCTTACGGCCTGATAAGTACTAACGACTACGCGTTTGATACCGGCGGCGTCATATAGCGGCTTCAATGCGACGACCATTTGGGTAGTGCTGCAGTTAGGGCTAGCGATAATGCCTTGATGCGACTCGATCGCATCGGAGTTGACCTCGGGGATCACCAACGGCACTTTGGGGTCCATGCGATAGAAAGCGCTTTCATCGACCACGATTGCACCTCGTGCGACTGCCCAAGGGACGAATTCGGCAGCGACCTCGTCAGGCGTACTGGCGATAACTACATCGACTCCATCAAAAGCGGAGGGCTCCAGCAGTTCAACGGTTAGAGCCCGATTGCCAACCTGGACTTGTTTGCCAACCGAGCGCGCTGAAGCCAAGAGCTTTAGCTGGTCATATTTCAAGCCCTGACGCTGAATTTCTTCGAGAACGATCTGTCCCACTGCGCCGGTGGCACCAACTACCGCTAAAGTCTTGATCACGACACGATTCCTGATATTCCAACGAAAAAACGCCTGATCAAAGTCTAACCTGAGGGTTGAAATTCGCAAAGCCGGTTCGGATTTCGGCGATAGCGAATGCCGTCGGGTAATTGGCAAAAAATGCAAGGGCGAAATGTGCTAGACTAATTGCTCGGCTGGCGTCCCTGGTTTCACAGTGGCCGCAAGTCTTGACGACTTCCGAAACGGGAGCCCCCCAGTTCTTAGTGTTGGCGATATCACAGGATTCAACATGCATCGGCGAACTTTTATCCAGCAAACGAGCACTTTGTCACTTGGGTTTGCGGCGACTTCGGCCTTGGCCATCGACCCCTTCGAACGCAGTTCACCAGGCAAATTGCGTTTGAGTTTGGCCGCTTACTCGATGCGAAAGTACTTGCAGCCAAGCGAGAACGAATCGCGGAAGATGGACTTGTTTGATTTCGTCGATTTCTGTCAGGCCCAAGGCTTGGCAGGCGCGGAACTGACCAGCTACTACTTTCCAAGTCAGGTAACGGCAGAATATCTGCTGCGACTCAAGCGTCACTGTCATTTGGCAGGCGTGTCCATTTCGGGTGGTGCCATTCGCAACGATTTTTGTCAGGCCGATGAAGATAAAGTCGCAGCAGATCTGGCCCACACGCAGCAATGGGTCGACCACTACGCTCTGCTCGGTGCGCCCGCCATACGCATTTTCGCCGGCAAAGAGAACAAGGGTGAAGAGCTAGAGGTCACGCTCGCGCGATGTGCGAAACATTGCCAAACTGCGTGCGCGTATGCGGCTGACAAGGGAGTTATGTTGGCGCTGGAAAACCATGGCGGCGTGACAGCCAAAGCGGAGGGACTGTTGGCCATCGTCAAACAAGTTGACTCACCAGCCTTCGGCGTCAATTTCGATTCAGGTAATTTTAGAGATAGCGATGATCCGTATGCCGAACTAGAACAAATTGCTCCCTACGCGGTCAATGCACAAATCAAAGTTGAGATGCAGCAAGGCGGCAAGAAAGTTGAAACGGATCTTGAACGGGTCGTAAAGATCTTACGGGATGTCGGCTACGCGGGCTGGGTAGCACTCGAATACGAAGCAGCGGAGGAGCCAATCGAGGCGATCCCTCGTTGGCTCGACCGCTTGCGACCGCTCGTTGACGGTTAGCCGTTCACGAACTTGAAGTCGACAGGCAAGGGGCGGGAGTCTCTTCAGCAGCGCCGAAAACCGATGAGATGCCGCTGCAGGAGCAGGTGGTTGCAAATGGAATGAGCGATTTGGGCTGAAAAGACTTCCGACCCTGTCACACAAGCTTGTAGCCGAGGGGGCGCGAGCCGTTCCGCTAATCAAGAATTGCCCGCGTGGGAACGACCTATAACCCGATTTCCTGCAACCACTTGGCCGCCAGCTTGGGCCAGTGCGTAGCGGCTACGTCCGTTTCGCGCAGTCCAAATCCGTGACCGCCGCGGGAAAACAAGTGAAGCGCTACAGGCACGTTGGCTCGCTTTAGTCCAAGGGCGTAGCGCAATACATTCTCTGAGTCCACGCGATCGTCGTTGGCCATTGTCATGAAGGTTGGCGGTACCTTGTCGTCCAATGGCAGGTCGGACGCTACCAGATCTTCCTTGTCTTTCTCGAACAAGTACGCTGGATAAATCAGCAGCGCAAAATCGGGCCGACAACTGACCTGATCCACCGCATCGATGGCTGGGTATGCTCGTTGTTGGTAGTTGGTACTCAATCGTGCAGCCAGGTTACCACCTGCCGAGAAGCCGAGTACACCAATTCGATTGGGTTGGATCCCCCAGGTTTTTGCATTTTCGCGAACGAGCGACAGTGCTCGCTGTGCGTCCTGCAGTGGTTCGATCGGCCGGGCCTCGCCTTCGGGACGGGGAACTCGATACTTGAGTACTACCCCTGTGATCCCGATCGAATTCAGCCAATGGCAGACCTCGGTGCCCTCCAAATCGTAGGCCAAGATGTTGTAGCCTCCACCAGGGCAAACGAGTACCGCGGCCCCAGTATTCTTGTCGGCCGGTGGCGAGAAGACCGCAATGGTCGGTTGGGAGACATTGCCCAGGCGAATAACGGGCTTGCCGGCGACTTGGTTGGACGATTCATTCGACGTGTCGGCTTCTTGGCCAACGGCTGCAATGCGTCCCGGCGGCGCATCTGGCCATACTTTTAACGTGTGTTGTTGAGCACAAGTCCCGTCTGCGATCGAAACCACCGCAAGCAAGGTGCCGGCCAAGTACAAAAGTGAATTCGTGTTGCGCATCAATGTCTCCGTTTCTATTTCTTGTTATCTGCGGCTGGCTTGGCCACGCCACTCCAACCCAGCATACACGACTTGATAATGAGCGTCTGCAGCGCAATCTACACGTGGGTTTCGAAGGGCAATACCGTGCAAAGAAGCAAGGTATTCGACACATTCCTTGTGCCATGACCCGCAAGAAAGCAGAGCTAGGTGGAGCTGGCGGGCGGTAAGGGAGCGATGCCTGCCACTTTGGCCTCATTGTAACTATGGCTTCAGCCCTATATCCTGACGGCCCAACCGAGAGCTTATTCGAGAGTACATTGCCAGAACGGAGACCTCCTTGAATTCAGATTATGTGCTATTAACGGGTTCGACAGGTTTGCTCGGCCGATACCTGTTGCGAGATCTATTACTTAGGGAAAAAAGGGTGGCTGTCATCGTACGGCCTTCTCGCAGACACTCGGCTCGACAGCGTATCGAGGAGATCCTGCAGCACTGGGAGAAAGAGCTGGATTGTCCGTTGCCGCGACCGGTGGTGTTGCCAGGCGATATTTGCGAGCCGTTTCTGGGATTGGACGAATCCGATCGATTTTGGGTAGCCAACCACTGCACTTCTATTGTGCACAGTGCCGCCTCGCTCACGTTTCATGCTGACTCGACCGGCGAGCCCGAACGCTCCAATGTCGGCGGCGTCAAGCACATGTTGCAGCTATGTGAAGAAGCGCGTATTTCCGAAGTGCATTACATTTCGACAGCTTACGTGGCAGGGCTCACGGAGGATGTCGTCTACGAAGATGAACCGCGGAATGAACAAGACTTTCGCAATGACTACGAACGGAGTAAGTTCCAGGCCGAATTGCTTGTCCGATCGGCTGACTTTATTGGTGATTTGACAGTCTATCGACCAGCCGTGATCGCGGGTGATTCAAAAACGGGGTATACGAACACCTATCACGGTCTTTACATGTATCTCAAATTAATGTCGGTGCTGGTGCGCAACACCGAGCCTGGACCGGACGGAGTTCGTTTTACGCCAGTACAATTCGATATGACCGGTGATGAGGCTCGTAACATCGTGGCCGTTGATTGGGTATCCGCCGTCATCTGCGATTTGTACATGAATCCCGCCGCCCACGGCAGAACCTACCACCTGGCTCCTGAAGAACCGGTGACACCGCGGCAGATTATCGAAGCCGGGTATCGATACTACAACTCGCGTGGCGTGACGTTTTCAGGTAAGCCGACCAGTGGACGAGCGCCGATCAGCGAGATTGACCACAATACGCACAGCAACATTGGCATGTACAAGGAATATGAAGTTTGCGATCCACGTTTTGATTTGACGAATCTCAAGTCCTTTGCGGGGCATCTACCCTGTCCGGTGATGGATGAAGCTATGTTGCATGAGTTCTTGAAGTACGGGGAAAACGACCGCTGGGGTAAGCGAAAACCGGCTCTTGTGCCTGAGTTCGCTTACATCGAAGACCATCTTGTGTCGCAGGTGACAAACGTAGCCAGTCCTGAGCAGACAGCGACCGTAAATGCGCGTCTTGGGCGTTGGCGGCGGCGATTGGGTCTTGGAATTAGCTGGTGACTGCCTGGTCGCCATCGAGCGCGCGCGCACGGCCCGATGCAGACGCAAGTTGGCAACTGGACAGCACTCAGTTTTGGCAACTTACTCAATCGCAGGACCAGCTTGAGTTGCAAGATTCCGCCAACAGTCTAGATGTCAGCGAGGCGGCGAGAAGGGACATCCTTCGTCGAGTTGTTTCTGCTACACGTACAGGGGCAAATGCAAAACCCGCTGGTATTGCAATAGCCGCTGTAGAGGCCTGAGGTAGGGGCAGGGCTGCGGGTAGGGCCCACGGCTAGCGCCTGAGGTTCACTAGGCCCACGGCTAGCGCCTGAGGTTCACTAGGCCCACGGCTAGCGCCTGAGGTTCACTAGGCCCACGGCTAGCGCCTGAGGTTCACTGGAGGCGGCTTACTAGACCTTTCGCCGACGGAGGCGAAGCCCCAACGTTCCTAGCAACGAGAATAGCAAGAGAGACGAAGGTTCGGGAACTGCCTGGACTGGCTGCGTACCAAACGTCGATGCGTCGTCATGAATCCTAATCCAATCGACAGATCCAATAAACGACTCGCGCTGTGACGTGGCATTATCATCCTCAAAGAAATTGAGAATGTTGCCGGCTGATACTGCTTGGTTGCTATCTGCCACCGAGAACAAGGACACGCCGTCAAGAAATACTTCTATGGTTGATCCAGAACGCGCCAGTCCCACGGTGTAGTCGGTGTTAAGCGCAATACTCCCACCGGTGGGCCCTGCCGTGTAGAAATCAATGCTGCCATCGCGGACATATAAACCGATGTCAGAAGCGAGAGCCTGGAAATCAATGAGTTTGTTATACCCCGCGACGCTGTCGTTCACCTGAAACCGTAGCTCGATGCCATAGTCAGTTGTACTTGGTAAGGCATTGGTGAGCCTTAGTCCCTGGTTGTTCGCAAAACTGTACCGACCGCCGCTGAGGGTTCCCCCGGAGGCGACAATGTCTACACCGTTGCCAAGAGTGTCTGTAAACGTGCCATCGAAGTCATAACTCTTGATTAAACCTGCATAACTGAGGTTTGCAGAGTTGAGAGCTACAAGAAGGGCGACTGCAAGAAAATTACGCATGACTGGGCCTACAAAAAGAACGCTATTAATGCATGTTTTGGCAGTGATTGTAGTTTCGGCTGCGGTTCAGTTCAAGACATGCAGAGTGATTTGACTATTGTAGACATTTATTGCTTATCGCCGGCAACAATTGCCATAAACCCCGCAGACGGCTGAAGTTAGAATGTCGCCAAGTGACGTAGTCGAGTCCTCCGAGACTCGGAAGAACCAATTATTCGCTGTGTGACAGCTTCGGAGAGGTTAGCTCTTTGTGCCTTGTTTTGACCGGGGGGCGGGGACGCGTATTTGTAACTTACAGTAGAGTGCGCTGGTGGTCGGGCGGGGCAGCAAATCTCTTATACTCTTCAAGTTTTATTGCGCCCGACTTGGCGATGCGATAGCGAACGCCGCGCCACGCGACGAACCTCATACGACTCG
This sequence comes from Pirellulaceae bacterium, assembly GCA_041398985.1. Lineage (GTDB taxonomy): Bacteria > Planctomycetota > Planctomycetia > Pirellulales > Pirellulaceae > Aureliella. The sequence continues at coordinate 43,737 of JAWKTR010000018.1, forward strand.
CCGTTGCAAGAGCCAGAGCGTAAACAAACTGGGTCAGCGGTACTGCCAATACGAGTTGGCAGACGCCGGACCACCCTAACCATTGTGTCGTTTGATGCCGAGCAGCAACGATGCGGCGGACGGACAGCTCCAGGGGGACTAGCATCAGTAGAAAGATGACTTGGTAGGCGATGAAACTAACGCCGGCGAGTCGTGCCGCAGCCAAGTTGCCCCAGCTGGCTGCGATCGCCGCAAGAGCGAGTACACAATAAGGAGTTAGTATGGATAGCACACCATGGGCGGCGACCGCCAACCAGGCTGGGTGATAGAGTCTAGCGGTTAGCAGTTGTCGACAGACCCACTGGAAGTAGCCCCGCAAATCGCAGTCTTCACGGTTCACCATCGTCAACGAGGGTACAAAGGCGACTTCCAAGTTCAGCGCTTTCAGTCGTGTGTAAAGCATGGTATCTTCGCAGAAGGCATGGCTCCAGTAATCGAGTAGATCAGAGTTCCTAAAGACGCTCGTCTTGATCGCCAGCGTGCCTCCCCATGCTATGCGATACCAATACATTTGAACGATAGCCGCCGCATTCCACAGGTAACGTACCAACGACGCTTGTCCCGGATTGGCGGGCATGTACCACCGATTCCCCGTCGCTGCCCCGATGCGCTCATCCTGCAACGCAGTTGCTAGTTCTCGCAACCAACTCGGGTGGGGAATCGTGTCAGCATCAATCTGAGCGACAATCTCCACCGTTGGGTCGAGTGAACGGACTGCTTGAACAAGACTGCTGCACTTAAGACTGCATGTATCGCGCGGATAGTCGAGCAATTGAATTTCAAGCCGTGGGTCACCCCTGAATTCCTGCAAAGCGTGCATCGCTGGGTCGTCAGGATGATCAACCACCACCAAGACGGTAAAAGTGGGATAGTCTTGCATGAGTAGCCCGTGCAAACAGTCTCGTAAGAACGGATCGCCGCCACGGAGGCAGAGCACGACTGTAGCAGGCACCGCGTCACTGTCGCAAACGAGCGGACGCTGGAAACGCAGCAACTGCCATACGAAACCAACTACATAGATTCCTTGGGCTAAAGTTAAGGCCGCCAGCAGGCAGAAGCTCAGTTGTGCAAGTAGCGTCAATTCATTTACTTTCTTCTCCTAGTGCTTCGGCAAACTTTGATTTTGGGGTAGTGGACGAGGTTACGAGTCCCCGCACGGCAATCGATACACAAGGGAGATACACAAGGGACTCGTGACCTCGTCGACTACGGCCAATCCTAAAATTAAAGCTGGTTGAAGCGCTAGTGCATTGTCAAACTCTAGTTTTTGGGGTAGTGGGCGCTACTTATTGTCATGTTAGGCGAGCGGCAGATGAGTTCTTACCTGCCGTAGTGGATTTCGTCAGAAATCCTCCGAGAAAAGGGGAATTCTGACAGTTCTCGCTGATCGCCACCACGTAGGTCAGCCTCTCCGAGGCTGACAACCGCGAATCAGTGGTACTTCCGAGTCTCGGAGAGACTCGACTACGTGCTGCAGGTCGCCTTACCGAGAATCAAACCGGGTTTTGGTGTTCTTGAGCACGTGTGTCAAGGACGACATGGCTGCGAAGCAAGCGATCATGAACTGCCAAGCGTCGAGGTCCCAAGATCGGGATGATATTGACCAAGAGCACCAAGTCGTCCAGCGGCATCAAGATAATGGCTATCTCATTCCAACCGAGCGAAATGATCATGGTGCCCAACGCGCTTGCCCAAATGGGGAGATTGCGAATCATGCTCCGTAAAACACGCCGCCGTCGCCCCAACCACAAGCCGTGTTCGTCGGCTACGCGTAGCTGAAACAAGTAGCGGCCAAATGTTCTCCAGCCTCGCCATTCGGTCCACGTAAAAGCCGCAGGTACAATTGGTGCGAGCAGGCCCAGCCAAGCAAAGTTGTGGGTGATGTTGGAAAGCACGGGTGGCAGCGAGATGCCCTGGGTGGAGCTCAACGCGGCAACGAGGGTGAATGGTAACATCAGTGTACTTTGCAGCAGCAGGTCGACGCCCCAGGCCAGGCCGCGATTAAGCAAGCCTGCGCTCGTCACGCCGACCGGTGCTAGTTTTTCCAGTTCGTTTGCTAGCTCGTCATAGTCTGCATAGCGATCGGCGGGTTGGCGGGCCATCAAGCGTTCGAGCACAAGTTTCCAACGTTCCGGAATGGACCTTGGCCACTTCTCGGGGAACTCAACTTCCGACCCCTGTTGGCTCGATATTTTTTCGCGCAGCGTTGTGCCCGAAAGCGTATAGGGGCGGCGACCGAATGTTAATTCAAATAGTGTAACGCCCAGCGCATACATGTCGCTTTGATCGCTCGGATCGCTGCCACTCGAAAGCTCGGGGGCCATGTAATTCAAGGTTCCACTGATACCTTGGACTGGCGAGGTGGTACCTGTGACGGCGAGCCCAAAATCGCTGAGTTTGACCGTGTTTTCATCAGCCAGAATCAGGTTGCTGGGCTTGATGTCGCCATGGACTAGTCCCAACACGCTGGCTTGACGCAGGGCAGAAACGACCTGTCGCGCAAACATAATGATTTTGCGATATGTCAGCGGCTCGTGGCGGATCTGATATGCCAGCGTCGGACCAGGCAGGAGCTCCATGGCAAAGAAAGGGTCGTCGCTGTTGCGTCCCACGTAATAGATGGTGACGACGTTGGGATGGTTGAGCCGGGCCTGCGCTACAGCTTCGTCAAGCAAGCGCGTGACCTGTTTTCGCGGCGCACTTCCATCGCCCGTTTGCGTCCGAATCACCTTTACCGCCACAAAACGTTGCAAGGACTCGTCCTGCGCTCGGTAAACGGCACCCATACCGCCAAAACCAAGTTTGGATAATAAGCGAAAGTGACCGAGCTGTTCACCGGAGCGATCAGGGCCATCGGTCAAGTGAAATGAGGTTCCGCTCCCTTGTTCGCCACAAAATGAAACGGTTTGCGTAGGATCTAGTCCCTCAAGTGATACGCGTCGTCCGCATTTGCCACAGGTTCCAGCACCGCGCACGGGCAACTGGACTTCACCTCCACACGAGCAAAGATAATTGACAACGCGTTCATGCTGCAGCGTCTCATTTTCAATCTGCGATTCGTCGTGCATTTGGGCTCTTGATCAAGGCTGATGGGACGAGAGTCACATTCTACTCGAAACGGACACGCACAAGAGGGGGCAAATGTTACACTAGTTCGGTACGCGGATGCGATAGGAACGAAGACGGATACAAGCGGACGACAACAAACGCGGATGGTTGAAGAGACGGACAGGAAAAAAGGACAGGAAATAGAGGCGGACGGCACACGGAGTGTGCCTGCTACTTTGGTTTTGGGGAATATTGAACATGCAAGTTGTCAGACCAAGTGCGGAACAGGCGGAACGGTTACGCAAATTTTTTGACGATGCTAATTATTCGCTGGCGGGCGTGCAGGAGGTGTTCGGGACGTCGGTGGTCCCTAGTCCAAGTGTGGCCAATATGGATGCCATGCTGCAACGGACGAGCGAAGTAAACTTGCTGCATACGCTCTTTCGCATGTTTGTGATGGGGGTCGACGTTCCTTTGGATGTAGCGCAACAGTGCATGAACGAGGCGCAACTTCAGCTCCTGGTATCATGCGGAATGCTCGAAGAGTGTGGTCAGAGTTTACGGCCATTAATGTCTCTAATTCCGTTTGAAGACTTGCTCGTGGCTTCCGACAGCCACCAACGTTTGGTATCAGACGAATTTTTCGATTACGTACTGGCGCTCAATCCAACTGCGCGGCATCTGTACGAGTTTGCGATACGAACACAATGTGATAGCGCCCTGGACTTGTGCGCTGGCTGTGGTGTGCACGCGTTAGGCTTGTCTACGCATGCCAGGCAGGTGACGACGACCGACTTGAATGAACGAGCCGCTGAGTTCATCCAGTTTAACGCCGCGCTAAATGGGCGGACAAATATTCGGTCGGTCAGTGGCGATGGCTACGCGGCATTGCAAGGTGAGAAATTCGATTTGATCGCTTGCAATCCACCGTTTGTCATGTCCCCGTCGAAGGAGTTTTTGTATCGCGATAACGAATTGGACCTGGATCAGTTCGTTCAAGACCTATTAGTTAAGGGGCCAGACCACTTAGTCGTTGGCGGCTTTTTCCAAATGATCTTGGAGTGGGTCGAAGTGCAAGGCCAAACCTGGCAAGAGCGACTGTCTAGCTGGTTCAAGGATGTATCCTGTGATGTGCTGGTACTCAAAGCCAACTCGGAGTTGCCCGAATCCTACGCGCGGCGGCGCGTACAGGAGATGCACGAAGGTGCTCCGGGCGATTACTCGGCCGAGATCCAGCAGTGGTTAGACTACTACCGTCAGTTCAATGTACGGGGTATCCACGGCGGCATGATCGCACTGCGCCGGCGCGATCAACCAGGCTGGTTCCGAGTTGACGAAGTGGCGCAAGGGAATTTAGGGCCGTTTGGTGATTATGTGCTTGCCGCCTTTGCCGCCGAAGATTTCCTGCGCACCCACGTTACGACCGAGGCCGTGCTGGAATCGCGTTTGACAGCCAATTCTGGCTTGCGACTGCTTCAACAGTCAGCGATCGAGGACGGTCAATGGGCTCCGGTCGAATCAATCGTACGCTTCAGTGGTGGCTGGCATGCTGGCATTACGATCGACAAAATCTTGGCCAACTGCCTCCCATTATTTGATGGCCAGCGAACCGTCGCGGAAATCAATAAGGTCTTTGCGGAATGGGTCCAGGCCTCGCCTGAGCAAACGGCTGCTGAATTTTGCGGAGGGGTGCGCGAGTTCGTGCGGCGTGGCGCGTTGCGGGTTGGCGAGGCGGTATGATTGGCCAGCTTGCCGCGACCGCTGTCGTACACGCCGAAAACGAACATGGCCTCTCACGCGATATGCAGTTAGCGGACGTCGACCGTATCCTGGATGACGAACGCGAACGCGGCAATGCAAATGCTATGCTCGTGCCATGCTACGGAGCGTGGTTCGGGCAATATGTCGTTGAGCATCGTGTGGGAGCATGGGTCGGACTTGCCGAGCCCGTTCCGCCACGAGTGATCGTGGCAGGTCTACCGTACAGTCCCTTTGACGCAGTTGACCGACGTCTGCAGTCACGGGACGCGCCGCGGTTGGCTGATTTGCTTGAGCAACTGACCAGTTGTACAGCCGACCCGACCAGCACTCTGCATCACAACCAGCGGTGTTGGGATGCGCTGGCGCAAGACGCGCGTTTTGTAAATCGGCAGTGGTTTCCTGCGAATCGCGAGGAGGCCACTGCGGCGGTAGACGCTTGGCTGCGGAGCGAAGGGCTAGCAGGCAAGTCGTTGTTGTGCTTGGCGGCCGCTGGTGGGACCCATGCCGTCCTGCATGCTATGGCCGGGGCGAATGTGACTTTGGTTGACTTCAATGCGCAGCTCCTGGAGATCGATCTCGCTATGGCGGCGCGTTGTCAGATAGAAATCGTGACGCAGTGTTGTTCCATGGATCAGCTGCCAGCCGAGTTGACTGCCCAGTTCGATATCGTGCTGCAGCCGGTGAGTACGTGTTACTTTGCCGATGTTGCCCAAGTCTACGCCGAAGTGTATCGCGTGTTGCGCCCCGGCGGTTTGTACGTTGCCCAGCACAAGAGTCCGGTGAGTCTGCAGACGAACTATCGAACGTTAGGCAGTTCAAGTGTGTATGAGTTATTGTTCCCGCAGAGTTCGATTCAAGCGCTACCGGAAATGACCGAGCTCGATACGTCGTCGCCCCGCGAGCCGCATGCGATCGAATTCACGCATTCGCTCGATGCGATTTTGGGTGGGCTGTGTCGCCAAGGTTTTGTCATCGAGGATCTAATCGAGCCGCTGCGTGGTGACGCCTGGGCAGCAGCGGGCACCGCCGCTCACCGCGCCTTGTTCGCGCCGCCTTATTTGAAAGTGAAAGCTCGTAAGACTTAAAGTAGCAGGCACACTCCGTGTGCCGTCCGCTAATTCGATGGCTCGTTTGACAGGTGCGGGAGTCTTTTCAGCCTAAATCGCTTAACCCATTGGCAACCATATGTGCCTACCAGCGGCAGCTCATCGTCGCGGACACTGCTGAAAAGACTCCCGTCCCTCTCACTTGCCGCGCCCCAGCAGCTTGGCCAAGAACAGCCCAAGAATGAGCCCCAATCCAAGTGCAATTCCGCCGACGCGGTACAACGAATTCTTGGCCGCGTTGAAGATTGGATTGTTGAAGACGTTCGAAGAAATGTGGAGATTAGCAATTTTCCAGGTTGCTTCGTCGCGGACGAGCGTAGCGCTCCAGCGACTTGCTAAATCGAATTCGCCGCCGCTGCTCAACACATAGTGATCGTTCGAGGATCCGTAGGCGACTACACTGTCGCCGAACGCGACCACATCATCAACTTGAACATTGGGACGAACACTCTTGATGATTGGTTGCTTGCCAGTGAACGTGCGCTGCATGTAGTCGCGAATACCGTCGTGACTACGGATGACTTCCAGATTCAGGCCGTCTTGGGTCGTCAGGACGACTTGCGCATGGAGCCATGCCAGCACGGAATCCTCGTCTTTTTCCATAACGGCTTTGATTAACCCGTCGCGAACTTGCGTGACTTCGTCTATGTCAGCTTGCGTGAGTCCAGCGGTCGACTGTGTCGAGTCTTCCTGCGCGCGCAGTGGTTGGCTGAAAAAAGCCAGTACGATAAGTAAGTAACGAACGGGGCGCAACAATGAGTGTGTAACGTAGTTCGTCAAGCGCGAGCCTTGAAGCCGAATGGTGGGCATGCATTTCAACGCAGTTGGAGGGAAGGCGCTAGGTGAAGATACAAGGTGTAAGTTGAGAGAATGTGTAAACGCAGTGGATTCTACTACAGGCATTCTAGCTGTCCCGCTAGAGAATTGGCAACGCACAATCGTCTTGTCGCTAGCTCGGAAATCGCCACGATGCGCGTCTAACGGCGAGCCGCAGGCGACTGTTTTTGTAGCATCGTCGCATCTGTCGTGCTACGAAGCTCGAACGCAGTCGCCTGCGGCTTGTCGTTGATCGAAGAGTCGCCTGCGGCTTGCCGTTAAACAAAGAGTCGCCTGCGGCTTGTCGTTGATCGAAGAGTCGCCTGCGGCTTGCCGTTAAACGAAAACAGTCGCCTGCGGCTTGCCGTTAAACGAAGACAGTCGCCTGCAGACCTGCGGCGGAACTATTTGGGGGCTTTGCTGTATAGCTGACGTAGAACTTCGGATCGAGAAAAACGCAGGTTTTCAGTACTGCATCCACTTGGCCAACTCGTCATCGGACGGCTCGCGTTTTATGATGACGCGAAATACGGTTCGTAGCCAGACAATGTTGTTGTTGCCTGCCAAGTCAAAGTATTCTTGGCCGGCCATCAACTCTAGCGGCATCGTGTCGAGTCGCGTTTCAATGCTGGGCGCGCGTCGCCAAGCCGACAGCTCCAAGGCTGTTGGTGCGCGGCCGAGGTAATCGCGGAAGACCTGTGTAATGCGGTCATCCAGTGCATTGAAATTCGGATAGCCCGCTTTGACGACTCCACTGCCAGTGCCGGTAGAAACCGTTTGATTGACGATCGGCTCGAGGACTAGTCTCGCTTGGGATGGCCGGCCTTTGGTTAACACTTCCTGGGGGCGAGCTTGCATGATCATGCGACCGCCTGATGACACAAACGCGACGACGCGATACGTGTCTTGCGCATCGATATAGCGCGGGTCATACGCAATCTCGAACGGATTGGCCGCGCCAGCGATGGGGCGCAACGAGGTTAATCCGTCTTTGACAAGGTAGTAGGGTCGGGTGACGTTTTCGATTTGCACCGTAACAACCGCGTCGCTGGGCAACGGAGTGCGATCGCGGAATTCGAGCGTGCCGGCAAGCGAATTGTCATTTCCATCCAACTGAACGCGGATCGATGCCAGGCGACCGCTGATGTGATCTTGAATCAAGAGGCTCGTCACACCTGCGCTGTCCGCACGGCGGTTGATCTCCTCGGTTAAGTCGTATAGACGGCTGGCAACCATGCCAACTTGATACCCCCCCACGGCGATGATCACATCATCACGTTCGATCCGAGCCTTTTGAGCTGCAGAATTAGGTGCAACTTCCGAGACGATGAAGCCAGTTTCGGTGTGACTACCACGCACACCCAAACGCCACTCTTTGCTGGTGAGCCCCCCGGAACTGAGCCAATCGCTGCCCTGCCAGCTTGTCCCAACTCCATGTTGGCTGAATGACCGATCCCGAGCGTCACTTGTCGAAAATCGATCCTGCGCCGACACAGGCTCACGAAGGACGGCAGTTCCCAGATAACACAAAGTGATTGCGAGCCATAGGCCGGCCGGAAGAGGGCGAGATGTGAACGCGCTGAAGTAAGACATGCTGACCAATCCTTGTGATGTTCTTCGATGAGTAAGTTGTATGGGTTGGGGTTAGAGGGGGCGCGGCCGTTGGTTTCGTGTACGATATTTGGTTGGTGCGCCTCATCTGGTTTGGTGCGCTGCGATTTTGTAGTGAACCTCAGGCGCTAGCCGTGGGCTCTTCATGGCCGAGCCCCCAAGAGCCCACGGCTAGCGCCTGAGGTTGGGAGCCTACGGCTAGCGCCTGAGGTTGGGAGCCTACGGCTAGCGCCTGAGGTTGGGAGCCCACGGCTAGCGCCTGAGGTTCACTAAGGCGGCAACGCGGAGCCCAAGGGTATAATGCGCCGTTCGGCCAATCGGGTAACTTATTTACACACGACTCCTTAGCGAAATTGCTGGTTGCCTAAGCGCTGCAAGCCGGCTCTCAGCAGGGGCAGGTCGACGGGGTAGTAACCGGCTAAAATGCTTTGCTGCTGTCCAGCGCGGCACAACGCGTACCGTACGTATTCTTGGCTGGCCATGGCTGCGGGGGATTTTTGCCCCAGGTCGATCACAAGGCTGAGGGGGCGCGTGAGTGGATACTGGCCGCTCAGAATTGCATGGTCATCGCTTGGGACGACGCTAGCACCAACGGTCAGTTGCAGGGGCTTGGCGGTGGTTGCGCCACATCTCAAGCCGCAAATGCCGATGGCCTGCGGATCTTTGGCTACCGCGCTGACCACATCCGCGTTGGAAACATGCTCTGAAACTCCGTCGCGCAGCTTGAGACCATTGAACACAAAGTCCTGCAGGAACATTTGCGTCCCGCTGGTTGGGGTTCGGGAAATGACTTTCATTGGCTGCGAGGCCCAAGCGCCGGTCGCCCCCAAGACGCTCCAAGTTAGTTTTTCATGGTCGCTTTCCGCCGTGAAGACCTTCCGTAGTTGTTCGCCTGAGATCGTGTTGGCTGGATTGCTGGAGTGGACGAACACGCCCAACGCTTCGCGAGCGACCTCGAACGCCACCGGCTGTTTGAGTCCTTGCATTTTAAGCGATTCGAGTTCTTCGCTTTTCACCGGCCGGGACAGCATGGCGATGCCCGTCGGTTGCTTCGCCAGCCGATCAAAGGCCTCGCTGCTATTGGCTGCCGATATCTCAACCTTCGCCCCTTTGTGGAATTGAGTGAATCCATTGACCCAGCCGTGCGCCAAGGCATCCATGGCGGTTGACCCGAAAACCTGGATTGTCGCGTTGGCTTCCGCTTCAGGGCGATACGGATCAATAGTCTCCAGCATCGCTTCGACGGCGGCCACCTGGTCACCGGCCGGTTTGGCTGGCGGAGCAGGTTTTGCTGTGGGAGATTGGGCAGATACGAGGTTGCCGAACGCCAGCCAACTGGCCAGGACAACAACCGCCGTGCGCGAAAGGAAAAATGTACGCTCACAAACCATAACACACTCCATTACGTGGTTGTTTTTCCAAGTCGATATCGTTGCCCAGCGCAGGAGCGAGGGCGCCCGATGTTCTATTTCGTGGGGTAGCCGTCAAGACTTTCGAATATGATCCAGTGGGACAATGCTGTAACTACTGTGACTCATGGCGAATTTCGTTCCGGGCACATGCCGCCAGACCGCTGGCAAGCCAACGGGTCCTGCGTGTTTTTGCCTGTTCGCCCTGAATTTGCTGGGCATCCCCGTTTACCTGTTTTGCTTTGGGACTAACTGGTTTGGCGGGTGCGAGTACGTGGCTTGCGACCGCGAGGCTTGGAATTGATTTCAGGAATCATCTTAGGGTCGAGCAGCTGCAGCATGCGGCTGATACACAGGCGATTGACGCTGATGTTCAGGCGGCCGGCTTCATCGCACATGGCTTCATGGAGACTTTTGGGCAAGCGGACCGTGATCATTCGCTGCGGATCGTTGGGGTCGTTTTCGGGCAGATCGCGACTCCGTAGGCCAGTGAGCATCATCTGGATTTGGTAGTACTCGTCGGACCGCAGGAATCGTCCAAAGTCTTCGTCGCTGAACAGCGAGTGGATCATTCCGCGACCACCCAGCAATTCACGGTAGAAGCAGACCCAAGTGGGTGCGTTTCCAAACAAGTCGTTGGCGATATCAAAAGCTTGTTTGCAGCGGTCCGCGAATTCCGGCAACGGCTGAAGGTTAGACCGCAGGTCCTCGGCGACTTTGTTGAATTTCGCCAGCTCCATTGCTAGCTTTGTGTTGGCCGGTGCCGGCTGGGGTGGGTTGCTAGGTTGTACAGGGCTGCTTGTGGGTTGTGGGGCAATGGTGGTGCCGCGCGAGTCGTAGTTGGCAGGCTGTCCGTAGTTGGATGAGATATTTCCGATAGTTGGTTGTTGACCGAATGGGCTGTGATTCATCTGAACATCCTCTTTTGCTTCTAAAGCGTGCGAGATCCTTTCTAGGCCCAAACCTCCGTCGTTCAGGCATCGCTCCAATCATCAAACGCAAGCAAATGCCTCGCCCTAAGTCCTTATATTGCTAGCAGTTACCCGGTACCTGCGGGGCCTGCCTGCATCTCGTGCACGAGTGCTGAAAATGGAGGCAGCCGGGCCGGTGCTTAAAGTTTGGGCACTGGGATTTCATCCGAATACTAAGTGTCTATTTGGTGGTGTTGAAAAAGTTTCCAGAAAAGCTAAAGCTTGGCCGGATCCGGGTTGGTTGGGACTGTTTTCTTGGGTGGCTGAGGCGGTTGGCGGGGTGCGTTGGGCGGATTTGTGCATGCTTGGGCGGGTTTGTGCAGTATTGGTTGCGGATGTTTATTTGACTTGTTTGGTGTGGGTTCTTTTTTGATTCTGTGGGTTGGATTTGTTGTGGTGGTAGGTGTTTTCTGCTGTTCTTGCTGTGATTGTGGGTGTTTCTCGCATTGTGTTGAAATGATTTCGGATGTCGGTATGTGCTTTGGGGGTTTGGCATTTTGGAGTGCTGCGACTTGTCGGAGCTTTGGTATGTGGAGAGTGTGGTGGGCGGGAGGTGTTTTGGGTTGTTCTCAGATTTGGTCGGCGTGCGAAGTTATGCATGTTTTGAGGCGGTGGGGGCGAGGTTCTGAGGGCGGGTGGTGGATCGGTACATGGGAAAGCGGCGATAAATCGCCGCAGTCCAAAGCTTTGGAGTGCTGCGACTTGTCGGAGCTTTGGTATGTGGGGAGTGTGGGTGGGCGTGGAGTGTGGGGGGGGAGTGTGGTTTTGGTTGTTCTCAGATTTGGTCGGCGTGCGAAGAGGGTGTTTTGAGGCGGTGTGGGGCGAGGTTCTGAGGGTTGGGTGGATGGTGGATCGGTGCATGGGAAAGCGGCGATAAATCGCCGCATTCCAAAGTCTTGGAGTGCTGCGACTTGTCGGAGCTTTGGTATGTGGGGATGTCCGGTGGGCATGGATTTGGGGAGGTGTTTTGGTTGTTCTCAGATTTGGTCGGCGTGTGAAGATGGGTGTTTTGAGGCGGTGTGGGAGTGAGGTTCTGAGGATTGGAGGATGGTGGATCGGTGCATGGGAAAGCGGCGATGAATCGCCGCAGTCCAAAGTCTTGGAGTGCTGCGACTTGTCGGAGCTTTGGTATGGGGATGTCGGGTGGGCGTGGAATTTGTTCGGGTGGCTGGGGGTGTTTTGGTTGTTCTCAGATTTGGTCGGCGTGCGAAGAGGTGTTTTGAGGCGGTGTGGGGGCGAGGTTCTGAGGATTGAGTGGATGGTGGATCGGTGCATGGGAAAGCGGCGATGAATCGCCGCAGTCCAAAGTTTTGGAGTGCTGCGACTTGTCGGAGCTTTGGTATGTGGCGATGTCGGGTGGGCGTGGAATTTGGGGAGGTGTTTTGGTTGTTCTCAGATTTGGTCGGCGTGCGAAGAGGGGTGTTTTGAGGCGGTGTGGGGGCGAGGTTCTGAGGGTTGGGTGGGTGGTGGATCGGTGGAAAAGCGGCGATGAATCGCCGCAGTCCAAAGCAGGGCGGCGATAAATCGCCGCAGTCCAGAGTATGGGGAAAGCGGCGATAACGCGCGGCAAATCAGAAAGCAAAACGCCGTGAAATCATGTTAGTGGCCCACGGCTCCCCAATGCAAAGTAGTGGCGCCTATCGTTACAATCGCAAAAATCAGTAGCCCGCTGGAACTTGCGGCTACCCGACTTCATCAGAGTGGCATCGAGTTTCGTTGACAGGTGAGGTACTGGGAATTAGAAATCGAGGCTGCCTTTTGCCTAGGCTGCCTGACTTATCTCATCCGTTTTGCGGATTCAGGTGATCAGCCGTGACGATCGTACTGATCGTTTGCGGACCATTCCCCACGATTTTTGACGGCAAAGTGGTAGACCTTCTCTAATTTCGGCCGTTCGACCCAGCAGAGGACTAAAACGTGAAGTCTCGCAAGTTAGCAGGATTGTTTGGCAAGCGCGCTCGATGCCGCTCGCACTGCAAAACCTCAAAGCAAATCAGTTCTTCGCAAAGGGCTGGTCGAGACGCTCGAAAAGCGCGAATTGCTAAATGCAGATTGGAACCCGACACTACTGGCTCACACTGGATTGTTCGTCGATGCAGCTGCTCGTGGCGCGGCTGTTACGTATGTGAATGCTCGAGCTGGCGGCGGCTCAGGCGGGGCTAGTAGCGGTTCGGGCGGCCAGTCGCCCGAGGGTGGGCCAACCGACATTATCAACTTGGCGGAAGTAGAGCCTTAACAACACTCAGTTGACGCGCAGCATGTACCGCTTTCCGGTAATTTGGGAGTCAACATTTCGGTAACAATCCCGGCATATTTGATGTCGACTGGTTTTCATTTGACTTGCAAGCGGGTGACATTCTCGACGCACGGATGACCAGCAACGCGGGTGTGCTCGCCAACTTGCCGCTCGTGTCCATTTATGACGCCAGTCGCCAGAATTGCAGGTAGCCAGTACTGGGATTTCACCACCAGGGTTGATTCCAGACATTTCGCCCTTGACAGGCAGCGCTTCGGCACCACAGACACTGGGCGATGTCGCTGCGCACGTGGTTGTGCCCACGGCGGGACGGTATTTCGTTCGCCTAAGCGATATTATTTCATCCTACACACTGCAGCTGCGTCGCTATCGTCCAACAATTGAAGCCGCTCCAGTGGGCAGTAGGCAGGTTCTGTACCTCGATTTTGAGGGTGGTACCGTCAATCGAGCTTTGTTTGGGCAGGGGATTGGCAGCGGACGCCTCTCGCCTACGCGGCAATTTTTGACCGCTTACGGCATGCAGCAAAGCGACGAGGCTGCCTTTATTGACGAAGTCGTGGCCCGTGTGCGTTCTAAGTTTACGCAGTTGGGGGTTGATACAACCAACCCCAATTACGGCATCGAGATTCGCAATAGCAAAGACCATCCCGATCCGTGGGGCTTGCCTAACGTTAGTCGAATTGTGATCGGCGGCACGTATCAAGAACTTGTGAACGACCCGGCCGCGCCAAGTGGAATCCTTGGTATTTCGCAGTCGATTGACCCTGGAAATTTCGCACGTGAAGAACAAGCGATTGTCATGCACGACGTTTTGATTTTAACGCAAAATGTCGCACCTATTTCTGCGGCTACAACGAAGCTCAAGTTGATCGCTGAGCAGATGTCGATGGTAATTGCGCACGAGGCAGGTCACTTCTTGGGCGGTTGGCACCAAGACCCGAACAACACCGTCTATCCGATCATGGATCAGTTTTACGACCCAGCCATATCGGCTGGGGCAGGGCTGGACGGAATCTTTGGAACTGCGGACGATAGAGAACTTGTATTCGGCGGAGATCGTTTTGCTAACCCTGGCGGCATTTTCGAAGCTGGCGGATACAACGATACTGCAGCGTGGCTGGGTTGGGGCTTGAGCCAAGGTCTCAATGGTGGCTTCATTACCGGCAAGACGTTTGTTGATCGCAATGTCAATCGTGCTTTGGATGCCGTTGACGGGCCGTTGGCAGGTGTCACGCTGTATGCCGATGCCAATAACGACTGGGTCTTTAATCCTGGAGAATTCTCGACTACCAGTGATGCCAACGGCGATTACCGCTTGCTGGTGCCATCGGGAACGCATGTGGTTCGCCAGGTAACGCCGGCTGGTTATCGCATTACGACTCCGTTTGATAACGGTCATATCGTGAGTGTTGGACTCGGTGCCACCGTCTCAGCAAAGAATTTTGGTAGCGAGCTGCTGAATCAGAACTTTACGGGTTCGAAGTGGAGCGACGTTAACGGCAACGGATTGCGTGATCCTGGGGAACCGGGTATTGGCGGCGTTTGGATTTACTTGGATCTAGATGGTGATAATCGCATCGACTTGGGCGAGCCCTCTACGCAAACGGCCGCTGACGGCACTTACAAACTGATTTTCCCTGGTCCTGGAACGTATCAAATTCGCGAAGTGGTCGCGCCCGGCTATGTGCAAACTTTCCCTGGCGTATCCAACGACAATAATCCGCTCAATGACTACGAGCACGAAGTTGTCATCACTGGCAATCCGGCCGTGGACGCGCAACGCATCGCCGGCTTGAATTTCGGCAATCGTCTGACCGTCGACTTTGGCGATGCTCCAGCTAGTTATGGCGTGGCTTCGCACGGCTTTGTTGAAGGGCTGACTCTGGGCACTGCTTGGGATGCTGAGCAGTCGAGCCAGTTCTCGAGTACTGCCACGGGTGACGATTTTAATGGCCCGATTGGACCTGGGGGAGTCATTGTTGATGACGAAGATGGGGCGATTCTGTCGCGGCCGCTGGTGCGTGGCAGTAACAATAATCGCCTGTCGGTTACCGCTACCAACACGACCGGCCAAACCGCCTACCTCAGCGGCTGGATCGACTTCAATCAAGACGGCGATTTTACTGATGCCGGTGAGCAGGTGATCACGAATCAAGTGATCGGATCGGGTTTGACCGATGTATCCTTCTCTGCTCCAGCCAGTGCACTTCTGGGAACCACTTTTGCGCGCTTGCGATATAGCACTGATCAGAACGTCTCGGCGACTGGTGCTGTCAACAGCGGTGAAGTGGAAGACTATCAATTGCCCGTGGTGGCTTCGCTTGAATTGGCCGTCGACGATCGCTTTGGCGTGTCTCGCAATTCGACGTTGAATTCGTTGGATGTCTTGGCTAACGACTTCAGTCTTCCAGGTGAAACGCTGCAGATCGAAAATGTGAGCGGTACCTCAGCGGGTGGCATTGCTCAGATCTCTGCGAACAATACGATTCTGTACACTCCGCCCAATGGATTTATCGGTCAAGACGTTTTCACGTATACCATGGTCAACTCGGGTGGCGAGCGAGATACGGCGACCGTCGTGGTTGATGTAAATCTATTTTTCGCCGATCCGATTGCCATTGACGACACATTTGATTTGGCCACCAATGCGATCGACTTCCCGCTGAACGTTTTGGCCAATGACATCGAAGGCCAAGATGGTGCGCTGCGGATCATCTCAGTTGAACAACCAGACAAGGGTGGCGTGATCCAGATTGCTACGGGTGGCCAGAGCCTGCGGTATACTCCGCCACGCGGATTGGGCGACACCGAATTCTTCAGCTACACAGTAGCCGATGGTGCAGGCAATCAATCGACGGCCCGAGTGACGTTGCATACGTTGCCCGGAGATCGCAATGACGACGATGTGTTGATTCGCTTGGTTGCCACTGACTTGTCAGGCACGCCGATTACTGCGATTCAGCAAGGGCAAGAATTCAAGGTTGATGTCTATGTCGATGACTTGCGATTCAGTGCTGGCAGCCCTGGCTCGGCGGCGGGTGTCTTCGCGGCTTATACCGATTTGTTGTACAACTTGCAGCTAGTGTCGACCGTGCCTGGACCGACCGGTGATCGATTCAATTTTGATGTTGATTTCTTCAATGACTTTACCGTCTTCCAGACTGGCGATGCGACGATCCCTGGAATTATCGACGAGTTCGGGGCGACCATCGATCGTCAAGTCATCAACAACCCAGATCCCGTTCGCATGGCCTCGATCACTTTCTCGGCTCGTTCACCGGGCATCGCTAGCTTCCTAGCGGATCCGTCAGACGAAGCCCCCGAAGGTGACACGCTGCTGTTCGACACACCGGGCAACGCGGTACCATATGAGAGAATCCGCTACCAAGGAACGTCCATCGAGATCGTTGGCGATGGTGTTGAATTCCCGTTGGCGATCGACGATTCGGTGCCGACAGCCATTCCTGCCGGATCGGCCGGATTTTCGATTAACGTGCTAGCCAATGATCGTCCTGGTTCGACTGGAACCATCACTATCTTCTCGGCGACCAACGGATTGTTTGGTACGACTAGCATCGATACGCGTGGAACTTCGACGCCAACCGACGATCGGATCATCTATCGTCCACAAGGCGGATTCAACGGTGCCGATCAGTTTACATACACGATTCAAGACGCACGTGGCATTCAGAGTACCGCGACGGTAACAGTGCGTGTTGGCGATGCTGACTCCAACGATATCGTAGGTTTGCGATTGCAAGCTACCGACTTGAACGGAACGCCAATTGACAGCATCACCGTGGGCAGCCAATTCCAATTGCGGGGCTTCGTCGATGACCTGCGGGTCAGCGGAACGGACCTGGGGATTTTCGCCGCCTATCAAGACGTGTTGTATTCGTCTACTCTAGTCACGCCAGTGGCAAGTACGACCAATGACCCGAACTTGGGCTTCCGCATTCAGTTTGGCACCGATTACCAGCGAGTTCGCGAAGGCGATATTCGCAATCCAGGTGTGATCAACGAAGTTGGCTCGGTATCAACTGGTGATAATGCTCTGGGGCCGGACGAGAAGTTGCAGTTCATCATTACGATGACCGCCAATGCCGTTGGCCAAGCCAGCTTTATCGGCGACCCGGCCGACATTTCACCACTGCACGATACGTTGACTTATGAGCCGGTTTCGCCAGTCAGCTTTGACTTGATTCGCTATGGTTTTGATACCATCAATATCACCAGCCCTGGCGGAATTGGAAACGGCGAGTTCACGAACTTTGCATTCCCTGAAGATGTCAATGGCGACGGTTTTGTATCGCCCATCGATGCTCTGGGTGTGATCAATGCGTTGAATGCGATGGGCTCTGGTTCGCCGCTCGGCGGTGGTGGTGAAGGTGAGAATGGAGTTCGTATGTTTGTCGATACGAACGCTGACGGGATCATCAGTCCGATCGATGCATTGAAGGTAATCAATTACCTGAATCGCAACTTGGGCTCTGGCGAAGGCGAGTTTTCGCTCGGCTCGCTACTGAGTGTACCTGCCATCGATTCGCCTGAGGCGGGCCAAAACGATGGCAGCGAAGCGACTCCCGCAGTTGCACTCAATTCCACCGCGGCGGAGGGTAAGATTGGCAGTCGCGATACCGGACGCGTTTATGGCCCAAGCCCTGCGGCCGCCACAGACAGCGTGTTCGACAATGCCGATGATGAACTAGAATCGCTGTTGAGCACACTCGCGCCGGAAATCGAAGAGACGTGGAAGAAAGATCTGTTTGCGTAGTGTGCCTGCTGACGCTTTGTGTTCGGCGATAAAAATCCATGGAAACCTAGAACCCACTCGAATTCGAGTGGGTTTTTTTGTTGGCAGTAGGAAAGCAACCGTTCAAGGCCGAAGGCCGGAACGGTTGGCGCACGAACGGTGGAGCCGTGGCAGCCCGAACGGTGGAGCGGTGACGCACGAACGGCGAAGCCGTGACGCACGAACGGTGGAGCGGTGACGCATGAACGGCGGAGCAGTGACGCACGAACGGCGGAGCAGTGACGCACGAACGGCGGAGCAGTGACGCACGAACGGTGGAGCAGTGGCGCATGAACGGCGGAGCCGTGGCAGCGTGTAGCCGCCGGTGTCAACCGGCGGATCATCGTAGCCCAGGTCTTTGAAACGGCGAAGCCGTGACAGCGATTCTTAGTCCGATCAGCGGCGAGACCCGTAAAAAGCGCGCATAGACTCGCTGTCGTCGCGTTCGCGGCTAGAGATTATTCGCGATTCGTTTCCGCCACCGGCTACACGCTGACACCGCATTCGCGGTTAAGAAAAGCTAAATGGAAGATTGCGGGAACGTAGTACCTGCTTGCCAACCAAGGGTGCATCGAGTATTCAAGAGGTGCACCTTGAACGGATCGGTCAATTCGAAGGTAGCCGTTCACGAACTTGGATCAAACAGGACAGGGGCAGTTCTTTTCAGCCTAATTCGCTTAACCCACTAGCAACCTCATCTTCCTACCAGCGGTATCTCATTGGTGGTGGGCGTTGCTGGAATGACTCCCGACCCTGTTTAATAGACTCACTTTTACACTTCCAAAAGGAACCCGCATGACTGGATTCAGCTATCCTTCGGAAGACGTGTTAGTGGTTTCGCGGGGGCGCGTGCCACTGTTCGTCATTGGTTGTGTCCTGCTGTCATTCGGCTTGTTAATGCTCTATGGCGCGTACGTATTAGCCATGAGCGATGGGCAGCTTGCAGGCAAAGTCGTGGGTGGCATCGCGGCGGTGCTCTTCGGCAGTCTCTTTGTGTGTGGCGGCATCTTGCTGCTCAATGGTCCTGACCAAACGACGATCGATCGTCGCCAACAAATCGTTATGCAGCAGTACGGTTCGATGGTTGCGCTGCGTCGAAGGGAGTTTCCTTTAGGCGATTTTCATAGTGTTCGAGTTGAGCGCGCGAAGCTAAAGGGAGATACGAGTTCTGTACCATCGTATCGGATTACATTGGTGGCTCCTGAAGCGGCGAATATCATCGTGCTTTCAGTGCGTGAGCCACAGGAAGCGGAAAAAATGGCGGAGCAATTAAGGCGTTTTCTCAATTTGCCGTTGGAAACGGAACGTTCCGTTGAGTAGTTGCGACTTTGTTCGTTTCCGCACACTTCTGTAGGTTAGTTTGCTAGCCCCCCTTCACGAACTTGGGGTCGACCCTGTCGCTTGCGGTCCGGGAACTTTTAGCGAAGTTTCGGTAAATACGCAATGTGGTAGTTGAAAAGGCTGTCATGATTGATAGGCTACGTGGTGCACTACGGATACGCACAATAGTCCAATCGCACCACCAAAGGAGCGTTTTTCTATGTCATTTCTTGACAACCCATCAGCAGGCCTGGAGTTTTCTAGCGGTCGTAATCGTCCCAAGCGTTATTCGCAACGGGCAAAATCGTATGAAAATTCGGTCCGTCGTCGCAAGTTGCGGGCTGGTTTGGAAACGCTCGAAGACCGTATGCTGTTGGCCAACGACACACTGGCGGCGATGCTTGAACCGGTCCAGCCACCGGAATTCTTGATCTATCGCGACGACGTCACCGGCGATTTTGCTGGGCCGAGTGAAACGGACACAATTCCATTACCGCTCGATGGCGGGCAAAAGTTGTCGCTGGTTTTTTCACCGCAGTCTGGCACGGTGGCTGGCACGGTGCGTTTGTTGGATGCTGTGGGCGGAGAGTTGGGGTCCGTTAGTGGCGGCGCTGGTGAGACGTTGGTGTTGGCGGACATCAATATTGCGGTAGCCGATGATTACGTTGTTTCGTTGGCGAATTCGGCTGGCACGGGCAGCTACCATGTGTCCATCGTGCTCAATGGAACTCCCGAGCGCGAGAGCAACAACACGTTGGGAACGGCGACATCAATCACAGGTAGCAGTGTCAGCTTGCCGGGCACGGCAGATCGACTGGGTGCTGTGGGGGAGTTGGTGGACACGGAAGCCGACTATTTTTCGTTTACGCTCACCGCAGGCGTGCCAACTTCGCTGGCTATGCAAAGCACTGGCGGCGCGAAGCTAACGCTACTTGATGCCACTGACACTGCCTTGGCTTCGGGGGTGAACGGGGAGCAAGTATCGCAAGTCATCGCTGGTTTTGTGCCCAGCACAAGTGGCACTTATTATGCGCGCGTTGACGGTGGTGCGAGTGGCGGCAGCGAAAGTTATAGCTTGACGGTCGTGCGCGATTCAGAAATTTCCTCCGAGCCGAACGATGATGCACCTGCGGCGCAAAATATCGATTTGACTCAACAGGTCGTAGGCGCGTTGGGTGGTAGTGCCAGTGGAACATCCACTGGCACGATTCGCGTGGGAGTGTTCAACGGGTCGTTCACCTATCCTGCCACAGTCGTGGCGCAGCTGAACGATGATACGTATTTCGATTTCGACGCGTCGTTAGTACTGGCCGCTGACGTCGATACTTTGGAAGATTTGGACGCCTTTGATGTGATTGTGATGGGAGAGCAGTCAGCCGCGATTACGACGCAAGCAGCGACCGCCATACGCGATTGGAATGCGGCTGGTCGGGGCGGCGTGCTCGGCACCGGCTGGCTGATGTACAACGTAAATTCCGGCAATTCGTTGTCGATTGCCTCGCGTTCCATCATTGACGAATTCATACCCTTGCAATTAACGGGCAGTCGCACTGTCCCCTCCGGCAATATTTCTATTACGGATTTGAATCATCCCGTAACGGATGGTCTGAGCAGCACTCTGCTCTACACCGGGGCTCACGACCTGAGTACAACTGGTGCGGACGCCGACGCGCAAGTCCTGGGTAACATCTCCGGCTCGCCGGCAATTATCGTGCGTGAGAATGGACCGGTTCGCAATGCCTACTTGGGACCATCTTATTTCAGCAATTATGGTACGACGACCGGCGATATGGATCGCTTGTTCGAGCAGACCGTGGCTTGGGTAGCTGCGAGCGACGCGGAAGATCATTATTTGTTTACGGCTACAGCGGGAGACAACCTGACACTAAGCACGACGACGCCAGGCGACGCCAATCGACAACCTGCGAACGACCTAGATCCAGCCATTGATTTGTACTTCGTGGATGGCGGTTCACCTAATTCAGTCATTGCCTCTAACGGTGACTTTGGTGGGAGCCACAATGCGCTAGTGTCCTATACGGTGCCGACATCGGGTCTGTATCGCGCGGTAGTGCGAAAGGAAGTGGGTAGCGGTGCTTATACGTTCAATGTGGCGGGCGCCACGGGAGCCACGGGGAATTTCCAAGTTGCAGCGTCGACACCTGCGGATCTTCAGCCTGTCAATGCCTATCCAACGTTTCGCGTTGAATTAAGTTCCCCGGTCTTGTTGACATCGCTTCAAGCTTCAGATTTGACTGTGAACGGAATTGCGGCCAGTAGTTTTACACTGGTCGATGGACAGACGATCGATTTTGATATTTCATCTGCGGACACGGGAGATGGCAGCTACGCAGTGCAGATCGCGGCCGGGGCGCTCACCGACATAGCTGGCAACTCACTGGTGGCGTTTAGCTCGACGTTCAGCGTGGACACTACTCCGCCAACAGTTGTGTCTTTTGGAGTTACGGAAGGCGATGTCTTGACGACAGCCAACATTGCATTCGACGTCGAATTCAGTGAGGACCTGAGCGAAGTCGACTTAGGGCCCGAAGATGTGTTGCTCGTGGAGAATTTTTCGGGGGCAACGTTTGTTCCGCAGACGTTTGTTTATTCTGCAAGCACTGACTTGCTGAGTTTGGCGTACAGCGGCTTGCCGCAAGGCGACTATTCGCTAACGCTTCGCAGCTTGGCCGATGGCTTTGCAGACTTGGTTGGAAATCTGCTCGATGGAAACGCGGACGGTAATGGCGGCGACGACGCAACGGTCAATTTTGCGGTCGACTATACCGATGCATTTTCTAGCCTCCAGCCGATTCTTCCAGCGGGTTCCTTGATCTACGATTCGTTCGGCAGCGGTGCGTTGCATGATGCGACCGATACCGACAGCTTTACCATCGCCCTAAGCGCTGGCCAGACGTTGTCGGTCTTGGCCATACCGGTAGACAATGCACAGTTGCAGATTGATTTTGGTGCTGAGAACGCATCGGCTACAGCAGCAGGCTTACCAGCTCTGCTGCAAACGGCGCCAGTACCCAGTGATGCAACTTATTCCGTTGACATTAGCTCACTGGCTGGTGACGGTCGGTACGAACTGCGGATTTTTCTGAATGCTGCCGTCGAAGAGGAAGAGGTCTTCGCTGTCGGGAATAATGATCAAGCCAGCGCGGAGGACCTGGACAACTCGGCGGTTGCGCTGTCCGGTGGGGCAAGTCGTTTGGCCGTAGTTGGTTCGTTTGATGGTGGTGGGATCATTCCAGGGGACGATGAGCCCAACGATGAGTTCTCTGAAGCGACGCAGACTTGCTTCTTTGTCGGCGAAGGTTGCACATTCGACGGCTATTCGGGTGCGATTGGTGACAATCCCGCATTTACGGGCCAGCCTTGGCTAGACGTAGACATTTATAGCGCTGGCTTGTTCTCAGGGCAATCGGTTGTCATTGACGTTGATGCGCAAGTGAACGGCAGCCCGCTGGACAGCTATGTACGAGTGTTTGATTCTTTCGGCAACGAACTGGCTTCGAATGATGACGAAAACGGGGGGGAGAGTGGCGTAGATTCGTTCTTGTTCTTTACCGCTCCATCCTCTGGAACGTACTACATTGGCGTCAGTTCGCTGGATAACAATGACTATGATCCTACTTCGGCAGGCAGCGGTAGCGCGACTGGCGGTGAATCTACCCTTGGTTTCTACGATTTGTACATTTCGGATGTGGGTGGAGTGTCGCTAGCTGGTGGTTCGCCTTTTGGCGATGATGTTTATCGTTTTACCTTGGCGGCGGGTGTGCCAGCCACAGTGGTACTGACGAGCCTGGATGGCCAAGGCAATCTCTTGTTGTGTGACGACGCTGGCAATTTGCTCGCCAGCGGCATTGGTGGTCACGAAAATGTCGATCAGTCGATCGTGGATTTTACGTCTGCCACAGGCGGTACGTTTTACGTGCACGTCAGCGCGGCACTTGAAAGCGATTATTCGTTGGTCATCACACGTGGAGCCACGTTTGACCTGGAACAAAATTCCGACGTGGCGAATTCGCAGAGCATCGGCAATACCGGACAAGTGCTAGGAAGTGTTGGTGGCCAAGTGCCTACTGGTCTAGGCGCGGTTGGCTCGACGAACTTACCCGTGACGCTGGTCGATGGTGGTGGCTACAGCTGGGATATTCAAGGCGATGGTCGCATTGGCGGAAGTGTGACGGGTGATCCCGTCGATAGCGGCTTTGACCTGTCTGGGTTGCCATTTCTTTCAACTGGGACAACACATCAAGCCGGGCGGGAAGTTGTGCATGGCCCAAGCTTTTTCAATGCTGGTTTGACGGCGACGCGCAGTGTGTACGTGCCTGAGGGAAGTAGTTTTGCACGATTCTTGGATGTCTTCACCAACTCCACCAACCAGACCATTAATACTAGCGCCTTTTACTTTAGCAATGTAGACTTGTTGACGATTGAGGGTACGTCATCGGGCGACACGGAGTTGACGACGGACGATTATTGGCTAATTACAGATGATAATGGTGGCGGTGACCATGCATTCGCGCATATCGTTGGCGGTCCGGGTGGAGTGCGTCCAAGTTCCTTTAGTACCAGCGGCGATAGCATCAATTGGTCCTTTGAACTGAGTGTAGCGCCAGGGGAGTCGGTGGCACTCCTATCGTTCGGCATCCAAGATGTCTTTAGCGACGAAACCATTATTGCCAATTCTGCTGAAGCATTGGCGACATTGTCAGGCGATGTGCTGGACGGTCTGACCGGTGAGGAACTCGACGCGATCATCAACTTCTCGGTTCAGTCAAGCGATTCATATTTCTTTGATGTCACGGCGGCTACAACACTGACGCTCACGACGACAACGCCAGGCGCGGGCCCGGGACAGCCAGCCAATTCGCTTGATCCGACGATCGAACTTTACTACATGGATGGCGCAACACCGGACATACCCGTGGCTAGCGACAGCGCGACGGGCAATGCGAATTTGCCGTATGTGGTCGATGGTGCGGCGCTCGGTCGCTACCGGGTTGTGGTCAAGGGGGCAGCCTCGCGCGGTGAATTCACGTTGAACGTCGATAGTTCGGTCGCTGGCGCGGTTGGTGACAACGACCCATTTGAAATTGTGGCGTCAACGCCCGAGGATGGAGCGGCACTGCAGTCGATCAATCGATTCCGGGTCGACCTGAGTCACGGTGCATTGATTTCATCGGTTGTTCCGGGCGATCTGACCTTCAGTGGCCCGGGCACGCTGTCGGCCACCGACGTGATCGCCATCGATGGCGACACTCTAGAATTTGTATTGGATAACAGCGGGGCCACCGACGGAACGTATACGGCCACCTTTGCTGCAGGCGTATTGACCAGTCTGTCTGGCGACTTGAGTGAAGCCTACTCGATCTCCTTCATGCTCGATGGCACCAATCCAACGGTAATCAGTTCGACGATCACTGATGGGCAGGTCTTGCCTACTGGCGACATCACGTTTTCGGCAGTGTTTAGCGAAGACTTGGACAGTACCGATATTGGGCCCGAAGATATTGGACTCTACGATTCGATCAGCGATACGTTTTATAGCGCCGTTTCTGGCGCATATAGCGTTGGCACACGCACCTACACGGCCAATTTTGTCAACCTGCCGGAAGGCTTGTACAGTCTCTTCTTGTTCAGCGGAGCGTTCAGGGACCTGGTCGGTAATGCGCTGGATGGTAATGGCGACGGATCGTCAAATGGATCTGGTGCGGATAATTTCGTCGTGAATTTCGCGACCGATACGAATCAGGCGTTTAGCGTGCCTTTTGGAGCCGTTGTGCCGGACGGCTCATTGATCTATGAATCGACCACGCTGGGCGTGGCGCATGGGGCGGGCGACGTGGACGTCTTGTCGGTCGAGTTGGACGCAGGGCAGACCGCAACGATCATCGTTCAGTCTGATGCCACGTTGCGTAGTGGAGTTGAGTTGTTCGCTCCCGGTGGCGGAAGTGTGGGCTCTGCGTCGGCTAGTGTGGCGGGCGAGTTGATCGTGCTACAGACCTTGCCCGTGGCGAGTGCGGGTGTCTATGAAATCGCGGTAACATCGTTGGCTGGCGCGGGTGCCTATGATGTGCAAGTTTATCTGAACGCTGTAGCTGAGTCAGAGACGCTGCTGGGTACGACGAATGATACGACGGCAAGTGCGCAAGCGATCGACGGCAGCAGCATCGGCTTGGCAGGTACCGCTGGTTCGCGAATGGGCGCCGTGGGGCAAGTTGGAAACGAGAAGCTCGTCGAAGTAACAGGGATTGGTTGGGTAAGTCCCAATGTGGACTTTCCTCGCGCATTCACGTATGCGGGTGCTGGGAGGAATAGACTGTACATGGCCAATGGCAACTTCTCCGAAGTTTCGCTAGACGGCAGTATTACTTTTCTTGGATCTATGGACCACACGTCAAATGGTTTAGCTCGTGTTGGTTCAAATTTGTATTCAGTTGCAGGCTTTGAAACGAGTCTGTTTGGGATCAACCCAGTCAACGGTGCGACGATATCGGCTGTAGGCGTGACCGTTGATGGCGCAGCGGTGAATGGGTTCAATGGTCTGGCTACCGATCCAACGACGGGCACGCTGTATGCGATTGTTCGACCGAACGGCAGTTCGACCAATGTTCGCTTCTTGGCGACGATCGATGTGACAACGGGTGTGGCGACGATCATCGGGGATATGGGGAATCGTTTCTCTGGCATCGCCTTTGGCAATGATGGAACACTCTATAGCGCAACTGGCAATAGCGCAACGCCCGATCATACGCTGTTCGAGGTGGACAAGACGAATGCGGCTTCGGAACTGTTGGCCCCGCTGCCAACACTCAACGGCGGTGGGCAAGCGCTGGCATTCAACTCTGATAACGGTTTGCTCTATCGCGGAGCTGGTAGCGGTTCCGGTGCTGATTTTCAGTCGATTGCCATTACGGAAATTGTCGATGCGGTTGATGTTTACTCCGTCGCGCTACAAGCTGGAGACATTGTGACACTTGCCGCAACGGGCGGCGGGGGAGTCCATTTGGAGTTGCTCGACGGCGCGGGCGATTTGATCGCTTTGGGGGCAAGCTCGCCGACAAATACGGACAGCATTGTACGGGATTTTCTGGTGCCCACGAGCGGCAACTACTTTGCACGGCTGAGTTCCCCCGGTGGTCGGACGGACTATAGCTTATTAGTCACTAGTGGTATTGGCTTTGAAGTAGAACCGAACAATGAAGTCTTCGAGGCTAGTTTCGTCGGGCCCACCAACTCGGTGCTGGGCTCGGCAGGCAGCTCAGCTTCAATTGGAAATGGAGGTAGTGGCAGTACCAATTTGCCGCTAAATCTGTCTGATGGAAGCGGCCTGTTGTGGGACATTCAACGGGATGGCAATATCAATAATGGTTCTAGCGATGCGTTCGATGGTGGTTTTCGTCTATCTGGGTTTGGTTCATTCAATACGGGCGTGACGGAGCAGGATGGGCGGGAAGTTGCCATTGGGCCAAGTACGATTAGCGGGCTAAATGCGACACGGAAAATCTACGTTCCAACTGACGAGAACTTTGCGCGATTCTTGGATAGCTTTACCAATACAAGTGGTACAACGATCAACGCCACCATTGGATATTCAACCAACTTAGGCTCAGACAGCGGGACGATCGCGCTGGCGACTTCTTCCGGCGACACGGTTCTAACCAACGATGACAGTTGGATTGTCACAGACGATGGTTCCTCTGGCGGCGGCGACCCTGCCGTGGCGCATATTGTTTCGGGGGCTGGATTCTTGCCCACTTCGTTTGCGAGGAGCGGAGATAATGTATCGTGGACTCAGAATATTTCGGTAGCGCCTGGCGCAACGGTATCACTGCTTTACTTTGGCATTCAGAATTTTAATCGGACAACCACGTTGGAGGGAGCTGCTGCATTGTCGGCAGCGCCAGTTGAGTCACTGGTTGGTTTGAGTGAATCGGAGCTGTCGTCGATCGCGAATTGGGCATTGGCTACAGCGGACAACTACCTTATTGGGGCGGACGCCAATGCAACGCTGACGATATCGACGACCACGCCAGGCGACCAAACGGGTGAGTTTGTGAATGGCTTCGATCCAGTTGTAGAACTTTATTATGTCGACGGAGCCACACCAGAGGTAATCGTGGCCACAGACGACAACAGCGCTAGCGATGGTCGCAATGCGGTGCTGACGTACACCGTTCCCGCCGACGCGGCTGGCACCTATCGAGTCTTGATTCGCGGTGTCGACAGTCGTGGCGAGTACACTTTGAACGTCAGCGGCGCAAACGGCACACACGCCTTTACGGCGTCAGCCGTTGGTCCCACTGACGGACAACTACTGTCAGATTTTCCGGCGACTTTTCAAATCGAATTCAATCAAGACTTGCTACTGTCCTCCGTCGATCCTGCCGACTTGCGCGTCAACGGTAGTCCCGCCACCGGCGTGACGATTATCGACGGTAGCCGACTTGAGTTCGACATTGCCAGCCTTGCGGGCGGAGATGGAGTCTATACCGTTACCATTTCGCCAGGCGCTATTACCAGCGTGAGTGGCGAGCCGATTCAGTTCTTTAGCTCGACCTTCGATGCAGATACGACCAGTCCAACGGTGATCGCCAGTTCGCTTACACCGGGCAGCGTAGTAGGGCCGGGAAGTCTAAGTTACCAAGCGACGTTTAGCGAGTCGTTGGAGACGGTGGGCTTGGGGGCTGAAGATGTCGTATTGGTGAGCTCGACAGGCTTGCCCTATGCGGTTGATGCATTTGCTTACGACGACGCGACTCGGACGATAACGGCCTCGTTTGTGGGGCTGCCTGAGGATGATTATACCCTCACGCTCATCAGCAGCGCGGACGCGTTCCGGGATCGACGTGGTAATTTGTTGGATGGTGGCCCCAGCTTCCCATTGCCGTCGGGCGATGGTACGACCGGTGATGATTTTGTGGTGTCATTCTCCGTTGATGTTGGTACGACGCTCTTCCCCACGCCATTGGATCGCATTGGTCCAGAAGGTGGATTAATCTTTGGTGGCTTTGCTAACGGAGTTATTGCGCCCAGCAGCGATGTCGACGCATTCAGTATTGAGCTCGAAGCTGGGCAACTGATTACCCTGAACGTTCTGCCATTCGCAGCGGGCTTGCGACCTGTGGTAGAACTCAAAGGGCCAGGCGGGGCGACGTTGGCTACTGGCACGGCGGCAGCAGCCGGTCAGCAAGCAGTCGTACAAGTTGTTCCCACGGTTACTGGTAATTACACGATTGCGGTTCGCAGTGCCGATGGTACATCAGGTAGTTATGGGGTTGCTGCCTACCTAAATGCCCAGTTGGAAACGGAGTCGATCACTGGGGCGAGTAACAACACTTCCGTGAACGCGGAATCGTTGGCTGGTTCGTCCTTGCTGTTGGATGGAACAGCGGAACGTGTGGCCATATTAGGCATGAGCGACGACGAAAACGATTACTACCGCTATGCATTGGCGGCTGGTCAGACATCGACCATCGCCGTGATGCCGCTGACAGGCAGTATTGGCCAACTTGAACTATTGAGTCCTGCTGGCGCTTCGCTAGCGGTAGGGATTTTGAGTGACAGCGGACAGGTCACGATTCGTAGCTTTACTGCGGCAGTTAGCGGTGAATATCTGCTGAGAGTTCGTGGCGGGACTGCTACGCAGTATGCTTTGGTGGCGACTCGCGATGCAGATTTAGACTTGGAGCCGAACGATGACCTGTCTTCGGCGCAGCCAATGATTGGTTCGCAATTGATTTCGGGTTCGCTACAGTCTAGCGGCGCAGGTTTTCAGGCTGATTTCAGCGACAATTCGGGTAATCTTAGCTTGGATGGCTTTACGGCAACCGGCTTGTGGCACGTGACGGATGCGACAGCATGTGGTGCCGATTTACCTGGACATAGTGCGCCGAATATCGCTTACTTCGGTCTCGATGCGTCGTGCAGCTTTAATGCTGGACGCGTAGCTGGCACGTTGACTTCGCCATCGCTCTCACTGCGTGCTGATTCATCGCCGGAGTTGCGGTTAAACTATCGTTTCGGCGGTGAGGGCGGAACTACCTTTGATCGAACAGAAGTGCGCGTCTCTACGGACGGTGGAGCTACATTCACAATCGTGGCTGGCAAAGCTGCATTCCCGGCTACCAATGTTTGGACCGCCAAAGTAGTCGATCTTTCCGCTTACGCTGGACAAACCATCGTTTTGCAGTTCTGGTTCGATTCGATCGATTCGGTTGCCAATTCCGGATTGGGCTGGCAAATCGATGATTTGGAGGTCACGGGCGTCACCGACACGCAAGACCACTATTCGTTCTTTGCCAACGAGGGTGACGAACTGACGATTACGACGCAGACACCGGGCGATCAAACCGGGCAACCGGAGAACAATCTGGATCCTGTGATCGAACTCTATTCCTCGGCTGGGCTGCTGCTGATCAGCGACAGCAACAGCGCTGCTGACGGGCGCAACGCGCAGTTGACCTACACGGTCCCGGCAGGAGTCGGCAACAAATTCATCGTGCGTGTAGCCGGGCAGAGTGCTGCGGGCGGTGGCTACCTGCTCTCGGTGGCGGGTTCAACCGGGAATAACCAAGCGGCACCAACAGTTACGAGTGTCTTGCCAACCGATGGTCAGCCGCTGGCAGTTGCTCCTGCGAATCTCGTGTTTACATTTAGCGAGGGCATCTTGGCTAGCAGCCTTGAGCCCGCTGACTTGGTGTTCGCCGATTCGTCGGTGACCGTTACCTCCGTAGAGATGTTAGATGGTCAAACTGTTTCCTTCTCGTTGAGTATTGCGAATGCGGTGGGCGAGTATACCTATAGTCTCGCGGCTGGCACGCTGTTGGATTTGCAGGGGCAAGGAAACGAGGCCTTTGCGGGTTCATTTGTCGTTGACCGGCAAGGTCCGAACGTGGTAACCACCAATCCTGCCACGCAGGCTTCCGCGCCATTTACCTCGCTGACGTTTGTGTTCAACGAATTCTTGGATATCGGCTCGATCTCAATTGCTGACGACGTGATTAGCTTCACTGGCCCCGGCGGTGCGATCGGACTCTCTGAAATTACTTCGATTAGCTTAAATGGCAACCTGCTGACCGTTGGTTTCAATGCACAGACAAGTGCTGGTACTTATACGATGAAGATTGGTCCACGAATCGCTGATCTGGTTGGCAATCTCATGGATCAGGATGGCGATGGAATCGCCGGCGAAGTGGAGGATACTTATACAGCGACGCTAACACTTCAGTCGCCCGATTTGACGGTCACCTCTGCGACCACCGATGCTGCGGCCCAGTTTGGTGATGTGATCGATGTGACCTATACGGTCAACAACATCGGTACGGACCCAGCCAGTGAAGGTTGGACAGATGCAATTTATTTGTCGACCGATGCGATTCTTGATCGTGACGATGTGTTGCTCAAGCGAATTCCGAACAGTGGACAACTGGGGCCGTTGGACGCCGCTGGCGGATCGAATCCGACCTACACGTACTGAGCAAGTGCAATTGCCGCTCGGGTCCACGTTTAGCGGCTGGCACGTATTTCTTGATTGCGAGTACCGATGATTTGGCGACGCAGCCGGAGTCATCTGAAACCAATAACGCCTTGGCCACATCGGCAGTGAGTATTTCGCTGCCGCCTTTGCCGGATTTCGTGGTGAGTAGCATCACCTTGCCCGCCACAGCGCTGTCGGGACAGGATATTCAGGTTCGTTGGACACTGGAAAACCAGGGTGATGGTGATTTCACTGGCACGTTACGGGATCAGGTTTTCTTGTCAAGCGACAACGTTTTTGGCAACGATTTGTTCATAGGTAATTTTGACTTTACGGGCACACTGGCCGCGGGTGCGACGCTCCAGCGGACCCAAGTGATCACGCTGCCAATCACACTGGAGGGTACGCGGTATGCAATTATCCGCACCGATGCGACCAATGCAGCATTCGAACACGATGGTGAAAATAACAATGTGACGGTCGATGATCAGCCGATCGTGGTCACTTTATCACCGTTTCCAAATCTGCAGGTCACTGCGATCACCGCCCCGGCGGAAGCCTTCTCAAGTCAGTCGACAGTGGTTGAGTGGGTAGTGACCAATACGGGAGACGCGGCGACGAGCGCTCCGCAGTGGACCGATGCGATCTACTTGTCGTCCGATGACGTCTATGACAGTTCCGACATACTTCTGGGCCAAGCCACGAATGCAAGCTATCTAAACCCGGCGGAAAGCTACACCAACAGCAAAACCGTGACGATGCCACAGGGTATCAGCGGCCAATATTACTT
The DNA here is from genome assembly GCA_041398985.1 of Pirellulaceae bacterium. Taxonomy (GTDB): domain Bacteria; phylum Planctomycetota; class Planctomycetia; order Pirellulales; family Pirellulaceae; genus Aureliella. The sequence goes on from JAWKTR010000018.1 coordinate 75,148, forward strand.
TGTGGTGGTCACCGATCGCTATGATCAAGTCTTCGAGCACACGAACGAAGGTGATAATTCGCGAGTTGCTTTGCCGACGTCAGTGCAACTGACTCCGCCGCCCGATCTACAAGTTACGGTGGTGGCTTCGCCGGCTGGTTTCTCGGGGCAGCCAACCAATGTGAGCTGGACCGTGACCAACGAAGGACCCGGCGTTACATTGCAAACCGCATGGTGGGACTACATTTACTTGTCGGCAGACGACACGTTGGATGGCAGTGATACGTTCCTTGGTCAGTATTTCCGCCAAGGCGCTTTGGCTGCGGGCGCCAACTATCAAGCAGTCCAGACCGTTACGCTGCCGATTGGCGTGGCGGGCGATTTTCATTACATCGTGCAGACGGATCGCTTCAACAACGTCTTTGAGCATATCTTTGAAGAGAACAATATTACGGCTAGTGCGCTGGGGAACATCCAATTAACTCCGCCACCAGACCTGCTGGTTACGTCGGTCACCGCACCAGCGACCGCCGTGGCTGGCCACGCTACCACGATCACGTATGAAGTATTCAACGCAGGTGCGACAGAGACGCCCAATTCCAACTGGCGCGATCGACTGTATCTCTCCACGGACAATGTATTCGATCCAGCGACGGATATCCTGGCGGCAACGCGTACACACTACGGCAAGCTCGGGGCCTTCGAGTCGTATACGGAGAGCTTTACGTTTGCGCCCAGTCTGGGGCTGATTGGCGATTACTACGCATTTGTGTGGACAGATGCGGACAATGCCGTTTTCGAAGTAGCGGACGGCAATAACACGGCGGGTGATCCCGACCCGATGAATATCGCTATCGAGCCGCCAGATTTGGTCGTCAATAGCTTCACGGCCCCGACCACTGGGCAGTCTGGACAATCGATTGTCGTGGGCTTCGAAATCGAGAACGTGGGAGTGGGCGATACGATAACGTCCAGTTGGCGCGATCGCGTGTGGCTGTCTACCGACGGTACGTTTGGCAATGGTGATGATATTGCTCTCAAGGATATCACTCACGCAGGCCTGCTCGGCCCCAGCGAAACCTACACTGTCACTGGCCATGTCGTAGCTTTGCCGATAACGCTTCCCGCTGGCGACTATTACTTGTTCTTGAGTGCGGATTCCCTGAATCAAGTGGCCGAACCTGGGGCAGAGAATAACAACACTTTTGGTCCGTTGCCGATCAGCATTGAGCGACAAACGGCCGATTTGCAAGTGACGTCGGTTGCCGCCACACCGGTGTCGCTGGCTTCAGAGGACAATCTGTCTGTTACTTGGACGGTGACCAACGCTGGCAGTGTGCCTACGGAAACGAATTACTGGAATGATCAAATCTATCTGTCGACCGACCAGGTGTTGGGCTTCGGCGAAGATATCTTGCTTGGTACCGTCTTGCATTCGAACATTATCGCGGCTGGCGCAAACTACACGATGACTCGTTCGGTCAAGTTGCCGTTTGAAGTCACAGGAAACTATTACGTCATCGTGTTGGCCGATGCCAACAATCGCGTCTTCGAAGAAGGCGTGGAAGATAACAACGATGGAGCGACAGCCGATACGATCAATATTGCGTTGCGCGATGTTCCCGACCTAACCGTTACCGCTGTCGACGCACCAGCCACTGGCTTTAGCGGTCAATTGTTGAATTTGAATTGGACCGTGGAGAATATCGGAGCTGCCGCAACGGCTGGCAATTGGTACGACACGGTCTATCTGTCGTTGGATCAAGTCTTCGACCGCAATGACGACGTCTACTTGGGATACCGTTATCGCCCAGCAAATCTCGCAGCTGGGCAAACGTATACCCAATCGGCTAGCTTTGAAATTCCGTTGGGACTGTCAGGGCCTTATTACGTATTTGTGGCTACCGACAGCGGCGGAAATATCTTTGAGCGCGGTGCGGAAGCAAACAACGTTGGTACGGACAGTGCACCAGTCGACGTTGTCTTGCTGCCACCAGCGGATCTGGTTGTGGGTACCATTACGATTCCACCGAGCGGGGTGCCTGGCCAGAATGCCACCATCACGTACACGGTCCAGAATAATGGTACGAATCCCGCCCGCGGTCGTTGGAATGACACGCTGTACATTTCTGCCGATGACCAGTGGGATTTCACCGATGCTTTCTTTGGCGAAACCCTGCATATCGGTGACGTGGCGGGAGGCAATAGTTATACCCAGTCGCTGACGGCACCTTTGCCGGGCGTGTTGCCTGGTGATTATCATGTGATCGTTCGAAGCGATATTCGAAACCGCATCGTCGAATCAAATGAGTCGAATAACATTGGCGCTTCGCTCGACTTGTTCGACCTGGATGCCACGGAACTGATCCTGGGAGCTTCCCAGACGGGAACGTTGGCGGTAGGGCAGTCGGTCTACTACAAGATGGACTTAGTCGCTGGTGAGACGGTACGACTGTCGGTCGATAGCGATCAAAACTCGGCCTTCAACGATTTGTTCGTGCGGTATGGGCAATTCCCAACACGTGGGCAGTTTGACCACACTACGCGGACTCCCTTCCAGGCCGACCCAACGATCATTTTGCCTGTTGAGCAAACGGGCACTTACTATGTGTTGTTGTACGGGAATCAAGTTAGTGGAGCGCCCAACTAGTCAATTCTGGCAGAAGTGATTCCGTTCAGCCTATTTGATGTCCAAAGCGATACGCTCGGAAACAACGGCAATGCGACAGTTGCCATCGAGGGCGCACGCTTTACCGCCAACACGCGTTTCGAACTCTTTGGAACGATCGATACAATTGACTATTCACAGTTCGCCACGACGACGCTCATCGAGGATTCGACGCTGGCCTATGCAACCTTCGATCTGCTGTCCCTACCGGCTGGTCTCTACAGTCTACGGGCGATCGATGGCACGGAAAGCGTCGTTCTAGCGGACGCGATCACGGTGCAAGAAGGCATTGGTGATGATGTGGTGGTCTTGATTAATGGACCAACTACCGTTCGTCCGGATCGCGTCGTTTCGATTGGTCTCGAATACGGTAACTTGGGTGATCAAGATGCTGGAGCGCCGTTGCTGCTGGTAACCAGTGCGTCAAACACGCCTATGGGATTCCGTAGCAGCGAATTGGCCGCTGGGCCATTGCATGTCTTCGGCGCATCACCCGACGGACCATTGGACATCTTGCGACCGGGCAGCACTGGTACGGCGAGCATCCTGTATAACAGTCAAGCCACCGTGGATGTCACGATCGAGCCGTTTACGCCCGCCGATGCAGAAGAGATTACGGAAGACGAATGGTTGGAGATCGAGGCTGCGATTCGCCCCGCCGGGCTGACCAATGCTCAGTGGAATCCATATTGGGCTGATGTGCAGCCGCGAATTGGTAGTACATGGGGCGACTACGTTGGATACTTGAACCGCTTGGTTAAGGAATTATCTGGCCCTGGTTTGCCGATCCATGACGTCCGCAGCATGATGGAGCGTGCGTACTTGGAAATTCCGGATTACCGTCCAGGCCGTACCTATACGGGACAGTTGGTCGACGAAACCGGTGCGCCAGTCGTCGGTGCCCAATTGGCTCTGTACCGCGATGGCGAATTCCTCACCAGCCGCGCAACGACCGACAGTACCGGTCAGTACGTGCTCAGCTTCCGCGACTCAGGTGGTTACTTGCTGGCGGTCGAAGCTCCGTACACATGGGATATCGACCAAGACGGCAACGTTGACTTTGATGCACCCCAATTGACGCTTGATAATAGCGGCGATGTAACGGAAGCCAGTGCCTTGCACGTCGAGCGAACGTTGCTCGATACGCGAACGCAAAGCAATCCCGTGCTGACGACGGACGCAACTGGAACGGCGCATTTGGTCTTCCATCGCGAAGGGCAACTTTGGCATTCGTATTTCGACGGCACCAACTGGGTTGAAGGCCAGGTCATAACGGATGTCCCGACGTACAACTTGAGCGTCGTCGCGGATTCGCAAGTCATCGACGGCACAGATCCTGGCTTGATTGCGACTTGGGATCAAGGCTTGGAGAATGAAACAGAGATCTACTACTCGGTCGCCAAGAAGGAAATCGATGGTAGCTTTACTTGGTCGCTGCCCGTGCAATTGACCGACAATGCGTTGCAAGATGCTGACCCGACGGCCATTGTCGCTGGCGGTCAGTTGTTGACTGTGTACTTGACGCAGAACAACTTGATTCAAGATGACCAAGACCTTTACTACGAGTTGACGGATATCACGACTGGTGGATTGTCCTTCCCGTCGTTCGTTTTCTCGGTTCCAGAAGGCGGTTTGCTGCCGGCGGCGACTACCTCGAAGTCCGCTGCGTTTGGTTGGGAGAAGACATTTGGTCCATGGAATTTCCTAGGTGCTGAGTTTGACGCGAAGGCTGAATTCAATGGGCAAGTGACGGCGAAATGTGCGCCGGCTTGCGAGTTAGAGGCTCAAGCAGGTGGAGCATTCAGCGGCGGTGTTAAATTGCCGAGCGGCAATAAGATCGAAGGCACTGGCGGTGGCAGTATCAAGGGCACTTGGAAAGCCGATCCAACCGGTACGAGCTGGGATTTCCAAGGTGCTTCGCTAGATGCCAATGGATCGCTGAGTTTCTTGTGGGATGGTGGCTTAACCACGGTGTTGGGTTACATGGGGCCACAGGGACGCGCGGCATCCTCGTTTATTACCGGCGTCATCGACTTTGCCGAATGGTGGTTCCCTTCGATTGATATCTCTGAAGGCATCAAATTTACCGGCGGAGTTGCTTTCGAAGGCCTTGGCTGGAGTGGTTCCGCACCGTTCCCAAATTTCATTCTGCCTGACTCGGTCCAAAAGGCCAGCGTGAGCGGCAGTGTGGGGCCGTATTTGAAAGTTGCCAACACGAGTGGTTCGGTCGAAGCGAGTGTCTCGGGCAATGTTTCCGTAGCGGTCCAAGTGTATCCAGCGTTTAAGATCGGCCCGATCAGCGGCACCGTATCCGCTGGTGCGGTTGTTCACGGCTGGCAGTATGGTCCAGCCAGTTTCCAAATCAGCGTGTTGAATAGTTTGGGCGGTGATGGCCTATCGCCAAGCGATACGGACGTGCCATTTGTTTTCAATCCCGCAGCTGCTCTCGGTTCAGCCAATGTCTACGGCACAAATTCTGTCTTGAGCAGTGTTGCCACCGACCTGACCATCGATTCGGCACCAGTCCTGGGGCAGGCTGGAAGTACGACCTATTTGGGCTGGATTGCTGATGGTGATCCGACCGCCAGCACACCTGAGATTGGCTCCTTTATCAAAGTCGCCGACTTTAATGGAACTGGGTTTGACGCGCCACAAACGTTGCCTGGCAGCCTTGGTTTCAACCGCTACTTGCAAACCGGCGTAGACGCGTCGGGTAATCGCATTGCGGTCTGGTCGATGGCCGACTCGACGGGCTTAGGTGCTAGTACTACCTTGGAAGAGCTTCAAGCTGCGATGCGCGATACCGATGTCGTTTATTCGGTTTTCGATGGAACCAGTTGGAGCACGCCAAGTGCATTGCCGACGACTCCAGGCACCGATGCAGCTCTGTCCTTGGACACAACGGCCGAAGGCGATTTGTTGTTGACTTGGTCGACTCACGACGAAACCAATGGTTATCGGCTGATGTCCCATCGCTGGAACGATGCGACCAACACGTTTGGTGCCGCGACGGTCATCGCGACAGGCGATCAAATTAGTGATACGGAAGTTGGTGTCGTCGGTGGCAAGACGACGGTGTTCTGGACGGTCGATACCGATCCAGATGCTGAGGTAACGTTGAAGAATATTTTCTCGTCAACCTTTGAATCGGGAAGCTGGTCTGCGCCCCAGGAGTTTGCACCGCAGATTGCTATCAGCGCGGTAGCTCAGGCCAGCCAACTGTACTCGGAGAACTTCCTACAGTCGCTGCCTGACTTCCCAGTTGCTTTTGCGTCGATCGCGGAAACGCTGCGTGGCGATGTTCTGGCGGCGTGGGGGGATGGCCCAGAATTGTCAGACGGAAGCACCGAAGGTGAAGTGTTGGTCAGTCTGTACAAGAACGGCTCCTGGAGTCCAGCTGCAGCGGTGCCTGGCAGCTATGGTGTCAATCGCGAAGTTACTGCGGCAACCAATGTAGCTGGCGATCTGCTTGTGCTTTGGCTGTCGGTTCAAGACGACGGCGATGCAACTATCCTGTCCAGTGTTTATCGTGAGGGTTATTGGAGTTCGCCGGTCGAAGTGGCCAGGACTGGAGGAGACAATTCGGAAGTTCGAATTGGACTCGATTCGCTTAGTGGCAATCTCGTCGCCTCATGGATTAGCGAAGACGCCCACGGCACGCACCTGCTCTCTTCGATGTGGGATGGGCTGTGGTCGGATGCCCGGGCGATTGCGACTGGCGATGACTTGGCCAACGGGTTTGTGAGTATCGATGACGGCGAGACCATCGTTACTTGGAATGCGGACGGGCAGACTCATTCCAGTCGGCTGGAGAATGCAACGTGGACGCCCGCTGCGTTGGCCACCCAAGCACAAATGGCTGCCGGTGCCTTGGCCATGAGCGACATGTTCTTGGTACCTTCGATCTTGGCTGGTTTGGGCACATCCAACTTGGCACCGCTGGCCAATTCGTTCCGCCTGTTGCCCGTACCGGAAGACTGCAAGAAGTGTGACAAGCTGGAAGAAATCCGCCGTGGCTCGGGCGAGTGTGGCTATAAGGTTGAGTTTGACGAAAAGAATTGCAAGCGCATAACGTACTACAAGCCATGTGTTGTGCGGCCGAGCGACCCGAACGACATTTTGGGACCAGATGGCTTTGGCGAACAGCAGTGGATTAGCGCTAGCGATGTCTACGACTACACGATTCGCTTCGAGAACCAACCCACGGCTACCGCTGCCGCTCAAGAAGTGGTCATCACGCAACAGTTCGACGAAGACTTGAATCCGGCGAAGTTCAAGATCGGTGCGTTTGGGTTCCGCAATATGGTTTTCGACGCTCCGAACAAGCCCTTCCACTTCCAGCAGATCGATTTGACAGAAGAGTTTGGAGTGTTCGTGACACTGTCGGCTGTAGTGGACTTGGCTACGAACACGGCGACTTGGACGTTCCGCACGATCGATCCGTCGACCGGGCAACCTCCGCAAGATGCATCGCTCGGTTTCCTGCCGATTAACGATGAAACTGGCGTAGGTGAAGGCTTTGTGTCATACACGATCGAAGCCGACGCGAATGTGCCGACGGGAACGGTCATTGATGCCGAAGCTGTGATCGTATTTGACACGGAAGAACCCATTGCGACACCACCGATCTTCAATACATTGGACGCCGACGCGCCCACCAGCAGCGTGACGCTGGAGAGTACCGAACTGACCAACGAGTTCATCGTTAGTTGGGCGGGCGAAGATCCCAACGATGGTTCGGGTATCGCTGTTTACGACGTGTTTGTCTCGACCGATGGCGAAGGCTACGTGAAGTGGTTGGCAGCAACGGAGCTGACCGAAGCGACCTACGTGGGTGAACTCGGAACGACTTATGAGTTCTACAGCGTGGCGATTGACAATGCAAACAATAGCGAACCACCACCGGAGACGGCTGATGAAACGGTCACGACCCCCGGTGGTCAAGCGACCATCGGTAATCGCGTCTGGAATGATCTGGACTTCAATGGGCTGCAAGACGAATTGGAGCCTGGCGTCGAAGGCGTGGTGGTGTCTTTGTTCATCGATGACGGTGGTGCTGGTACATTTGTAGCCAGCGACACGACGGACGCTGACGGATTGTATTCATTCCCTGAACTCGAAATCGACGTTTCTTATTTCTTAAGCTTTGATGCAACCACATTGCCAAGCGGATTTGCGTTTACCGACAGCAATGCGGGTGGCGACGAGGCGATTGATAGCGACGTGGACATCGCTACGGGGTTAACGAGCGTCTTCACGGTCGTCAACGGAGATAACTTGGATTGGGACGCAGGCATTGTCGCGCTCGCCTCAGTCGGCGGTACGGTTTGGAACGACCTCAATGGAGACACCATTCGCGACTCGGGTGAGCCGGGCTTGGCAGACTGGACCGTCTACATCGACGTCAATGACAATGGACAACTTGATGACGGCGAACCCGCTCAACAGTCGGGCTCGGATGGGCAGTATTCGTTCACCGACCTGCGCCCCGGCATTTACGTTATCGCGGAAGTAATCAAGGATGGCTGGATTCAAACGCATCCTGGTGAGAGCGGCGCTTCATCGTTTAACTCGGGTTCGAGCGGCTATGCCTACAGCGGACGGACCACGCAAGTCCAGACTCCAGGTGAAACGGTTGATGGCGCAGGCGTCAGTCGCGCGGGCGAGCTGATCGGCTTGGATGACTTCTGGGCAGATCCGCGATTCAACGGCGTCAGCGGTGGCGGCTATTCGGTAGTGGTCATCGACACTGGTATCGACGTCAACCATGGTTTCTTCGGTGCCGACGCGGATGGCAATGGCATCGCTGATCGCATCGTCTACCAATACGACTTTGCGGACAACGACGCCGACGCTTCGGATTTTTCTGGCCACGGCTCACACGTTACTAGCGTGATTGCATCGGAAGATGCCAACTATCCCGGTATCGCACCGGACGCCAACATTATTCATTTGAAAGTCTTTAGTGACTCGGGTGTTGGCTATTTCTCGTATGTCGAACAGGCTCTGGCTTGGGTGATTCAGAATGTCGATCAGTACAATATTGCTGCAGTCAATATGTCGATCGGCGATGGACTTAACTGGGATCAGGCCCGTGGGTTGCACGGGATTGGGGACGAGTTGGCAGCCTTGAGCGAATTGGATGTCATTACGGTGGCGGCCGCAGGCAATGCGTATGGCTATTTTGGCAATCAAGGCGTTGCATATCCGGCCGCTGATCCGAATACGATTGCAGTCGGTGCGGTTTGGGATTCCAATCGCGGTGGACCTTGGTCATTTGGTGCCAATGGCGTGGACTACACAACTGGTGCAGATCACATCACGAGCTTCTCGCAACGCGACACGGACTTGCTGGATGTGTTTGCTCCCGGAGCGTTGATTACGGCTGCCAATGCGTTTGGTAGCGTGACCACCATGCGAGGTACGAGTATGGCCACGCCGTTTGTGACGGGAGCTGCCGTATTGGCGCAACAATTGGCTGTGTCACATCTCGGACGACAGTTATCCTCCTTCGAATTCCGTCACTTGCTAGATGTTTCTGGGGCGTTGATTTTCGATGGTGATGATGAGCAGGATAATGTTGCCAACACACACAGCAACTACTTCCGCATCGATATGGTCGCGTTGGGAACCGCGGTGTTAGCTTACGATGGTTCATTCTCCGATGGCGACAATGGCGGTAGTGGCAATCCGGGCAGTGGTGGCGTTGGCCCTGCCAATGGAGGACCATTCCGTTACACCGTCGAGCTGGCTCCGGGTCAAAATCGCGATAACGTCGACTTTGGGAACCAAGTTGAAGACAGCGTCGGTCCAGAGGTTTCCGATGTGATCGATGTAACGCCTGATCCGCGCACCACGGCTGTTTCGAGTGTGGACGTGACCTTCAATGAAGCGATCGACCTGAGTACGTTTGATTTCAGCGATATAAGTTTGACTCGCGGCGGGGTGAATGTTCCGCTCAGTGGTGCCGTGACCACATCCTTGGTCAGCGGTACGACTTACCGCATCGATGGCTTGGCCGCGTTCACTGCTAGTGAAGGTGCCTACGTGCTAACGGTCCTAGGTGCGGGAATTGAGGATATGGCTGGCAATGCTGGTACCACGAACGGCTCGGACGCTTGGGCGGTGGACCATACGCCAGGCACGAGCAAAGTGGATCCGCTGCCGACGGTTCAAACTAGCCTGACGTTTGCCGTCAGTGCGACGGGTACGGACCCAACGGTTGCGGGTGCTAGCTCTGGTATCGCCTCCTATGAGATCTACCGCACAGTACAAGGTGCGGCTTGGGAATTGTGGACCACGGTACCCGCCAGCAATCCCGTCGCTCAGTATACGGCCACGAGCAACCAAAGCGTCGGTTTCTACAGCATTGCGATCGATGCCGTCGGCAACCGCGAAGTCAAGACGCCGAAGATTGAAGCGGGGACATATATTCCAGACCTGGACGCACCAACAACTCAGGTTGATAGCGTTGATGAGACTGATGCGCCGACGTTGACAATCAACTTCTCGGGCAGCGATGCTGGTGGCACAGGCTTGGCCAGTTTCCAAGTCTATGTCTCGATCGACGGTGCCACTCCAACGTTGATTCAACAAGTTGGCGCGGGCTTAGCCGATGGATCAGGCATTCACAGCCGCTCGATCGACTATGAAGCTCTGGCCGACGGAAACGAACACACCTATCGCTTCTTTACGGTGGGCTACGACCAGCGAGGGAATGTCGAAGCCGCTCCAGCGGCTCCAGCCGATGTGCAAATCACGCGAACCTTTGAGGTGCCCACAGAGTTCTTTGTATCGTCGTTCGATGTTCAGAAAGGTGCCATTCAACGCTCCTACTTGCGTTACGTCGATGTGACTTTTAGCCTTGGCGATCAATTGCAAGCGATGGTCAACTCCGTGACTGACGGCGATGCGACTAATGACCGCATTGCGCTGATTCGCAGAGACCTGGACGGAACTAGCAATCCAACTCCGATTGGACTGTCGAGCGTTATCACGGTAGCTGGACAGAAACTGGAATTTGACTTCGGTCCGAATGGTATTGGTGGGAATCGAAATTCCAATGTGGGAGATGGCTATTACACGTTGCAATTCGATTTAGATTCCGATGGCGACTTCACCGATAGTGGTGAGACATTGATGTTCTATCGGCTGCTTGGCAATGTCGACGCCGACACAACGGTTACGCAAGCTGACGTCAACGCGATTCTGGGTGCCTTCGGATCCACCGGAACCAATCTGGAGGAGGATGCGAACGGCGATGGAGTTGTGAATCAAATCGATCGGATTTTGGCCATCCGTGCCTTGGGGCGTGGGTTGGGCGGTGGACTGCCACTGAGCTCGTTCTCGCCATCGTTCTTGGTCACGAATTTCGACGTGCAAAAGGACGCTGTGCAGCGGTCATTCGTGCAATATTTGGACGTGACCTTTAATCAAGCTGCACCCTTGGGCGAATTGATCGCCACGGTTGGTGACGGCGATGCAACCAATGATCGAGTCCGGCTCGAGCGCTATGAGCTAGACGGGTCTGGCAGTGGCGAAGCAGTCGATCTATCGAACCGCTTGTCCGCAACGGACAAAGTGATGGAAGTCAACTTTGGCGAGCAGGGAATTGGCGGCGATCGCAACTCGAATATTGGCGATGGCTACTACAAGCTACTGATTGACACCAATGGCGACGGAGATTTTGATGATGACGGCGAAATTCAGACCTTCTATCGCTTGTTGGGCGACGTGGATGGTAATCGCCGGGCAGAACAGGCCGACGTGGACGCCGTGCTAGCGGCCTTTGGAACGACTGGGCCGTTCATTGATGAAGACGTCAACGGCGACGGGGTTGTCAACCAAATCGATCGGATTTTGGCAATTCGCGCTCTCGGTCGCCAGTTGGATGGTAATCTGCCGTTAAGTGACTAAAATAACCCCCAAACGATCATCACGATTTTTACCATGAGGACTATTATTATGACTGCTAAATTTCTGCGTGGAATGGCAGGTCTTGCACTTGCCAGCTTGACGCTCCTATCGTCTGCGCACGCGGCCATCATTGTAACCGTCAGCGACGTTGATATTGAAGTCGGTGGTACGGCGTTCATGGATTTTTTCGTCGAGAGCGATGTGGTTGCTGGTGAAACTTATGCCAACTCGCTCTACGATTTCTTGATTACGCCGGTTGTTCCAACAGTGACGCAGCTTGCATTTGTTGTTCCACAGCCAGCGAGTTATGTCACTGAACCAGACTACTTATTTTTTAACGATAGTTTTGGTCCCGCCGGAAGCGTTTTTACAACGACAACTCCTGGTGATAGTTTTAGCGGTGGTGATTCGACGTCGGGAGTTCTTTTTGCTGGCGATACACCATATGCAACTCCCCTAACGTCAACCAAGAGACTGTTGGTCCGCGTACAGCTCACAACTGCGACAGGGCTCCCAGCCGGTGTTGGAGATGCGTTTGATGTTACTCTCAACTCAAATACGCTGTTCTCGTCTTTAAGCGATGAGAACTTCAACCCGCTCGCTTTCAATTTGGCGAACTCAGATTTTGTAGGGAGAGTCAACGTGATTGCCGCGACGGCTGTTCCAGAACCCAGTAGTCTGGCGCTGTGTACCTTTTTAAGCCTAGCGGGAGTGGGCTTTCGCTCGCGTCGCCGCAGTTAGCCAATGCCTGAAATCGAGGACATTGCTCCCCACGCACGTGCGTGCATCGCCAACATAAATTCCTTATCTGTTCAACTGAGCTGACTTGCTGCATTCTCTCACGATAGCTGAATGTGCGTTGCTAGCTATTGGAGCGGCGGGGATTGGGTTTTCGAAGAGTGGCTTTGCTGGCGTGAGCATGCTGCACGTCATCGTGTTCGCCATGGTTTTTGGCGGCAAGCCTTCCACGGGCGTGCTGCTGCCAATGCTGGTGATTGGTGATGTGTGTGCCATTCGGTTTTTCGGCAAGAAAGTCCAGTGGCGACACGTTGGTCGGCTGTTGCCGCCAACGTTGATCGGCGTCGTATTCGGTTTTCTGCTCATGGAGCGGATCAACGAAGCGGCTTTCAAACCTCTGGTAGGCATCATCATCCTCAGTCTGACGCTCGTCCAATTGCTGCGCATGTGGAAGCCGGACAAGTTCGAAAAGATGCCGCATAGCCGCCTTTTTGCATGGACCCTCGGGCTGCTGGCCGGTGTGACAACGATGCTGGCCAATGCAGCCGGGCCCGTGGTGGCGCTATATCTGTTGGCCGTTGCCTTGCCCAAGTATGAATTCGTGGGGACAAGCGCTTGGCTGTTTCTGGTCGTCAATGTCTTCAAACTGCCCTTCAGCTACAACTTGGGGCTGATCGACTTGGGCACGCTCGCCGTCGATGTAACATTCGCTCCGGCGATTCTGTTTGGCATGATACTCGGCCGCTGGTTGGTCAAGCGCGTCGAACAGAAACTGTTTGATGGACTGCTGTTAGCATTCACTGCCATAGCCGCCTTGCGGCTAATTTGTCTTTAGTTGTCCTGTTGGCTGCGCAAAGCCGTGTCGCAAGGCCAAATGATGGTACGAGATCGGAGGCGAACAGCAGGACTCGATAATTTTTCCGAGAAAGTTGCGGTTCGGCACTGTCGGATGGCAACGCAAGGATGAGTCACTGCGCACTGCTGCAACGGGTGTGTGAGCCCCGCTATCTAAAATCTGCGGCACCTGCGAATGGGCCAGCGAAGGCTGAGATCGGCTACGCCCGCAACGATGTGCATTGACCTACATAGTGGGCAAAGTATAGTCCCAAGCTCAATAAGATAGCGAAGGGAAGATGGGACGGCAGGACTCGTAGCCTCCTCCTACACTAAGATTGATATTACGCGCACTTTTTAATGGCTTTGCATGCTCAATTTTTTTCATCAACAGGCGCGTTCGTCAAAGAAAGACGTGCTCTCGGGGCTGACCGTCGCACTCGCTCTTGTACCCGAGGCGATAGCATTTGCATTTGTGGCTGGCGTTTCACCACTAATCGGACTTTACTCGGCCTTTTTCCTGGGGTTAATCACCGCCGTGTTAGGCGGGCGCCCAGGCATGATCTCTGGAGCTACCGGCGCGATGGCGGTCGTGGTGGTAACGCTGGTTGCCGAACGTGGCATCGAGTATCTGTTTCCAACAGTCATACTGTGTGGTTTGCTGCAGATTGCGATTGGACTGGCGCGATTGGGCAAGTTGATTCGGATGGTGCCGCATCCGGTCATGCTAGGCTTTGTCAACGGTCTGGCTATTGTGATCGGCTTGGCACAATTAGGAAGTTTCAAAACGTTGGGACCAGCCGGTGAATTGGTGTTCCTGCAGGGGCTGCCACTGGCGATCATGTTGATTCTGGTCGCACTGACGATGTTGATCATTTGGCGACTGCCCAAGTTGACGGAAGCTGTCCCTGCGTCGTTGGTTGCCATCTTGGCCATCACAGCCGTTTCGATCGCGATCAATCGCACTTACAGCACTCCTGCAGGGAATTTGGTTGCGACGGTTGGCGACATGCTGCGCACGAATTCGCATGCAGCGGCCATTGCCAAGGTGCGTGAAGCGCAGACAGATCTATCGCCTGACTTAGGATCGCAGGTAGCGCTTACGAAGATCAGTCGTGTGAGTCAATCAGCGGATCCAGTAGCTAGCTCACTTCTCAAACCAGCCCCCGTGCTGACTGATGTTGCAGACGTACCGGCGGAAGCGACGGGTATTAGCGGTGGCCTACCCGTACCGTTTTTTCTCGAGCATACTCTGGTTCCACTGACTCTTGAGACGCTGTGGATCATATTGCCATATGCTGTGGTCCTGTGCGGCGTAGGTTTGATCGAATCTCTGATGACCATGACGTTGATTGACGAGATCACGGAAACGCGCGGCCGCGGCAACCGCGAGTGTATTGGTCAAGGGACGGCCAACTTGCTGTGCGGCATTTTCGGGGGTATGGGGGGCTGCGCTATGATTGGGCAATCGTTAATCAACGTCAATTCTGGAGGTCGCGGCAGACTGTCTGGCATTACTGCCGCCGTTTGTTTGCTGTTATTTGTCTTGTTCTTGGCACCCTACATTGAACAGATTCCGATGGCAGCACTCGTTGGCGTCATGTTCATGGTCGTGATCGGCACATTTGAATGGGCATCGCTAAAGGGACTTCGACGAATGCCGCGCAGCGATGTGTTGGTGATGGTCTTGGTCGCGGGTTACACGGTCATTATGCACGATTTGGCATCAGCGGTCATACTTGGGATTGTCGTCTCAGCCGCTTGTCTTTGCCTGGCAACATGCGACGCACATCGGTGTGGACGTGAAATATAATGAATTCGGCAGCAAGATTTACCAAGTCCACGGGCCGTTATTTTTTGCCAGTGTCTCATCATTCAAAGAGATGTTTTCAGTAGCCGAAGATCCAGAAAGCACGGTCATCGACTTTTATTACTCGCGCGTCTACGATCAATCTGGTTTGGAAGCGATCAACAGATTGGCTGAGAAGTATCAGGCCAGCGGCAAGCGGCTGTACCTCACCCACTTGAGCCGCGAATGCCGCGATTTACTCGACAAAGCTGGTGACTTAGTGGAAGTCAATCTGAGCGAAGACCCGCAATATCACGTGGCCACAGATCGGCTCGGTTAGATGTTTTTTCTCCAGTTGACCTGCGGTTGACACATCTCACCCCGCGAATACATGCACTTTTAAGAGCGACTTGGGCGCGCGCGGGAGGGTGGAATCTGCTATCAGTACTGGTGATCAGCGAGAGTTGTCGAAATGGCCGCGTCAGGACAGGTGAAATACCGAACGGCTCGCGCCGGGCCGCTTACTAGTCATGAGTCCGTAAGGCTCGCGCACTATTTATCTCCGCTCTATCATAGAGAATCGGAGGTGGCATCATTGTTGCCCTGGGGAGCAATGGACAGGCCACCTGAAGCGCGGAGCGTAATGCCATATGTCTTGCCTTCGCGGACCTTGATCGACACGGCCTCGCCATTGGCTGCGCGGATTCCCATGGCGCTAGCCTGCGCTGGATCGTTGGCGAATTCCCAAAAGTCGCTCCAAAGTTTCTTCTCAAATTCCGTCAAAGCCCCGCCGCGCGCATAGGCTTGGGGACGCATGCCTACCTCATCCAATGAGAAACCCTCGGTAGGCACCTGTTCCTCGCTAAAAATACGCCGGAAAAGTACAAGCGAGGTACCGCGCTCGATATCGGCACTTTCAACATACTGATCATCGAATTTGACGATCCAGTTGTCGATATACACAACATCGCCAGGCAAGCTAAATTCCCTGGGGTCACTCAGGGGATCGCCATTGGGTGAAATCTCAGCAAACTGCAGCTTGGTAGACTTGGCTTTTCCAGCTTCGTCACGCTCGATCGAGATGACTTTCAACTGCGCCAGGCGCTGATCGGTTTTTAATAAGTGCATAGCCGTTTCCAACTTCTCGATCTGCTCGATCTTATGCTTCAGATCTAACTGTAGTTGTTGGATTTCGGCGATACGCGACTTTAGATCGCCCTCAAGCGTCTCAACCTTCGCCTCAGCTTCCTTGATCTTTTCAGTTTGATCGCGGATCAGACGTTCACGAGCCGTATACTCGGTGTAGCCGAAATAACAGCCCATGCCGACCACCCCGACTAGCGCCGCTAGCAGCACGGTTCGCACAGCCGAGTTTAAAGTCTTGACGTTTTCGATGAGCGAACCCACGCGGCACTCCCCTAGTTCAATGCATTTGCAGTGCTATTCTAAAGACTGGACTAACAGGCCCTGCTTTGTCCGTCGAAATGAATTGTTTTGCATGATAACCCGCACCAAGGCAATAGTGTGCATGTCGATTCCAAATTCCGCTAGTCCAACCAAGATTTTGTCCACCTTGCTACTCGGTGTTTTGCTTGGCAGCTTGGGAGCTGTGCTGGTGCTGCCAGTGGATATTACTTGGTCTGATTCACTGCGAAATTTGGACATCCCTGGCGATTTACGCAAGGCGATAAATCTCAGTGAGGTTTTCGCCCATAGCCTGGGGGTTCTCGGAATCCTGGGTTGCGTTTTGCTTATCTGCGTGGAGCGTCGGCGGGCTTTGGTTGGAGCGGTGTTGTTAACCACCGTTGCCGGTGCAACATCGAACTTAGCTAAAGCCAGCCTAGTTAGAGTGCGTCCGCATAGCCGCGACGCGATCCGTGTTGTTGGCGACGAAGAATATCAAAGATTCTTGAAAGAAAGGAAGACTGCCACGATCCACAACGATGGCATCGAGTTGGTTCTTCCCAGTTTGAGTGATGCAAGACTACGCAGTTTTCCATCGGGGCACGCCGCCACTGCCTGGGGACTTGCGGTTAGCCTAACACTTGTCTTCCCACGCGGTTGTGCGATGTTTCTCCTATTCGCAACCCTGGCCAGCATGCAGCGAATTCTTAGCGGCGCTCACTACCCCAGCGATGTTTTAGCTGGAACTTCGATCGCGTTTATCACCAGCGCAACTTTGCTGAGTATTCCGCAAGTTAGAAGACTGTTCGAGCGGTGATCCGTCGTACTGCGCTGCTGACAACCTGTGTGCTACAGTTGAATCTTGAGCCTGCCCGGGACACTGGTGCTTAATCGCCAAACGCCGTTGCTCCGTTGATTTTCAACCCAAGCCAAGACGCGCAACTGTCGACCAGTAGATTCGGTAGATTCGATAAATACGGACGAGACTCGCCCATGATATACGGCGTCGCCCGCATGAAATTCGATGGGGCGGTCGACCAGTTTTCTTGGGGAAAGCTGATCAGCAGAGACTGTCACTGCGACCAAGCGAAATTGGTCTTGATCCCGCGACGCCAACAATCCGTTGTAGGCCTCCACCGTCATATCTGGGGAGTAAATAGGTGCGGGGCCAGCACTGGTTGACGCGCAGGCATGGGCTTCGAGTGTTAACCATTGGGCTGCTGTTGCGTTCGAAGTACAACAAGTAAGCGCGACGATCAGGGCAATAATTCGCATGAGAGACTCTTGTTTGTAGATGGCGTGGGGGGTTGTTCATCAGGATGTAAAATTCTTCGCCATCTGAAATGTAGGCCACAAATCGACAGCTGGCACCTGTTTTTCTCAAGAAAATCAATATTCTTGACACTTCGCTGATCGCACCGTGGTTCTTGTTACTTACCCTCGCGCGAAACAGCGCACTTTGGATTGTCAGGTCTATTCGCGAGAGGGTGAGATACGAGGGTTGTTAGTAATCTTGGCGAGAAACACACACGAGATTCACGATGGCTAGAATAGAGCTACTGACTGGAATGGTCCCGACGAGTGAACAACCATGCTAAATCGACTGCTGCGCCTGCGCTACTACAACTCATGTCGCTGGCTGCGATCGCACATGCACAACCGCCCCAACTCCCGGAATCGATTGTAGGAGAGACCGAGGAGACCGAGACCGAGACCCCGCCACGGCCTATCCCAGAACCAGTTGCTACTGAGTCGGACACGCCGCAAGAAACCGATGAAGAAGTGACTCCGGACAAAGTAGTGCCCGCTGTGGTACCCGCCCAGCCAGATGCAATTCTCAACGGAAAATACAAGCAGGCGCTATGGATTGATGTCGATGGTCCTATTTTCGGTCGCTTTCACTGGTACTTGAATCACCGTTTGGACATGGCCCGCGACATGGGTGCCGATTTGGTCATCGTGCGGTTAACCAGTCCTGGAGGCGATCTCGAACAATCACTGGAGTTAGCGCGTCGATTGCGAGACATCGACTGGGCCAGCACCATTGTGTTCGTTCCCACCGAGGCAATCAGTGGGGGAGCAATTATTGCGTTGGGCGCAGATCGGATTTATATGCAGGAGGGAGCGCTCATCGGCGATGCTGGCCCAATTCGGATGGGCATGGACGGTGCATTTCGGCATGCAGAAGAAAAAATAGTGAGCTACCTCGCGAGCGCCGTACGGGAAATAGCCATTGCCAAGAACCGCCCGGCTGCCGTGGCTGAAGCGATGGCAGATCGTAGTCTTACGCTGTACATGGCTAAAGAGCGTGCGACAGGGCGTGAGACGGTGTTGAAGGAAGATGAAACTCAAATGGCGGATGTGGCTGAACAATATGATATTGGGCCGAAAGTCCCGGAGACGGGACAGAATCGTTTCCTTACCCTGGGTGCTCGACGCGCGATGGATCTACACCTGTGCGAAGGAGTTTTCGCTTCCGCCGAAGACATGTTGGCCAGCCTAAACGTCAACGATGTAAAAACGACGCGAATGACCTGGGTCGATCGGACCGTCTACATCCTGAATCGCCCCTGGCTGACCGCGCTATTGTTGATCGCAGGACTCGTCGGGCTCTATCTTGAATTGGCGGCCCCTGGGTTGAGCGTGGCGGGGCTCACCTCGGCCACTTGTTTCACCATCTTCTTTTGGAGTCACGCACTGGGTGGCACGTCCGGCTGGCTCGAATTTATGCTGTTTGTCTTGGGAATTCTTTGTTTAGTCTGCGAGCTATTTGTATTGCCGGGGTTCGGCGTATTCGGCATCACCGGTATTGTGTTGGTAGTTGCCTCCTTGGTTATGGCCAGCCAGGATTTCTTGATTCCCGATTCGGCAACCGAATGGTCGCAATTGAAAACGAACTCCCTGATTGTATTGGGTTGCGTGCTGGGGGTTTCGCTGCTGCTGCTCGGACAAATCTTGCTACTCGATTCTCTTCCCGGCCTAAACCGGTTTCGTCTCTCCGCTCCTGATTCCGTTGATCCGAGCTATACCTATGGTGCCACCTCGATTGCCGCAGCGAATCCTGCTCAGCAATCCACGTTGCAGTATGGGGACTGCGGCGTGGCCGAGTCTGACCTGCGTCCATCTGGAAAAGTGCTTTTCGAACAGCGCTTGATCGACGTGGTTACTGAGGGAGATTATGTAGATGCTGGTTCTTCGGTATCGATCGTCCGTATCGAAGGCAACCGAATCGTCGTCCGCAAGAACCGTTGAGAGTCTTCATGCCAGAGGGATCTGACAATCGCACGGTAGCCGCTTCCTTTTCTATGCTGGAAGCATGCTTGGAGCAACATGCACTTCTGGCTCCGGTTCCTGTCCCCCAACAGCTTGTCGACTTGATTCCCGCTGTGGAACAAGACACGCAGCGGCTAATTATTGGCGAGCTGCTTAAAGCTGATCTTCAGGCCGGGCAACAACTGCAGCCGCCGCGTCGGCTCGAATTCTATTGGCCGGCCATGGAAGCCTTGTTGCCACAAACGCAAATATCCTTTGGGCTACTCTTGCGCGAGTTCGAAGTGCGATGTTCCAACGGAGATACTCCACAGTGGCCCGAGTATCAGCAGCGTTTTCCCGCGCTAGAGCATATAATCGCGCAATGGATAAAGAACGAGCATCCGCCGGCCCCGCTCACTCATACCGAGTTCGCAGGCAACACACTGATTGAGCAATCTGAAAAATCGAGTTTGGATTCGACTGAGCTGGCAACGGGTAGTCGAATCGATGACTTTTTCATTATTCAGAAACTCGGCAAAGGCGCATTTGCGCAAGTGTACCTGGCGCGTCAAGAATCTATGCAACGGTTAGTGGCGCTCAAAGTTACCACGCGGGGAAGCGCTGAACCCCAGGCCCTATCACAGCTTGACCACGCCAATATTGTTCGCGTGTACGATCAACGACGGCTTGTGCCTTCGGCGCTCATTCTGCTCTATATGCAGTATTTGCCTGGCGGAACGCTCGCCGACTGCATCAAAGACATTCGCGAATTGCCAGCCAATCAGCGGAACGGCCGACGATTACTTGAATCCGTGGATCGACGCTTGCTGAGTGCGAACCAGTCGGTGCCGGAGCATTCCAGTGTGCGTCAGTATGTAGCCGATTTGACCTGGCCTGCCACCGTAGCCTGGATGGGTATCCAATTAGCCGAAGGACTTTCGTACGCCTTTTCGAAGCATGTGTTGCATCGCGACGTCAAACCCGCCAATATCTTGCTATCTGCAGACGGAGTGCCCAAGCTCGCGGATTTTAACGTTAGTTCCAGTCTATCAACGGACAAGAACGCCGCACACTATTTTGGTGGTTCCCTGGCGTACATGTCCCCCGAACACCTCGGTGCATCCCTGCCCGACGATCCGCACAGCGTCGCGGCTTTAGATGAGCGGTCGGATTTGTATTCTCTGGCAATCCTGCTGTGGGAAATGTGGCAAGGGGCGAGACCTTGGGGGAGAAGCGAGCCGACGGATGACTGGCAACAGGCCATCAAACTGCAGCTAGCTATGCGACGCGCGCCGCTGCCAGCACCGCTCGCCAGCGAATCAGCAACCGACCGAGTGCTGCGCCGCGTGTTGCAGCAGATGCTCCAGTTCGATCGTGAACAGCGTCCTCAGTCGGGACGCGAAACTTCAGCCCGCTTGCGGCTGGCGCTACATCCCGAGCTTGCGGAGCGTTTCGAGCCGGCCTATGAAAGTCTAACAGGGCGTCTGTCGCGAGCACATCTTGTGATCGTCGCCGCTCTAATCATCTTTGTACCAAATATCGCCGCTTCGGTATTTAACTACTTCTATAACTGGTCGAGGATGAAGGAGTTGGCACCGTCGATTCCGCAAATCGAAAGCGACTTCGTATGGTTGGCCAACTGGGTAAACGGCATTGTCTTTCCACTTGGCGCAGTTCTTTTCCTGTGGATCATGCTACCCATCAGGCGGATTCTTAGTAGCAACCTTCAGCAGACGGACAATGCGGCGGGTAGGCTACGGCAATTATGGAATATTGGAAATCGCGCGTCCCTCATCGGGGGAATCCTATGGGCTTTTTCGGGCTTGGTGTTCGCTAGCGTTTTTCGCTCGCTGCATCCAGAATTCGGCTTAGATGATGCTTTTCATTTCTTCATTTCTCTAGTTCTGTGTGGTGGCGTGGCCTGGATTTATCCCTACTTTGGCATGACCTTGCTATCTGTTTTGGTCTATTATCCCAAAGTCATTTCAGCGACGATGGAAGACCCCGAATTTCGTGAACGCGCGGCTCGGTTGCGACGACACTGCAACTGGTATTTGCTCTCCGCCGCTGCCATTCCTCTCGCAGCGATTGGCTTGCTAGTTTTCAGACAGAGTCTGCCGCGTAGCTACGTGCTAGCAGGAGTCTGCGTGACGCTCATTGGTCTTCTCGCCGCTCATTTTGCAAATCAAAAGTTAACGCGTGCATTAAGCGAATTCGACAAAGTGTTTGGTGAAAATGCAACCGCCAAGTGATGACAAGTCGATTTCAATTTCAACAGTGTGCTGTTTCCGAGAGCATATCTGTTCTTATCCGCACAGGCTGTGGTGGACAACCATCCATATAAGCCATTGGTTCTAAGCGTTTGGTACCAAGTACCGTTCTGGCCATTAAAGGCACAACGATTGCACGGGTGACTTGGTCGTGAGCTGCGGGCACAGTCAAGATAAGCTTGTAACAGAGTGATGGACGATGTTGACCACCAAACCAGCGATTTCCTTAGGCGAGTTGTGCGTATCAGGTTCTCGAGGTGTACGCCGATCTCAACTCCGCGAAGAACGAGAAAGAGAAGTGGAAAAGCAAGCACTCAAGAAAATTGCTGCAGATCCGCATTTAGCTAGCCGCAGACACCTTATCGGTGTGCATTGTTTCGGTGAAGTCTTGGAACTGTTTGGCGTTTTGCCGTCCTACTTCTTGAAGCAAGTTGCCCAAGAAGTTGTCCGGAACATGCCAGGAATTCTAGAGATAGTGAACGAGATTGACGTCGAATACCCGCCACCCAATTCCAACTGAATAGTCGCCTGCATTACCACAAAAAAAGCGGGCATCGATGATGCCCGCTCTGTTCAATTCATGGCTCGGAAAAATGCGTCTTGGTAGTCGTCAAGCCGCCAGGACTTTCGTTACGACTACTGAGCAATCCTATTAGCCTTCTGTGCTGATTGGCTTGACGACGTTGGCCTCACTGCTACCCGAGTTGGATGTCTCCAGGGACTGCTTGTACTTTTCGTACTCGCTGGTGATTACATTGGACAGCTTAAAAGCAGTTTGTAGTTCAACGGGATTGAACCATTTAACATTGCCCGTGAATCGTGATTC
The DNA here is from genome assembly GCA_041398985.1 of Pirellulaceae bacterium. Lineage (GTDB taxonomy): Bacteria > Planctomycetota > Planctomycetia > Pirellulales > Pirellulaceae > Aureliella. Next base: position 97,824 of record JAWKTR010000018.1, read on the forward strand.
GATGCGATTCTTTTGAGCCAGTTCTTGCCAGCTCAGGCCATTTGCCATGTGCCATGCAGCGGCTTGCGCCGTATTTTGTGCCAAGCTGCCTTCGCCCAAGAATTCGCACAGTTTGGCAACGCGTGGGTCATCATTGATTTGCTCAATGGGAACCAGTTTGTACTTCATACGTGGGTTTGGATCCTGTTTGCCATGTTCGAGGCAGACGCAGGGGACCTTCATCTTGGCGGGACGATCGGGAGCGACGCGGAACATACCACCGCCCATGCCACCCATGCCGCCCATACCACCACCCATGCCGCCCATGCCGCCTCCCATGCCGCCCATGCCTCCCATACCACCGCCACCCATGCCTTGGCCGCCCATGCCACCCATGCCGCCGCCCATGCCACCCATGCCGCCGCCCATACCACCCATACCGCCGCCCATGCCGCCCATGCCCATACCACCCATGCCGCCCATCATTTGCGGCAAGACGTGAACGGCACCGAACGCTTTGGGGACTTCGACGTTCAGGGGTTTATCGCCAAGATTCTTGACGATAACGGTCGCCTGGGATGCGTCCTTGGGAATGAACTGGACATCAATCTTCCCCTCCTCCATGGCGCGGAAGATATCGACGGTTTCCACATCATCCAACGCATCTTTCTTGTCGCGTGGTGCAGCAGGTTCTGCAGCATTCATCGTCGCGCATGCAAGCATGGACAAGATGGTTAGGAAGGACCAAATGTTGCGTTTCATAACTTTCCTCAAACCTTTTTGACAAGCCTCTGTTCCGAAAAATCTGCACCTAAAACGTTTGTTTAGCGAGGAACTTGCAAGCCTCTAAATTGCAAGGGCATCACAATGAACTGATCTAGAATTGTTGCTAGCCAGTTCGGATTTGGGTTTTTGGTACAGACACTTGGTTTATGTTACTCGATTTGGGGCGAATTTCCAAACAATTTTCCGGCCCTGGCAACGCCCTGTAGGTCGAATTTCCGGTTATTCCGGCATTTGTGTATGCGTTTTCACGCCCTGAGCCCTTGTATTTCCACCCACCGCTTGCAATCGGAACGGCGTTTGGTACTCTCTGGCGACGTTCTGAATTTGCGAGTTCTTGGCTGTTCCGGCTCAATTATCGCACCTGAAACCCACCTCCTGTTCCGCCGCGAACAGGTGCAACTTTGACCCCCTTTGGAGGAAAAACACATGTCACTATTCGTTGGCGAATCACTGGTCGGTGATGGAAACGAAATAGCCCACATCGATTTGATGATTGGCAGCAAGACTGGGCCTGTTGGCACCGCGTTCGCAAACGCCCTTTCGACTCAAAGCGCTGGTCACACCAACCTGCTGGCTGTGCTTACTCCCAATGTGGCAGTAAAACCGTCCACCGTCATGATTACGAAAGTTACCATTAAGGGTATGAAACAGGCGGTGCAGATGTTTGGCCCGGCCCAATTTGCTGTCGCCAAGGCGGTTGCTGATCAAGTTGCCGCTGGAGTAATTCCCGCCGATCAAGCTGAGGATTTGGTCATTGTCTGCGGTGTATTCATTCATCCAGCCGCTGAAGACAACTCTAAGATCTACCAGTACAACTACGAAGCGACGAAAGAGGCCATTGCTGCTGCCATGCAAGGCAAGCCGACTGCCCAAGAAATGATCGCACAGAAAGATACAGCTTCCCATCCATTCAAGGGTTTCGACGCCTAGGTGCAATTCGAAACTAGTAACAGCGAACAGGCGTTCAGCAGTATGGCTGAACGCCTTTTTTTCTGTCCTGACCCTGTAGTCCCACCTGTAGTCCCATATATGCAGTGCCGTCGTCTCTGAGCCAAACTGCAAGATCGGTAAAATCTGATTAATGGGTCGAGTTTACGGATCTCGTAAACTTTGCTGGCATTTTGCCTCGGGTTTTCTGTGATGTAGTCCCGATAGCTCCCTTATTGCCAGCGGAAACAGGAATCCCGCATCGCTCTGCGCTGGCCAGATGGATGAGCTTGCGGATTGGTGACCAAGGATGGGTATTGAGCACTCGCACGCGCCGTTTGAACAGCGCAGGAGTCTTACCGGCATGGTCTCCCAACCCCAATTCTTACTCTTTTGCGACGCGCAAGCGTCCGATGCGGTATCCCCCACGACTGAGCCGACTCGGACGCGCAATGTGTTTGGCCGTTGGCATTTCGTCCTCGAACGACTCGACGGTGATGAGCAACTCGAAGCCGCAGATTCGGAGAGCTCAATTCACCCAGATCGGTTGGCGCTTTTATCGGTCGTCCGAGGCTTGGAAGCGCTCGAGCAACCCAGCCGAGTCAACCTGGTGACGACCAGTCGCTATGTTTCGCGCGGACTGCGCTACGGTTTGAGCACGTGGCGAGAGTCGGACTACCAGTGGGAACGATTCGGAGTGCAAAAGCCGATTCGTAATGCGGACTTGTGGCAGCGAGTGGATCAAGCGTTAAAGTACCACGGCGTTACCTGTCGCCTAATCCAATCCACCTTAGCAGCGTCCCAACCTTCGCCTGCTCCCATCCTAAATCGAGTCCGGGCGTCAGGTTCAGAATGGGACGCAACAGCCGTGGCTAGAACACGAACGACAGTTATTCCCACCGTAGCTGCGCGTAAGGTGACGGACCTCCCAACACTCACAGATTGGCCTGCCAGCCACCGCCCACGGAGCACTTGGGAGTCTCGTTTGACTTGGCAAATTCAGCTTTGGGACTGGTGGGAGTTGGCGATATCTTGGATGCGTTGGTGGCGTGGCCGATTGCATCGACCACCGGCATTGTTCGGAGCGTCCTAGGGCAAAACAACTGGAATTTCGCTATTCGATCAGCTCATTACCAAGAGAATTTGAAATGGATCCGACTAACAGTAGCTAGGCATGCTCAACGTCAAGTCGGAATCAGGGTATAACAGCAACTCAACTGGAGAAGTTTGTGCGTACACAGCTTTCATTGCAAGGCATCAGTCGCTTAGTCGAAGGCACGCTGGAGAATCCAGCTCAACTTCTAGGCCCCCACCCAATTCGCTGTGGTGATCGCCAAGCGATCTCCGTCCGAGCTTTCCTGCCGGATAGTGAACGGGTATGGTTGGTGGATAGAGACCATTCGGAGGTCCGCCCAATGCGGCGTGTACATCCCTCTGGTTTTTTTGAAGCTATTTGCCCAGTCCCTACCGCCAAAGCAGCCAACTATCGACTGCGTGTCGCTTCCAAGAATGGTGAAATATCCGAGATGCATGATCCATACGCTGTAGAACCGCTATTCACCGAATTCGACCTGTATCTGTTTGGCCAGGGACGGAATTGGCAGTTGTACAACAAGATGGGCGCTCACGAGCGCACTGTCGACGACGTGTCGGGAGTGAACTTCGCCGTGTGGGCCCCGAACGCAGAGAGCGTTCAACTGATCGGTGACTTCAATCACTGGGACGGACACCAACACCCGATGCGAAAACATATACCAGCTGGTGTGTGGGAATTGTTCGTGCCCAAGATTAAAGCGGGCGAGAAGTACAAGTATCGTATCAAGATGCGCGGCGGGCACTCGCTCGACAAGACCGATCCCTACGGTTTCTATGCAGAATTACCACCTCGAACTGCATCGATCGTAACACCGTTGGATAACTACACATGGAACGACCAGCCATGGCTGGATCGTCGTGCTGGGCGAGACCCACTTCGCGATCCCATCAATATCTACGAACTTCATTTGGGGAGTTGGCGCCGCGATCCCGAAGGCCACCATGGCTGGATGAACTACCGCAAGATTGCTCATCAGCTCGTTGATTACTGCCGCGAAATGGGGTTCACGCACGTCGAATTGATGCCGATCAGCGAACATCCGTTTACCGGCTCGTGGGGTTACCAAACGGTTGGCTATTTTGGCGTGACCAGCCGCTACGGCACAGCCGAGGACTTTATGTACTTCGTTGACCACTGCCATCAGAACGGCATTGGGGTCATTTTGGACTGGGTTCCAGCTCACTTTCCCAAGGACGCCCACGGCCTGCGTGAATTTGACGGTTCCGCTTTGTACGAGCATGCCGATCCACGGCAAGGCGAGCATCCTGACTGGGGAACAATGATTTTCAATTACGGACGCAATGAAGTCCGCAACTTCCTCACGTCCAACGCGTTGTTCTGGATGGACAAATACCACATCGACGGCCTGCGAGTCGACGCGGTGGCTAGCATGTTGTACCTGGATTACTCCCGTGAGGATGGGCAATGGATTCCCAACGCCTATGGTGGCCGAGAAAACCTAGAGGCCATTCACTTGCTGCGCGAGTTCAATGAGCAAGCACATGGTCAATATCCAGGTATTTTGACGCTCGCCGAAGAATCGACTGCCTGGCCAGGCGTTAGCCGCCCGACCGACTGTGGCGGTTTGGGGTTCTCCATCAAGTGGAATATGGGATGGATGAACGACACGTTGCGTTATATGCGACACGAGCCGATCCATCGCCAGTTTCACCACGATGAACTGACCTTTAGTTTGATCTACGCCTTTACCGAGAATTTTGCACTGCCACTGTCACATGACGAAGTCGTGCATGGCAAGGGTTCGTTGATCAGCCAAATGTCTGGCGATCTTTGGCGAAGTTCGCCAACCTGCGATTGCTCTATTCGTATATGTGGACCCACCCAGGCAAGAAATTGCTGTTTATGGGAAGCGAATTCGCGCAATGGCATGAATGGGATTACGACTCCGAAATTCAGTGGGAGTTACTCGAGTGGGATACGCATCGCGGCATCAAGAAAATGCTCGCCGATTTGAACCACTTAGTCATCAATGAGCCGGCGTTGCATGAAGTTGACTTCCGAGGCGAAGGCTTTGAGTGGATCGACTGCATGAACCGCGGTGATAGTGTCACGGTTTTCATGCGGAAGGCCGAAGACCTAGCGATTTTGTCATCGTGGCCAACAATTTCACGCCTGTGGTCCGCGAAAACTACCGTATCGGTGTCCCGCACGAAGGCTTCTACAAAGAAATCTTCAATAGTGATTCCAGTTACTACGCAGGCAGCAATGTGGGCAACAGCGCTAAAGTCCAGGCCACGCGTCAAGAGCACCATGGACGACCTGCTTCGATGTGCATCAACCTACCGCCGTTGGCCACCGTGGTCCTGAAGCCACAGTGATCGTTGGTCGGATCCTGCTTGTGCGTCGGTTCAACAATTGACCGTGTAACAATTCACCGTCTGCTCGTCTGTTCCAACTGCGGTTCTTCTTGTAAAACATCGCACAACAGGGGTAAACTCGCCACTGTTGTGTGCGGGTTCGGCGTGAGGCTCGCCTTTAGGAGTCGCGCATAGATTAGTTATCGAATTGGGAAGTAGCGGTAGGGCGCGAGCCCTCCGGTTTTGCCATGCCAGACATGTCGCAGGATGGGAAGACGCGTCGAATAGGGCGCGAGCGGGCAATTGTGCTTGACGTCGTGCGTTTGGCACGGAGAGTACCCTCTTTTCCTGTTGAGCGTTGGTTTGAGCTGTCGGACGTTGCCTGCGCGCGACAATTCGCCAAGCCGCGTATTTCGTGGGTTTCCCTATTCGCACGGGCGTATGGCATCGCAGGCCTTGCCGTTCCAGAACTGCGTCAGGCCTACGTTGGCGGACTGATTCCCAGGGTTTATCAGAGTCCCTACTCGGTAATCTCGGTGGCAGTCAATCGCCAGACCGACCTGGGGGATCAGTTGTTTTTCGGTCGCTTACGGTTCCCTGAGCAACTGAGCTTGGTCGAGATCCAGCAAGAGCTGGAGCATTATGTCAACGGCGATATCAAGCAAGCCTTCCGTCAGCAGTTGCAGTCATCCATGCTACCCAGTCTGCTGCGCCGCCTGGCTTGGTGGTGGCGTTTACAAATCGCAGTCAAGAAACGTGCCAGGCGAGTCGGTACGGGCAGCATCTCTGTGTTAGCGAGCCAAGGTGTTTACAATGCATTGCACCCGAGCATTTTGACTAGTAGCCTTTCGTATGGTCCACAACAAGCCGATGGCCGGATGTGGGTCACCTTACAATGCGACCATCGAGTCATGGATGGTGCCGCCGCCGCCCGCGCAATCAATGCCATCCATGATGCGCTGCGAGGACAACTCTTAGATGAATTGAAGCAACTCCATGACACCTGAAATCGATGCCTTCTTAGTAAAAGTTGGCGTGTTGTTGCATCGATTCGGAACCCCCGCACATCGACTAGAACGGGTGATGACGCAGTGGGCAGCCAATCAGGGCATTCAAGGCGTTTTTCTGTATACCCCGACGGCTCTGGTCATATCGCTGACCGATGACGATGGCGAACGCACATACTTGCGGCGTGTGGATTCCGGTGCAGTAAATATCGATAAACTGATTCGATTTGATGAGCTACTGGAGGATTTCGAAGCACGCCGCATCAATCTGGTCGAAGCCGATGCGTTGCTGGATAAAGTCGAGCGTGCGCCGCCACCCTATCCAGTCTGGTTAACCATCTTGGCTTGCGCGGCGTCCTGTGGCGCAGTGGCGATTTTCTTTCGCGGTACGGGCTGGGAAGTGTTGGCCGCAGTTGCGTTGGGTTTCTTCGTGGCTCTGCTGGGAGCGATCCAAGGCCGAATGGGATGGGAGACTGGCTTCTTAGAGCCTGTCGCGGGGCTGCTCGCCTCCATCGGAGCATTGGCAATGGCCCACTATACGTTTCCGATGGATGATCGTCTCGTTACCTTGGCGGCTCTGATCGTGATGATTCCGGGACTGAAGTTAACTGTCGCATTGACCGAGTTGGCCCTAGGGCATCTGTCCGCCGGCGCGGCCCGAATGGCCGGTGCCTGCGTTTCACTCTTGACCATTACCGTTGGCGTGGGCTTGGGATGGCAATTGGCTGGCAACTGGCGAAATATCTTGCCGGTTGAGTCTCGCGAGAATTTGCCGGAGTTTTGGCAGTGGATTGCCATCGCCGCTGCACCGCTTACATTTTCGATTGTCTTCCGCGCACGCTGGCCACAATGGCCGGTCATTGCCGCCGTCAGCATCGCTGGCGTCGTTACGAACATGTTGCTGGGACAGATAACCGGACGCGAGGTGGCTGCGTTCTGCGGGGCGTTCGTCGTTGGCGTTGGTAGCAATCTTTATGCGCGCTTACGAGACCGTCCTGCGTTGGTTCCGCTGACACCGGGCATCATTGTGCTTGTGCCTGGCTCACTGGGCTATCGCTCACTAACGGCTTTTCTCGATCATGATTCGGTCGCGGCGGTGGACTTTGCATTTGCAACGGTCATGGTTGCGGTTGCCTTGGTGGGAGGTGTCATGACTGCGAACGTCCTCTTGCCACCCAAGCGAATTCTATAGCGGCTAAACACGTAGTCGTGTCTCTCCGAGACACGGATTGTCAGTCTAACGAATTGTCAGCGTCTCCGGAGAGACGCAGCTACGTGGAAACAAAGCTTTTATGGCCACCCGCTGCCAAGCGGTGGAAAACGTGTACTATCGCGTCCACCGTCTGGCGACGGTGGCTACCCAGCCAAGAGGCGCTGTCCAACTAGGCTAGGCTACGGCTATTTTTTCCCAGGCTGGAAGCCTAGGCTACGTTTACTCGTCAATGGGTTCATCATCGTTGTCGCCAATGACATCCATAACATCTACACCGCTGGCAGCCAAATAGGCTTTGTTTTCGTGTTCGAGCGTGATGGTCGAAACGAGCGTTTGGCCAGTCAGGAATGTTGGTGGGAGCCAACTATTCTCAGAAAAATTGCACGAAACGGTTACGGACACTTCCTCCGTTAGACTGTTGATCACGGGAGGTTGAATGGCCACGGTAGCCTGCTTGATGCCACTGGCGTTGAGCAGCGACTGGGCACGGGAGTTCACGTTGTCGGCCGTAGCACCCGGCACTACGCCTTGCCGCGCCGCTTCGTAAGCCACCATCTCCACCGAGTGACGAACAAACATAAAGCGAGAAAACTCGAGTAGAGTAAACGCAGTCATAAAGAATACGGATGCACAAATTGCGAACTCGACCGTGACCGCACCGGTGCGAGACTTTTTGCGACGGCTATTTGGGTTGAGCATGAATGATCCTACTGTACTAACATGGCTGGAAGCGTTTCAGCCAACGTGCGAAAAACCTCTGCCAAGGTAGCTCCGTCTGGGGCGTGATAGTGATTGCCACCGCCTGCAGCTGCCACTTGAGCCATCAAGGTCTGATCGGCTTGATCGCTAAAGGTGATGGTGTGGACAGTGATGTTGTCCGCTAAAGCGGCGGCTGCGATGGCAACGGGGTCATCACCTTGAGTCATGATTCCATCGGTCATCAGCACCAGGCTTCGGGAAGCATTGGGGCGACTACCGGAAGCCGTGGTCAATACGGCGATCCCGTCTCGCATTCCTGCCGCGATATTGGTGTTCCCGATCAAGGGCTTGCTGGCAATCGTATCGAGTGAGCTTCGAATCAGTGAAAAGTCATTGGTCAGCGGCTGATCAATGGTTGAGACCACCGATGAATAGGTACCGAATTCGAAATTGCTCGAGTAGGAACTCAGTCCAACGCGAGGCTCATAGGGGTTATTGTCGAGTACAGTGAGAAACTCGTTAATGGCGTTGTCCAGAGCCGCCCAGCGGCTGAGCGTCGCGTGGGGTGGCAGAAAGTAGTTCTGAATAGCCGACTTGCCGTGCAAGTCGCCGGGGTACGAAAAATTGACGTTGGTCAAGTCCCAGGCCATCGATCCAGAGCGATCCACTACCAGGCAGACGTCGTTATCAATGCGAGTTGCGATCGACTCTTGGAACAATTCGAAATCCTCTCGCCCCACAAAGCTGCCCATCGCAGGGAGTGCGGCTGATTCGCCAGCGCGTCTTACGAACGAAGCGTTGACTTTCACGGCGTTGTAGGGCGTGGCGTTTTCGGTGAAGTCATACGACCCATCAGACTGCAAGACGGCTTGACCAAATTCAACGTCGATGTTGCGGATTCGCAGGCGGTCACCAGCCACAATGTGCTTTTGGCAGATTTGTTTGGCGCGTGTCCGTGCAACCACTTCGTCACCGGTTTGTCCCAGCATGATGGACGCAGCCTTGGATGCCGCATCCGTCGCTAAACGCATTTCACATTTGGCAAGCTCGATATAGGATGCGTTGAGTACAAACGCAACCACCACGCATAGAGCTGCCAGCAGAAAAGCCGACAAGACCATGATTGTGCCCGCTCGGTCGGTACGTTGAATTCGATCTCTTCGGATTTGCTTTAGGCCAATAGGTTTCATGTTGTGTTTCTCGCGTTTATTCGCGGAGCATAACCGCATCGACAAGGAATGTGCCTTGGTCCGGCACTACGAAACGTGAAATTGTGTTCTGTCCCCACGGTACGGTGATGCGGATTCGTATCTCATCGCCGGTGGTGATGGCATCCAAGTCGTTCTGTCCGTGCGTCATATCGCGGACTTGTATGGTTGCGCCCTGAATGTTGGACTGGGACAGCAATTCCTGGCACTTCGTCGTGACCGCACTAGTGTCTGAATTCTGTCGCGTCGCAGCCCGAGCTGTTTCATACGCGACAATGACCACGGCTTGACGTGTAAACAAGCGGTGGCAGACCTCCAGCGAACCAAAGGTCAAGATCATGAACAGCGGCAGTACAAATGCTAGTTCGACCGTAGCCGAGCCACTACGCTCGCAGCGAACGCGGCGGCGTGAGCGGGTATACCTACGTTCAGTCTGACGTATTGAATTGGACATAACTGGGGCACTAAGTTTCATGAGGCTTCTGCCTTAAGTTGCATTGAACTAATGAGGCAAGGAAGCTTCGTCCAGGAGGTTCTCGGCATTTACTTGTCCGATATCAACCACGAACAACGCGTCGTTGTAGTCCAAGTCACCACCGCCGACGATGTCTTCAAAGCCAAGCAAGATGAAGCGACTGTCTGGAATCATGAATGCCACCATGTGCTGTAGACCATCGCTGTTCAATGTCTCGTCCGCCCATAGCGGAGTCGTACCGCCGTTAACCGCATTCGAGATCAAGAAGAAGTCGAGTTGCCAGCCATTATCGCCCGTACCGATCTCGACAAAGTCGCCAACTTTCAGCGGTTCCCAGGTTGTGCGATTGCCCGAATGTTTGATCGAAGCATCTGGGAACAATACAGACTTGGCACCTTTTTCTGGTTCTCCAGCAGGTGTCCAGGTGTAACCGAGCGTGTTGTGGTAGCCAGCACCCTCGAATAGGAAGTAGATACGAATTGGAGCATCGGAAGCTGTTCGTAGCAGGAGCTTGCTGGCATCAAGCTTAAACCCTTGGACGCCTTCAAAAACAACGCTTTCTGAAAGCGTGTCATTGATAATTGTCAAGAATTCGGGCATGACGTTAGTATAAAAGTCGGCAGACCGCGCGTCAGACGCAAACGAATAAACGGGGCCATGGACGGGTAAGTCCAATGGGCGAGCCGGCGATTGTACTGGCGAAACAGTTGGCCCAGAGGTGCCGCTGCCACCATCGGCTACCAAGTTGCTACTCATGCACACGGTCAACAGGAAAGCAGTCAGTCGTAGTGTTCGTCTCTTCATAGCCATGCACCCTTTGATACTGTAAATCTCGATGTGAACTTCTTGGGGGTTTCTAATTGCGAAGCTTGGTGAGGGTCGCATATTTTCTGACCTATTGGAAAGCTATGTCAGGAATTGGGCGTGTGCCGCAACGTTTGCTCACTTTCTGGAAAATACAGATGCTTTGCTATTCGTCAGTTCGCAGGCGTCCTCGATAGAATCGTCAATTACGTTATAATCAACCTGTTAACTAGACCTCACACATGGAGAACGCAATGGCGACAGTGTCCGAATCACCGGAAGCAATCTTGGTTGGTGGCAAGTGGAAAGCAGCAGCGGCGACGCAATTGTTTCAAGCAAGTAATCCAGCTACGGTTGAAGCACTGCCTGCAAAATATCCCATCAGCAGTTGGGAGGATTGCGAACAAGTTTTAGAGGCGGCCACCTCAGCAGCATCGCAACTGCGCAAGTTGCCCAGCGGCCAAATTGCTGATTTTCTTGATGCTTTTGCTGCTCAACTTGACTCCCACGTTGCTGAGCTAGCGGAACTGGCGAACTTGGAAACCGCGCTTCCCATCAAACCGCGGTTGGCTGACGTAGAACTTCCCAGAACCAGTGGGCAACTGCGACAAGCTGCGGCTGCAGCCCGAACGGGCTCGTGGGCACATCCAACAATTGATACGAAACTGGGCATTCGCTCATGCTATGAACCGATCGGGCCGGTCATTGTGTTTGGCCCTAACAATTTCCCGTTTGCCTTTAACAGTGTGGCCGGCGGGGATTTCGCTGCCGCCATCGCCGCCGGCAATCCCGTCATTGGAAAAGCCAATACCTCACATCCGGGTACCACCAAGCGGCTGGCCGAATTGGCTCAGCAAGCCGCTGAGCAAACCGGACTGCCTGCTGCAACAGTTCAATTGATATACCGCGTATCGCACGCGGATGGCGAAAAATTCGTTGCCGATCCCCGAGTCGGTGCTATTGGATATACGGGCAGTCGCACCGCGGGCTTAAAACTTAAAGCGGCTGCCGACGCGGCCGGCAAGCCGATCTACTTGGAGCTGTCGAGCGTGAACCCAGTGATCATGCTGCCGGGTGCCATAGCCGAGCGCGGGCAAGCGTTAGTCGATGAGTTTGTCGGCAGTGTTCTTATGGGAACGGGACAATTCTGTACAAACCCGGGCTTGATTCTTGCCATCGATGGCCATGAGACGCAGGCATTTATCCAGGGCGTGGTAGACAAATTTTCCAGCAACGCGCCGGGCACCCTGCTCTCCAACGCCGTCCAAACTTCTCTAACGGCGGCGATCCAAACTCTAGTCAACGCGGGTGCCGAACTACTCTGTGGCGGCGAAGCAATTCCCGGGAAATGCAGCGTTGCCAATACCCTGCTGCGAGTTCCAGCTGCCAAATTCTTGCAGGACCCAGAAGTCTTTCAGACGGAGGCGTTCGGGAACGCGTCGTTGGTGGTAGTCGCTGATAATATCGCCGAAATCGCAGACGCTATCGCCGCTTTAGAAGGCAATCTGACGGGCAGCATCTATTCAGCCCAAGATGGAAATGACGAAGAGGCCTATGCGGCCGTTGGGCCCCTCTTGGCTACGCGAGTAGGACGCTTGATGAATGATAAGATGCCTACCGGCGTGGCAGTTAGTCCGGCAATGAATCACGGCGGTCCCTATCCAGCCACTGGGCACCCCGGTTTTACCGCGGTTGGTATACCAGCCAGTCTGCTTCGCTTTGGCAAGTTGACCTGTTACGACGCCGTTCGACAACATCGACTCCCTTCGCTACTCCAAGACAAGAATCTAACTCAGAACACTTGGCGATTGGTCGACGGTAACTGGTCCACCGCAGACATCGGCTAACCTCCGCGCAAAAGTTGCTTGAATAATCCGGGTTAAACGCAATGCCGTTCAATAAATGTAGTGGAAGTCGCCAGACTTCCCATAACGCAGGGATCTCTGGCGAGATCCACTACAATGCCGTTCAATGAATGTAGTGGAAATCGCCAGACTTCCCATAACGCAGGGATCTCTGGCGAGATCCACTACAATGCCGTTCAATGAATGTAGTGGAAATCGCCAGACTTTCCATAACGCAGGGATCTCTGGCGAGATCCACTACAATGCCGTTCAATAAATGTAGTGGAAATCGCCAGACTTCCCATAACACAGGGATCTCTGGAGAGATCCACTACTTATCTCTGGCGAGATCCACTTATCTACTAAGTCGCTTTTACTGTCTGGTGACGATTCCTAGGCGCCGCAGCCAGTTTTCGCATAGCAGCGGCCACTGATCAGCGCCCGGCACATCTTTGCCAAGTCCAATTCCATGACGCCCCTCGGGAAAGATATGCAGTTCGGCTTTGACACCCTGCTCAACTAGCGCAGAGTAGAACTGAATTGCGTTCTGCGGCGGAACGGCTTTATCCTCTTCGGTGTGCCACACGAAGCAAGGTGGCGTGTCCTTGGTTACCTGTTTTTCATTGCTTAACGATTGCACTAACTCGGCGGACGCGTTGTCTCCCAACAAATTGCGTTGACTTCCGCGATGCGTATAGGGCTGGTCAAAAGCCACGACCGCATAACAGACAACGCCGAAATCCGGTCGACTACTTAGTTTGTCGATTTCGTCTGCGGCGTCTGTGCGTCCTTGGTCGAAATGCGTTAGAGCAGTTGTAGTCAGATGTCCACCCGCCGAAAAGCCGAGGATGCCCACGCGTTTCGGATCGATGTTCCACTGCTTGGCATGGTGACGCGTCAAACGCAATGCGCGCTGAGCATCTAAGAGAGGCGCAGGATGTCCGTATCCCCGTCCACGATGTCGATAGCTAACGATCACACCGGCCAATCCCATGTCGTTCGCCCATTTGGCGATTTGATGCCCTTCATGATCCATCGCCAAGCCGCCGTAACCACCACCAGGACAAATCACGATCGCGCCGGTTAGCCCCGGCTGGTTCTCAGGCAAATAGACGATCACAGTCGGAACGTCCTTTTCCTCGTTGCCCACGGCACCCGGTGCATCGCCCTCCCAGAGTCGTACGGTCGTCGGCTCTGCCGCAGTCGATAAAGTTCCTAGTACAACTATCGCACATAGCGAATATAGGCACGTTGCAATAAAGGGTCTTGGCATTCGGTGATTCCTCATAGTTGAAAAAGTATTTTCTATCGTGTAACTAACATCTGGTACTACGACACTTCTCGCTGATTACCACCACGATATGGTATTTCACCCACCCGCGCACGGTTCCTACTCGTGTTTTTCCGTAGCCGACCACAGTTTCGGCAATAGTTCGCACATCGCGGGGTCGTGTCGTTGCAATTCTTCGCGATTGAAGGGGAAAAAATCGTTGCGCGAAAAATACGCTTCGCTCGTTTCAGCAAAGTATTCCTGCGGGTTTGTCAAAGCATAAGCGCGATCTAGACGCCTGTTGCCCTCTGAGTCCTGACGCTCGACAGAATCGTAGATGCCAGCTTGCTTCGCCCGATCATACGCGTCTCGCAAATCTGGATTGCGAAACGCTTGAGGCAAGCATTGATCATGATACGCGTGGGAGAGCTCGTGCAAAGCAAAATTGGGCATGCGACGAGTTTCAGCCTCGAAATTCTTAATATTGGTAAACTCAATACATTTCGCCATCGCAGGGTCGCGGCCATTTTCACGCAGCCAGTTGATGTTTGGGTGGTATGCCGCACCTGGTGTAGAATCGGGATAGGGTGACGAAAACCACAAAGTAACCTTCTTCAGTCGCTTGACTGCCGATGCGGGCACAACCCGCGTGACCTCTTCGAGCTGTGCGGTTAGTAATTCGATTGCACGATGTGTCGCAGCGCTCGATTCAGCCTGCAGCAGATCGCGATGAATTCTCAGTTCCCAACCAACCACTTGACGTATTTCGTGGTTGCCTTCAGTCTTTGCTGCGTTCGACTGACCCTTTGCTGATGTATCCTGCTGGCTTTTTTTCGGGCTTTCCTTCTGACTCCGCGGTGGCTGGTTGGGCCGCTTGCCGGTGGCCTTGTCACTGCGTTGCTGAGCATGTTCGCGGATGGCAGCTTGTGCATTCTTGAGCCTGGGAGGCCAACGAAAGGATGGTGCGTTACTGGGATCGTAGCCTTGCAAATGTCCAGTTAGGCGCGTTGCCGGCTTGCTGTACTGCAGGTCGGTATCGCCGAATACTTCCTGGCACAGTTCGGCCAAACGCGGATCGTAATCGAGTAGCTCGGCCCGCGTGTTGACATGATTGTGGTCGTGGTCATTTTCACGGTTGTCGTTGAACCAAGATTGAACGCCTTCGGCAAAGTACTCATGGTGGTTCACGCTGGCGTACTTGCCTTTCCATAGGCCGTCGACCATAGCCGCCTCAAAGGCAGCCTGGAGGCGTTTGTCGAAAGTTAGATCAATATTGCTCATCCCGCGCAAATGGATACAGTGCGCGAACTCGTGAATCAAAATGCACTCTGCAGCATAGGGATCGCCAGGAAAGCCCAGTAGGTTCTCTTCTGCACAAGAGCAAAACGGGTCCGTTTGGCTTCCGCCTGTGCCACGTGCGCGCGCATCCCAGTAGTCGCGAGGATCGAGCTGAGGAAAATCTCGCTGTGGCGATCTACCCAGCCACTGAAATTCCGGCAAGTCCGTGGTGTACTGGTCACGCGCCATGATACACAGTCGAGCACCACTATCGGCAATTGCTTGTAGCACATCCGGACGTTTTGCCATCATTTGCTCGACAATGAACTTGGCTTCTTGCAAGGCATAGGGGCTGACGCGTGCCGCCGCCACAATGGGGAAACCATTCACCTCGGTGGCCTGCGTGTAGAATTTGGGAATACCCTCTGCCGAATCTGGATCAAAACGCACCCCCTGAATGACCACTCGGCTTTCAACCTCACGTTCCAACACCTCGCCATTGACATCTCGCCCGACGAGTACAAAGCGATGACCGAGAGTTGTGTCGATGATCGTACTTTCACCTGCAGGAATCTTGGAGGTGGGAACGCGGTCGTCGGGCGTCTTTAGCCAGAATAGCTCGATTTCGGACTCACTGCCGTTGATGATTTGCAGGCGCGGGCGAGGCATTTTCGCCGCTGGCTCTGTGGCGAGCACTGCTGGACCTAGTCTAGCTGTGACAATCAACATGGAAATCAGCGATAGAACGGAGAGATAATACATTGGCATCGGTATTCGTCGCCTAGAGGGTTAAATCCGCAAATTCTGATCGGTCGGAGAGACGGGACTAAGTGTTTGGAAAAAAAGACACTTCTCGCTAATCACCACCAATCCAAGTCGTAAACCGTTTTGTCGCAGGAACTTGCTAGTTGGTCGGCAAATCACGCAGCCGAGTCTCTCCGAGTCTCTCCGAGACTCGGAAGAACCGCAGCATCGCTGCGGTGTCAGCCTCGGAGAGGCTGACCTACGTGGTGGAAATCAGCGATAAGTGTCGAAAAAAAGCCCAATATTGAAGCCTACTCTACGTCGGATGCATTGGCCTCATACAATGCAGGCCAGACTCTTGATCTTGCAGCCAACTGTGCCCCATCGGACCACTGCAAACCTGTCATCATACACGCTCCGTTCGCTTAAATCTTCAATGCCTGATCTTCGGTTTTAGTGTAGTGATATCGCCTGCCGCTTTCGAGTATAATCCCGTCTGGTCCCTACAGCGGAGCAGGATGAGATAGAATCACTAACGTAAATGCGTAACTGTTCTCAAGTACTCGCACCCACGTATAACTGCGGAGATGCCAACGTTGGATGCTCCTCCAAAAGTTCCATTCCCGACTGCCGGTGCCAGGCGTAGCGGATTTGCGAAAGTACTGGCAGTCGTTTTTGCGTTATTGCTGCTGGCCGTTGGTGGATTGCTAATCGTGCCACGGTTTCTACCAGTGAAACAACCCGTTGACAAGCCGACAACGGGCAATCAAGGGTCAGCCGAGGACTCGATCAATGCAGGAAACGGCGCGGGCACAACCGCCGAGTCGCGCTTGTTGAGATCAGGCGAAAAGTTTTATCAGCGAGCATTAGCGCTTAAAGATAGCAACCCGCAAGAGGCTTTGGAGTTGCTTAACACCGCCGCAGATTATCCGCAGAGTAAAGCGCGTTCGCTCGCTTTGGCGGGTGAATTATTGCTCAAGGTTGGCGATCCCAATACCGCTGTAGGAGTCTTGCAAGCAGCGTTGGCGGCGGATGATCAACTGATCGATCCACACCGCTGGCTAGCAGCATATTTTTACGACATTGGTGCCATGGACGACGCGCTGATCCACCTTAAGGCTACTGCAGCAAAGGATCCGTCGGACCCGCGGCCGTGGCGAATGCAAGGGCTGATCTATGCAGATTTCGAACGTTACGCGGAAGCCATTCCAGCATATGAAGAAGCACTCCAACGCGAAATGGCGGAGCATGTACAACAGGAAGTCCGCATTGAGTTGGCCGACACATATCTTGCCTTCCGGCAACCCGATCTCGCGCTAAAGCACTTAGACGAGTGCACTGCCACGCCAAAGACGCTCAGCATGCGTGCCGACTGCGAACTTGCGCTTGGCAACGAGGACGAAGCTGAAGTAGCCCTGCACTCGGCCCTTGAGCTAGACCCTAAATATGCTCCAGCTCTGTTGATCCAAGCCAGTCTAGAGCGGGAACGCGGACAGCTCGCTGCAGCAGCCAAGACGTATGAAATGGCTATTCAATTGCAGCCCTACGAACCCGATATCCGTTCCCATTTGATGGCCGTATATAACGCCCTGGGACAGGAAGCCCAAGCCGAAGAACAACGTGCACAGATGCAGCGGCTGCGCGATTTGCGCACACGCTTTACCGAACTACATCATTTATCGATGAAAGATCCAAGTTCTGCAATGCTTAGATTGGAGCTAGGCGAGACCGCGCTGGCACTCGGCAAGAATGACTTGGCAATTTCCTGGTTTAAAGCGGCGCTTGCCCTCGAGCCTGAAAATTCGACTGCGATTGAAGCCTTACGAAATCTGCTCGATATCGAATAGTGCTCAACGGCTTGGTAGTCACCTTCGCAAACAACAGGGCTCGATCGTTACTTCCAAAGATTCGAATGCTATTTGCCAACAAATTCACACATCGCTTGTCCCCCGCAGACACGGTCTGCCATAGTCAACAACTGCGCGGTTCACAAACGAAAGCCAAAAATGTTCTATCAAGGCTGTTATCGACTTGGGCGCTTGTCGTTGCTGTGGTTCTCGTAGGTTGCCGCCCGTCTGCAAAGCACTCCGTGGCGAAGAAGGACCAAGCGGAGCGAGTAGAACCCGACCAGCCGAATCCTTCTGACAAGTCAAGTTCTGTACCCAGCGTCCTGGATGAATCAACGCTCCAAGCCGCCACTGAACCCACTTCGCGAGCAGATGCCCCAGCTCCTGTAATTGACGAATCAAGTCTGGCAGCAAGAAATGTCTCACGATTTCAATTTGTCGAGCAAGCGGTAAAAGCGGGGATTGAATTCAGTTACCGCAATGGGGAAGAGACTCAACAGTTTGCCTTGATCGAAAACCTAGGCGGCGGGGTTGCCATACTCGACTATGATTGCGACGGCTGGCCAGACGTTTTGTTGGCAGGCGGTGGTACAATCAGTCGCGATCAAGAACTTGCCGGGTTGCCTTTCGGTCTGTTTCGTAATCAAGAAGGGCGTTTTTCTCGAAGCACGGACGTAGCAAGTTTCTCCACTACCTCCTTCTATTCTTTTGGGTTGACCGTAACTGATTTTAACAACGACGGCTTTGACGATGTCGCAGTTTCTGGATTTGGCGGCATTCGCTTGATGATGAATCTAGGCGATGGAAGCTTCATCGACGCTACTAGCGACTCGCTGCATGCTGTTGACGGAGTCGCTACGTCGATGGCCGCGAGCGACTTCAATAGCGACGGTGTGCCAGATATTTATGTTACTACATACGTCGACTGGAGCTTTGCCAACCACCCCTATTGCCCAGCCATCAATCGCGACTCGCGTGAATTGTGTTCGCCTATGGACTTTGCTGCCACAAGAGATTTCTTGTTTTATGGAACCGGGGATGGCGCCTTTACAAATATGAATGACGCGGCGGGCATACGCCCAGATGGGAAGGGACTCGGAGTAATCGCGATGGATGTCGACGGCGATCAGGATGTCGACTTGTATGTCGCCAATGACACTACCGAGAATTTCCTATACATCAACGATGGTCGAGGAGTATTTACTGAACAAGGCTTACTGCGCGGCGCAGCGTTGGACGAGCGTGGGCTCGCCAACGGCAGCATGGGCGTCTCCGTATGCGACGTAAATCAGGATTTGGCCGTCGACTTGTGGGTTGCGAATTTTGAACGAGAGTCCTTTGCACTCTACCGCAACGACGGAAATGCAAACTTTCTGCATACAAGCCGCCGACATGGCATTGCTGCGTTGGGCGGGCGATACGTGGGCTTCGGAACGGACTGGGAAGACTTTGATCGCGACGGCCTGGAAGAGATCGTCGTGGCGAATGGCCATGTGCTAAAGTTTCCAACAGGCGCCCCTCGCCGCCAGCGCCCGCTCTTGCTTTCGAGGTCGGGCAAACGCTATGAACTGGCGGAGTTTGACCAGGAAAGTTACTTTTCTGGCAGATATGAGGGACGGGGATTGGCGGTTGGAGACCTGGATCGAGATGGCCGCCAGGACATTGTGATTTCCCACATCAATGAAAATGTGGCATATCTAATCAACAAGACTCCACCTGAAGGCGACTATGTTCGCGTACAACTGGTTGGAACGAGATCGACAAGAAATGCAAGTGGTGCCCAACTTGTACTGGAGACGTCTGGCAAGAAACGTTTGCGCACGATTGTTGGTGGAGGTAGCTATCTATCTTCTAACCAACGTGTGGCCTACTGGGGCGTCCCACGTGGCGAGCAACCGGTTAGTCTACAGGTCATGTGGCCTTCCGGGGCGAAACAAACCGTTACCAGTTTTGACAAGCCGCAAGACATATTGGTGGTAGAGCCGGAGACTAGGTGAGTCTCATCCAGGTCAGAGCCCACCCGATCAACGTAGCCCACTAACCAATAATGTCCGTAATTACTTTGCCATAGACATCGGTTAGTCGAAAATTGCGTCCGGCATAGTTAAACGTTAGCTGAGTGTGGTCGAGCCCCAGCAAATGTAGGATCGTCGCATGCCAGTCATGAATGTGGACTGGATTCTCGACCGCTTGATAGCCAAGTTCATCCGTCGCGCCGTAGGCCATTCCTCCTCGGACTCCACCACCGGCCATCCAAATGGTATAGCCCTGGTTGTTGTGATCTCGTCCCGTGCCACTCTGCGCATAAGGCGTACGGCCAAACTCACCCGCCCAAATCACCAGTGTGTCGTCCAACATGCCGCGCGACTTGAGATCCTCCAGCAGGGCTGCCACCGGTTGATCACTGGCGAGGCAAGATGTTGGCAAGGCTGTCTGCAATTGAAAATGATGGTCCCAGCCAACAGGTGCAGTCAGCTCTATAAAGCGGACACCCGCTTCGGCCATGCGCCGCGCCAGCAGACACTGTCTTCCGAAGCGATCAGTCGGCTTGCCAGCGCCAATCCCATAAAGCGCCAACGTAGTCGCAGATTCCGACGAAAGATCGAGCAAACGTGGTACTTCATTTTGCATTCGGAAAGCGAGTTCAAAGGATGCGATGGCACCTTCGATCTCGGGATGGTAAATGTCGCGTTGGAGTTTATGCGCATTGAAATCTCGGATTAGATCTAACTGTCGTCGCTGCTGCTGCAGCGTTAATTCCGAGTTTTGCATGTTGTGCAAGGCAGCGCCTGGTTCTTTGTCGACGCCGAGCAGTTTTGCGTAGAACTCTGGAATTTGATTGGTTCCAATCCTGGTGGCTTGGTAGACCGCAGGCAGAAAGGCACTACCGTAGTTTTTTGCGCCGCCGTTTTCGGCAGGTGGACTTAGGGTGATGAAGCCAGGCAGATTCCCGTTTTCCGTTCCGAGACCATACAGAGTCCAAGCACCCAATGACGGTCGCGTAAACTGAAAGCTGCCAGTGTGCATTTGAATGTAGGCTTGCGAATGATTTGGCAGGTCGGTGTGCATGCTGTTGATAAAGCACAGATCATCAGCGTGCTTGGCAAGGTGTGGCGAAAGTTCTGAGAACCACAGGCCGGCGTGCCCCTGCCGTGTAAACTTGAATGGCGACGGCATTAGTCCCGCATTTCCGGCCAGCACACTTTTGGCCGTTTTGCGGCCTGCGTGATCCGCAAGCGCCGGTTTGTAGTCAAATAAATCGATGTGCGATGGACCGCCATTCATGGACAGGAAGATCACGCGTTGGGCTCGGCCAGGAAAGTGAGTCGCCTTGGGTGCGAGCGGACTCGCTGCAGGCAGGGCATCGCGCGCCGCCGCTTGTTGCGCTAGCCCCGCAAATGCGAGATAGCCAAAACCCGATGAAAGCGACTTTAGAAATAATCGCCGCGAGTTCGGATTGTGCATGCTCCCAGCCCTTGTTGCCACAGTTTTCCAAGTCGATACACGCCAACGCGTAACTAATCCAAGTTCCGAAACTCAGCCGTACATAACATCGCTTGACAAAAGCTAACTCTCAGCAATTGCTGGTCATCCTCTTGTGAGGAAAGGTAGGCTAATGCACGTTCAAGTTCGTTGGTATCAGGCATGCGATTAAAACACCATTGAAATGCAGATTGTACTAGACCGGTATCAGTGGAGGTTTCACGCTCGAGGCGCGCGGCGAACGCTTGGGCGCGCTGCTGTACAAAAGGGCTATTCAGCAAGTACAGCGCTTGAACTGGTACGTTGGTCGTCTCCCGATCGCCCACGACGAAGCTGGGTTCCGCAAAATCGAACAGGTCGAGCACCTGGGGAAGACGATCGCGAATAACGGGAAGGTACACCGAGGGATGGGTGGAGCCATCCAAATCCGGTGGAAGCCGCCGATCCAAACCGATCAACGAAATGGGGCGATCGCCAATATGAGTTGCAACCAAGGACGCCTCTGCAGCGCCAAAATCCAACTCGCCCGAGGTAAACAACATCGCATCACGGATCGCTTCGGCGGACAGTCGACGTTTTGGCATGCGCCACAACAGGCGCCCCTCAGGGTCCGCCCTGAAATCCTCTGCACGGTACAACGACGCTTGACGATACGTACGCGACAACACGAGCGTCCGAATCAGCGCTTTGGTTGACCAGCCATCCTGCACAAATTGGACGGCCAATGTGTCCAACAGGTCGGGGTGGCTCGGTTTGTCGCCAGTGGTGCCGAAATTGTCAACGGACGCTACAAGCCCGCCTCCGAAGAGATGTTTCCACACGCGATTCACATAAACCCGGCTGGTCAATGGGTGATGCGCGGCGGTAAGCCAATGTGCCAGCTCAAGCCTACCGCTCTGATCGACGGGCAAGCTAACTTCGCTACCCCGCAACGCTTGCGGAAATGCTCGGGGCACGAGGCTGCCGGGGCGATCGATCTCGCCACGGAGCAGCAACGGAACATTCGCTATCCGAGCATCCAATACTCCCATCGCCAACGGCAACGCTTGACCATGCTCGTCGAGCGTTTCTAGCTTGCCTTCGACCGGGCCGAGTTGCCAGAGGTTGGCTAATACATCGCGCAAGGTGAAAATCTTCTTGGGTTCTTGACCGGACCAGCGTGCAGCCTGCGCTTCCTTAATTTCCTGTCGCACGATGTCCAATTCGTGTTGCCGGGCTTTTAGCTTTTCGAATTCTACTGGCGACAGCGACTTGTGATAAATTCTCTGATCGCGGGTTCGAGGTAGGACCAGTGGATCACCGCCACGGTTGTTAGCGGGCGATGTGAACGTACCAAAGTACGTTTTGCTACTTGCAAAAATCCCTGCCAGACCATAATAGTCTTCCATGGAAAACGGATCGAATTTGTGATCATGGCAACGCGCACAAGCGATGGAATTGGCGAGTAAAGCACGAGACAACGAATCGATTTGTTCATCTACCAAATCTGCTAAGAATTTCTGGTCGTCGTTCTCGCCCAAGTTTTTCGGCCCCACTGCTAGAAAGCCCGTGGCAGTTAACAAGCGAGCTCGCTCCGAGTCGTTGGCATAAGGCAGCAAGTCGCCCGCGATCTGCTCGGTGAGAAAGCGGTCATACGGCAAATCTGCGTTCAAGGCATTAATGACATAGTCCCTATAACGCCAGGCATATGGGAACGAGACATTCGACTCGCCACCACTCGACTCACCATACCGAGCCACGTCCAGCCAGTGTCGCCCCCAACGTTGCCCAAACTGAGGCCGCTGCAACAGATCATCTACCACCCACTCCATGGCGATATCCAATCCTTGTGCGTCATACATCTGCAGGAAATGTTCCGCTTCAGTCGGTGTCGGCGGCAGACCAATCAAGTCAAAGTAGATCCTCCGCAATAACGTCGGCGGTTCGGCATCTATAGAAGGATGTAATCCATTTTTTTCCAAGGTAGAAAGCACGAAGCGGTCGATGCCCTGGCGTGCCCAGGTGAGATCGGTAACTCGCGGAACAGGATGCATTTGGGGTGGCAAGTAAGCCCAATGACTCTTCGCCGCCTTGTATCCCGTCCATGTCTCAGCAGGTACAGAAACTTCCATGCGTGGATCAGGAGCTCCCATTTCGATCCACTTACGAAAATCGGCAATGATCGCACCCGGAAGTTTTGCACCTTTGGGTGGCATCCTAAGCTCAGCGTCAGTATGCGACACAGCAGTTAGCAGCCAACTAGCTTCTGGCTGCTGCGGAACCACCGCTGGCCCATGTTCTCCGCCCCGCCGCAGAGTTGCAGCAAGATCAACGCGCAGTCCACCTTCTGCGTTATCGGCCGAATGGCATTCGTAGCAGTGTTCCACCAGGACGGGCCGAATCTTAGACTCAAAAAAATCGTAGCTGGGAGACGCTGTTTGGCCCTCAGTCACTTCGGCTGTCAAGAGGACCGCCCAAACAAAGAGCCAGCCGCGAACCGACCGGCTAATCTTGGAACTGAAAGTCGCTGTCTGCAAGATGACTCCTTCTTGCGTTGGCCAGGGAAGTGTCGACAGAGAACTCTACGTCCTCCTGTTCTTCATTATAGCCAATTGATTATCGCCAATTGCACTCGATGCCGTTCGACGCGTCACTTCAAACCGACTTCCTCAATGACTGGATCGCTAACATCGGTGGTAGGCTGTGTTTCTATTTCCACGTATAACTTGGATTAATCTGATTTTGGATATTTCTCGTCGTTTTTAGAAAACGGCCCATGCTAACTAGTGCGGCAAATGCCTCGGAACGACCGTTACGCGTCCTCTGTTGTAGCGGTTCGCTCGAGGGAGGGGGCAGCGAGCGACAACTCTGGCAACTTACTTCGCAGCTAGATCGAAAGCAATTTGCACCAAGTGTCTATTTGCTCTACCGTCGCGGGCATTATCTCGAAAAACTGGCAGACGACGTAGACGTAACTGCATTCTGGACCGAATATGAGGAAAGTCGTCGATACTGGCCAGGGCAAATTCGCGGATTGCAGATCCATCATCTAAGCCAAGTTCTGCGCGCGCAACGGATCGATGTTGTCTACGACCGTACGTTTCACATGACTTTGATAACCGCTCGAGCCTGTCGACGGGCCGGTATTCCACGCGTATCTACGATCGTCAGTCCGCCCAGTTCCGACTTCCAGCACAGCCGCGAACGATTTCGTTTCTTGAAGCGGCGAATACTAGCGTCCGCGTATCGTGACCCGAGTTGTGTCACCATCGCAGTGAGCGAAGAGGTTGCCGATGATGCAGCCGCATTCTACAGGTTGAATCGCTCTCAAATTAAAGTCCTGTGCAACCCGGTCGATATAGAAGCCCTACGTGCGGCGGCAAACCAGCCGATAAATATAGACTCGAAACAGGAGTCGGCTGCGGTCAACGCGGACATGCGCATTGCAGTCGTTGGAAGACTGACCCACGAAAAAGGACAGCGGCTAGCCATCGAAGCGTTGCAGTTGGCCCAGCCCATGTGCTCAAGAACGCTGCACCTGGACATTATTGGTGATGGGCCAGATCGAGTTCAACTTGAGCAACTTGCGACCCAACTAGGCGTCCGTCGACAGATCTCGTTCCACGGATTTCTTCCCAATCCCTACCCGTGGATCAAGCGCTCACATTTGTTGTGCATCCCGAGTAAATACGAAGGCCTTCCGAATGTAGCACTCGAAGCCATGTGTCTGGGGACGGCGGTCGTAGCGACTAACTGTAGTGGTTCATTGCGCGCGCTCATCGGCAACAACGAGCGCGGAAAGCTCGTTCCGCTAGGCGACGCCACATCGCTTGCGCGGGAATTCGCACTTGCCAGCCAGAGCGAGAACAATGAGCGAACGAGCCAGGAGTTGGCAACTGCATGGGTTGAACAACATCACGCGCTGTCAAACTGGTTGACATCCATGCAGAGGATCCTATGTGCACGCGCTTCTGCTGGTAGGTGATTCCGCGTCTGTTTGCGAAGCAGTCTTGCAACTGCTTTACTACTCAAATGACCTATTTCCCGTCTGATGCGTCAGCCAGTCCGCTCTGCCAATGCCTCATTTCCAGCCCCAATTCTGCAACAACATTCGGCTGGATCGCGGCTAAGTCAGTTGCCTCGCCCACGTCAGTGGAAATATCGTAGAGAAACGTCTGTTTTGACTTGTCGATGTAGAGTTTCCAAGCTCCCTTTCGCAGCATTTCTGGCCACCGCTTTCCCAATAGAACGATGTGTGAGGCGAAGTCGCATCGGACGAATGAATGAGCGGCACGATATCTTTGCCATCAATTCGATGCCTAGGAATTTCCGCATTGCATAGCGTGGCAAGCGTGGGAAACCAGTCACACCCCGTCGCAAATTGATCGCGTGTCTCGCCCTCGGGTAGTACACCTGGCCAACTGATCATTGCGGGAACTCGCAAACCACCTTCGAGCAAATCAAATTTATGCCCGCGATAAGGTCCCGAGCTTCCTCCGCCGAAGTGAGCGCGTTCTTCTTCGGAATGCCCATGATCCGACTGCAAAATGACGATCGTCTCATCAGTCAACTGCAGTTCATCGAGCTTTGTCAGCAGATGGCCAATCCGTTCGTCGACGGTCGAGAGGAACGCCGCGTATAAGTTTCGTGGGTACGGCAGGTCACGATAGTGCTGCAACCATTTTGCGTCACCTTGGTAGGGGTAATGCGGCATATTAATCGCATAGTAGATGAAGAACGGGCGATCGCGATTCGCTTCTATGAACTCTGTAGCTTCGGCGACCATCATGTCGCCGAAAAACTCGCCGCTGCGATGAATTTCCATTCCGTTTTGCCACAAGTCGTGGCGATTGGGACCATTCCAGTAGAAGAAGTGCGAGTAATTGTCGATACAACCCCCCATGTGTCCGAACGAGTAATCAAAGCCTTGGGCATTCGGCATCATTGAAGGATGATGCCCCAAATGCCATTTGCCAATATGCGCCGTAGCGTATCCAGAAGCTCTTAGCATTTCAGCGAGTGTAACTTGCTCGGGTGGTAGTCCATTGTTTTGTCCGACATTACCTGGAACACCCGCCCGTTGTGGAATGCACCCCGTTAAACAACCCGCCCGCGATGGTGAGCAGACGGGTGCAGCCGAGTAGAACTGAGTAAAACGCACGCCTCGCTCGGCGATACGATCCATGTGTGGAGTCGCGAGGTCTTCCGCCCCGTAGCAATTCACATCAACACTACCTTGATCGTCAGTCAAGATCAGAATGACGTTCGGGTGTCGCTCCGTACCGTCTGCCTTCACAACGAGGCTGAAAAGGACCAAGAAAGTCAGTATTCTTTCGAGCGCAATCATATTCTTCTCGTGAAGTCTAAGGACAAGCTTACCCATCCAAGCACTAGCCGCGACTCTCCGAAAACCGAACTTATGCCTTTTTCTGCCGCTTGATCCGACTGTACATCTTTCGAAAACTCTCCTGGGGTGGTGGCGGCAAATCGCGTTGCTTCGCCCAGGTATTGAGGCGATTGTGTGTCAGCCATTTGGGAAGTAGCTTCAGAGCAAGGCGAGCGGTCCAGCCAGCCGAGCGGTAAATCCAGGGGTTACCGAGGACGATTCGGCCGAGTGTCATTGACCAACGTTTACTGGCCGGGATCAGCTTGCGTTCGGCCAATTCACCACGCCAAGCGAGCAATTGATGATGCAGTGGTATTCTTACAGGACAAACATCGGTGCATGAGCCACAAAGCGTACAAGCGTAGGGAAGTGAATAGTGCTTTTTCGCGTCCATGGTGGGTGCCAACACGCTACCGATGGGACCGGGGACTGTATTGGAATAGCTGTGTCCGCCGCTACGGCGATAGACAGGGCAGGTGTTCATACACGCACCGCAGCGAATGCACTGCAGAGACTCTTGAAAGGTAGGGCTCGCGCGGATATCCGTGCGACCGTTATCGACGAGCACGATGTGCAACTGTCCCCCAGCCCTGGGGCCGTGAAAGTGGGACGTATAAGTCGTAATTGGTTGCCCCGTCGCGCTCCGCGCCAGGAGGCGAGTAAAGACGGACAAGTCATTTAGTCTTGGCAAGAACTTTTCGATGCCCATGCACGCGATGTGAATCGGCGGCAAAGACACCCCCAAGTCGGCGTTGCCCTCGTTCGTACACACAACAAATCCACCTGTTTCGGCGATTGCAAAGTTTACGCCGGTGATGCCAGCCTGTGCGCCGATGAATCGTTGGCGCAATTCACCGCGAGCGGCTCGCGTCAGAAAGGTTGGATCGGAGCTACCTTGGGGAGTGCCGATATGCTCGTGAAACGTCTCGCCAACTTCTTCCTTCTTGATGTGAATGGCTGGAAGCACAATGTGGCTTGGTTTCTCGTTGCGCAACTGGACAATCCACTCGCCTAGGTCGGTATCGACAACCTCAATCCCCCGCTCTTGCAGATATTCATTGAGGTGGCACTCCTCAGTCAGCATGGACTTGCTCTTAACCACCCTCGCAACCTGGTTTTCGCTGAGAATTCGATGAACGATTTCGTTGTGTTCGACAGCATCGACAGCCCAGTGTACAACTGCACCCAGGTCAGTAGCCTTGCGTTCGAATTCCTCTAAGATGTCGGGCAGTCGTGCCAAAGTGTGGGCTTTGATTTGTGCCGCCCGGCTTCGCAGCGTTTCCCATTCTGGTAGGGATCTGGCCATGCGATCCCGCTTCTGTCTCACGAACCACAAGGCCCCGTCGTGCCAATGCGTTCGCTCTTCATTGGCAGTGAAAGCATTCGCGAGTTTGGCGTGCGAGGGAGATTTTTTTGGTCGACTGGCGTCGATGGCGCTCATAGACTTGGTTTCTGTTGGTGGTCGTCTGCAGAGGAACAGAAAACGACAACTGGGTGGTCGGCAACTCTCAACGAGTCAATTATTGTATATTGTCCATCCCCAACCTGTCACCAGACATCTGGTATCGCGTCCCCTACTCCCACAAGAGACAAACCATGCACCACCCTCCACGCTGGCCACTCGCTGGACTACTTCTTGTTTGTTCCGTTTGGACGTCGCTCGCCTTTCGTGCATCCGAGGTCAGCGCTCAAGCCCTATCGCTGGAAGCAGGCGATCATATTTGCTTGGTGGGAAACGAGCTTGGGGAACGCATGCAGCATCACAACTACTGGGAAACACTACTTCACAAGCAGTTTGCTGAAAATAAGTTAACGGTGCGCAACCTGTGCTTTCCGGGTGATGAGCCTTCGCTGCGCATCCGCTCGAAGAATTTTGGTTCACCCGAGTCGCATCTGCAGCACAGTAAGGCGTCAGTCGTACTGTATTTTTTCGGATTCAACGAATCTTTTGCGGGCCGTGACGGCATGCCAGCCTTTGGCGATGAAATGCGCAAGCTGGTGGAGCATACTAAGCAACAAAATTTCGATGGCAAAGGTGCGCCACGGATCGTGTTAGTCTCTCCGATTGCGTTTGAGAATACTGGCGATCCGAATTTGGCCAGTGGCGAGGAACAAAATGAGAATTTACAAGCTGCGACTGAAACGCTCGCTCGGGTGGCCAAAGTGTCGGGAGTGGGCTTCGTCGATTTGTACACACCAACCAAGAAGCTGTTTGAGGAGTCGGACCTGCGACTGACGCTCAACGGTTCCCACTTAAACGACGATGGATATCGTGCACTGGCGCCAATCTTGATGCGGGGCCTGTTTGCGATCGACGTTAGTCCCGATTGGACATCGCTATCGCGGCTGAAAACGGAGATTGAGGACAAGAATTTCCATTGGTGGCACCGCTACCGTGCTGTCAATGGTTTTTCTATCTATGGCGATCGTGGCAAGGCCGGTTCGGATGGCACGTACAACAACACGGACGTTATGGAGCGTGAGCGTGCGATCCTCGACCAAATGGCTGCGAATCGCGATCAACGCATTTGGGCTCTCGGGAAGGGCGAATCTGTTGCTGACGAAGTTGACGATTCGAACACATTGCCGTTCATCGAACCGCGTACCAATGTCGGCGGCGATGACGATCCGAACGCTAAGGCTGGCAAGCTCGGTTCGCTTGATTATTTGCCTGCCGCCGAACAACAGAAATTGTTCAAGTTGGCCGCTGGTTACGAAATTAGCCTATTTGCATCCGAGGAACAATTCCCGGAGCTGGCCAATCCTGTCGCGCTAGATTTTGACAACGCAGGCCGCTTGTGGGTCGCCACAATGCCGTCTTATCCCCATTGGAAACCCAAGACTAAGTTGGATGATAAATTGTTGATCCTGGAGGACACGAACCAAGACGGCAAAGCGGACGAAGTAAAGGTTTTTGCAGGCGGTTTGCATCAGCCGACTGGATTTGAAATCGGACGTGGCGGCGTCTACGTTGCCCAGCAACCTGATGTACTTTTCTTGCAGGACACAGATGGCGATGACCAGGCCGATGTGCGCATCCGCAAGTTGGTCGGCTTTGATTCCGCCGATTCGCACCACGGCATTTGTGGATTTACTTGGGGGCCAGGAGGAAATCTATATTTTCAGGAAGGAACGTTTAAGTACTCCCAAGTAGAAACACCTTATGGACTAAAACGCTTGGAAGAAGCCGGTATTTGGAAGTACGATCCGCGCACCGAGAAGTTTGGCGTCCACTCGTCATTTTCCTTCTCGAACCCATGGGGACACGTGTTTGATCGCTGGGGGCAGGACTTTATCGCTGACGCGTCCCCAGGTTTCAGCTATTGGGCTGCACCAATTACAGGACACCTGGATTATCCCATGAAGCATCCCGGCGGCTCACAACACAGCCGAGTTGCTCAACTGCTCAACTCGGGCGACGGCGATGTCAATTTCCCAACGTTTTATCCCAAGCGCACACGTCCCTCAGCGGGCGCAGACTTGGTCTCCAGTCGGCACTTTCCCCCAGAAGACCAGGGGAATTTCTTGCTAACCAATTGCATTGGTGACCGAGCCGTGTTGATGCACCGCGTGACCGAAGAAGGTTCTGGTTTCAAAGGCGAAGAGGTCACTCCGTTGGTCTATTGCGAAGACGGCAATTTTCGGCCGATCGATATTCAATTTGCACCCGACGGTTCCATGTACATTGTCGACTGGCACAACGCGCTCATCGGCCACCTGCAGCATAATCTGCGCGAGCCCAATCGGGATCACAGCCACGGAAGGATTTGGCGCGTGACCTACAAAGGTCGTCCGCTATTGGATCCTCCACAGATCGCCGGCGCCGAAATCCCCGCACTGCTGGAATTGTTGAAAGAACCAGAAGATCGAACGCGTTACATGGTTCGTCGGGAATTGGCCGAACGAGACACAGCGGACGTCATCGCCGCCACCAAGACGTGGATCGCGGGACTTAACAAAGAAGACGAACAGTTTGAGCACGACCTGCTGGAAGCTCTGTGGATCCACCAGACACAAAACGTCGTCGACAAGGAACTGCTTGAGCAACTGCTGAATGCCAAAGACTACCGAGCTCGCGCGGCGGCTGTGCGCGTCTTGTCGTTTTGGATCGATCAAGTTGACGACGCAATCGGGCTGCTACAACCTCGCGTCAATGACGAACATCCGCGGGTCCGACTAGAGGCCGTGCGAGCGCTGAGTTTCACCAAGGGCGACGCAGCTATCGAACTCGCCCTGGAAGTCCTGGAGCATGATATGGATGTGTACCTCCAATACACGCTCGATGAAACCATGCGCGCCTTGGAAAACTAAGTCGCCGTTCACGAACTTGGAGTCGACAGAAGAGGGTCGGAGTTTTTTCAGCTTAAGGCGTTAAGGTGACGCGCGGATAACGCATCGTGTAGAATTCCCTGCAGCTCGTTACCACAATGCTGAAAAGACTCCCGAGCCTCTAGTCGTCTGGTTCATCACCATCCTTAATTACGAATCTCGCTTTGAGACGTGCTACTTCGGCTGCCAGCCCGGCGACTTTGACGCTACGCAGGACTTCCTCGAAGTCCTTGTAAGCGGCTGGGGCTTCGTCACGCGGGTAGAAGCGGCAGTTGCTGAGGATATCATGCTGATCGAATTCCTGGTCAATTGTTTCTTGTACCAGGTGGCGTTTGGCATTGCGGCGGGACATCGCGCGTCCCGCCCCGTGATTGACGGAGTAGCAGCTGCGACTGGCGCCCGGCAAAGCCACCATGACGGCTGATCCATCGCGCGGATTGCCTGGCAAGAGAATCGGATGCCCGCAGTCCGCAAACGGTGTGCGTTGCAACTCCGTATGTCCCGCTGGCATGGCTCGTGTTGCGCCTTTGCGGTGAACCCACTGCTCAATGCCGTCAACCATCTCCCGCCGCGCGATATTGTGGCTGATGAAGTACACCAAACTACCTTGGGTACCAGGCAGTACTTGTTGGAAGGCTTCGAGTACGAGTTGATTGATCAGCAGGTGATTGACGGTGGCAAAATTGGCTCCCAACGCCATATCGCGCAAGTAGTCGTCTGCCTCCGGCGTATTAATCTCTGCATAACACAGCTCAGGATCACCAGCCGGAAATGCTCGCCCCGCCTTCTTGAACTGGTCCTTCAAGGTCTTGAACTGGTGGCTGGCCAGCGTATGCCCAAATCCACGCGAACCGCAATGCGATAGGAAAGCGATCTTACCATCCTGCAGTCCGAACGCATCGGCTACCGCTCGCAGGGACTGATTACCGGTCAACGCAACCTCCTCGCATTCCCCAAAGTGATTGCCGCCGCCGTAGGATCCCAACTGGCGCATCTGGGCACCGAAACGCCCCAATGAAGTGTTGATCAGCTTTTCCAAGCGACGCGCCAACGAATCGATCGTGCCGTCCGGCGCGCGATGATATGCGTCTTCGCAACGCGCGGCCCACTCGCCAGGAATCCCTAACTTGCGCAGCACGTTTCTTGATGCTCCCTCCGTTGCCAATTCGAACCCCAAACGCTCATCGACATTGCGTCCTTTCCGCACGTCCCGCTGCCCCTTGCCCGCGCCTGTAGGAATGCGCTGGCAAATAGCATTGATGAGTTTGCGACGCACGCGTCGATCCGCGATGTCTTCTGCCGAGACGTTGGTCTGAAGTAGACTCATCGAGCACTTGATGTCGACGCCGACCGGTCCCGGGTAAACGTGCGTGGGTGACGACATGACGCAGCCGACCGGTGCACCGTAACCAAAGTGCGCATCAGGATTGAGCACTAAATCGGTAATACCGGGAGCCAATCGCGAATTGACGGCTTGCTGGATACAGTTCTCATCCATCGCATCGACGATCGCTTGTGTCCCAATGACGGTCACAGGCTTGTCGGCTTCGCGCAGCGGCAAATACGAGAGGCCTTCATCTTCGCGTTGCAAGACGCTCTTGTAGCCGCCGGAAGCCGGACCGGTCGAATGGGTTGTCATGCAGGAAACCTTGCCGAAAGATCTAGTGAACCTCAGACGCTACTCTCTAGTGAACCTCAGGCGCTAGCCGTGGGCTCCCAGTGGGCTCCCAGTGGGCGACCTCGCCAAAGCCCACGGCTAGCGCCTGAGGTTCACTCGCGTGCATTAGGAGACCACGGCTAGCGCCTGAGGTTCACTAAACAGCTAGAAACCAAAACTAGTATTCAAAAATTGTCATATTGTCACGATGTATGACTTCGCGATAAGTGCTATGGCCTAAGATTTCAGCGATCTCAGACGAGCGTTTACCAAGCACACTATGCAACTCGGCTGACGAGTAGTTGCTCAAACCGCGGGCGATCTCTGTGTTATCGGAGGCTAAAACGGAAATGACATCTCCCTTTTCAAATCCCCCGTGCAGTCCAGTGACGCCGATAGCCAGTAGGCTTGAGCCCTTGTCGCGTAGGGCTTGAACGGCTCCAGCGTCGACGACCACGGCACCGGTTGCCTGAGCCGTAAATCCGATCCAACGCTTCTTGGGAACCAAACCACGCGGCTGCGGAAGAAAAAGTGTGCCGAGTTCCTCGCCATCTAGGAGTCGCGGCAGCACGTTCTCAATCCTGCCACCTGCAATGACGACTGGCGAGCCGCTTTGCGTCAGAAACTGAGCGGCTTTTAGTTTGCTGGCCATGCCGCCTTTGCTGACCGCAGAATTGTGTTTCTGAGCCAAACCAAATACTGCAGCGTCAACTTGCGCGACACTGGACACCACCCGGGCTTCGGCGAGTCGCGGATCGCGATCGTACAACCCGTCGACGTCACTGAGAATTAGCAGGGCTGGGCGCGTAAACAGTCCAGCGACCATGGCTGCCAAACGATCATTATCACCAAATGTGTTTTGCAACTCTTCGACTGCCACCGAATCGTTCTCGTTGATGATCGGAATGACGCCCATCTGAAACAGGGCATGCAGCGTGTTGCGGACGTTCAAATAGCGTCCGCGATCGTCCAAATCGTCAGCGACCAGTAGAATTTGGGCGGTGTGCATGCCGTGTTGCGAGAAAAAACGCTCATAGGTTTGAATCAAGTGCGCTTGCCCGACGGCCGCCACCGCTTGCAACTGGGCCAGGTCCGATGGTCGAGCGTTCAATCCAAGTTTTCCAACGCCCGAAGCAACGGCACCACTGCTGACCAGCACGACTTGCTTGCCGCGTTGGGACAATGTCGTGATCTGCAACGCTAGCTGGCCGACACGGTCCGTGTCCAGCAATCCAGCCGAATTCGATAGCACCCGAGAGCCGACCTTAACAATCAACGTTTCTGCAGCGGCCAGCAGACTTCGGCCTTTGTTTTCCATGCTTTTCCGCAGTTGGGAGAATAAAATTCGACGATGGAAGTCGACAGGAAAGGGTCGGGAGTCTTTTCAGCAGCGCCGCCACCGATGAGACGCCGCTGATAGGATCATGTGGTTGCTAATGTAAGCGATTTAGGGCTGAAAAGACTCCCGACCCTGTCACATAAGCCGACACATCGTGAACGGTTACGTTTTCGGAGATCCAGCGTACCTAATTACAGCTAAAGCCTCACGTATGATCCAATCGCCAATTATCTGCGATTCGAATGAAAACGGAAAGCCGCCCAGGAAAGGGAAACCAGGGAAGACAAAGGTAGAATGTCCTGCGTTGGCGGATAAAGTGGCTGGGTCGTTTGCTCATTTGCTCAAGCTAGGTAAACTAGAATCCAGGATGGCGGCGGAATTAGCGGGACGGCATGTGCGGACGGTCGATGACTAGCCGTCGGCCTCAGGCGCTATAAGTGGGCCTATGAGTGAACCTCAGGCGCTAGCCGTGGGCCCTAGTGAACCTCAGGCGCTAGCCGTGGGCCTTTGGCGAAGTTGGCCATTAGGAGCCCACGGCTAGCGCCTGAGGTTCACTAGACCAATAGCACTCGCGCCCTGCGGTATGTCCCAATTCGCTAATTTATTTGCGACTTTACCTTAGTTACTTTAATTATCTTAGCCATTTCTGATCGACCTGACCCTCACACCTCGGACCTGGAGTCCATTTAACAATGAGCGAACTGCATCACGAGTGCGGAGTGGCGGCGGTTTATCACCTTCCCAACGGTACACCGAGCCCGCTGTGCCCGGATCAGGGGCCACAGGAAATCTCGCGATTGCTACCACGCATGCTGCAAGATATCCAGAATCGCGGACAATTGGCCGCCGGCATGACGTCCTATTGTCCTGAGCGTGCCAATTTGCTCGACACGATGAAGGACATCGGTACAGTGGCCGAAGTCTTCCGTCTGTCACATCGTGGCAAGAGCGAAGCTTTGATGCAAGAATACGCGGGTAGCGCCGCCATCGGACATGTGCGCTATGCAACCTGTGGCAAGGATGACCGCAATTATGCTCAGCCCTTCGAACGGCAGCATATCCACAAACACAAGTGGTTCAGCTTTTGCTTCAACGGTCAGTTGGCTAACTACTCAGAACTGCGTGCGCGTTTGCTCCGCGAGGGTGAGCATCACTTGGCTCGCGACACCGATACTGAAATCATCATGCACGAGCTAGGGCGGGAACTGTCGAGTGGCAATCCTAGTCGCGATATCGCAGAAGTATTTACCGAGGTCGCCAAGCTTTTTGATGGCGCATACAGCCTGGCGTTCCTAAACGCCCGTGGCGAGTTGCTGTTAGCTCGCGATCCGCTTGGAATCAAGCCGTTGTGCTACGCACTCGAAGGCTCACTGTTTGCCGCCGCGAGTGAAAGCGTCGCCCTACTGAACCTGGGCTTCCAACCCGAGAGTATTCGTTCGCTGCTACCGGGACATTTAGTGGTAGTACGTCCTGATGGCGTAAAGATCAAGCAGTTTGCAAAGACATCGCGCACCGCACACTGTTTCTTTGAGTGGATCTACTTTGCGAACGTTGCTAGCACGCTGGACGAACGATCGGTTTACCTGTCACGGACCCGGCTGGGCGAAGAACTGGCACGACTGGAAATTGCGGAGAATCGTGTTCCCCTGGACCGAGATACCATTGTCGTACCAGTTCCAGATACCAGTAAAGCTGCTGCGGATGCCATGGCGTTTGAATTGGGGATACCTAGCCGCGAAGGCCTGATACGCAATCGTTACAGCGGTCGCACGTTTATCGAAGGTGGCCGTGCACGCACCGCCAAAGCCGCCAGCAAATACACGCCACTCCGCGAAGTGCTAGAGGGAAAACGCGTGTTTCTCGTCGAGGACTCGATCGTTCGCTCGACCACGATGAAAGTATTACTGGGGAGGATTCGTGAGTTGGGCGGCGCCAAGGAGATTCACGTCCGCGTCGCTTGTCCACCAATCGTTGCTCCGTGCTTCTACGGCATCGACATGTCTACGATTGATGAACTATTCGCGCCCAAGTTTCTGGATAACGGACTCCTGACCGAGGAGGGCCAACAGCGCATGGCCGCCACATTGGGCTGCGACTCATTGCGGTACTTACCCGTTTCCTCGATTGCCAACGCGATCGAATTGTCCGACGATCAGCTCTGCCAAGCCTGTATTACCGGGAATTATCCGACCGAACATGGACAGCGGCTATTTAACATTGCTCAAAAAAATCTGGGAATAGCCGATGGTAGCAGCAGCCGTACCTACGAGAATGCCATCTCGATCACGGATATAGCCTAGCCTGCAGCGGATCTGCGATGTGTATGCTCAGTCCAATGCGAATAGTTGTTGAAGTGGCCATTGACGCTCGTATCATCAATTTCGGATTCTATCTGGCTTTGCTGATTGCGGCTTTCTGCAAGCCAGCTTGCTTGCGCGCCCAGGACCCGCTGGAGCCCCCACCTTCGCGAGATTTGCCGCTCCGCGAATTCCTGCCAGTGCCGCGAGCCAATCTCTCTCACACAGACCTACAACATGCAAAGTTTCCAGTCGTTGACTGCCATTCCCATTTCTGGATTCGCTTGCAGCACGATCCACACCAGTTGGATGAATTCATTCGCCTGATGGATCGCAACCACATTGCCGTTTGCGTTAGCCTCGACGGGCAACTCGGCGCTGGTCTGCTGCCAGGGCGCATCGATGAACAAATGGACTATCTGTGGCGAGAACACAAGGACCGTTTTGCAATTTTCGCAAACATCAATTGGCGCGGCACAGCCTCAGCGACGGCCTACGCGGATTGGGCCTGCAATCAACCCGATTTTGCTCATCAAACCGTGTTGGCTCTCGAGGCCGCCCATGCGCGCGGAATCAGTGGAGTGAAGGTATTCAAGTCTTTCGGGCTCCACGACCGTAACCCAGACGGCAGCTTGATCGAGATTGATGACGCTCGCTTCGACCCCATTTGGTCAGCTTGCGGGCGTTTGGGTTTACCCGTGATCATGCACACGGCTGACCCGAGCGCTTTCTTCGAGCCGATCACACCCAATAATGAACGCTACGAAGAACTATCCCGGCATCCCGATTGGCATTTTCCGCCCGAGAAATTTCCGACACGCGAAGCCTTGCACGCCGCTCGAAATCGACTTTTTGCACGGCATCCCGCAACTACCTTTATCGCGGCCCACTTGGGGAACGATGGAGAAGATCTGCAGCAAGCTGGTGAATGGCTTGAGCGTTATCCCAACGTCTACATGGAAATTGCGTCACGAATTGCTGAACTTGGACGCCAACCGTATACGGCACGAGATTTCTTGATTCGCTTCCAAGATCGTATTCTCTTTGGTACCGATGGCCCGTGGCCCGAGCAGCGTTATCGGCTGTACTGGAGATTCTTGGAAACTCGCGACGAGTATTTTCCGTATTCCGAAAAAGAATTCCCACCGCAAGGTCTATGGCGCATTTACGGCGTACATCTGCCGGATCCAGTACTGAAGAAGATCTACCACGGCAATGCTGCCAAGATTCTTCCCGGCATCGCTGAGCGAATCGCCGTTTATGGAGCGCGCGAGAACCCGGCTTCTGCTGCCGAGTCTCCTGCGGCCGAGCAATAGGCCTTCCAAGTCTCTCATCGGTGGTTGCTGAAAAGACTCCCGACCGTTTCGATGTGGTCCCAACAGCGCGGAAACTGGGTAGAATCTAGAAATTGGCTTCATGCACTGAATCACTCTCGGACCGAGCGCTGAATGGATCCGGATTACACACAACAACAGTCTCTTGGCGGATTGCGAAAATCGGAGCAGCTAAGCCTGCAGGCTACCGTACCGCCAGCGGAGATTGCGGGCTATTCTCTGGAACGCTTGCTGGGCCAAGGAGCGTTTGGGCAGGTTTGGCTTGGAGTTGATTTGAATACGCGACGTCACGTCGCGATCAAGTTTTACTTGCACCGCGGTAGTATGAATCTCCCTGCACTCAGCCGTGAGGTAAGTCACTTGGTAAATATGTCCGCTGGTCGGCATATCGTCCAAGTGCTCGCGGTCGGCTGGGACGCAGATCCTCCGTACTATGTTATGGAGTACTTGGAGAACGGTTCGCTCGAGGATCTGATGCGAGCCAGTGGCGCGCTGTCGACCGTCGATATGGTCTCAATGTTGCGTGAGATCGCTGAGGGACTAAGTTATGCGCATGCCAAAGGTGTGTTGCATTGCGATTTGAAGCCGGCCAATGTTGTCCTCGATCATGCCTGGAGACCGCGCTTGGCGGATTTCGGCCAAGGCAGAATGACTAACGAACAAACTCCATCGCTTGGTACACTGTTCTACATGGCGCCGGAACAGGCCGACCTGAACGCCTCGCCCGATGTGGCTTGGGATGTCTATGCGCTCGGTGCAATTGGCTACACCATGCTTGTGGGCAGTCCACCCTATCGCACACCGGAAGTTGTCGAATCCCTCGATACGGCCAACACGCTGCCTGATCGCCTGGCATGCTATCGGCAAACGATTGACAAGGCACCCAAGCCAAGGTTGCACTATCGGCGACGTGGAATCGACAAAGCGCTGTGTCAAATCATCGATCGATGTTTGGCTGTTGACCCGGCGCGCCGCTTCGGCAACGTCCAACAAGTGATCGGGGCAATCGATAGCCGTGCCCGGGCCCGTACTCGTAAGCCGCTCTATCTGGTCGGCATCGTTGGTCCCGTGCTACTACTATTGTTAATGCTGCTGTTCTCGATGCGTAGCATTTCCTTGGCTACTCAGGATTCCATGCAAAGTGTTGCGCAGCGGTCGCTTGAAAGCAATAAGTTTGCTGCTCGCTTTGTAGCGCGTGGATTGGAGAGTGAATTCCAGTCGTTGTTTCGGCTTGTCGAAGAAGAATCACGTCGCGATGAATTGCGGAATTTACTGACTACAACGCGACAGCAGAACGAACAATTATTGGATTCGTTGGCCTCCAGCGGCGAGCACCAGGCGCGGGTCGCACAGTTGCTCCAAGACAACGATCGTCAGGCTCTGGAAGAGTACATGAAATTGCGAATGAACGCCATGATCCGCAAGGGGGATGACGGGCGGGCTGCAATTTTTAACACGCTGTTCGTCACTGAACAACTCGGTACGATTGTGGCCATCGCCTTTTCTTCATCCGAAGAACAATCGGCGAAAAGCCCCGTGGGTGGCAATTACGCTTATCGCAGCTATTTTAACGGCAATCGTGCGGACGCCCTGGACAGGACAAAGCAGACGAACTACCCCGCGACTCGCACCACACGCTTGAGCGCTCCGTTTCGTTCGACGGCCACCGGGGCCTGGAAAGTCGGTGTGAGCGCACCAGTGTGGCACCCCACAGATTATGATTCCGATGGTGAGACACCGTTGCCGATGGCGCAGCCACTTGGTGTGCTCGTTCTGACCATTAACTTGGGCGACTTTGAATTGTTGTCTCAGGAGGAAGCTGGCTCGGACGCAAATTCTTTGGCGGACGAAGGAGAACAGGACCCCTATATTCGCTTTGCGGCGATCGTGGATGGGCGCAGCGACAACCAGCGAGGTACTCTGTTGCAACATCCCTGGATTCAGCGAATGGATCGTGAAACGATGAAGACTGAATCGATGCCTCGCATCGATCCTCGCGTACTGGAGACGTTACAGAATAGTGGTGGGGTTCTTGAATACGAAGATCCTGCAGCACAGAAAACAGGCGGAACACCGTTTCAAGGTACGTGGATCGCCTCGCTTGAACAAGTTAGCTTGCCGCGCGTGAACGAAAGTTCTGGCGAAGTTCGCACCAAGAGCGACTTGTGGATTCTCATGCAAGAACGCAGCAGCTCTGTTGCCGCTCCCATCCGCAAGCTAGGCAGCAAGTTGCAAATCGAAAGCTTTATCGAGCTGGGTACGCTCCTATTAGTGATCCTGGTATTGTGGTACTTCGTATTTCGCATCGGACAGAACACGCTGGGTGGTGCAACGAGTGGCGCGGCCAGCCACCGTTCGTCAGATTCCGCGTTCCAATCTACGCTCGAAAGTGATCGCTAACGACGATCGATGGCATGACCGAATCTTCAAAATCGCAGTTGGTCGAAAGAGCATCGCTCCCCCCCCCGACCTTGGAGTGCATTGACTCCGTTTCCTGCGAGAGTGCGCGCCCTAACAATCGGCTGTTCTTATGGCTGTGGTTGGGTGCACCAACAGCCATCTTGGCCGCTGCGCTCTTCTTAAGACTAGGCGAGGCCGCACTGTGCTTTTTCCATGGGGAGATATCCCCGTCCCTGAAACATGTTCATTAAAATACCGGCTAGGCATAGACTGCCCTGGCTGCGGACTAACACGCGGGTTTATCCTTATTGCTCATGGAAATCCACTGGCTGCTTTGCGATTGAATCCGGCGAGTTGGTTTGTCTTTCTGTTTGTGGTTGCGCAAATTCCACTTTCCCTGCTGCATGCGCTACGCTGCCGACGGCCATGGATGCAGCGCTGGACGCGAGTCAACGAAACTCTCGTAATTTGCCTTGTAATCGTTCTGGTCGTCCAATGGGCAGTCCGCCTAGCATTAGGCGATGTATAACGTAGTGGATCTCGCCAGAGATCCCCGCGTTGCGGGAAGTCTGGTGACTACTACATTCATTGCGCTACGTTAGAATCGCATCCGCCGCTCGCCTTACTCGTGGCGGAGTGCATCAATGGGGTTCATTTTGGCAGCGCGAATGGCAGGGAAGATACCAAAGGCGACTCCGACGACCATCGAAATTACGAAAGCTGCAGGGATAGACCAGACCACAACCGAAGGCGTTACATTGCGTATTTCCTCAGGCAGAGCGGCCATAATGTCAGGCCAGGCCCAAGCGACGAAGTCTTTGGCAACCGAGATGGCCGGTGTACAGAGCACGCCCAAAATAATACCCGTGATGCCGCCGACAATCCCCAACACTGCCGCTTCAACCAAGAATTGCCAAATGATGTGCTTCTGCTTTGCACCCAGAGCTCGGCGAATTCCGATCTCGCGCGTCCGTTCGGTAACCGTGGCCAACATGATATTCATAATGCCGATGCCACCGACGACAAGCGAGATGCTCGCAATCACACCACCCAGCAGTTGAAAGATCAATCGCGTGATCTGCGCCTGCTTTAGCAGTTCCAGGGGAACCACGACCGCCACATCTTCCATTTCGTTATGGCTGGCGAGCGCATTTTCAATCAGGAGCGCAGTGCGTTCAACTTCTTTGATGTCGTTCACGCGGACGGTGATTTGATTGAGCTGCAACACTTCACCTTCGAAAGAGCCGCCAGCCCGCCGCACCACCGTGTCACCGATTCGCTGCTGGAGCGTCTTAATGGGAATGTAGATATCATTGGAGAAATCTTGCGAATCCAGTGAACCACCGATTGCCGCAGAGGCGTTGCGATGTTTGAGCACGCCAACCACCGTGTAGTAGTCAGTATGTTCTGGGATATAGACACGTTTGCCAATCGGATCTTGGTAGGGGAACAGGCGGTCTGCTACGCGTGCTGCCAGCACGCAAACGGTCTCGCGATTAAAATTCTCAGCGTCAGAAATGAAGTGTCCCTCGGCGACAGTCAGCTTGGTCACGTCGGCGTACTCGGGGGTACAGCCCACCAGGCGCCCGTCGACCTTGCGATCTTCGTATTGAAACTGCCGACGTATTTCGCGGATGGGAATTGCGCTCTGGATGGATGGAATGGTGGACTGCAACATATCGAATTCGCTGCGAGTCAAACCATAGGGCGTTACGCCTTGCACATTCAGTTTTTCACTCGGTGGCTTGATCGAGCGAATCATGATCGTGTCTGCACCGAGACTCTCGATCTGTCGCTGAGCTTCGTTGCTAACGCCCTCACTGATCGCAAGCAACCAAATTACGCTCGCCACACCGATGAGAATCCCCAACACGGTCAGTAACGAGCGCAATGGGTGCAGCAACAGGCTCTTGACAGCTAGATTCGCAGTTCGCATCCAAAACATGTCTAGGCTCCAACCTCAACCGGCTGGTTATCTTTCGGTATTAGTTGCAGAGCGCGTTCGGCGGCTGTTCGGCGCTGCTCTGGCGAATTCTGAACATCAGACTGCAGCAAACCGTCGCGCAAACGGACGACGCGCTTAGCGCGCTCGGCGACTTCGTCTTCGTGCGTCACCATGATGATGGTTCGGCCTTCGCTGTTCAGTTGATCAAACAGGGCAAGGATTTCAGCGGTGGTCTTCGAGTCCAAGTTACCGGTCGCTTCGTCCGCCAGGATAAAATACGGATCATTAACGAGGCTGCGAGCGATCGCCACGCGTTGTTGTTGCCCACCAGAGAGTTGATTCGGACGGTGGTCGAGTCGGTCACCCAAGCCGACGCGAGCGGCCAGATCGGTACAGCGTTTGCGCTCCGCCGCGCCAAGTTTGCCTTGGTAGTACAAGGGTACTTGGATGTTTTCCACAACCGTCAACTGCTGAATCAAGTTGTAGGACTGGAACACAAAACCGATCCGTCGCGAACGAATTTCGGCCAATTGGTCGTCAGTCATGGTGGCGACATTGTCTGCCCCAAGCAGCAACTCACCCGAAGAGGGTTGGTCGAGGCAGCCAAGGAGATTTAGCAGCGTACTCTTTCCCGAACCAGAGGGTCCCATAATCGCCACGTAGTCGCCCTCGGGAACGTCAAATGAAACACCGCGTAAGGCGCGAACCGTTTCGCTCTTGAGGACATACTCTTTGGTCAGGTTTCGGATCGAACACGCATGCATACAAAAATCCAATCGAATGGTAACGACAGTAATGCAACAGGCAGCTGGGCAGCCCGTTGGCTGGCTGGCTTAATGGGCTGGCTTATTGGGGTGGCCGACCTCCGCCACCGCGCGGCATGTTCTTAAAGCCATTGAGTGCTTCGGCCTTTTCAACACTACCGTCGCCGTTGGCATCAAAGCCAGTAAAGCGATCGCGGAAACGCGAGTCGAGTGACTGCAATTCCTCAGCGCTGAGCTTACCATCACTGTCACTGTCGTACTGTTCGAACGTTCGATCGACCATGGTTGCAGGGTCAAAACCGCCTGCTCCACCACCGCGTCCGCCAGCTCCGCCTCGACCACCAGGCCGTCCGCCTTCGCCTGGGGCGCCAGGGGCTGCGCTCGGGCCATCGACTTCAGCAACCGGGGGAGTTGGTACTTCGGCATTCGCACCAATCCTCGCAATTTCATCACGATCAGTAACATCTTCGATGACTGGCAAATCCATAAGATCCAAATGGTTGCGTGGGTCGAGGGCAACAATTTCATTCTCGCTTAGCCCACTTTCGATGGTCACCATTTTTTCGTTGGTCGCACCAATCGTGATTTCGCGAGTTTCCCAACCTTCGCCCTGCTTT
Source organism: Pirellulaceae bacterium (assembly GCA_041398985.1). Taxonomy (GTDB): domain Bacteria; phylum Planctomycetota; class Planctomycetia; order Pirellulales; family Pirellulaceae; genus Aureliella. Next base: position 140,849 of record JAWKTR010000018.1, read on the forward strand.
ACCAAAGCAAAATGGCGACCTTTGTATTCATAAATGCCGTGCACGGGAATCTGAAGAGCATTGGGGATCTGCTTGACGAAGATCCGCACTTCGGCGGTCATGCCGGTGCGGATGTTTTCTGGCGGATTCAGGATTTCGATATCCGTCGCGTATTCCTTGACCGACGAACTGAACCAACTCCCGGGTTCTGCGTATTTGTTGACTTTCTTGACTCGCGACAACATGTCGCCTTCGACTGCGCCCACTCGGACCTTGGCTGCCATGCCGGCACTGATCAGCGTTATCCGCGACTCGTTGACTTTCGCCTTGACTTGCATCTTTGATGGATCAGGCAGTTTGATAATCACTTGGCGTTCGCGAACGGTCGCTCCCTGCTCGACGACAAATTCAGCGCCACCCCGACTGCTGAATTCATTATTGTGTACCACCACGCCCTCGGCTGGCGACAAGATCACACACTTGGCGATTTGCTCTTCGATTTCCGTAAGCTTGTCCTGCTCCTCGGCCAAGACACTGGTGTCCGATTTCATGCGCGCCTTGGCCGCTTCGATATCGCTTTCAAACTGGACCTTGTTTTTTTCCTTCGTCAGCTCGTCCAAGACTTTCAAACGGGCTTGGGCCGACTCAAGGACGTTCTTGGCATTGACGACTGCAAACTCTTCAGCCTCGATTTGAAGGCCTTTCAGCATTCCTTTGGCAGCCAGCCTGCGGGCACTGTCCAAGTTCAATTCTGCTTTTCGCAACTCTTGCTCGGCAACAGCTGTTTCACTCAGAATTGCCTTCCGTTCGGAGAGATACGTGCCTTGCAGATACTCCTGCAGAGCGATTTCGGCCGTTCGCACAAGCGCTTCACTACTAATCAACGTGGCTTCCGCGCTCGACACAAGAATTCGCTGCTGCTTTAGTTCATTCTCAAGCGCTGATGCATCCAGCTCAACCAGCTTGTCGCCCTTCTTCACATAAGTGCCCTCATCGATCACCCACAAAATGGGCAAACCGGCACCTCCCCGAGACTTCACTTCGCATATCACATCGATATTGCTGCTACTTTCGACTTCACCTTGTTCAAGCACAATGTGATCAAACGGTCCGCTCGTTACTACTTCAGTCAACGGAGCAGCCTTCGTTGCTGCGCCGCCAAACATCCCCGAAGCATACAACCCATATACGGATCCACCCATTATAGCTAGCAGCACCAGGGATATGATTAGAATTCGTCCTTGCCGTCGGGCTGTAAGACGACGTCGAGAATTGGTAAGCGGCTGCTTAACGTGATGGAGGGGTGACCTGTTGGCCATCGGCTAATCCTTAAACGCAGGCGGGATGGTGAGTAGCGCAGAGACTTTTGCGAGGCAATAACATGAACAAAATCTTGCTCAGTAGCGGAATTCTAGCAGGTACCAAGGGTGGAAGCGCTAGTTCTGACATCAAGTTTAGTTCGTTAACTCTGTGTCGTCTGCGCGAAACAAAGAAGAATCAGAGGTACGGAAGCAAGCCGGTTGGGAGCATGTCGCTCCATTACTATACGGGAACGGCAAGCTGGGCCTCTTTGTGAACCCCACCGCCTACGCCAAGTTTCGCAATGCCATCAAGAACTAAAGAATTCCACAGGAATGCCCATAGGTATGATCAGGGATTGTGATCTCACGGCGATATTCCATAATTCGTTTAGATCGTTCGAGCAATAAATGTCCGATTTGCTGTGAGGGGCAGGACGCTTCTAGCCGGTTGTGAGCCGGAAAACGACCATACAACGCCGGTAGCACCATTCCGCTCACTTATTCTCGCACGCTGCTTACTCGCATTCCAAGACCGGACCAACCACCGCTAAAGCATAAAAATATGAGCACCATTGCCGAAAAAACAAACGCTGCCGAAAAACTGAAAGATGAAGGCAAGACAGACGAAGCTGTCGCGTTGCTGCGTGAAATCCTGGATGAGGACCCCGACCATGTCCTGACGCATTTGACGCTTGGGCGAATTTTCACGCTCAGTGGTCAATTTGACGAGGCTGTTAAACATGGCCGCCGAGCATGTGAATTGGAACCGAAAGATCCCTTCAATTTTACGGCTCTCAGCATTACCTACCAACGGGTTTTTGCGGGTACCCAGGACCCCCAATTTATCCAGTTGGCAGAAGATGCAATGGATGAATCACGTCGCCTGGCCTCGTTATAGTCGAAAAAGCACGTAGCTTATTGTCTCTCCCGAGACGCGGAATGAAGCAAGAAATCTTGGCGACTGCGAGTCTCGGAGAGACCCGCCTACGTGCTTGGCGACTGCGAGTCTCGGAGAGCCCCGCCTACGTGAACCGGCCTTAATTGGGTGGCATTCCCGCCCTGACCCTTAACCCCAAGAAAGGTGGCTTCGGTGAAGGCGCGGCCATCTTTTAGGAGGTGATGATACCCTTAGACGGTCTTAACGACCTGCGCAACAGCCGACACAGGTCAAAATCAACGAAAGTTGCGTGCGAATCTGTAGCAAAGCTGTTATCATAAAAGCTGCGGTGCCCTCTGATTCGACCGTTTCTTCATCAACGTACCCTGGCGGTCATGACCCTAATTCAGCGAATTCGCACATGGACTATGCGGCTCCCAACCAGTTGGGGGCTTGGGCAGGCCGACATTCATTCTTCACTGCTATTGACCCTGGGGTTACTGTCGGGCCTAGTTCTGCTGTTGAGCTATTCGCGTGCAGATTTTGCCGAGCTGCGCACGCTAGCATTCTCCTTGCCCGCCGTTTGGGTCGTGAGCTTAACGGTGCGCATTGCCGCACAACAACTGTCAATCGGCGTATACTCGTTGGACATGACAACGAGTGTCGGTCCAACTGGCAATTTGTCGACCGACTACGAGTATTTGCCTTCCAATCGCATTCTGGGCTACGCCGCCGCTGGACAGCTAGCAACCGCCGGGATGATTCTGCTGGGAATGGTGGTCAACGCAGCCATGATCCCCGCCGAAGGCAGTGAACTGCGGTTTTCGCAGTTATTGGACGTAACCAGCGGCTGGAGCAGCCGAGCCTGGGCGTCACAGATCATGTGGGTCAATGTCTTCATTGGCGTGCTTAACTTGCTACCGACCGTACCTTTTGATGCACGGGCAGCGGTGTTTGCGTTCTACTCAAAGCGAAATCGAAATACCCAGGAACCGCACGTATTTCGCCGCATCGCTGCCTTTGACTCCCACCTGGCAGCGGTCCTGCTAGGTGCCGGGCTCACAGCCGTTTTGCTTGGATTTGTCTTTGGCAAAGAGATCGTGGGCTGGTATGTGGCTGTTGCCGCAGCGGTCTACCTGTTCGTAGCCAGTTGCTGGGAGACGTCGCGCGCAGAAGAAATCGAAGAGCAGTATGCGCCTCTTGCACCGCGCATGGCTCGCACCGACTTTGCACATTCCGAGGTTCCCAGTCTGAATCTTGGCACATTTGCGGACGATGATGGTAGCAGAGGGGATGACCCGGTAACCAACTATATCGAGGAAGCCAGCCAATCGGCCGACGAAATCTTGAATGGCGGATACCAACCGGACTCAATCGATCCACAGGTTGATGTCGATGAAATTCTGCGTAAGTTACATCGCGAAGGGTCATCAGCATTGTCGATGGCCGAACAACAAGCGTTGTTGTCTGCGAGTCGAGAATTGAAGCAACGGCGCAGCGGTCGCACCTAGCTCGGTATCTCCGTAGCCGAGTTTGATTCCAGTATCGTAGGTAACGCAAGCCTTCGGAGTGGCTTGCCTACGCGGTTGAACACTTGTCGCAATCCAACGAAGCACGTCCGTCCTTGCCACCCGCGCCGGCCCCGGTGCCTCCGTCGCTGATCCCGCCGCCACCAGTCATACCGCCTCCCCCAGCTCCACCGCTTTCTTCGGCAGGTCAAATCCCGCGTCAACCGCAGGCTCCTCCCCTAACGCCCCCTCGACCGCAGAGCCTCGCAAATCGAAGCCTACCGAGTCGGCAACCAGTTGGCGAACAGGCATCGCGGCAGGCAGCAACGCGCGAAAAATCAGGCCGCCGACATCGTGGGCGCAGCGTTGGGAGGATCGGCGAGCCTGATGCAAACCGTCGTAAGCCGCCATCATGGTTGGTCAGTTTTATCGTTCACGTCGCTGCCTTGTTAGTATTAGCTTTGATCCCGTTGCGCAAGATGAGCAGTGGTCCGTTCACTTTATTTTTCTCCAGCGGGAATTCGACGGAGATCGGCGAGTTCGCACTATTCGGCACGGATAACGTTGCCTTTGACGAACCAATGACTATTGACGATTCAACGGTTGCTCCTTCGACGGCCACCGAGCTGCTTAAGCTCGATTTAGTTGAGTTGTCAACTTTGAATCACATGGTGCCAAACGCCAACTCCAACACCATGCCGCTTGATAAAATTGCCCGAGCCCTTAGCGGGCGAAGTGGTAGTGCTAAAGAAAGATTGCTCGCCCGATACGGAGGCACAGCGGCTACTGAAGATGCCGTGGAATTGGGTTTAGCCTGGCTGGCCAAGCAGCAAAAGAGTGATGGCAGTTGGAGCCTTAAAGGCCCGTACTCCAACGGCGGCACATTCGAAAATTCGACCGCCGCCACGGCTTTAGCCCTCAATGCTTTCTTGGGAGCCGGCCATACCCATCGAGGTGGAAAATATGCCGACGAAGTCCTGATGGGCCTTAAATACTTACTCAAACAGCAAGACGAGGACGGATTCTTTGCCAATGCTGCGCACTCCAGACAGCAAATGTACGCTCAAGCCATCGCTACGATTACCGTCATCGAAGCCTACGCGCTGACTGGTGACTCGGAAATGAGAATCGCTGCCGACAAGGCGATCAGCTTTGCACAGTGGTCGCAAAGCAAATTGAATGGATGGCGCTATGAGCCCCGCGAGGATGCCGACCTATCGGTCACCGGTTGGTTTCTGATGGCTCTCGAAACTGGCAAGATGGCGGGACTCGGCGTCGACAATCAGAAAATCGAAGTCGTGTCAAAATTTCTGGATAGCGTTTCGTACGAACAAGACTCACGCTACGCCTACAATCTGTTTGAAGAACCCAGCCTAAGCATGACCGCAGAGGGGCTTTTCTGTCGCATCATTCTCGGTTGGCCAAAGACACATCCGGCGCTCTTGCGAGCCATTGACGATGATCTTCTACGAGCCACGCCAGAGTTGGGGGACGAAGTCTATAGCGTGTACTTTTGGTACTATGCGACACAAGTTCTGCATCACGTTGGCGGGCCAGCCTGGGACGAATGGAACAACGCCATGCGGCGCGTCTTGCCATCGATGCAAACCAAAGAAGGTGACGAAATTGGCAGCTGGGATCCATCGCGAGATGCACACGGCACATCAGGCGGACGCCTATATACTACCTGCTTCAATATCTTCTGCTTGGAAGTCTACTACCGGCACTTGTCGATCTACGACCTTTAAATGTGCATGTGCGTAGCCTCACGCACGATCCCACGTATCTCGTTTGGTGCGTATAATCAGTGGCATGTCTTCAGGAGTGGCCAGCCACCTCCACTTTCAATGGTAGATTTCCTGTCGTTTGCAACACAAGTTGACCCATGACCAAGCAATTCAGTTCCGTTTCAGCCGCTGTCGATGCTATTCGCCGCGGAGAGGTGGTGATCGTACTCGATGCAGAAGATCGTGAAAATGAAGGCGATTTCATTTGCGCAGCGGAGTTGGTGACGCCCGAAACGATCAATTTCATGCCCGCGGTCGGGGACAATTGTGTTGCCCAATCTTGCCAAACACGTGTGATCGACTGCATTTGAAGCCATTGGTCGAGGATAACAACGCCCCCTGCGAACTGCTTTTCTGACGCCCGTCGACTACAACGGCAGTAAGACAGGTATCACCGCTCAGGAACGCGCCGAGACCATTCGCCGCTTGGCCTCCGAAAATTCAACGGTGACCGATTTCGTACGTCCGGGTCATGTGTACCCGTTATTAGCCATGGAAGGCGGGGTGTTGCGACGAGCTGGGCATACCGAAGCGTCGGTCGACCTGCCAAGAATGGCTGGCTTAGCCCCGGCTGGTGTGCTGACTGAGATTCTGGATGAAACCGGAGATCGGGCAACGCGCGATGACCTATTGAAACTCGCCGAACAACACGGCCTGGAAATCATTACCATCGAACAGCTCATCGCTCATCGACGCGTCAATGAAAAGCTGGTTTCACGCGCCGCGCACGCTAAACTACCAACTCGGTTCGGAGAGTTTGAAATTGCCATATATGACGTGCAGTTCGAAACCCAGGAGCCAATCGCAATCTTCATGGGAGATCTCGTAGGCAACTTGCCGCAAGCGCCACTGGTGCGAATGCACAGCAGTTGCTTTACGGGAGACTTGCTGCAGTCCCTCCGCTGCGACTGCGGCGATCAATTGCAGATGGCTCTGAAGATGATTGCCGCCGAGGGGCGTGGAGCGCTGGTCTACCTGCCACAGGAGGGCCGTGGAATTGGACTAGCACAGAAGATCCGCGCTTACGCTTTGCAAGAGCAAGGGATGGATACCGTCGAAGCCAATCATGCGCTGGGCTTTAAGGCCGACATGCGTGACTACGGCGTGGGCATTCAAATCTTAAAGGACTTGGGATTGAGTGAAGTGCGCTTGTTGACCAACAATCCGAAGAAATCAGAAGCCTTCAATTTGCGAGGCTTTGACCTGCGGGTCGTCGACCAAGTGCCGATTATTTCAGAATCCAATCCCCACAACGCCGCTTACCTCGCCACCAAACGCGAAAAGCTCGGCCACAAGCTTCCCGGTAGTGATATTCAATCTGTATCGGATTCCACCGGCAGGAGCCCCTAGTGAGTTTGCACTGCAGTTCGACCAAATATCGGCGCAGTTGCAGAATGAACTCATGGGGCGCGACTCTCCAACCTTATATTCTCAATGACGTGAAGAACTATGATCAAGACCCACGTTACCGTTTGGAATGAATTCAAACACGAACGGGAGAAGGATGACGTCAAGAGCATCTACCCCGCCGGCATTCACAGCGTCTTGAAATCGGCAATTGAAGAGCACCTGGGCAATGCAGTCATCGTAAACTGTGCTACTCTCGACGAACCAGAACATGGGCTGAGCGAGGAAGTGCTCCAGCGTACGGACGTGATGTTGTGGTGGGGCCACGCCGCACATGACCAGGTCGATGATGCGATCGTGGCCAAAGTCAAGCGACGTGTGCTCGACGGCATGGGACTGATCGTTTCTGCATAGTGGACACGGTTCAAAAATCTTTCCGCTAATTGATGGGCACGGAGTGTATGTTGCGGTGCGCGAAGCTGGAGAAATCGAACGTCTGTGGATTACCAGTCCTGGACACCCAATCCTGGCTGGCATCGACGGAGACTATATCGAGCTACCCGAAACAGAAATGTATGGCGAACATTTTGACATCCCGCAACCGGAGGAACTGCTGTTAATCAGTTGGTTCGCTGGTGGCGAAGTCTTTCGCAGCGGCTGCACATTTCGGCGCGGGGCGGGCAAAATCTTTTACTTTCGTCCCGGACACGAAACGTACCCCATCTATTTCCACAACCAAGTTCGACGCGTTATTGCCAACGCAGTCCACTGGGCGACTCCATCAGGCAAAAGTAACTATCAAGTCGAAGCTCGCCACATCCCCAATCGCTTAAGTTAATCGTAACCGTTCACGATGTACCGACTTGTGACAGGGTCGGGAGTCTTTTCAGCCCAAAATTGTCCACCCAATTGCAGCCACATCTTCCTACCAGCGGTATCGCATGGGAAATGGATGCTGCTGAAAAGACTCCCGACCCTTTCCTGTCTGACTTAGATTTAGCCAAACACGAAAAGGTAGCAAATGGGCAAATACATACTGGCACTCGACCAAGGCACAACCAGCTCGCGTGCCCTAGTATTGAATAACGACGGTTCCATTGCAGGCGTAGCACAGAAGGAATTCGAACAATTCTTTCCGCAACCGGTTGTAGAACACGATCCAGAAATTTGGAGCAGCCAACTGGCTGCGGCCCGGCGCGGCTCTTCAAAAGCCAAAGTTGACGCAAAGACATCGCGGCAATTGGGATTACCAATCAACGCGAAACCACTGTGCTGTGGAACAAGACGACTGGCCAACCGCTGCACCGTGCGATTGTATGGCAAGATCGTCGCACCGCAAGCGCACTGTGAAAACCAAAGTCCGCTGCGGCCGATACGATCACTTCCAAGACGGGACTCGTAATCGACGCCTATTTTTCAGGTACGAAATTGACTTTGGCTGTTGGATCATATCTCCTCATGCAAGTACATTGGCCAAGTCGGGAGAGCTGGCGTTTGGCACGGTCGATTCGTGGTTGCTATGGAAGTTGACTGGAGGTCAGCAAGCGGCAACTGGAGCTGTACATAAGACCGATGTGACGAACGCAGGGCGGACACTACTCGCGGTGATATTCACTGTGTGCTTGGGACGATGAACTTTTGAAAGCACTCAAGATTCCACGGCAAATCCTGCCGGAAATTTGTTCGTCGAGTGAAATCTTTTGTCATTCGGATAAGAAGCTGTTCGGAGCGTCAATTCCTGTCGCCGGCATCGCAGGCGATCAGCACGCCGCGTTGTTTGGACAACTGTGTACTCAGCCAGGCATGGTCAAGAACACTTACGGTACAGGATGTTTCATGCTGATGAATACTGGCAATCAGCCGCGAGTTAGCCAGAATAACTTGCTCACGACCTATGGATGGCAAATCGGTAAACGAGCCGAATACGCGCTCGAAGGCAGCGTGTTCATCGCCGGCGCTGCCGTGCAATGGCTACGCGACGGATTAAAGATTATCAAGAAGTCGGCTGAGGTCGAGCCGCTGGCGTTGAGCGTACCCGACAATGGTGGTGTGTATCTAGTGCCCGCTTTCGCCGGTTTGGGAGCCCCGCATTGGGACCCTTTTGCACGAGGCACCATTGCCGGACTGACGCGCGGGGCAACCGGCGGACACATTGCTCGCGCTGCCCTTGAATCGATCGCCTATCAAACAGCTGATGTGCTACAAGCCATGCAAGCCGATTCGAAAATAAAAATCAAATCGCTGCGTGTCGATGGCGGCGCCGCCATGAATAACCTCCTGATGCAATTCCAAGCCGATATCTTAGGCGTACCCGTATTGCGACCCAAATCATTCGAATCGACCGCTTTGGGAGCTGCCTATCTGGCAGGACTGGCTGTAGGATTCTGGAAGAACATGGGGGATCTAGAATCGCATTGGCAGTTGGACCGGATCTTCGAACCTCAGATGCCTAAGGCGCAAGCTGCCCAGCTGCGCAATGGTTGGCACCGGGCGTTGGAACGCTCGAAAAGCTGGGCGACATGAGTCAACATCAATTGATGAATCGTGCGGACGCTCTGCTCCGCATTCAGTGTGACCGAACGCCTTGGGATCTGATTGTGATTGGCGGCGGAGCCACGGGACTGGGTACCGCTCTCGATGCCGCCAGTCGCGGATATCGCACGCTGCTGCTCGAAGCTGAAGATTTTGCCAAAGGAACGTCGAGTCGTTCGACCAAGTTGATCCACGGCGGTGTGCGCTATCTGCGTCAAGGACAACTCGCAATGGTGCGGCACTCACTACGTGAACGTGGGCTGCTGCTAGACAATGCCGGACCCATCGTGCACCCCCTGCGCTTTGTTATTCCAGCCTACGGTTGGGGCAAGCGTTGGTACTATTGGGCTGGTCTGAAGTCCTATGATCTACTCGCGGGAAAACTTCGCTTGGCCCCGACGCGTTTGCTGTCCGCTAGCCAAACGGCTGAGCTGCTACCGTCATTGCGCACGCAGCAGCTTCGGGGTGGTGTCGCTTACAGCGATGGACAGTTTGACGATGCACGACTCGCAATTGCACTAGCCGCCGGTGCGGCAGCGCAAGGCGCGACCGTGGTGAACTATGCACCCGTACGTGAACTGCTGGTGGCCAACGGTAGACTGCGAGGCGTGATCTTCGTCGATAACGAAACGGGGCAGGCTGTCGAAGCCTTGGGCAAAGTCATCATCAACGCCACGGGAGTCTTTTCAGAGCGCATTTTGGCACTCGATCCATGTGAGAGACCGTCGGGCAATAATACGCCACGCATTGCACCTAGCCAGGGTACACACTTGGTCTTGCCAGGCGATTTTCTAGGAACCAACCATGCAATTATGATTCCGGATACCGACGATGGACGCGTACTATTTGCCATCCCTTGGTTGGGCTCAACCCTGCTCGGTACCACCGACATCGCTGTAGATACGATCAGTCGTGACCCTCGACCGCAATCCAGCGAAGTTGACTATTTGCTCGAACATGCGAGCCGCTATTTCACTCGCGCGCCGAAGCGTAGCGACGTGCGTTCCATGTTTGCGGGCTTAAGGCCGTTGGTGGCCACCGCACATACGGGAACATCGACAGCAAAGCTTTCGCGCGAGCACGTCATTGACGTCGCTCCCAGCGGCTTGATCAGCGTGATAGGTGGCAAGTGGACGACGTATCGGCAAATGGGTGAAGACATAGTCGACTTGGCGGCTAGACTCGGTGACTTACCGTACTGCAAATCGGTAACTGCACAAATAAAGTTGAGTGACAGCCAGCCCTCGGAGTTCACCCCCCATGGCCCCGAGATGCATGCGCCGACCCGCGCCACAATAGAATACTTTGTGAAAGCCGAAATGGCGCTTACACTTGAGGACGTGCTGGCGCGCCGCACGCGGATGTTATTCTTGGACGCAGCCGCAGCGATCGCAGCCGCCCCCGCTGTAGCCGAACAGATGCGATCGGTACTTGGACAAGACGACATGTGGCGTGAAGCACAGATCCAAGCGTTTCAGTTGGTCGCACAGAATTACATGCTTGCCAGCAACAAGTAAGGGCAAGTGAAACATTGATTACGAGAGTTCTAGCCAGAGTTCTAATCAGCGGTCTAAACAAGGAGCCGACATAGTGAAAACTCAATTTCTTTGCGTGCTCGCGTTGCTCATCAACACGGCATGTAACCATGCAAAAGCAAATGAGCGACCGCCCAACGTGTTATTTATCATGTCCGACGATCTAAACAATATGCTGGGATGTTACCGTGATCCTCGCGCGAAGACACCGAATATCGATCGGCTCGCAGCAAAAGGCGTTTTGTTTGATCGTGCCTATTGCACTTTTCCGTTGTGTGGGCCAAGTCGAAACTCGTTGCTAACGGGACTCCATCCGAATAGCACGGGGATTCTAGCGAATGCTCAAATATTTCGTCAAACGATTCCGTCTCAACCCAGCATGCCGCAAGTCTTCCGAAATGCAGGCTACTTCGCCGCCCGAATCGGCAAGCTCTACCATTACAACGTACCGAAGTCGGTTGGCACGAATGGGCATGATGATCCTGCTTCATGGGAAATGGAAATCAATCCAGCCGGTGTCGATCGACTAGAAGAAGAGGATCGCATCTTTTCGTTGACGCCTGGGCAGTTCGGAGGCACCCTCAGTTGGTTCGCGTCGCCCAAAGCAGACCGCGAGCATACTGACGGGATGATGGCCGAAGAGGCTGCCTGGGTGCTCGAGCGCTGTGCCAAGCGAACTGAGAAGCCATTTTTCCTTGCCGTCGGTTTCTTTCGTCCGCACACACCGTATGTGGCACCACAGAACTACTTCGACCTCTACCCTGTCGATCAGATGCGTGTGGTGCAAGGTGTTAAGGAAGACCAAGCCGACATTCCTGCGGCTGGGCTCGGCAGCTACAAAAAAGAGCAAGACAAGCTAACAGATGAGCTGCGTAGAGAAACGTTGCAGGCTTACTTGGCCAGTATCAGTTTTATGGATGCACAGGTCGGGCATGTGGTCGGTGCCCTCGAGAGGCTGGGCTTGGATAAGAACACCATCATCGTTTTTACCAGCGATCACGGTTACCACATGGGTGAGCATGGCTTGTGGCAAAAAATGAGCCTTTTTGAAGAAAGCGCACGTGTACCGCTCTTGATCGTCGATCCGAGGATGCCCAATCAAGGTGCGCAGGTTTCCACTCCCGTTTCACAAGTCGATCTATTTCCAACTCTTGCATCCCTTTGCGGCCTCAACCCGCCTGACAATCTTCAAGGACAGGATTTGTCGCCGATGCTCAAGGATCCCGAAGCAGTCGGACGGGGTTGGGCCATTACGCAAGTGATGAGGCGCGTTCCGAATCGAGCATCGGTGACGACCAATGCTGGTTCAGGCAGTTCCCGCTTCTTTGGCTACAGCCTGCGAACGGCGCGATGGCGTTACACCGAGTGGGACGAAGGCAGGATGGGACGCGAACTCTACGATCACGTCTCCGATCCCCGCGAGTTGACGAATCTCGCTGAGCAGAACGAGCACGCAATTACCGTCGAAGAGTTATCAAGTCAGTTGAAACTTGCCATCAAGACCACCTTGCCGCCTTCCGGAAAAACTCCTGAGATTCAACCAGGCGTGTGGGCTCCCAATCTAACGGATCCGTGAAATAGCCCTCGCAGCGGTATGCAAACACTGTCTGAAGAATTCCGACGAAGGTGTCAGACTACTGTAACGGACTATCCGTTTGCCTCGATCAATAGGCACACATAACAACCCTGTGATTTCAGGCGGTGACCGCGCGTCCGCGCGCGGACACAGCACTCTATCGCAACTGCGCGCGGACACAGCACTCTATTGGGAGAACTGCGCGCGGACACAGCACTCTATGGTGGGAGGGACCGCGCGGACACAGCACTCTGCACAGCACTCTGCATTGGATGAGACCGTGCGCGGACGCAGCACATGCAGGGTGCATGTCAGGGTTTGATTTTTTTTTTGTACCCGTTCACTGACTTCGGCCTTGAACGGTTGCTCATAAGCTCAATCCTACCCGTACTCAGCCATCGGCAGTATTCGTGCTTGTGCTCGTGGTCGACCAGCACCCGGTTTCGATACGAGTACGGTCCAGCCGCGGCTGCGCAGCAGCCCGGGTAAGCGTGTCAGATCCCAGCGCCCAGTGACGCACGAACGGCGGAGCCGTGGCAGTAAGTAGCCGCCGGTGTCAACTGGCCGAACATCGTAGCCCATGTCGCAAAAAACGGCGAAGCCGTGACAGCAATTCTCGGGGAGCGCGGGGGAGCGCGGACAAGCGCGGGGGAGCGCGGACACAGCAGTCTGATGCGGGAAAGTTTTTCGTAAAAAAGTGGGGGGATCGGTGTAAGAATTTGGAATCTCGTCCGTCTTTATATGGGAAGCACTCGTAGGGGCCGAGCGTGAGATTCTCGCGCTCGCGTTACCAAGTGCTTGACGTATCGTTTGCGCTAGTCGGAGAGAGAA
>JAWKTR010000019.1:0-144603 GCA_041398985.1 Pirellulaceae bacterium
GGGTAGATGGCCGAGCTGAGTGGCTACAATGATTGCTCTCATGCCCTCTCCTGATCGCCAAATGGTCCTACGATGTCACTTGGAATCAAACCCACTGTCGACTTTGCATTCAAGAAGATTTTCGGCTCGCCGGAAAATGCGGCGGCGTTGATCGGGCTGCTGAACGCAATTCTCAAGTTTCCGCAGCCAATCGTGGCCGTCGAAATCTTGAACCCCTTCAGTTATCAAGAGTTTGCCGACAGCAAGCTGATTGTGTTGGACGTTCGCTGCCGCGACTCCGCGGATCGCTGGTTGAACGTGGAAATGCAGGTCTCGGTCTATGCGAGGCTTATCGAGCGGCTCGTTTACTATGCATCGAGCATGTTTGTGGATCAATTGTCCAAGGGTAGTAGCTATGCCGTGGCCGATCCAGCGCTATCGATTTGCCTATTGAATCATGTACTGTTCCGCGACACTTGCCAAGCTCACCATCGTTTTCAGATGATCGACCGGCAAAGCGGACGTGAATTGCAAAACGCAATCGAGGTGCATACGGTCGAACTGTTGAAGTATAATCTAGATGAGTCGACGATTTGCCGCGCAAGCAAGCTTGACCAGTGGGCTTTTCTGCTATTGCGTGCCCAGGATTACACGGCTGACGAGTTGCGGCGACTTTTACTGGGTCTCGAATTCGAGACGGCGATCAACACGATTCAAATCATCTCTGAAAAGACGGAGGACAAGCAGATGTACGACCAACGCGAGAGAGCCCAACGTGACTACGAGTGGGCACTGTCCGGTGCGCGTGAAGAAGGACGTGAGGAAGGCGAGCAACTCGGGCTGGAAAAAGGCAAGCTGGCTGGCAAGGTTCAGATGCTCGAAGAACTGCTTGGTGATTCGGTAAGCACCGATCAAGAACTGGTCGACTTAGGGTTGGCTACACTTACAGCGCGTCTCGCGGAACTCCAACAGCGCCTTCGCGATCGCCCAGCCTGAGCGATTCGACATCTCGCCGCATGCACTTGCCCCTGAGCCTGCGAGCACGACCAGTCGGCTTGCCGCGTGACGACCAGCTATGCAGGGCCGAAATCAGTCTGGGCTCGAAATGCAATTTTCGTCAGCTTGAAGAAACTACTCGATACTCACGCCAAAACCCATCCCGCTGAAAAGCCCGACACGGAGGCGGACGCCTGACCACTATTTTCAACGGTAACGACCTGACAAGCTACGCTAACTGATTAGTCCAATCTGAACCTGTAGCTTCCTTGCATACAGTCGGTTCGGACTGTTCATATCAAGTGCAGCAACCGTCGCTTCGCCGACTGGCGTTCTGCCGGAGACAACTCCCGTTTCGCATGCAAGTATGAAATGAAGGTACCAAGCCAAATGGGCCGGTTCGTAGTCGCGCGGATTGAAAAAAGCGGCCTTAAAATTTGGGACTGATCATTTGCATGCGTTCTGGCGCCTTTTGCCAAATTGCAGCCTGGGCAACTCAGAACGAGGTTTGATAGTGTGGTTTTTCCACCTTTCGATTCCGGCAGAATGTGTTCGATGTGAAAAGTCACTCCACAAGCAGATTCAACGAGCCGACAATACTCGCACGCGCCGCCAGCGCGCGCTCTATTTGACGATATGTTTCGGATACCGTCATCACTCAATTCGCAGAAGTTGAAGGCTTGACCCACACTGTTAGATTGATGCAAATATCTTCCCCTGTTGTAATCGCCCCCCATGATCGCGTTCCTGTGATTTGGAATCCTAGCGAACTTCCGACTAGAGACTGGCAATTGCGCATTTGGCTGTTTCACCGCTTGTCGGGAGACTGCGATTCTTGTAGCCAATGCAATCCAAACGGACCTAGTATCCCGAATGGCTGCGACGAAAGGCAGCGCATGGTCGAATCCATGAATATCGCAGATGCTGTCGGCAGTACACTGGAGAATAACGTCCACTGGAATCCCATTCGCCATTGCTAGTTCGGTTACAACAGCGTTTGGTGGTACGAAGGAGGATTTCCGTTTCATTATAATGAACGGTACCATGGGTATTTGCTCTCGTTGGGCTCGAGCATTTTACGGTGCTGTCTTGACGGCAAATTCCTATCAAGGCCCTTGGGACCCTGCTCGGATGCCAGACATGGGGCCGTGCCCTCAGATTCATGATTCGAACATGTAGCTGCAGGTGTGGCCCTGGGTGGACGAAGAAACACTACGGTGAGGCGCTACAGGATTCACAAGAAGGGAAGATGGCCGTGAGGATAAGGCAGGTCCTATTCTTGCTGGTGGCCGGCTGTTTCGCTCGTTTTAAGTAGTTGGTCCGTTCGCGAACGTCTGCATTATGAAGCAGATCAGCTTTCAGACACACTTAGGCCATTTGACGAGTTTCGAGATTTAGAGATGGCGATAGTCAACCGAAAACTAAAGGCAGTCGTAGTTCATGGATCTTTGAGGTCAAACAATGAGCTCTCCAAGCTAATTGACGTCGTTGAGGAACGTTCAAGCGGAAACGTGCAAATCCAAGTTAAGATCAACGGAAGACTCCATGTACATACAGTATTCAAATGAGCAATGAGCTGCCGTGCTGGTTGGATGGGAATTCTTAGAATCTATGCAACTGATTAACACAGGGATACGGACACAGCGGACACAGCATTTGGTACGCTGGATCTGCAAGTTGGAAAATGGCCATTTAGAGGTTGCGGCTGTGCGGTGATGGTGTGTCCGCAACATCCAATTTGATGCCATGAGGGTAGATGGCCGAGCTGAGTGGCTACAATGATTGCTCTCATGCCCTCTCCTGATCGCCAAATGGTCCCACGATGTCACTTGGAATCAAACCCACTGTCGACTTGCATTCAAAAAAATCTTCGGCTCGCCGGAAAATGCGGCGGCATTGATCGGGCTGCTGAACGCGATTCTCAAGTTTCCGCAGCCAATCGTGGCCGTCGAAATCCTGAACCCCTTCAACTATCAAGAGTTTGCCGACAGCAAGCTAATTGTGCTGGACGTTCGCTGCCGCGACTCCGCGGATCGCTGGTTGAACGTGGAAATGCAGGTCTCGGTCTATGCGGGGCTCATCGAGCGGCTCGTTTACTATGCATCGAGCATGTTTGTGGACCAATTGTCCAAGGGTAGTAGCTATGCCGACGCTGATCCAGCGCTATCGATTTGCCTGCTGAATCATGTACTGTTCCGCGACACTCGCCAAGCTCACCATCGTTTTCAGATGATCGACCGGCAGAGCGGACGTGAATTGCAAAACGCAATCGAGGTGCATACGGTCGAACTGTTGAAGTATAATCTAGATGAGTCGACGATTTGCCGCGCAAAGCAAGCTTGACCAGTGGGCTTTTCTGCTATTGCGTGCCCAGGATTACACGGCCGACGAGTTGCGGCGACTTTTACTGGGTCTCGAATTCGAGACGGCGATCAACACGATTCAAATCATCTCTGAAAAGACGGAGGACAAGCAGATGTACGACCAAGCGAGAGAGCCCAACGTGACTACGAGTGGGCACTGTCCGGTGCGCGTGAGGAAGGACGTGAAGAAGGCAAGCTAGCTGGCAAGGTTCAGATGCTCGAAGAACTGCTTGGTGATTCGGTAAGCACCGATCAAGAACTGGTCGACTTGGGGTTGGCTACACTTACAGCGCGCGTCTCGCGGAACTCCAACAGCGCCTTCGCGATCGCCCAGCCTGAGCGATTCGACATCTCGCCGCATGCACTTGCCCCTGAGCCTGCGAGCACGACCAGTCGGCTTGCCGCGTGACGACCACTTGTCCCGATACCATTCGCAATCACGCGGGCTGCCATCCGACCCCGTGTCGATGAAGCAACAACTGCTTGGCTAAATCGACTTCGTAAGCCAAGGCGGCGAGGAGCGTTGGACATCGGGCCAAGATTGATTTAGCCAAGTTCACAACAACAAACAAGTTAGCCTCAAGTGGCGAAAAAGGTTGCGATTGCCTCAGTTCGAAGCGTTTGCTGATTGGTGATTCGTGCCAGCGTCACAGGCAACGGCCAGCCACGCAGGCATTTCCGAATGCTTGCGTATCGTTCTTGCCCTAACCAGACACCCAATTGTCTATAATTCGGGATGGTCACCTTCGCACAACAGCTCAAAACCTCACGTGTATGTATGCTTCCAAGTCTTGGGCGTGCCCACCCAGTTTCGTCGCCTGGCGAGCCAATCGATTACGAGGAAAATAAGCCATGAGGAGGCAACTAAGCTATTCAGACGGTTTTCTTGGAGTCTGGTGTGCCAGCTGTTGTGTTTGGGCTGCAATCCAGGGCGTTTGGATCGCGATACCGTTAGCTGCAATCTTTGGCACCATTATCTTTCTCAAGTGGTCGTCCGCACGTATTCACCTTCGGAGAGCAACAAATGTCAAAAGCGAAACGGCCATTGAGGCCAAGAGAAAAGGAGGGGCTTATTGATCAACATTGCATGCTCTTTGCCCACGCCAGCTATCGGCTATAATTCCGTAATGGTCTCCTCCCGAAACATTTCGAAATCTCATAGCATCCGCCTCATGACGCCGCGAAAATTCTCTCAATCCGCAAAGAACTGAACTTCATTTGCCGATTCCCCGCGGAACAAATGGGCTTGAGGTAGATGGTGTGCTGAAGTCGCTCTACGGTGTCGTGCTCGCAACAGATGATGGCAATTCTTTCGGTTCCCAATCTGTTGTTCGTTTTAATGGCAGACTGGCCTCTCGCATAAGGAAGGAACTGGACAACAATCTTCGGCATAAACGCCAAGTGGCGCAGCAGCTCAGTGTCAACTTTGCTTACAATCGGAGCATGGTAGCTCTCACTAAATCTGCAACTTTGTCCACAAGCAACCCCACTCCAGATGTGCGATAGTGAGGCATTTGCTGAAATGATCAAAGAGAATGTTCGGCCAGGAGACGTTGTCTACCGATTTCGTGTGATTTTGCACGACGAACGTGAAATTGCATTCATAGAAACATGGGTCTATATCGGCTACGTCAAGCGAAATTGTACCAGTTGGGATTGCGACAGACCATTTCGGTACTATCGACTCAAGAACCTTACGGAGAATGCGGAAGATGATTTCCCGTCTCGGAGCCAACTCGACAACATGTTCACCTTGGACGACTTGGAAAAAGAGGTTGCATCATTTCAAGAGGAATCAAAAAAAATAACTCGTCCTCATCCGACTTGAACTGAACTAGTCTTGGGGGCACATTCCAAAATCAACTGCATGCAGCTGGAGCTGTCTTAGCCTCTTGCCGCTCACACTCTGGTCTTCATCAGACGTTGCGGCCAACGCATCGCCGAGTTGGTGCATGAAGTGATTCATTTCTCTGGCGTTCTGGCGAGCCCGTTCTTGCCACTCGACTTGGTTTCTCGCCAGCCTGAGGACGCCGAACGAGCGTATTTGTGAGGATTTCAAAGTGCCTAATAATCCTAGGCCATTTGTCGAGTCGGTATTACTCGACCGATCTCGGATCTACGAACCTGAACACTACGCGTTTAATCTACCGGTGCTGAAGAAACCGCCAACCGCAGGGCTAGGGACTGCGTCACCGTATTACTGTGTACTTATGGATGACTGAACGGCTGGGGTGGTTGTGTCAGTAGCGGCTACACGTCCAACGAAAAGTTTGGATTGACGAAAATCCATGCAGGGGCGTTCGATCCAAAGGTAGAGTAGTCCAGCAGAGACGACCGTCATAACAGAGACCAATAATCCATTGACGAGGATAACGCCATCCGCACCGATCTCGAGATTGGCACTCAGCCACGGCGCAGTCTTGGGGAAGAGCCAGAGCATGTACATCTCATGCAAAAGATACATCGAGTATGAAAGCTGTGAGACGGGGTACAAAAGTCGTGACGAGAGCAATCTGCGAAAAACGGCTGAAAGCAATCCTTGCCCGTGAATCGCCAACAAGATGACCAGTAGAATGCCGATCGAAAAAATGTCTCGCTGATGCGAGTTAATCAATTGGGAAACGAACTTGGGAATCGTAGCGTACCAATCAGAACCCCGTGATGTGTTTGAGATCCACCACATTGGTAACATCGCAGCGATAAGAATTGAATTGGCACGGACAGGCGTCCCAATCCAGCGTGCGATTTTCTGGCTGTGATACAGTGACAAGTAAGCTCCCATGACTCCTGCTAACAGGCCGCCATAGCGGACGTGCAATTTGTCGTAAATCACATCAAACCGCAGCGCCCACTCGTCGGTGTCCGGTGCTCCAGTAAACGGAAATGTGAAATCATAAGTGCGAATGATCGCGAACCGGAGGAAGCCGGAGATGGCCAGCAGCACTAGCATCCAGCGCAAGGGATAGCGAGAGAACCTCATCATTATAAGCAACAAGATCGGAGCTATCAGATAAAACTGCTCTTCGATCGCTAGAGACCAGCACCAGCCCATGTATTGATCGCGAATGCTCAATAAATTGTTGACGTAGAGCAGATTGGCCCAAGCGCTCGAGGCATGGGCGGAGGGATCGATCTGGCTATGTGTGGTGACAGCCGAAAATTACTCATCTACGATCGCCACACCGGGAAAAGCCGTGAATTGTGGGGACATTCGGCGCGAGTCTTGAGTATCGAGTTTTCGCCGGATGGAAATCGCTTGGCGTCGGGTGCCGAGGACTTAAGCGTCCGATTATGGGACACCGATCGTTGGTGTGAGGTTTTCACGTCCACCGAGGCTGAAGGCTACGTCCAAGATTTGGAATTCACCGCGGATGGCACTCAGTTGTTTATCGGATGTTCCAGCAAAAGGATCCTGGTGTTAGAAGCTCTACCGGAGTAAGCCGGTGGACTCTAAGGTAGAAAAAGACGGTCTTGCTAGAGCTCTGCGCCTCGTTTGGATTTAGCCCCCAATTGCTTGTTGAACGCGAGCACGCACGCGAAAGCGTATGTTCCGACGCTTCGATCCTGCGCGAGCTATCTCGTGGGGCTGACCAGCCACATTGTGAAACAACTGCCCAAAGTCTTGACGAGCTCGATCCAATTTGCGCTCGAGGAGGATATTGATCAACAACCCTCACCGCCAGCAGACGCGACCTTCGAATATGACCAACATGTCACAGGAGAATCCGTGTGACCCGTCCGGTGTTTCGAGGCGGACGCCCGGTTCGACGATCTTGTCCTGTGCACGATCGGCCTTTTCTAGCCACTGCTCTGATTCTTCCTGTTTCCCCTCAGTCAAACACTGATCCGCTTTTTCACACAACTCACGATCAGATTGGAATAGATGTTCGACCTTAGAAAACTCGGCGGTGGGTTCAAAAGATTCGCCGGGCCATTGGTCGTCGTGGTTGACATAGCCGATCAAGACTCCCCCACGATAGATGTGTAATCGATAGCTCACCTGCAAACCTCCCATTGCGCCGACGGAAACGCTCGTTCACGCCTAGTGCTTCGTCACAGCTTAGTGACTGCGCCAGACGTCCCGTTCTCGCGAGCGGACAAGAGGAATTCTGGCGAATTCCACTACGAGCCGACGCTAAACCTTAGTCATGACGAAGCGCTAGAGACAAACGGACAAGGGGAATTCTGGCGAATTCCACTACGAGCCGGCCCTAATTCTTATTCGTGACGAAGAGCTAGAGACGAGCGAGTTGAGTGTCCGCGTCGCCAAACTGATCGACTTCCAAGCCCATGCGATCCATGAGGGAGATATAGAAACTGCACAACTTGCGATTCTCATCTCCATCGGCTGAGTAATCGAGCGTACGTCCGGTCTGCAGTGTATCGCCAAGGCCACCGGCCGTGAGCAGGGGTACTTTTGATGAATCGTGCTTACTGCCGGACCACATATTATTCACAAACACTAAGCAAGAATTGTCGAGTACGGTACCATCACCCTCGGGCATTGCGTCTAGCCGACTGGCCAGGTATGCCAATTGACTACAATAGTAGGTCGTTACGCGTTGCCAGTCGTCGGACATTTCATTATGGGACGCCGAATGATGTGCGTTGCGCACGTCGAGGAATGGATAGAACAGTCCGGAGATGTCTCGGCATAATAAAAGAGTTGCAAATCGCGTCTTGTCGGTCTGGAAGGCGAGGGCCACAATGTCGCACATCAGCCGCATATGTTCGCGAATATCCTCGGGCAGTCCGTTGTCTGGCCGGGGCATCATGATTAGGGACTTGCCTTTCGCGCTGGCTCGTTCGGCGGCATTCGATTGCACGTCACGCATCCGCTCAATTCGTTTCTCAACTTCGCGGACGCTGGTCAAGTATTCGTCTAACTTGGCTCGATCGCCCGCACTCGCTTGACGACTTAGGCTCTCGGCGTGCTCTTTGACCCGATCTAGAACACTTTGGTTACGACGACTGCCTCGGTTGTCAAACAGGCTGTCGAACGCTAACGCCGGGTAGACTTCCATGGGCACGGGCGAAGTCGCATTCTGCCAAGAAATGTGTGAACTGTACGCCATCGAAAAGTTCGTCTCGTGGTAGCCCGTAATGGGCTGCTCGCAACCAAGTACCATGCTGGGCTGTGCCGTGTCTTGGCCGAGATGGTTTGCAAGCAGTTGATCGAAGCTAATGCCGCCCCGAAGCTCTGCACCTTTTTGCAAGGAGGCCCCTGATAGAATATTTCCAGTCTGCCCAGGGTGAATGCCCACACCTGTCGAGTTCTTATTGAAAAGCCCGTGGATCACGTTCAATTTATGTTTCAGGGGCTCCAGCGGTTGAAGACACTCGCTGAGTTCCATGTCTGCGCCCGCCCCCTTGGCCCACCAGTGTTTGGGATGCACTCCACAAGCCATGAACAATACCGCCAGACGTTTGGGAAACGGATTGGCCGGCTTCATAACGAGCGGTTCAAGTCCCCAAACGGGAAGGGAATCGAGCCACGGGAGTGCCATCGCTACTCCCGCGCCGCGCAACACGGTGCGGCGACTGGGGCGCATAGCGTTTCGGAATTGCGTGTTAGCTGTCACTTGTAAATCCTGTATTGATCGGCGGGGAACTTGTTGAAGGATGGTATTGAGGGAAGGTTTTTTTGAGGGTATGCGATGGCCTATTTTGGCTGGCCGTTCATCGCAATTTTCTTGTTGAGAAATTGTGGGCTGGTAACAATGCATTCAACGATGACGCTGAATCGATTGCCTTCCGAAGTTAGCTTGCTGTGAATATCGCGGACTAACAATTCATCGGATAGTATAAGTCCTCGACCGAGTGCATAGGATAGCAATTTGCGAATTAGATTTTCTACAAACTCATCACCGCGTTCGTCACTGAGATATTTCCTAAGATCATCTAGACCAACCGCTTGACGACCGTCCGGAAGCAGGGCGGTCGCATCGACAGGACGCCCGCCGAGGTCAAATTGTCGCACTTCCCCTACAGGACCATAACTCTCGAAGACGAGGCCGATCGAGTCGATACGCTCGTGGCAGCCCGCGCAACTTGCATGCTCGCGATGTCTGGCGAGTGTTTCGCGAAGCGTTAACTCGCCAAGCTTCGATTCATCGCTCGGCAGCTCGGGTACGTTCGGCGGCGGCGGGGGAATCCGCTCGCCCAGCAAGCGGCGCACGACCCAATAGCCGCGTTTGACGGGGCTGGTTCTCAGACCGGGTGCATTCTTTGTCATGAAAACACTCATTGGCAATAAGCCACCGCGACCCACGTCGCGGGCATCGTCTACGCGCAGCCAATCGTGATTATCGAATTCCAGTTCTAGCAAGCTATAGTGCTTGGCCAGCGGTGCATTGACGAACGTGTGCTTAGCCTCGAGTAGACTCAGCACAGATTGATCGCGGCGAACAAGATCCATCAAGAATCGAATTGGCTCTTCGAACATAGCTTGTCGCAATTCATCGTCAAATTCGGGAAAGCGTTCGCGATCGACGCTGTTATGCTCATCGAACCGTCGAAAATCGAGCCAATTGCCTCCAAATTCTGTTGCCAAACCGCGCACGCGATTGTCTTGCAACATTCGTCTGGTCTGTGCCACCAAGACATCGGGTTGATGCAGGGTTCCCGCGCGCGCAACGGCCAGCAGCTCCGCATCGGGCATGCTCGACCAAAGAAAGTAGCTCAATCGGCTAGCCAATTCGAAATCGGTCAGCGGTCGCAATGGTTCACTTGCGGGGGCCATGTCGACGCGATAGCAAAAGTGGGGCGACATCAATACTGAAACAATCACGTCCTGTATGGCTTCTTCATGACTGACGATTTTGCGCAACGCCTGATAGAACTCCTCAATGTCTGCGCGTTCGAGGGCAGTAAGTGGGCGTCGATAAGCTCGTTCAGCAAAGTCGATCGCTGCTTGCAAATGACTCCGCTGCGCGTCGTGTCGAGCTTTTTCGACCCAGCGGATTTGCGTATTGATGTCGCGAAAGTACTGCTCGACCGCTTCGACAGCAGCTCCTTCGCCACCATTCTCACGGGCTTTCTGAACGTAAACTTCTGCCAGTTTCTCGATCATGGCAGCCGACTGCGCTTGCTGGTCCTCAGGCCGCGCAAAATCAAATATGGCGTCGCGCATGTAGCCTGAGTCCGTGCGTTCGAACCAAAGAAACCCTTCGTACTGCCGCATCGGTGCCGACGTCACAAAGTCGAGTTGCTGCCAGAGAGTGTCGATCTCATGCTGTTGCTTCGCATCTAGCACCAGATCGTAGAGTGGACCGTCATCGCGAAAATACCCCATCATGCTGTGAAAGCCTGCGCTCAGGAGACGCCCTTTCTCACCTTGCTGCTTATTATCTTCATCGACGTAGTCGCGGCCGCGTTCAGAAACAAAAAATTCGTCCGGAATCACGTCACAGAATCGCGCAACAGCCGCCATGTACGCTGCGCGCTGCTGTGGATCCATAGGTATCGACTCGTCGCCAACCTTTGCCGTTTCTTCCAGAATACTTGGGTCAAACGCGCGGCGATTGGCAGCTCGCTGGCGATTCCGCCACAGTACAAGCGTCTGCGAGCCCGTATGAATCTCCTTGATGCCACTCTTGTCGATCGGCGGTGACAACTGCGGACGTACACTCATTACGTAGTCATGCATCGTCGCACATTGGGCGCGAGCTGCGTCCGTCTGCATGTCTACACGGGCGGGCCACATCGCTTGCAGTTTTGCAACGGGGCCAAATGCGTTTTCATCGTCAGTCAGCAGTTCCCAAACGCTCCTCAGGTACTTTGGACTGATTTGGTGGCCCCGAGCCACTTCGTCTAGAGAATCTTGGGCAGCGTCCGCCGAGCGAACTTGACATTCGTATTGCCAAGCTGCGAAAAAGTAGTCTGTCAAATTCACAGGCTGCCGTTGGTAGAAATCCACAATGCGCTTGACACAGTATTTATCGCGATCGGTATCTGTAACGACCGGATGTGGCGCGAACACAAATCCTTCGGGCAAGAGCATCAAGTGTTCTACCACTTGCCGAGCCCCTGCCAAATATTTGTTCAACAGCGCTGGCGACATGGTCAGCGATTCACCTGTATTATCAAATCCCGCTTCGTTGGCCGCGTCAACCGGAAAGGAATCAGTGGGACGTATGTCGACACCAGTCAAATCACGAATCGTATAATTCGTCTCTGCATTGCTCAATCGCCGCACCAATACCGTTCCTGGATCGCCCGCATTTCGAAGCGCCTCAAACTCCCGCGTGTCGCGAATCCAATCAATGACTGCCGCCTGTTCCTCATCACGCGGTTGCGTGGCGTCCGCCGGCGGCATTTCACCAGCCTCGATTCGCTCGAGCACAATCGCCCAAGTCTGATGCGCCTGCCCAACGTCGTTGGCCGACTGATAGCCGCTCAAGTCCAACATGGCTTCCGGTTCCTCGCTAGCGTGACAATCCAAGCAGTAGCTCGCGAGATATGGCCGGACCACATTGTTAAAGGCGTTTTCCAGTTCAGCAGCGGTGATTTTGGAAGTGCTCCGATTGCCATCTGACTGCTGTGCATAAACATCGAAGTTGGTAACAAGCATCAGCCCGCAAAGGACTGCAGCCAATGTGCGAAATATACGGTAGGTGGAAATGAACAATGCCAATTATCTGCTTTTCGTTGACGGTGGATGAATTGCGTAACACCATATTCTAACACGAATTCGGGCTTCTTTCCGTCGCGCCGTGATATCCCAATCCTTCTTCGGACTGGGCTTGCCGGGGAGGGGAAATTCGTTCGTTCTCGCATAGGCATCCATGCATTTCGCATAACAGTCCCACTGCGAGTGAAGGTGAAGATTTGCTTTGGAAGACGTACTCGGATTTGGTACAATTCAAGACGGCTTATGGCATTCCGTAAAGCCGCTACCTGTCGCGGCTTGAATATTGTTTCAAAATTCTAAGGGGCACGAACCATGACCACTTACAATCGCAGTGCGGCTGTCACTTATGCCAAGACATGGGCTCTAGCTACCAATTCAACGTATGGCCGCATGGCGAATGACTGTACGAATTTTGTCTCGCAGGCTTTGCATGCGGGTGGTTGGCCGATGGTTGGCTCCCACAACTTTCTAGATCGCGCGAAGAATGATCAGTGGTGGTTTGGTGGTAGTATGCTCACCCAAGCCAGCTACACCTGGGGCGGAGCACAGAATCTCTACAACTTCATATCTCGGTCAGGACGCGGCATGGTCGAATTTGAGGCGGGTGCGGAATGCCACGAAAGGATGTCCAATATCAAACTGGGTGACGTCGTGCAGATGAAGGACGCTGGCGGACATGTTTACCACACCATGATGGTCACGGGTCTAGCGGTAGGCGATTTATTGCTCTCCTATCACACGAGCGATCACCTGGATAAGAAGATGTCGGACATCACTCTGTCAACCGGTCATCGTTTCGTCTGCTGGAGCTTGCGAGACAGCTTCTGAACCATGCGAATGTGACAAGCCCGCAAGCACGACTTATTTAGCTCGGGTCTGAAATGTTTCCTGAGTCTCGCGACTCGGGATTTGTACCGTATACGCGTTGCTATCCGCCGCAACCGACAAGTGAATATGGTGACCCTTGCATTCGTAGCCAGCTGCATGGTTGGCAATATACTTGTCATCGACGTTGTTCACCGAACCATCTGGACGCAAATTCTTGTGCACTTGAAAAATCCGTTCTATTGAGTCCGTGGCTTTCAAGTTCGCAAAGACTTCTGGCAAGCACCCCTTCTTGTCGCCATTGTTCATGATGGCCACGCGCGGCTGGATTGTCTGCAGGACGACGGGATTGTTGCTGGCATCCAAGCCGTGATGCGTTACTTGATAAACGTCGACGGGTCCCACCAAGTCATGGGGACAGACAAGTCGCATTTCTTGATTCCAAGTCAAGTCACCGGCATCAAAGAATCGGAATTTACCAAAAGTCACAACGACCACGACACTATTCGCATTGTCCGAACCATCTCGGTCTTTGGCTCTGCAACTCGCGCACAATTCTTCATTGCTTGGATTGTCCGCACTTGGTTCAACGAAAGACTGGCGCGTGCCCAAGCAACGGATGGCAACTACCGGCGCATTGGATCGCTGTTTAAGCGCCAACGTATCGCCAGGGTTTATTACTTTGCGTTGTTCACACTCGAAATCAAAATACTCACGCCCCGGATCGTTCGGCATGCCGTCAAATTTTCCGTTGTCGTAGACGGTCCCGATCGGCATCAGGGTGGCCAGTGTAGCCGCGCCACCAAAATGGTCGTTATGATAATGGGTCGTAATCAAGTGATCTATTTTTTTGACTTTGGCGATCTCGCCAGCCACATGCACGATCCGATTTGGATCCCGGCGGCCTGGGTTGCCAGTATCAATCAAAACTGATTCACCAGCGGGAGTTACCATGAGCGTTGCGGCCCCACCTTCGGTGTCAATCCAATAAATATCAAACCGTCCGTCGGCCTCGCCAGCGATTGCCAACGAAAACAACGATTGGGTAATCGCAAGAACAAAGACAAGAGTCGGCCAAGGTAAACGAGACATGCGGCACCGTTTTCGAAGAGGGGGAAGGGCAGGGGAGTACGACCAAGTAACATCCTAGCGAATATCGTCATCAATTCAATTAGCTACAATGGCTTGTGCAAACACAACTCGTAGCCGTTCACGAACTTGAAGTCGACAGGAAAGGGTCGGGAGTCTTTTCAGCAGCGCCGCCACCGATGAGATGCCGCTGATAGCAACGTGTGGTTGCTAATGGGTTAAGCGATTTAGGCTGAAAAGACTCCCGACCCTGTCATAGACAGCCGACACATCGAGAACGGTTACCACACCTCTAACCGAGAAGGTCCAATATTTTGCTAACTCATACCAATGTGGCATGCGTGACTGCTGCCCTTGCTATTTCATTGAAACTCATAGGCGCGACGTTTGCGCAAGGCCCCGGGCTTCCGCGGAGCACACCTGAGTCACAAGGCGTTTCGTCGGCTGGCGTGTTGGCATATGTTAAAGCGGCAGACGCAGAAGTCGATTCCATGCATAGTTTTATGCTGGTACGGCATGGGCAGGTGGTCGCCGAGGCTTGGTGGGCCCCCGAAGCGGCCGACAAACCCCACGTCCTATGGTCGCTCAGCAAGAGCTTTACTTCTACCGCCGTGGGACTGGCAGTCGCCGAAGGAAAGCTGTCCATCGACGATCGTGTGATTGACTTCTTTCCCGACGAAACTCCGGAAGAACCGTCAGAGAACCTGAAGTCCATGCGGGTCCGCGACCTATTGACCATGTCGACTGGTCATCAGGACGAAGTCAATTTGCGAGATCAGACACATTGGCGCCGCGCTTTCTTGTCGCATCCAGTACCACACAAGCCGGGCACGCACTTTCGCTACAACACGCCCGCGACGTATATGCTATCCGCGATCATGCAGAAGGTTACGGAGCAAAAGGTGGTCGACTATCTGCAAACGAGATTGTTTACACCGCTCGGAATAGCTCCACCCAAGTGGGACACCAGCCCAGAAGACGTCTCGCTAGGAGGCTATGGGTTGTATCTCTGCACAGAAGACATCGCGAAATTCGGACAGCTCTATTTGCAAAAAGGCAAGTGGAACGGAAAGCAACTGATACCCGAAAATTGGATTGCACAAGCTACGTCTAAGCAGGTTTCTAACGGGAGCGACCCCCAGCGAGATTGGGATCAGGGCTATGGATTTCAGTTTTGGCGTTGTCGTCACAACGCCTTTCGTGGCGACGGAAAAGACGGTCAGTTTTGTATTGTGCTGCCCGATCTAGATGCAGTCGTAGCCATCACCGCCAACACTCGCAATATGCAGTCGGAGTTGAATTTGGTGTGGGAACATCTGTTGCCCGCGATTCACCCAGAACCGCTCAAGGAGAACCCCGAGGATTTAGCCGCGTTACAGGCTGCGATCAGCAAGTTAACTGCCACGCGTTGACTGCGGCGGCGGTGAATTAAAGTGATAGGCACACGGAGTGTGCCATCCGCATCCTCGGTCTGTCGCTCTAGGATTGCTGTTTTTGTAAAAGCTGTTTTTCAGCATCACTGTTTCAGCATCACTGCTTTATGTGCGGACGGCACACGGAGTGTGCCTGCTACTTTGATCAATGGTTTACTTGGGGAACGGTTCGGTGGGGCAAGACCCAATTCGGTCGAGCGAAGTGGCACGTATAGCCGCCGGGTGTGCGCTCCAGATAATCTTGGTGTTCAGGTTCAGCTTCCCAAAAGTCGCTCACGGGCTCAACTTCCGTCACAACTTTGCCTGGCCATAGTCCGGAGGCATCGACATCAGCGATGGTATCCAAGGCAACTTGTCGCTGGCCCTCGTCGATATAGTAGATCGCCGAACGATAGGATTTGCCACAATCATTGCCTTGACGATCTGGCGTGGTTGGATCGTGAATTTGAAAAAAGAATTCGAGCAATTGTCGATAGGAAATCACGTCCGGATTGAACTCGATCTCAATCGCTTCTGCGTGGGTTCCATGATTGCGGTAGGTAGCGTGCGGCACGTCACCTCCGGTGTAACCAACGCGTGTTCCTTCGACACCAGCGAGCTTTCGGATCAAGTCCTGCATGCCCCAAAAGCATCCACCCGCGAGAACTGCTCGCTCTGTCATTTCATTCCCCGTATGCGTGATGTAGAAGTATCCGTGCTCTAGAAGTATTCCGGATGTAGAAGCTCTCGGCCCCGCGCTCAAGGGTCGCACCAGCGTATCATTGTCGGCCAAGACGACGCTTGCGCCAACTAGTTCGTTGTCGATAACGGTCGACGAAGCTGCTTACCTGTCAGCTCTGGTTTGGGTCCGTACACGCGACCGAAGCAATCCCATCGATCCACCAGCGGCAATCAGCAGCCATAAGGAGCTCGGTTCTGGCACGGCAGCAACCTGACTGATGTTCAGTGTTACAGCCCCGAGAAACCCCGCTTCTGGAGTTCCGGCGTACGAACCCGTAGTAAAGTTATCAAAGGTCTGACCACCGGGAAGCGTGAACGTTCCAGAACCTGAGAAAAGAAATTGATCGTTCGCTTGGACACCTTGATCCGGCCCGATTTCGAGTATTATTCCGGTTCCGCTGGCAAAGCTACGAATATGCGTGACGTTTGTGGTACCCACGGTACTACCACCGCGAACGATCTCCAATTCCGCAGGTGGAGTTAAGAGTGAAAACGCGAAATCTGAAGTAACAAAGGGTGCAAATCCATCAATTGCAACGCCCAACAGCGTGTTAGTCTGCGATGTCAAACTGCCTGAGAATTCAAACGACAGTTCCGAGCTTCCCGTTGCCCCCTGCAAATCTATGATTAGATCCGCCCTGGCCGCGGAAACTGAACACAGAAAGAGGATTACCATTCCTAACACTGAAGGCAGAATTTTCATTGCTTTATCTTGTTGGCGAGAGTCTCGAAGTCGGTCCCTAAGTTCAGGAACGTGACTTTCGCCAGGATTCGCAATTAAAATTCAAAAAAGAAGACACTTCTCGCTAGGCGACCATGTAAGTCCTCACCCCTCAAGAGAGAAAACGGGCCTATGGGGTGGGAGGGAGAGTGGAGGTCAAGCCGATTTCAGTTGCATGTTCGAGTGGCCCGAAGAGTCTTTGATTCCGTTTCCACAGCAAATCAAGTCGGCGCGTCAATTCAGCATGCGAGATTTGGTTGGCCGCTATAGCACAAAGTGAATACTCGCGCGCAAAATCGCGCCATAGCTGGGGGCTGAAGGTGGCATCCGGCAACTGCCCCATAAATTCTAGCTGCTCGATCGCTTGCTCTAAGTCCACTTCACGCACGGCAGCCGCTTGGCAGATATAGGTTCGCTTCAGTTGATTGACCCATGCCTCGCTAGGCTCAGCTTCATACAACTCTCTAAACACCTTTTGACTTTCGGCAACCAACGAAGAAACGTCTACATCTGGCATCTGCGCCGGGTGCTGAGTGGCTAGCATCGCGAGGTTTAAACTAGATTCACTGGCAACGGCTTGATGGAACTTGTTATTGGGAGTAACCGGTGTCACTTGTGCAGCAATCGAGTTAGCTCGACGCAGAGCATTTGCGGACGACTGAGTATCACCTGCGGCAAAATACGTATCGGCACCTTCGCGCAAGGCTTCGACAAGGCGCATGCGGATCGCGTTTGGATCCGACGATGTCTCCAGCAACAACTCCCAACCTTGCACACATGCCTCCAGCTCTGCAATTGCTTGAACATAGTTGCCCTGCTGCGCGTAGGCCCAATGCGAGTTGAGTCGCAGCAGGTTTCTCTCCCGCGCAATCACCGGGTCATTGGATTCCCAATTGCCTTCCAGGTAGCTCCATGCATCCTGCAAAATTTGCCGCGCCCGCTCCGGTCGCTCGGTTTCTAGATATAGGTGGCTCAGGTTCAGATACGTTACACAATGATTTCTGGCAACTTGCTCTGCCAGCCGATCTAGGGCTAAAACACGACGTTCCAAGTGAAGACACTGTTGCAATTCGTGTTCAGCCGTTGAGTAGTCCCGAGAATTTAGATGCATAACCGCCAGTGCCCCAAGGGCGATTGTCTGCTTGGCTGCATAATGGACGTTGTCTGGATATCGCACTAGCAACGATTCCGCCAGTTCCAGTTCTTGACGAAAATACGCGATGGATTGCGACTGCGTTCCAACTTGAGCCTCTAAGATGCCTCGATTATGGTAAACATCCAGCAGAGTTTCCTTTACTTTTAATGAATCCGAACGCTGCAACTCTGCCTCGAGTACTCGTATAGAAACGTTATACAGAGTCAATTGGGTCGCCACGAGGGATTCATCAGTACTGAGCTCTTGATGGGTGATCGCGATAATTTCATCAAGTGTTTCTTGCGGAAAACTGGAGCCACCGATAACTCGGGCATTTCGTTGAAGCCCGAAATACCAGATGGTTCCCAAAAGAATCGAAACAATCACGCAGATGGTCATCCATCCCATCTTCTTAGGCATCAACAATGCTGTCTGTGTCGAAGTTGTAGATTCAGGGAAGGATAAGGCCTTGACGACTTCATGGACTTGCAGTGTAGTAGGCGGGTCAAAATCAAGAGCGTCAACCAGTGCATGAAGGCAATCGACCTGCACAAATTGATCGAGGAAAGTAGCAAGCTCTTCAGCCGAATAGTCGTTCTTCTGTCTGTTGACGACACCCTCAATCAAATCGTAGAGTGGGTGAGAGGTTTCATTGCGAAACTCAGCAATCGGTTGGACACTCTGTGTGCTAGCTAGAGTTAGGTATTCCTCTAATCGATCACACTGACTGTAGATACGGGCGCCAGTTAGAAGGTAGTACAAAGTAGCGCAAATGCTAAAAACGTCCGTCTGAGTGCTGTGCCCAGCGTACAAGACCTGCGGCGAAGTAAATCCGACGGTGCCTAGCAGTTGGCCTTCGACTGTGATTAGCGTTTCCTGACTCACAAGGCTATCGTCGGAGTCTGTAACGGCGATACCAAAGTCGACGAGCTTGACTTGCCCGCATTCGGTTAGGAGCGTATTCCGCGGCTTGACGTCACGATGCAAGATTTGCAGCGAGTGTAAGTGTGCAACTCCACGACTAATCGCACTGCCGATTGTGGCTGTTTGAGCGACGGTCAGCGGTCCATGCTGGTCGATGGTCGCCCTGAGATCAACACTTGGGAAATACTCCATCACGAGAGCTGGCTTGCCAAACTGCGTCATCGTCGTCGACAATAGCTTGACAACATTTAGATGATCAACACTAGACGCTATTCTGGCTTCGCGCTCAAATCGTTTGACAGCCTGCGCGCTCTGCCCCGTTCGCAAGACTTTAATAGCGACAGGAACGCAAGACTGGAGATGCCAGGCTTGGAAGACAACCCCTGTCCCTCCGATCCCTAAGCAGCCATCAAGCCGATAACCGTCAATGAACTGCGGCAGGCTTGATCGTAACCTAAGCGACACCGAACGTCGCGCGATCCAATCAAAAAATCCACTTTGGCTCGACGCGAATTCCATTGGCTGCTTACAGGTGGTTAGCAAGGCGCGCACTGCCCCGTGGGCATTTTGTTCCAGTTCGCCAAGTTGATTCCGACAAGTGGGACAAACCGCAATATGATCGGAGATTCCGCAAGCTTCTTTGGTACCAAGATCGCCAACTGCGAATAGCTCAAGTTCAATACGACTTGGGCAATCTGAGAGCCTCATCTCCTACCTCCCGTTGGAACCCCCGCTGAACGTTGTGGCAGATCATGTTTACCATAACTCGTCCTGCAAAACACTGCGTAGACGGACCAGGCAACCATTGACTTTCGCTCGCAGCGTTCCTTCGTGCAATCCAAATTCCTTGGCCGCCTGTAAGACACTCACTCCATTCAACAAATGCTCAAGCACAGCTTGTCGTTGCGGCGCTGACATCCGCGGGTGCTTCATAGTCATCACGACCTGCCGCACCAATATCCCAACACTCTCGGGCTCATCTGTAGTCACTGAATTTGCGTCAACGACAGCGTTCGAAACAATTGGCAAATGGAGAGGCCGATCTTTTTGCGATCGATAGTGGCTTCTCAGGCGGTTCAACGTAATCGTTCTCAACCACCCGCGAAAAGAACCACCCTGCTGCGTATAGCGGAACCTCACGATATGTTGCCAAACACTGGCGTTCGTCTCTTGAATAAAATCCAAGGATTCGTGGGGATCTTCGACGCCGTACTTTCGCAGCCAATATGCAATCAAAGGTGTATAGGTTTCGACATATTTCCGCCAGGCTTCTCTTTCTCCCGCTTTCAATTCCGAAATCAAAGTTGCTGATGTAGTTCGTGACATGACCACTTCTCCACCTTCTCCGCTGCGTATTTTTCCTGACCATTGTACTCACTTCGCAGTGATGTGCGATCGGCGAGAACCCGTGCCGTATTTCGCTATAATCTACTAGACTTGCGAGATGCCGGCTGAAAGTGGCACTTGGAGTAGATCGGGGTCTTTCAGCAGCGCCCGCCTCCCATGCGATGCCGCTGGTAGCAACATGTAGTTACTAAGAAAGTTGAGCAATTGTGGGCTGAAATGACTCCCGACCCAGTCACGCAAGCCGGTACCCAAAATGTTTGCTTCGTTCTCCGTCTCGAACGGACGGGTTACGTGCTCCACCCCACTATGTCGAGAATTGCTTCTTGAATCACTTGAGCTTTATGGACGGGACGCTAGTTCTAGAGGGCTGGCAGGCACAGGCGGTTGAGCGTGTGTTCGGTACCGAGATATGGACGTGGGATGGGCGAGCCAATTGTTGGCGTTGCGCCGCGCAGCAATATCCACAAGTGCTAAAACTTCTGCAAGAAAAAGCCACAGGTTACGTAGACACTGTGCCACACTGGCAGGCCGTCAAGTTTCGGGCTGGGAAGCTGCCAACGCTGCGCACCGAACAACAGCAAGCCGTAGATGCTTGGCTGCGCACGCGGGCAGGAGTGGTAGTCATGCCGACTGGCACCGGTAAGACTGAAGTCGCGTTGCGAATCATGCAGCACATGTCTTGCTCGACACTGATCGTTGCGCCAGTCCGCGATCTGATGTACCAGTGGCACCGCCGCATTCTGGCTGGTCTTGAGGTCGATGCGGGGATCATTGGCGACAGTCTATACAACGTACGAGCCATTTCCGTTACAACATACAGCAGTGCTTGTATCCACATGCCGAAACTCGGCAATCGTTTCAAGTTGCTGATCTTTGACGAATGCCACCACTTGCCAGGGCGAGTGCGCAGCGATGCCGCACGCATGTCGATTGCCGCCTATCGCTTGGGACTAACCGCCACGCCAAAGCCATCGGGGCACTTGGCAAACACTGGCCCTTCGAGATTGGATCTACCATTGGGTGGATCGCCTAACTTAGATGACTTGATCGGTCCCGTCTGTTACGAATTGCCGCTGGAAAAGGTGCGCGGACGAACACTTGCGGATTACGATGTTGTGCGCATTCCGGTTCACTTGAGCGACGAAGAACAGGCTCGCTACGATGGCTTGGCAGATGTAGTTCGACACTACATGCACCAGCGGAGGACGGAAGAGCCCACATTCACTTGGGAACAACTGTGCATGGAATCGTCGTCGGATATTGAAGCACGACGTGCCCTCCAGGCTTATCGCCAAAAGCAAGCCATTGAGGACCGGGCGAGTGAAAAGTTACGAATTTTAGAGGATCTACTGCGACTCCACGCGGGGAGCCCAGTAATTGTATTCGTCGGATCGAACGCGATGGCTCGCGACGTTTCGCAGCGGTTTCTGATTCCCTGCTTGCTCAGCCATTGCGGCAAGAAAGAACGACTCGATTACCTGGACGGCCTTCGCGATGGCATCTATCCAGCGTTGGTTGCAAACCAAGTGCTCGACGAAGGCGTGGACTTGCCAGAAGTCAAAGTAGCCGTAGTGGTCGGTGGCATGGCCTCAACGAAACAAGCCAAACAACGGCTTGGCAGAATCTTGAGAAAACGCGCCGACTCACGGGCGATACTCTATGAAGTCGTATGCCAAAATACCGGTGAAGCCAAGAGATCTCGCTATCGTCGCGACTCGGACGCCTATCGAGGCACGCGTCATCGTCGACTGTAAGCTACGTCAGCACTGCCTATAATTGTGAGTGATGCCATTACCTATCGACTTTCTTGGTGGTTGAATTCGACTGGCTACAACTACAATGCTGACTAGAGACCAATCTGTTGTAACCTACGAAAGCGGCCTGGCGATCCCGGATCGACTAAAGCGCAGCACGCATCGCGCCTACATCATCCTTGCCCAACAGATGCTGCGAGTTTACGAGAATGGCGTTGGTCGCACGCGGCGCGAGTTGCACCAAAGTGTAAGCCGTGTCTTGCAGAATCAACCAGACTGTCCACCACGGCGTGTAGCCGCCTTTTGCAAACTTCTTGATGAATCTGCGACCTATATCAAGGATCAGCGCGGTAGCGCCGCGAAACTCAGGCAAATGGTATTTCGAACCGCTGCCCCGTTGCATCCTTTGGTTACCGAAGCCGATGCATGGTTCGAACATGAACACATGGCCGCCAAGCTTCGCATCGCTGAACAGTTGGGGATGTCTTGGCCCGATATCGAACGCAATCTATTTTCCGACGTGATTGAGTTTCACACCTTGCAAGAATTCTCAGGGTACGCATCTGCCGAAGATCTGCTAGCCCGCTACAACGTCGCGCAGACTCAAGCGGCACTCTACGACGCCGTACGACTACGAGTCTGGGCTCAACAAGATTTCAAGTTGATTCTTCGATATGCCAAGTTGGCGCGACTCATGCACACCATTCGCCGAATCAACCCGGCAACTTACTGCTTTGATTTTGATGGTCCGACCTCTGTAATGACCAGTTCACGACGTTATGGAGTCAATATGGCCAAGTTCTTGCCTGGCCTACTATCCTGCCGAGGTTGGAGACTTGTTGCCGAACTACGCCCACCACGTTGGCGAGGCCGAGTCACCTTAAAATTAGATTCTTCTGACGGACTAAAGAGCCCTGTATCCGCCGCAAACAACTTCGATTCCGATTTGGAACGTGAATTTTCCGCTAAGTGGGGCGACCAGCCGCGCAACGGCTGGACGTTGAAGAACGAGGCTGACATTTTGCATGTTGATCAAAAGGTCTTTATTCCAGACTTCACGCTCGTCCACACTTCCGGACAGCGAGTCCTACTTGAGTTGGTTGGCTTTTGGACGCCCGAGTACATTGCCCAGAAGCTTGACACCTTGAAAAGATTTTCGCAACACCCGATTCTGCTAGCCGTAGCTGAGTCCACGACCAAGAACTTTAGCCACCTTTCCGGTAGCGAGACACGTTGCATCATTCCCTTTAAACGCCGGCTGAGCGTTACCGCTGTTACAGACTGTTTGATGAATTCCAGCCAACGGTTGCCCGCAGAATGACAGTGCTTGTTCCGCCAACGCTGTCTGCGTCAAACTGCTTGATCCGTACTATTCTTTGTGCACATTGCCCAACTCTGCAAACCTATTCAGGCCATTCCGATGAAACAGATAGCTTGTTTTTGCCTTGCGCTTTTGACCAATATCGTAAATGCGGGCGACAAACCGAATGTGGTGTTGGTGCTGTGTGACGATTTGGGATATGGCGATGTGCATTGCTTGGCACCGGAGTCGAGCAAGATTCCGACTCCCCATGCTGATCAACTGGCCGCGGAAGGCATGCTTTTCCGGGACGCCCATTCCGGCTCGTCCGTCTGTTCACCGACACGCTATGGAATCATGACGGGACGCTATAGCTGGCGAACTAGACTGCAACAAGGAGTTGTAACAGGGTTCGCACCAAGCCTGATTGATAGGAATCGAACAACGATAGCACAGTTCCTTAAGTCACAGGGTTACACAACCGCTGCGATCGGAAAATGGCATCTGGATTTCGAATACACCGATCCGACGACCGGCGAGTTGTACAAGCAAGAAGACTATCAGACGCCGCCCGTTGGCGCAAGAATCCCCGACGGACCGCTCCATCGTGGCTTCGATTATTATCACGGCTTTCATCATGCGCGTCACATGGAAGCAGTCATCGAGAACGATCATGTTATCGAGCACGACGACGTTAAGAACATGCTGCCGCGATTGACACGCAAGTCCGTCGAGTACGTGGAATCACGCGTTGGGCAGGCGCAACCGTTTTTTCTATATGTGGCCTTGGGTTCACCGCACACGCCTATCGTTCCGACAGCAGAATGGAAGGGAAAAAGCGGGCTAGGCGACTACGGCGATTTTGTCATGCAGACCGATCATGCCCTCGGCCAAATTTGTGCGGCACTTGCCAGGAACAAACTAACCGAGCGTACGCTGATCATTTTCACTAGCGACAATGGTTGCTCGAAAGCGGCTGGAATTAAGAAGCTGGCGGAACAAGGCCATCAGGTTAGCGCGCATCTGCGCGGCTCCAAAGCGGATATCTGGGACGGTGGACATCGCATACCTTTCATCGTACGTTGGCCTGGACACGTCAAACGAAAAACAGAGTGTAACCAGTTGATTTGCTTGACCGACTTGTTCGCCACCATGGCTGATCTCGTGGGAGTTGACGCGCCAGTGGGGACCTGTGAAGACAGCGTGAGTTTCCTTCCTGCCTTGTCTGGAAACACCATCAATTCGACACGCGCTGGCGTTATCCATCATTCGTTCAGCGGCCATTTTGCGTATCGCCAAGGTCCTTGGAAATTGATCTTGGCGCGTGGTTCAGGTGGCTGGTCAGAACCCACCGAAAAACAAGTTGCCGCGGATGCTTTGCCAGGGCAACTCTATCACTTGGAAAACGACCCTGGCGAACAGCGGAATCTATTTGCCCAACGACCCGAGATTGTCCAGCAATTGTTGACACAGCTTCAGGCAGAAGTGAATCGAGGACGCAGTACGGCAGGAATCGCAAGCGCCAACGATGTTAAGAATATAGTTCTTTGGAAAAGTGGCCCACCCGAATGAAGGCAGATTCTTAAGAAACATGGCCTGTCAATGCGCCTACTTCGCCCGTGGACGTCCGAATGGAAACTGGAGGGTTGTCCATTCCGTATCGCGTGGCTTGACGACTCCGAGCGAATCGCGCCATTGTATGCGCTGCCTGACGACAGTCCACAATTCCTCGTTGTCAGGCAGCCAAGACCGCTGAGACTTTTCAGGGGCTTCGTCGTCTAAAGGACAGAGAATCCGGAATCCGATCGACCGATCCCTATTAGGATCAGCCATCCAGGACAGGCTCGACGGAAAATCGGGATCTTCCATCCACAGTTCCTCGTCGGCCACTAGACGCGACATAGGCTGACAATCTGCCACTTCGTCCCAGCATCCGCCGCCACACGCTAAAGCGGCAAATCGAGTAGCAGCATAGCCAACACTCTCAGCCACGGAGTATTCATATGGCTCAAGCTGCCAAAGATGGGATCCCTTCGTGTT
Organism: Pirellulaceae bacterium; assembly: GCA_041398985.1. GTDB lineage: Bacteria > Planctomycetota > Planctomycetia > Pirellulales > Pirellulaceae > Aureliella. Next base: position 25,259 of record JAWKTR010000019.1, read on the forward strand.
GGAATCCAGTACCCACTCGGATACATTGCCGAGCATGTCATGAATCCCAAACGCATTTGGCAATCGCTGACCAACTCGAAGCGGACCGCCATCCTCGCGCCCGAACACAGCGATCGATTTCAATTGCGATGCAGACAGCAGCTCGGCTGGGATCGTGCCCTGGCGATGACTTGCAAGACAAGCGTACGTCCACTCGGCTTCACTGGGCAACCGATAGTGATCCTTCAAAAGAATGCTCAACCATTTCGTATATTGTCGCGCAGCGTATTGCGACATACTCGTCGCCGGACAATCTGGGCTCGTTGCAAACTCAAGTCGTGAGCTCGTATCATAGATCAAAGTTGGTGCCGTCACGGCATCGATCTGTTCGGGTTCAATCTTTCGTGGTTGGGATTCCTTGCGAAAAGCGACGGCAAGCGACATAAACCCGGCATACTCATGCCACGTAACTTCGTATTTACCCAACCAAAACGGACGAATAATAATAGTGACAATCTGTCCGTTATCCTTTTGAATCCGCAGCGTGCCACCAGGAACAGGAATCATCTCAAACGTCGCTTCGGTACCGGGAATCTCCGCCGTAAAAGGCACCATAAAGCCACGATCGGTCTCCACATACAAGCCAGATTCCGGACGTGCGTGAGTCAATCGCTCACCCGTTTGGCCTCGCGCTAGCATGCTTGCGCATAACCAGACTGTACATGCCATAAGGATCCGTCCGATTCGTCCGAGCGATGTCGGGCTCAAAATTCTTTCATTCACAGAAACTTTCTCTTCATCTTTCTCTAATAGAAAAAATTCGCTTTGCCATGGGCAGATACTATTCGATGCTTAAGAAATTGCCTACAACGGGAATACATTGTCGCTGCGGTACGAAAGTGACATAAAGTATATTAAAGCGGCGATAAATCACCGCACTTTAAATTGTAAGATTCCAAAGCGGCGATAAATCGCCGCACTCCAAAAATATTCTGTTGAATGCGCACGCGAAATGTTCACGATAAAACTACATCAACTCGTAGCGTCTCTGTGCAGTTGCTGGTTCAGCTTGACGGCGGTTGGGCAAGTGAATTGGCCACAGTGGCGTGGACCGAGTGGGACGGGTTACTCCGCGCAAGCCTCGCCACCAACGCGATGGAATGACAGCGAGAATGTACGCTGGAAGACACCTATTCCAGGTCGTGGACACAGCACGCCAGTGGTACACGAAGATTTGTTGTTTCTCACAACAGCAATCCCAGCAGGCGAACCACTGCCACCCAAGATGAGCGGACGTCCAGGCGAGCACGACAACTTGCCAGTAGATCATAAACATCAGTTCGTCGTCTTAGCCATCGATCGAGCCAATGGCACAATTCGTTGGCAACGCGTCGTCCACGAGGCAGTTCCGATCGAAGGCGGACATAAGTCAGCCAGCCTCGCTTCGGCATCTCCCATCGTCGATGAAGGCCGTGTCTACGCGTTTTTTGGTTCCCACGGGCTTTACTGTCTGGATTTCGAGGGCACGCTGATTTGGGAGCGGCAGTTTGGACAGATGCATTCTAAACATGGCCACGGTGAAGGCGCTTCACCGGTGTTGCACGGTCAAGCGATCGTCGTGAACTGGGATCATGAAGAACAGTCATTTGTAACAGCCCTCAATAAGACTACTGGCGAAACCATCTGGCGCAACGAACGACCAGAAGTCACGTCCTGGAGCTCGCCGATTATTGTCGAACATGGCAATCGCCCGCAAGTTATCGTGGCGGGTACCGAGCGCGTTCGCAGTTACGATCTGGAAACTGGCGATGAAGTGTGGCAATGTGGTGGAATGTCAGCCAATATTGTGGCAACTCCCGTTTTTTCCAATGGAGTCTTGGTCGTCGGCAGCAGCTATGAAATACGAAACATGCTAGCCATCAAGCTGGACGGGGCACAAGGTGACATCACGGGCAGCGACAACGTCTTGTGGACCCGCACACGGGGAACGCCTTACGTCCCCTCGCTCCTCCTAGTCAACGATGGCGTATACTTCTTGGCTCACTATCAAAATATCTTGACGCGCGTCGATCTAACTACTGGCGAGGAATCGCCTGGTGCCATGCGACTTGGCGAACTCACTAGTATCTACGCTTCACCGGTGGCTGCTGGCGAATTTGTTTACATTACCGACCTGGAAGGTACGACCATGGTCATTACAACAGGCCCAACCCCGCGGGTGGTAGCCGTCAATCGACTGAACGAGCATGTAAATGCTTCCGCCGCAATTGCCGACAACAGTCTCTTCATTCGCGGTGAGAAGCACTTATTCTGCATCACCGAGACCTAAAGAAAATCTGAACTTCTGAGAGTACAACATGCGATGCGTTATTGAGTATTTGTTTCTCATCTTCACAGTTTCCACATCCTGGATTCATGCCGCCGAGCTCAAGCTGATTTCGCCCCTTGACTATCAAGTCGTGCAGCGGACGACGACAGGTGATGGGACGTTAAGAATTGTTGGAAAGCTCTCAGAAGTCGCCCCTCCCGGCGCTGTCGTTGAAGGCAAGCTGAGCGATAGCAGCCAATCAGGGACGTGGACGCGACTTGAAACTCGCATCGTAGGACACGACATTTCAGCTATGCTAGATGCGCCTGCAGGTGGCTGGAAAAAACTCGAAGTGCGTGTCTCTCACGGCGACTCTGTATTGGCAAGTGCTACGGTTGAGCACGTCGGGATCGGCGAGGTTTTTGTGATCGCCGGCCAATCGAACTCAGCGAATCATGGCGAACAACGGCAGTCTCCTAAAACGGATCAAGTTGTCGCCTGGGATGGTATCAGATGGCAAGTCGCTAACGACCCGCAACCAGGAGCAAGCGGGCAGCAAGGGAGCTTCGCTCCGGCCTTCGGCGATGCAGTCGTTGAAAAACTCAACGTGCCTGTAGGAATCGTCGCCTGCGGCATCGGTGCTACTAGTGTTCGCGAATGGCTGCCTGTGGGTTCGACATTCCCGAATCCACCAACCCTCATCACACGCGTCGAACAAACTTCCGATGGCCGGTGGACCAGCAAGGGGGAAGCTTTTCAACTGCTAACAAAGCGAATTAACGAGCTTGGACCCCATGGTCTACGCGCGGTCCTTTGGCATCAAGGGGAAAGCGACGCGAATCAGCAGGATCCATCGCGAACTTTGCCTGGCAATTTGTACCGCCAATACCTTGAAAAGATTATTCGCGAGTCACGCAAGGCCGCCAATTGGGACGTACCCTGGTTTGTCGCGCAAGCCAGCTATCACGCTCCTGAGGACGAAACATCGCCAGACATTCGCGATGCTCAAGCTTCGTTATGGACCGATGGAATTGCATTCGAAGGCCCCGATACAGACGCATTGAAAGGTGAACTGAGGGCGAACAGCGGGCAAGGCGTCCACTTCAGTGCACAGGGATTGCAAGTTCACGGAGAAAAATGGGCTGAAAAAGTCGTGCCATGGATTAACCAATCCAACAGCTCGAAAAGCGACTCGCAAATCCGCGTCCATTCTGATTTTGAAGGTGGCAATGCCGAGGTCGTACGAATCGATCAGGATTCGCAGTCAATAGTCATTATGCCAATGCTCCGGGAAGGTCGGGGTTGGCCCTGCTGGTGGTCCCTTCGAATTAATGGACTACGACGCGAAACTGAATTGACACTGGAAGTACAGGCGCAAACCAAACCTTATCAGGGCAACAAGGTTCTGGCCAACGCTTGGTGTCAGCCACGCCATGCTTGGATAAGCCACGATGAGGGCAAGAGCTGGTCACCTTCAGCTCAAGGTATCTTGAACTCCAGTAGAATGGTGTACAAGATCCCAATCACTCAATCAGAAATTCAAGTTGCCTGGGGACCTCCATTCGTCGCTTCAGATGCCGAACAACTCTTACATCGCATTGCTGAACAGCTTCCCGAATCAAAACGCTTCGAGCTATCCAAAACTCGCGGTGGCCGCATCGTGAGCGGTATTCGAGTCGGTGCAGAGAACGCTCGCCACCAAGTCTGGGTCAACGCCAGACAACACGCTTGGGAAGTTGGGGGCAGCCAAGTAGGCCAAGGCTTTATCGAATGGATCGCCAGCAATGATCCGGCGGCCGAGGCGATGAGGAAAGAAGCATGTGTCTACTTTGTGCCAATTATCGACGTTGACAATGTGGTGCTTGGTGCTGGCGGCAAAGATGCGACACCAAGGGATCATAATCGCGACTGGTCCGACCAACCGTACTATCCCGAAATCGCTGCCGCTCAAGAAATGATCCGAACGATCCACGCTAAACATGGACTCGACGTCTATGTCGACTTGCACAATCCTGGCGCAAATGATCCGACCTTCTTTTTCGGACCGTTTGGTTACGCCGAATTTCAAGGTAATCCGCGCAGAAACTACCAGCGTTGGATCGAAGTGGCAGCCAAGCATATCCGCGAACCCGTTCCGATCGTTCCCGAATATCGCTTCGCAACCTACGTCACTACCGAAGAAGAGCGAGGACGGATGAGCAGCGAATGGGTACGGCAACGCATTGGTGAAGATGGAATCAGCGTGACGCTCGAGACCGGTTGGAACAACATAGCCATGTCGGCTGCCGGCTACGCCGAGATCGGAGCCGGGCTCGGCAGAACCCTTGCCGAGTATTTCAAGTAGCAGGATCGCTACTAGCAATATCGTTAGCACTAGAAAAAGTGGCCCGGTGAGTCGACCCCTTTTTCCCGTCTTGTGCCGTTCGCTCCGCAGTTGCTAGAACGCAGTCATGGAGTTAATTGTTGCTAATTCTTTAGGGAAGGAACTTCGCATGTGGAAACCATTAATCCTGGCCGCCTTTGCCTTCGTTCTTGCCAGTTCAGGCGCAATTTCGGGCCACGCCCACGCGGCTAACTTTCCGCCCCAGATCAATGCGGGTGAGCATCGTTTAGTCCTAAACGGTGAGGGGGCACGCACCAAAGCCTTTATTGAATTGTACGAAGCTGCGCTCTATTTGACACAGCCCAGCAACAACGCGACGGAAATCATCAAGGGCAATCAGGCGATGGCAATCCGCATCAAAATCACATCAGGATTTGTCAGTCAAAAAAGCTTGGTTGATTCGTTGGAAGAAGGTTTTAAATCAGCGTCCGGAGGTGATGCTAGCAAAATCCGTAAACAGATCCAAGATTTCCGCAAGTGTTTCAGGGAAGACATAGCAAAAGGTGATATCTTTGATCTGGTCTACTTGCCAACGCACGGCGTAATCGTCAATAAAAATGGCAAGCTCAAAGGTGTAGTTGCTGGAGCTGAATTCAAGCAAGCACTATTCAGCATTTGGCTATCCGACAAACCCGCCGATGCCACTTTGAGACGAGCGCTGTTAACCACCAGCAAACTCCGTTGAACTGCGCCACCGCGCCCGATCAACGTGGCTCTGAGTCAACTTCCCGCAGCAGAGTAGCAGCGTAAACCGTGGACAACAATCGCCAGTGGAACTATCCCAGCCAACACGAACAGCCATGGAACCATTCCGCGCAAATTGGAAAAATCCGTTTGCGTTTGTGTTAGTTGCTGGCTCTGGTCACGCAACCGAGCTTGAAAAGCCGGAATCTGGGCAACGCGCAGTTGCTTAAGCGCCGCGCTGGCGTGCACCAAGTTACTTTGACCAGCTGCGATACTATCGGGTAATTCACCGCTCATCATCGCTCGAACCTGTTTTAAGGTCTTTACAGAGTCAGCCATCGCCGCGGCGGTTTGGTCCAACTGTTCTGCTGCGTCGACCAACAACTGCTTCTCGTCCCCCAACAGCTCGTGGTAGGTTACTTCAATGTTCTCGGGCACCGAAAATTGAATGACCTTGGTCTGAACGTTCGGCGTCGCTGGTACGGTGACAATCCGATTACGGGTGTTGACGTCGAGCGTTGGCACGTCTAACTGGATGGAGGTAACACCTAAGTCAATTTCCTTGGATCGACTACCAACCGAAACCGTCGGATACGGTAGCTTAACTTCTTGTTCAGTGAGAGTGATTTGCGGAATATCGAATTGCACTTCGCGCGAATCCATGGAGATATCGGGGAGTTTCAACGGCAAGTAATTGGCGAACTTACGTGCAACTTGGCCAACATTCCGTGAAACGTCTGAGGAATCCTGCATTACGGACTCCCATTTTTGCAGCGAATTGGCTAACTGCCGGCTCGTGGTATGCAATGAATCCAGAGAACGTTGGTGCACCATTGCAGCCATTTCCAAGTCACCACCGATGGCACTCCATTCGTCAAGCAGTTCGTGGCCGATATCCGCCTGGATCCGCGCATCTCCAGCCATTTCATCCAGGCGAGCAAGCGCATTTTGCATCGGGTTTGCATACCGTGCGTACAGCATGCTGCACAATAAGATGCCCACCAAGCCGATGGCGACTTGCACCCCTGCGAATCGTTTTTGCATTGCAATTCGCTCCTTGTAAGTTGACTAGCCAATCGAGAGTTCAATATGGCCCAAGATCGAATGAACTACTATTCCGCCCGCAAGCCTTGCAAAACTGGATGCCGCGTGGCGGAGCGGACAGCAATTGCGGCGGCCAATAATCCAACAACTAAGACGCCGGCCAGCATGGCTAGAGGGCTCAAGACGCTTAATTGCGGGCCAGTTTCGATTACGTAGGGCACTAGCGCGACGGTAGCGCATAGTACGCCGATCAGCAGTCCACCGACCAAGAGCAGCGCTGTTTCCAGCGTAAGCAGTTGAGACAAGCGATCGCGCGAAAAGCCCATGGCTTGCATCAACGCCAATTCGCTTCGACGTTCAACTACATTCCGCAACTGGACGGCGACAAGTCCAAAAGTTCCCAACAACAGTCCCAGTGCTCCCAGAGCCTGAAAAGCCGTTATATAAGTGTTTTGAACACCCAGCATTCGCTGTAAGACCTGTGCGCTCGAAGTGACGTCCAAGCCGACGTCGCCCCAACCATTCTCGAGTACTTCGGACACCATATCGATAGATTGAAACTGGCCAGTTCGAATTAGAAACGTGTTGTAGCCGCTGATTTTTGGAAACAGGTATTGGAAGTGCCGTTCACTGATCATTAACTTGCCTTGCAACACACTATTCGAAAGCAAACCTACCGTTCGAAAATAAATCGTTTGCCCAGCGATATCCAATTGGACGATTGCACCTAGACTTGCTCCCTGCTTTAAGCTCCACGCGGCAGTATTCTGATCAATGATGACCGGGATCGGATCATCTTTCGTGCCCCGGCCGCGACCGTCCAGCGATGTCCACGGACGGTCAGGATTTTCAGTAGCTGCCCAACTAAAACGCGCGGTGCCGGGTGCCAAGTCGTAAACTTGCTGGAGCAAATCGGGAATCCCCAAGATCGTCGGCTCGGAAACTTGAAACAAGTTATTGCAGCTTGCATCCTCGCCCCGCCGTGTGCGCAGTGGCACAATTGAGGTCGCCGCAAGTTTTCCAGCCTCTTGCCCGATGACCTCGGAGCGGACGCTGGCTATTCCAATGTTCTGGTAGATCGGTTGTGCACTTTCTCCTAGGAGATTGAAGCCACCATAGCCGCTGGCCGAGGGACTAACCCGAAAAACTCCCATCGAAGCGATCAGAAAACTAGCGACGGAGAGCAATCCGAGCGACAGCGCACTGCGGGAAGGATTGCGTCCAATTGCCCGCCAAGCCAATGCCAGCAGCCCACCGGAGCGTGCATTGGAGCGAAAGGCGCCAGCTTCGATCCATTGTCGCACGGCAATCAAGGCAGAGGCGAGCAGGAGCATACCGCTACCAAAGAAACTGCCCGCTCGCGCCATACCCGTTTGCCCAAGTCCGGCGAAGATAAGTGCCATCGCCCCCAACGCACCGAGTCCAGCTAACCACAACGAGACATGATTCCGTTTTCTCCGCGTTCGCATCGCATCTGGATCCTCGCCTCGTAACAAGGACAGCGGCGATGCACTGCTAAGTTTGCGAAGGCTCAGCGTGATAGCTAGTAAACTGGCAAGAACGCCAGCCACGGCACCAATAAGTAAACTTTGCCAGGCATAGTGAAAGGACAAGAAACGTTCTGAAATCGCGCCGATCCACCACGATTCAAGACCAACAATCATGAGCTTGGCATATCCCAACCCCAACAAGACTCCCAGTCCCGCGCCCAATATGGCAACCAGCGCCAATTCACGCAGTAACGTTCCTCGAATTCGTTGGGTGGTAAATCCGTGCGCTGCCAACATACCCAATTGACTGGTACGTTTTTGAATACCCAGCTTGAACAACAAAACGACCAATAAAAGCGCAGCCACGATGACAAAGAAGCTGAGCGACAGAAACAACATGTCAAAGGGTGTTGTGCCTGAGGCGGCTTTTAATTGCTGCTGACGTATCGGCCGAAAGACTAAACCGTGGCTGCCGCGCGTCGCCAGTAAGGCTTCCTCCATTTCTTCGCGAATCGAATTTTCGTCAACTGAGGCGGCGGGGATTCGGATGGCCGTCGTACGTCCAAAGCGGCTACCAAACCAGCGTGTGGAAGACGCGGTGCGGTAGGGCATGAAAATCTTGGGAGTTAGTCGATGATTGTTCCAATAAACATCATCGACTGGCAATATGAGATCTTTCAGTTTCAGCTCGAATGGCAAATCCCAGTTTGAGATGGAATCCTGGTCGGTTACTCCAGGCACGCTAGACGTAAGATTAGGATCGTTGAAGACAGAAGGCGGCTTGTCGTATATCGCTGGGCGAGAGCGTTGGTAGCCACGGGCAGGTTCAGTCAAAGGCACGATACCTGCGACATTAAGCACGACGGTCTCTTCGACCGTTTTCCCATCTACGGTTTCGGGCTGAAAGTACTTGACTTCAATCCAATCGCCTGGCTCGGCGCTGATTTGCTCTGCGAGCCATGAGTTGATCCAACAGTATGGACTGTAAATTTCCTCGTCGCTGATTGCAACGTGACTTGGCAAGCCGAGTTCGCTCGACTCTTCTTCAACACCTACCACAATTGAATAAGGTACTTCACGACTGAGCGGCATTCGCGTTTCCGGCTCTGAATCCAGGCCAAGCGACGCTCCGACCGTAAACTCCACCGAAATCTCCATACGGCGTCGTTCGCGTCTAAGTGCTTCGGCTGCACGGATACTCGCCAGAGTTCGCGCCGGATTCACATCAGCGGCAAGCGGCGATACCTTGCGAATTGAGTTTGCCAGATACGTAATTTGCCGCGTGGCCCGGTGCGCTTGCAACACCGACATCAACGCGGCGCTAGTTTCTTCGTCCAGGATCAACTCATCACTAGAAACCTGATAATAATCGTAAACCATGTCTGAAGCCGCTGACGCATTGCTAGCGGAATCTTGATCTGATGTTTCATTCTCATTCGGAAACTCACGCCGATGCCGCTCAAGCTTAAGTCCATAGTCTTCTATGTTGGGGCGCAATTGCTGATTGAGTTCATCGCACCAACTCGCATCGCTATCACCAACAGCCTGCGACGGATGGTCCGAGAACACAAAGGCCGCGTTGACTTGAGCGTTAACTTCCAGAACGTCCTGTACGGTCTCCAACGAGGCGAAAACATTCTTGGGAACGGATTGCCCTGACAGAAAGCTAAGGCCGCCGATTCCCCGATCAGGCAGGATCGCCACCACCTTTTGTCGTGGAATGCTTTTCGAGGATTCATCCCGACGCCCCAGTGGGTTATCGGCTGGCACACCCTTTGGCTGACCGACGCGCAAGGTTACCTCATCGCCGACAGTAACTCTCAGTTCAGTTGCCAGTCCCGCATTGATTACCACTTGATCCTCAAGCAACTCGGCTGGAAAATCCAGCGCAGCGTCCGCTGCTAAGTGCTTGAAGAAGCGCTCGTCGACCGCGGTAACTTGAACTCCCGACGCGCGCAATGTCTTGCGTGCATGCAAGCTCTCGATGGTCGAATTTGGCAAGTAAATGACGGGTGCCACGGCCGCTTGGGCATCATCTGGCCCACCAGCGGTAATCCCATTGGTAATGCCGTCTAATCGCTGTGCCCCGAAAAAAGTTCTCGCCTGCAGTAGGCACTCGATATTGGCTAGCCGATTCAGAACCAGGCCTCGTAGACTGCTACGGACACTATCGCCAACAACAAGTGCACCAACGATAACCGCTGTAGCTACGGCGATGCCCAGCGCTAGTGTCGCATGGGTCCGCCAAAAAAAACTGAGCGATCGGCGAACTAGCGACCACTGGGTGAACATCGGAACGGCTGGTTTCATGATCTACTCGGGCCACTAGACTGGTTGCAGGCAACGATCTTTGAGTTGCAATTGTTTCTTGGCTTGAGATGCCAACCATTCACTGTGCGTAACGACGACCAGCATCGTTTCGTCGCGACTTGGCAAAGCAAACAACAACTCGGCGATACGCTGTGTGTTGTCTGCATCCAAATTTCCCGTGGGTTCATCGGCCAACAGTAACTTGGGACGGTTGAGCAAAGCGCGTGCTACCGCGACCCTCTGGCGTTCCCCCCCACTTAACTCGCTTGGCAGGTGTCTCGACCGCTCCGCCAACCCAACATCCGCAATCAACTGAGCGGCGCGCTCGCGTAGCTCATCGTTTGCATTCCCTTGCGCTAACGCTGGCAGCAGCACGTTTTCCGCTACGGAAAGTTGTGGCAGTAGATGGTGATCCTGAAAGATGAATCCGATACTATGATTGCGAAACGTTGCGAGCTGTTTAGCGGACAACTTGAACGGATTCGAACCATCCAACTCTACGGTACCGCCGGTTGGATTATCCAACGTGCCGAGGATGTAAAGTAGCGTAGACTTGCCACAACCGCTGGGACCAACGATCGAAACATTGTCGCTGGCTTGCATTTCCAACTCTACACCTTCCAAGACGTGCAGTGTTTCTGCGGTCGACTGGAACTGTTTGGAAAGGTTGTGGACGACAAGTTTCGACATAAGGGACCCAGGTACACGCAAGACGGACAAGAATTCAGGCCGAGATGAAACAACCGGGACGACGCGGTTGGCTAAGTTATTCAATACCGCGCCCATGCGATTGTCAACGCCGGACGGCCAATCGTCAGACGCTGATTGGCAAGAAGTTCGCCAATTCCCACCGTGGTATGCTGCTAAGCGTACTGCACGTCGGCCACTTTAAATAACGTTTCGACGATGCGAAAGCCAAACCGCTCGTAGAGTCGAATAGCGGCGGCATTTTCCACGGTAACTTCAAGATGTACGAAACGGCACCCTACTTCGCGAAAACCTTCCAGCGCGGCGCGCAACAAGATCCCCCCCAGGCCTAATTCGCGACATTGCGGGTGGACACCCAAATTCTGGATCGCACCTTCGCGAGGCGCTGCCATCAGACCCTGGATCGTGCCGCAGGGCTGAATGCTTTGAATACCAATGTCGACCCGACGGCAAGCCAACCAAGTCGCAGACGGTAAGAAATCTTTGCGATTAGACAACTCACGCATCAGATGTCGACAGCCATCCAACTCACCCAAACAAGGAAATACATGCGCGTCGATCTCATCGCGAAAACTCTCGAATTTCACGTCAGCATGGGGATGAATCAATCGCGGTGACCAGGGAAGCAGCTGATAATTATCTGGCAGCTGCAAGTCCGCCACGGGCTGAACCGGATGTCGGTCCAAACGAAGTTCCATGCGGTAGCGTTTAAAATAAGTGGTTGCCATGGGCACCTACCAAGGTCGCACGAATGAACTGAGACGCCGTCCGTCACGAATTATACCAGGCAATTTTCGCACTGCTTATGAAAACGCAGCGCGACACGGCAGATTCATGAGGAAGATGGGAACCTGCGCCGATCTTGCTCGGCATGGCCCCGCAGAGCAGTGATACAGAATCTCTGGAAGTCAAAGTGTTCCGATTGCGCATTTTGGATCGATTGCGCGAATCAAATTTTTCCAGGTGTGAACCCTCGCCGGGTGGCTTTCTAACCTAGTGACCAATTGTGAGATACATTTGAACTTGCACGACAACTTGATTCGTGACGGCGGATGCCCCAAATGCAAACTACATTCCTGGCAAGTGCCCTACCGGTCGATACGGGACATACAGAGCGACCAGCCCGCGTCGATCGCTTGCCGCCTATCGATGAGCTAGACCAACTTCAGGGCGAGTTAACAGAGCTGCAGCCCCCCGCTTGGCTAACACAGTTGGATGCCGGAGCGCGCGTCGGCTTACGATGTTTGCCGGCGCGGACGCGTATCTGTAAACGGGTGGTAGACATCTTCGTCGCTTCTGTTCTGCTGATATTATCGCTGCCCGTGGTTGTGGTAGCTGCGGTGGCCATCAAGCTGACTTCGCGTGGGCCAATTTTCTTCACGCAGACGCGGGTTGGACTAAATGCGCGACGCCAGCAGCGGCGTAGCCGAGATGAGCCAGGTTCTAATGCGTCGTTTTCGGGACGCAGGCGCAAAGCCAACTTTGGCAAGCCCTTTACGATCTACAAATTGCGAACCATGAGCGTGGAATCCTCGCAAGGCGGCCCCAGTCAAGCCAAGGCGGGAGACAGTCGTGTGACATGGGTTGGACGCATTTTGCGTCAAATGCGCATCGACGAACTGCCACAGCTGTGCAATGTACTGCGCGGTGAAATGTCGATGGTCGGTCCTCGTCCCGAATGCATCGAATATATGGAAGAGCTGTCCGAGAAAATCCCGGGATATCTGCAGCGACTCGGACTCAAGCCCGGCTTGACTGGTATCGCCCAAATTGAAGCCGGATACGCCAACAACTTGGCCAGCTACCGCCGCAAAGTGGCCTTCGATTTGATGTACCTGCAGCACTGCAGTGTCCGCAATGATCTTAAAGTCATGCTGCGGACCATTCGCGTCGTGCTCACTGGCTTTGGCGCTCTCTAGCAACGTAAGCTGCAAATCGCGGATGACAATACCGTTGCATAGCGATCTACGAGCCGTTTCATTTCATTTGAAACCTCTCGCTCCTTTTGAAACTTCTCGCTGAACGCCGCCAGGCTCACGCGAATGATCGGTCTTGCTATGAAAAGCCAGAGCGCGCGGGAGGGCAAGTAACAAGAACCACGGGTAGCGATCAGAGAGAAGTGTCCAATTTTTTTCTCTTTTTTTGCCAAGTCAGTGTAAGAATCTTCGATCTCGTCCGTCTTTTAATATGCACGTCGCGCATATCACGTTTCACAACCATTCAGACACACAACCATTCACACACAGGCACACCGAAAGGAGAGATAGCTGTGTCTAAGCGCGCGACATGTAACCCACTGACGTTTTGAGACACTTCTTTTACGGTCTGTACTGAATTACTGGAGAAAAACCATGAAGACAACCATGAAGACGAGCATGAAGACAACGATGAAGGCTGTGAACACATTTGTAGCATTAGCGTTGTTATCGGCTGGAATTGCAGGCGCACACGCTGCGCAAGAAGAGATGCCGATGAAAGGCCAAGCCGATGGGCAAGTGACTGACAACGCCGTCTCAGCGAAAACCGCGGCGGCCCCACGAGGACGTTTACCGCGTTACTTTGCCGCGTTGGTCACCGAGCGGCAGCGTGAGGAAATCTACGATATCCAACGAACACACGCGGTTCGCAGAGCCGAGTTGGAGCTTGAGCTGGAAGAGCTGCGCAAGACTGAGATATCGGAAATCGAAGCTGTGTTGAATAAGACACAACGAGAACGGCTTGAAGAGCTTCGAGCTGCGGCGCTGAGCATGCAAGGAGCGGCCAGGCGGTCAAGTTCGACACGATCCGCGCCCAAGGCAGCCAAGTCAACGGAGGATTCAGTCAACGTACAACCTCCGACTGAAAAAAACCCAACAACCAAAGGAGGCAAGGATAAAGAAATGGCGAATGTAAAGTCGGCCAGCAAGACAGCTACCCGAGCCAGCCAGCGAGCAAGTAAGTAGCAGCCTGGGCAGTACGCACCACGGAGTGGATCGTATCGGATCGGGATGCGATCCACCCGCTGGAAAAGCGCTCCCGGTGGTTGAAAACTGGGATGGACAACGCGAACCGTTCACGATGTGTCGACTTGTATGAGAGACTTGTGTGACAGGGTCGGGAGTCTTTTCAGCCCAAATCGCGAAACCCATTAGCAACCACATATTCCTTCTCATCGATCGCGGGCTGCTGAAAAGACTCCCGCCCCTTTCTTTTCGACTCCAAGTTGTGAGGACGGCGTTGAGCGACTGCGCATTTCGAATTGACCGGCTTGATTCTGAGGCTCGTTGGGGGATACTCTGATGCCTGTAGCGATGCACCGCACACTCGGTCGCTGTATGCCTGCAGTTCATGTCTTGGAAGATGTCAAGTTAGCTCATGTCCGTTTCCCCAATGATGCGTCAGTATGAAGAAGCCAAGGCGGCTTGTGGTGATGCATTGCTGCTGTTTCGCATGGGCGATTTCTACGAACTGTTCCACGAAGATGCCAAAATCTGTGCCCGCGTGCTGGGTCTGACGCTCACCAGCCGTGATAAAAGCGCTAATCCCATTCCCATGGCTGGCTTCCCATACCATCAGCTCGAAGGCTATTTGGCTAAATTGATTCGCCAAGGCTATCGCGTGGCCGTCTGCGATCAAGTGGAAGATCCGAAAGAAGCCAAAGGCATCGTACGCCGCGAAGTAACGCGAATCGTGACGGCCGGTACCTTGACCGATGAAGCCCTCCTGGATCCGCTCGCTACCAATTTGCTAGTGGCGGTGTTCTCTCCCAAACCAGGCACCACCGCTGCTCAAAACGAATCAGCCCTGGTTGGCATGGCTTGGACGGAACTTTCAACCGGACGTTTCGAAGCTGGCGTGTTTCCGCGCACGCGTGTGATGGATGAATTGGCGAGGCTGGATCCTTCGGAAGTCCTGATTCGTGAAGACGATGGTCTAATGTCGCCCGGTGGTGATTACGATTGGGCACTCGCACTCCGACCTACCTGGCAATTCAATATCGACGAAGCCACACGACAACTTTGCCAACACTTCGGCACGCGCAGTCTGGAAGGCATGGGCTGGGACCTAGATCAAGATGGTTATGCCATTGGGGCCGCCGGTGCCATTTTGGCTTACCTGCTAGAAACTCAGAAAACGTCGCTAGCACACATGCGACAATTGTTGCCCCATCGACCGGGCGTGGCATTGGAAATTGACGCGGCCACGCGCCGCAGTTTGGAGTTGACCCAAACGATGCGTGATCGCGATCGCGCTGGTTCACTGCTGTCTGTCATCGACCAGACCTGTACGTCGATGGGAGCGCGGCTATTGGCAAGTTGGCTGGCCAGTCCACTCGTGGATATTGTTCGCATTCGACAACGACATGGCGCTGTGCGCGAACTATTAAGCGACAATCGCTTGCGCAACAGCCTGCGTGACTGCTTGAAAGACATTTATGACTTGGAACGACTGCTGGGCCGCGTGGCAACTGGACGTGCTAGCCCGCGTGATTTGCGGCAGATAGGTACGACGCTGGCTCAGTTGCCTGAGCTAAAGTCGTTGCTGGCCGATCGACAGTCGGAACGCCTTCAGCAACTGAACGACGCCCTGCTGCTTTGTGAATCGCTCCGCGATCGCCTGTTGATGGCGCTCAAGCCAGAATGTCCACTGCATCTACGCGACGGAGGATTTATCAACGATGGGTTTCATTCGCAGTTAGATGAATTTCGCTCGCTGGCCTCAGGCGGCAAACAGTGGATTGCCGAATACCAGGCTTCGCAAATCGAGGCGACTGGAATCACGAGTCTCAAAGTGGGCTTCACCAAAGTTTTCGGCTATTACCTTGAGGTCACCAACGCGCACAAGGACAAGATACCGCCACACTTTGTGCGCAAACAAACACTGAAGAACGCCGAGCGTTACATAACGGACGAACTCAAGCAGTACGAGACGAAGGTGCTGTCCGCTGACGATCAGGCGATTGTCTTGGAACTTGAGATTTTTGCCGAACTGCGGGACGAGGTAGCCCACCATTTAGCGGAACTGCAACAGATCGCTCGGATAGTGTCCGAGCTAGATGTACTGGCCGGATTGTCGGAACTCGCCAAGCGCCAAGACTACGTTTGCCCGGAGATGGTTGACAGCGGCGAGCTTGAAATTGTCGAAGGACGGCACCCAGTCCTTGATCTCAATATGGCCAAAGGCACGTTCGTCCCCAACGACTGCCAGCTCGGCGAAGAGCATGGTACGCTCATGCTCATTACGGGCCCCAATATGGCGGGCAAGAGTACGTTTATTCGCCAAGTCGCATTGATTACTTTGTTGGGACAACTGGGAAGTTTTGTACCAGCACGGCGAGCGAAAATTGGAGTTGCCGATCGAATATTTGCACGCGTGGGGGCCAGCGACGAATTGTCGCGAGGTCAAAGTACATTTATGGTGGAAATGGTCGAGACCGCGAGGATTTTGAACACAGCCACCGATCGCAGCGTGGTAATCCTGGATGAAATTGGCCGCGGCACAAGTACCTATGACGGTCTTAGCTTGGCTTGGGCTATTGTCGAACACGTACACGACATAGTGAAGTCTCGCACGCTTTTCGCAACCCACTACCACGAATTGACGCAACTGGAAAAATCTCTTCCACGCGTGCGCAACTTTAACGTGGCTGTCAAGGAATGGGACGAAAACATCGTATTCTTGCATCGAATCGTCCCCGGCGGCGCAGATAAGAGCTATGGAATCCATGTGGCCAGACTGGCCGGCATTCCACAATCGGTAAACCAGCGCGCGAGAGATATCTTGGCGCAGCTTGAGGCCGATCACTTGAACAACCGCGGCGATTCAAAGATCACACCACCCCGCCGCAATGCCAACTCGCCAATCCAACTAACGTTGTTCGAATTCGGGGAACATCCGGTGTTGGATAAACTGCGAGAATTGAACGTAGGTGCTACGACTCCCATCGAAGCGCTACAACTGCTCGAACAGTGGCAGCAAGAGGCTAGACAGCCGTAACAACCAAGTGCATCGCCAGCGCGGAGGGTGAACACGCGCACGATTGTTTTTGTACAAAAAAAGACATCGAAGGGGGTGGGAGGTGTCCCTTCGATGTCTAAGCCGGCTAGCAGGTGTGGCTCTACCTACCGACCGCGGGAAGCTGAATTGCACTGCAGCTCGAATCAAACGCCCAATTACCGCAAGGGGTTTGCGTAGTCTGCAGCGGTTGAGCGGTTGCTTTCAATGGGTGCAATTGAATTTGCGGTGACGACCGCAGGCGAAGGCTGTTCGGACTCGGCGGTGTAGCTTGCGATATGCGCTGCTGGGCGGCGCGAACTTTGAGCTTCGAAACCGACGCGTGGCACCACAGTCGCGCGAATCGCCGGCATGTCGTCACTGAGCCGAACACGATACGCATTAAACGCCTGAGGATCATAACGCTCTCCATAGCGAGTTGCGGGTTTGCTATGTTGGATCGTCCTTGCAGGCACGCGTCTGACGCGATTGGCAGAGTCGTCGCGAAATGGATCGACAGCGGTATCTGGCAGAGGAACTAATTCGGGGGAAGCGGGCACTGGCCTGGGTGCCGGCGCTGGCTGGCTATAGGGTGGCTGGTCGCTAGGCCGGTATTCATGAATTTCCGGTGCAGAAAACGGTAGAATACTTGGAGTTGAAGGAGCGGGGAATGGCGCAGGTGTCGGCGCATAATGCCGGGGGCTGGACTCGCCGCCCGAGCTGCACTCGCACTGATCGTCACACTGGCTTGCCTTGTGGGCCGTGTTGCTGTGACGACTAGCTTGGCAAGTACACGTTTGCGTTTTACAGATGCAGAGCCTGACTTTTGGAATACTGGGAGTTACAGCCTTGATGGACGATTGAACTCGGCCAGCCAACAAATCGACGACATCCAGTAGCCCTCGGTCGTCACATTTCTGGCAGGACTTGCAAACCTTGCTGGGAACAGCGTCGCATTGATCGCAAGCGGTTACTAGGCTTCCAGCACAAGCAGCAGCCAGCAGAGCGATCAGGAACTTTGTTCGATTCAGGGTGGTCATTGGGATCAAACTCCATGGCAGTTATGTGCAATGTGCTGCTAGCCAGACAATCACGAGAACGCGGTAATAGGCGACAGCTTCTTGAACCAGCCCATTGATGCGTTGCGGTAGACGGCTGGTGCTAGGACAATTGATCGAACCGTTACCCTCGGAATTTGCAGTACTTTCGGAAGATGCGCCATAAGTCACCTGTTCTTCCCATCCTAACACGTGGTCTGTGGCATGAAGATTGCATCGATTTTGTCAGCTTTGCGAAGCTGTCAGGCTGGCACCGCTCCGCAGCAGTCCGCGCGGCGGCTATACTAGGCTGGGAATTAGGGATCAGCTGGACGGGGAAGTGCCAAGACTTTGTCGCTGCGTGGTTAGGAATTTTGGGTACCGAGGGCGTCGTAGTGGACGAGGGTTACGCGAACCCCTTGAATATTCGAAAGCTTAAACCAGGCCTTGTAGAACCCGTGACCTCGTCCACGGCCCTTTGAGACTCCGCCAATTATGAAAACTATGGCTCAGGACTATTACAAGACACTCGGCGTCAGCAAGTCGGCTACTCAGGACGAAATCCAGAAGGCCTACCGCAAACTTGCGCGCCAATATCACCCAGATCTAAATCCGGACGACAAAGCCGCGCAGCAGAAATTCAAGGAAATCCAGCATGCCTATGACGTACTGAGCGAGCCTGAGAAACGTGATATGTATGACCAATTGGGGCCTGATTTCGAAAAAATGGGCCCCGGCGGTGGTGGAAACCCGTTTGCAGGTGGTCAAGGTTTTGAGCAAATCTTTGGCGGAGCAGGGCCCGGCGGCTTTCAGTTTGATGGAGATTTGGGCGACCTGTTTCGACAATTTGGCGGAGCAGGTGGTCCAGGTGGTGGACGGGCCCGTTCGGCTCCGCCAAGCAAGGGTCGTGACTTGACGAGCGAATTGACCGTGCCGTTTAGCACGGCTGTACTCGGCGGCCAGGCTTCCATCACTGTCATGCGCGCTGGCAAGCCCGAGTCGATACAGCTCAAAATCCCCCCCGGCGTCGATACCGGAAAAAAGATGCGATTGCGTGGCCAGGGAGAACCAGGCCCGCGCGGCGGTGCCGCAGGTGATTTGATCGTAACTCTCACGGTGGCATCACATCCGTTTTTTAAGCGAAGTGGTAGTAACCTAGAGTTACGGCTGCCCGTTACTGTGGGTGAAGCTGCGTTTGGGGCAACCGTCGACGTGCCAACGCCCAATGGTAAAGTCGCACTCAAAATCCCGGCGGGAAGTGGGAGCGGCAAGCGACTGCGTATCAAAGGCCAAGGCGTATTTAGCCCCAGCGGACCACCCGGCGATCTGTTCGTGGAGCTGCAACTAAAACTTCCGGACAGTTGTTCAACGCCAGACACGATGAGCGACCAAACGAAACAAGCCATCGAACATATCGAGCAGCTGTACCAGGCTTCGCCACGCAGTTCGATCCTATGGTGATTTTTTTCTCAAACTGCCCTGTCCCATGAGTGATCGACAAATTCGGTACCGCTTCCCCGCCAGTCGCAGGGTCAAGAGCCGAGTCGAATTTAACTTGGCCTTCCAGCGTGGGAAAGTGATTGCGGACGCCGTCCTGGTCTATCACATCGTCCTGCAACCCGAACTTCCTACGCGACTGGGGCTGAGTCTCAGTCGCAAGGTTGGTAATGCACCGACGCGCAATCGCTGGAAACGGCTTATCCGCGAAGCGTTTCGCTTGAATGTAGCCAAGTTACCCAGTGGACTGATGCTGATTGTCCGCCCGCGAAAAGGGGCGAAGCCCAGTTTTCAAGCTATCGCCCAATCACTGGAAAACCTGCCGCTACGGCTGAGACTGCGACCCTAACTCGGGTTTCCAGAGATGCGCATCGTGGCTCACAAAATGTTTGACCTGGGTTCGAATTGACACTATCTTCGTTCTGGATATCCCCACAACTACTACTCAATCGGAATTCTTTGGACGGTCTCCGCATGACTCAATTCCGCTGCCCAGCCTGCTCAAAAGTATTACAGGCCCCCACCACGTCGGCTGGTAAGAAGGTCAAGTGTCCGTGTGGCCATGTGATGGCGGTTCCGTTTCAGGCAACTCCGTCAACACAATCTTCGGTAACAGCCGCGCCGATGCCAAAGAATTCGCACGATGGCATCGTGGTTACATGTCAATGTGGCAAGCGGCTGCGTGCTCCGGCCACGGCGACTGGTAAAGCCATAAAATGCCCCTGCGGTGCCGTTATCCAGGTGCCGACGCCCACCTATGATGACTTCCAACCGCTCGACAATCCACAGCTTGATCCATTCGGTGCAAACGGTATCGGTGCAAACGGTAATTGGTTAAGCGATTTGCCGGGTGCGGCGGCGGCCCCCATGCCTGCGTCGAACTTTCAAGCTCCTGCCTACGCGGCGCCACCAAGTTACCAAAACGCAAATGCTTACTCTGGTAACGCGTATACTGAATCGCAATCGAAAAAAGCCGCGTCCAACCGCTATCTGGCTCAAGCCCATGAGGATCTCGACAAGGAACGACGACAGAGTTTCGACGCTGGCAGCGGGGGCGGAATCATGAATAGTGGCGTCGTAGGTGGGTTGCTCGCCATGATCGGTGCCGTCGTTTGGTTTGTGGCTGGACTGTCGTTCGGAGTAATATTCTTCTACCCACCTATCTTATTTATTATCGGCTTTATTGGACTTGTCCGTGGTCTATTGGATAGTTGACCGGCGTCTGTCCGCTAACGGTTAAGCTGCTGACTGGATGTGCCGGTGCTCTCAGTGAGTGAGAAATGCTGTGACAAGTAATGCTGTAGGCTGGTGGCAACAAGCGGGCTTTGGTCGACAACCAATGCACGAACTAGTGCTTAGCTTCACTGGCGATCGCATCCATGGCGGAGGCATCGATATCGTCGCGCCATTCGAATTGGAAGGTCGCGTGCGCAAGGATGGATCAGTGGAAATCATCAAGCAGTATATTGGCTTGCACAAGGTAATTTATGTAGGGCAGTATGATGGCGAGGGCACGCTTTATGGCACTTGGGACATCAATGGCCACCAAGGCAAGTGGTCTATCAAGTTACTCCACCCTGCTGGAGCCAATGACTTGACCATCCAAGAGGTCGCGCCACTCTAAACCGCAACATGCGAAACGAAAATCAGCCAAATGACAACACTTTCCCGCTGCCGTACGCGCTGGGCATTTCCCGTTGGGTTATGCCTAGCCTACTGGACCATGGCCAATCTGTCTGGTCAGGAGCCAACGTCAAAATCTGTGCAGCATCCCTATACCAATGAGCTGATTCACTCAACCAGCCCGTACCTGCTGCAACACGCACACAATCCAGTGAACTGGCTTCCCTGGGGACCTGAAGCGTTTGCAAAGGCCAAGCGAGAAAACAAGCCAATCTTTGTCTCTGTGGGCTATTCGACCTGCTATTGGTGCCACGTGATGGAGCGGGAATCGTTTGAAGACGAAGAGGTCGCAAAGATCCTCAACGAGCGTTATGTGGCTATCAAAGTTGACCGTGAGCAACGTCCCGACATTGATGAGCAACTGATGCTCGCAACCCAGTTATTGACCGGCAGGGGAGGCTGGCCAAATTCCGTGTGGCTGACTACCGACGGTCGACCCTGGATGGGAGGCACGTATTTCCCCAAGCCGCAGTTCATGCAAGCTCTTAATAAGCTCGCCGACGCATGGAATGAGCAAGCCGCAGCTATCGACGAGCAAGCCAATAACTTCGCCGCGGCCATTCGCTCGGCCACGGCGATCGATCACAGCTCAACTGTAATCTCATCGGGCACCACACCGCTGCAAAGAGCCATGCAGGAAGCGCAGCATTTATTCGACACACAACATGGCGGCTTTGGCGGCAAACCCAAATTCCCCCCGCATGGCATGTTGCGTCTACTGGCTTTCGAAGCGAGCAAGAACAAGAGCGAGACGGCGCGAAAGATGCTCACTCAAACACTAGACGCCATGTTCTGCGGCGGCCTGCACGATCATGTCGGAGGCGGTTTCCATCGATATGCAACCGATGAGCATTGGTTTCTACCGCACTTTGAAAAAATGCTCTACGACAATGCGCAGTTGATGCGTGCCTATACCGAGGCTTACGAACTAACACACAACGAACTCTACCGTGGGGTCGTCGCGGACATATCCGCGTGGCTTGATCGTGAGATGACGCACCAGCGCGGCGGATTCTACTCGGCAATCGACTCAGAGAGCGACGGCGAAGAAGGCAGATATTACACTTGGTCTTTGGCCGAATTGAATGCGGTTCTGCCCGCCAGGGACGCGGAACGTTTTGCAGACGTTTATAACTTTGAGCCGCAAGGAAATTTCGCAGAGGAAGCCACCGGCAAGCGACCGGGCACCAACATTCCTTTTCTGAAGCTTGGCTTTGACCCTGCGGCGCAACAGCAATTGCGGACGACGGCCAGCGACGCCAGCTTGGCGCAGATGCGAGACCGACTCCGCGAGGCGCGTCGTAATCGTGAGTATCCGCACCTGGATGACAAGATCTTGGCAAGCTGGAATGGCTTGATGATCGCTAGTTTGGCACATGCGGGACGCATTTTCGACGAGCCAACCTATACGCAAATGGCGACTCGAGCGGCGAACTTCATCCTGAACGACATGCTGCACAATGATACGCTCATGCGAACTTGGCGAACTGGCACTGCAGAGCTGCCTGGCTACCTGGAGGATTACGCTTTCATGGCTGAAGGCCTACTCGAACTACATCAAACGACAGGCGACAAACGCTGGTTGACGGAAGCACAGAAGTTGACGCATGCAATGTTCACTCAATTTGAAGATACGCAAGACGGCGGATTCTTCTTCACTGGCCCCAAGCACGAGGAATTAATCGTACGCTCGAAAAGCCTCGGCGGCGGTGGCAATATGCCAGTCGCCAACGGTGCTGCTGCCATCGTCCTCCATCAACTCCACCAACGGACGCAACAGCAAGAATACGCCAAGTCACTGCAGCGTACACTAGACGGTTTGTCAGGCATTATGCACACACAACCACGTCAAGTTGAAATGCTAGTACTGGCAGACTCGCTCGTTAGCGCCGCCAACTCCGAATCCAAAGAACCCATCCCTAATCAGTCGGTGGCCCAACACACCAGCGAAGCGCTCGAGGTCGAGATGTTTGTCTCGCCCGCTTCCGTCGCACCAGGTCAACCGCTGACGGTTACAGTCGTAATTAAGATTGCAAAGAACTTCCACCTCATTGCCAACGACCCACAGAAAGAGTTGATCGCGACACAAGTAACGTTAAGGAACACGCCGGGAATTGTCGTCGGCAAGACGCAAATGCCAGCCGGCGATTCCAGGTTCGACGAAATCTTTCAACGCGAAATATCGCTATTCGAAGGTGAACAAGTATTCACGTTACCCGCTACGATTGCCGCAGAAACCAAATTAAATCAAGTGACACTGGAGGTGGAACTTGGGTATCAAGCTTGCGATGACCGACGGTGCTTGGCTCCAGTGAATACCGTTCTACAAGCTGAAGTGCCAATCGATTTGATTCGGCGGGGTTCACAGTGACAGCCGCTTACATCCTACCCTTCGCGTTGTACTTGCTCGGTACACTTGTTGCCAGTCGCTTTGGTACAGCGAGCTACCCCTACGCCTACGGATGCGTCGTAGGCATCGTTGCAGGGGTTTCGATTTGGCAATTGCGTGGCAAGCAGGTCATCCAACCTCACCCACGCGTGGGCCTAGGAATTCTGTTTGGGCTGGTCGGTATCGCACTTTGGATATGGCTCAGCGCCATCCAGGAATCGTTCATCACCAATCTACCCGCTTGGCTGCAACCTGAGGCGAGAGTCGGCTACAATCCGTTCGAAGAGTTGGGCAATTCAACTGCGGCGTGGACCTTCATCGCCATACGTACGCTCGGGATTGCCGCCATCGTTCCCATTGCTGAAGAGTTGTTTTGGCGTGGATTTCTGCTGCGTTGGACGATCGACCCCGAGTGGGAAAAGGTGCCACTGGGAGAATACACGTTTTCGTCTTGCATGATGGTGACCGTCATGTTCACAGCGGCGCATCCGGAATGGCTAGCCGCCGCCTGCTATTGCTTGCTGATCAACGGTTTGATGTATTGGAAACGCGACCTTTGGCTATGCATCGTCGCACACGCGGTTAGCAATTTCACACTCGTCTGTTACATTTTGGTCATGCAGGCTTGGTGGCTCTGGTAGGCCAGACAAAGCCTGCCCAACTGGAAATCCCCCAGCAGCCGCTCTCACTTTTCAAAGGTATGGATGTGATGAATTTGTCCCAACGGCCTGGTGCACATGAATGTTTTGATTTCCATTGCGACTATGTAGCGAAGGTGCCGGACGGCGACATCCTGCAGACGCTGGAATTGCAATTAGCCAGTATCCCCCAAACCATCCTGGAAATTGAAGTATCAGAATTGGAAGTAGTCCATCCACCCTATGGTTGGGCTGTGCGAACGGTACTGGAGCACTGCTGTGATGCGGAGCGCGTATTCGGCTATCGCGCGCTGCGATTCGCCACCGGAGACCAGACGGACTTGCCTGGCTGGGACGAAAACCATTATGCCACCTGTGGGTATGCGCGTCCGGTCGCCCTAGAAGACTTGGCGGAAGAGTTTCGCGCGTTGCGAGCCAGTAATTTGTTGTTGCTGCGACGCCTAGATGACAAGTGCTGGAATCGGCTAGGCACAGCCGACGGGCGGAAGATGTCCGTCCGTACAATCGCATGGTTGATGGCCGGTCACTGGCTGCATCACGCTGCGATTCTCAAGAAACGCTTGCAAGCGTAGCATCATCGAGAGCAATTCGCGTCGCTTCGGACATTCTCACTGCGATACTAGCGGGCATCAGCTACGGCTTTCGCCCAGGCTTTGCGCGCTGTATCTCGCAGCCTGGCAGAGGCTGCGGGGTCAAAGTTCGGACCGCCAGCGAAGCATTTGCGCAGCAAGTAGTCGCCAAACGCGCTGACTTGTAGATCGTCTTGCGTAAGTAAGCCAAGCCAGCTGGCCGCGTCTTGGCGAGTTGGACGCTGCTTTCCGCTGGCCATCAGGAACCACAAGCGAATGCGATCGCGTTCTGCGCGCGGCAACCGTGATAACAGCTCGCGACGAGCTGCTAAGGAAGGGAGGCGTGATGTCGTTGAGATCAATTCATCGAAAGCAGCCATGCGCACTGGCCAGAGCGGATGCTGCAACACATCTCCCACGCTTTCCACACCAACGCTCGCCCGCCAGCGACACAATTCGACGAAACGCGAAACAGAACGTGGATTATTAAAGTTGATTGTTTGAGATAATTTCGTAATCTCTTGGTCAAGCGATTGCGCCAAATCCTCTGAACGCACTAAGGCGGCCAGCAACTCACTGGACAAATTGGTCGTTTTGGGCAGCCGCTCGTACCAAGGCGATAACTGGCGCGTCTCCAGGATTTCTACGGTTGTGTTTGCTAGGCGATATGACTGACCGGCCCTCAGCCTGGTACCTGCCAACTGGAGAGCGCCGGATTCCATAATCAGTTCAAGGCCCTGCGGTGCACGTCGCATTTCAAAACTAGCGGTGGCCTCGACGCTCAAAGTCTGCGGAGAGGATTCAGAATCGCTAACAATGCGCAGCTCCAATTCCGCAGGTGCTCCGCGAATCGCGATCGCTCCAAATTGTAAGTCGAGAGCCGTACCGTGATCATCAACCAGCGTCCTCAGACTCGTCTGCTCGCCAAGGATTAACTGACCGCCGGACGACAAACTTCCTTTGGCAAAGCAACTGGGTAGCGTTAACCAGTGTTTACCTGAATCGGCTGGTCCCATGGTCGATTGCGTTTGAACGACTCTCCAGCGGTCATACCCCACCTCTGTCTGCTCAGCCAATACCCCGGTGATCTCTATCCATTCAACATTGACCCGACTTGCCAATTTGACTGATGGAGTGTCCGTGGACAGGGGCATTGGCGGTTTTGTCTGTGGCCTCTCTTGCGCACTGGGAGCCACGCTGGGCTGCCCTACCAGTTGTTCAGGCGGTGTGTGTTCGGATTCCTGCGCATTCTTATTGTCCGTGGCGGTTCCTGGCGTTTCCGCTATAGACGGGGCAGGCTTGCGCTCAACCAACTGCGGAGGCGGAGAAAAACGGTCCCTATTGTCGCCCGATTCGACTGCGGCTTGCTGCGGTTCGTTGTCGCGTGCCTCTGGTTGTAGAGCAAGCCAGCCAAGAGCCAGCACAATACCGGCAGCCACCACCATGAGCCAACCGTAGCCATTGAGAGTATTTGATCGGGCACCGTCTCGGGGTAACGTATTCGCCTCAGCGGCTAATTGAACTGGCATCAGAACTTGCGGGGCAATCTGTTTTTCTACTGCAGCCGATGCTTGTACGGATACCCTATTTGAGACAGGAAGCGGAATGGAGGTCGGGTGCAATTGACGAAGTTGGTTCAAGCGTGAAAGCAACTGCGATTCGACCGAGGCGACTTCCGCGGTCGATTCCGCCGCAGCAGTACTTACAACTTGAAGGAGAATCCCCACGTCGTGAATGCAGGCCGCAACAACTTGTCGCTCTTCTGCGGCAGAAAGTTCGCCATCGACAAAGGCAGCCACACATTCCGCAGAGGGTAGGGGATCTGAGGGCGGCGGCGTTGTCGACTTGAGCCCCGCCAAGACACGTTGCAAATCGCGAATCGAGGCAGCGTACGACAGTCCCTGTTGCACTGGCAGATCCTGAGCAAGTTTTTGTCTGATCAGTTGTAGTAGTTGCTGGCGATCCACGTTTTGTGTTTCTCGTGCACGGCGTTCTTAGGATTCAAGTCTTGCGCGCAGCTTGGCTTCAGCGCGTTTCAAAGTCGGACCGATGGAGCCCATCGGTATCTTTAGCTGTCGACTGATCTGTTCATAGCTTTGGCCTTCCAAATGAAAAAGGCTGACGATCTCCCGTTGTTTTTTGGGCAGCTCGGCAATCAACTCGCGCAGTCGAACTATTTGTTCCCGGTCGATTGCTTCTGTTTCAGGCAGCGACTGATCACTGGCCTGCTCGCTAACTGCGTCGGAGATAGTTTGATGTACGGGCCGCCCCATGGCTTTCCTGATAGTCACGCGTGCGGCGATCACGCTCACATAGGTCCCTAACGAACTGCGTCCGGAATATGCCCGCAGGGCAGCCGCGTCATTCTGCAATAGAGCCGAAAAGACTTCGGCAACCATATCATCAACCAAGCTAGCGTCGGCGACCGAGCCGCAGGTAGCCGCGACGCGTGCGACGCGGGAACGCACTAACCCCGCATAACGCTGGACGAACTGCTGCCAGGCCTGCTCACAGCCGCTGGCAAGCCGAACCGCCAACTGCAATCCATCAGCGCGCGCGTCGTCGGAGACAACCGCCAACCGATTTGTTTCGGCAGGCGCAGCCGCAGCGAGTGGCATTTGTCGTTGAGATGAAGGCATGGCCAAACTGGCAAATTCCAAGCGCGCATGGGTGCCAGCCAAGACCTTGGGCAAAAGGCGTTGCACTAGCTAACGATAAACCGGTTATTCTAGTCGACAAATCATTAGTACTACCCTACCAGCGTTTTGATACATTTGCGGTAAGAAATTGCCGGAAAAGTTGCATGCGTAGTTCTGCTTCACAGACTTTGACGAATTCCGCGGAACCGCGCGTGCGGGCAGTTGGTCTGAGTGCCTCGACTTTATAGTGAGGGCGCTCGTCGCCGTAGTGAACCTCAGCGCCAGCCGTGGGCAGCAGTGAACCTCGTGCCAGTTGTGGGCAGCAGTGAACCTCAGACGCTAGCCGGGCCTGTAGTGAACCTCAGCGCTAGCCGTGGGCTTTGGGAGCGAAGTCGGCCATTAAGAGCCCACGGCTACGCCTGAGGTTCACTGAATTAGCGCGCCTGAGGTTCACTGAATTAGCGCCTGAGATTCACTGACTAGCCGACGGCCGCACCTGAATTCTGCACGAAGGTCTTCCAACTGAAATATCGCGGATCATCCAAGGGAAGAGCCATGGCTGGATTGCTCCGCGGTCTCACCGGCTTCGTCAGCAAATGCATACCTGCCTGCGAGGGCGTGCGACCACCTTTTCGAGAATTGCACGACATACAGCTGCACACAATATTTTCCCAGGTTGTCTTGCCGCCATGCGACCGCGGAATGACGTGGTCCAAGCTCAGTTGGTTGACCGGACGCGTCTGGCCGCAGTATTGGCAGCAATGCCCATCGCGCGCGAAAAGGTTCTTTCGGTTAAAACGCACGGTGGAAACGGGAACTCGGTCGTAGCGTGTCAGCCGCACAATTCGCGGTACCTGAATCTCGAAGTTGACGGCCTGAATATAATCTTCGCCAGACTGTTTTTCCAAAGCGTAGATTTGGCTAACTTCGCACCACGATTCAAAATCGTAGTTAGCGTATTGGCCATCTTCGATCGTAATGACCTCGGCACACCCGCGATACAACAACGTCAATCCACGACGAACGTTGATCACTCGGATCGCCATATAGAAACGATTGAGCACTAGTACGCTACAGTCGAGCGCTTCGGACATAGACTCGCCTCCTCCAGAACTGACGCAGTGTCTGAGAATTTCTATTATAGCCGAATCGATGCCCCTAAACCAGCAAACCGATCACGCCTAGCATGCCGCGCGCCATCGCCGTCCAACAAGGGGGGTTGTTAGCATGGCGTACAAGCGCCGAACGATCCCTTGACCTGCGCGGATTCGGCATCAACAATCATGACCACTGAACTGCGACACCGCCGGCAGAATTCGCCATATCTTCAACAAAAATTCATGGATCATGAGCAAGACCGAAACGCAAGCAAAGGCGAAATCGCCCGCGATCCCCCTACCTGATCAACGTGGCCGCTTCGGCCAGTTTGGTGGTCGCTTTGTCCCCGAGACGTTAACGCGGGCCTTAGATGAACTGGTAGCTGAATATGAATCAGCCAAACGCGATCCAAAATTCCAGGCCGAGCTGGATCAGTTGCTCAAGACGTTTGTAGGCCGACCTTCGCCCATCTATCATGCACGGCGGCTGAGCGAACGGGCGGGCGGCGCTCAAATTTGGTTCAGCCGCGAAGACTTGAACCACACCGGTGCACACAAGATCAACAACACGTTGGGGCAAGCTCTACTGACGCTGCGCATGGGCAAAACGCGTGTGATTGCTGAAACCGGGGCCGGCCAGCACGGCGTAGCTAGCGCCACCGCCTGCGCCCACTTCGGCTTGCCCTGCGTGGTGTATATGGGTGCCGAAGACGTCCGACGCCAAAAACCAAACGTCTTCAGCATGAAATTGATGGGAGCCGAAGTTCGACCGGTTGAGAGCGGTTCCAAGACGCTGCGTGATGCCGTCAACGAAGCCATGCGAGATTGGATGGCTTCCGTTGAAGACACGCATTACATCATCGGCTCGGTAATCGGTCCGCACCCATTCCCCATGATGGTACGCGACTTCCAGTCTGTCATTGGCCGCGAAGCACGCGCTCAATCGCTTGAACAATTTGGACGACTACCGGATACGATCGTGGCTTGCGTCGGAGGCGGATCCAACGCGGCTGGCATGTTCTACCCATTTGTCGACGACAGCGAAGTGCGTTTGGTCGGTGTAGAAGCCGGAGGGCTCTCTGCTGAACCAGGCCAGAACGCATCACCGCTAACTCACGGACAACCCGGCGTATTGCACGGTAGTTTCAGCTATGTCATGCAAGACGAAGACGGTCAGACATCGCCCGTCCACTCCGTGTCCGCAGGCTTGGACTATCCAGGCGTTGGCCCTGAGCATAGTTACTGGAAAGACTCCGCACGTGTCGATTACTGCGACTGCCTTGACGGACAAGCCCTTGAAACCTTCGACCTCGTCGCTCGCTCTGAGGGAATCCTGCCAGCCTTGGAATCATCGCACGCCGTGGCTAAAGCACTCGAGTTGGCAGCGAGGATGTCTCCCGAGCAAGTTGTACTGGTTTGCCTGAGTGGTCGCGGCGATAAAGACGCTGCCGAGATCGCTCGTCTACGAGGATTGGAATACTAAGCTATGTCAGCCATCGATGAAAAATTCAAGCAGCTACGGACCGACGGTAAGAAAGCCTTCTTGCCGTTTGTGACCGCTGGCGATCCCTCACTGGCGCTAACAGCACGCGTCTTGGATGTGCTCTGCCAAAGTGGTGCCGCGATGGCCGAAGTTGGTATTCCGTACAGCGACCCGATTGCTGACGGTCCCGTTATTCAGGCTTCCTACACACGCGCCTTGGACGCAGGCGTCAAGCTGCGGGATGTCTTTGCGACCGTTTCTCAAGTATCACGCAAACTTGCGATGCAGAAGTTGACGATGCCCCTAGTGTCGATGGTCAGCTACTCGATCATCCAACGCATTGGTGCAGAAAAGTACGTTAGGGACGCCCAACAAGCCGGTTTTGCCGGCGCAATTGTGCCCGATCTCTTGGTCGAAGAAGCCGACGCGCTGCGTGAACTGTGTCGCGCTCGAGATTTTAGCTTGATTCACTTGGTTACTCCCACAACTCCGCCCGAACGTATGCTGCGGATCGCAGAGAGCTCCAGTGGATTTATCTACTTTGTATCGATTACTGGCATTACCGGCGAACGCAATGAGCTGCCCGCAAATCTACTCGACAAGGTCGCTTGGCTACGCGAACGCACCGACTTGCCGATCTGCATTGGCTTTGGCATCAACCGCGTCGAACACGTCCGTCTGCTGGCACCGGTAGCTGATGGCCTGATCGTCGGTTCGGCCATCGTCCGCCGTCTGAACGAATCGCCAGACCAGGAAACCGCCCTCAAAGATGTCGAAACGTTCGCTCGCGAATTGGTCGCCGCGCTCAATGCAACTGCTGTGAATGCCTGAGACTACTCGCCAACGTACATATCTAACAGTATGGCCCCAGGCTGGATTACCGCCTGCAAAGCGTGCATGGCGGCCGGTATCAGCACCGATTCACCAATCCGTAATTGCATGGTTTCAAAGGTCTCACCTCGCAGTTCAACACCGCCACCTGGCGCGGTTAGAAAATGAAAATTTCCGTCACTGGCTATTTTGTACGCATCGTCGTGTGCTGCCAAACGGTCCAAGCAAAACTTATTGCAACCCACCATTCGCTCACGGCCCGCTTGCTCAGTAGGTTGTGGAATCTGCAAAGCGCGCGGCCCGCTTTCAAAATCGATGACCTGCAACGCTTGATCTATGTGTAACATTCTGGGTTGGCCATTGGCGTCGACGCGATTCCAGTCGAACAATCGAAAAGTGGTATTCGATGCCTGCTGAATCTCAGCCACCAACAGCCCTGCCCCCAAGGCATGCACGGTGCCAGCTGGGATAAAAATGCAATCTCCCGGCTGCGGTTCGATCTTGTGCAGGCAGTTCTCCACCGTTCCAGACGCGATCGCCTCGCGGAGAGCCTCACTGGTAACTCCCGGTTGCAAACCCGCATAGAGGACGCTTCCAGGCTCGGCGTCAATGATGTACCAAGCTTCAGTCTTTCCCAAATCGGGTGGCACCATCGCTTGAGCATACACGTCGTCTGGATGCACCTGAACGCTGAGTACTCTTTGGCAGTCCAGGTACTTAAGCAAAAGCGGCAAGGAGGGCGATTCGCCGTCTTGTCGACGCTGTCCCAACAGCCACTGGGGTGATATTCTGCTGATTTCTCTCAGAGATTTCCCAGCTAGTTCACCGTTAGCCACCAAGCTCGAATGCTCGGGATGGTCGATCAACTCCCAGCTTTCCGCCCACAAACCTTTGTCTGGCAGCGTCTTGCCTAACCGAGACTGCAGCTTACGTCCCCCCCACAGATAGTCGCGGAAGTGTGGTTGAACGCGAAGCGGGTAGGCGGCGATATTATTCATGAATGTTCGAGTAGAGGATGAACTGGTCAAAAGAAGAAAAAGGAGCCGTTCACGAACTTGAAGTCGACAGGAGAGGGTCGGGAGTCTTTTCAGCAGCGCCTGTGGTTCCTAATGGGTTAAGCGATTTAGGCTGAAAAGACTCCCGACCCTGTTATATTGGTCGACACATCGTGAACGGTTACGAAGAAAGCGACAAGCGATTCATTGTAGCGGGCCGGAACCCTAAGCCCCAACCCATGATTGGATGCAACGGATAGCCAGATTTGGGCTTTCCGATTAGATTTTAGGTAACCGTTCTGGGTCGGGAGTCTTTTCAGCCTAAATCGCTTAACCCATAAGCAACCACATGTTCCTACCAGTGCTGCTGAAAAGACTCCTGACCCTTCGAATTCCAATTCGTGAACGGCTACGATTTTAGTGAATAACGCCCAGATCCAATTCCGGCTCGAAACCGAATTGCGATTAAACTGCGTGTGCAAAGTGTGCATACTGCACTCGATAATAAGTTCTTGTATTTCAAGGAACGGCCTGGATGCTGAAAAAGCAACCCGCTGACGATCTATTTGAAAAAAGCTCGATGACCTTCGGCGAGCACTTGGAAGAGTTGCGCAAGTGCCTGGGGAAGGCATTCCTCTGGTTGGTGGCGGGAACATGCATCGGATTGTTTTTTGCCGAAAGCATTGTGCAGTTTATTGAAACCCCGCTGAAGGCAGCGATCTACGATTTCTACGTTGAACGTGCGAAATCGGAATTTGAAGAAGCCAACGGCGAAGTACCAAGCAAGGAACTAGCGGGATGGATGTCGGACAACGGCATGATGCCGGAACGCGTATTCTTCGACCCGGCTGCAATGCTCAACCTCCAGAAAGAACTTTCGCAGCAAGAAATAGATGACTTGGCTGCGGGCGATCAGACCGATGACAATCCGACCGATGACAATCCGTGGAAGGGAGTCGACATCGACAAACTGTTGCGACTCAAGCCGATCTTAATTTGGCGTCCGATTCCCAATAAATTAGTTGCACTGACCGCGACGGAGCCATTTATGATGTTTCTCAAAGCCGGTCTGGTGGCGGGCGTTGTCATTAGCAGCCCAGGGATCTTTTGGCATATCTGGCAATTTTTCGCGGCTGGCTTATATCCACATGAGCGGCGCTACGTGTACTGGTATTTGCCGCTTAGTTTGGTGCTGTTTTTCGCTGGCGTGTGCTTGGCATTTTTTGTGGTCTTTCGTTTGGTACTCGGATTTCTGATGACTTACACGACAGGCCTGGACGTCGAATTTACCCCACGTCTGAACGACTACATGTCATTTGCTTTGTTCCTACCATTGGGTTTTGGCATTGCATTTCAATTGCCAATTGTGATGCTCGGTCTGCATCGTTTTGGAGTTGTGACCGCTGAGACCTACATCGCTCAGTGGCGAATTGCAGTGCTGGCGATTGCTTTTCTCTCGATGATTCTCACGCCAGCCGAAATTTACAGCATGGTCGGCTTGTTCGTTCCTTTAACTGGCTTGTACTTTTTTGGAATCTTTCTTTGCAAGTATATGCCCAAGGGGGCTGGCATTGGTTCCGCTGCCTTTGATCCGACTTGACGCGACGGCCCGCGATTCCGCCTAAGTGATCCTACAAGCAAGGTGTTCGCAGCTTCAGCGATTCGCGACGGGGGTGCCACTAGGCAGCGGCAACCAAGCTTGTCCGTGACAACAGCGACTGGCCAAGCAGCCGACGGCTTCTGCCAAGTCGATTTCGGCGAGTCGCGCATCGAGACGACGGGCGACCTCTTGGCTGCGAGCTTTGAGCAAATCGGCTTTGGCCGAAGCCAGCAACTCGGGTTTACCGTTGCCACTCTCAGCCAGCTTCTCCAACTGTGCGATGCGTTCAATCCAATTTGCCGAGGTTTGTCGTGCCAAGTCGATGCGAGCATAGCCAAGTTCCAGTTTGCGGCACTTCTCGTCCACGGCTTGGCAAATCCACTCGCTCTGCATCTGAACGGTTAAATCTAGCTCGCGCTTCATATCTGCCGCCAGACACGAATAGTCTTCTTTGCATAACAACTGCTTCAAGCTAACGAGTGAAGGCACCGGCAGCGACCAACCACCAACCAACGTGGGCAGCATCTTCGCAAATTCGGGGGCCGATTCAACACTAATACAGCCCGCCAGCAGTTTCCACCCTCGCAAATCTTGGCGCTGCTGCATGGCCGCTTGCTGAAGTCCGATGCAATCGAGCGGTTGAATGCGCACCTCCAGCGGCTCCTGATGCACATCTGCACAAGCGTAGTCAAAACCCGTGAGTTGCGCGAGCAGGCTACGCAACTGGAGATCTTGCGATTGTAGTTGCAGCCGTTGATCCTGCAGATCGATTCGCTGTCGCGCAAAACTAGAAAGATCCGTGCCCGCAGCTAGCCCCTTTTCCATGAGCGCCTGCTGTTTTTTTTCTTCTAGGTCAATCAGCTCAAACGAATCATCAAGGATTTGCAGTTGCTTGGCGATGGCAATGCGAGAGTAGTAGGCTCGCATGCCCGCAGCAGCGCCTACGTCCTCCTGTTGTGCAGCTTGTAGGTTGAGGAAATTCGATAAGGTCTGAGCAGCAGCTCGAGCACACTCACCTTCGCTGGCGTAGAGTCGCACCAAGGTACGTCCGCGCGCACGCAACACTTGGGCGATTCGCCAATTCTGAGCGGCGCTGCAGCCGATCTCGCGACCACCAATGGACGGTGGCGATGCGACGCCAGCGGGCGAAGCCAAATTGATTTCGAGGGCTGATTGCACGCCTTGGCCAAGCGCGATTTGGCCAGCGGCGACCAGGACCGCGACCGCGAAAATCTCGCAGGCCACAACTCTGCCAATGGAAGTATGCAGCGCGGCGGATAGAATTGAGCGATTCCATCTCCTTTGACGCAACATGACACTTCCCCCTCAATGATAGCATTCCTAACGCCTGTACGTATCGTACGGCACTCAGCGGTTAGATCGAAACAAACGATCTTGCATCTGAAGCTGTCTATGAGGGGAACGCATGGCAACGAAGATGCAAACCCTAGCGGTCGTGCGGATTAGCTTGGATGCAATGCAGATACAAACGAAAAAAGCTCCCGGATAGTGAACGAGTCCCAGGGGGGCGGAGGACTGCGAGCTACGGATCCGGGAGCAATTTTTGGTTATGAACAACTAGCATCCTGCCAGTCATTCATGAATTTGATTGGGTTAGGGAAGAAATAGCAAACCAGGCATCCATGCACAAGCTCGGTTTTTCTCAAATTGCAATATGCAACTTCGCCCTTAGTCCATCAAGTGTTGCGAGTGACAACGAGGCACACAATAAGATTTTGGCCTTACCAAGGTCAAGGGCATCTTGTGAGTTTTTTGGAATTTTTCATGCGCTACGTTGCACGAAACTGTACAACGTGACGGACCGCTTAAACGGTTTGGAAATGGCTAGAATCGCCGTTGTGAATAACAATCTCGGAGTCGGACGCGTCATGCGCTTCTTCGAGTGTGTTCTCTAGACGATCGAGAAACTGTGCAACTTCTTCTCCGTTCTTATAGCCAGCAATGGCGATGGCAAGTTTCTTGGGTCCTTGATCGCTAGGCCAGCTCGCGCGAAGCTTATGAAACTCGTGCTGAATTTTCGTGGCGCGGTCTAGCGCTGCATCCGGCGAACAACCTGGCATTAGCACGCACAGAGTCAATGGGCGGAATTGACAGACCACGTCAATCCCGCGCAGGTGAAGCTGAACCAAACCGATCACCGTTTGCCAGTCCTTGATCTGGCTTGGTTCCATCCCAGTTGCTTCGACCATGATTGCTGCCGCTGGCAAGTCAGCTCGCCGCAACTGCGCGAGGTAGGCATCCAGTCGGCCAAGAAATGCATTTAGATCAAGGATTTCACTGGTCGGCTGCTCAGGCGATTGAGCGGATTCAGCTGGGGATAGGGTGGACGAGGTGTCGGCCTGCTCTTCCGTCACTGCAGGATCGATTCGTGTATTTGCAGGTGTAACAGGCACTGGCTGGTCGACCTGCGGAGTAGCCTTGCTCGGGCGAATGGCTGCTGGAAGCGATGGCTCTCCGCTCACATCCGGGAACATCGTCCAGGCTCCATTGCCCAGCCAGAAACCACAGTTTCTGCCAGACTTCTTGGCTTGGTAGAGCCCTTCGTCGGCCCGTTCGTACGCACTGCTAACCGTGTCATCAGCCAGCACAATACACAATCCAGCGCTAGCCGTAATCTTAAGCTGCAAGTCCTCGTAGTTGATGATTTGTTCGCTGACATAATGGCGAATTTTTGCTGCTTTGAACGCCAAATCATCGACAGAGTTACCCGTTAGAATTACAGCAAACTCCTCGCCACCAAAACGGGCCGCATAACACTCCTGCCCGCAACACTTGGCAATGGCACGCGCAAAGCTGGCCAACACAGCATCGCCCGTAGTGTGACCGAAGCTGTCGTTGAACGACTTGAAGTGGTCGATATCCATCAACAGGAGTCCAACCAGTTGCGCGTCGTTTTCAATACTGCCAGCGATACAATTGGATAGGAATTCGTCCAAAGCCCGGCGGTTCGCCAAGCCAGTCAAGGCATCAGTACGCGCCTGCAGCGAGGCGTGCTCAATCATCTCAGACTGCTGCGCAATTCGCTTCTGCGCATCAGCCAACTGCCCCTGCATCGCCTCGTTCGCACGCATAATTTCTTGGATCGTCGACAAAATCCTCTCGGGTTCGGCCGCACCAGGAGCCTTCAATTGACCATTGATGTGCTCAACCGTTTCGCTGTGCGCGCTTACATTGGCGGCAACTCGATGCGAAATCACCTGCAGTTGGTCGGCGATTCCACGAATTTTTTCCGAGTCCACTTCTTGCGGTTTGGGTTGGAATTGCGCACGGTCACCCTGATAGTGGAACAGCGAGGCGACGACAGCCACACCAGCGATGATTCCAGTCAAAGTGCACAGTATTTCGATCATTTCCTAACTTTCTGGTCGCTGCCCAGTACGACGTATTAAGGTCGAAAGAACTCGTGAGAATGCAGCTCTCACTTAGGAAAATAGGTCAGGCAAAGACGTACGGAACCGCACCGCAACTACTGATTGTGAACTTAGGCAAACTGGATGTTTCGTTTGTAGCGAATGTAGGAAGAATGCGCTTGACTAATAAATGTCAATCGGGATACTAAACGCTGCGCCACAATGATCAGTGGTGAACACCAGGATTTACTTCGAGTTTGTAACGATCGTTTCCAGGCTCTCCTATGGATGGGCAACTCCATGATCGATTCGGGATTTCGCGACATAACTGGTCGCATCAAGCATTTGTTGGCGAGCAGCCCCATCGCCGAAGTTCGGCGGTTACGGGTCTTACAAGAGGGTGACCGCGTCCTGCTCGAAGGCCGTGTGCGGACGTTCTACGCCAAACAGATGGCCCAAGAGACCATTCGCAGTGCCACCCGCGGTTTACACATCGTCAACTCTGTTCACGTAGACTGAGCACTACCCCTCGAGGGGCATCAGCGACAGACTGGCCCAGTTCCTCACTCCGGTCTGGACGTTTTGCTAGCATTAGCTTGTCCCAAGTCGATCCACATTTGATCGGCGAGCCTCGACTAGGGAAAGCAACGAGCAACCCCAACGATCTGCTCAAGGGCCACTTCAAGATCGGCTTGGCCACTTATCATCTTCAGTTCAATTGCGAGTGCTAACAGGGGCAAGCGACCGATTTGCGGGGTCTGCAGCTTTACCCAATCCTTGACAGTGCATACCAATAACTCGGCCTCTGGTTGCGTCTGCCCCCAAAGCTCAATGGCGGCGACATCTTCCGCCGTGTAGGCGTGGTGATCGGGCCAAGTTCGTTGATCGACGAGCGTAACGCCTAATTCACCCAAACCCTGGAAGAAGGATCGCGGGTTACCGATCGCGCAAAAGGCGAGCACACGCTTGCCCACTAGGTCGGACAGTGGAAGCTGTGATTTCGGAAAGCTCAATAGATGATCAGGACGATGGCGACAATGCACGATCGGTACATGCGGGTTGGAAAGAGCAATTTTGTGCCGCAACTTTGCCAGCGTGCTTTCAGCAACTTGGTCGGCACGCGTGAGCATAACCAAGTGAGCGCGGCGCAGCGCAGACATTGGTTCACGCAGTAGTCCACCTGGCAGCAGTCGGCGCGCGCATGGTGGATCGGTGGCGTCTAGCAGCACAATGTCTAAATCTCGCGACATCCGTCGATGTTGAAAGCCGTCATCCAGCAACAAAGTTTGCATCTCCAACTCCTCTTCCGCTAGCTTGGCAGAGGCAACGCGATCCCAGTGCTGCAAATGCGGCACGTCGGGTAATTGCAATTCCAGCTCCAAAGCTTCATCGTTCTGGCCACTATCCAGTTGGCCATAGCCGCGACTCAGGATAGCCACCCGGATTCCCCTTTCCCGCAGCCAACGGGCAATCCAAGCCACTGCGGGACTCTTGCCAGTGCCACCTACTGACAAGTTCCCGACAGAGATGACAGGCAATGCGGATCGGTGGGATCTGAAAACGCGCCAATCAAACGCCAGGTTGCGACCAACCATCACCGCGCGATAGGGTATGCTCAGTCCTCGCAAGCAACCACGCGCCAGACGCTGACCGAACGTCGGTTGCCGAGCCGTAAATAGATCGCGGATATCAAACAAGCAACTTGCCTCAATGCATTTTTCGTATGAACCCCAGTATCAAACGGCAATATTGGAGCTGGAGTGATTCCGTCTTTCGGTTCGCGTTCTAGAGCACGGGCCCGACCAGCCATGGGACAAATTCTTCGTCACCGATCCCAAGTTTTTCACTGCAGGTCGCATGGCCGCTGGCCGCTGCCAGCAATTGCAGGAATAACTCGTGCCCAACTTCGTCCACCGTACGTCCTTCGATAACCTGCCCGGCGTTGAAGTCCATATCTTCGGGCATACGAGCGAACAGCCGCGAATTCGACGCGATCTTGAAACTCGGCACTGGCTTAAACCCAAAGCAACTGCCACGGCCCGTCGTAAAGGCGATTAGGTTTGCGCCGCCTGCGGCCATCCCCGTGACACTGGCCGGATCGAAGCCAGGGCTATCCATAAACACAAAACCGCTGCGTTCAATCGGCTCAGCATATTCGTACACTGCTTCCAATGCGGTGGTGCCACCCTTGGCGACGGCCCCAAGCGATTTCTCGGTGATCGTAGTCAATCCCCCCGCTTTGTTACCAACCGAGGGATTGCTATCCAGCTCTTCGCCGTAGTTCTTACAATACCACTTCCACCATTCAAGCCGCTCCAACAATTTCTCTCCTACCGCCCTGG
Organism: Pirellulaceae bacterium; assembly: GCA_041398985.1. Classification (GTDB taxonomy): domain Bacteria; phylum Planctomycetota; class Planctomycetia; order Pirellulales; family Pirellulaceae; genus Aureliella. Next base: position 64,330 of record JAWKTR010000019.1, read on the forward strand.
TGCGTGAACGACGCGTAAGCAAGTGCTCTGCTCCGAATGCTTCCGTGGTTTCGGACAGGATGACCGTGCCACCGCAAGCTACGATCCGATCCGCCGCGGCACCTAGGGCAGGGTTGGCTGTAATGCCGGAGTAACCATCCGATCCGCCGCACTCGGTACCCAAGATCAACTTGGAAACCGGTTGTGGCGTACGGCGAGCCGCATTCACCTGTGGCAACATTTTGGCGACAAGCTCCACGCCATGCTCAATCGTCTGGCGTGTTCCTCCGTGCGCTTGAATGGAAAGCACTGGAATGGAGCTAGCCTCATCAGCTTTCGTTGCACCGGCACCACTTGGCAATTCAATGGAATGTAGGTTCTGCGATTTCACCAAGTAGTCCAAGGTCCCTTGCTCGCACCCCAAGCCCACTAATAAGCAGCCGCCGATATTCGGATGACGCGCGATACCACCCAACACTTGACTGAGCATCCGATGCCGCGTCCCCTCCCAGGCCATCGCACAGCCACTCTCATGGCGAAAGGAAATCACGCCGTCGACATGTGGATAGTCCATCAACGGATCAACGAAACGCTTGGCAATCATGCGTGCCACGGACGCAGAGCAATTCACGTTGCTGATCACAGCCAAGTAATTCCGCGTGCCGACTTTCCCGCTGGGGCGCAAGAAACCATCAAAGTGGTGCCCCTCGAGCGCTGGCAGATCCTCAGGTATTTCAGTCGCGATCGCCTCCAAGTCGATCGTATGATCACACCTCACGTTGTGGGTATGCACATGCTGCCCCGGCGCGATCGCTGTTGTCGCCCGTCCGATAGGCCAGCCAAACTTCAGAATCGGCTGATCCTGGGCGACCGGCTGAACGGCTAACTTATGGCCAGCCGACACTGGGTTGACCACCTGAACGATCTTGGAACCGACCACCAACGTCTCACCGACTTCCAAATCACGAAGTGCGACAACGACCGAATCACGCTGGTGGAGTAAAATAAAATCCGACTTGCTTGCGACTATAGGCACGGAGGTTGCGCTCATAATTGGGTATCTAGTGGCCAGGCCAGCTTGGCACGAAAGCGTCGAACACTCGCGGTGAGACCTTGGCTGCCTGACGTCGGCAATGAAATCGCTATTGTCGTTGCAATCGTCATGCATCCCCGCCAGGAGGCGAAAGGCGATTCCGTGCATTTGCGGCATCTGCCAGGCACGGTACAGCCAAGTTTCAAAGTCCGGAACGCCCACCACGGGAGTGGTGTCTATACTATTATGTATACGGGCCAGATTGGTAGCCCCAGCAGTCCTTCAAATTGGTATAGTTGCCATGAGTTCAATGCCTAGCGGAGTTTCGGCACCTGCCCAGACGGCCCCAGCGCGGTCAGGCACCGAACGCACCGAAGAGGTCCGCCACTCGCTGCATCGACACCTGCGCAAAACTGCGCAATTCATCAAGATCCTGGACACCCTGGTCATCGCTTTCGCGTGGATGGCCGCCATACTGGCCATCTGGCTGGTGGCTTGTGTGGTCGATCATTGGCTCTGGCCTCTACCCGTATTGGCACGCTGGGGATTTTGGTTCGTCTGCGTCGGACTTACCACCTGGTGGACCGTGCGTTATCTCGTACCCTTGCTCATTCACCGCATCAATCCGGTGTACGCGGCCAGACGCATCGAGAACTTGGTACCTGAATTCAAGAACGGCTTGGTTTCTTGGCTAGAACTGGAGTCACTTCCCGGTCATGGTGTGCCGCGCGGTGTGATGGCGGCTCTGACCTATCGTGCCGCTCGCTTTATCGGCGGGCAAGACCCATCGGCGACCGTGGACACCAGCCAGCTCATTAAACTCATCGGCGGCGTCTTGCTGCTGGCGACATCTCTGGGCGTGTACTCTATGGTTTCGCCCAAGAGTACGCTGGAAACCGGCAAACGCATCGCGTTTCCATGGTCTTCAATTACCTCCCCCACGCGTGTACAGGTACTGGACGTCTTACCCGGCGAAGTTGAACTGACGCAAGGCAAACCGCTCGAAGTGGAAGCGCAGTTGCGAGGACTATTCTCGGAAGAGCCCGTCTTCGTTCGCTTTAGCACGCTCGATGGCCAGTTAACCGATCGCCGATTACAGCTAACGCCGGTGACAGAAGGCCTCCGTTACCAGGGGCAAGTTACCACCAGCAGCACAGGCGTCGAACATGAGCTGAACTATTGGATCGAAGCGGGTGATGCGCGGCGTGGCCCCTTCCGTGTCACATTAAGCCCACTGCCCATGGTGGCCCTCGAGTCCGTGACGCTGCATTTTCCCAAGTACACCAAGCTGCCTTCGCGCACCGTCAGCTCTGGCAGCGAAGTAGAAGCAGTCGAAGGCACGCGGATGATAATTGCCGCCAATGCCAATCAAACGATGAGTCGCGGAAGACTGGAAATCGATCCCGAGTTGGATCCACTAGGTGAACTCATCCGCTCGCAGGCCTTGGTTGAAATGCAAGTCGACGGGCGCAAGCTGACCGGCGAGCTACCATTGCAATTGAACGAACAAGCCGAAAATCCCACCAAAGTTCATTATCGCATTCGCGGGTACAACACCCGTGGCGACGCCAATCCCCGTCCCATCCTGCATACATTGAACGTCTTCGCCGATCTGCCGCCCGAGGTCACCGTGCTAGGGCCTGAAAGCCGCATTCTTCGTGTCAGCCCTACTGCGAGCGTCAATATCGAAGTCCGCGCAAGCGATCCAGATTTTGGTCTCACGAGCGTCCATGTCGAAGTTCGTAAAAATACGATTCCAGTCGCCAAGCTGCCTGTGCTCGAAGCTGCCTCGTTAACTGGGCGTCAAGTAAAAACGCTGCAACTCGCCTTGTCAGAACACGCTGCAAAGGTCGGAGATGAATTCCAGATCGTGGCCATTGCCATGGATAATCGTCACGACCCACGCAGTGGGCAACCCGCGCCAAACAGGTCTGTCTCCGAGCCGCTTCTATTGCAGGTCGTGGGCCCAGAACAAGTCGATGCACCAGAGCGTTTTATCAATCCCGATCAACCAGGCACTCCACCTGACGAGAATCAAATCAATCCGTCTAATACCACTTCCCCTGCGCAACAGGATCCAACCCAGCCCTCCAACCAAACAGCTGGCAATGCACCTGCCGAACAGGCACCACCGAGTACCAATTCGCCGAATAACACCGCCACCCAACCAGAAAACCAGCCAAAGTCGTCAGACCACACCGACAACAGCGCCGCTCAGCAATCGCCACAACAGGGACAAACTGGAAACAAACCACAACAGGAAGCGCAAGAGGGAGGCAGCCAAGAGGGACAACCGCAGGGCGGAAGCAGTGGCGGACAGGCATCCCAAAGCGGTGGCAACTCGCCTCAGTCTCAAAGTAGTGGCCAATCCGGCGGTGCGTCCAGTTCCGAGTCCACCGGAAGCCAATCCTCGGGCAATCAACCCAGCCAGTCGACCAACCAATCACCCAATCAGCAGAACAAACCTTCCGGCGGGCAATCTGGCAATCCTTCCAACGGCCAATCCAGCAGCCAAACTGGAAGCCCAACAGGCAATCCATCGTCTGGACACAACACGTCCGCGCAAAGTTCCAGCAGCCAAACAGGCGCGCAATCGGCCTCGAACAGCTCAACTGCCGATCAGTCACAACAGGACCGTGAAGCCTTTGAACGCGTGCAAGAATACATGCAGTCCAATAAGCAAACCAATACCGGACAATCGAGTAACAATCCGCAAGGACAACAGCCCAGCAATCAACAGCCCAGCAATCAACAATCCGGAAAACAGCCCACAGAACAACCCGCGAGCGACCACTCGAAAACTGGTGAATCGGGACAGAATGCAGGACAGAAGAACCAGCCGGACACCCCCTCTCCAAACAGCACGCCTACGGACCAGCAACCCGGCACTCAACAATCAGACAATAAGCAATCCGGCAATCAGCAGTCAGACAACCAACAATCCGGCAACCAACAATCCGGCAACCAACAATCCGGCAACCAACAATCCGGCAACCAACAATCCGGCAACCAACAATCCGGCGATCAGCAGTCAGGCAATCAGCAGTCAGGCAATCAGCAGTCAGGCAATCAGCAGTCAGGCAATCAGCAGTCAGGTCAACAGTCAGGCAGTCAGCAATCGGGCAATCAGCAATCAGGCAATCAGCAATCTGGCAGTCAGCAGTCTGGCAGTCAGCAATCGGGCAATCAGCAATCGGGCAATCAGCAATCGGGCAATCAGCAATCGGGCAATCAGCAATCGGGCAATCAGCAATCGGGCAATCAGCAATCGGGCAATCAGCAATCCGGCAACCAACAATCCGGCGATCAGCAATCCGGCAACCAACAATCCGGCGATCAGCAGTCAGGCAATCAGCAGTCAGGCAGTCAGCAATCGGGCAATCAGCAATCAGGCAGCCAGCAATCAGGCAGCCAGCAATCAGGCAGCCAGCAATCAGGCAGCCAGCAATCAGGCAGCCAGCAATCGGGCAGCCAGCAATCAGGCAGCCAGCAATCGGGCAATCAGCAATCCGGCGATCAGCAGTCAGGCAATCAGCAGTCAGGCAACCAACAATCCGGCGATCAGCAGTCAGGCAATCAGCAGTCAGGCAATCAGCAGTCAGGCAATCAGCAGTCAGGCAGTCAGCAATCGGGCAATCAGCAATCTGGTAGCCAGCAATCGGGCAATCAACAATCAGGAAATCAACAATCAGGCAACGAACAGTCTGGTAGTCAGCAGTCTGGTAGTCAGCAATCGGGCAGTCAGCCGTCAGGCAGCGGTTCAACCGCCGGCGCAAGCAGCAGCCCGCAAAATGAAAACGCTTCGCCAGGCAGTGGCAGCTCACTGGAAGGCGGCAGTGGCGGTTCCGTGACTGGAGGAGAAGCGGCCAATGCGTCCTATGCTGAAAAGACGACGCAACTGGTGCTCGACTACCTCAACCGCCAACGCGATCAACCCGATCCCGAACTGCTCAAAGAACTGGACTGGGACAAATCCGACCTCGAACAATTTTTGGATCGCTGGAACAACGCCCGCGATTTGAGCAGTTCAACCGATGAGCGAGACCGCTTGAAATGGCAACAAATGCTCGAGGAGCTTGGCCTCGGGACGCGAACACGAAATGCGATGGCTGGCAGTGGGAATAACGACACCTTTCGTCAACAACAAGATGGCGGCACACGCATCCGTCCACCGGAAAACTTGCGAAAACAGTTCGAAGCATTCAAGCGCGCGTTGCAAGACACGGAGTAGTGCCCCAAACCCGTCCTTACTTTCAGCGCGACGTTATCGAGACTGTTTTCTTCGCCCAATACCCTACGGCTTCCATTTACTCTATATTTAGCAGATCTGGAGCAAAGAACGGGCAGACTCGAACCTAAAATGCATACACTCGGCAAGCTGCTGTTATGCCTAATGATCTTGCAATTGCCTTTGGCGGGATTGCATCTTCAATTCCTGCGCAGTCAAGTCGCGCAGAATACGACGTGCGAAGAGATCGTCGAAAATGAAGTGGTCGACTGTGCTACGGTTCCTGGGCGCCGTCAGGTTCGTCGACATGGTTGTCAAGCAATGGCGCTGCCCATTGCTTTAACCGTACATTACACGGCACCTTCACAGGGGCGATTGCCCATCCTTTTTTCGGTCAATCATCGTTGGCCCAGTGGACTACTGGCACCCTTGCGTTGCTAGCGGGTTGTCTTCACCCGCAAACTTCTTCCTGCTTCCGTGCCCGCTGCAAAATCATCTGCACGCTTCGAAGCAATGTCCCTATTCCCACTGGACGAATTAATTTAATGTCAATGACGAAGACTGCCTCATCCGGCACGCAGACAGATAGCTTTTGGACCGATCTGCGTTACGACATTCCAGCGTCGATCGCTGTGGTCCTGGTTGCCTTGCCATTGTGTTTGGGGATAGCGATTGCTTCGGGTGCCCAACCGATTGCAGGCGTGATTTCTGGCATCATCGGTGGCCTGATCGTCGGCACGCTCAGCGGTTCACACACGAGCGTCTCGGGCCCAGCGGCTGGATTGACGGCTGTAGTGCTCGCGGCCATCGCGACCTTTGATGGAGCATTTGAAATCTTTTTGATCTCAGTCGTATTAGCCGGTGTGATCCAAATTGGTTTGGGAATTGCGCGGGCGGGCTTTATCGCCAACTATTTCCCAAATTCGGTTATTCGCGGGCTGTTAGCGGCGATTGGCCTCATCCTCATCTTCAAACAGATCCCACACGCTTTTGGTATCGACGCAGATCCAGAAGGCGATTTTTCATTCTTTCAACGCGACAACGAAAATACGTTTACTGAGCTTGGCAAACTGGCATCGCAAATCAATCCTGGTGCACTGTTAATTTCGGCTGTCTGCTTGGCGCTAATCGTGCTTTGGGAAAATACGCGACTCAAGAAAACCGTTTTGCCTTCGTCATTGATCGCCGTAGCCGTGGGGATTGCTATCAACTTTGGCCTAAGCCGCTTGATGCCCAGCTGGACCTTGGGCGAAGATCACTTAGTCACACTTCCAAAATTCAACGGTGTGAGCGATTTGGGAAGTCTCTTGACCTTCCCGGACTGGACCAAGCTGAGATCTGAATACACGGGCGAGATCATTTTCGTCGCTTTTGAGCTGGCGATCATCGCCTCATTGGAGTCGCTATTGAATATCGAAGCGATCGACAAGCTGGATCCGAAGAAGCGGCACAGCCCTCCAGACCGAGAGTTGTTGGCCCAAGGCATCGGGAATGTAACCGCCGGCTTGATTGGTGGTCTGCCGGTCACCAGTGTTGTGGTGCGCAGCTCGATGAACGTAAATAGCGGCGGAGTTTCCAAGAAGTCTGCCATCTTACACGGCGGCATACTGATCGGCTCGATCGCCTTCGTGCCCTGGCTGTTAAATATGATTCCCTTGGCATCACTGGCTGCCGTGTTGCTTTTCACCGGTTACAAACTAGCCAGCCTTAAGCTTCTGGTCGAGTATTGGAAACGTGGTTGGACGCAATTTTTGCCATTCATAGCGACGATCATCGCTATCCTGTTTTCCGACCTACTGATTGGCATCATTATTGGGATGAGCGTGGGCATCTTTTTTGTACTGCGCAGCAACAGTCGCAATCCATTCACGTTCAAAGAAGAGAAGTATAGCGCGGGCGATGTCATTCGACTAAAGCTGGCTCATCAAGTCACATTCTTAAATCGCGCTTCACTCTTGGATACGCTTGCCAAACTTCCAAAGGAAAGCGAAATCATTTTTGACGCGTCCGACACCGACTACATCGATCAAGATGTGCTCGAATTGCTCAGGGCCTTCCGCGAGGAAGAAGCTCCCGCTCGAAAGATTCGTTTGAATATGGTTAACTTTAAACAGTCGTACTCAATGGAAAATCCCATTGAATACATCAACGTTCTGACCGAAGAAACTCAGCGCAAGCTGACGCCACAGCGCGTATTGCAAATGTTGCAGGAGGGCAACGAACGGTTTGCTAACGGCCAACACACGACCCACGATTTGCAACGACAAGTCAGTTTGACTAGCCGCACGCAGCATCCCATGGCGGCTGTCCTCAGTTGTATTGACTCACGCACCACCAGCGAACTGATCTTCGATCTCGGTTTGGGTGATATCTTCAGCGTGCGCGTAGCTGGCAACGTCATCAATTCCGATGTTCTCGGCAGCTTGGAATATGCCACCAAAGTGGCTGGTGCCAAGCTAATTGTGGTCAAGGGTCATACGAACTGCGGCGCTGTCAATGCGGCCATCGATCACGTTGAGTTGGGAAACGTAACTTCGTTGCTAGAAAAGATCCAGAAAGCAATGCATAACGAACGTGAAACTCGCAGCGATCGCACATCTTCCAACACTGCTTTTGTCGCAAACGTGATACGGCTCAACATTGAATCATCGCTTCGGCAGATTCTGGAACAAAGCCCCACCATTGCCCAAATGGTTGCAGAAGGTTCGATCGGTATTGTCGGCGCAATCTACAATATCTCGACCGGTCGTGTGGAATTTCTCGAAAGCGATCAACTGGGACTGAAGCAGCCAGTTGGAAACACTTTGGCTTCCCTAGAGTAAAACACCGATCGGAATCACACGACCGCAACACCTTCCGCTGTTCGAAATCGGTGGCAACCGCTACTGCTTGGTTGGTAGTTCCCAACGATACAGACGCTTAGTATCTAGGTCCGGTTCTCCTGGGTCGAGCGTTGGTGGCACAGGTGGTACGGCCGATTCCGTCCGAATGTCATATCCCCACACCAGAGCGTTCTGCTCTGCATCAACGCTAAAACCAAACGACTGATTACTGGGAGCGGTTAACTGAGTTGCGTCGACTCCAACGTCAACCAATTCGGCTAACGATGTGGGCAACCGGGCGTGCTTCTTTTCATATAAACGTATGCCAATACAAATAGCCGCCATGCGATGCAATGTGCTACGTACAAAGGCCTGACCGGAAGCGGCTGTAGCTGGTGCCAGGAGGCCAGTCAGAATGGAGTCGAAGGCTACGATTGGTCCAGCGTCGAAAAGCTTCTCCAGGTTCGCCTCGCTCGCCTGCAAGTCAGCCATGAATTCGCCCAGGTCGCCCGACTCATCAGCCGCTAGTACGCTCTCCATATGCTCTAGGTAGTGCAACATATCATTACCGCGCGCCGGCAGTCGCGTAGCGCCTTCTTCACCAGCCATTCCGGGATTGTCAAAGACCGGTAGCATCATCGCAATTTCCCCATGCAAAGCGACGCGATACTCGGGACCAATGCCAGTCTTGGCTAGCACGTGCGGCAGGAGCAGCATTAAATCACGTTCCTCGAGAACATCCTGTTCCAAAGCCCGCTTGAGTAATTCCACGCCCATCGAGTCGATGGCGATACTTACCAGTTGCGAAACGAGGATAGGCTCACCATGTAGAGCCTTGGAGCAGCCCAACAGAGCTTCCACGTCGAGACGCACCTGCGTCGAATTTCCGTCCAGCACGGCCACCTGTCCGTGCAACGACAACATGCGTGCCGCCGAACGCATCTCCTGTGTATTGGGCAGTAGGGTATTTATTGAATCAAATTCGATTGGGAAACGCACCGGCTGAGCTTGTTCGTCGAGTTGATCGAGGGATAGCTGCTGAATGCTTTGGTGCAATTCATTCCAGCGGTTCAGAAATACGCGAGTCGCTGCTGCTTGTTCCCACTCCGTGTCGGCGATCAAACTTTTGGCACTGGCGCATCAAGTTGTCCGTCGAAGATCGGTACGCCTGATACGGAAGCACTAAAATCTTCACTGCTGAGTTCTGCCAAGACACGTAGCCACGCGTCGGTCTGTTTATCCGTCGTCAGTCGCTCATGATAGGCCTGCATCGAAGCGTTATCGTAAGGCAGTTCGGCCGCCTGTCGCTCAGCGATCTTGGCTTTCACTTTCTGCCTCGCAGCACGGTCTCGTCCGAAGAAAACCGCAATTCCCACCAGCAGCAGCACAAGTGGCACGCCAATAAAGAACAGGAGGGCTAGCCAGCAACCGCGTCCCAATCCAGGGGACCGCTCGCGGGTTGCCGAAGATGGTTCAATGACGGATTGATTCATTGTGGATTCCTCGTTGGCTCTGTTTCTAAACTAGTGTAGAACAATTGTCTCAATTGTTTTGGGCTGCAACTGCAAGCAACTAAAACGGTTTAGGACAACCGTTCTACACTCTAGAGACAAAGCCTAGCTAGCTAGGCTACGAACTCTTCTTCTTCGTCGCCACTCGGTCGAGCCAATTGCCCCGAGTCTTCCATGGCGCGTACGACGTCAACGATCTGTTGTTGCATCGCTTCGACTTCACTAAGACGAACTTTGCCGAGGAAGTCCATTTCTTCACGCAACATGTCTGCTGCACGTTGGGACATATTGCCCAGAATCTTCTCTTGCAACGGCTGACTGGCTCCCTTGAGGGCCAGGGCCCACTGACTGTTTTCCACGCCCTTAAGTACGGTTTGGATGTCTTTGTCGTTGAGTTTCACAATGTCTTCAAAGACGAACATCAATCGTCGAATCTCGTCGACCAGTTCTGGTTTGTCCTTGGATAGCCCTTCGAGTATTGTCCGCTCGGTAGAACGATCGGAAACGTTGAGCATTTCCGCGACGCTTGGTACGCCACCAGCCTTTTGGTAGGCCTGCGTCATGAACAAGGCCATGCGAGTCGTCAATGCGTTTTCAACCTCCTCAATAGCTTCAGGGCTGGTTTGCCCCATTTCAGCGATGCGTTGAATCACCGCCAATTGCTTGACTGGGGATAGCCCTTGCAATACACCCGCCGCAACCGGCGAAGGAATATTGCTGAGCACCATCGCGATGGTCTGCGGATGTTCGTCGATCAAGAACGACAAGATATTCTGCGGATCGGCCTTGTGCAAAAATCCAAAGGGCAGGGCTTCGAGCGTTTGCTGTAGCACGCTGAGCATATCGCCAGCGTCTTTACCCAATGCCTTCTTCACCAAATTCTTGGCGCGATCTAAACCACCCGAGCTCGGACCAATCGCGCTGGTCTTGCTCTTCAGAAACTCGGTGATGATCTGCTCTTGCTCGCGTCCGGTGACCGTATCAAGCTGAGCGATAGCGATGGTGACTCGTTCGACGTAGCGGCGAGGCAACATCGAGAGAATTTGCGCGGCATCCTCGTCCTCCAAGCTCATCAGCAGGATGGCGGCTTTTCGAACGCCATCGGAGTGATTCAAGACCGATTGTACCGACATTGCTGATCAACCAAAATCTGAGGTTTGCACGCGCATCGTGTGCTAAGTGGCATGACGCACTCAGTTATCGATCGGCTAGGATTCACGTGGTTTATTGCAGAATTCGGTGCGCCTGACTAATCAGCACCTTTTACCACTCGATCGTACAAACGCCCCACTGACCGTGATTCTCATCAACGGAGACTTCTAGAGTCTTCACCGAATCGCCAATCCTTGGCTTGAGTTCGGCCCGCAATTCCATGGCGATCCACCACGCAATTTTCTCGGCGGTAGTATTGCCGATCGGCAGTAGCATACAATCTTCACGCGGGAAAACCCAACGCTTGTCGCGAAAACGCGTGATGACTTCCCGGTCGCCTGCTTCAACCGTAATGAGCGGATGCTCTGTTGCCAACAAGACGTGGTGATCCAAGCGTTTGACAATTTCCGCCAAAGCGTCTCGAAAAGCGATGAAATCGACGACATATTGGTTTTCATCCAGTGGTCCAGCAACCTCCGCTTTGACACCATAATTGTGTCCGTGCAGACATTCACAGATATCACCAGCGAAAGTTATGAAATGCGCAGCACTAAAAACCAACTGCTCTTTTTGTAGCAAGACGCGGTATGTGGTTGTCGTATCAGGTGATGCCGTGTTTTGATTCATGCGACTACTTTGGTTCTGTATTCCCCGAATATGCGCCTAGTTCGTGTTAAATTGGTGCCTATCACCACCGCAAATCAAATTCTAGACCTATTCACAACGAGACCCAGGCTTGCAGGACACTCCCAATCCAGACCGCTCCGCTCCTGAGCAGACGATTCCAACACTTATTGACTCTCCATTGCATGGCGATTCTACAACAGACGTCGTTGGCGATACGTACCCGGAAGTGGCCTTTGAGTGCCTGGCTCCACAATACGTGATTTTTGAGCAACGGACAAGCTACTGTTTTTCCGCCGTAGTTGGCTGCGTCGTATTGTTGGTAAGCCTACCCATCATGCTTTCGCTTGGCCGCCAAATCTGGTGGGTGAGTTGGGCCATCGTAGCAGGCTGGCTACTATTGGCCGCGCTGCTGTTCTGGTTTTCTCACATCTGGCCGAAGTGGTCATACCAGCACATAAGATGGCGACTTTCGCCTACCGGACTGGATATCCAGCGAGGCGTTTGGTGGAAACACCGCGTTTCCGTGCCACTAGCACGCGTGCAACATGTAGATGTTTCACAAGGCCCCGTGCAGCGCATGTTTCGACTAGGCACGCTGACGGTACATACTGCCGGCACGTCAAACGCCTCTGTGGCGGCTCGACGGCTTGGAGCACACACGGGCTCTCGAATTGCGCGACCGCTTGATCGAGCAGAAGGAGTCACTCGATGTTACCTGAAGCTGGGCCGAACGACTCTCTGCTTATTGCGACAACCGAAGATACCAAACAGCGCCAAGCGTTGGCGACGCTGAGTGAGCCAAGTTTTCTGCATCCTTCCTCTATTCTGTTTCAAGCCGCTTCGCATATCCGCAAATTCCTCTTCCCTGCCATCGTAGCCGTGTTCTCAGCAGCCAGTGGTGGCGTGTGGGGCATTGGCATCGCTCTGGTACTTTTTGGTGGCGCCTTAGTTGCCACCTTGGTCCGCTACTTTACGCTGCGATATCGCGTCCAAGGTGAGGACTTCGTTGTTACCGAGGGCTTGCTGTTTCGACGCGTGCGCAGCGTACCGATACGCCGGATCCAGAATGTGGATCTAGTCCAAAACGTACTGCATCGCGTATTCGGTGTCGCGGAAGTGCGCATTGAAACAGCCTCTGGCACCGAACCCGAAGCCACGCTGCGTGTGTTGACCAGCCAGCAAATTCAACAGCTCCGCGATGCCATCTTCGGCACCCAAGAAACGCACCCGGTCACCAACGCCGCAATCGTGCAAAGCGACGGAGCACTCCGCGAAGTAGCCTTGAAACCACAAGAGACTTCCCAGCAACTGCACCACTGCTCGCCAAAACAACTCGTATTAGCTGGTTTGACCAGCAACCGCGGCATGATCCTGCTGAGCGTCGCGGTGGGAATCTACTTTCAGAACCGATATACCTGGAATCCGGGCGAGTCTGGTTGGATTGATTCTCGCTGGTTCCAGTGGCCGCGCGAACAACTAGCCAGCATACTCCCTGGCAACGCTGGTCCGATTTACTATGCGATAGTTGTGCTGGGTGCATTCATCGTATTGATGCTTGCACTGCGTATTTTTGGCGCGGCTTGGTACATCTTGCGATTCTATGACCACCAGCTTTCGCGGCATGGCGAAGACCTGCAAATCTCTTGTGGTCTGTTGACAAAGGTGAGCGCGACGATTCCTCGGAAGCGAATTCAGTTTATTAGCGTGCATCGCACTTGGCTGATGCGCCCACTGGGTTTGGCCTCCATCCGCGTAGAAACCGCTGGCGGAGGAGGTAAGGCGGGCGAAGATGCTGCTGCGACCGTCTCTCGTCGCTGGTTCTTACCTGTCGTCGCATGGGGAGATGTACCGCGACTCCTATCCCAGTTGCGCCCCGGTCTAATATGGGATGACCAAGCGGTGGCATGGCAAGCTGTCTCGCCACGGACGAGTCGGCGACTGATGCGCATGGGCATCCTGATCTGTCTCGCGATCAGTGTTGGGGGCTTCTTCGCTTGGCAGCCCTGGGGAGGCATGCTGGGGCTGGTCTGTTTTCCAGGCTTCGCTTGGCTGGCAATTAAGAAAAGCCGCGCGATGCGATACGCGCGCACCGACTGGGGTGTAGCGTACCGCAGCGGTTTGTTCACACGCAAATTGAGCTTCGCTTTTTACGATCGCATTCAAACCCTGGGACTGCAACAATCACCCTTTGATCGGCGCTGGCAAATGGCCACGCTGGCGATCGACACGGCAGCTGCAGGACCAGCCGAACATGTTATTGCGGTATCCTACTTAGATGCCGACTTCGCCCGGCAGCAATTCGAAGACCTGCAGCACGTCCTCTTGGCTCAACCTGGATCTGGTTGACAACGGTCCAATTCACCAAAAACTTCGTTCAGTGGAATGGCCAGTCCAGGCAGTATATCCTGCCCCATCAACGTGGCGTCCTCGTCCAAGACTTCATGCCGGGTAATGTCGGTGTAAACAGCTACAGTGCGCTCGTTGGGATCAACCATCCACACTTGGCGCACGCCAGCATGAAAATACTCGCGGCGTTTGCGAGCCATCTCAGCGTAGGTGTTACCTGCACTCAACACTTCGATCACCAGATCAGGAACGATCTCCGGCACCGCCTGATCCGGAACCCTCCCGTTGGGTAAACGAGCCCACGATGTAAACGCAACATCTGGCCCCCGAACCTGCGAGCCCAGTATCCTGATGAAGCCATCAGGGCCAGAAACGAGCCCCAAATTGTGAGTTCGCAAAAACTGCCGCAGTAACTCAATCAACACACTTGCCAGCAACGACTCGCGCCAACCCATCGCCTTCTCCACCAGCGTCCCATCCACCATTTCACAAAGGCCTGTGCCGCGGTTAACTCGAATCAAATCGTCGATGGTTGCAGTTCCTGGCTTCGGATCGAAACGCACGCGATCGCTTGGAATGTTCCCCAAGTCTGCCAGAATATCGGAAAACCTTGCAGCCACAGCCGCGTTAACACTCATGATTCGATACCTTTGTCGTCAGCCACGGAGACACTCATTCTTCCAGATATCATACCATACGCCCCACTCGAAACCCAACTGCATACCGCCTGCGTCTGCGGATCAAAGGCTGTACAATTTGCAGTATTATGAACACACCTTCACCCAAAACATTCCGACCTACGACCATCGATACGCCTGAGGTTGAATACGGAACCTCCATTGTTCAAGCCGAATTGGTGTCCGAACAGTCGCATCAACTGGTCGGACCACCCTGTCCGGGTTGCGGAGCGCCCGCGCGAGGGTTCAACCAAATTTTGCGTGGCATGTGGCATGCCCTTGGAAACTCCAGATGTGCCGGTCGTCGTCTCCGGCCAGAGCGGTTCAAGCGCTAGCGCGCTGCCCGACCATACCTTCGAGTGTAGCAATTGCGGTAGCCAAGTCGCGACAAGCGTTGAGCAACGCAGCTATATGTGTCCTTTCTGCGACACTTCGTATGTGACCGAAATCCCCGTTCAGCAAGGCCGCCAGCGTCCCGAATTCGTGATTGGCTTTACCGTCACCGCCGAACAGGCAAAAGAAAAGTTTTTCGAATGGCTTGGCAGCAACTCATGGTTCCGCCCTGGCGACTTAGCGCAGAAAGCCATCGCGGAGAAACAGCGAGGTGTCTATCTACCGTTTTGGCATTTCTCTATGCATGCGTTTAGCAATTGGTCAGCGAATATTGGGGAATACTGGTATCGGACCGAAAGCTACACAACCAAGGACGCCAACGGAAAAACTGTTACTCGTACGCGTCAAGTCCGCGAGACGGAGTGGTTTCCGTTAACAGGAGAGCACCAACGTTATTACTACGGATATATGGTGCCTGCCACCAAGGGTATTAGCTCGGAAGAAGCCCGAAGTATCCAACCGTTCCAACTCTCGGCGCTGGCTCGCTATCGACCTTATTTCTTGGCTGGCTGGATGGCCGAGGAATACTCGATCGATATGCAGTCGGCTATCGAACAAAGTAAGCAAGAATTTCGAAAGCGCCAAGAATTGGAAGTCCAACGTTTTCTACCAGGCGACACCTCTAGCGGATTGTCGGTCTCTACACGTTTCGAAGTCAGCGGTAGTGATTTGGTGCTATTACCTGTACACGTCTTGAGCTACCGTTATCGCGATAAAGTTTTTCGCTTTCTGGTCAATGGCCAAACCGGCAAGACCGTAGGCCAAAAGCCATGGTCTGGCAAACGCATTACGGCTGTGGTCGTGGCCATCGCAGTCGTACTAGCCATCGTTGTTGGTGCCATAATCTTCTTAGCCAACCAATAGTCACCCCGCTGCCACGTAGCCGCGTCTCTCCGAGACGCGTTGAAGACAGCGAGCAAGTTTGACAAATATTGCCAACCTAATCTAAGGCGAGCGACCGATGAAACTGTACCCACCGTAGTGGGGGGGGGTTGGGGGAGCCCAAGAAAAAAGACGAGGGGGGGGGTAGGGGGCGCCGGCACCTCGTCCACTACGGGTAAATTCTGATGCCATTCGCTTAAGTATTAAATAGAGAACATGCTTCTTCAAAATACCACCAAACCGATCCACATTGCTCTTCACAAGGACCTCAAACGAGCCATCAAACGTGGGCACGCGTGGCTGTACTCGGACGCGATTGATCTCAGACCGGCGGCCAGCGGCAGCGTCGCTCTACTGCACGATCGCAAAGACGAGATTATTGCTTGCGGCATTTATGATGCATCGCACCCGATCCCGTTGCGAGTCTGCCGGACGCAGCCTCCCTTCATCCTGGATGACGCATGGGTAGCGAGCCAGCTTTCGAAAGCAATCGCACTCAGACAACTGGCGTTCGACCCAACGGTAACCAATGGCTATCGAATCGTCGCAGGCGAGGGCGATGGACTTCCCGGCTTGATCATTGATCTCTACGATCGCACTGCCGTCATCAAGCTCGACGGGGGCGCTCCAGAAGCCTTCTATCGCCCGCAGGGGCTCGCCGATTGGCTCCGAGATAACTTGCAAGCACACTGCGTCGTACTCCGAACTCGCCAGCGGGGCAGGGTAGGGGAGGCGTTAGTAGGTACGCCGCCCGAAGCTCCGGTCGAGTTTCTGGAGAACGGGCTGATTTTTTCGGCAGACGTGCTGCAAGGACAAAAGACAGGGTTCTTCTTGGACCAGCGTGACAACCGCGCATTGATCCAGAGCCTAAGCCGAGGACGAAGCGTGTTGAATCTGTTCAGTTTCAATGGTGGCTTTTCCGTGGCCGCTGGTCGTGGCGGTGCAAGTGACGTAACCAGCGTTGATCTCGCCGCACCTGCCATTGCCGCAGCTTCAACACACTGGGAAATGAACCAACTCCAACAACCACACCATGCAGTAGTGCAAGACTGTTTTGAGTTTCTACAATCGGCGATACGCGGGCGCGAGAACTGGGATCTAGTGATCTGTGATCCCCCCAGCTTTGCCCCAAGCGAAAAGACTCGCCAACAAGGGCTCACCGCCTATACAAAGTTAGCCCAACTTGCCGCGCAAGTAACACGCCCCGGCGGCATGCTGGCCCTCGCGTCATGCTCGAGCCACGTTGGCGAGTTAGCTTTTACACAGGCCAACTTGGATGGCTTGGGGCGTGCGCGACGCCAAGCGACCGTGCTGAGCAATCGTAGCTTGCCCATTGACCATCCCACCCCCATGGCCATGCCTGAACTGCGATACCTAAAATTTCAACTGTTGCAACTCGATGCGTGATCGCCCTGAATGTCGTCGATCAAATCGAAACCTCTTCCCTCTCAACCGACAGATCCTTCGCCATCAAGTTGGGGCCAAAGAAGTGGAATATGGAAATGCAGTACGCTACGACCGCTTGTGTCGGATACCTGCCAAGCCGAGCACCCCCAGTCCCCACACTGCGAATGATGCCGGTTCGGGTACGGGAGAAATTTGCGAAATTTGCGCTAGCTCGCCAGCTGAGATGACAGCGTCATAAACACGAATATCATCGAGGAGACCATTGTACAATCGCTGAGTAGATAGGGTAGGCGCATTTTGCCCAATTACGAGATCGGTTAGGCCGTTGAAATCACCACCATTCAGACTATTTACCATTTCCAGCTGCCCATTGAGATACAACTTCAACTCGCCATTGGTCCCGCTTCGAGTGACCGCAAAGTGGTACCATTCATTCGCGTTTAAGCCAGTCCACGCGAAAGTTTGACCGCCCGAATTGCCACCGTTTGGGCGATCATAAGCGAGCACAGAGCCCGCGGAGAGTGGTTGAAATTTCCCTATCTGAAATGCGGCCCGAGTGCCGCTGTTTTCCCCAAGGCTCATAATTGCATTGGCAGATAAAATGGATGCATTGAACCATCCGGCTAACGTATATTCTGCCAAGTCAATCGCGAATGGATCGAAGTGGACGGAGTCTGATCCGGTCCCAGTGAACACTCCAGCCTGACCGCGGATGCCCGCAGCATAAGTAAGTGACGCCGATGTGCCATCGTTCCCATTGCCGGAACTATCATTCGTATTTCCATCGAAGGTCAAATGAACGATCAGCCCAGCGTCGGACACCGAACAGCTGGTAAGAATTACAATTGCAACAACTGCAAGAGTCGGGAGTGGGGATCGCAAGATACTGGCCTCAAGGGTGGGTAAAGTGGATATTCGACGGACAGCCGTCACGATCCTACGGAAAGGAAAGGTGAGCCTGCGGAATCTTCAATAAACTCATTAATATTCCGAGGATCTGCGATGTAGGAATGGGTGTACACAGCACTAATGTTCAACCAAAGCGTAGCTCCGACAGGCTCAAGTAATAATTCCCGTGCTTTTTCCGAAATGCTCACGCCCCTTGCAAGATTATTGCTCTATGTACACGCTTGGATCAGAATGGTACCGCCAACAGTGGACACAACAGGAGCTTAATCACGAAATATGGAGAGCCAATCTGTCACGGGCTGGATCCACCAGCTTTCGGGAGGAGATGCGCAGGCAGCCGAACAACTCTGGCAGCACGTCGCGCTGCGGCTGCGCGAGTTTGCGCTCAATAAGCTCGACGTGCGGACACGCCTGCGTTATGACGAACATGACGCGGCGAACAGTGCCTTCCACAGCCTTTGCCGAGGCCTCATCGACGGCAAGTTGGATGCGACGGACAGGGACGCCTTGTGGGGACTGCTGGCTGTGATCACTTCCCGAAAAGTTGCGGCGCAAAGACGATATTCGAACCGTCAAAAACGAGGAGGAGGAGCCGTCCGTGGTGAATCTGGATTTGCCGAATATGGTGAAGCCGGAATCAACGCAGTCGATGGCAATCAACTGACACCCGAAGAACTGACAGAGATTTCGGAGAGTTGCGGCCAACTGCTCGATACGATTCCTGACGAAACCATGAAGAAGATCGTCTTACTCAAGTTTCAGGGATTCACCAATGGAGAAGTTGCAATCGAATTGAATTGCACGCGGCGCACGATCGAACGCAAACTGGAACGAATACGTCGAACCTGGGTGCAAGCAGGCTTGCACGAGGGCCGTGCCCCCCGATGAGAAATCCAGCCTACAGGTCGCTGACCGATCAACAACTAATCAAGATTGACGGTTTGTGCGATCTTTTCGATCGGGAGTTGGTCAGTGGAGCGGCGCCGCGCATTGAGACCTTTCTTTCAGACGCTCCTGAATTCGCTCAAGCGGGTCTGCTGGCCGAACTTCTGGCAATGGAACTCGAATACCGCACTGGGCACGGCGAAGAACCCAGTTCAGACGAATACCTCCAACGATTTCCAAGCCTGCCAAGCGTCATCGCTGATGTATTTGATGAACGCGCAAGCAACCAAACACGCGGGAAAAACACGACGGCGGAAGCTAGCGATTCAGTTTTCAGGACGTGCGAAATTCCTCCCAATTTGCATGGCTTCCGATTCATTGAAGTCATCGGGCAAGGCGGCATGGGAGTCGTGTGGCGGGCTGATCAGATTCAGCCCGTAAAACGTCAGGTCGCGATTAAGCTGATTAGGACCCACTTGCAAACTAGAGAAGTGCTTGCCCGGTTTGACGCGGAAAAACAAGCTCTGGCCATGATGGAGCACCGCAATATCGCTAGGGTTCTCGACGCGGGCATCACTCACGACGGTCGCCCTTATTTTGTGATGGAACTCATTGATGGCTCACCGATCACTCAGTACTGCGATGACCACAAACTAGCGATTGACGACAGGCTCAAACTTTTCATTTCGGTTTGTAACGCAGTTCAACACGCCCATCAAAAAGGAATTATTCATCGTGATCTAAAGCCGTCGAACGTGCTGGTCACCACGAACGACGGTGAAGCGGTTCCCAAAGTGATTGACTTCGGCCTCGCGAAAGCTGTCGGACAAGACTTGCAGTTGACCGAGGCGACCATGCTGACAGAATTCGGCAAAGTCGTCGGCACCGTTCAGTACATGTCGCCTGAACAGGCCGAATTGAAGGGCGTTAACGCGCAGGACATTGATACTCGGACGGATGTCTATTCGCTGGGAGTCTTGCTGTATGAGTTGCTCACGGGCTCCACACCACTGGACAAAGAAACACTTGGGCAAAACGCTTTGCTGAAGATTCTCGAACTCATCCGCGACGAAGATCCTCCTCGGCCAAGCAGTCGGTTGAGCTCGTCCTCGCACGACGTCAACTCCGCGATTGGCGACCTACGCAAATTGCGTCCCGCCAGACTGCAACAACTCCTGCGTGGGGAACTGGATTGGGTCGTGATGAAGGCGCTGGAGAAGGACCGCAGTCGTAGGTACCAAAGTGCACATGATTTGGCGCAAGACCTCACCAGCTATTTGGCGGGAGACGCTGTCGCCGCCAGACCGCCTTCGACCTGGTATCAAGTGCAGAAATTCGCAAAACGGAATCGAGGAGTTGTCGCCGCTTTGCTCGCGATTGGTGCCGTGCTGATTCTAGGCATCGTAGGAACCAGTTACGGTCTGATACGAGCGATCGACAAAACCAAGCTTGCCGTGGACATGACGTTGGAAGCAGATGCAGAGCGTGAAAAGGCGATTCTTGCAAGCCGCGAAGCTGCATTCGAATCGCAGCGCGCGCGCGACTCGGAAGCCAATGCCACGTTTCAACTCGCGATAGCCAGATATGATGCCCATCGAGCCGCTGATGCTCGGAGCCTCCTACACGAGATGCCGCACTCCTACCGCGACAGCTTCGAGTGGCATTACAGCAAGCGGCGATTCGAAGGCAGTGATATCACTTGCCATGGCCACGCGGGTGACGTGCATGAAGTCACTTTTGCTCCTGACGGCAAACGAATCGTCTCAGCCGGCGCTGACGGCAAGATCAAAGTGTGGAATGCAATCACCGGACATGAACTTGCTACCATCGCAGGACACGAGGGCCCCGTGTCCGGTCTGGCCGTTAGTCCAGATGGTTCTTTGATTGCGTCAGCCGGTAGGGACAAAATCGTCAAACTCTGGGACTCGGAGAGCAGCGAACTCATCCGTTCCATGAATGGTCATGACGGATCAATCAACTACCTGGCTTTCAGTCCAACCGGAGATCGCGTCGCAACTTCGTCTAGCGACAAGACTATCAAGCTTTGGGACACTAAGACGGGCGTGGAAGTTGTTACGTTGGTCGGGCACACAGCAGCCGTGTGGGGCGTCGCCTTTAGCCCGGACGGCAAGAGACTTGCTTCAACCTGTCATGGCGACAAGACAGTACGGGTTTGGAATGCGCTTACAGGGGAACAAATCGCTCTCGTGCGCGAAGGCAGAGAGGCTACACGGCGCGTAGCTTTCAGCCCTGATGGCTCGCGAATGGCCACAGTCAGTTTTGGCACGTTATCGTTGTGGGATGCACAAACATGGAAGCTCGTCGGGGACAATCAACTTGCCCATGAATTAAGTGTCAATTGTGTTGCCTTTAGTCCAGACGGTACCCAACTGGCTACCGGAGCCGAGGATCGATTGGTCAAACTCTGGGACGCCGCCTCTGGCCAACTGGTCAGGACGCTCTGCGGACATGCTCATCGCGGTGTTTGGAGCGTCGCCTTCAGTCCCGACGGTTCACGACTCGTTTCCGGCGGTTTTGACGGAACCGTCCGCATCTGGAATACAGACGCCAGTAACGGTCTTCCACTCCACGGAAATGCACGTGTCAACAGTCTCGACTTTAGCGCTGATGGCAATCTGCTCGCTGCTGGACGGGATGAAGGAACCATTATCGTGCGGAGCGCAAACACTTATGAGACACTCTTCACTTCGAAGAAGCATGTCGGCAGCGTTAACAGTCTGTCTTTCAGTCCGGATGGATCGATGCTCGCGTCAGCCGCAGACGACAAAACGGTTCGACTTTGGAATACCAAGACCAGCGAGGAAGTCGCCGTTTTGAAAGGACATCGCAAGTGGGTTCGCGGCGTCGCATTCAGTCCCGATGGTCGTCAAATCGCATCAGCAGGCTGGGACGGCGACCTCAAACTCTGGGACGCAATTGCGCACCAGGAAATCCGCACGCTCAAAGGACATCGCGGTGGATTGTATTGTGTTGCCTTCAACCCAGATGGCTCGTGCCTCGCCTCAGGAGGATCGGATAACACGATCCGCCTGTGGGACGCTCGGACAGGCCAAGCATTGCGCACGCTCAAAGACGACGCTTTGGTAAGGTCCATCGCGTTTAGTCCAGATGGCAAACGACTCGTGTCGGCAGGCTACAGTTGGAAGATTCGAGTGTGGGACGTTGTAACTGGTGACCAAGTTGTCGTTGCCGCCCGCACTACCGGAGCCATTTTTGACGTCGCATTCAGCTCCGATGGCAAGCGAATTGCAACAGCGAGTTCCGGAATCCAACTCATTGACGCTTTCACTGGCCGAGAGGTCGCTAGCATCGACACATCTCACGGCAGTTCAGCAATCGCCTTTAGCCCGGATGGAAATCGACTGGCAGCAGGCGCTGGCGGTACTATTGGTTCGGTGCAGGTCTGTCGCGCAGATCAGGAGCACGAAACCACTTATCTTCATGGTCACAAACACGCGGTTGACAACGTGACCTTCAGTGCCGATGGTTCCCAAATCTACTCCGAATCTGAGAACGAAAAGCTAGTTTGGAAACTCAGTGAAACAGATATCACGACCGCGTCCGCACCACAGCATCAGAACTCATCCATTGGCTTGTCGGAGTCGCGGCAGGCTGTCCAACTGACGAAAGACATACGTGTGCAACAAGACCCGAGCGCAGCATGGGAACCGTTGGACGTGATTACGCAAATCTCTCCCGACGGACGGTGGTTGGTGACCAAAGAATCCAACAACGTCGTGCTGGTCGATCTCCAATACAAAGACAGACCTGGGGAAAAGAACTTTCGACTTGCGGCAACGAGTTTCGATGCCTTGGGGCACCAACAACGAGCTGAAAAGGCCAGCGCTACAGGCAATTGGTATGCGGCTGTTTTCCATTACGCTTTACTGATGCAACACGATCCGGATCAGGCGTCCTACTATGATGGCTTGAGCTCGTGTTATCAAGAACTTCAATCGCAGTACCAGCAATCAGAACTTGACCTTGAACCCCATGTGCCGAAGCTTGTCAACGAAGCGCTGCAACTGCCGCGCGGAAGTCAATTGCCTGTAATGCCAGCAGGCGAAGCTAAAGCGATCAACAACGCAACTTGGCAAAGAGTCCGTACGCCGAATGCTTTCGAGTTGGCACCACTCACAGATCAGGAGCTAATTCAATTCCGTGAGATCGTCCGGCAATACCCTCGTGATATCTACTTCAACACGCTCGGCTCGTCCGAATTCCGTATGGGCAACTTCCAGGAAGCCATCGCAGCAGCGCTGGAGTCAATTGAATTGTCGTCTCAGGTCTTTCCAGGAGACTATGCCATAGTCGCCATGAGCTACTTAGCACTCGGCCAAACGCATTTCGCGAATGACTATCGACAACGATTTCTGGAGTCGATGAAACTGGACGAATCCAAGACGGATGAGGATTGGCTATCGTTCTCAGCAGAAGTAGCGAAGGCCTTCGAATCCAATTTAGGCATCGGAACCAAATAAACGTACCAAAGATCATACAATTCTTAAAATAAGCTGTCCTTTCGCAAGAACCTCCACCACGCGTTATTTCACAGGCAACGTTATGCACTCCATACAACCAGTATTACTCCAAAGCCGCTGGGCCGCAGTATTCCCTTGGCTTGCCCTGGTTATGCCAAACGCTGCGTGCTCGCAGACCACTGCAGAGTTCGAAAGGGCAGGGGACCGGTTTGAGAACGTCAGCGCACTAGGCGACATGCCCGCAGATCAAATGGGCAAAGTGATGAACATGATGTCCGCCGCGTTGGGAGTTAATTGCAGTTATTGCCACGCCGACACCAACTTTGCTCAAGAGCAGGTAGGCCACAAGGACGTTGCTCGTGAGATGCTGGAGATGACTTTGAGCATCAATCGCGAGCGATTTGGCGGCAAGACAACCGTCACTTGTCACACTTGCCACCGCGGGCAACCGGTGCCCAACCCGAGCGTTTCATTGGCAACCACATGTTCCTTTCAGCGGCATCTCATCGTTCGCGGGCGCTGCTGAAAAGACTCCCGCCCCTGTTCTGCCGATTACAAGTTTGTGAGCGGCTACAACGAAATTAAGAATACCAACACGTTATGAAGCTTGATTGGGATCCGGAAATTGATACACCTGCTACGGTGGCAGTTATTGGTGGTAGTCCACTGGGTGTGGAGGCAGCGCTATACGCTCGCTTCTTGGGCTATGCGGTCGAACTGTATGACACAACCAAGATCGGTGATGATCTCCTGGCCTGGGGAGACCGTCCCATTCTCGACCATCGTCCGACTGCCACCACCTGGCGCGACGTGACGACCTCCCTAGGACTGGCAGCTTTGGAAGCGCAGTCATCCGAATTCGAATTCTCGGATCTAGATTCTGCAGTCACTTACCGCGAATACGTAGATCAGTATTTGCTGCCGTTGGCGAGGACAGACCTCCTTTACGATTCGATGCATATCAATGCGCCAGTGCTCTCGATCAGCCGTCTGAGCCTTTCGCCGAACGATTCGATTTCAATAGCGCGACGAGCTGAACAAGAATTTCGCCTGCTGATCGACGCAAGTAATCGTGGCGAATATTCGCAGTTGGTTGATATCGTTTTGGATTGCTCTAGCCCTTCAAACCCAGCGAGTGGCTTGGCCAGCGGTGGTGGCTTGGCCATTGGACAACGCGTTGTCCAGCAAAGCCTTACCCATGGGAAAGTAGACATCCTGGGCAAGCAACGAAGCCGATTTACTGATCGACATACCGTAGTATTTGGTAGTAACTTGGCAGCTGCGTGCAATGCAATCGAACTCGCACAACTCGCAGAGAAATGCAACAAAACGCGGTTGACTTGGATCGTCCCCAATCGGTTAGGCAGCAGCGGTTGGGCCTTGGATCTGCCGGCCTGCGCGAGCGGTTCTTGCATAGCAGAGATCCACTTGCTTGCACAACAATTGCTCAGTGATGGCAGCCCGCACGTCGTTCCCATGCATGCTTGGGGTATTAGGCTGATCAAGTTTGAGGCGGGCATATGGCAACTCAAGCTACAAACGACCGAAGAGGAGACTTTAGATATCACCGCCGATGAGTTGATCCATTGTGGGGGCGCACCACATGCCCTAGTGCGACATGCACGGGCTTGCATCACCAGCTACTAGAGAACAGCAGCTTCTTGACGGCGGAGCCTCATTTCTACCGACTTGGTTGTGGCTTCTATACCGCTGCAGAATTTGCTGGCATAAGTGATTGCGTTCGTTCCTTGTTTGCCCTGATTGGGGGACGCCGCGAGTTAAATCTTTACGAAACAGTTAGGCCCCAGCGCTCCAAGCGAACTGAACCCGATTCAGCTTGATTGCTTTCGGATTCGATTATGCCATAATGCCGGGCGTCGAGAATCCACATCCTCTTGATACTCTACCCGTTCACCGTTTCTTTGGAGGTCTGTCATGCATAGGCTAGCGCACGCGACATTTGGGGCTCTACTTTCTTGTACCTTTTTATCCGGTTTGTATGCGGCCGATGAACTCAAGTCTGGTACGCCAGAATTGAAACATGCTGGCGCTTTGGCCTTCGCGCCCGACGGCGTCTTGTTGGTAGGCGACTCGTTAAGCGCGTCCGTATTCGCTATCGCCACGAGCGACGGCAGTTCGACAGAGAAAGCCAATGTGAACATCGAGGGTATCAATCAGAAGATTGCCGCCATGGTCGGCAGCTCTGTCGACGATACAACCATCAATGACATGGCGGTCAATCCCATGAGCGGCAACGTTTACCTCTCGGTCTCGCGCGGTCGCGGACCCGATGCAACGCCGATTCTCTTTAAGGCAGATGCGAAGGGCAATCTATCGGAAGTTTCGTTGAAAGACGTCAAATTCGCGAAAGCCAGTTTCGAGAATGCCCCCGAGTCGGGCCAGGACCGACGCGGACAGAATCCACGGATGAGCGCTATCACCGATATCCAATACCAAGACGGCAAGGTGATCGTGGCAGGATTGTCGAATGAAGAATTCGCATCCAAGCTCCGCGTTTTCAACTATCCGTTCGATGGACAAGAGTCGTCGACGAGTATCGAAGTTTACCACGGTGCCCACGGCGCGCTGGAGACACGCTCGCCCGTACGTACATTTATCACCTACGAAAATACCGTCCTAGCTGCCTATACCTGCACCCCATTGGTAACGATTCCGGTTGGCGATCTTAACGGAGAAAAAGTTCGTGGTAAAACGATTGCGGAACTGGGCAATCGCAATACGCCACTGGACATGATCGTCTATAAAAAGGGCGATGAGGACTATCTGTTGATGGCCAACACGGCTCGCGGCGTGATGAAGTTAAAGCTGGACAAACCCGAATTTGATGCTGCCAAGTCAATCGACTCCAGAGTAGCCGATAAAGCGGGCGTTCCTTACGAAACGATTTCGGATTTCGAAAATGTCGTACAACTCGATAAGCTCAACGAACAGCACGCGGTACTGTTAGTCACCAACGCGTCGAATCTTGACCTCAAGACTGTCGCGCTGCCTTAACTCTTAAGGCACCAGTATTAGCACTCAGCCGGGGCCTCCTCGGCTGAGCACGCCCGGGCCAAGCTGATTCGAAGTCGGCTGTAACCGTTCACGATGTGTCGGCTTATGTGACAGGGCCGAGAGTCTTCTCAGCCTAAATCGCCTTAACCCATTAACAGCCACATGTTCTTATCAGCGCATCTCATCGGTGGCAGCGCTGCTGAAAAGACTCCCGACCCTAGGTGTCGCCATGCATTACCTCGCCGTCGACTCTCGCCTGTGTATACTCGCCTGCTCCATATTGCTTTCACCAATTTGCGTGGAAGTATGCCCTGCACAGTCCCCAATCGTGCGCGAGCTTGGGAAAGACACGCGCATTGAACTCAAACTGGAACCGACTCCACATTTTGTAATTTCAGGAATCAGTGCACAGAACGAAACTATCGCCGAGCAGCAGGTTACGTTCTGCGTGGACGGAACGGAACTCACCGACCCTCCCCGAGTCCTTGGTGAGTACCGGTTAGTTGGTCAGAACGGGTTCGAATTCCATCCGCGTTTCCCGCTGAGCCAAGCGGTCGTCTATCGCGCGAATTTCGCTGCCAATATAGCGAGCGATTTGAAGATCGAGCCGAGCGACAAACGGCTGCTTTTTGCGTTGCCCAAACGGCCAACCAGCACGCCTCGCATCGCGCAGGTATACCCATCGGCAGACAATTTGCCTGAGAATCTACTGAAATTCTACATTTACTTCTCACAGCCGATGAGCCGAGGCGAGGCCTATCGGCGGATCAAGCTGATGCAAGGAACAAAAGTAGTCAACGAACCATTCTTGGAGTTGGGCGAAGAGTTGTGGGATGGCCAGCAAACGCGATTCACTCTCTTTCTTCATCCCGGACGCATCAAACGTGGCGTGCAACCGCGAGAACTGAATGGGCCGCCGCTGACCAGCGGTAACGACTATCTGCTGAAGATCGATGGTACCTGGCAAAGTGCCGATGGCGTTCCCTTGGGCAAAGCGTTTGAGAAAAAATTCAAAGCCGTTGCTGCAGAACATAAACAAGTTGATCCGTTGAAATGGCAATTGGACTCGCCTAGCGCCGGGACGCTGAACCCTGTGCAATTGACCTTTGACCGCCCAATGGATCAAGCCATGTTGCAGCATGCGCTAGTGGTCAAATTCCATGACGAGTTGGTCACTGGACAAGTCGAGCTGGGCGAATTCGAGCAACAGTGGCGGTTCATACCAGATGCAGTATGGAAAGTTGGTGCCTACCAGATCGAGGTCGCCACCAACTTGGAAGACCTGTGCGGTAATAATTTGGCCGCACCATTTGAAGTCAAGCTCAAGAACTCGATAGGCGAAACGCCTGCATCGATGATCGCAGTCGAGTTCATTGTCAAATGAGCACAGATGCAATTATCGTTTAACGGCAAGCCGCAGGCGACTGTTCGCAGCATACAGTAGTGGATCTCGCCAGAGATCCCTGTGTTATCTCGCCAGAGATCCCTGTGTTATCTCGCCAGAGATCCTTGTGTTATCTCGCCAGAGATCCCTGTGTTATCTCGCCAGAGATCCCTGTGTGATCTCGCCAGAGATCCCTGTGTTATCTCGCCAGAGATCCCTGTGTTATGGGAAGTCTGGCGACTTCCACTACATTCATTGAACGGCTTGCTATTCAATGAATAAACTCCTACTTCGGTGTTACGGCGTTGAGCTCGGCCTAGTCATACCTACAGCTGCCACGCTAACGCGCCCAAACGCTTGCGGCGACTGCGTGATAATCCATGGATTAGCCGACTCGCGCGGTAGCTCAGCTAATATCTTATTGAGCGCGTCCGCTGGTCCACGGTAGACAATCCAGTGATTGCGCGAATCGACCAGTTGGAACTGGTTGGGCCATTGGTGCCAATCGTTGACCAGGCCGTGAGGCCGAACAGGGGCACCCGACAAGTCGCGAACTTGATAACAGCCGCGTAGCGGAAAACTCAGGTATTGATCGAGTGGTTCACTGATTGGAATCGAGACACCTCGACCTTCGATCAAACCGCTGGCTACCCAGAGAGTGTCTGCTGAAGCGACGCGACCGTCGAGCCAGGCGGTAGCCTGTCGCCAACCTTCGGCGCGCTGCCATCCAGCCCACTGCCCGCTACACCAAATGACTACCGTACCCTGACTAACGAGCAGGCTCATTAAAACGCATATTCCGACTAACCTTCGAAGCCAGTTGCTTTGGATTTGATGCAACTGCTGTGCAGCGCAGATCGCCAGAGGGACCGCGCTGGCGATAACAAAGCGACGATGGAACAGCGGAGCTATGCCAAGACTGGTTACGATCCAAGCGATCAACCAGGGACCACAGGCGGCAATGAGCCACAGGTAAGTCGAAGGAATGGGTCCATTCGTACTCCGGCCCGCCGACAGCCAGCGGTCAGCAAGACGGCCCAGTGCGATGGGGATCAGAAATACCAAAAGGGGAAATAACGTCAACGTATTCCACCACGACGTATCCCCCGCAAAACTCTCCCAGGCGGAGCGCCGTTCCCAGATATCGTGAGACTGGGTTACCCAAGGCACACAGCCAATTGCCACCACCGCAGCGGATGCCAGACAAAGCGTGAGTTCACGCGAACGATTGTGTCCTCGGTTACTGAAGATCCAACCGCACAAGTAGAGCCATTGTGCGGCCACCGCGATGGCAGCGGTCAAATGCAGCGCGACAATCAAGATTGACAGGAGGCTCCAGGCAGCCAGCCATTTTCCAAGCTGCGAATGGGCGATTGGCGACGAGTCGCTGGTCGGAGTTGCAGAGCGGATGATCCGGCAGACGAGCAACCAGCCGACCACACTCAGCAATTGTATAATCGCGTAGACTCGCGCTTCGCTAGCGTAGAAAAGCTGAATACGGTCGAAAACCAGCCAGCTAGCCGCCCATAGGCCAAGTTGCATCATATTTCGAGTCGTGGTTTGTGTGGCAGCGACAATCCCGCCAACCGGTCCAGAGCCCCCGCTTGATCGAGCCACCAGCCATAGCGTGCTCATCCAGGCCGTCCAGGAAAGGAGCCTGAGAGATGCTTCGGAGCTAAGTATCCGACCGACAGTCGCATCAACCAGCCATAAACTCCATAAATAAATCGGCGTTTGGTTACCCGCGCTTGCCCGGTCTGCAATTTGCCCAAATGTGCCCGAAATACTCCAACTGCTGTGCAATTCGTCGACCCACAACGATTCGGTAGAGGCTAGCATGGCGTAAATGCCGCCACCAAGAACGAGAAATAGCGAGCACCAAAAGGACTGTTTTTTAATCCTTGCGTGTCTGGCTATTGACTCTTGTGCGCTCGCGTTGTGCAATGGTAGGACTGGGGAGTAAAATAGGAGAATGTTCGGAACGTAATATAGTTATCGAAGTAGCAAGCACTTTCCATGTGCCGTGCCCTGCGGAGAAGCAGAGTTTTCCGATTCAGCGGAATCCATGGATTGCAGTGGAATCGGCGGACGGAACACTCGCCACACAGAGTATGCCTGCTACTTTGATTCATGCGGAGTTGCGGACGGCACACGGAGTGTGCCTGCTACTTTGGCTATCATTATGTGTTGAGCGGATCCTGAAGCATCTTATCTCTTGGCTCACGCCCGCACTTTGGACTGGCAGTCTATCGGTGTGAGGCGGCGAAGGAAATTCCCCATGCATACTTCTCAGCGACTTACATCCCATTATCAGATTCGCGGGCGACGTGGGCGCAGTGGTTTTACCCTGCTGGAAGTGTTAATCGCCACCGCAGTAACGTTGCTGATGATGGTCTCATTAGCAAAGATCTTCAATATCCTGGGCAACACGATGCAGCAAGGTCGCTCGGTGTTGGAGCTCAACAATCGCCTCCGGAGCGTTACCGATCGCCTACGGTTGGACTTGGACAATTTGACGGCGATTCCCCGCCCACCAGCCAACCCGGCAAGCGCCACAGGCTATCTCCAGTACTACGACGGTTCGCTAACCGACTTCTCTGCCGGTCAGTTTTCGGCACAGGCGACCGTGTCCGCTGCAGGTGTGGAAGATCTCAGCCGCTATGGGGACTTGGACGACGTGTTGATGTTCACGGCCAAGGCTCGCGAGGGTGACGCATGGTTTACTGGCAAAGTGCCGTTGTTTGTCCTGCAGGGAGCGAGACAAAACAACGTCACACCTGCTCCCGGCAATCTGGGCATGGTAACGATTGCCGCGCAGCATGCGGAGATTGCGGTTTTCGTCGAGCCTGTCGTAACCAATTTTGGAAACGACGCCAGGTTGCCAGATCCACTGTTTATCGATCCAACACAGTTCGAACCCATCCTCAATACGGGCGTCGCAAACATCGCAGCCTTTCCGGCGAAGTGCCGGCTGCACTATCGCACGCTCCTGATTCGACCTGATTTGAACAATGCCAGCGGGCAATTACCGTTCGGCACCGTTAATGGCGTTGATTACCTGACGGCGCAACAACAGTTCATAAATACGATCGCCTTGCCTACGCCAACTTGCGATATGGTAATGCCACACCGACAATGCGACTTGTCGATTCGGCGAGTCGACTCAGTCGCAACAGCTACGACAAGCCCCGTTGCAGCCAACAGCTTGGAGGATCTGGTCAATCCAGCCAATCGTTTTGCGCATGTACAGATTCCACTTGTGAATGGCGCCCTGTCAATGCCAATTCTTGCACTGAGTCCGCGGCTGGGCACTACCGCCCAGCCCTTCCCAGCGACAGCCTACGATCCATTTAACAGTTCATTAATCTCTCCGATGCGCTATCAATCTGGATTTCTGCACCCAGCCTTTACACTCGCCGAAGACCGCGCGGGCGAAGACGTGTTGGCCAGCGACATTCTGGCTTTTGACATCAAAGGGTTTGATCCCAGCGTGCCGCTGCTTGTCAGTCAAGGTGCGGACCTTGGTCCAGGCATGAACAATGTAGACGACGATGGTTTGAATGGAGTCGATGATGCGGGCGAATTAGGTTGGGCTGGCACCGACGATATTTTACTGACACCCAACGATCCGGGTTACGCTGCTGCCGTGGCCGGTGGCACGACGCCCGTTGGAACCGGTGAATACGTCGATATGGGCTGGGGATGGAAAACGCGCGTTCACGCCTTGGCGACAGGCATAAATCTAACAGGCACACCCAACATCTCGGGACAACTGAGCGGACTTATTAATTCGACCCCGTTGTCTGGAACTCCGTTTACGGATGCATTCTATATGTCAGGCTTGGTCGTCCAAGAAGGCGCGATCACGTTACAGAATCCACCAGCCATCTTGCAACCGACCTACGACACATGGACGACCAGCTACGAAGGCGATGGATTCTTACAGACAGAAATCGTTGGACGGCGCGGGCTGATGCATATTACGGGAACAACGGGTCCTACTCCGTTGAATACAGCTTTGCGAGGCACTTCGGGCAATTACAACGTCGACATTGGGACTGACGGTATCGACAATAACGCTGGTGGAGTCGACGACTTGAGTGAACTGGAGACATCACCACCGTTCCCAGTTCCGCTGCGCGGCTTACGTGTTTCAGTACGGATGGGAGATCCCATCACTCGCGAAGTCAAACAGATGTCGGTGGCCAAAGAGTTTGTCACTCAGTGATGCACACTCCGCGTTTGCCGATAGAGGACGGGCTTGTTGAAGGAGCATAGGATACGCCTGCGCGAACCTTGGTTAGCTGAGCAGAAGTCCCACGAAGTGAATTCTTCTGGCTTGTCGGTGAATTCATCGGTCTGGGCGTTCTCGCGGCGATTTAACGCGCCGACAGGGCTGACGGACGATCAGCAATTGTGGCTGTGTGTCTGGTTGGTTCATGGGCAAGTATTGGACCTTGAATTTAATGGGCATTTGCTTGACCTACAACAAACATCCAGGGCTGACTGGCTAGAAGTCGACGTCCGCGCGGTCCTAAAACCGTTTAATAAGGCCGTTCTGAACCTGCAGGTTGACACAACCACAACGAGTCCAACGTTATCAAAATTCTGCGAAGTCGAACTGCGTATCCGCGGATAATTGGCGTGCGGTGAAATTGTCGTGCGTCGTCGCCGGTCGACAGGAGTAAAGTGCGTGTCAGTCGGCCGTCGAGCCCGCCGCAGCACTCCCAAGTTTCGGTTGTGGAAGACCGCTGATATTTGGTGTACAGTATGGGGGCGTAAGATCCGAACTTGACCTCGGACGACCAACTACTCCTCGCTAACATCTGATCGCCAAATCGCCATGAAAATCGCTTGCCTCTCTCGAGCGTGTGTGCTGTTCGCCTTGCTTTTAGCGCCGCTGTTTTTGGGCTGCAAGACACGCCAAGCATCGGATCCGGGTGACAGCCCTGCCAGCGACCTTGCCACCGACCAGCAAACACTGGCACAGCCAAAAGAAAATGAAGATGCCGACGTTGCGCCCGACTCTTACGTGCTCAATGCGGAATCGCTCCTGGCTGCGGCTCTACCCGCCGAATTACTGGAACAAGGATGGGTACGACTATTCGATGGCCAGTCGTTAGTGGGTTGGTTTTCGGTTGGAGAGGCGAATTGGCAAGCCAAGGATGGCGTCATCAAAGTCACGCGTGGTGAACGCAGCTATCTATGCACCAACGTGATGCTCGTCGACTACGAATTACAACTTGAATTTCGCAGCGATCCGACCACAAACAGCGGCGTCTTTCTGCGCACCAGTCCCCAGCCAGAAGACGTTTCTCTGGATTGCTTGGAGCTGAATATCGCACCACCAGACAATCCGTTCCCTACGGGCAGTTTCGTACAACGCAAGAAGGTTGAACCCGCCGAGTTGGGCGACTTCGACCCAACGCTGTGGCACAAGTTCCGCGTGCGGCTCGTGGGTGAACAAGTGGAAGTATTCTTGGACGACAAACAAGTCGCAGAGATTCAGGACAAGACATCCGTTCATCGCGGCCATATCAGCTTGCAGCATAACGAGGGCCGCGTAGAGTTTCGCAACATTATGTTGCGTCCCATCCACAATGAAGCTCTAAAGACGGGCAACGATTGGCAAGACGATTGGACCAAATCCGAAAAGGAGGAAGGTACGTTTAGTGTCGAAAGTACTGAAGATGGATTGAAACTGGTAGGTGGTTTGGGGCAATTGCAGTCCAAGCGCGATTTCGGCGACTTCTTCCTGCAAGCCAAATACACTTTAGCTCGACCAGAGGTCAATTCTGGGATTTTCTTTCGCTGTGTCAAAGACGCCATGCTCGATGGCTATGAATGTCAACTCAATCATGCCACGATTGACGACGACCCCCTGCGGCCGGCTGACGCAGGTGCGGGCGCGATTTTTCGCCGACAACCTGCACGCATTGTGGTTGGAGATGGCACACAACCAACCCACATCAGCCTCTTTGCCAGCGGACAACAAATGGTTACCTGGGTCAACGGCTTGCAAGTCGCGGAATTTGTCGACAGCCGGCCGCCGCATGACAACCCCCGCGAAGGCTCGCGGACTGCCCCCGGGCCCATCGCCATTCAAGGCCACGATCCTACCACCGAGATCGTTATTCACGAGCTGGCGGTCAGCGAAGCCCGTTAGGGCAGAATGACGGGAACTGTGACAGGGTCAGGGGAGTCTTTTCAGCCCAAAATTGCTCAACTCACTCGCAACCACATGTTCCTACCAGCGCTATCACATGGAAGATGGGTGCTGCTGAAAAGACTCCCGACCCTTTCCTGTCTGATCCAAGTTCCAGCGCGAGACGATTCGGCGCCGTGTAATTGGCGCAACTAGCAAAATCCTTACTTGCTTACGCGCTGCTTGGACTGTCCGTGGCTGCTAGCCGAGCCGATGCGATCTCTCCGACCTACGCTTGCCAAAGGTTTTTAGTTCGAGCGATTCCGGCGAGTGGGCAGATGAGAAAGCACAGTGAATTCACTTGATTTGATCCAAAGGTTGCAGGTCTTGCGACCGAATTTGGAACCGGTTGAGCAACTGCGTCTAGCTTGGCTGTTGGTCGTTCAACAAATTGATACCGACAATATGTCCAGCGCTGAACTGGAACATCAATGCCAGCGAATGCAACTTCAGATTTCGGCAACATCTGACCAACATGCAGCGGTAGGTGATGAATTAGAATCGTTGGCGACCACGGCACCCTGCGAATTCTCGCCTGACCATCTATGGACGCTAGTGCGCGCAATTAAAGTGCAAAATCAGATCCTCGACTTGTATCTTGGAACTGGCGAGGAAGTTCATCTAAACTCATCAACATGCTAGGCATTGCTTCTAAACACGTAGTCGTGTCTCTCCGAGACACGAATTGCCAGCGTCTCGGAAAGACGCAGCTACGTGGAATCAGGTTTAGAAACGTAGCCTAGCTATCGCAAGAAGAGAATCGCGATATTGACGTAGACGACGATCCCTAGAATGTCGTTGAGACCAGCGACAAAGGGGTTGCTCATCAAAGCCGGATCCCAGCCGATTCGTTGAAAAACCAACGGCAAAATGGAGCCAGTTAGAGTGCCACATAGGACGACCAACAGAATGGTAAGCGGCACAATCAACGATGAGACGACCGTCGGTGCCAACGCGATGGCGGGTGCAAAAGATAACGATGCAAGAAATATGCCCAGCAGAAATCCCGTCGACAATTCCCGAGTCACAATCTTCATCCAGTCTTCGACTTTTACGTCGCCGGTCGCCATGGCGGCGATAATCAGCGTGGACGACTGTGCACCAGAATTTCCGCCGGAGCCAATAACCAGGGGAATAAAGTACATGAGCCACACAAACTCTTTGAGGATCGATTCATAACTCTGCAGGGCCAAGGCTGTTAGCAAGCCTGCGAAAAACAGAATGCCCAACCACATGCCCCGTTTCCAGGTCAGAGTTAAGATCGGGGTCCGGGCATAGCTATCACGCAAAGGCTCGACAGCCGCAATACGCTGAACATCTTCCGTGGCTTCCTCCATGACCACGTCAATCACGTCGTCATGCGTAATGATACCCAGCATGTGGCGCTGAGCGTCGACAACGGGGATGGCCAGCAAGTCGTATTTGGCAACGATACGTGCAACCTCGCGCTGATCCGCATCCGCGTCGACGGTCAGGATATCCGTATCCATCAAATCCGCGATCGTTCGATCGGGTTTACCGAACGAAGACACGAGCATTCTGGTACTGACCACGCCTCGCAGATGGTTGGTATCATCGACCACATAGATGTAGTAGATCGTTTCGAGGTGTTCTGCTTGTCGGCTCAGTTGCTCAAGCGCTTGCCTGACCGTCAGTCGTTCGTCGAGGCACGCCGCCTCGGTGGTCATAATTGAACCAGCCGTACCTTCTGGAAAGGTCTGCAAGCGGCGGATATCTCGGCGATCGGGGGCGGGCACGAGCGCCAAAATGCTGTCGACTCGTTCGTGCGGCAACTCACTTAAAAGGTCAACTGCATCGTCGGCGGGAATGAACGCTACCAACTCGGCAACTTGCCGCTCTTCCTCGTGCTCCAACATTTCCAACTGGCGATCGAAATCCAAATGCGCAAAGATTTCGGCGCGCAATCCCGCCTGTGCGTGTTGAAGTACGGACCAAGCTTCGGACGTGGTCAGTCCCTCCATGAACTCAGCCGTACGGGCCGGGTGTAGTGCGATACAGAATTCACGCAATTCTTTCCCATTGTCTTCGGCGAGCATTTCTCGCAACTCGGGTAGGAAGAGCGTGTTGATCATCAAATTCTTGCTGATGCTGACAGAAAAGGCCGGGTGATCAAGAGCGAATTACTCGGGCAGGCCGCAAACGAGCCCGCGTCTAGCTAGCCTATACAGTATTCCC
The DNA here is from genome assembly GCA_041398985.1 of Pirellulaceae bacterium. Classification (GTDB taxonomy): domain Bacteria; phylum Planctomycetota; class Planctomycetia; order Pirellulales; family Pirellulaceae; genus Aureliella. The sequence goes on from JAWKTR010000019.1 coordinate 100,483, forward strand.
CGAAACCAAATACGCGAGGGGGGAGTCTGGTGAATCCAGCGGATTAGCACGTCCAACGCTCGGCTCACAAAATAACCCGTATTGCTGGCAAAACCAGCAGTTTTCTGATTGGTTGGGTCAGATCCAGCCATGGTGCCGATAGTCACTAGAACTTCCACTGCGTTCGCGAAGTCTTTCAAATGTGACTATGGACATCACACACGTTCCGACATGGAATGCGACGCCAATTGGGAACGGTTTCGAGGGAATGCCCTTGACCAAACCTAGGCCCAAGTCCTATAAGTACGTTTGAATCCGCAATTTCAGGGGAGAATGATCTACATGCAAATTCACGGTTTGCAATCAACAACTGCTGCACAATCCATCTCGCGTGCGGCTGGCAGTAAGCCCAACAGCGCTATCCAATCAGCGCCTGCGGTCAATCCCTCAACGACGGATCAACTCGATCTTTCGGCCGAGGCTCAGCAAATTGCGCAGTCTCAAGCGTCCGCCGGCCAAGCCGTTACCACTGGAGGAATTCGTGCTGATAAAGTGTCGGAGCTACGTCAAGCCATAGCAAATGGGACGTATGAAACGCCCGAACGGATGTCCGCCGCACTGGATAGAATGCTCGATACCTTTGCGTAGATGGCCGGAAGGTCCAAACGCCCAACGGTTTGATCATTCTCACGCGCGTGCAGAGCCAACGAGGTCGTATCAGCGACCTCGCCGATTTGGATAGTCCAGTAGGGGGATTACTGCGTTGCTTCATAGGTCGCTCGCGTCTACAATGAGCGAGGTTATCTCTTTTCTTAAGTGCTCCTTCCAGCCAAGAATTCCAGTGTCTGAATCTCAAGCTCCACCCAGCGACAGCAGTGCGTCCACGGCGCTTGAAGCTATCGAGGTGTCGCAGACCCCCATCGAACGTTTCGAAGAATATTTGTTAAGTCGGGGGCTGCGAAAAACGGAACAGCGCCGCTTCTTGGTTGAGCAGGTCTTTAGCCATCATGAACATTTTGACGCGGACCAATTGATCGACCAATTACCGCGTAAAGGCGAAGACAACTACGTCAGTCGGCCAACTGTCTACCGTACGCTCAAGGAATTTGTTGACGCCGGTTTGCTGCGCCGGTTCGAGCTAAATGGGCGCAGCGTTTACGAGCACGATTATGGTTATCCCGAGCACGACCACTTCTATTGTGTGAAATGCCACCAATTACTTGAATTCCAATCGGAACAGATCACGCAACTGCGGGACGAGATTGCCCGCGAGCATCGTTTCCGAGTTCGTTCGCACCGCTTGATCATCCAAGGCGTGTGCCACGATTGCAGTAGTCGCAGAAACCAACGCCGCCGCCAGGACTTGGTGTAAGTTAGGGACAGACTCCCGACTCAATCCTGCCCCTTTCTTGTCGACTCCAGATTCGTAAACGCCTTACATTTTCCAAGGTGCGCGATAGCGAAGCCCGAGCCCGATGATTTTGCTGAGCAAATCCTCGTAGGAGATATTTCCTTTTTCGGCCGATTCCGCCAGGTCCTCACCATAGGCGAGATTAGGATTGGCATTGGCCTCCAACACGTAGACTCGCCCGTCGGCGCGTAGGCGCAAATCCATGCGGGCGTAGCCACTCATATCGAGCGCCTGATAGACTCGCTTGCAGATCCTGGCGATTTGTTTCACTTGGGCAGAGTCCAGGTCAGCCGCGAGTGCGGTTTCAACGCCGAGCTTCTCTTGGTACTTGCGATCCCATTTGACTTTGCGAGTTGCGATGAGCGGGACATCGCTCTTGGTAAATTTCAGCTCCCAGATCGGTAACGTCTGCAAACGATCATTGCCTAACACACCGACATAGAGTTCTCGACCGTCGATGAATTCCTCGGCCAGGGCATCGCCCAGTGTGTGTTCGTGGACGAAGGCGACGCGTTCTGCCAACTCCTGGTCGTCGTAGACAACCGAAGCCTGAGAAATCCCCAACGATGCATCATCGATCACCGACTTGACGAAGATAGGAAATCGCAACTTCTGGGGTCGCGAGACCTTGCGATTTAGTGGAAAAACTGCGAATCGCGGCGACGGCAGTCGATGGTAGGACATGATCTTCTTCGACAGGGCTTTGTCTTTGGAGATCAACAGCCCACGCGGGTTGCAGCCCGAATAGGGTTGCCGCATCAATTCGAGGTAGCTGACGATCGCATGATCGTAAGTTACAACGCCATGAAATTCTTCAAGCAGATTAAAGGCAATGTGCGGGGCGGAGTGGATGATGGCAGAACGGATAGGGGTCAAATCATCACTGAGGCCCAGCACTTCAACTTGGTGTCCCATTTCGCGGAGGGTCGTGATTACGTCAAATTCGGTCTTCCATTCATCGATTTCCTTGTCACTCTTGCCCTCCATCGACTCTGGAGGGACTAGATTTTCATTGACCAAAGCCAGAACACGTAACCGCCTCATAATGCAACCCTATGGTGCCCCTCGTGCAGAAAGTTCATGGTTTGCACGGTTAACAGAATCATGACGTCCCGCTTAGTATCGACTTCATTTCCAGCCAACCTGAGTTTCAATTCTCTACATCGCTCGATCATCTCGGTCAAAACCTGATCAATCGTGTATTGATACTCGCCCGTCCACTTCGAAACGCTCTTTCTAAGTTCTGTGCGGATTCGTCGGAGAAAAGCGGCTGCAGACGGCCTTGAGGCATGTTCTGGTTTTTCGGAGAACAGCCGGCGCAGATCACGGTCATAGAAATTCGGGAATTCCAGTCCATAGTGAGCGCGTTTCTTTTCGTAGTGCTGTCGCAGGGTCTTCTTCTGTGTCCGCAGTGGATCAATGAAGATTCGCGATGTAACCAAGGGCTTCCGAACCTTGACTTCCTGCATCGTCTTGCCGACGTACTCCAATTTTTTCAGAGCAGGCCAGCCATGATACTGCGTTCGCCAGCGGGAACGCGGGCGCAACCAGACAGCAAAGGTCTCAGCAAAGTCCTCCACGGGGTGCGATTGAGCGTACCACATGTCCAGGTGCAGAACGTAGCTGCGGCTGTAGGGCTTGGGGCGGTAATACTGCGGATACGGTACGGAGACTTTGCCAAACGCATCGCGATAGCTTTTTCGACGCCGCAAACGATAGGCCGTATCAATTGTGTGCCCAGCTTCGTGTCGCAGAATCTTCATGCACCAATCCTGAGTGCCGCCTTCAACATCCAAGATCATTTTGCGTTCTAGACGTATCAGCCGTGGATGCGCCAGGTAGAAGGGAATGGCGATGCCCGGTACGCCATCGGGTGAAAACCACTCGTCAGACAACCAACAATGAGGTCGAAAGGAAATCCCACGTTCCGACAGTTCTTCGTAAAGCTGTTCGATGCGTTCTTCAACAATCGTACCTGGTATGGCCAGCCCCAGATCGCACATCCGCATGTCCAGCAACGCTTCATCCGACAGCAGATTGAGGTCGACTTTCGCGGGATTTCTTTTTGCTTTCGCCACGCCGAGACTAACCCTTTACTCTCTCTTGATGCAACTCGCACTAGTGACAACGCGTTGCATTTCTAAGCTGCACAAACATCCATATCTGAAAGATACTCCAAGTTTTATCGAAACCAAACCATCCAGCCCCGCGCATCCAGTAAAATTTTTGATACTTCTGGCATGACTGATGGAGAAGCAACGTTATTCTGCTGCTTCAAAGTCAATCACTTGACGCTAATCTGCGTGACTGCTGAATCGACGATGGCGAGCGTGACGACATCGAGTAGCAGATTGTAGTATCACGGGATTTACGTATCCTGGGACCATTCGCGGCTGCCCCCCTCGAAGTTCGCCACATTAGGCGATAGATTTGGTAGCGATTTACTCGTCCCGCCTCCAGCGAAAAGTGCTAAAACCTATGAAAGCCATTGCCGTCCAACCAGGAAAACCGAACAGTGTCCATCTGCGCGACATCCCGCCACCCAAGTTGGAAAGTGTGCCTGGCGGCAAGGGAATCAAGGTAAAGGTCCTAAAAGTTGGTGTCGACGCCACGGATCGCGAGATTAACGACGCCCTGTACGGCAATCCACCACCCGGAGATGACTATCTAGTATTGGGGCACGAATGCTTCGGGATCGTACAGGAGGTTGGCCCCAACGTGCGACGATTTAAGCCTGGGGACTACGTCACCGCGACGGTACGACGCCCCGGTGGTTCGATTTACGACCAAATCGGCACTTACGACATGACTAGCGAGGAGACCTACTACGAACGTGGCATCAATCTACTCCATGGATATCTGACCGAAGAGTTCGTAGAGTCCGAAGACTACGTTGTCCGCGTGCCAGCCGGTCTGAAACACTTGCACGTATTGATGGAGCCGATGAGTTGTGCGGCGAAGGCAATACAACAAGCCTATGAGTGCCAGCGGCGGATGAAAGTCTGGAGTCCACGCCGCGCATTTGTTCTGGGTGCGGGCCAAATCGGCCTGCTGTCCACCCTGGTCCTCAAGCTAAAAGGCTTAGAAGTCTATACGCTTGCTCGAGCACCCGGGCCTCACCTTAAAAGCTCCATTGTCGAAGGCTTGGAAGCGACCTATGTTAGCACCCAGGATAGCAGCGTCGCCGATTTGGCAGCGAAGGTCGGCAAAGCGGACTTGATTATCGATGCGACCGGCAGTAGTCGCCTGGCTTTCGAAGCCATGCAGTCGCTGGGCCACAACGGGACCCTGGTGTGGACTAGCATTACTGGCGGAAAAAACATGACAGAAGTTCCTTCCGACAAGATCAATATCGAATGGGTGCTCGGCAACAAACTGCTTTTGGGTTCTGTCAATGCCAATCGTGAACACTTCGAAGCCGGAATTAAGGATATGGCCATGGGCGAGGTCATGTACCCCGGCGTCTTGGAAAAGATCCTCACCAGCCCAGTGGCTGGCTTGGATAACTATGCCGAGATGATGCGATTGCTCGTCGAAGATAACTCCGCTTTGAAAGTGTTTGTCAACGTGGCTGAAGAATAGTAGCCGTTCACCATGTACCAGCTCGTGACAGGTCGGGAGTCTTTCAAGCTCAAAGATTGCTCAACCCACTCGTAACCACATGTTCCTACCAGCGGTATCGCATGGGAGATGGGTGCTGCTGAAAAGACTCACGCCCTTCCTGCCTGATCCAAGTTCGTGAACGGCTGCGAAGCATAATCGGCGCGACAGCTCCCGCCAAACCATTTGTCATAGCAGAAAACGAAAGCCGACCATGCCCAAGTTTCTTGATCGATCGGACAAGTTCGCTCACGTGTGGGTCCTGGCGATCGCGATGTGCGGCGGTATGTGCGGCTGTTCTCCCAGCGAGCCCATTCCGTTGACGACAGTCGACCCGCAGCACGGACCCGGCCACCGCAATGGACAATGGCGGACGCAATTAATGTCGGCCCGTAATGGCGACTACGATGCGATTCGGGTAACTGAATGGCCTGTCACACTCGAGGACTTGGCGGAGTTGCAGTACGTGACGGAGCTCACCGACCTCCTGATCGATTCCGGCGGCGTCACCGACGAAGGGCTAAAGCACATTGCACAGCTCTCGCGGCTAGAACATTTGCGATTGATCGATTGTCCAATTACTGACATCGGGATTGAGCTACTGGCGGATGCCGGGCTCAATAAGCTCCGCATTCTGAACATTCCGGACGCGGAGGTGACGGCCGACGGACTTGCATATTTGGCCAAGCTACCGAGTTTGGTGCAGTTACGACTGGGGCGTTCGCAGCTTGACGATCGCGCGGTGTCTGAAATAGCCAAGCTGCCACACCTAGAATCCTTACATTTAATTGGTCCCAGCCTCACTGACGCAGCCTTGGACAGCTTGGCTACCGCCCCCGAGCTAACCTCTCTGTACATCGATGACTGCCAGCTCAGCGACGCCGCTTGGGAACGACTGTTCACAGCCAAGCCCAGTCTCCACGTCCATATCGATCAAGCCCACCATGACCGCGACCCTAGCCACCACGAACACACATCCGAGTAACGGCTCCAGGTGATATCTCACCGCTCACTTATTTCTCGAATGATGCTTCATTCTACAATTCGGCCCAAGGTTGCTTGCGACTGGTTTTGAAAGACGATCGTTTTCGGCCATGACGATAAGTCGTGGTATTGATTTGCCCGTCCGTAGTGTCAATCAAGACCGAGTTAACCAAAGTCGGCTTCTCCAGTTCCGTAGGCACTTCGAGTTCGAAATACAGCCACAGCCAAGTCGACTCCAACTCCTTACCGACCCAACGGACCTTGGACTTAGGTATCTCGTCGCTGGGCTTTTTTTGCGCGTTGGCGTCAAGTCCCCGTGCATGGCTACGGCTTGTGACGAAGAAATGCTGCTCGATGTAGCTCGTCAGCAGCTTGTCTGCTTGTTGGTCCTTTTCAATATCGACGGAACGTTTCGCTTGGGCCGCAAGAGCTTGTTCGATGTCAGTCACATGAACTTTCAGGCTCACTTCGAAGCGTTTGGAATCGGCGTTGTACTCCATTTCCGCAGTGCTGATATGAAACGGGTGAGCAGCAACAGTCGAAGATAACACGCAGACGGCAACCAGAGCCAGCGGTGCGATGGCAATGGATATTTTAAACATTGGCCCCCTCCTTTGGCGAGACTTCCGATGCATCATTGGATTCAATTGATGGCGAATTGTCCGACTTGGGTTTCTCATCGGAAGGCTTCGATTTGTCAACGTCGCCCTTTTCAGCGGCTTCTTCTTTCGCCGCTTTTTCTTTGGCGGCCTTCGCATCTGCGGCTTTCTTGGCGGCGGCTTCCTGCTTCTTCTGTTCGGCATCAGCCCGTCGCTTGGCGGCACGCATCGGATTATCACGCCCTTCGCCCCGTCGCTCAGAGCTCTTATAGATTTGAAAACGACTGGGTTCTAATTGCGGCGGGAAGAAATTGTTATCGCGATTGACGTCGGCCGTTTCGCGATATGGATCGAGTTCAACACTCTTGAGCACTTTGCTGGAGAGCACCGAGGCGCGTGCGCTTTGGTTATCACGAGCCCAGATCTCGACAGGCACGCGTTTGATCTCTTCACTCCCATCCTCAAACGTCAAACGCAGGATGATGGGCATGATCAGTCCACCTTCGTTCTTGAGCGAGATCGAATAGTAGTTGTCTTGGCTCTTGAGCAATTCCCGCTCTTCGTCGGACATCTTTTCTAGCATACGTTTGTAGGCTTCGCGCGACTCAGGTGTCACATCCAGCTCGTCGTAGCTGTTGTAGAAGTCTTTTAATTCGGCGAATTGCTCGGCACGTTTCGGCAGATCTTTATTGCGAGTTTCGGACAACGAAGGCGTTTGCTCAGCCTTCGCCGCTCGCTTGCGATCGGCGTCTTTATCGGGATCACCATCATCGGGGACCATCCAAGTCACGCGGTCGATGGCAATATCACAGTGTTCAGTCGAGTAGAACCAGCCACGCCAAAACCAATCCAAGTCGACACCGGAGGCGTCTTCCATCGTGCGGAAAAAGTCGGCGGGCATCGGCCGCTTGAACTTCCAGCGCTGAGCGTACTCACGAAACGCAAAATCGAACAACTCGCGACCCAACACGGTTTCTCGCAAAATATTAAGCGCCGTAGCAGGCTTGGCATACGCATTATTGCCGAATTGCAAAATCGATTCGCTGTTCGTCATAATGGGCACTTGATTCGAGCTCTGCATATAGCCTGTAATAGCTGCTGGTTCACCACGTCGCGACGGGTAGTTCTCTTCCCATTCCTGTTCTGCCAAATACTGCAAGAACGTATTCAGCCCTTCGTCCATCCAGGTCCACTGGCGTTCGTCGCTATTGACGATCATCGGGAAATAGTTGTGTCCAACTTCGTGGATGATCACTGAAATCAAACCATATTTCGTGCCTGCGCTATACGTTCCATCTTCCTCGGGACGGGGGCCGTTAAAGCAGATCATCGGATACTCCATACCACCCACGGGCCCATTGACGCTAATGGCAGTTGGATAGGGATAGTCGAAGGTATAGCGACTGTAGACATTGAGAGTGTGGATAATTGCGTGAGTCGAGTACTTGCTCCACAGGGGTTCGCCTTCATTCGGGAAGAAGGACATGGCCATCACGGAGTTGCCGCCGACATCGTGCCCCTGGGCATCCCAAATAAACTTTCGGCTGCTGGCCCAGGCGAAATCGCGGACATTTTGCGCGTGGAAGACCCAAGTCTTTGCCCCTTCACTTTTCTCTTCTTGGTTCTCGAGTGCTTCCTCTGGCGTCACGATGAACATTGGCCGACTGGCTGTCCGCGCATCCTTGAATCGCTGCTGCTGCTCCGACGTAAGCACTTCGCCTAAGTTTTGCAAGACACCGGTGGCACCAACCACATGGTCTTCAGGCACGGTGATGCGGACTAAGTAGTCCCCTAGTTCCAGCGTGAACTCTCCACTCCCCAAGTACTGCTTGTGTTGCCAGCCGGTGGCATCGGTAAAGGCAACCATCCGCGGGAACCACTGAGCGATTTCATAAATGTAGTTGCCATCCTTCTCAAAGTACTCACACCCGGTGCGCCCGCCGACGATGCCGGAATCATTGACTTGATAATTCCAATCAACCTCGAACTGAAAACTTTCACCCGGCGGTAGGACTTGCGGCAAGTCAATACGCATCATGGTCTTGACGATCGTGTGCGGCAGGTCCTTTCCTTTGGCATCTGCGACGCGAGTAATCTTGGCACCACCGTCGAAAGCCCGCGCGGCAGCCATCTTCTTGAGAACATCTGTACTCATGCGCGAAGCGGGGGAGGGGCTGCGAAGCTGATTGCTGTCGGAGTCGGGACTAAAGATATTTGCGTCAATCTGCAGCCACAGGTAATTCAGCGTATGCGGTGAATGGTTGTGGTAGGTGATACGCTCTTGGCCCGTTAGATGCTGTTTGTCGTCGTCGAGCGTGACGTCGATATCATAGTCGGCGCGCTGTTGCCAATAACCTGGCCCTGGCGCTCCCGCCGCGTTGCGATAGCCGTTCGGCGTCGGCAGACTCTCCTCAAGCTGGCGAAATTTGTCTTCCTGACCATACTTGCGGTTCTCAGCCGGTTGCCCGAACAATGCCGAGGCGAGTAACAAGCAGGCGGTCGCGAAAAAGGTCGCGCGAACTGGTAAAGAAATCGACATGCAATCCTCTATTGGTGTGAAGTACAAAATTCTGATGATTTATGAGTGATAGGATACCGCCGAGCCGCCTACTGAGTCGGCTGTTCCATTAGAATTGCCAAGACAAACCCTTTCAACGCTTTCAGCCCTTCGATAACGACTTTTGCACAAAGAGTCCACGAGGATCCGCAAATGAGCAATTCAGTTAGTTCGTTCGGCTATTGCACCAATGTTCACGCTGGCTCTAGTTTGGACCAGGCCAAAGAGAATTTGGAACGACACGCCGTTTCGGTTCGCCAACAGGTACAACCGAACGGCCTGTTCCCTGTCGGCTTGTGGCTCAGCGAACCAGTCGCCGACGCGATGATAGCAGGTGGCCAAGTACGTGAGTTTGGCGACTGGCTAGGGCAGCACGGACTAGTACCCTACACATTTAATGGTTTCCCGCAGGGCGATTTCCATCAACCAGTCGTCAAACATGCTGTGTACGAACCCACTTGGTGCTGTCAATCGCGTGCCCGCTACACAATGTGCCTAGCGGAGATCATGGAAGCGATCCTGCCATCCGGGCAATCCGGTTCAATTTCTACGCTACCGCTAGGTTGGCCACACGCGCCGTGGCATGCAGAGAACTTAAAGAACGCCGCAGACAACTTGTTGCAAGTCGCACATTTCCTCCAGCGTCTGACCGACAAGAATGGCTGCGAAATCGCTCTGGCTATTGAACCCGAGCCAGGTTGCGTGTTGAATACGGCAGTCGAGCTGGTCGAATTCTTCGAGCATTACCTATTCAGCGGTGCCGACGAAGAAATCGCGCGACGCTATCTGACCGTATGTCACGACATATGCCACAGCGGTGTCATGTTTGAACCCCAAGTCGAAGCGCTGGAATTGTACCGCAACAGCGGTATTCGCATTGGCAAGGTTCAAGTTTCATCGGCAGTACATGTCCCCTGGGATCAATGCACAGGAGATGCGGAACAACAAGCCAGAATGCTCGAACAATTGCGCGGGTTTGATGAACCAAAGTACTTACATCAAACTACGCGTTCTAACGCTGCTGGCAAATTAGATGCGCTAAGCCCTGACTTGCCCAGCGCGCTTGCCCAATGGCTACCCGGCAAATCTACGATTGCCTACCCTGATCAACCTTGGCGTGTACATTTTCACGTGCCGATCTTCGTTGAGCAGTTTGGGCAGCTATCAACGACTCAGTCTGATATTTGGGACGCCACCCAGTACTTAGAATCCCATGCGCAGGAATCCGTGGCGGGAGCGCCATGGTTCACTAGCCACTATGAGGTCGAGACGTATGCTTGGCCGGTCCTACCGAGCAGCTTGGCCGAAAACGACTTAGCAAGTGGAATTGCCAAAGAGTTGCGATATTTTGCCAGCGTCAAGCAGAAGTGCACGCCCGCTTCCACGGTCTAGGGCGGTACAATAGTTTGCGAGGGAATAGATCGGCCACGACAAATCAACGATCAGGAGAGTGCACTCGCGTGCGCTTGCAAAGTTGGACATGAAAAAGATTCTTGGGTGGCTGACAATTCCATTGGCAGGCCTGGCCATTCTGGCGATTGTTTCCAGCAACGCCGCAACAGACTCCGACGCCATTACCACGTCTTCCGTCAAAGTCCTAGGGGAGTTTCCGCATGACCCGGGTGCATTCAGCCAAGGCTTGGCGATCGAAGGAGGGACACTGTTCGAAGGAACTGGAAAATACGGCGGTTCCTCGCTACGTAAAATCGAACTAACAACCGGTAAAATTACCAGCCAAGTTCCGCTCAACCAGCAGTATTTTGGGGAAGGGATTACGGTTCTTGGCGATCGTATTTATCAATTGACATGGCGAGAACGCGTGTGCCTGGTCTACGAAAAAGAAACGCTCAAATATCTGGGCGCCCACAACTACACTGGCGAAGGCTGGGGACTGGCCGACGACGAAAAACAACTTTACATGAGCGACGGCAGCTCGACAATTCGTGTACTCGATACTGATTTCAAAGTGGTAAAGCGCTTAACCGTTCGAGTTGGACGCAGACGCCTGGACAACTTGAATGAACTCGAGTTCGTCGACAATGAGATTTTGGCGAACATTTGGTACGAAGACCGGATCGCGCGCATCGATCCCCAAACGGGCCAAGTTGTCGGCTGGATCGACTGTCGCGATGTCTATCCCGCCAGCCAGCGCCCCGACCGCGAGCAAGTACTCAACGGCATCGCTTACGAGGCCGAGTCCAAGCGGCTGTTCGTCACTGGCAAGAATTGGCCCAAAGTCTTCGAGATCGAGATTATCCCTTGATCGTCACACGTCTTGAACAGTGCCTACCATCCACCCTACCACCGGACACAGCACCCTACCACCGGACACAGCACTTGGCGGTGGGGATAGTCATATCACAACAAAGTGCTGTGTCCGCATGGGGGAAAGCCCTACGGAACTGCAGATCGCTTCTTCATCGCGTCCCTACGTCGTGATGCCTCTTCAAAACCCATTTTAAAATCTTCCTTGAAGACCATGTGGCACCCTACCATCGGACACAGCACTTGGTGGTGGGGATAGTCATATCACAACAAAGTGCTGTGTCCGCATGGGAGAATGCCCCACACAGTTGGCGAGACGCTGCGCCGACTGTTAAAAAGGGGATGCGGACATAGATCTTGGTTGCGAGAGAAAAAGGGGATGCGGACATAGCACTTGGTTGCGAGGGACGGAGACGCCAAATGGCATGGGGTGATTCATAGATCAAATCGCTGCGTCTAATTAATGCGGAAAATCCTCAGACGCACGTGGCTAGACGCTGCGTCGACTGTTCAGAAGCATCCGCCGCTGTCCATGAGGGCAGAGGGCAGGCAGCTAGTTGTATGGGACGCATGAGCCTACGGCGTCCGCGGTCGCAGTTTTTTAGTCAGCACGAAGAATGTCTCGTAGAATTGCGTGTTAAGGAATTCGCTTCCGGCAGCAAGAGAATGCAACTCGGCGAGATATGCTGATTGAGCCTAGACTGCAAAAGCCTGTTGAACGCAAGCACGCACGCGATAGCGAATGTTTCGACGTTTAGATCGTGCGCGAGCAATCTCGTGAGGCTGGCCAGCCACGTTATGAAACAACTGACCAAAATTGCTGACCAACTCGATCCAACTGGCACTCGTCAAGCCAACTCGCTGCAGAATGTCCGGTGCTTCGGCCGGCGTAGAACCAGACTTGCCAGGCACCAACTGACGGGCCGTCCAATCGAGAAACTGCAAGTACTCCGCAGTGGTCATATTCAAGAAGCCCTTGTCACTGCACCTGGCGCCGTTAGAGCTTGGCTGTGGCCCCAGCTCATCGGTGTGTTCGTCGATGCAAACGGGAGCCAGGCTGCGGTCGGGCAGTATTGCTGGATTAGCCGCTGCGTGATCACCGCTGACGGTCTCGAGCAACATGGCTTCCACCCGCTTTTTCGCTGACGTGAAATCGCTGTCTTCGATGGTCTGCGCCAAGGCCGCTCGAATGGGATTCAAGTCAACGTAAGCCACACATGCCAGCAAAGCAGAATCATCCAGAAGTCGGACTGCCCGAAATCGAGCCTCCCAAAATTTGCCTGTTTCGTTAGTCTCATGGTTCGCACGCTGTCCAACATGCTGGCATAACAGCCGCATCCACCAGGAGATATCGCTCAAACGCGACCGAATTTCCTTGAGTTTGTCAGGGTCATTGCGAATCGAGTTCAGTTCAAATTTGTTCGGCTCTTTGGCGGATCCATCTCTGTACTTGCGTTTTGGGCAGAGCAACCACCAGCGTCGAGCGACTTCGGTATCGTCCCACGTCTGAACGACATCTGGCCGCGATCTGAGTATCAGATGGAAGTGGTTGGACATTATCGCCGAGCCAAGTAGGTCAATGCCGAAGTTGGCCGCGTGCACCGCCAGCTTCTTTTCCATCCAGACCTTGCGGTGGTCATAGTTTTTTCCGGTTACCGGATCGTCGCCAAGCAGGAAACACCTGCGGACAGCGCGATTCATGACGTGCACACAGGCGATTTCATCCGGCGAAAACAATTCTTCGCGAGCAAACTGGACCATTTTGACTTCTCTCTCCGACTAGCGCAAACGATACGTCAAGCACTTGGTAGCCCGAGCGCGAGAATCTCACGCTCCGCCCCCTGCGAGTACTTCCCATATAAAGACGGACGAGATGCCAAATTCTTACACCGATCCCCCACTTTTTTGCGAAAAACTTTCCCGCATCAGACTGCTCTGTCCGCGCTCCCCCGCGCTCTGTCCGCGCTCCTCGCGCTCCCCTCGTGCTCCCTTCGCGCCCCCCTCGCGCTCCTCCCATGCGTCCTACCACCGTGTGCTGTGTCCGCGTGTACTCGAGTGCTGTGTCCGCGTGTACTCCTCTTCCGCGTGTACTCGGGTGCACTCGAGTGCTGTGTCCGCGTGTACTCGGGTGGACCGTCTCCGCACAGGCATGTGCCGGTTGGCCCAACCGCGTACCCAATGCTTGGCACCGACCAAGAGATTCGACTTCGTTTCTATAGCTTCCGGCACTCTGGCACTGGATTCGCACTAGCTAGTGCTTTGTCAAAGCGACACGCGAGGGACTCGTCGCCTCGTACGCCACCGGTGTTTGAAAATCGCTGCTTTATCAAATAGGAACCCAAGTCATGAAATCAACTTACTTTCACAAAATTAGCGTTGGTTGCTGCCTGCTAGCGCTCATCGTGACGGCAAACGCAGCGCTTGCGCAGGGCAGGCAAAACCGTGGCGGACGCAATCAGCGCGGCGGCTCCCAGTTTGTGCCAGCAGCGACCCAAGCGCCGCAATTGTCGACTACGCAAGTCAAACTGCTGCTCGAAATGCAACAAGAGGAGAAACTCGCGCATGACGTTTACGTCGCGCTGGGAAAGTCCTCTGGTATACCCATCTTCAAGAACATTTCCGCTGCCGAGTCTCAACACATGCAGGCCATACACTGGCTGCTTGGAAAAGTCCCTCCGGAATACACTCAAGCGGAAGGAAAGTTTGCGATCGACAAATTCCAAACTTTATACGAAGAGCTGGTCAAAGCGGGTTCGTCATCGCAGCTGGCGGCTGTCATGGTCGGAGCAAAAATTGAAGAGCTGGACATCAAGGATCTACAGACGTTGTTGGCTACCGAACAACCATCGGCCGTCCGGCAGGTGCTCGAGAACTTGCAGCGTGGTTCTCGAAATCACTTACGCGCCTTCGCAGCCCAAATCAGCTCCCTCGGCGGTAACTATTCCGCAGAATTCTTGTCACAGACTGAGTTCGATCAAATTGCTGCATCGCCAACCGAACGAGGTGGCGGCGCAGGCAAGAATGGCGGCCAGGCTGGCAAGAGTGCTGGCAGGCGGGGCCGCAATCGCCAAAAATAGCGTCGCCTAGGCTTCCAGCGCTGCCTGCCTGGGGGTACTTGTGCGGGCCCCCAGGCGAGCCTCGGCTACGTTTCTCACCAGTGTTGTGGCACGGTGGAATCTAGCTGATACTGAGCCGATCATTCATGCGACGTTGCGAGGCGTAATACGATGAATCCTCGGTCAGGTCGGCAGTTTCGCTTTCGACTTCAAACCCTGCTGGTACTTGTCACGACTTTCTTGGTTGCTCTAGGACTCGTTACCCGCGGATTGCATCGCGAACATCGCAAGAAGCAGGACATGGTGGTTGTCGAGCCGCTTCGTAACGGATGCGGGAGTAGACGAGTTCGCCAAGATGCGTTCTCTCCGCCAGCTGTATTTGGTGGAGACGTCCGTGAGTGAAGCTGGTTTCTCCCGGCTTCGACAAGCCTTGCCAAATTGCAGGATTGCTTCTGAGTGACTCGATTGGCGGAATTACTTGGATGTCGTGAGTTCGATAGCTCCCATATCCACCGGCGTACCCGAGACCACGGAAATCTTGAATTTGGAGGTACCTGGATCTCTGTACTTGCCTTTGAATGCGTCACCATCGAAGGTCATGCTGATCTTATTCAGCTTACCCCAGGTGAAGGTGACGTTGTAATCGCCTGGAGGCGCGCCGTCGGCAAGTTCATATGTTGTCGCAGCAAATTTCCCTTCCTTGTCGGACATCGCTTGTGTCACGCTGGGTTGATCAGTGTCCATTCCACCCACAGGATGAAACGTTACACTGACACCTTCGGCTGGCTTGCCGTCGGCCATAACGACCCCTGTTACAGGAATCGTTTCTTTCCAATTTCTATCTACACTCGAGCACGCGACACAACTGAGCAAGATGCATATTGAGCTTAAACGCAACATCGCGCACTTCCAGATAGCGGACTAAATCAAGTTAAGGACACTCTCCACCAGCAATTCTCGCCGCACTATGGCAACTGGGCGACTTCACCTTTCTGGCGGGTGATAAATGCGGCCAAAATGTATGCATCCATATTTGCACTCATAAACTGCACCGAAGCATCAGCGAGTGCCGCGTGAGCGCCACCGGTATGGAAGCAGTGCAGGCTGCGACCGCGAATGTTCGTGCAGTTAATTCCGCAAGGTCCATCCACCAAATAGGCCAATGGATTGTTTGGATCAAAGGCCGTTGGGTACAAAGCGCCGCCGATCCAGTTCTCTCCGTTCAAGACATCGCCCCATCCACCGCCGTTGGTAGGTATCAAGTAGGGGTTCAAGGCGGCCGCCTTTTTCGTACCAATATAGATATCAGGCCCTCCGGTGCGTTCTGCAACTAAGATGGAATTAGAAGTACCGTCAGTAATTTGTGACATCTTCGAAGACCGTCTGCTTCCATACACACCTCCAACTTGAAGCACGCCATGCCGTTCCCCGCCTGCGTTGCCAGCATACGCAACGTTTGCAAACGTGCCTAAGACGCCCGTCGTGGCGATATAGTCCGAGCAAGCTGCTTCCCAAGTGACTGGCAAACCCGCGCCTGAGGCATCACCGAGGTAAATTTCCGTTGCGTTGTATGGCGCTGATGGGCAATGGAAGAAACTTAGCGGTACCTTGATCACTTCGACATTGGCCACAGCGATCGGCCCCAACTCGAGCATGGCAGGATATCGTTGATCATATTGATTATACAAACTCGTTTGCTCGATAAACGGCAGCAAAGCAGTCCCCCAGGAACGTGCGTTGGCTGCGGCAATGTTGGTTCCGCCCGGGATATCCAACCACCATGCCATCGGGAATGACTTGTGTGCGCTTTCATAGTTGTGGGTTGCCAGCCCGATCTGCTTTAAGTTGTTTGAGCATTGCATTCTGCGCGCCGCTTCACGTGCGGCTTGGACCGCAGGTAGCAGCAGACCTACCAAGATGCCAATAATGGCAATCACCACCAGCAACTCGACCAAAGTGAACGCCCGACGCCTGCGATTCATGTTCAAGATCTTCATTTCGGCAACCTCTTAAGAATAGAAAACATCAGAATAGAAAAACTTTGATCACTTAGTCACTGCGCCCAGCCTTTACTCAGACGCCTTACATGGCCTTCATAGCCTTACCTATGCACAACTTACGGACCATTGGTCACGGTGATCGTGCGTCCAGACTCAAGTTGAATACTAACTCCCTGGCATGCTTCAGCACGCAGGCACTTCAATACTCGATCAGCCTCCGCTTCAAAATCCTTGGGTATCCAATTGAAGTAGCAATCGGTACCGTGTTGTTCATGTTGCAAATCCGCAATTCCCAATTCAGTTCGAAAGAACTCTTTAGCGACATTCGTTGCCGCAGTGGCTGCAGTTGTCGACGCAAATTTGCATCGCAGTGTGACACTGGCTGGCTTTGCTAAGTCGCGATCGGCATAAGGAACTGTGTCAGGCGTCACTTTGACATGGGTCGTCAACTTTAGCGAGACGGGTGCGTCCACATCGTAAGTCAGCTCGACGAAATAAGCTGTCCAACCTTGTTCTGGCTCGGCAACGTTGCCCAGAAAGGTTCCATCGGGCTGAGCCGTGAGCGGTTCGCTGGTGAATTTCGCTCCAAACGTCTCCAAACGAAAATCGCGAGCATGTGGATTCGTCGCTTGCCACAGTCGCACTTCTCTCGGGGCATCCATGGGTGTCACTACAAACGCGCCATCAACGTTCATTTCCCAAGTAAACTGCGGTCGGGGTTGGTTCTTGACCAACATTGTGTAAAAGGCGATCACCGTCTCTAGTGCATCGCTTTGCTTCATGCCATGATCGGTATTCGGAACGTAACGCAAGTGCTTTTCGCCGACTAAGGCATCCCAATAGTACTGGGAGGAGTCCGGCAGAAAGAACTGATCACCGACGGCGTTCAGGATCAGTTTCGGCATGACCAGCCGATTGCGGTAGGAATATGGGTCCACCAAGCGATACAGATCCTGCAGTCGCGGGTTATCGAATTCCTCCATGATGCGATGTTCAACGTAGTTCCCAATCGACGGTGCCCAATAGCCATAAGCTGCAAAATGGTGCCGCATAGAAGGGTCCGTGTTGAGGACATCAATCACGATAGGAACAATGCCCACGACGCGTTTGTCCATAGCTCCGGTCAGCCAAGTAGTCCAACCGCGTTTGGACGCCCCTGCGACGACGAATTTTGACACAACGTGCTCATTCGCCACCTCGGCGACCACAGCAGTCATCGTATCCATCGCCCGAACCGCGCTCTTGACCATCGCGTTGCGTGCAAGCCAAGATGCATCGCCCGTCTTGAGATATTGGGCCCATGTGTAACCGATCAAATCATCTTCGGTCCTTCGAACGCCATCGCCGTGGAAGACTAGCGGCTGATTGGGAACCATCTTCAGTTCCGCCACGACCGTCCCCGTCGCTCTCGCGATCTCTCGCACCTCCAGCGATGCTTCGGTTGGCGCATCTCTACCATTAGCACCGCCACTGATCATTAGAAAGCCGGTATCGGAAACCAGCTTATTGGGAATCGAAAGGATCAAATGGTGTTGCCATTCAGGTCGATCAACTTGTTCGGTCGTCAGCCACCGCTGTGACACCATGTCGACCACCACGGTCTTTATGCCCGCCGATTCTCTTGTAGTCAAGATTTCCCAACGATAGGCGCTGTCTTCTTGCTGCACGTACCGATCGATTTCAGTTTCAGGTGCGACGGGTAACTGCGCCATGCTCGGTAAAGTGGCCGTTGCAACAAAATAAAGAGCTAACAACCTAACCAGCGTGAGCATGCAAATTCCTTTAGTAAGCAGTTTGTTCAATCGTAACTGTTCACGGTGTGTCGACTTGTGTGATAGGGTCGGGAGTCGGGCGCTGCTGAAAACGTGCAACTGCCGCCTATGCCGCAAGAATTCTCCGCCAATGAAAAGATGGAAGTAACAGCGCTCTCTAAAGATGGCGGTGTCGCTTGATAACTTTCACAACAATCAAATATACAGGTTGTCCGGTCTCAGATTGATGAATTCGCGTAAAAATTCAGACACTTTCGCTGATCGCCAGTATCTGGTTACCGGGCTCCAGTTCCATCTCACTGCCCATGCTCAGTCGCGTATATATTGATAGTATGACCGCAGTTCGACGACCTAGACGCAGGTTGACAAGCTCTTGCTGCCGGGTAGAACCGGTCGTGGTTCAGTACACTCCCCCCTCAACTTCCCAGGATTTACCGATGTGCCGTACTTATCGAACGTATCGATCGCTTGCGATTCATTGCTACCTGTGCCTGTATGCTGCCTTGTCTTGCTTCTCAATTGCTAACGCTCAGCCAACTGGTGACGACAGCTTCTTTCAACTTGGGCCGGATTCCCTGCCACAAGATGGAGTGCCGCATGGTGAGATCTCAGGGCCACACGTGTTGCCGAGTCAAGTCTTCGAAGGCACACAACACACTTACTGGGTATATGTACCTGCACAGTACGATGCACAGCAGCCTTGTAGTCTGATGATTTTTAATGACGGGCACGCGTTCATGGACGAACAAGGGTCCGCGCGTGCAACGAATGTAATCGACAATTTGATACACCGTCGTGAAATCCCAGTCATGCTAGCTGTATTTATCAATCCCGGTCGGACACCCGAACAACCTGAACCCAGCGCGCGCGAGTGGGGGGATCGTACGACCAACCGACCGGAAGAATACAACTCGCTCGACGATCGCTACGCGCGGGTCATCGTTGATGAACTCATGCCAGTCCTGTACGAAAAATACAACATATCCAAAGCAGCCAAAGACCATGGCATTGGTGGCTGCAGCTCTGGTGCAATTGCGGCCTTTACCGTAGCCTGGGAGCGCCCAGAGCACTTTAGCAAGGTCCTCAGCACCGTGGGAAGCTTTACGAATATTCGTGGCGGGCACAAGTATCCGGACATCATTCGCGACAGTGAGAAAAAGCCCATTCGCGTGTTCTTCGAAGACGGTCGCAACGACAACCGCGGCTCACGCCGCGGCGGACGGTACGATCCGAACTGGGATTGGTTCCTGCAGAACGTGCGCATGGTTGAAGCTCTCGAAGAGAAAGGCTACGACGTCAACTACACCTGGAGCATCGGCCGCCATGGCTTAAAGCCAGGCGGCGTCATCCTGCCTGAAATGATGCGTTGGCTGTGGCGAGATCATCCTGTCAGCACTGATGTGAATGACGAAGTAGAGCGGTCCTTCAATGTACCCAAGTAAGCGTGAGACGGCTTAGGGATCGTAGGATACCGTCTCGCCGCCATCACGGGTGGACATCGCTTGGTAGACCTGCAGGTCGATCGTATTGGGCAGGAATCCAACCGACGCGTCAGCGCGCATAAAATTGACACCTGCCGAGTGGAAGCTACTAAAGTCTTCAAAGTGTCCGGCTGGATCGTTGGGACCATGATCGGCGACCCCCACAATGCGCGCGTGGGGTTCAGCCGCTTCGGGAATGTTGCCATGCCATATGCTCTTGCCTAAACGGCTGCCGCGTTCGCCGATCATCAGCGTATTGCTCAAGCCGTCATGAACATCGCGAAACGCAATGCGGCTATTGCCAAAGAACATGCCGTCGCCCCGGTACGGTGCGTCCTCCAACTCAAACGTTCCAAACATGCCTACATAGTTGCTCTTCGATATTGGAAACAACTTATCCCCATCAGCATCGATATCCATCGCGTTCGTTCCGTATCGATGATGTACATGCCCATCACCCTCGGAAATCTCAAATATGGACTCACCGATATCCGAGGGACAAAGGAAAGTAGAGATGACAGTAGTGCGCACTTGATCGTGGATTGGATCTTCAATGGGAAATCGTGAGTCGATCAACTTGAAGGTGTTGTCTCCCTCTGCGAAAGGCAGCAGAGCTGCTGCCCAACCCCAACCGGGTTCGCCCGACAGGCCGCGAGACACCCAGCCACTGGGTAGACGCTTGTAGGCGGAGTCGTAATTGTGGACGGCAATGCCTAGCTGACGCATGTTGTTCGAACACTGCATCCGTCTGGCCGCTTCACGAGCAGCTTGTACGGCGGGCAACAAAAGACCAACTAGGATTCCGATGATGGCAATGACAACCAACAATTCGACTAATGTAAACGCGCGGTGACGCTTGTTAAAATAACGCATGAGGATGCTCACTCGAAAAATTTAGATGTAGTGATATTCTTGGACATAAGGCACGCAGAAAAATCTACTGATTCTTAACGTGCGTGGTGTTGTACACATTCACGCCGCGCATGGACGACGGACGAAGAACGGAACAATTTGGCCAATTAGTAACAGGTTTCCTAAGAATCCTGTGCTAAGCCTTGGCAGGCGGGCCACGTGGTCGATGTGAGCGATCGACCTGTCCAATAAAATCTGAATCGCTTGCGGCTTTACAGGAAACGCAAAGTAAAGCGTTGTCTGAAATAGCTGCGGAAAGCGTCGACGAGGGTGATTGGGCGAGCTGGTAGCACAGGGCACAATCGTGATCATGCGCGTCGGTCAATTGTGGTGTGACAGGCGCCGTAGGTTCCGAATGCGGATGATTCGCGAGTTTTTCGCCAGTACACGAGTGCGAAGTGCAGGCTTGGGCAGCGGCGTGTTGAAAATGCCCGACCGAACAAGTTGCCCCACGGTGGGCGGTGAGGTGGTGCAGCCACAACGGAACGGGTCCCGCACTAGCCAGAGCTAGCGCGAGAATTGCAATTTTCCGGTGTAGAAAGACCATGGATTCGTACAGAATTAAGGAATTGCTTGTTGAGCCGGTACCTGAACTTTAAGGAGTCTCGGCTAACTTGGCTCATTACGTCTATTGCATTCCATGCGTTCGATAAAGTTTATATTCGCTGTAAGTTGCGGCAACGTCAAGGGATTTTCACGTTAAGGGATGTTGAATCTGGACTATTCTATGGCCGCGAGTAGCAGAACCCCTGAAGGTTGAGATTGACTTTGCTTGGCGATCAGAGAGAAGTATCCGTGATAGCCCATCAAACTCCCACGTTCATAGGTCAGTTTACGATATAACGCTGACTTCCAACGCGGGGGCTACGACATCTTTGGTTGATCCGTTAGCATAAGCGGCAGTACTATACGCAGTCCGCAGCCTACCCATTTTGTATTGACCGGCTCAAAGCCTGGCCAAACCGTCGATCTGAGCCCCTTTGCCGGAATCCCTATGCCCAGTTTATTGGCCGTACATTGGCAGTCGTTTGGGATTTTGATTGCCTATTCAGCGGCTGTGATCCTCGCTTCGGTCCTGGGCGGGTTATTGCCCGAGTGGATTCGACTAACACACACCCGTATGCAGTTGATGATCAGCTTTGTGGGCGGCGTGATGCTGGGAATCGCGATTTTTCACATGATTCCCCACTCCTTGGCAGCACTTGGGCCTGCCAGCATAGACCAAGTGGCATGGGGGGTAATGCTGGGCCTGTTAGCGACATTTTTCTTACTACGGTTTTTTCATTTTCACCAGCATGGTCCTGCCGACTTTGGCATATTGGCAAATGAAGAAGCCGAGCAACAGGCGACCGAAGCAACGCACTTGTGCTCAGAGCACAATCACCCCGCGTCGGGCTTGAACCAAGCACACCCGGAGCGGCCATCAGGATGTGGCCACAGTCACTCAAGTACTGGCGGTGCCACGCGTTGGATTGCAGTGCTAGTTGGTTTGGGACTACACACGTTGATGGACGGAGTCGCCATGGGCGCTGGGGTCGCGGCGGAAGCTGGACATCATCACGGTGTATGGCTGCCTGGCTTCGGGATCTTTTTGGCCGTTTTGCTCCACAAGCCCCTGGATGCAGTTTCAATAACATCGCTGATGCACCCCGTAACCAGTTCCAACAAACGCCTAGCCGTGAACATTGGCTTTGCGCTCATGTGTCCCCTCGGAGCCTTGCTATTCTTGCTTGGCACGAACCTGAACACTGGCTGGGCTGGCAGCTTGGCCGGCTTGGGGCTGGCTTTTTCTGCGGGGGTATTCCTGTGCATTTCGCTCAGCGATTTATTGCCTGAAATGGAGTTTCATTCGCATAGCCGCGTCCCGCTCTCTTTGGCGTTGTTGCTGGGCATTGCAGCCGCGTGGGCCATTGGCTTTGCGGAAGGCGAGCATGCCCACCATCATCAACCAACGGGCTCGCAGACTGAAGCAGGAGCCATATCGGCGGGCGATGATCACTCACATGCCGAACACGATCCCAGTGAGCACGATCATCGCCATTAAAAGACGGGCAGCCAGGTTCGGTTCTATCCCAATCGATCGGCGAACTTACGCTTGAGGCAGTCTAGGGCCTTAGCGCCCGACTTACTTTCGACCACCACGTTAACGCGCAGTTCACTGGTATTGATCATTTCGACGTTGATGCCTGCTTCGGCCAAGACCTCGAACATACCAATGGCCACATTGGTATGACTCCGCATACCAATCCCACTGACAGAAAGTTTGGCGATATCTTCGCTGCCGCATACGCGACGCACGGCGAACTTGTCTTGCAACTGTTGCATGACTTGCATGGCCGCTGCGTACTGCTTTCGCGGAATCGTAAAGCTGATACTCGTTTCGCCTTGGAAGCCGTCGTAGCTTTGTACGATCATATCGACGAATACACCTTGGGCGGCGATGGCATCGAAGACGTCTGCCGCCAAACCTGGCGAATCGGGAACACCGGCCAGCGTGACGCGTGCTTGATCATCGGCCAGCGAGATCTCACTCAGGGACAGCTGCTCCATATCGGCGACTTGCAGGTCCAGGACCAGTTTATCGACGTCCGCTTGGGTCTGTGTGCGGCGCGGCAATTCATTCCAAACAACGGCATCCGCGGGTTTACGAAACAAACCAAAGCTCTGGTGAACGGCCCGCAATGCAGCGAGTGCTTCGCTGCGCGCGACCAGCACTGAAATCTTGATTTCGCTGGTGGTAATCATCTGAATGTTGATCCCGGCCTCAGCGATCGCGCGAAACATCTGGCGAGCGACGCCGGTTTGATGAGCCATACCTTGGCCCACCACAGAGACTTTCGATACATCATCGTCCTGCGTGAAGCCAGTCGCACCGACCTTCGTCACGGCATCACGCACGGCTTTGACAGCATCCTTCAATTCAGCTTTAGGAACAGTAAAAGAAATATCAGCGCGGTCTTCTTGGCCCACATTCTGAACAATCATGTCGACCGTGATTTTTTGATCGGCCAGCAGTTTAAAAATTTGACTGCTGGTCCCAGGATGATCTGGGACCCCTTGAATCGTGATGCGGGCTTCATCTCGCGTCAAAGCTGCGCCACAAACGGACGTTGAGGGAGATTCACTTTCGGAAACGATCAGCGTTCCGCGGGTGTCACTGAAGCTGCTGCGGACATGGATGGGCACATGATACTTCTTGGCAAATTCGATCGACCGATTGTGCATCACCCCCGCACCCAAGCTCGCCAGCTCAAGCATTTCGTCGTAGCTGATGCGGCTCATCTGCCGAGCTTCGGGCAGTTGCCGGGGGTCCGTGGTATAAACGCCATCGACGTCGGTATGTATTTCACACGCATCGGCGTGCAAGACGGCGGCCAAAGCCACGGCAGTCGTGTCGCTGCCGCCGCGACCAAGCGTCGTAATGTTAAAGTTCTCATCAATGCCCTGAAAACCAGCGGCAATGACAATATTCCCCGCTTCGAGCTGACTCTTGATGCGGTCTGCAGCAATCGTGCGAATGCGCGCCTTGGTAAATGAACTGTCCGTTTGGATCCCCATCTGGGCTCCCGTCAAGCTGACCGCCTGGTAGCCAAGCGAGTGAACGGCCATGGCCATCAATGCCACGCTTACTTGCTCCCCAGTGGAAAGCAGCATGTCCATCTCGCGAGCGGGTGGGGCATCATTTACTTGTTGAGCCAAGTCGACGAGCAAATCGGTGTTGTGCCCCATGGCGCTGACCACTACGACGACTTGATTTCCCTCTTGCTGAGCGCGAATCGCTTTACGGGCAGCAGCCAAGATTTTTTCAGGATCCGCTACGCTCGTGCCACCAAACTTTTGTACGACCAATGCCATAGTTGTCTTGATTGTCCTGATTGAAGTGTGGGTTACCACGTTCCCATTGTCGAAGATCCGCGAACTCGTAGTGAACCTCAGACGCTAGCCGTGGGCTCCTAATGGCAAACTTCGCCCCCAAGAGCCCACGGCTAGCGTCTGAGGTTCACTACGATGCATTGGTCCATTATGTGCATTAGGTCCAAGAACCGCGAATGAAGGCTTCCATCAATTGCCAGCCTTTCTCAAAAGCGAGCGGCGATGCAGCATCGGCGCATTCACTGTACTTTTCACCAATTCCGCTAATGCCAGTCCCGCACACCGCCATTGGAACCATCCCATGGCTGTGTTTCTTCGTTGAGCACGGTGTGGGATGATCTGGCAGAACCAAAATTCGGTATTCACCCTGCGACTTGAGCTTCTCCAACACGGGCGCTACAACGTGCTGGTCGATCGCCTCAAGCGCTTTAATCTTCTCGTCATGTCGGCCCTCATGGGACGCTTCGTCGGTTGCTTCAATGTGCACGCACACGATATCGTAACGGTCTAAGGCTTCGACGGCTGCCTGACCTTTGCCTGCGTAGTTGGTGTCCAAGTAGCCCGTAGCGCCTTCGACAGCAAGTCGATCCCAGCCAATCAAAGCCGCCAAGCCCCGCAACAAGTCGACGCCAGTGATCATCGCGCCGCGCAAGCCGAATCGCTCCTCAAAAGCAGGCAGGGTAGGACTCTTGCCCAGTCCCCACAACCAGACATTACTGGCCTCGCGATGGCCAGCTTGCACACGTCGCTGATTGACCGGATGGTTAGCAAAGACTTCCGCACTCCGGTGCATCAATTCCGTCAATAGATCGCTGCCGGGGCCACGCGGAAAGTCGTCCGAGACGGGCAAATCCGTCAAGTCATGCGGCGCGATAGTTCGCGTGTCAGCACTGAAGGGAGGAGCAAGTTCGCTGCTTCCACGGTAAATCAACAAGTTACGATAGCTGACACCAGGCACGAACTCGAGCCGCGGATCCTGCACGGCTGCCTCTAAAGCTTGAAGCAACTCAGTGGCTTCCGCAGTGGAAATGTGGTCTGCGGTAAAATCGACCATGATTTGATCTATGATCGTCACCAAATTGCAGCGGACCGCCCAATCGTGCTCGCCCAACACAATGCCTTGCGCGGCAGCTTCGATTGGCGCACGGCCCGTAAAGTACTGATTGGGATCGTAGCCAAACAGCGTCATGTTGGCGACTTCGCTACCGGCCGGGAAATGGGACGGTACATTGTCAGTTTGCGCGACCAGGCCTTCACGGGCAACTTGATCCATATGCGGGATGTTAGCGACTTCCAGTGGCGTCTTGCCATCCAGTTCAGCCATTGGCAAGTCGGAGCAGCCGTCGGGGATAATAATCGCGTATTTCATGCTCAATGTCCGTTAGCGAGATCTTCGTTCTTCCATCACACGCATGCGCACGGCCGAGCCGCTGACACACGGCAGACTCATAATCCTCTCTACCGCAACTCGCGCTGCTCCCTCAGGAGCTTCGTGAGTCATAATGACCAACTGCACCGTGCGATCTTCGTCACGGCGATCGGGTTCATGTTGAATAATGGAAGCGATCGAAAGCTTCTGAGCGCCGAGAACCGAAGTGATCTGCGCCATCACACCGGGTTCGTCCTGCACTCGCAGTCGCATGTAATAGCGTCCCGGCAAGTCATCTAGGTGCATGATCGAAACGGGGGATTCGCGTTTGCTCCATAGCTCCAGCGTGCGAAAGGTGATGGGCGTTCGACCGACGGCCACATCAATCATGTCTGCCACCACGGCCGAAGCCGTTGGCATTTGCCCAGCGCCCTGTCCGTGGAAGAACAAGTCGCCTACTGCGTCTCCAACCACGTTAATTGCATTGTAGTTTGCACGAACTTCGGCCAATGGCTGTCCTATGCGGATCAACGTGGGCGCTACGCAGAGCTCCAAATGACCGGCCGCCAACTTAGCGTGCGCGATCAGTTTGATGCGGTATCCAAGCTCTGTAGCAAAACGCAAGTCGGCGATGTCCAGCGTGTCGATGCCCGTCTTGGGAATTTTATCCCAGCGAATGCGAGCGCCGAAGGCCAAGTGCGCCAGGATGGCCAACTTCTGGGCCGCGTCAGTTCCATCCACATCCATCGCTGGGTCGGATTCGGCAAACCCCAGCCGTTGGGCTTCCGCTAGCGCATCGCCATAGCTCCACCCCAGTTCGTCCATCTTGGAGACGATGAAATTACTGGTTCCATTGAGGATGCCTTGCAACGATTCGATCTGGTTGGCCGACAAGCATTGACTGACGTTGGTAATGATTGGGATTCCGCCGGCCACGGCAGCTTCGAAAGCGATACAGCGACCCAGCGAGCGGGCTCGATCGAAGAGTTCGGGGCCATGTTCGGCCAACAGGGCCTTATTGGCGGTCACCACATCTTTGCCTGCCTCCAATAGCTGGAGCATAATGGTTCGGGCGGGTTCCAAGCCGCCGATCAACTGTGCGACGACAGCAATCGACTTATCCTGCAGCACTTCCGAAAGGTCTTCGGTGAGCACTCCAGCAGGCAATTTGCAGCCTCGCACCTTGTTCACGTCCCGGACTACGGCTTTTTCGAGCCACAGCGTGCGGCCGGCATGTCTGGCGGTACGATCGCCGTGGTCCAGCAGTAGCTTTGCCACGCCACTGCCGACCGTGCCCATACCCACGATGGCAACGTTGGTTTTTTCCATAGAAATTCGCTCCAAACCCTCTGGTGGGTGCATATCGTAAACGAATCCTTACAATTGCCGTAGCACCGGTGGCTAAGTTTATGGCTCTCTTGAGTGATTTCGCTGCTGTCAGTATCATGCTGAATTCGTCTTGCCGAAGGGCTGGTGGTATCCATTCTCAGAGATCAACTACCCCTACACAAATTCGACTCGACACCGACTTTCCCAATTAGCGCCAGGAAGATTCGATGCGTCACGTCCTATCAGCCTTAGTCCAAAACGTTCCGGGAGTGCTCTCGCACGTCTCCGGCATGTTGGCCTCGCGCGGCTATAACATCGATTCGTTGGCGGTGGGAGAGACCGAAGACCCAGCCCTTTCCCGCATGACTTTCGTCGTCGTGGGAGATGACCGAGTCCTGGATCAAGTGCGCAAGCAGCTTGAAAAACTAATTACCGTGGTCGAAGTCGAGGACATTAGCGCACAGGATTTCGTAGAACGAGACCTGATGTTAATGAAAGTCCGCGCTGCGGAAGGCGCTCACCGTAGCGAAATTCGTGAGCTAGTCGAAGTTTTTCGCGGCAAAATCGTCGACGTCGGTGCCGACGAGATCATGATCGAGATCTCTGGCCGTGAAAGCAAGCTCGAGGCCTTTATCGATCGTATGCGGCCCTATGGCATCCAGCAATTGGTCCGTACAGGCCGAATCGCCCTAGTCCGCGGGGCAAGCAAGCGAACAGCGAATACATTAGACACTTCGGTCGTCGCCGAATAATCGCTTTCCGATCCTGAACTAACTAAATTTTCTTCAATAACCGAGCGAAAGTTTCCCATGGCTGCCAAGATTTTCTATGACAACGACGCCGACCTGTCTCACTTGAAAGGCAAAACCATTGCCATCCTTGGATACGGATCGCAGGGTCACGCCCAAGCTCAGAACCTACGCGATAGCGGGTGCGAAGTCATTATTGGACAGCGCGAAGGCAGTGCCAACTACGATTTGGCCGTCAGCCACAATTTCAAGCCCATGCCAGTCGACGAAGCAGTCAAAAAGGCCGAAGTCATCAACATTCTCCTGCCAGACGAAGTTCAGGGCGATATCTTCCGCGAGCACATTCGACCGAATCTTAAACCCGGTAACGTCCTGATGTGCTCACACGGGTTTAATATCCACTTTGGGCAAGTCGAGCCACCCAAGGGCGTCGACGCATTGTTGGTTGCCCCCAAAGGCCCCGGGCACTTGGTCCGCAGCGAATATGTGAAAGGTGGCGGAGTTCCGGGGCTCATCGCTGTCGGTGATGGCACTTCTGACACCACATTCCAAATCGGCTTGGCATATGCCAAAGGCATTGGCGCCACGCGTGGTGGTGTCATCCATACGAGTTTTGCGGAAGAAACCGAAACGGACTTGTTTGGTGAACAAGTCGTATTGTGCGGCGGCGTTAGCGCGTTGGTCAAAGCTGGTTTTGAGACCCTGGTCGAAGCCGGGTACCAACCCGAAATGGCCTACTTCGAGTGCATGCACGAACTGAAATTGATCGTCGACTTGTTCTACCAAGGCGGTTTGAACTACATGCGATACAGCGTGTCGAACACCGCCGAGTATGGCGACTACACTCGCGGCCCGCGTATCATTACGGCCGAAACCAAACAAGTCATGAAACAAATTCTGACGGAAATCCAAAATGGCGAATTCGCCCGCGATTGGATCCTGGAGAACCGTGCGGGCGCTGCCTCCTTTAAAGCAACTCGCCGTCGCGAACGAGACCACGAACTAGAACGCGTCGGACTCCGCTTGCGCAAGTTGATGAGCTGGATTGATTCGAAGGAAGTGTAACCGCGCCGCGCGACCAATCGCAAATGTGTGGATCTTGATTCTAAGCATCCGCGCGCTAAGAACCAGAGAATTGAGTTGAACGATATCAGTGGTGCACCCAAAATCGAAGTGCGGGGTGTCCGCGTCCATAACCTAAAGGACGTCGATGTCGATATCCCACGTGGGTGCTTAGTAGCAGTTTGCGGCGTATCGGGTTCTGGCAAGACCTCGCTGGCACTCGATACGCTGTACGCCGAAGGCCAGCGGCGGTACATCGAAAGCTTTTCCGCTTACACGCGACAATTTCTTGAGCGGCTCGACAAGCCTGACTATGACCGTATCGACGGTCTCCCACCAGCCCTGGCGGTGGCTCGCGGCTCAGCCCCGCGCGGAAATCGCAGCACCGTCGGCACAGCTAGCGAAACCCTCGATTACTTACGGTTGCTGTTTTCCAAAATTGCCGAGCTGTTCTGCCACAGTTGCGGCAATCGCGTTATCTCACACACGCCACAGAATGTCGCCAAACGCATCGCTGCTCTGCCAGCCGATTGCAAATTGATGGTGGCCTTTGAAGTTCACTGGGACGACGTGGCAGATCGCGCCGCCGTCCTGGCCGAAATTCAGTCGCAAGGTTTCGTCCGCCTCATCTCCGCCGGCGTACAATTGAACCTGGGACAAGCGGACCGTGAACAATTAATCGCCAAACTGCCCAAGCAGGGACGCGTTTTGGTGGTTGTCGATCGACTACGCGGTGGCGACACGTCAAACCGAACCACCGAAAGTTTGGAAACGGCTTTTGCAGCAGGCCAGGGTGAGATCACGCTGCTCCTAGATGCGGTAGCTGTCGAGACGGCTTCCACGGAGCATGCAACATTTGACCAATCATCGCCGCTTCTTGACGTCGACGGAACGAACTGGCGGGTCGCCAAACTTTCGCGGCAATTGCACTGTGCGACCTGCAATATCGACTTTCCAACAGCCGAACCACGACTGTTCAGTTTTAACAGCCCCTTGGGCGCTTGCAGCCAATGCGAAGGCTTTGGCGATACCATCGATCTAGACATGGACCTGGTCGTACCCGATCAACGCAAATCAATTGCCGAAGGAGCCATCGCACCGTGGAGTACACCAGCCTACAGCCAGTACCTGGACGAACTGTTGGACGTAGCTGAAGCTCTCCCCATCCCTGTTGACATTCCCTTTCAACAACTGAACAAATCCCAGATCAAACTACTGCGTGATGGCCGGCCATCGGCAGGATATGGAGGACTAAAGGGATTCTTCGCATGGCTGGAACGCAAGAAATACAAGATGCACGTTCGCGTTTTCTTGTCCCGCTGGCGATCCTACAATCGCTGCTCGAAGTGTGATGGAGCGCGATTGAACGATGTGGCCCTGTCCTATTGCGTGGGCGGTAGGAACATCGCCGAGATGTGTGAACTACAGATCACCGAACTCAAATCGCTGCTCGAATCGCTCACCTTGACCGATCGGGAGCGAGAAATTGCCAGCGTGCCTTTGCAGCAGACGCTGGCTCGTCTGGGATATCTCATCACAGTTGGATTAGGCTATCTCAACCTCAATCGTCCGCTGCGAACGCTGAGTGGCGGAGAAGCGCAACGGACCGCGCTAACCGCCGCACTTGGGTCGAGTTTGGTCAATATGCTGTACGTCTTGGATGAACCATCCGTCGGCTTGCACCCTCACGATGTCGAACAACTCGCCAAAGCAATCTCTAACCTGACACAGCGTGGCAACACGGTCGTGATTATCGAGCACGAAGAAGCTCTACTGGATCGAGCGCACTGGATCATCGAAGTCGGTCCGGCGGCCGGTTCTTCAGGTGGCGAGATCGTCTACTCTGGCCCCCGCGAAAACCTGTCTCAGAGCGATAGCTTGACCGGCAACTACCTTTCGAGAAAACGTTGCGTGCCAATCCCCATTCAACGGCGCAAGCCCACTGGCACAATTCAATTGACAGGGTGTACAGGTCATAACCTGAAATCGATCGATGTAGAGTTTCCACTGGGCGTGCTCTGTTTGGTAACCGGCGTCAGTGGGAGCGGCAAAAGTTCTCTGGTGCAAGATACCTTGTGTGGCGCGCTGGGAAATCGCTTGACCAGCTCAAAATCGCCAGCTCTGCCGTTTGAAAATGTGTTGGGCACGAGCCGCTTGGACGATTTCGTACTGGTCGATCAATCGCCTGTTAGTCGTTCACCGCGCAGCAATCCCGTCACCTACGTCAAAGCCTTTGATGAGATCCGCAACGTCTTTGCCGATACGCTCGAATCGCGGACGCATAATTATACTGCTGGCCACTTTAGCTTTAATAGCGATCTCGGTCGCTGCCCCAAATGCAATGGCGACGGCGTCCTGCAGATTGACATGCAGTTTCTAGCCGACATCCACATGACTTGTACCGACTGTGGCGGCAAACGTTATCGCAGCGAGATTCTACGCGTACGTTACCGCGATCGGAATATCGCAGAGGTGCTGTCGCTGACGGTTCGTGAGGCGCAAAGCTTCTTCCGTGGTTCGAATAAAGTACAGCAAAAGCTAAAGGTCCTCAGCGATGTTGGCTT
Organism: Pirellulaceae bacterium; assembly: GCA_041398985.1. Classification (GTDB taxonomy): domain Bacteria; phylum Planctomycetota; class Planctomycetia; order Pirellulales; family Pirellulaceae; genus Aureliella. The sequence continues at coordinate 132,045 of JAWKTR010000019.1, forward strand.
AGACTATTTGCAGCTTGGGCAAGCTGCAACCACGCTCAGTGCGGGCGAGGCACAACGACTAAAACTAGCTGCGCACTTAGCCAGTGCTACCAAAAAGAAGACACTGTTTGTGTTAGACGAACCCACCACTGGCCTGCATACCAACGACATCGTGCAGCTGCTTGATTGTTTCGACGCTCTGCTAGCAGTTGGGCACTCACTGGTCATCGTCGAGCACAACTTGCACTTAATGGCCGCTGCGGACTACATCATCGACCTAGGCCCTGGGCCGGCAGAAGCTGGAGGACGAATCGTCGCCACCGGAACCCCTGAACAAATCGCAGCGTGTCCTGATTCAATCACTGGCCAGTATCTTGCGCAGCATCTAAACGTCTCGCAGATCGCCGCACCGTCGTAGTAAAGCCTACTGCAGACGTCCAGCGCGCCGCAGCCCACCTCCATCCGTCCCGAGTGGCGACAGGTTGCAGGCGGGCTGGGAATGAACCAGCGATGCGTCTAGAATATAGGCCTCCAAGGGGCGGTAGCTCAGTCGGTTAGAGCAGGCGACTCATAATCGCTTGGCCGGGGGTTCAAGTCCCTCCCGCCCTATTTTTTCTGCTTGCTGCGGCACTCGTCGCTGACACTTCTCGCCCGCGTGTTCGAGCTCAAGACTCGCACCAAGAACATTTCGTAACCGTTCACGATTGTCGGCTTGTGTAACAGGGTCGGGAGTCTTTCCAGCCTAAATCGCTTATCCCATTAGCAACCACATGTTCCTGCCAGCAGCATCGCATCGGTGGCGGGCGCTGAAAGGACTCCCGACCCTTTCCTGTCGACTCCAAGTTCGTGAACGGCTACAACATTCCTGTCTACAGGGCTTTGAATTCCGCCGTTTTGTATTTCTCGAAATGCTCTGCTACCCCAGCCGATTCCGTATCTCCGCGATGCATCAACACACGGTAGCGGAGATTGAGAGTCTTGCCTTTTGCAAGATCAACGCCATCGGTGGGTTTGTCGCCGCCGGTAAAGTGATAGACGCCGAATGGATTGGCGGCGAATAGACCATACGTTCTGACGTGCCAACGGTTTGGGTAGTTGAATGTCGTCGGGTGACAAAGAATGGCGATACCGTAAGTCTTTTCGCCAATCGGCCCCACATAGTCGACCCATTCCGCAGGCTTGCCCCAAGCGTCCGAGTTCTTGTCGCCGTGGCTGTTCACGCAGTAGCCGCCGAGCTTGGCATCGGCTTTCATCGATTCGGCGATTCGTAAGCCAAATGATCCTTCTTCTTTGTATCTCCGAAATTGACATCCCTGCTGGCGGTTAACTCAATTTCACAGTCGATCCAGCGGGCTTGATCGTCACTGTCAAACGTAAACCTTCGATGATCATCAAGAATGGATTCACCAGCGGCAGATTTCCAAATGTTACGAGTGGCGATCACCGCCTGCTTGCCATCGTCGAGCTGCGTGAACTCCTGGTGCTCCGTAATACCCATCTTGTCGCCTTCCGCCCAAAAATCGACGTGGTTGACTTCGCCATGAGTAAACCACAGTGAGCGATGATGAGGGTGATCGTGAGCTTCATTCTCGCTGTCGGCCACCATGGGGTAGTCGCGTGTCATCTTGACGCCATCGGGCCCGATGACTGGATAGATAATGGGCTTGCTCTTGATGACATAGTCAGCCACCAATTCACCTGACTGCATCACCCGCACTCCGCCGTCGTGTTTTTCCAGTTGATACGGAGCCTTGCCCGACTGGGCATGTAACTGGGAATTCCAGACTGCCAAATTGGTAATCACGACCAGGATCACGAGTGCAGCGTAGCGCAATTGAATGTACATGTTGAACCTCACTGGTTGCTCGAAAAACAAGGCCAACATGAGCGCTAGCGCTGGCCTGAAACCTTTTAATCTCCGCCAATTGTAAGCTGTGCCCGCCACAATTTGGACGGGCTGCCGCAAATTGTTTTGTTCCCGAAATTGCTCACTCAGGTCACGCAGAACGAAGAATCCCTCGCCAAAGATGAGATCAACGGCAAAGACACGGAATCCCGGAGTCGCTCGGACGTGACATTCTAGTACGAAAAAGGTCCTTACTTGACAGGGCAACCCAGCGATGGCCGCAGCAAGAACGATCTCATCACCAACTCTCGTCTAAGGGCTAAATGCAATGTCACTGTTTGACAGCACAACTCGAACCGTCCGACAACTGAAAATCCGTTTGGAGCGACGTTTGCGAAACATAGGCAAAACACGCCGCGCGGGTCGCCACCGACGAAGACTCCACACCGAACTATTGGAAACACGTCAGTTGCTAGCAGCGGATTTAGGTCCCAGTCAGCACAACGTGTTCCTGCCAGAAGATGTAAATGATGATGGGATCGTATCGGCCGTTGACGCGCTAATGGTCGTCAACTCGATCAACGATGTGCCGGCGACGGATGATCTCAGCTTTATTGACGTTAGCAATGACGGCATCCGCTCGCCACTCGATGCATTGTTGGTCATCAACCGACTAAATCGAGACAACCAACTGCGGCGCGACCAGATGCGGGGGCGAGATCCGCTGCGAGACGATCCTGCTACGGACACGATTCCTGATATGCCGGCTGAAATCCGCTCGATCGATGGAACAGGAAATAACCTCGATGATAACGCACTAGGCGCGGCGGGTACGCAACTCTTGCGAATAGCGGAGGCCGACTATGGCGACGGGATCTCGTCAACCGCTGGCGAAGATCGCCCCAGTCCTCGCGAAATCAGCAACCTGCTCTCCGATGTTGCCGACGAGGACAGACGCAACGCCCGGGGGCTTTCCGCCTTTATTTATGTGTGGGGCCAATTCTTAGACCACGACATCGACTTAACCATGTCGCAGACCGATGGAGAGTCATTCGATATTTCAGTACCGGCCGACGACGTGCTCTTTGATCCGACAGGGACGGGGGAGGAGACCATCCCACTAACGCGTTCTGAGTATGACGCGTCGACGGGTACCTCCACGGAAAACCCGCGTCAGCAGATCAGTTCGGTTACGGCCTATGTCGACGGTTCTATGATCTACGGTTCGGATCAAGCCACGGCGGACAGCCTACGTGCGTTTACGCGCGGATTGTTACTGATCAGTGATGATGGCTTGCTGCCGACGGATGAGGCAGGCCACGTATTGGCAGGTGATATTCGAGCAGCTGAAAATATCGCACTGACCGCCTTGCACGCACTGTTCGTCCGGGAGCATAACCGCTTGGCCACTGAGATCGCCAGCGAGGATCCGACGCTGAGCGATGAAGAAGTTTACCAACAAGCTCGCGCTATCGTTGTCGCAGAAATCCAGTCGATCACCTACAACGAGTTCCTACCCGCGTTACTCGGTAATCGCACGCTAACACGCTATCGAGGATATGACACTTCCGTTAATCCATCGATTGCCAACGAGTTCTCAACGGCTGCGTTCCGATTTGGCCATAGCACGCTCAACGATGAAATTGAATTCTTCGACAACGAAGGACGATCCACGCGGGATGGAATTTCTTTGGCAGAGGCCTTTTTCAATCCAGGAATTCTGGAGGATACTGGCATTGATACGTTGTTGAAGTACGAAGCCTCCACGCAAGCGCAGGAGGTCGACCTGGGAGTCGTCGATAGCCTGCGAAACTTCCTGTTCGGAGTACCAGGATCCGGCGGTTTGGATTTGGCAGCGCTGAATATTCAGCGTGGACGTGACCACGGCTTAAACGACTATAATACCACACGAATTGCTTATGGCCTGGATCCAGTCAATTCGTTTGCAGAGATTACGGCGGACACGGATCTACAAGCCAAGCTAGAATTGCTCTACGGTGATGTTAATAACATCGATTTATGGGTTGGGCTGCTAGCAGAAGATCACATGCGTGGTTCTTCGTTGGGCGAACTGAACCAAGCGATCATTAGCGATCAATTCGAACGCCTACGCGACGGCGACCGCCACTGGTATGAAAATGTCTTTAGCGGATCGGATCTACGCCAACTGCAGCAAACAACCTTGGCAGACGTGATTGAACGCAACACGGATGTGGAGGGCTTGCAGGACAACGTCTTTTTCATGCTTGCTGAAGTCAGTGGGCAGGTTACGGTGGCACCGCCGGTAGAAACCGATTTCCAAACTCGCCGTAATCGGACGCGGAACGATCGCTCCGCTCAGCCGGTGGGCATCGCGGGCATCACTGTCGAACTGCTGAATGACAACGGGGTAGTGATCGACACAGCTGTTACGGATCGGCGCGGCAATTATCGTTTCCGCTCGACTTCATTCGCAGAAACCGGCGACTACCAGATCCGTGTTCCCGAGTTGGAGAATACCCTCGCAAGTGCTAGTGAAGCGATCGACATCCTCATCTCCAACGGTGCGACGCGGCTACGCAACCTGGATTTCCAGGTTGCGCTGGCATAGAGATGCCATTGGTGGCGTCAAAATGTGAAAATAATCTGGCGGTTCCGGGCAAATCCAGCAACTAGATGCTGATAGCGGCCAACTAAGCCAAGGAATTTGATCATGAGCATCACTGAACCACCCAGCTCAATCCTTCTTAACCGAGAGTGGGCTGAATGTTCAGACTTCGAGCTGCTGTTGCGAAGAGCCCGGAGTGGCGAAGTTGACTCGCTCGGAAAACTCTTACAACTGTACGTCAAATACCTGACGATTTTGGCCACAACGCAACTTGACCGACGATTGCAGCGTCGTGTTAGTCCCTCGGATTTGGTGCAAGAGGCCATGCTGGCAGCGCACCGCGACTTCGCCGCCTTTCGCGGCCGGACGCACGAGGAACTGTCCGGCTGGCTGCGACAGATTCTGATCAATACGTTGCATCGGGCTTTTGCCAGGCACATGAAGGCGGGCAAGAGAGATATTCGACGCGAGATCTCGCTCGACGAGGTTTCTCGAAAACTTGAAGAATCTGCCTGTAACTTGGCAAGCATTTTACCCTCACATGACCCGTCGCCCAGCGCTGTGATCAGTGCCCGCGAAGATGCGGTCCATTTAGCCGATCAACTTTGCCAGCTTCGCCCCCAATATCGGGATGTGATCGTATATCGAGTCATTCAAGGTCTGTCGTTCGACGAGATCGCAGAGCGCATGGAACGCAAGTCCGGTGCAGTTCGCATGTTATGGCTGCGAGCACTGGATGCATTCAAGGTCCAGAGGGAAACCCATGTTGACTGAGCAAACCTATCCTCGATCGGACAATCCGCTGCTCAAGAGTGGCTTGGCGCACAGCCAAGGAGGTTCGAGTGCTGGTTCCGGTGCGCTGTATGGGCTAACCAAAACGCAGATGGCTCTGCTAACGGACTTGCTCGACCGCTATCTTCAAGGCTTAGAGTCAGGCGAGCCGTTCGACGTTGAATTAGTAGCGACCAAGCACCCAGACTTGGTAGACATCTTCCAAGAGTATCTGGATAAACTCGATGCACTGCACTGCTTTGTTGGTGACACGACCACCGGCCAAATACTACCCTTCCAAAGTGGCATGGCAAGCGCCATGCAACTTGGCGAGTTTACAATCCTGCGTGAAATCGGCCGCGGAGGCATGGGGGTTGTCTATGAAGCTCGTCAGGATTCCATGCAGCGACAGGTAGCGATCAAGTTACTGCCAATGGCGGCCTTGTTAGATTCGCGGCAAATCGTTCGCTTTCATAACGAAGCGCGCGCGGCAGGCTTGCTACAACATCCGCAAATCGTCCCCGTGTACAGCGTCGGAGTGGAGCAGGGCATTCACTTCTACGCAATGCAACTTATCGACGGGCAATCGCTCGATCATTGGCTGCGCCCCATGGACGCTCACGCACCACGGGGGCGGGTTACGGATTGGCGACGCGTCGTTGGTTGGACGAGTCAGATTGCTGATGCGCTGCATACCGCCCACGAAGCAGGAGTTATCCATCGCGACGTCAAGCCCTCGAACTTGATGCTCGACCGCAACAACAAGATCTGGATCACGGACTTTGGCCTAGCCAGATGCCAAACAGAGCTTTCACTCACGCATTCAGGTGATTTGGTTGGCACGATGCGCTACATGAGCCCCGAGCAGTCGAGAGGCGAATCGGCGTTTGTTGACGGCCGGAGTGACATCTACTCGCTGGCTGCGACGGCCTACGAAATGCTCACGCTACGTCCAGTCCACGATGGTGACAACGCGGCCGATATTGCCAAACAGATTGATGAACACAAGTTGATTCCATTGCGGGAATTGCGACAGGATATTCCCAGGGATTTGGCCACTGTGATTCACAAGGCACTCGCGCCGCAGCGCGATGGTCGCTACGAAACCGCCAAAGAATTCGGCGAAGATTTGAGGCGAGTATTATCAGGCGAACCGACGATCGCGCGTCCGCCAACCATGCTCGATCGCGCATTGCGATGGGCAACTCGCCATCAGCGCGGCGTGGTAGTCACGCTGCTATTCGGACTCTGCGCATTGATTGGCTTCGCAATTAGTACCACCAAGATCGCCGCAGAGAAGCGAATTTCCGATGCGAACCTTACTCGCCGGGAATTCAGTGAGAGACTTGCGCGAGGTGCGGTCGACCGCTTGGGCTCGCAGATGGCCGAGTTGCTTGCCGAGATACCAGCCGCTGAGACAGTGCGCCGGCGTCTATTGGCGGAAACGCTCGAATACTACCAGCAGTTTGCTGCCAGCGCCGGAGACGCTCCAGGTCTGCAGGAGGATTTGGCCATCACGTATGGCAAAATTGGTGCTCTGTCAAATGAATTAGGCTATGCACATGGCATCGAAGCGCTACGAAAAAGTGAATCTTTGTATGCAACCCTGGCTTCAAAGCGTGACCATGCGGCAGCTCAGACCGCTTGGGCGACCAGTCTAAACAATTTGGCGACAGCGCTGCACCATGCAGGCCAGTTCGAAGAAGCGGCTGGCTATTTCCGAAAGACCATTGCCATCTATGACAGTCTTCCGCTGCAGCGCCAGTCAGACGCTACCCTGGGGCTGGCCACGACGCTGAATAATCTAGGCCTATTGCTGGCCGATTCAGAACTGCCGGTCCAAGCGGAAACTGCCTACGCGCGATCGCTGAATTTACTGGAGAGCGTTCAAACACCATCGACGGAAGCCCGCACTCAGCTGGCTGCGGTACAGACAAACTTGAGCGGCTTGCTGGTCGAACGTGATTCGCCGCGAGCGGTTGATTTAGCCAGTCAGGCACTCGAGGCGCTGGCGACGATGCTTGAGGCTGACCCCGGAAACCATAAGCTAACCACCCAGACCGTCGTGACACTAAATACACTGGGGAGCGCACAGTCGAAGAGTGGCCAAACAAATCTGGCCATCGGAGCCTTTCAGCAGTCCGTCGGGATCTGCGAGCTGCTGCTGCAGCGCTGGCCCAATCAATCCATGTGCCGACGCGATCTGGTCCTGAGTCTCAATCACTTGGGATTGGCCTACTCAAAGCTCGAGCAGACCAGCAACGCTCGTACGACTTTCGAGCGAGCGATCCAAGCCCAGCGGATACTCACCGACACTTTTGCTGAAGATGCCGAATGCCAAAGTACATTGGGCGGCGTTTTGAACAATCTAGGCTTTGTCTACCAACAGCTCGATCGCCCCGATTTGGCAATGGCCTGCTATCAAGAGGCGGTCGTCGCACAGGCCAAAGCTGTTGAACTGGCTCCCGGTGTTGGCCGCTACCGCGCTTATCTGCAGCAACATCGTCACAATCTTTCATCGTTCGCTTGGACCGAGGGAACATCGTGATTAGCAGCAACCTCCGCCGCGCGCTTGTGCTGGAACAACTCGAGACACGACGTTTACTCGCCGTCGACCCGCCGATCTGGGTTCCTCACCCTCAATCGGATTCTGGACATTCCGATCGTCCTGCCGACGTGGCGCGATCGCCGGTCGATCGGCCGACCCACGGGCAGGCGCGCAGCGATTTGAATGACCATCGTAGATCCGATCGAGCGCCATCAATGGCCAAGCCAGCTCGCCAGCTCCCGTCCGAGGTTCTTGCTCCACCCCTGCTGGTTCAAGTGCGCGTATCGCCCAGCCAAAATCTGCTGCCTAACCCGCAGCCAAGCAGCATTTTGTTGTCGGCGTCCAGCAGCGAAAGTCCATCGTCTACCCTAGTTCCACGTAGCCCAATCCTTTCGCAACTTCAATCAAACTCAAACGCTGGATTGACACCGATCGCTAACTCCGATATTTCTGCCGGCGTTGTACCAATTCGCATCAGCTCGCCGTCGGTGCCAATTGTCTCAACGCCAGAAGATGATTCAACGGAAAGAGACAACAGGTCTGCAAGTCGAATCGTTGCCTGGCGGACCGAGGAACCCAATAGCACTACCGACCAACCCGCAGCGACCACGAATACCAAGACAGAGGAGAATACAGACCGCAATCGCAGGACAGAACTGTCAGTTGACTCTGCCATTCTAGAGTTTGACCTTGAAATCATCGATAATTTTCCTCTGATACGATCTCAAGCAATCTCTACGCCAACCGTGGCCCGGGACACGCACGCCCCACAGAGTTGCGGATGGAGCTCTGATCAACTGCACCGATTGCGGATGACTGCTGCCACCGCCAACACCGCCCAGAACACTCGCCCTAGAGCTGACTTAGCAGCGAGGCATTTCGAAAGCGCGATGCATGGCTTGATTGCACTCCAATATCCACACGCGTTGTTACAGCCAGGCGTCAGTCCTGGTTGGGTACATGTTGGTCTAGAAATGACGTCTGGATTGCATCGGTCGTTGGAGTTGATTTCGAATCCCAAGAACTCGCAGATTCCGCCAGACATGCGCGCGGCTGTCTTGGATGCATTACTGGGCGACGCAGTTGCACAAGATGACTCGGAAGAGGCTAACTCCGAACCAGTCTATCGCATTAGTTTTGCCTCCAGCGCGATCGTTGCAAGTGTTGCGATCATGGTTGGACGCTTGGCAATCGCCAAGCGACGACACCAGCAGTTTGTCAACCTGAAGGCATGTCAGTTAGACAACTAGCCTGAGACGGGTAGTGCAGAGTTGGCGCGCAGCAAATCGAGTTTTGCAGGAGCCGACTGAGATGCGCGCTGTTGTTGCAACCAGCGTGACATCGTCTCCAACTTGGCGACCGCCGCAGGTTCACCAGGCAATTCCGCGCCTGGAATGTGCCCCCACCCAATTAAGTGTTTGTCGGTCGTTTCCAGTGTGATGATCAAACGGCTAGGGCCGCTAAGCTGGGGAGCTCTTCATCAACGTAGACACGTTGCAGCCGTGAGCTTTCTCTCGATCTTTCTCGAGAAACTCGCATACCTTTAAAGCTTCCTGCACCAGTGAACTGCCATAAGCCATCCCTTTCGCCGGTCGCTGGTGGAGCCCGTCAACGAATATTGTGGAAGTATTGGTAGATCTCCTTCCGTGAAATCGCTGACTGGCAGACAGATGGCTTGAGAATCAATGGGGTAAACACCGGGGCCCTGCGCATGCGGTAGGTGCAAGCGTAAACCATCGCTAGAGGCTTACGATAAATAACATCCACGGCCACCTTGCCGCCTGCAACTTTGGTTACACGAGTGGTCGATTTGATCCATGGATGAGTCTCAAGGCTTGGGCAATCGTGGCGTTGGCTTTGGGATCCAACAGAGGTACACGATTGAGCCGCCCGTTATGGTGACTTCCTGTGCCACGTCAGCGCTTGATCCAAGGAGGCTGCTGCGTCACCGTGATATGTTCGAAGTTAACTGAGTAGAAAGCGCCGTCGATGTGGTCGGCACCATAGTAGAACCAGCCCAGATAACCCAGCACCAACATCGGCACGACAGCAAACAACAACGCACCGCCAGGGATGTACTGAAGTACATCGACAACGCGTTGGCGCAACGCTTTTTCTGAAGGTGTGTTTGCCATCCTTGGTATACCACTCGAAGCTGGGTAGTGATTGGCCCGATGCAATCATTTACCAGATTTTTAGCTGTGGCTGCAACTGGGTTCCCGTCTTTGCTTCGACGGTTCTGCTAATCTGACTCAGCAATGCTAGCACATCACTGCTCTTAGCGTCTCCAGTCGCCACAAGGAATCCTGGGAATTGGCTGCTCAGCGACACATCACCTTGACGAACGCCGCGCATGTCGACCGCATCCAAGAGTTCGGCCAAGTCGACGCCATTGGGCTCGATCAGAGCTTGGACAACTCGTTGGCCCGAGGGCGGCTGGGCAGCCCGACGGACGATCCAGCTCGATTGCATGCGACGTGTGAGCTCGGACGCATCAATCGGTTCCAAAGTCAGTTCGACTTCGGCCACGTATGCGTCTTCTAAACTGCTACGGCGGAAGCCGAACTGCAGATCTTGACGGTCCCGCTGCGCCAATTGCCCATGTCGATCAATGGTTTGCACGCAGGAAACGCGACTCCCAATATCATCGTTCGTGACACCAGCATTGGTAACGACTGCTGCGCCTACCGTGCCAGGAATCCCGGCCAGATGCTCCAGACCTCCCAGCCCGGCTCCAGCGGCGGCGGAAATAACGTGATTAAGCCGAGCTCCGGCCCGCGCCGTTAGGCGATTTTCCGCGATGGAGATTTGGCACAAGTCGGCTGTTGCCAAGCGAATCACCAGCCCATCGACTCCTTCATCGCGAACCACGATATTGGATCCATCCCCCAGCAGACGAACTGGGATGGATTTCGCCATTGCAAAGGCAATCAAGTTACAGAAATCTGCCAGCGAATTTGGCTCCGCAAAGTATTTGGCAGGTCCGCCAGTCCTTAGCCAGCAGAAAGGGGCCAAGGGCTCGTTTTCGCGAATGATGTGCCTGAGATTCTCTGGGAATTCCATACGGCGATTCAATTTAGTAAGGCGCTCTCGCAGGGCTTAAACGGCCAAGCGTCGTCGACTCTCGTGTAAGCAGACGGGTCGAAGGGGGAGCCCATGCTAGCCGGCAATTTCAGCAATTTCGATGCGGGTGTAACTTTGTCGATGGCCGATCCGGCGATGGTAGTTTTTACGCCGCTGAAACTTCTGAATGTGAATCTTCTCGCCCTTCTCGACGCCAACAACTTTTGCGGTGACCTTAGCACCGCTAATGACTGGCGAACCCAATTTCAGGCCTTCATCACCGCCGATAGCCAAAACGTTTGCAAATTCCAGTACGTCACCCGGATTGGCATTGGCTCGCAGATCGACATCTAAACGCTGGCCAGGGGCGACTTTATATTGACGTCCACCGTCGGAAATAATGGCATACATCGCTGAGGGTCTCAAACTTTGATTCAGGTTAATATTCTGCGGGCCAATGACGAATCTGGGAATTTACCGCAGAACTACCGCTCGGTCGAGGCCTAATTCTATTTCCTTTTAGTCTTTAACACCGAAAATACGTCTAAGCGGCTTGTTTTTGAGGCAACCGAGGATCAACGTACTTGCGATTTCGTGACCGTTGCCAAAGTTCGGCAATGGCACCAATCAATGAGACCCGCACGGTGTCATGGTACATCGAATCGGCAGGTAATCCGGCAACCAACCGACGGTGGGCGATCCCCAGATTGTGATAGGGAATGCTCGGAAAAAGGTGATGTAACGCGTGATATCGCGTGCCAGTCGGGCCCCATAACTCCGTAATCCAAGGGCGATACGGGTAGTTCACGCTGTCGAGCAACTGCTCCTCAAAAGTCAATTCGCGGCCATCACCCATCCAGCGATGTGCGCCCAACGTACGCACATTGTTAATCAAGATCAAAGTTACGCTGACGAGATAGGCCTGGATGACAAAACCATCGATCAGCTGCCCACTAACCAAGGGGGCTCGCAAGGCGATGGCCAGACACCAAAGAAAACAAGCTACCTCCTGCAGACGCATGATGCGTTTGGCGTGCGGACCATGGTCGCCTCGCAAGTAAAATACATCGATGATCATGCTACTGGCGTGGCGCTCTACCCACTGACGGAAGGCGGGGAACACCCAGGCGATTGGCGTCATGACCAGAAACCTCGCAAAAGCGGCAACGGGTACGACCGCCGAGGCCACCAGAAACAACAAGATATGTCCAGGGTGGCGATGACTCAGATCTAGATACTCGCCATCATGATCGGTCCCATAGTGCTTACGCCGATGGTGGTCGACATGCGGATAATACAAAAATGAAGGACTAAGGAAGGGAATACCACACAGAAGGTTCCAAGCAATCCGAAAAAACGCAAAACCTCGGTTCGGCAAGTGTACCAGCTCGTGGATGAACATCACCGAGCGCATGTATAGTATCGCCGTCATGGCGAACAGGGCAAACCAAGCTGCCCATAGACTGGCCCCGCTCCACTGCGTTATTTGCTCCACTCGCAGCAGAATGAAAAAACACGCATGTCCCGTCAGAATACTTGCGGTAAAATCCGCCCAATAAATCCAGGGATTCGCGTGTGAGAGATCTTTAACTAATGATTTGGCCTGCGTAATCGAAAATCGATCACTCAATTGTGAAGCTTTCATCACAGCTACCTGATGGGCAGTGGAAAGGCGGGTAAGATTTCTAAGACGTTGGATCCGGAGCAGTATGTGGGCGAGGCTTCCGCTTGCGATAGTCCTCACACCACGCTGATTGCTGTAGCT
>JAWKTR010000020.1:0-137417 GCA_041398985.1 Pirellulaceae bacterium
ACAACAGCTCGGTTTCCGAAGTCTCGCTGTTAGCGGACTGGCCTGGGGATTGATTCCCAGTGCCTTGACTACCAGTGCCTTGATTACCAGTGCCTTGATTACCAGGTGTTGCGTTCGGTGAACTCGGTTCCTGCCTAGGCTCTACGGATTTCTCGTCACCCGAGTCGTCTTGTCCTAGTAGTTTAGCCAGCGAGGGTAAGGGCCAGCCAAATCGCCCAGCCAGGATGGGTTGCGTCAATCCGTAAAGAATGAGCACGCCGACAATGGCGACCAACCATTTAGTTGGCAATTGCTGCTTGGATCGTACTTGCATCTGTCACACCCTATGAGTAAACGTCGCTTGGATCACAGTATACCCGCGCGGTGAATGAGTGTTTGGGGTAGAATTGGTCATTTGTGATAGCCAACCAGAAATTAAGTACTACCAGCGAATAAATGGCCGAATGCATGGAAAGTATCGATTTTCAACATCGAACTCGTTTGATTTTTGCTCCTCGATCCATTCAACGGTTGGGCGAATTGGCTATCGAATTGGGCGCTCAACGTGTACTGCTCGTTAGCGACGAAGGCGTGGTCGCCGCCGGGCACTTTCAGCGCGGCGTGGATGCGCTGCTGCAACAAGGCGTGGACGTTGATGTATTCCACGGCGTACATGAAAATCCATCAACGGATGACGTCGCCGCAGGTGTCGCCGTGGCTGAGCGTTCGCGGCCCGATTTGTTGATTGGTCTCGGTGGCGGTAGTTCGATGGACTGCGCCAAAGGCATCAACTTCATCTATTCCTGTGGCGGACGCATGGAAGACTACTGGGGAGTTGGCAAGGCGACTGGGGAAATGCTGCCGATGATCGCGGTCCCTACCACAGCCGGTACGGGCAGTGAGGCCCAGTCATTCGCTTTGATCAGCCAAGCGGATACCCACACCAAGATGGCTTGCGGTGATCCTCGCGCCGCCTGCCGCGTGGCGTTGTTGGATCCCGAATTGACGATCACGCAACCGCCGCGCGTCACTTCGTTAACTGGTATCGATGCAATTTCGCACGCCCTAGAAACGTATGTCACTAGCCGTCGCAACCCGCTGAGCATGTGCTACAGTCGGCAAGCGTGGCAGTTGTTGAGCAGCGGTTTCCCGCTCGTCCTCCAAGATCCGATGAATATTAGCGCTCGCGGACAGGTCCAGCTTGGTGCCTATTTCGCCGGACTGGCAATTGAAACGAGCATGTTGGGTGCAGCGCATGCACTCGCCAATCCCTTGACCGCTCGTTATGGCGTTACCCATGGTCAGGCCGTAGGAATGATGCTGCCGCAAGTCATTCGATTCAATGGCCAACAAGTCGAGCATCTGTACGATGATCTATGGCGCGACGTGGCTCATACTGAGCTGGGGGAAAAATGCCAAACCGGCAGCGCCACGGAATCTCTATCCCAGTTCGTGCATCAGCTCGTCATGCTCGCTGGCTTGGAAACAGAACTTGGACGTGTAGGAGTGGCTGAAGATTTGCTGCAAGAGCTAGCCCAAGATGCGACTAGTCAGTGGACAGGAACCTTTAATCCCCGCCCCCTGACCGTCGACGACTTCCGAGACTTATATCTAAAAACGTACTAAGGTCGCCTTTCGCTCTGCGAAAGAAATAAGGTCTCCTTGCGCTCTGCGAAAGTGTGTAATAAGGTGGCCTTTCGCGGAGCGAAAGGCCACACTTATTTTCCGCTCGATCCTAAGTACCGAATGGGTTTCCCAGATCAGTGCCTCCACTCGCGTCGGGATCACCAAACGGGTTGGAAACATCGGGAGTTGGAGTTGCAGGATCAGCAAACGGATTGCTTGCGTCTGGAGTTGGCGTATCGGCGGCTGGAGGTGCCGGATCATCGCCAAACGGATTTGTGTCAGCGTCGACCTCAGGCGTGCTTGGCTGAACAGGGTCAACTGTCGTAGCGTCTGAGCGCATTCCTTCGTCCGAGCCAAATGGATCGCTTGCCGCTGGCGGCGGCGTGGCACCTGGAACTACGCTTGGCGGTGGCACTTGCATTGCACCAGCGGCGTCCAATCGCGCGCGCTCCATTAACATCGCTTGTTGACTAGCAGCAACTCGCGCATCACGACGAGCTTTTTCAATTTTTGCACGCGTGTGTCCCTGGACTCGGCTGAGCGCGAACCCCACATCGACCGAGCGCTTGCCTTCGGCTTCAAAGCGGGCGCCTTGCTCAAAGTCGTACTCGCCACCACCACCTTGGCGTTCGCGCACTAAACCACGGAAGTAGTAGGCTCGTGGATCTTCCGAACCGCTGTTAATCACTTCAGAAAATAGCTGATCAGCACCACTCAGATCGCCTGCGAAGTAACGATGTACTCCTTCGCCATAGACTTCAACCAAAGCGCCTTGAGCCCAAACGCGAGAGCTGAACAGGCACAAACCGAGCGAAAGTGCATAAAGAACCGTGCGGGGCATTCCCGTCTCCTTTTACCAACTGACAATAGCGATCAACGTAGCCAAGCCCGAGCGTGGACCGTTCGGGGACTGTCTGATCCTAATTGCCGACAAGCCCAGAAGCAACTGAGCAGTATAGATAAGTTGAAAATCCGACACTTCTCGCAGAACGCGGCCGCGAATGTGATGTCTCACCCTCCCACGCAATAGGCGCGGGAGGGTTAGTATCGAGGGTTCACGGTGGAGACCAGCGAGAAGTGTCGAAAATCCAGCCATTTCAGCTTTCCGCGCCCTGCGAAAAGCATAGATCAAATAGAGTCAGGCTGACGGGCGAGAATCATACGGTCTGCCTGCAATAACGACAGGCGAAGGGGCAGATTGCGAGGCGCGGAACTCTAGTAGGTCTCCGGGTAAATAACCACTTCGATTCTTCGGTTTTCCGCACGACCGGCTGGCGTTTGATTGTCGGCTATTGGGTGATTGGGACCGTGAGCCACCACGAACAACTGTTGCATGGGCACGCCGCCGCGACGCACCAATTGGTCCATTACCGCTTGGGCCTGGCCAACTGCTAATTGGTAGGGCGTCCCGAAACCGCTGCCGTAGGGTTGGGCCGTGTCGCTGTGACCTTCCACGGCCACGCGCTGCCGCGGGAACTGTCGCGTGATGGTGGACGAGAGTTGATCCAAAATTTGGGCTGCGGAAGGACTGAGTTGAGCTGTCCCGGGAGCAAAAAGTTGATCTGCTGGCACGCGAACTCGCAATACGTCTCCATCGGGTACTACGCGCGCGCCTGCGATTTGTAAACCAACTGCCGAGTTAGCTACGGAATTGTTGGCGGTTAGAGTCGCACCGCCGCGAGAGTTCATCGAAGCCTGCATGCCGCGTGTCTGGTTGGCGTACTGCTGCGTTGCAGCCAGGAGTTGGCGATTCTGATTGCTTAGGTCGCCCAGTTGCTTGGCGACTAGATCGGCCCTCTCGCGAAACGCTTGCGCTTGCTGCTGGGCCTGCGCCAACTGAGTCGTCAACTGACGATTGTTGTCGTCTAGTTGCTGATTGCGGCGTTGCAGTTCAGCGATTTGCGACCCGAGGGCTGTCTGACCAAACGCCGCATTCGGATCGTTAGCGGACATTTGGGGCAGCGGGTAGCCCGCCGGAGCTTGAACGCCCGGTTGCCAACTCGGCCCTGGTGGTGCGTACGGATTGCGACAACCGCTCACACACAACAGTCCAACCACTAAACTCAACCAGCACAAGAACCGGGCGAGCATGGGATTGATTGTTAGAGGGGCTGGGGAAGCAGGCGTCATAACATCTATCGAAGATAAAATCGGCAGCAAGTACCACGATGGAAGGTTAGGAAGCTACGCTCAGCGTCGCAAGATCAATAACAGGCATATTCCCATTGCTAGCCATCAATTCTGTCGCAGGCATGAATAGCCAAATCGGCACAACCGTCACGACCGGTGCCGTTTTCTAACTAGCAATGCGAACCACTGTTTCCCACCACCGGCGAATTAACGTACGTTTCGAATAATCAGTCACCGCATCGCTTTGGCTAATAATAGGCTTTTTTCCATGTTTCATTCTGCGACCACAACAGCGTCAGATATCAGCGGCAATCTTTTCGCTGTCGGTCCAACGTCCTCGGCAGCCACCAGTTCGCCTGAAACTGGAGAGCAATTGGGCAAAGTTCTACACGTCATTAATGGCGAGCACTTTTCAGGTGCAGAACGCGTTCAACAACTGCTGGGAAAACGTCTGGCCGAATTCGGTTATGCGACCGAATTTGCGTGCGTCAAGCCGAACAAGTTCGCCCAGCATTGCGGCTTACCCAGCAAACGGGTGAGCGAATTCCCGATGCGTGGCCGCATTGATCTGCGAGTTGTCTCACAGTTGGCTCGCAAAGTACGTGAAGAGAAGTTTGATCTTCTGCATGCACATACGCCGCGCACCGCATTGGTGACATCGATGGTTGCGGTGAAGACTGGCACGCCGTGGGTTTACCATGTGCATAGTCCGACCGCGCGCGATAGCACGCGTGGCATGGTCAATCGCTTCAACGATCTAATTGAACGCTATTCGATTCGCTCTTGCGATATGTTGCTCACGGTCAGTAAGAGTCTCCGCCGCGAGATGCTGCGACGTGGTGTGCCACGTCAGCGATTGCGAGTCGCGGCCAACGGAGTACCCGCAGTACAACCGATTGACGCCGCCAAGCGACTTGGGCAACGTGAATGGAAGATTGGCATGTTGGCATTGATGCGGCCTCGCAAAGGAGTTGAAATCGCGTTGGAGACCATGGCGGAGCTGAAGCGACTTGGAGCACCAGTCACGCTTGAGCTGATCGGTGGCTTTGAAACGGAAGCCTACCGCTCGCAGACCATGGCTTTGCACGACTCACTCAACGTGGGCGATTGTGTCCAGTGGACAGGATTTACGAGCGACGTGCCATCCGCCATCCGCGGCTTGGATGCCCTGCTGTTGCCAAGCCTGTTCGGTGAGGGCATGCCTATGGTAGTCTTGGAAGCGTTGGCAGCAGCCGTGCCCGTCATTGCCACACGCGTCGAGGGAACACCGGAAGTCATTCGCGATGGCGTCGAAGGTGTTTTGGCAGAACCGCGTGACGCGAGCAGCTTGACTGCCGCCATTCTCAAAATGACTCGTGACCGCCACGCGTGGTTGGCCATGAGCCTTCGCGCGCTTTCGCGTCACCGTCTGGCGTTTACCGATGCGCACATGGCGCGTAGCGTGGCCAACGCGTATGCCGCCACCTTGGAGTGCGGCGACTAGTCGCGCGACTAGTCGCCGCTTTGGAATTCAACGAATTTCCTTGCATCGGAAATCGAACTTCGCGAGAATTTGATTGCCCAGCGAGTGAACCTTTCCAAACCACTTTCCGTCTGCAAGGGCGAGGGCCAAAGGGAAATACAGAAAGTGCAAGGCGATGCGAAAACTAGCGACAATCCGCACGGTGAACGATACGAAGCCCATCGAAGGCGCTGACATGATCGAGCTGGCTGTGGTAGATGGATGGAAATGCGTTGCGAAGAAAGGCGAGTACCACGTCGGTGATGCTGTGATTTACTGTGAGATTGACTCCTTTCTGCCAGTACGTGAGGAGTTTGAATTCTTGCGCAAGTCATCGCTCAAGACCATGGATGATCGCGAAGGTTTCCGGCTGCGGACCTTAAAGCTGCGCGGTCAAATTTCTCAAGGACTGCTGCTGGACCCGAAGATTCTGGGCCGATCGTTCTGTGTTGGCGAGGACGTGACGGACGAATTGGGTATCGTGAAATACGAAGCGCCGATTCCAGCGAGTCTGGGCGGCGTTGTCGTTGGCGGGTTCCCATCTTTTATTGAAAAGACCGACGAAGAACGTATTCAAAATCTGGCCAGCGACTTTGATTTGTATCGTGATCGAACGTTTTATGTTTCGGAAAAGATCGACGGCACGTCATTCACGGCATTTGTGAAGGATGGTGAGTTTGGTGTCTGTGGTCGCAACTGGCAGTTGGCCGAAGATAAATCGAATTGTCACTGGACTGTCGTGCGCGCACTGGATATTCAATCCCGATTGAAGGGAGTCGGGCGATCGATTGCCATTCAGGGCGAGTTGGTCGGGCCGGGAATCCAGAGAAACCGCTATAGTTTGAAGAACCTGACCGTGTTCGTGTTTAACGTCTACGATATCGACGCATCGGCTTACATCGAAAAAGCAGAAATGGAAGAGATCTGCCGACGACTGGAATTGCCGATTGTGCCACCGCTTGGTCAGATGACGATCCCCAATTCGCTCGATGCGATACTAGAATTTGCGGACGGCAAGAGCTTGTTAAACCCCAATACGGAACGCGAGGGACTAGTCTGGGTGAGCGGATCTGGCGAGGATCGGATCTCATTCAAGACTATTTCCAACAAGTTTCTCGCCAAGCATGGCGACTAGGCAAAAAACGGAATATTGCTGACACACAAAATCGGCCTCATAAACCTGAATTCCACTCGAAAATACGGGTTGTTGCAACGTACGGTGAACGTAACCCGTTTATGAGATAATGCTATTCATGACTGGTGGGAGGGATGGCATGGGGCTCACCGATATCCGTTAACTCGGCTTCATGCGGAATCTGATCATCAACCAGCGTATCGAGATGCATCAACATTTTCACCAGCGGCGAAATCAGGATGACTAGGACGCCCACGACGACTGCAGTCCAACCTACCGTGGTATAGACTTCTGTCACTCTTTCCGGTCCTGCTCCTTCGGCACCTACTGCGGCGGCAATCAGTCCTGCGGAAAAGTTGCCGGCGGCAGAGGCGAAAAACCAAGTGCCCATGATCAGGCTGGCCATATGTGCAGGGGCCAGGCGGTTCATGGCGCTAAGGCCAACGGGTGACAAGCAGAGCTCTCCAGTCGTATGCAACAAGTAGATCAAAAAGATATAGATGACTGGTGTCAAGTTGCCGGATCCAGCCGCATAAGCGCCCGCAACCAACACTAGAAATCCCGCACCCAGTTGTATCAGTGCCAGTCCAAACTTGGCCGGCGCGGACGGCTCGAGCCCTCGCTTACCTAGCCAAGTCCATAAGATGGCAAACACCGGTGCAAGCAGTACTATGTAAATGGCATTGATGGACTGGAACAGCGATGCGGGGACATCAATACCAAGAATTTCTCGGTCCACACTGCGGTCGGTAAATAGATTGAGCGAAGAACCAGCCTGCTCAAAAAGAGCCCAGAAGAGAATCGATCCGAAGATGAGGAACATGGCGGCGAAGATGCGATCTCGATCCTCGGGCTTCAATGTAATGACGGAGGTTAACAAGACGTACAATACCAAAACGAACCCAGCCACGCCAAGCAGTGTGCCCACAATGGCTTGATACTGAATCAAGAGCCACACTAAACCGACTCCGGCAAAACTGAGGGCATACAGCAACCACTCAAAATTGATGCCAGCCACCTTGGTTGTCAGCAAGGCTGGGTTAGGTGGCTCGCCACGTCCGACCAAATAAGGTTTTCCGAGTATAAATACGATCAAGCCCAAGAACATACCGATTCCTGCCGCACCGAAACCGTATGACCATCCCCATTTTTGACCAAGCCAACCAGCGACGATGGCCCCCAAAGCGGCCCCGAGGTTAATACCCATATAAAAAATTGTGTAAGCAGGATCGCGCCGGACATCAGTTCGAGAATAGAGCTGGCCTACGATGACTGAGATATTCGCTTTGAGAAATCCAGAGCCGACGATGATGAAGGCTAGCGCCAGCCAAAAGACGTTGATCGCCGCGCCTTCCTGCCCGCCATCACCTTCAAACGCCATGAGCAGGTGTCCAAACGTCAGTAGGACGGCACCAAACAACACCGCCTTGCGTTGCCCCAAATACCGATCGGCCAAATAGCCTCCAATCACCGGCGTGATATAGACCAGAGCCGTATATGCGCCGTAGATGATACCTGCGTCGGAGTCTGAGAAGAGCCAATGCTGTACGAGGTAGAAGATCAACAGCGCTCGCATGCCGTAGTAGGAGAAACGTTCCCACATCTCAGCAAAGAACAACACAAACAGACCGATCGGATGACCAAGGAAAGTGCCCTTTGCGTCGCCGGATTGCTCGTAAGCTGTCATACGCTGTCTCTTCTTCATGGAATTCAGATTTATTTGGCAAATAGGCTCGACCTGACAGGGACGGAGTCTTTTCAGCCTAAATCGTTTAACCTAAGAGTAACCGCATGTTCCTATCGGCGGCATCTCATCGGTGGCGGCGCTGCTGAAAAGACTCCCGACCCTGTCAGTTAACCGCTAGCGTCAGATTAACGAGCCAGCTACTCGCTGGAAACCCCGACCCTGCGAATTTCACGGATCTGGTTACTGCAAATGACCTTACTGCCGTCTATACTCGAAATACCGTGGGCCAGCTCCGAGTGTACGTTCTTCGGTCGGGACAACGCATTGTTACATCAAAAACTCTAAGGTAGATGAACGGGACACTCTTGAATGAAATGTTTGGCAACCACTTATGCTTTCCTACTTTTTTGGGGCTCCCACGGATCGGCACTGGCACAACATGCAAACTTAGTATCTCCCGAAGTATTGATCGAGCAGTTCACGGCCGACACAAAGACGTTGGATCATCGCTATCAAGTGCCCTTGGATCATGCCGCCATATCGCGACGTGAACTGGTACTCGAAGACTGGCTAAAGCGGGTTGAGCAAGTTGACTTTGAGAAGCTCGATCGCGTGGGACAGACCGACTTTTTGCTGCTCAGAAGTGAGATCCGTTATCGACTGGAGAATCACCGACTAGAGACGGACAGGGATACTGCCGCGGCATCGTTCTTACCCTACGCGGATCAGTTGGTTGACTATTGCAAACGGCGCGAAGACGTCGAGCCGATTGAACCGCACGCTGTTGCTGAACAATTAGACACCTCTGCCGACGCGATCGAGCGACTGGTCGAGAGCATCACGCCGCTGGACAAATCCGACCAAAGCGAAGCAGCTGTCCGCCGACGACTCGACGCGTTGCGAGCAAGTGCCTTGGTAGGGACACTGTTACAGACGGTGGCGGAGTCACATCGATTTTATGATGGCTACCATCCCGAGTACTCTTGGTGGTGCAAGCGTCCCATGGAGCGTTTGAACGCGGCGCTAAAACAGCATCAGGCTGCGCTACGCGACAAGGTGGTGGGAGTGCCGGATTCTGACAAAGACACCATCATTGGCTTGCCCATCGGTGCCGACGGATTGGAGTTGGAGTTGCGTCACGAATGGATCGCACACAACCCACAGGAATTGGTTGCCTTGGCTGAGCGCGAAATGGCGTGGTGCGACGAGCAGATGCGACTAGCCTCGATTGAGTTGGGTTGTGGCGAGGATTGGCGCAGGGCGATGGAATTGGTCAAGTCGAAGCACGTACAGCCTGGCGATCAACCACAGATGATTCGCGAACTAGCCTGGGAAGCCATCCGGTTCTTGCAGTCCCACGACTTGATCACCGTCCCGCCACTGGCTGCCGAAGGTTGGCGGATGACGATGATGAGCCCCGAAAGACAGCGCGTAAATCCATATTTCCTGGGCGGAGATACCATTATTGTCTCATTTCCTACCGATGCGATGACGCACGACGAAAAGCAAATGAGCATGCGCAGCAACAATGAACACTTTTCGCGAGCGACCGTGCATCATGAGTTGATTCCTGGGCATCATTTGCAGTATTACATGTTGCCTCGGTATCGGCCGTACCGGCAGATCTTTCGTACGCCGTTCTGGATGGAAGGCTGGGCACTGTATTGGGAAATGCTACTTTGGGACCTCGATTTTGCCCACGGCCCCGAAGACCGCGTAGGGATGTTGTTTTGGCGCAAGCACCGTTGCGCTCGAATCATTTTTTCGCTCAACTATCACTTGGGCAATATGTCGCCAGAGCAGTGCGTTAGCTACTTGGTCGATCGCGTTGGACACGAACCATCAGCGGCAGCAGCCGAGGTGCGTCGTTCGATCATGGGTGGCTACAGTCCACTTTATCAAGCCGCTTATATGTTGGGCGGTCTCCAACTGCGAAATATGCACGAGGAATTGGTCCAGAGTGGCAAGATGACGAATCGTGATTTTCACGATGCAGTCATGCATGAGCACTCCATTCCTATCGAAGTGCTTCGCAACTATCTAACCGACCGTCCACTCACACGCGATACCGAACCCACTTGGCGCTTTGCCGACGAAAAGTAGCCAGGCTTTGTCGCTAAAGTGTCGAACGGTTGTCCTCAACCGCTTTAGTAGTGTCGAACGGTTGTCCTCAACCGTTCTAGTTGCTTTGCATTTGCGGCCCAAAACATCTGCGGCCCAAAACAATTGAGACAATTGTTCTACATAGTTTAGAAGCAAAAGGGCGGAACTACCTTTTGATGCCTAATTCAATTTGAAGACCACCGACGTTTGTCTCAAAATTGATGACTGACAGATCCATGTCTTTCGGGAAAACAACGACGTGGCCCGTGCCGTTTACCACCGTTGGTAATCCAAGAATGAGATCCTTATGATGGAGTCGTTCTTTGGCGTTACCGACGATCATATTGGCGAGTTCGCCGACCAAGTCAATAACGTCCGCATCCATCGCAGTTGGACGTACTCCGAGCAGACTCTCTGCAGCATGGAATATTAAATCTTTGGAGACGTTGATGGACACCATCGCCCGCAGGGCACCCGTCAGGCCGACGACACCACTCAATTCATTTCGACGAACGGCACACCCGCTTGATGTGCGCGTGTTTTCCACAGTGATCTTGCACATCGTCGATAGCACGGACTCGCTTGCGTCAACTAGACTTTCGATCACGCTAGCTTGGTCAAGCTTGGCATCAACGCGTGTTCCCAGCGTCCGGTCATTGCGACCCAGGACGCTGGCTAACAGTTCAGCCTCTACCGTAGCTAATGGATTCATGGTTTTACCTTTCGCGGTCGCCGCAGCGCTCCGTTTCTATGCTAGATCGCCAAGTACCTGTCAAGTTTGGCTTGCAATTCTTCTTGTTCGAAGGGCTTGCACAGGTAGTCGGTAACGCCTGCCTGAATCGCTTCAATAACCTTGCCTTTTTCACCCTCAGTTGTCACCATAATGACTGGAATCTTAGAGCCTGCTCCTCTGATTTCTCTAAGAAACTCAAGCCCGCTCATTTCTGGCATGTTCCAATCCGTCAGTACCAGGTCAAACTCGCTGGCCTGGAAATGTGTCCAGCCTTGTTGGCCATCGGCGGCTTCCGTGACATCGGTAACTCCACAACTATTGAGAACACGGATGATGATTTTGCGCATCACGCCCGAGTCATCAGCGACGAGTACTTTCATGTTCGAATCTCCTGTGAGAAAAGATATAGGTGATGTGAGTTAAAAATGTGGCCTTCGATTGCCTAGCCTGTCCAGTCGTCTGCGGCTAAATAAGTGTCACCTTTCGCTCCGCGAAAGGCCACCTTTTTTACACACTTTCGCGGAGCGAAAGGCGACCATAAATAATCGCCCGATCCAAGGCGAACTAGCCATCGGCTCGACAGACGACGACTCGCAACTGCTGGCCATTGCACTGCATGGCGATTTCGTTTTCGATTTGAGTACCGAAGATGCGAATATCAAACTCCTTCCCCGAGGTTACGGTAGGGAGCGAGAGGGCTGACGGCCCAGGCACCAGACTCTTGATATTGCCCCCAATCATATTGGCAAGTTCAGCGATCGCGTCCTGGCAATCGGCGAGCTGCAGAGCTTCTTCGTCCATCGCAAGCAAGGAAGAAGCGGCATGACGAGCCAAGTCACCCGAGGTTTGAACCAAAACAGCTCCGGTCCATTCCCCTGAAATATGCACACACCCTGTGAAGGGATCTGCTTCTGCGAGGCTTACTGACTCTGACGCTACTTCGACGCCTGAGCCAACCATCGTGCTAAACACATTCTCGGTAATAGAGACGATATCTTCGTTGGTAACCATGGATGACTTTCAAAAAACTGTAAGTAAGCGGGAGCTATACCGGCACGTAGCCAGTAGCCTTATCGATCAACTTGCGTTCGAAGCGAACGTTCAGGTTCATGGTGGTTTCGGCACCGCCTAGCAGGAGAATTCCGTCGCTGTGCATCGCACGGTGAACCTTATCGAGAATTTGCTTCTTGGTCGCCACATTAAAATAGATGAGCACGTTTCTCAGAAAAACAATGTCCATCTTGGGAAGCGTGGGAGGCCAAGTATCAATCAAGTTCAAGACTTTGAACTCGACCATCTTGCGAATTTCCTCACTGATCCGCCAATGAACACCATCGCGTTTAAAATGTTTCAGAACCATTGGCATGGGTAACCCGCGGTTAATCTCCGTCTGTGTGAATATGCCAGACTGTGCCTTCTCGAGTATGTTCTTGGAAAGATCTGTCGCAATTAAACGCACCCGCCAGCTTGCCAATTCTGGAAAATGCTCTCGGAGCAACATGGCGATGGAGTAGACCTCTTGCCCGCTAGAGCAGGCATTCGACCAAATATTCAAGACACGTTCTTTTGAGCGTTTTGTAATCAGTTCGGGGAGAATATGAGTTCGCAGGGCATTAAAGGGATGCAGGTCACGGAAAAAGCTTGACTCGTTGGTAGTCATCGCATCGACAACTTCGTCAACAAGCGGCGCAGATCCAGGCCGTTTCAATGCGACGACTAACTCATCGAGCGACGACCAGCCATGAGCACGAGCGATCGGCAAGAGCCGTGATTCGACGAGATAGCTTTTGCTTGCCTCTAAGACAATCGCCGACTTTCGCAGAATCAGTTCGGCGAGGTATTCAAAACTATCGGTCGACTGGTTAATCGTGGCTACCGACATGTAGATGCCTCCTGAGCAAAGCTTCGTCCGTGAGCCGCGAGTTTTTGGATCTCGTCGGCAATCCGACCTATTGGCAGAGTAGTGTTTGCCAGACCTGCGCGAGCTACGGCACCTGGCATGCCCCATACAACAGACGTCGCTTGGTCCTGAATCATGACGTGTCCTCCTGCGTCCCGAGCCGCCTGGCATCCGCGAGCTCCGTCCTGCCCCATACCGGTCAGCACGACAGAAAGCAGGTTTCCGCCGAACGCAGATACAGCAGAACGGAACAATACGTCCACAGCAGGTCGGCAAGAATTCTCTGGCGTTCCTTGATCGAGTCGAATTCGAAGTTCCGTTCCGACGCGGCCAAGCTGCATATGGAAGTCACCAGGTGCTATCCAGACACCACCAGCGTGTATCGCGTCCCCTTCCGCTGCCTCGACGACGGTCAGCGCTGAGAGTTGGTTCAAGCGTTCTGCAAAGTGTTTGGTAAAGACCGGTGGCATATGCTGCACGATCAAAATCGGCACCGGAAAGTTAGCAGGCAATTTCGTGATCACTGACTGCAACGCGTTGGGACCACCGGTGGAGCTACCGATAACGATAGCGTCGATGCGTTGGGGAGTGCCACTCGACTTGGCGACTGGCATCCTCGGTTTCAGCGGCGGAGCTGCAGGAGCGGGCGTGGACCAAGGACAAAAGGCTTTAATGCGTGGAACAAGTTCATCGCGCACACGTTGCATCGCGACATTCACACTACCGACATTGGCAGGCTTGGTCACATAGTCGCTCGCGCCCTTGGACAAAGCTTCGAGCGTGGCTTCGGCACCGCGTTGCGTCAAAGTGCTAAACATGATGACGGGCAACTTTGGATAGAGCCTGCGCAGCTCAACCAGAGTCGCGATGCCATCCATCTCAGGCATCTCCATATCCAGCGTAACAATGTCTGGATTGAGCTGCGGGATCTTGGCCAAAGCGATTCTCCCATGCGCTGCCGTACCACAGACTTCAATCTGTGCATCGTTGGCAAGGGAGTCTGAAAGTAGCCGTCGGATGACTGTCGAGTCATCGACGACAAGAACGCGAATTTTGCGCATCAGATTAAACCCCTACGCCGAGCAGTTGCAGTTTATCGCTGATCGTCGCTTGATCGAATGGCTTCATTACATACTCGTTTGCACCAGCAATGAACGCCTGTGCCATGCGTTCCATCTCCGTTTCCGTAGTCACCATCATGATGGGCAAGTTGGAATAGGCAGGGTTGGCGCGCACGGCTTTGATTAAGTCGATGCCATTCATTTCAGGCATGTTCCAGTCAACTAACATGACGTCGGGCACTTCGATCTCCGTCAAGCGCTGGAGCGCTTCGATACCATGAGCCGCCTCGTGGACTTCATAGTCAAGTTTGCGCAGCATATCACCGATGATTCGGCGGATGGCACGGGAGTCGTCTACAACCAGGGCGCGCATGGTCTCTATTCCTATCGCGTAATCTGAAATTTTCTAGTTTGTTCTTTAATTCCGGAAGGCACACGCTTTGGCCGGAGAGCGGATGGCCCGACTGCGGCTTGCACCAGCAGCAGGCCATCCCGCCTCATTGTTCTCGCGTCCTGCATCCGCGCGCTGATCGCTATTCAGCAGACCGACAACACACGTAGGCTTTGCGTGTAACTCATCTACGATCAACACTAAACCGATTGGTAGCTACCAGCGACGTACGTCGCGCCAACCGGAGCAGGCAGCGCCTTCTTGGCTTGTTGCTTGACCAATTCGTTCTTGTGGTACTTAAACCGACTGACCAAGTTCTGCAAATCGGCAGCCATACGGCTTAGTTCACTTGCAGCTTGTTGGCTGTTGGAAGCACCTTGGGTAGTGCTCTCAGCTGCCGAAGCTACCGAAGTGATGTTTTGGGCAATTTCGCTGGAACCACGGGCGGCTTCACCAACATTTCGCCCCATTTCATTAGCCGTGGCTGTTTGTTCCTCAACTGCACTTGCGATCGTATTGGAAATGTCGTTGATCTGATTGATCACTTCACTGATCTCACGAATCGCTTCTACAGCACCTTGGGTGTCTGTCTGGATGGCGTCGATCTTTTGACTGATATCCTCAGTAGCTTTAGCGGTTTCCTTCGCCAGTTCCTTGACTTCGTTGGCCACCACGGCAAATCCCTTACCAGCTTCGCCAGCCCGAGCGGCTTCAATGGTTGCGTTGAGAGCAAGCAGGTTCGTTTGCTCAGCGATCGAAGTGATCACCTTGACAACTTTGCCGATTTCGAGACTACTATCGCCCAGTTTGGAGATGGTGACATTGGTGTTTTCTGCTACAGACACTGCTTGTTGCGAAACCCGAGCGGCATCGGACGCGTTCTTGGCGATTTCGCGAATGGCTGCGTTCAGCTCCTCGACGCCAGTCGAGACGGTCTGCACGTTCATGCTGACTTGCTCCGAAGCTGCCGAGACGACATTGGCTTGCGAAGAAGTTTCTTCCGCATTCGAGCTCATCTGAGTGCTGACCGCCGAAAGTTCCTCAGATGCCCCAGCCAAGGCTGATGCGTTCTCGGCGATTGAAGCAATGCTATTGCGCAGGTCATCGAAGAACCTCTCCAGCCCGACACCCATTTGCCCTACGGCATCATCGCCGCGAACCGTGATATCTTGCGTAAGATCACCGTTGGAAGCTGCTTCTACTACTTCCAGAATACTGTTGACTTTATTGCGAAGTTCGACCTCGGCAAGTTTCTGAGCCGTCGTGTTTGCAGCATATTTGACTACCTTGAAGGGAGTCCCATCTGGCCCGAAGATCGGGTTGTAACTCGCTTGGATCCAAACCTCTTTGCCGCCTTTACCGATCCGCTTGAACTCGCCTGAACTAACATTTCCCTTTGCTAGATTCGGCCAGAACTCGCGATATTCGGCACTGTTTCTATAAGTCTCGTCCACAAACAGGCTATGATGGCGACCCTTGATTTCGTCCAGCGTATAGCCGACTGCCGCCAGAAAGTTCTCATTGGCTGAAAGGATGTTGCCCTGAGTATCAAACTCGATCACGGCTTGTGATCGATTAATGGCAGCGATCTGCCCGGCGAAGTCGGCATTCTTCTGTTCCTGGGAACTCACGCTCTTCCGCAACCAGGCGGTAAATCCAATAACACCGGCGATCAACGCGAACGCAACGCCAAACAACATCCAACTTCGAGACCTTACCGTAGCTGTCGCTCGGGCTTGATCTGCCGCTTCAATTTCTTTATTGCGCGCAACCACATTGTTGATCGCAGCAAAATGAGCTTTGAAGTCTTCGTCCAACTTGGTCTTGATCAATTCCTCGGCGAGAGCATAGTCTTCGGCAAACAAGGCTGGCAGTAGCTCCTCGTCAACTGTCTCGAAGAATGATCGTGCGGCAAGTTGCGATTTGCCAAGCAGCTCTTCCTTCAGCTTGGGGTCCTCGATACTGGAGCTCCAGTTTGCGATCGAAGCATCGTATTCGGACTTGAGCCGTTCGAAATGACTCTTTAGCTGTTGGAGCTGTTCAGGCGATTTAGCATCGCGCATCTGACGGGTGATCCATGACGTTTCAATAATGAATGCAGGAGGTGGCAACACGTCTGCCATCAAGTTTTTGTCGGCAACAATCTTGCTGTAGAGCGGCCCATCTACCTTGACCTTGTTCAGCGTCGAATAGGTTAACACGCCAAAAACCAAGAATAGCGAGAGAGACACGCCCGCTAATAAGAGAATTTTGGCATTTATGGATAGATCACGTAGTTTGGACATTCTGTTCTCCCAGATTCTGTTTTTTGGTTGCGAAGGGGTTGAATACTCGAAAGTGTTTGAGGACGTTTCTCTCAAATTCAGTAATTTTGAGCGTTATTCTGCGATCTTTTCGTGAAGGGCGTTCTTGGTGTTCAATACCAGCAGCAGTCGATCTTTGAGTTTGTAGGCACCACCTATCAACTCACGCGTCGTACCTTGCAGCGTGTCCGGAGGCGTTTCGAAGCAGTCTTGAGAAACTTCGATCACGTCTCCGATAGCATCTACCAACAAGCTGACAGCGCCTTCCTCCGAACGAATGACTACGTTCATGGGAAGCTTACCGTCGGTGCGTTCAGGGTAGCTGAGGCGCTTACGCATATCGATCGCCGTTACAATCTGACCTCTCAGGTTGATCAAGCCACTTACCGATGGCGGCGTCAAAGGTACGCGTGTCATTTCCTGGTATCGAATCACCTCCTGGACCAGATGCGCATCCACGCCAAACGTGTGCTCACCCAAAAAGAAAGTGCATAACTGTCGGGTTGCGGCGACCATAGGGAACTCTAGTGTTAATAGACGGAAACGAATTCAAGTAACTGGGCAGATTTTTGTGGACAACGCTATACACATTGGCTCATAATCGCTGGCAAATCGATGAGATCGGTGACTTGGCCTTGAATCACAGCGGAGACAGCTCGGCCATGGGATTGCGCATGCTTGGTAATGTCGATCGCTTGATCTACGATATCGATAATGCGATCTACCACGATGCCGACCGTTTGCTCGCCTTCGCTATACACGATGACGTCGAGCAGTTGATCTTCGGGGTCTCGCGAACTGCACACGCCCATGATGTCGCTCAGCCGTACGAGCGATAGAATCTCGCCACGGTATTGGACGACTTCTCGATTGTCTGCTATTTCGATACTACTGGCGTCGATCTTTTCAAGCCGGGTGACTTGTTCGAGTTCGACGGCGAATCGGTGGGAATCGCCGACTCCGGCAACAAGCAGCGAGTGTTGATCTCGATTTCCTGTCTGGGACCGCTCCTGATACTCCTGCGACGCACCCTTACCGCCATCCGCTATGACGTTTGATGTTTGTGCTAGTCCCATCACATCCAAGATCAATGCGACTTGACCATCTCCCATGATCGTCGTCCCTGAATAGACGGGCACGTTCTTCAATTGGCTGCTCAGCGGTTTAACTACGATTTCTTCACTGTCATTAATCCGATCGACCACGAGACCGAATTGTCGATCGTCGGCGCGAAGCACGACAATGTTCAGTGCGTCCGAGTCCGATTCTCCGTCAACCTTGAGCTGTTCGCGAAGGTATACCAAGGGCAGCAAGCGGCCGCGTAAGCGATACACTGGCGAGGATTGAATCCACTCGATATTGCTATCCACCTGGTCCCCGTCAAGTCGCAGCAGTTCGAGCAAGTTGACCTGCGGAATCGCGTAGCGATAATTATCACAGGTGACGATCAACGCTGGAATGATGGCCAGTGTCAATGGAATCTTGATCTTGATGACGGTTCCTACGCCCTGCTGGCTTTGCAGATCGACAGTCCCGCCAATCTTCTCAATGTTAGTTTTCACGACATCCATGCCAACCCCACGCCCAGAAACGTTCGAGACCTTCTCGGCCGTGGAGAAGCCTGGCAAGAAAATCAAGTTGCCGACGTCGCGGTCTGACAGTTTAGCCAACTGCTCCTGGGTCATCAGTCCTTTTTCGAGAGCCTTGGCTTTGATTCGCTCGGCGTTTACGCCTGCGCCGTCATCGCAGATCTCAATGTTGACCTGTCCACCTTCGTGGTAGGCTCGCAACGTCAAGCAGCCCTCGCGCTGTTTACCGTTTTCCACGCGAACTTCGGGACGTTCAATGCCGTGATCAACCGTGTTGCGGACCAAGTGAGTCAACGGGTCCTTGATGGCTTCGATAATCGTCTTGTCTAGTTCTGTTTCCTTGCCTTCCATCTCAATGCGAACTTCCTTTCCGCAGATGCCGGCCAGGTCGCGAACCAAACGCGGAAATTTGCTCCAGACATTTCCAATTGGCTGCATGCGCGTCTTCATGACACTCTCTTGCAGCTCGCTGGTGATTAGATTCAGCCGCTGCGAAGTGCGATGAAGTTCACTTTCTACATTGCCGTTGGCAAACTGCAGAATTTGGTTACGAGCCAATACTAGCTCGCCCACGCCCGTCATAAGTTTATCTAGCAAAGCCACGTCTACGCGTATCGTGCTCTCAGCGGCGCTTACGTCGTTCAAAGCTGACTTGCTGGCCGGAGGTGACGTGGGTGTTGCGGAAGTCGTAGATGGCTCCATGGTCTTATTAGATTGGGGTGGTGTATGCAGTACCTGCTGTTCAGCGGCCGGCATGGACGATGCATCGTTAGCTTGAGCACCGCCCGTAGCTGGTTTATCCGAAGCTTTCGCTGCCGGTTTCTTTTTGCTCTTGCTGGCGGTCTTTCTACTTGTCTTCTTCGAAGGTGCCGACTCCGTCCCGGAGGCTTTCTCTGGGGGAAGTAGAATCTCGTGAAGTCGTGTCAGCGCCGCTGCGAGATCCTCGCTGCCACATTCGGTCTCCGTCCCTGACGCTTCAATTGCTTGTAGTAACTCGCGAATCTTGTCTACAGCCAGCAATAGCGCACTGCTGATCTCAGCGCTCATCGGCAGTTTTCCCGATCGCACGTCGCCTAGCAAATTCTCCGAAACATGGGTGAGACGCTCGAGCAAACCATATCCAAGGAAGCCGGCGGTACCCTTGATCGTGTGAATACTGCGAAACACGCCATTGATCAATTCAGTGGAAGACGGATCGCCTTCGAGCTGCATTAGGTCGCGCTCGAGCTGCTCAAGGTTGTCGTAGCTCTCAACTAGGAACTCCCGCAGCGCTTCGTTCGATAATCCGTCGTTAGCTTCATCGACAGATGCCGGCTGCTCACCGTCTGACGTCGCGGAGCCAGCAAGGTCGTCCTGCAATTCACCGCTCAGGATCCTTTCAAGCGCAGCGAGATGCTCGGAAACATCTTGTTCGTTCGATGTATCGATGTCATCGAGCAGCCCCTTCAAGCGATCGGTGGCCTTCAGCAGAGTATCAATGACAAGCGATGTTGGACGCAGCTCCTGATTTCGGAGCTTATTAAGAATCTCCTCTTCGCGATGCGCGAGGCCCTGAAGTACATCCAAGCCGAGGAAGCCAGCCGCCCCTTTGATTGAGTGGACAGCGCGGAAGACGGTGTTGACCAGCGACACGTCCATTGCGTCACCTTGAGACTCCAGTGTCAATAGCTGGTTCTCAACGTCAGAAAGATGTTCTTGCGATTCAACCACGAACTCGGTCAGTAGTTCTCGGTCTTGATCGTCTAAACCCATCTTGCTTAGCCCCCACTAACAAAACGTGCCTTTGGTCTGATTTTGAATACGCACAAGTAAAGCACGCAGTTAGCGAAAGGGCTGGCAACCCAACTGAGAAAGCTTGCGGATAACGTAGAGATGCACGGATTAAGCGGTAATACTGGCGAAATCGTTAGAAGTGCAACCTGGGCCGTTTGCAGAATTGTCGAAGCTTTCTCAGTGACGCGGCCCACAGGTAAAAGTCGCAAACCGCCAGTGCCTGTGCGCACCGATAGAAGCAGCGGCCGACCCCATCCGGCTTAGTCGAAGACGTCCGCTACCGCCAATTCCCAGCCCAAGACGACATCAGAAACTTCAATCGTTTCACCTACGCTATAGATTCTTATGTCGGCGCGAGATCGATAAACATGCGCGGTCTTGGATTCTGGTTCGAGGATCAACACGAGCTTCGAGCCTGCATCCAGCCAAGTGAATGCTTTACTTTCAACTGCAGCAAACGAATCATTCGGTGAAATGACCTCGACGGCCAAATCGGGAGCAAAAGGAAGAAACCCAGTGTCATCATCGAGCTGCTCCATCTTTCGCTGCTCTACGAATGCACCGTCTGGGGCACGGACAGTATCCGGATTGCTTGCTATTCGAAAGCCAGTCTCCGCTGCAAAAGTAGCCCCAAGATGATTGTCATCGACGTGAATTGCCAAGAGCTTGTTAATCCTTACAGCAATTCGACCATGTCTTCCACCAGCAGGGGACATCACAGTCAATTCTCCTTTGATCAACTCATAACGCTTGCCATCATCAGGCATTGCCGCAAGATGTTTTGCAGTTTTCATAGCAGTTGTGTGAAAGGAATCGATTGCCGTAAGCTTGCGGCGATATTCTAGCTCAAAGCTTGGACGATATCCATCAGCATCCATCAGCAGAGCTTTGGCCAAGTTAGTGGCTGGCCGAATCCACCCCGTGTGAAGGGGTGCAGAAAACTGGCGTTGACTCGAGCCCACTCTAGCAACTAATTAGGCTCAGATAGTTACGGTCAGCTCTAGCCGCTACGTGCGTGCCCAAATTCCGCATTCGAATTCGTAGGATCCATATTCATGCGCCTGTCTATCACTGCAAGAACACTGGCACTTTCTACTTTCCTCCTTCCTGTTGTAGTTGGATGTGGTGGTGTTTCTGAGCCCAACGATACTTCAACAGCAGCTAAACCCACCGAAAATGCGACCACTGCCGCGCCCAACGTACCGCAAGTCATCGATGGCGAAGGCACCGCGCCAGCGCAATCGGTTGCAATCTTCCTGGATAGCTTGCGACGTGGCGACGAACGTGCCGCCAATGCCGTGCTAACCACGAAAGCCCGCGAAGAAATGGCGAAAACTGCTTACGTACTGCAACCACTCGGCACTCCTGAAGGGCAATACACAATCGGACGTGTAGGCTTTCCCTACGCCGAGGACAAATCAGTAGCGCTCGTCGAGTGCAATTGGACCGAACCACCGGTTGTAGGCGAGCCGCAGCTCTCGATGGATATTGTCTGTGAAGTGCACAACGAGGCAAACGAATGGCGCATTTCCGGTATTGGAGTTACGCTCACCGGAACAGAAGACGCTCTTGTGCTTGACTTTGAAGATGCTCAGTCCTTGCAAGCCACGATCGAAGGAGCAACGGGACAAGCCACTCCACCCACCAACACGCAAACGACTGCCGCCTCAGGACAAACCACAGGTCTACGCGCCAACCCGACTGCTGAACAATTGCCAGAACTGCCAAATTTCCCAGCACCTGCTCAATTGCCAGCTGGACAAGATGCCAATTCGCAGATCGCATTGCCGCCTATGAATAGCCCAGTGCTACGCTAAAGGCGTTTCCGAAGAATGTCAGGCACTTCAGACCATGTGCGAGTGCCTGAGATCAGGCAGCGAGCACGTTTTCGAGTCTCGCCGAAACACAAGAATGGGATCCTGAAAGTCGAAGAGCGAAGAGCGAAGAGCGAAGAGCGAAGAGCGAAGAGCGAAGAGCGAAGAGCGAAGAGTGAAGAGCGAAGAGCGAAGAGCGAAGAGCGAAGAGCGAAGAGCGAAGAGCGAAGAGCGAAGAGCGAAGAGCGAAGAGCGAAGAGCGAAGAGCGAAGAGCGAAGAGGCGGACGGCACACGGAGTGTGCCTGCTACTTTTAGCCGTAAAGGATCTCGTTTTGGGGTTGGATACCACGCGTGGGTTTGAGCGTCATCAGGTGCATTAATTGCAAAGCTAACAAGCTGACATAAGCCGGGTTGAGTAGTACATAGCGCTTCCACAAACGCGTCGGCTCGCGCGTCAGTCGATAGAACCACTCTAATCCACGATCTTGCATCCATGCGGGAGCTTGGGCAAGTTCCCCAGCGTGAAACGCAAACGCAGCGCCAACGGCCATGACGGGCATCGACAATCGTTCGCGAAATTCAAAGGCCCACACTTCTTGGCGCGGACAGCCAATCCCCACCAACGTAATCGCTGCACCGCTCGCCTGGACCCGCTCTATCAACTCATCGCGTTCGTCGCTGCTCATCGTCCGAAACTTTGAGGGGCAGTTTCCGGCAATTTGAATTCGCGGATACAGTTCACGCAAACGGGCTTCCAAGCGCTGGAGTGTAGGCGTCTTGCCGCCAAACATGTAGATCGGCAGCCCCGCGTCCGCCGCCGCTTCACAGACCTTCAACGTCAAGTTGGGACCGTAGACTCGATCCGGCAAGTCCAAACGGTGCAACAGATTCAAGCCCCAACGGACCGGCTGTCCATCCGGGACAATCATCTCAAGTTGATTTAGGCGGTAGCAGTGTTGGCGATCAAGCACACCTGTCATTACGCCATGTACGGCCAAAGCGCTGACGCCAAACGGTCGCTTGTCCTTGGCAGCCGCAATGATGGCCCCTACGGCAGCATCATAATCGACTGCATTAATGCCAATCCCGAGTAAATTCTTCTTTCCGTAATCAATCAATTCTTGGCTCCCACGTGCGCAAAACGCGCTGCAATTTGTTCAATAATTCGCTGCCCAGCCTGTCCGTCTCCAAACGGATTGCAGACCTTCGGTTTTCCATTCTGCTGCGATGCTCTTAACCAAAAGGCGGCGCGGCTCACGATCAGTTCGCTATCAGTACCGACCAGTTCTGCCGCTCCGCACTGTACGGCTTCGGGACGCTCCGTACTTTTTCGCGTCACCAGCAAAGGGACACCCAGTGTGGGCGCTTCTTCCTGAATACCGCCTGAGTCGGAGATAATCAACCGACTTCCACGCATCAGTTGGACAAACTGTGGATAGCTCATTGGCGCAGCAAGCTCGATACGTGAGTTGCCTTTTAGAATCGAGCGAACCACCGGCCCAGCTTGTGGATTGGGATGTGTGACAAAAACAAAGCGATGGTCGGGAAATTGGTTCGTCAGTTCCAGTACGGCTGAGCAAATCGCTTCCAAAGGTTTGCCAAAGTTCTCCCGTCGATGTGCTGTTAAGACGACCAGTGGCTGATCACCGACGATGGATGCATCAGCGGCTGTTGCCTTGGCCAGCGTCCACTGCAGGGCATCGACCACGGGATTACCGCTCACGAAGACCCGCTCTGAAGCTACGTTTTCGGCAAGCAAGGTCTGCCGAGCAAATTCTGTTGGGGCGCAATGCAACGATGCGGCGAGTGTGGCCACCCGACGATTCAATTCCTCCGGCCAAGGACTTTGCAAATCGCCGGTTCGCAAACCGGCTTCGACGTGGACTACCGGGATACGAGCATAGAACGCAGCCAACGACATTGCGGCCGTCGTGGCCGTGTCGCCTTGCACCACGACGACGTCGATTTTATGTTCGGCGAACATCGCTTCGCTTCGCCCTATGCAGCCACCGATTAGCGACGGCAACGTGCGGTGACTGCGCATCAGGTCCAAATGAACGTCGGGTTGAATCTGAAAATGGTCGAGCATTGGATCGGCCAGATCAGCGTGCTGTCCACTGTGACATATCACCGGATCGATGTCTGGGTGCTCAGCCGCAGCCCAGGCTAGCGGTGCCTGCTTGATGATCTCGGGCCGCGTGCCCATGGCGATCAATACGCGCAGCCGCGATTGAGTAGTGTGCCTCGGCGGCTCAGAAATTTCCACAGAAGAAATAGTCATAGCTATCGGTCAAAGTGGGGCAAAGTTCGTCTCAGCTATTTTGATTCGAACCCGCCTAATCTCAAGCCGCCACCAAGTAGTTTCTGACGGTATTCCCCAGCTTGGGATTCCGGCGAATCTAACTACCTGATAACTACACCGTGGATATAGAACACGGGACAGCATTTCCACCGTAACCTACTGCAAGGTCTGTTGTTCGACCGCGAGCATCGCCTGATAGCGTTGAACAACCTGTTTGTCAGCCACGAGCGGGAGATTCTGGGCTAGCACAATGGCTTCGAGCGTATTGATGAGCCGCTGGTATTTGACATCCCGCAGTTCAAGTTGCTCCAATTTCGCAGCGTTCTCTTCACGGTCACTTAGATATTTGGCTACCCTATCATAGCTTGGTAGCGTTTGGATTTCGGCAAACACCACCTCCTGCTCGCGGCTCGCAAGCAACTCCGACGTGCGCCACTGACTCGGATTGGCCAATTCGGGCCATTTTTCGCCGATCTCCTCCCGCAGTTCGCGACGGCCAGAGCTGCGTCCCCGTCTACCGCGCCAGCCGCTACGACGCACGTTCTGGAATTCTCGACTGTCCGCACTGTATCGCTCAAAGACTTGGCTGACATCAGCAGTCGTTCCAATACTGAGCTGCTTACAGATTTCGGTTACCGTGCGAATTACATCTGGACTTGACTTGTCGATAAGTTGTTCCACGGAGCCCAGCATCGGACTGAGCGACTTCGCTTCCGTCTCCGCCCGCCGCTTCCGCTCTTCGTCACCGGCAGCAACTCTATCATCGGGTTCGTCCGTTTTGGGCATGCCGCGATGTTCATAGCCAGCAATTCGACTGTATCGCCGCAACAGGACTTCGCTGGTGCGCAGCGGGATATCGATTGTGTCGCTGGCGATCACGGCTTGCGCATGGGCCTCCGCAAAAGAGATCTTACCATCGGCATTGCAATCGACATTTGGCATGGGGCGACCATTGCGACTGCGCCCGGCAAATGCTCCCCAAAAGAAACTGCTGTATTCTTCATCGTTCTCGATATCGGGTCGGCAGCCTGCGGCGGCCAGATCGTATTGCTGAGCAAAAAAACCGCACCGCAAATGCTCACTCAGCGGTTCGTGCTCATCAACCGATTCGAAAATCGTATTTGCAAAACCGCCGCAGTAACACTGAGCCATGACCAATATGACGGGCACTTGCTCGGGAACCTCGTCAAGCCAACGCGAGAATTCGAGCGCGGAAATTTTCTCTCCATTCCAACAACTGATTAACGTATTGTGCTTGTTCTTGCCTTTGGCTTCTTCACCATGCGCGGTGGCGTATACAACGAGGCGGTCGCCAGTCTTAAGCGAGGCCGCCATCCGACGCACGCTGCTTTCGATATGCTTGGGCGAAATGGGGCCAGCTACATTTGGAATGCGATGATTGCGATACTCAACGTTTAGCGAATTTCCGCCGCGCGAATGCAAACTCGTAAGCAACTTGGTCAATGGCCCAGGTGGAAGAGTCTCTGGCTTCAGTGCTTGGACATCAGCGGTATCGTCGTAACCATCAGCAAAGAATACGGCCGTAGTTCTCGGACTCTTATGTTCTTCACGAAGCACCTGTTCGAAGAACAGTACGTTCGCCTCCAACGAAGCTTGGTTGCCACGCGGGTTATAACCTCCGCCGATGATCAAGAAATAGTCTTCAGCTTGCGCAACGAAACCCTGTCCAAGTAAGACCACAAAACAAATTACGCCAAGAGGCGCGAATGACGCAGCGCGAGTCCCTCGAAACCCTTGAGTCGAGCGGTGCCTAAATCCATAACATCGCGCGTGACGATTGCGCATGGCAGTCAGTTGCATGGAGATAGTACCTGACATAAAAAGTCTCAAACGTTACAAGTGGCTTGGGATTCGAATTCAAGCAGTGAACATTTCGTTGCGATTCCTCCAGTACCCGAATATCCAGCCAGCTTACCACCAGCCCCGACCACGCGATGACAAGGAATAAGAATGGGCCAGCGATTGCGTGCCATGGCTGTGCCCACCGCCCGTGCTGCGCGTGGCCGCCCTGCCAATTCAGCGAGTTCCCCGTAGGTGCGTGTTTCACCAGCTGGAATCTGAAAGCAAAGCCTCAATATCGCGCGGTGAAATTCAGACACGCCTGACCAATCCAAGTGCGTCAAGTCAAAGTCCATTTGCACCGTCATAAAGAATGTCTCAATCGCATCTTCGAACTGCACCATGAGTTGGTCATCTACATGGCCTTGATATTCACCGTGCTCGACACTGCGTTCAAGCTCACGATCTCGGTCAAATTCACAGGCGTACAAACCTGCGGAACTCCACAGCGCGCGCAACGAACCATAGGGAGTTGTAATAATTTGTGTATGCATACGGTATTGCAAAAGCAGCCCCTTGCCTCGAAAAAAAAGCTTGTTTGCCAAGTATATTGCTCTCATCAATATACCGCCAAACAAGCTGCGAGGTTGCACATCTTCTCAAACACCCCAACCGCCCAAAGGTTTCGGCCTTTCTGAAAGCGATTCTACGTGCATTCGGGGCGGGAGTCTTTCCCGACGCAAACCTCAAATCCGTGGGCCGTTGCTATCCGTGGGTGAGTTCCAGGCGAGTCTGCCAACTGAGTTGTGATTGCGAGTGTACAGCCATCACGGGGATGGCTAAACTGACCGCATGAAAATCACTACTTGGAATGTAAACGGCATTCGGGCGGCCATGGAAAAAGGGCTGCGAAACTACGTCGAAGCGGAGCAACCGGATATCTTGTGTCTGCAAGAGACCAAAGCAGAGCCGCGCGACGTTGACTTGAGCTGGGCAGACGCACTTGGCTATCAGCAATTTTGGAATTGCGCCGAAAAGAAGGGCTACAGTGGCACTTCCATCTGGACCAAATGCCAGCCGAAAAAGGTCACCTCTGGAATGGGACTTGCCATCCATGATGGCGAAGGCAGGGTACTGACAGCTTCTTTCGACGACTTCCACTTGGTCGACGTCTATACTCCCAACGCGCAGCGAGGCTTAGCAAGGCTCGACTACCGTCTGCAATGGGACGCAGACTTCTTGAACTTTGTATGTAAGTTGAATCGTCGCCAGCCGGTCATTTTTTGCGGTGATATCAACTGCGCTCACCAAGAGATTGACCTGACCAACCCCAAAGCCAATCGCAAGAACGCAGGCTTCAGCGATGAAGAGCGAGCGGGTCTAGATCGCATGTTGGATGCTGGCTTCGTCGACGCCTTTCGCCATTTTGACCCATCGCCTGAAAAATACACTTGGTGGACGTATCGTAATGAAGCGCGGCAGCGCAATATCGGTTGGCGACTAGACTACTTCTGGGTAGCCCAGAGACTCATGAAACGTATTGCCAGTACAACGATTCGGGCAGATATTCTTGGCTCGGACCATTGCCCTGTTGAACTGGTATTGTAGCCCCATCACGTTTCGAAATCAGTGGCTTTATGGTCGCCTTTCGCTCAGCGAAAGGGTGTAATAAGGTCGCCTTTCGCTCCGCGAAAGTCCAACATTTACATCCTTTCGCGGAGCGAAAGGCGACCTTATTTTCCGCTCGATCCCAAGTACAATATTGTCTGTTCGGCGGGAAACGAATTGGATTCATGATACACCGACGCCTGCCGTTGTCCGAAGAGAAGTTTTATCCACCTAATTTACCAGCGAGTGTCGAAATATGACCGCAACTCTCTCCCGGTTTGCATTTGCCATGGCTGTGTGTTCCACGACGGTCGTGTGGACGCTGAACTGTCAAGCGGAAGATGCACGCCAGTTGGCCAGTGCGAGGCTGGCGGCAGATTTACAATTCCTCTCTGCGGATGAGCAAGAAGGGCGTGACACGGGTAGCGCTGGGATCGCTCGCGCTGGCGAATTTATCGTAAAACGTTTCAACGACTTGAAAATTGAAACAAGTCTGTTTGATGGTCAAGCGTACCAGGAGTTCACGATCCCGGGACCGGCTGCGCTGGGTGATCCACAAAAGAACACACTCGTGCTTGAAGGCAAGCTGCCTGAGGAAGGCCTGCCGCCACTGGAACT
The DNA here is from genome assembly GCA_041398985.1 of Pirellulaceae bacterium. Classification (GTDB taxonomy): domain Bacteria; phylum Planctomycetota; class Planctomycetia; order Pirellulales; family Pirellulaceae; genus Aureliella. Next base: position 28,055 of record JAWKTR010000020.1, read on the forward strand.
TGGAAAAACCTACACTTCGTTATCGTTGGGGTCCAATGGCCTGTTTTCTGGCGAGTTGGTTTTCGCCGGCTATGGAATTAGTGCGCCAGAATTAGGCTATGACGACTATGCCAACCTGGATGTAGCTGGAAAGGTCGTCATTGTGCTACGGAAGGAACCACAGCAGAACCAGGAGGACAGTAAGTTTGATGGCACACGCAGTTCGCAATTTGCTTACTTCTCAACCAAAGAAGTCAATGCTGCGTTGCATAAGGCAGCGGCAATGATCATGATCAACGACGCCCAAACCGCCGCCGGAGAATCGGGGGATTTTCTGTTGGAGGTTAGTGGTGGCGGACGTGCACTAACCAACACGCAAATCCCGACCATGTACGCTACGCGAAGCCTGGTCGAGCCGCTAATCAAGCAGGCGACCGGCAAGACGCTTGAGGAACTGGAGGCAGCCATCGATGCCGAATTCAAACCGCAGAGCCAGGTGCTGGAGGGCATCATCGCTAGCGGTGAGACCTTTGTCGAAGCTTCACAGATTCCCGTACGCAACGTCCTAGGACTGCTACCAGGCGCGGGATCGCTCAAAGACGAATTCCTCGTAGTTGGTGCACACTATGATCATGTCGGTATGGGGGGAGCTGGATCACTGGCGCCTGGGACGGTCGCAATTCACAATGGAGCAGATGATAACGCATCAGGGACGACGACAATCTTGGAAGTCGCCAAGCGCATGGCTGCCGACACTTCTGAAAATCGTCGCAGTATCGTGTTCATTGCCTTTACGGCAGAAGAAAAAGGGCTATTGGGTAGCAAGCACTATGTACGCAATCCGCGTTTCCCACTTGAAGACACGGTCGCCATGGTCAATCTCGACATGGTTGGTCGATTATCCGACAATACGCTGACAGTCTATGGAACCGGTACGTCGGATCATTTCGATGCGCTGATCGAACGTCACAATCAAGAAACCCAGTTCACGCTCGACAAGCAAGCCGCCGGTCTAGGTCCCAGCGACCACTCAAGCTTTTATGAAGCCAACATCCCCGTCTTCCACTTCTTTACTGGTTTACACAACGACTACCACCGCCCCAGCGACGACTTTGAAACGGTCAACATAGAAGGCATGTCCCGCATCGCCGACATGGTCACCGGAGTCGTCAAGGAGTTGAGCACGCAAGCCGAACGTCCGAATCTAATTAAGACTTCTGCCGTCGCGCAAGTAGGTCGTACGATGCGTGGTCGTAACAGTGCTCCGCGAGCTGTCTTGGGAGTGCAAATGGATCAGAGTGTGGCTGAGGCCAAGATCGCTGAAGTTAATGCCGCTGGTCCCGCCGCCGCTGCCGGCTTGCAAGCTGGTGACGTGATTACCAAGATCGATGACGTTTCGATCGACTCATTTCGCACAATGCGTGGCGTAATTCGCGATAAGCGCCCCGGCGAAGAGATTGTATTGGGTATCAAACGCGGCGACGAAGCATTAGAGTTAACTCTAACGCTCGGCAAGGGCGAATAAGTTGGGCATCTGATCTCAGATCAACTGCACCATCACAGATTCGGGCAGCGGAATGTTGCCCATGATGTGCTTGTCTAAGAAGAAATGCAAGCTGCCGTCGGTGGGTTGGATCAACTGTGCGGGGTATTGTTGGGTATCTCGGGGCCCATGCCACAAGATAGACAAGGCGTCCATTTTTTCCGCCCCGTTGATAATGAAAGCGATATTGCGAGCTGCATTAATCATAGGCGGGGTGAACGTAATCCGCGTGGTGTCGAGTTGCGGCACTTCGTTGGCGGTCACCAACTTTGACTTTTCTTTAAGGGCACTGGTATGGGGAAAAAGCGAAGCGGTGTGTACGTCCTTGCCCAAGCCGAGCAGAATGCAATCCACCTTGGGAAACTTTCGATTTCGCCCATGCATCGTTTCCTTCAGCACGCGCTCGTAATTCCTGGCTGCCAGGGTTGCGTCGCCGCCGGGTTCTGGGACCGCTAAGACATTTTCCGCTGGGATATCAATATGGTCCAGCAGAGCTTCCTTGACCATGCGGTAGTTGCTGTCGGGATGCTCCGGCGGCACGTGGCGTTCATCGCCCCACAGCAAAATGATGCGTTCCCAAGCAATCTTGCCCGCAGGCATGGCTGCCATGGCTTGGTACATGGCCTTGGGCGTCGTTCCACCGGCGAGTGCCAGGCTAAACGGCCAATCGATTTCAGGATCAGCTTCGTGCCGCCCGATGAGATCGACGATCCATTGGGCCGCATGTGCCGCGAGAGCTTCAGCATCTTGGCAAACGTGAACTTGAGCTTTCATTACTAAACTATGGGGTGAGCGACTATGCGTGTGGGTAGGTCATGCTGAATGGATCGAGCACTTCTCGCAATTTGTCTTCGGGCAACAACTTCTGTTCTTGGCAGAGTTCGCGAATGGTCTTGCCCGAAGCAAAAGCTTCCTTGGTTAACTGGGATGCTTTTTCGTAGCCGATGTGCGGGTTCAAGCTAGTCGACATCGACAAACTCTGCTCGACGGCCGCTTCGCATGTTTCCGGGTTAGGCTCTAAACCCTTCAAACAGAACTCAATAAATGCATTTACGCCACCGGTCATCAGGTGGATACTTTCCAGAGTGGTTTGTCCCATCACGGGCATCATGATGTTCAATTGAAAGTTTCCGCCAGCCGCACCGCTAAGCGTGATCGTCTGGTCGTTACCAATCACGCGTGCTGCGACTTGCATTAAACTCTCACACATGACCGGGTTGACTTTGCCTGGCATGATCGAACTACCTGGAGCGCGTTCAGGTAAGACGACCTCGAAGAATCCACATCGCGGTCCCGATCCGAGCCAACGAATATTATTGGCCACGTTGAACAGAGTGTTAGCAATGGTTTTTAATTCAGCATGACACTCGACCAAACCATCGCGTTGCGAGTTCGCTTCGAAATGGTCGACGGCTTCGACAAAGCCGATGCCGGTTTCATCAGCCAAGGCTTGCGCGACTCGGTTCCCGAATTCGGGATGCGTATTAATGCCGCTGCCAACCGCCGTTCCTCCGACAGGCAACTCCAGTACGGCATCACAGGCCAATCTTGCGCGGCGGATGGAGTGCGTTAGCTGCCGGGCAAAACCGCCAAACTCTTGGCCTAATCGCAAAGGCGTGGCATCCATCAAGTGCGTGCGGCCAATCTTGATGATCTTATCCCACGCCTGTGCTTTGTCGGCCAACTGACTTTGGCATTTCTCGAGCGCCGGTAGAAGTTGCCGTGTAATTTGCAAAGCCACGGCAACGTGGATCGCGGTGGGAAAAGTATCGTTGGTACTCTGCCCCATGTTCACATGGTCGTTCGGGTGAATCGCCTTTTCTTTCGCGAAGCGATCACCGCCAGTCAACTCGATCGCGCGATTCGAGATCACTTCGTTGACGTTCATATTGCTCGACGTCCCCGAGCCCGTTTGAAATACATCAATGGGAAACTGATCAGCTAGCTTTCCTGCAGCGACCTCTTTCGCAGCAGCCAAGAGTGCCGCTACCTGATCATCGTTGAGCGGATTCTTGCCGCTGCCGGTGAGCTTCCCCAGATCGCGATTGGCTACTGCGCATGCGTATTTGACAAGCCCCATCGCCTGCAGCAGGGCAGGGGGGAGCTGCCAGCCAGATACGGGAAAATTCTCGACCGCTCGCTGTGTCTGCGCGCTGTAGTAGGCGTCCGCCGGAACTTCGACCTCTCCCATCGAATCGCGTTCGATCCTAGTTCTCGTCATGATTGTTCTTTCTTGCTAAGGTGTGCGAACACCTACGCTCAATAATAGGTTGGCCCACAATGCTTGGTCAGCAGTTTGAATAGTAAGTACATGGTCGTCCGACTGTACGGCAGCATAAAAATCCCATTTCATGATGGGTTCCAACTGCCGCGTGGAACCGCTCTCTTTCAAAATCTGCCTAAACTCCTCCCAAACTGGTGGGTCACCAGCCGATGCATACTCGTCACTTGGGTCGATCCCCATGGTGTTGAATACGTCGATAGGCAACTCCGCCACAATGGCCCGCAATACCTGAGCCACCGTCGGTATCCCAGGCGACAGTTGCAGCGATACCAACTCCGCCCGCGGTCCAAGCTTCGATGCGGCTGGGTAATTGCCATCGGCAATGAGTATTTTCGAGTGATGCCCCGCGCGGGCACAGGCGCGAAGGATATCGGGGTGCAACAGTGTTGTTTTCAGCATACTTTTGGGCCAATTTGTGCATGGGAAGCGAAAATGCGCTGCAATCGATGCAACGGCTGACCGGAGGCAACTGACCCGTTTTATTGTGGCGGAAGGGGCCGATTTTCACAACGGGGACTGGTCGAATCACCACTTCCAAACGCACAGTCCGCCGCAAACAATTACAATCGGAGCTTCGTTCTTTGTGTCACTACAACTCAAGCGATCTGCTTTGCCATGGAAACGTACGTCAAACCTAAACTAATCTCCTGCGCCGCGCTGCTGCTCCTGGCTACCCTCAGCCCCGACCGTGCGCTAGCACAACGCGAATTGACCGACATACCTGTTCCAGACCCAGTTGCCGAGTTGGCGGCCATGCAAGTGGCTGAGGGATTCGAAGTTAACTTGTTTGCGTCCGATCCGGATTTTTCCAAACCGATTCATATGAATTGGGACGCCCAAGGGCTGCCTTTGGATCGCTTCGAGTCAGAATTACCCGCAACTCAAACCTGGCGCCGAGCCGACCGATCAGATCGTCGTGCTGGAAGATACCGACGGCGACGGCGTATCGGACAAGCGAACGGTGTTCGCTGATAACATGATGATCCCAACGGGTGTGCTGCCCGGCGATGGCGGCGTCTATGTCGCCAACAGCACCCAACTAATTCACCTGACCGACACCGACGGTGATGGCCTATCGGATACACGGCGAACGGTGCTCAGCGGCTTCGGCACCGAGGACACGCACCATCTTCTCCACACTCTGCGGTGGCGCCCCGATGGCCGAATGGCAATGAGTCAATCGATCTACATTCACAGCCATTTGGAAACCCCCTACGGTGTTAAGCACCTCGATGGTGGCGGCGCGTGGCACTTTGATCCACATACTAGTCAGCTCGAAGTATTTTTCAAAGGTTTAGTCAACCCTTGGGGGCATGCGATCGATGCCTATGGCCAATCATTTGCAACCGATGGAGCGGGTGGCGAAGGCATCAACTACCCATTCCCTGGCGCAGTCTTCGTAACGTCCCCCGGCGCTACTCGCTGGCTACGCGGACTTAACCCTGGTAGCCCCAAACATTGTGGATTGGAGTTCGTTTCTGGTGCCGCGATGCCTGACGAGATGCAACAAGTCTTGATTACGAACGATTTTCGTGGACACCGTGTCTGTCGGTTCAAACTAGAACGTCAGGGCTCGGGATATCGTAGTATCCAACTGCCCGATCTCATTCGAAGCGAACACATCGCCTTTCGCCCCATTGATATCAAGATGGGGCCGGACGGTGCAATCTATATCGCCGATTGGTACAACCCTATTATCCAACACGGCGAGGTCGATTTTCGCGATCCGCGGCGTGATACCGAGCACGGGCGAATCTGGCGGATTACCGCCAAGGGGCACGACCGCCTGCAGCCTCCCGATTATCAAGCTGCCAGCGAAGACGATTTGGTCGCGATGCTGGAAGATTCTGCCCTGTGGGTTCGCCAGTTCGCCCGCCAAGAGTTGTCGAGTCGGCCTTGGCCAGCGGTTCAATCCGCGTTGGCAAAATTACAAAGTCCCCAGCCCACAACGCCAGCGTCTGCCTATCTCGCGCTGCAACCGTTATGGTTGCAATTATCACGGCGGGAGATCGACGCCGAATTGATAGATCGTTTGCGACAGCATATCGATCCACGAGTCCGCGCCGCCGCCATGCGAGTTATTGGCGAGCAACATGTCAATCTACCCAAGGCCACTACGTGGCTTGAGAATGGTATCGGCGACACAGACGACCAGGTCGTCCTGGAAGCCGTCTGCGGCCTGCATCGAATCGGTACTATGCCCGCCGTACTCAGCGTGCTACAAGCCGCGGAGCGTGCGGACCAAGATCAAAATCTGAAGTTTGCAATCTGGAATGCGCTTCGCGACACCGAATCGATCTGGCTGCCGGTTTTTGAGCGTAACGATCTGGCCAACACCTCGCCGGCTGCCCTCGAAGCTTTAGCTGACGCGGCCAGCGGTGCAAGCGTTGCCAAGGCTCTGGCGACTCAGATCGTTAACATGCCAGCGGCCCAGCAGCCACGCGCGGCCGCATTGATTGCCAGCCGCGGTGACGCCGCGAGCGTAGCAACTCTGACGCAGTGGATTATCGGTGGAGACCAGACCAATGCGGACAAAGTGAGCATGCTCGATTCAGTCTTAACGCAGTGCCAAGCTCGAAAGCTGGTCCCAGACGAAGTGTCGCAATGGTTGCCCAAGCTCGTGGGTAGCGCCCAGACGACACCGCAAAACTCGCAATGGATCATCTTATTGGCCAAGGCCTGTCAGCAATGGCGTGCCGCAGACACGGCACCAACTCTGAACCAATGGTTGAACGAGGGAATTGCCAGCCAACAACCCGCGCTGGTGGCGGCTGCAGCAAGCGCACTGGCTGAGTCCCCCACGGGTGAAGGCCGGCAGATAATTCGACAGATTAGCGGCAACCAGCAGCTCGATATTTCACTGCGATCCGCAGCTATTGCCGCGGCTCAGTAGCTTTGATGCCGCCGCAGCTGGACGCCTACTCGTCGACCTGTACCAAACACGCTAACGACACGAAACTTCCAGGTGAGTTGGACACCGCTGTCAAAACTTTGCTTAGCCGCAGCTCTGGCGAAAAACAACTTATCTCCGCCGTCGCGGACACTTCCACCACTCAATGGCAACCACTGCGCCCCGCGAACTCCTGGCGGCAGTCCGGGGCGCACAGGCCTCGCCCGAACTAACCGCCACGATCGTAAAAGCGACCGGACTCGAAAACGCAGGTTGGAAAATGTCGCCCGAGTTGACCAGCCGCTTGGTTCAAGCCAGCCAGTCCGGCAATGCCCAGCGCGGTGAAATGATCTACCGTCGCGATAAATTGCAGTGCGTGCGTTGTCATGCGATCGGCGCTAGCGGAGTAACCGTTGGCCCTAATCTAGTCAGCTTGGGCGGCAGCGCACCTGTCGACTATATCGTCGAGTCGCTAATCGATCCGGCAGCCAAAGCGAAAGAGGGGTTTCAAACCCTGAACGTGCTCCTGGATTCCGACGAGATCGTCAACGGTTTGCAGCAGTCAAGGACCGAACAGTCGCTCCAGCTACTATTAGCCGATGGCACATCACGATCGATTGCCACGGATTCAATTGAGGCAATTCGCGATGGCAAGTCGTTAATGCCGACCGGTCTACTGGACGAACTATCCGAACAAGAACTGGTCGACTTGATTGCCTTTCTCTCAAAGCTCGGGCGAACTCCAGAGTACACGGTCGACTCCAAGCCTTGGGTTCGCAATTGGCAAACCTTGGTCTGGACCGACGTTGCCCATCGCCGACTAAATCGAACAAGTCTCGATACGGCCGCCACAGATGACCCAGCGCTCAGCTGGCGACTACTCAGTTCACAAGTCAACGGTACATTGCCACTCGGCGAAGCCCAAACATTCCAGCCACATCGTGACGTCCCGCCAACTGCGTTCTTTCGATTTGATGTGGAATGCGTTGAAGCCGGTGCAGTGGCATTGCGTTTTACACAGCCACTGGACGCGATCGAATATTGGCTCAACGGTGATCGCATGCCTGTTCCGAGACCGGATCAGCCGATCGCACTCACCCAAGGAACACACCGGATCGTGATCGGCGTGCGTGTCGAACAAACAGATGGAACATTTGGCTGTGAAGTGCGAGCTACGTCTGACCAACCGGCGGTCGTAAGAACGCCGTAATCGAGAATTTACCGAAAGCACACTTCGCATGCCACGCTACCGCTACTGCAGCAGATTTGGCTTCTTGGGCGGCGCGGTATTTGGCGGCAAAATCGGTGCAGGCGTGCCAGACTGGTCAGGGGCGACAGCTGGTCGCGGAGTTGAGCCAACGTCACTCGGGCGGCTAAGTGGATCGGCGAGCTGTGTCCCAGCAAGCCACGTCAGAGTAAATGTAAGACTGAAGTACAACATATAGTGCATCAAGCCCTGCAGCACTTCTAATTCCATCGAGAGTACCGACACGATTGTGCCCATGGCGATCATGATGGCTACGAACATCGCCATTTCGACCCCGCTAATTTCGGCCATGCTGTCGTAGCCTTTAATGTAGGCTGGTACAAAAGCGTACACACCCCAACTAGCCGCAAAGCCAAGCGCACATATTCCCGCACGGACCAATAACTCTTGGCCCGTGTAACCCGCCAGCTCATCATCGTGTAGAAACCAGTAACCAACGATAACAATGGGAATCGCCAGCACAATAGAACTTAGCGCTAGCAAGACCGTAGGAGGCGGGTCGCCACTGACGCCCAGTCCTAACGCCACACCAAACACGACCAGCGTGCCAAGCCCAGCCGCTAACAGGACCGGCATGCTTAGCGAAACTTCTTTCCTCCGCAGCGGCTTGAGAACCGACTGACCTTTGGAATCCTTTGGACCGGAATCTTCCGGCGCGTGAATTACGACCTCTTCGGACTTCTCCGGAATCTTGATCGTCTTCTGGCACTTGGGGCATGGTCCACTTTTGCCCGCGAACTTATCGCTGACATTGAATCGCGTAAAACAACTAGGACAAGTAACTGGAATTGGCATAAAATAGATTTTGTTTGGCGGAAACGTTACACTGCCCTAAAACGCATCCGTTCACGAACTTGGCGTCGACAGGAAAGGGTCGGGAGTCTTTTCAGCAGCGCCCGCCACCGATGAGATGCCGCTGGTAGGAACATGTGGTTTCTAATTGGCGAACGATTTAGGCTGAAAAGACTCCCGACCCTGTCACACAAGCCGACACATCATGAACGGTTACCCTAAAACTGACTGGCGGAATCGAGAGCTCGATTTCGTCGACTCACATTATATCCCCTGTGGGCAGAGTTTTATAGAAGAGTTACTACATGCCTTTATCAGGTAGAATCCCTATGGCGCAAATCCTGTGGGGTTGCTGCAACACATCTTTGGCAGTCCGCGTCTGTCTGCTCGCGATTTGCTTGTGCAGCAGCATTCCAGCCGCAGCCCAGCCCGACCTAGAGGACCAAATGCTGGCCGAAATGTGTCGCCGCGGGCTGGGCGAGTCCGCGGTGCAGGTCGCTGCCGCCTATCGCGACCACTCCACAGATTCCGACTTGCGAGCCAAGTGGACAATGCGCCTGATGGAGGCGCATGCGCTGGCCGCCTTGAACAACGACACGACCGCTGACCAGCACTGGTCGACGGCTACTAAGATCTACCAACAATTCGCTAGCGAACAAACGGATCATCGGCGAAGCCCCTGGTTGACTTGGCAAGCAGCACGATGTGAACTGCTACATGCACAGTCGCTGTTGGCAAAGTACTTGGCCGCACCTGCCAACACCGTCCCGCGCGAAGCTGCCCTAGCGAGTGTCCGCGAGGTTATGTCTATTTCCGAGACTCTTGCCGACGACATCAAACGACGACAGCCGATCGCCGCGCGACAAGGTCGCGGGGAGGCAGGTAATCAGGCGTCTGCCGAAGAGCTTGCACAGTTGTCCGTCGACACGGCGCTGCTGCAGTGCGAAGCGTTGCTCGTTCGAGCGCAGTGCTATGCCGCCGGTTCACCTGATCGCGTCGCTGCCGTTACAGATGTGGCCACCCGCGCAGCAGAAGTCGTCACGCGCACCTCAGATGACTGGGCAATGCGCGAACAATTGACAATTGCGCAAGCCGTGGCCGCGATGGAATTAGGCAACGGGCCAGTCGCTTTGAAAGTTCTCACCAAACTTGCCAGCGACGCAAGTGACCCGCGCGTCCGCATTCGCGCCGCGATGTTAGCCATCGAGAACTTGGCTGCCAATAGACAGACCAGCCAAGCACAACCACTACTCGCTTATCTGGAAAACGCCGGGGCTGGTCCCGAGCTGGCGCTGGCCCAACTGCAACTGTCGCTGGCAGACCTGCCCTCCGCTTCAAACGAAGCCACCCAGCGCGAACTGGCGGAATTGCTGGATAAAGCGAAAGCGGTGGGACGGCAATATGGCGACTATTGGCGCAACCGCGCCGAGGCCTTGCTGGTCGGTTCGGTATCGAGTTCCAGCATGGTCAACTCTGGTGTCGGGCTGGATCTGCTCCTGGTTGAAGTGCGCCAGCTACTGGCCTCCAATGACACCAGCAAGGCAGTGGGGAAGTTGTTACAGTTTCGTGATAATGAAGCGACTGCGGGAAACGCTAGGAGTGCACTACAACTCGGCAAGTACGCGTCAGCCTTGCTTGGTCGAGAAAAGAAATGGCGGGAAGCGATTGCGGCTCTCGAACCGATCGTGTTGAAGTTCTCGCAAAGTGACGAAGCTGCTGAGACACATTTATTGGTGATTGAAGCGCATACGCAAGCGCTGCGCGCTGATCCGAACTCGAAAGAACAGGCAGCTTCCTATGAAGCGTCGTTGAAAAGGCAGTTGCAGATGTGGCCAGATGCAATTGCTAGCGATGCCCCCCAGGAATGGCTCACTCGCTGGCTAGTAGGACAGCAGCGACACAAAGACCTACTCGTGATCTTGCAGGAGCGAATCGCAAACACGACACAGCCTACGATCGCGCGGCATGCTCTGCACATATGGCTACAACACGTTCTTCAACTTGCCGAAGTCGACGAACAACAAATGCATATTGCATCGCTCCACGCCGCTGCCACCGATTTCAAGGACGCAGATATCGCGTTGAGCTCTCAGGTTGCGAGCTTGGTGGCGGAAGTCTTTTCAAATTGGTCCATGTCCGAGCGCGCACAAATCTTGGCCAAAGACTTAGAGCGTCTGCAATCATCCTCGCTCGATGCAGTTGATCAACAACTAGTGCTCGCCGCGCTGTGGCTGAACGCGATTCGACAATCTGAGTTGACTCGCGCGCCGCGATTAACTTCAGGCTGGGAACCATCTACACTGCCGGGCGGTTTGCGAAGCAGTCTTAGCGGCTCCTTCATCGAAGCATTGGACGAAGCGCCAACCAACGAACAACCTCAATGGATTGCTCGCTTAAGTGTTGATGCGAACTGGCTCAAGGAACTAGAAGATAGTTCCAGCCCCCTGCTGCATGCCTATGGCTTGCGGCTATCTACTTGGTCAAATGGGATGCGCGGATTGGAAGCACTTGAGCGTTTAGCTAGCGAAAACAAACAGAATGCTGACATTCAGCTACAGCTTGCTCAAGCACTTGCGAGCATTGATAGCAAGCGACTTGAGGAATCCTCGCGAATCGCCAGCAAACTTGCCACCAATACTCCGGCGGCTAGTGAAGTGAATCGGAGAGCACGCTGGCTGACAGTTAAGAACGCTAAGCGAAACGGCAATGCAGCCAGTGCGGAGCAATCAGCGGCTTTATTGTTGGCGACGCTACCGGAGGAAGAATCAGTTTGGCGTCAGCGCCTGGAATCGTTCTTGAACCATGGTGTTCAATAAGCCGTGCTGACACTCTAAAGCGCTCAGGCCGAGCCCATGAGCCACAGCGAGCTGCGGCATCACGCAGTTCTTGCACTAGTGGGCTATGGCCCGCAGACAAGACGAGGGGTGCCTTAGCACCTTATCTCAAGGTTACTGCTAAAGATCATTTAGGCGGCGTAGCAATTTGCTTTAGGAATTGCTAGAACTACGTGGTCGCGTCATAAGAAGCGGAACCAATGCAGAAGTCATCTGCTTCGTTTATGTATGCGAACACCAGACTTTGTGTTGGTGGTTGGCTGTGAGCGCAAGAAAAATCGGGATGTTCCAGTGAGTTCCATCGTAGGGGCAATCACGATAGCACTTTGGAACATCCCGACTTATGAGCCAGAATAAGTATTTTGCGAGAACATAGCATATATCGTGTACGGGATACCTCAATCATTACTTCAAATTCCACCAATTTGTAGTTTCACCGTTTGAGCATCTACGTCACTTTACACACTCAGAATGGTGGTATGGTGCCCCCTATCGCTCACTTTCACTGCACTACCTAGGTACTTCGCATTCACTGCGACGTCACTTTTGGTTCACTTTCTATTCACTGCACGTTCACTGTTTACCATTTCGGCATTTTCTTAGTTCACTACCTTCACTTTGTTTCAAGTGTTCATTCTTTTCTTTTCAAACAAGTACTGGTTATGGCTAACGGATCAACTCGAGCGGACAGACCTCACGAAGTGCAATATCCCACAGCAGCCGATGCACGTGGCTCTTCAAGGATCAACATTGGTCGGCGGCAATATTATCTTGGCCCATACGACTCGCCGCAAAGCTATGTCATGTTTGGGCTTTGGAAGCAACGCTTACTAACATCGGGTGAAGTACCTGATACCAAAGACCTGCGACCATTGGTCGATGCATTTCTTAGTGCCGAGGCACCTCCACCACCTACCCCGCGAGGGCACAAGTCCATCCCTTCACTGTTGATCGGTGCAATTTGCCTCAGCCTGGCAATCGTCACTGCAGCATTTATTTTCTCAACTTCCCCAACACCTTCAGTCGATGACCAAGTACTGACAGCGAACGAGATTGAGTTCGTTCGCGGAATCAGAAAAGTGCAGGTCGTCAAAGCAAAAGCTTCGGGTGAGGCTGGAGCAAAGACTGCTCGCTTTCTGGAACAGATTTTGGGTGAAGGGCGGATAGGTCATGCCATTGAAAGTGACAACCAGATTAGACCAATCTCGAGGGATTATTAAGCTGATCGCTGTTTCCCTAGCTGTGATTGGCATTTTTGCGGCGGCAGGGTTTGCTAGTGGGGAACGGCACTCGAGCCAAAGCTCCATAGAAGGTACCTATCATACAATCACTTTGCCCCCCTTTGACTTAAATACGGCTGCGGAAGATCCAAACCAGTGTCTTGCTGAAGCAGCTGCTTACGCAGCAGCGCTCGCTGATCTGGAAATTGCACAAGAAGTCTGCGATCAGATGTATGAGGAATATCGCGCATGTCGTGGCTTACCACCCATGCCGGAGCCGCCTCCTCCCGTTCCTCCGATGCCATAAATCAAGCTGATGCTAGCCCCTCGCCAATCAGGCAATGATTCGAGCGTTGGGAAAAGAGCTTCACTGCAGTTGAGTTGCTGGGCATTACCAATGCCCAGCAACTGGCTCTATTCTTATTCTGACTAGGGCTTAAGCACAAGTTTACCGAGCAGCGAGCTCTTTTTGCCGATTGTGTGTTCTTCCTGCAAACGATGAGCTTCAGCGGCGTCGCTAAGAGGCAGAGTGCGATCGATCAAGGCCCGTAGCCGCTTAGAGGCAAACCAGTGATTCAGATCCTGGGCGCACAGGTGTTGTTGATCCGCAGTCGCTTTGAACATGGCGAAGCCGTGCAGGGAACAACCTTTCACATAAAATGGTCCGACTGGGAATTCTGGTCGAGCATCGCGGCCCGCCATCAAGATCATCCTGCCACACTCACTCATGGTTCGCACGGCTAGATCAAAATCGGGTTCGCGCAGCGTCTCCCAAAACACGTTGACGCCCGCTGGGGCCCAATGGCTCAGCTGCTCGCCAACATCTTCGCTGGTATAGTCAATCACATGATCGGCCCCTAAATCGCGACATCGCGCGACCTTTGCTGGTCCGCCAGCGGTAGCAATCACGCATGCGCCCACTGCCTTGGCAATTTGCACAACCATTGAGCCCACGCCGCCGGTACCGCCGCGTACAAAGATTGTTTCTCCTGCTTGCAAGCGCGCCGCTCCCAGGAGTCCTAGATGCGCTGTAATCCCCACTAGCGCAGACGCGGCCATATCTTCGTCTCGCACCCCTTCGGGCGTAGGGTACAACCACTGTTGGTCGACCGCGCACAACTCAGCGAAAGTGCCTTGGCGTCCAAGCAGGCCCTGGTTGCTTCCCCAGACTCGATCTCCCACTTGCAAGTGTTTGACGCCTGGCCCGACGGCTTCGACCCGTCCGGCGAGATCACAGCCAATGACAAACGGCTTCGGCAATTCCCAGTAATTCGCTCCGCCGCGAATGTACGTATCGATGGGATTGACCGCTACGGCGGACACGCGCACCAAGCACTGTCCGTCACTAATCTGCGGCTCAGGCAAATCACCGAATTGAATCGCCGCCGGTGGCCCCGGCTCGTTGATGTATGCAGCCTTCATTGCTACGCGCCTCTTTCCCGAAGAGAAATCCAAGGTGTCCGAGCGGGAAAACAAGCCCCGCCGCCCCATCTGACAGACAATATCAAGAAATTCTGCAAGTAGTGACCTAAGGTGTCTAGCCCATCGCGAAACTTGATTTCAGTGACGCAGACGGCCAACCAGCATGTTGCACCGTCGGCTCGTTCAAGTCAATTGGGCAAAGTTATTCTAGCAGGAGCCTGGCCTTGCGGCCTTGAGAACCATGACCACACTCTTACTGGACACATCAACACAAGCTTCTTCGCAACGCTACTTCACTTGGCCCGACGACGAAGATACCACGCCAAAACTAGCATTGCATCCGATCCAGACTCCTGCTGTCCAAACCGGCGTTAGTCAAACGCCTCTTCACCAAAATCGGGCATTTCCATTCGGTGAACGCCGTTATGGGGAAGTTCGCATCGGCTCGGTGATGATCAAGCTGCTGAAAAGATACGGGATTACCGACGAAGAGATTGATCAAGGGCTCGCCGACTACGCTCAGCGGACGTGCCGCAGCGCAGCCAGTTGAGGTATCACGATCGAATCTCAAGCTCTACTCATAACGAAGTGCTGCGGATAGCTTGAGTCGAGCAGCCCGCTCCGCTGGCAAGAGAGCTGCGACAATCACCACGCAAAAACCTGCCAGCAAGCAGCCAATGACCAGCGCCCGGACGAAAATGAAATTCAATCGCGTGTCCGATAACCGCGTATGACGATAGGCCTATGGCGTAACCAACAAACACGCCAGCCACCATACCTGGAATCAGTCCAATGATGCCCAACAACAGCGCCCTGAGCGACAACCATCCGACGAACTTGGCTGCGAGTCATGGCGACGACGCGGAGCATGCCGATCTCCCGCGTCTGCTCTAGGATGTTCATGGTTAGCGTATTGAATAAGCCAATAGCCGCGATGAACGTGCTAATTGCTAACAGCCCCCACAAACCCCCAATGACGGTATTGGCCATCGAGTCGATTTGTCCTACCACTTCGGCGTACGACTGTAAAATCAATCCATTGTCTTGGCAGAGTTGATGCAAGTCGCTGGCCACTTGTGTACGCTGGCTGGGCACGGCCTTGATTACATACGCATCCACGCCATCAATGCCCAGGATTTCAGCCGCAAAACTACGGTCCAGGTAAACCGTCAGTCCACCGCCAATGTAGTCGTTAGCAATCGCAGCCACTGCGATCATCACCGTGCCGCTTGGCGTTTCAATGGGCAACTCGTCACCCAGCGAAATCCCCTTGCGCTGAGCAAGCACAGTACCGATCACCGCCTGTCGCTGACGCAATCCCTGCATAGCCAAGTCATTGGTGCCTTGAGCAACATCGAAAAAGTCTTGTGCGCCGACAAAATTTCGTACGATGAGCAGAATCGAATCCTCACCCGATTGCACAGACGCAAATCGCATTGGGTCGATATTGGTGACCCCCGCAATCTTCCCTAATTCTGCTTCGATTTCGGGCGGCAAATCGGCTGCACTGCCTGTTGCCAAGTCAGGCAGACTGGCCCGCACAAAAAAATCACCAATGATTCCACGCGTATACCAACCACGAATATTAGCCACATTGTCCAAGATATTTCCAGCCAGGCCTGTCGTGGTACTAATCGCCATGAATAGCACACCAGCCGTCAATGTAGTTCGCCCGACATGCCGCATGAGTTGCCTCTGCGCCAGCTTTGCCTCAATTCCCAGCCAAGGGCTCAAGATCCTGACGATCAAGCTGGAGGTCCGCTCCAAAATCGAAGGAATGAAAAGCACACAGCCGATGAGCATCAAACCGATACCCACGGCATCGGTACCAATTGGTACGCGACCGCTGAGGCTGGCTAGTAACAGAGCAACACCGACAGGCAGGGTAATCACACCAGCAATCCGAGTTGCTCGAACGACTTCTTCATTGTGCCCGACCTCGACCGCCCGCATCGCTTCCACCGGTTGGACTGTGCTTGCGCGATGTGCTGGTAAGAGAGCCCCCAGCAGCGAGACACCCACACCAACGACGATGGCGATCGCAAATGGCCAAACCGTGATTTGAGTCCGTGGCAATTCGACTTGAAAGATCTCTTCGGTGGCCAGGCTCAAATATCCTGCGGTAGCTAGTCCCAGAACGCTGCCTGCGATGGCCCCCAAAATACTAACGAACAAGGCTTCCTTGAGGATGGCCCAGCCGACTTGCTTTCGCGTGGCGCCAATTGCCCGCAGAATCCCCAGTTGCTTACGCCGTTCGCCAACGGTCATCTGAAAAGTGTTGTAAATGATAAACGTGACGATGAGCAGCGCAAAAGCGATGGCGAGATGCAGGCCATTTTCCGTCGCGTACATCGTTTCCTGAGCCATGTCACTCTGCGTCTTCGGTTGACGGATCGTGACCCCCTTCGTCAATTTCGCTTCTAGGGCTTGGCGAACTTCCTCACGATCAGCGCCCTCCTGCAACAACAACTGAATCTGATCTAACTGTTGCCTGGCGTTGAAGGCGACTTGCGCAGCGGGTAGTACCAAGTAGGCAGCGCTACTCAGTGCGATGGGCGCACTACCTCGCGGACGCACAAGCCCAACCACTTGAAATTCTTCAAGCCCGCCTCGCGCTAGCAGCTTGATCTGGTCGTCCAATTCAACATGCAGCGATTCCGCAAAGCTACTATCCAATAGCATTTCGCTCAGCTTGGCTGGCTGGCGTCCCGCAACCAGTTCGTAGTCGCGGACCTCCATATCAATTCGTGGATCAATTCCAAGGACTTGCGTCCTGGCTTTCGTCTCACCGGCAAAGATCACGGCAAAGCGATTGAGCGAGGGTGCTGCCACCGCCACTCCTTGAGTCTGACTAACATCTTTCAACCAGGCGTAAGGAAAACCGTTGCCATCGGCGATAATCTCAAGATCCGCTCTGCCCGAAACGGCTCTTAGCATGTCGCGCTGGGCTTGCCGCGTCGTGGATGTGGATAACAACACAGCGACGACGACGGCAACGCCCAAGGTGATGCACGAAAACGTAAATACGACTCGTAAGGGCCGTGCCTGCATCTCGCGCCAACTAAAACTCGTCAGCGACATCTATTTGTCCTTTGTCGCCAACAACTCGGCTGGACGAATCTGCGACGGGGGACCATCGCTTTCGATAGCCCCATCGCGAATTTGGATTACGCGTTGCGCGATATTGGCAACCAGGGGATCGTGCGTAACCATCACGATCGTCTGACCTTGGTCGGTAACCAGGCGTTCCAACAACGATGAAATGCGCTGAGCTTGCCGCGAATCCAAATTGCCAGTCGGCTCATCCGCCAAGAGAAGAGCCGGTGCGATGACCAAGGCGCGAGCGACCGCCACGCGTTGCTGCTCACCACCAGAAAGTGCAGAAGGCAAATGAGTCTTACGTGGCAGCATCTCGACTTGTTCCAAGGCCGCGTGCGAGCGCTCAAACGCAGCCCGTGAATTGACACCATCCAACTGCAATGGCAAGGCCACGTTTTCTTCGGCCGTTAGATTGGGCAACAAGTTGAAGGACTGGAAAATGAATCCAATACGTCGACGGCGAAGCTTGGTGCGGTCGTCATCGGACAAGCTAGCCATGTCGACACCTTCTAGAAAGACCTGGCCGGAAGTAGGCGACTCGACGCCACCCAGTATCGTCAAGAGTGTGCTCTTGCCGGAGCCACTTGGCCCCATAATCGCCACAAACTCGCCAGGTCGAATCGTGGTCGTGACACCGCGCAAGGCTGCTACCTGCACTTCCCCAGTGCCATAGCTTTTCGTTACATCGCGCGTTTCAAGGATGCACACTCTACTTCTTCCGCTCGTAGTTAATTTCCATCGACTTTATTTCCTTACCATCCTTAATCTCGTACATCGTCAGCGTGCGATGATTTTCGTCCTTGTAAACCAAGACAGATCGTCCCTTGGCTTCCTGGCCGTCCATACCAACGCCCGTTGTTTGGCTGGTTAGCGTCTTTGTCTTTGCGTCATAGGTGCCCACCATGTGCATGGCATTCGGCGAGACGGAGTCCACCCAGCTGCCAACGTATTTCTTGAGCTTGCTGTCGTAGCCGCTAAGCGAATGCCCTTCGAATTCCAGACCTGCAAAATCTCCAGTGAACTTGCTGACAACCCAGAATGGCCCCAACATCCGATTCACTTCTTCTCCCTCGGAAACCGTTGGCTCTGCTGCCGGGTCAGTCTGCCCATCCGGCCCCATCCACATCTTGACCGTTGCTTTCCACGTCCCTACGTCTTGCTTGAGAACTTCATGCTCAGCACTCGTCCCCGGCGGCTGGGCATCAATCGAGGTTGCGAAGAAGCTAACGAAGCCAAGCCCAACCATGGCCATAGTTAGTTTATTTCGGAGAAGCAGGGTATACATCATTGGTGGACCTTATGAGAGAGTTAGCCGGAGAAAAGGGATTGCCAGCGCCTTAACCTAGCTTGATTTCAGCGAGTTGAAAAGACCGCGGAAGATTCGCAGCACAGACCAAGCTCGCGGCTTATCGTGGAAAATCGGAGTTCAAGTTAGGCCCATCGTGCCCCGGTAGTATGTCAAAATGCTCGTAATCTCGCACCAACCAGCGATCTTCGTGTTTCATGAAATAGGCCTTGATCAAACGTGGTACTTTGATGCGCTGACCTTGAAATTGCAGATTGACCACGACAGTAAACTCGGCTAAAGCGGTCGGAGGCTTCGTGCCAGAATTCACGGCGATGTCCCGAACATTCGTAATGCGGGCTTCACTAAAAACATAGCGAGGCAACTCACTCTTCGCACGCTGCATGGCTTCGACAGCACTGGGATGAATATAGCTGTAGCATTTCTCGTGATCATTGGCTTGCACTGCTGCTGCGACATCTGCCAGGATTTTCTCGATTCGTTCCCGATCCGTTACGACCTGCAGCGAAACGATCAACATGACGATGGTGACGGCGGCCAAGGCCACCGTCGAGTACAGGGCAGCTTTGTGCCCCGTTTGCATCCAGAAAAAACCTGCCAAAGCCACCAACGCAGCTCCGCCGACGGCCAGCATCACTGGATGTTCAAACCAAATTTCTAGCATCGCACGCTCACTCGGGTTTCACACAAGGCACTTCAGGCTGGATTAGTTGTAGCCGTTCACGAACTTGGATCAGACAGGAAAGGGTCGGGAGTCTTGTCAGCAGCATCCATTTCCCATGCGATACCGCTGGTAGGAAGATGTGAAAAGACTCCCGACCCTGTCACAAGTCGATACATCGTGAACCGACTAATTTGAGTATAGCGTATCGCACTTGCGTTGAACCGATAGCATTGGTTTACCTGTGTCCCTTTCAATAACCCCGGTATCTTTGCCCGAGAATATATACTGGCCCAGAAGTACATCCTGGCCCAGAAGTGTAGCCCCTTGGAAGTCAAATAGTAAAAACACTGGTTCAAGGAAACAGCTTGCAAGAACCACCTCTGCGGTTGGCTAGCGGACGGAGCATGTGCGCGGCCAAACGAGCAGTCCACTGGCCATGAGGAGGGCATACAACAGATGATCGGACACTAGCCCCAAGGCCACCAATGACAAGCATCCGCACACGATACCGAGCCCTCTGGCAGCAGGCACCAATAGCAGCCAGAGGGTCAGCGTTTGCACGAGGATCATAGCATGGGTTAATGCATTCACCAGATTTGCGTGCCCACGCAAGCCTTCCGCAGACAATAGGTGCGAGCGTCCGCTGGCAGCCAGCCACCATACCGCTTCGCCACGCCACCATACCAATCCAGCCAGTTGCATGAGCAGCCCCGCAGCGAACAGTATCCACCAGTGCGTTTGTACAAGACGCATTGCCAAATTGTGCAGCCAATGATTTTCAGGCACCGTTTGGCGATGCCGGATACTGCCTCCAGGCGAAACCAATATGTATCCGAGCATAGCAACGATCGCCGGCTCGATAGGCCCCTGCAACCAAACGATGCGATGGATCCAGGCGATACATACGAGTAGTAATGCAGCAATCGTAGCTCGTCCGCCCAACCCACAAGCTCCAAGCAGGCTGAGTACTACGCCGAAGACAATCCACGCTTGATACGCAATCAATTGATCAGTCCACCAAAGTGGCGACCAATGCAGCCAGCGCGGTGTTTCTTCAAAAGCGATCAGTTGCCCAGCGACTGCATTCGGCAACAGGCCTTGGCTGCCAAACCACAATTCAAGCGAATCAAAAAAACTGAGGAACCAAACGGCCACGACCACGCAGCAACTCACGCGGAACCGTGTCATCGTGCCGGCCCCGCCCGGCGTGAACCAGAAATCGTTCCAAGCGGCGGGCAAGGTACGTGGCCTTTGTTCGCTTGGTTCGCTCGGCGATTGTTTACTCCCAGTTGCTTTATTCATCATCGCCGCCCTCAAGCACACTGGATGGGCGAGGCGACGTGCGCCCCGGCTTGGAAGTCAATGCGGGGTCTTGCTGGGGCACAACGCGGACCAAGCCATTGGCTTCACGAATTACAACGGCCTGGTAAACAACTCGATCATCAATACTGTCGCCCGCCTGCTGTATACCGCCACTGGCAAGATCTTCGTCGTACGACATAACGTATGGATGTAAGAGTCGAATCGAATGAATCTGGCGCGAGGTCGCGTCAGTTGTATTGCGTTGGTGTTCGGCGAAGTGTACCAGTTGCACGGTCAACACAGCCAAGACTTCGCTTTCCGGTTGCTGCTCTGCAATCCAGCCCACTAGCCGTCCCAGATGCGCCCATCGAGTACGCTGCAACTGACTGCCGGCCTCACTCCTGACCACTTGCGGCAAGTCGATCGATTGCCAGTCCGCAGAGTTGTCATACTGCACTTCAACGACCAACGGTTCATCCAAACGTGTTGCGTGGGTTAGCTCTAACGGCAGTAGAATGTAATCTTGCCCGGTACCGACTTGCCAAATTCCAGTCCAGCCAAGAATTTGACCGTGCAAAAAGCTAGGTTGTAGATTTGCCGACAAGGCGATGACTAACAGCGCGAAGTTCAGAAATATCAATGCGGTCGCGATACGGCGTTGCACTGGCGAACCGACTGCTGCGGCGGAAGATTCCTGAGTTTCACTTATGGTCATGGACGGGTGGTTCTCTAAGTAAAAAAGGGAAGCAAGCTCAGCTAGCTTACTTCCCTTAGTCTTTTATTTCGTAGCCGTTCACGAACTTGAAGTCGACGGGAAAGGGTCGGGAGTCTTGTCAGCAGCGCCGCCTGCCGCTTATGGGAACATGTGGTTAATGAGTTGAGCGATTTGGGCTGAAAAGACTCCCGACCCTTCGGCAGCGTTAGCTAGTTGGAGATCGCTACCAACTGGACTGCCGCTGGAGGCAGCTTGCTAGCGATTGTCTCCACGAAAACTCGATCACCGTCCGATAGGCGACGCATGGGGACGGTGCAATACCGCCCATTGTCCTTCAGCAATCGAACTTTGTCAGGATAGATTTCCGCCAAACGTCCTGTGACTTCAAACGTGCCAGTGTTGTCATGCCAAACCCGCACAGCGTCGGCAACAATTGCTTCGTCGTGATCCGAGTTTTCCAACGCCGAGGAGTCCTCAGCGGCTGGTGTGCCAAACAGGTTGTCAAAGTCGGCATTGGGAACAGCGTCCGTAGTCGTCGGTTGTCCAAAGACATTGTCATCTGCGGGTGCGGCTTCGCCGGCCGCGTCGCCTGTGGGAGCGGGATCATCGAATAACCCCGCATCGTCAAACAATCCACCCGCAGGGTCAGCCGCCGGTGCAGGTTCATCGAACAAACCGCCACCTGGTGCAGCGTCGGCTGCCGGAGCCGGGTCCGCTGGAAACAGCTCGCCGCCGCCGGGCGCCGGGTCCGCTGGAAACAGTTCACCGCCGGGCGCTGGGTCGGCCGGTGGGAATAGTTCGTCATTTGGCATTGCGTCTGCGGCCGGACCAAATGGATCGCTACCAGCAGGGTCGGCTGCACCAAATGGGTCAGCGGGTGCCGGGTCCGTCGCAGGCGCTGGGTCAGGAGCAGCCCCAAATGGATCGGCTCCAGTTGGGTCAGCGGCCGGCGCACCGTCCGTTGCACCAAATGGATCAGCGGGCACCGGGTCCGTCGCAGGCGCTGGATCAACAGCCGCACCAAACGGATTGTCTCCGGTAGGGTCGGGCGCGCCAAATGGATCCGCTGCCGGATTAGCTGGAGCTGGATCGACCGGAGCAGGATCGGCGGGAACCGGATCGGCGGGTGGCGCGGAACCAAATGGATCGTCACCGGCTCCAGGCGCTCCGAAAGGGTTACTAGCCGCTGGATCTGCCGGCGCTGGATCTGGATCTGCCGGCGCTGGGTCGGTCGCAGGCACCGGATCTGCCGGCGCCGGATCTGCAGGTGCTGGATCTGCGGGTGCTGGATCTGCGGGTGCAAGATCTGGATCTGCGAGCGCGTGTTCTGGATCTGCGGCAGCATCCGATGGACTCTCCGGTGCAACGCCTGTTATATCCAAGATGCTATCAGGGCTCGTGCTGTGGCTCAAATCCAGCGGAGCAACGACTGCGGGTGGTGACGTGATGATTCCAGAATCTAGTGGAATGCTCGATTCCATCGGCATCATGGGTGCCGCATATTCAACCGCCCCCATGGGTACTGCATTGCAACAAGATTCGATTGGTGGTGCGGGCTCGCATGGACATTCAACCACAGTTACGGGCTCACAGCACACGGGCTCACAAACCGTAGTGGGGACGCAGCAGTTTGAGCGATTCTTCAGCCATCCTCGAATACTTCGCCCTGCCCAGGCCGGATTAAAAGTAAGCAGTACGGTCAAGGTTGCAATAAGGGTGCAACGAGTCCAAAATCGAAAGCCTTTTTTCATGGCGAGTCCCCGATATGATGGTGCGGGCAAGTTATCTGTGTGCGGAAGATGCGAGTACGATCCCGATTATGCTAGTCAGTTCAATCGACGCAAGCAACTCGCAAAAGCTAGCATTTCAGGTCGTCAGGCTGGGAATTCTAAGAAAAATATAATACCTGGGGCAGACAGACTGGCTATAACACCTGGGCAGGCGCATAAGTACGCGAAAAATGGACGTCCAAGGCGATTTGAACGCCCGGGGCCTAAATTCTTCAGAAAACGGCCGGTTTGTCCACTTGTTCCTATTGTCCACCGCAGCGCACCTCAATTGGAGGCAGACGTGGCTCATCCATGCCGGTATATACAACAATTGGGTGGGAAAACTGTAGAGATTGCTTTTTAAACTAGACTGCGTGGCTCGGAGAGCCTCTTTTCATGACAAACACGTGGACTCAAGCCAGCGCCGGATTACTTCGCCAAGTTCTGCGGGGCTGGACACTCGAACGCAAGAGTCTATTGTTTCTGGGTGTGGCGTTGGTGATTCCAATTGGATTAGCATTCTGGTTTGTACTGCAGGTCGTCGCGGAAGACTTGGTAATTCGCACAACGCAGCAATCGGCCCGCGATTACGCCCGTTCGGTGATTGCTTGGCAACACGTCGACAAACGCAAATTTCGCGAACCAGGCTTAGAGCTACCGGGCGATACGGCCTATCTTCTCTCACCCGAGGCGCTGACTACCCTCCGTGAGCGTCTGGTGTACAACCCCTACTACCGGCATGAATTCTTGATGCTCGACCCCGTGCCGCAGCACGGCGACTTTCCGAATTCCGACTTGCCAGCCACTGAGCGCGAACGCGAACTCCTGGCAGACCTCCAGCGTCGATTTCGCGGGCAACTAGAAAAAGACGCCAACAACGCAGAACTCGCTGCAAACCGGTCAGCCACCAGCTCGACCGCGGACAGCACAATTCCAATTACGGCTCCAATTTCTCCGGTCGAAGCGACTCTCGAAGACCCAGCCTACTATGGGCAATTCGCCCCAGAGACTGCCTTGTTCGAGGATGCTGGTCCGATCTTCGACGATCCAGGTATCGACCGCGCGAGCGCTCCGGCGGAAGGCTGGTATGAGTACTTCCATGTGGTCCAGTTCGCCAACCAGTGCATGTCCTGCCACAGTCGATATCCATCGGCGAGCGATGTAGCTGACGTAGTCCCGTTTCGCGTCGTAAAAGTGATGGTGCCGTTCAAGCAGACCAAAGTGGGTTCACCGACCACCGTGGCGGTAATGATTGCCATCGCCATGGTCACTGTCGTCGTTACTCTATTCGTCGTGCACTGGGTTCTACGGCGACTAGTGCTGTTCCCCTTGCAGCACTTGAAGAATGTTAGTGATGAAATCAGTCGCGGCAATACCGACTTGCGGGCGAACATCGACACGGGCGATGAATTCAACGAATTGGGTGATGCGTTCAATCGTATGTTGCGGCATATGACCGAAGGCCAAGACAAACTGCAGGTGTTAAACCGCGAACTGGATTTTCGCGTTGATCAACTTGCGCAGGCCAACCTGAAACTCTACGAAGGCAATCGACTCAAGAGCGACTTTTTGGCCAATATGAGCCATGAACTTCGGACGCCACTCAACAGCATCATTGGCTTCAGCGATGTCCTGCAAGACATCTCTTCATTGACTGAAAAGCAAAAGCGTTACGCCCAGAACATCCAGAAAAGCGGCAAACTGTTGCTGGAGATGATCAATGACATTCTAGACCTTGCCAAGGTCGAAGCTGGCAAGATGAACGTAACACCCACTTCGTTTGAGCTGCCGCTGCTGGTCGATGCCCAATGTGACATCCTGCGAACGCTCGCCGACGAAAAGAACATGGACTTGCAAACCGAATTCTCCCCGGGTTTGCAACCCGTTTTCCAAGACCAACCGAAAATCCAACAGATTCTGACCAACCTCTTGTCGAACGCGATCAAATTCACGCCCGACGGCGGGATTGTTACCGTCCGCGTCGCGCCCGTCTCGGAGCAGTACTTCCAGATCAGAGTCAGCGACACAGGAGTTGGCATCCCGGAATCGGATTTCGAGATCATTTTCGAGAAATTTCGGCAAAGCAATGCAATCCTGCAGAACGACGGACTGACGCGTCAGTACTCTGGTACTGGCCTAGGCTTGTCGATCGTGAAAGAACTATGCAAGTTGCTCGGGGGCGAAATCCGCTTGACCAGCCAACTTGGTACCGGCAGTACGTTCCAAGTCATCTTGCCGTGGCAGTATCGGCAGGACGCCCCTGCCACCCCACAGACGCTCGCCGATCGATAGCAGCACAGCGACAATCGGCCCTCCCCACCACGCGTGTCAACCCAAGAGCGCGATAAGCTGCTTATAGACTTTATCGTAAACCACATAGATGGCGACCAAGAATATCGACACCGCGCTGATCCACAACATCGCGTCGTAAAGGCCACCTGATCGCAGCCGAGGATCAAGTCGACGATAGCGAAAATACAGGGCGGCAAAAGCGACGATAATTAGAATCACAACCGTTGCTACGCCACCGATGATGACCATGAAGGCGGGGTCCCCCATGATCATAAACAGCGTAGCCCATCCAAAAGGAATGACCCAGGCCGCGATGCCAATGGCCCGCCTGCGGGAGGCTTCGTTGTGAAAGTCGATCCAGCCAATTCGCCCAAACGCATCAGAAAACATCCGCGTCCAGGCAGCCAAGGCAGCCAACAATGTTGAATAGAGCACGACAATCGCACCCAAGATGAACAGCCGACCTGCCCATACGCCCAGCACGGGGCCCAAGGAGCTGGTGTACATCGAACTCAGCGTGGCCACAAGCTCTGAACCAGCGGGCTTCAATTGCAATGCGTGAAGTACTGCCGCCCCAAGCAAATAAAACATGACGGTCATGGCCGTATACGCCACCATCGCCAACATCGCGTCCAAGATCATGATGCGAATCCAACCGCGCGCGCGACGCTCCCATTCGGGCGAATCGTTCTTCGGGCCCGTGTAGGCAGCGTAGCCTTTCTCGATGAGCCAGTAGTTGTAAGCCATTATCTCATCGCCACCGACGCCGGTAATACCAAAAGCACCAATTGCAATCAACAGAATGCTTGTGCTCGAGGGCATATTGGGCACCAGTCCGCTCGCCAATTGCTCCCACGTGATCGCCAACTCGGTAGCTTGTAGTGCAATCAGCGAAGCCAATGTAAAGAGGGTAAACGCCCCGATCATGATCAACGATGCTTTCTCAACTAACACATAGTAGCCGCGAAAGATCAGCAGCGCAACCGACGCAGCGACTGCATACAAGGCCACCGCTTTGTAGGGCATGTCCTTCAGTACTGGAAACATCTCTGCCATCGCTTGCACGACACCACCCACGATACCACCAACCTGCATCATCTTGCCAATCATCAGCACCAGCCAAGTCCAGATCGACCAATTAGCTTTGCCCCACTTCGGTCCTGGCAACGTATTAAGCGATGCCATGGTCGGTTCGCCTGAACTAATTGCATGCTTGCCAAACTCGACTTGTACGGCAACCTTGACAAGACAACTGAAGATAATGAACCACATCAACACAAAACCCGCTTCAGCACCAAGCAACGTAGTCGAAATCAATTCGCCAGAGCCCACGATCGAGGCCGACAAAATAAAACCGGGACCGATGTATCGAAGACTACCCAGCAGACTCGTTGGCGGTTCCTTGATATTTTCTTCGCGCAGAACGTAGGGATCGCTGATGGCCATGGTAGGTTTCTTCGTCGATGAGAATGCGGAAGGTTGTGGGACTGGCGATGTGGCTGGCGGCAGGCTGGGTAAAGCGATTTAGGCTGAAAAGACTCCCGATCCTCATCCAACCGCCGCCGCTGAAAATTCGAGTGGGGCAGGGCCAGGGATGGCACAACAGTGTAACAAGTCGCCCAGCGCTCCGCTTGCTAGTCGGCAACGATCGCAGAGTCTACAATCCTAAAATTCGCTTCGCGGACGGTGACGTGCGAGTCCTGAATTCAACTCGATACCAGACTCTGACGTTGTTTGCCTACCGAATCCTCCAAGTTCAATTATTGAGGTGCATTGTGATCATTGGCGTGCCAGCAGAAGTCAAGCAAGACGAATACCGTGTCGCCATGCTGCCGGTAGGTGTCGAAGAGTTAACATTGCGCGGCCACGAGGTTATCTTGCAAGCCGGCGCTGGCATCGGCTCTGGGCTCGCCGATCACGCTTACCTGCAAGCCGGTGCGAAGTTGGTATCGAGCTTGCAAGAAGTCTATGCCCAAGCCGACTTGATTGTCAAAGTCAAAGAACCGCAAGCCGAAGAGTTTCCTTTGATCCGGCCGGGCCAGACGCTGTTCACCTACTTCCACTTCGCCGCCAGTCGTGAATTGACCGAGGCGATGGTCCAAGCCGATTGCAATTGTCTCGCCTACGAAACCCTCGAAGACGAGCGAGGGAGGCTCTCACTACTGACACCGATGAGCGAAGTGGCTGGAAGAATGAGTATCCAGGAGGGCGCCAAGTACCTGGAGCGTCCGCAGATGGGACGCGGCATTTTGCTAGGTGGCGTTCCGGGTGTGGCACCAGCCCACATCACCGTCCTAGGCGGCGGAGTCGTCGGCGCGAATGCTGCCAAGATTGCCGCTGGCTTTCAAGCTGACGTGGCCATCTTAGACGTCAATATGGATCGCCTGCGGTACTTGGACGATATCATGCCACCCAACGTGAACGTGCTGTTCAGTGATCGACACATCATTCGTGAGCAACTCAAACTTGCCGACTTGGTCATTGGTGCGGTCTTGATTCCAGGTGCCAAAGCGCCGCACTTGGTCAGAAAGGAAGATCTTGTGCTCATGAAGCCAGGCTCGGTCATTATCGACGTGGCCATTGATCAGGGCGGCTGCTTCGAAACCAGTCGACCAACCACGCACAAGAACCCAACGTATATGGTTGACGACGTGTTGCACTACTGCGTCACCAACATGCCTGGCGCCGTCGGGCGTACCAGCACGTTTGCCCTATGCAATGTTACGCTTCCGTGGGTAATCAAGCTGGCCAACGGTATTGAGCAAGCCGTCGACTCCTCGCCAGCACTCCGCTCTGCCGCCAACATCATGCGTGGCAAGATCACCAATCGCCCGGTGGCTGAGACCTTCGATTTGCCGTTTAATGAATAATCGTAACCCGAAGACTATATGGAGTGCGGCGATTCATCGCCGCTTTGGTATTTGGTATTTGGTATTTGGTATTCGCTAATGGGACGCGGCGAGTATGGAGCATTGGTTGGGAGATGATTGGGCTAGAGCACAGGGTTTCAACCTAGTCCCATTTTGCACCACATCTTCTGCACAACAAAGCTCCGCCAAGCCGGAGCAGTCCAAAATCACGCAACTTCACTTCACTCACTTCCTGCACCTGCTTCCTGCCATGTCTCAAGCATCAATTACTACGCCTGCCGCCGTCCAGTGGATTGGTGATGAGAGCGGATACCTGCAACTCATCGATCAGACGCTGCTCCCCAATCAACTGCAGCTGATCAAGTGTGGAAACGTAGAAACCGTATGGGAAGCGATCAAGATGCTCCGCGTCCGCGGCGCTCCAGCAATCGGAATTGCCGCGGCCTACGGCGTCGCCCTGGCGGATCCAACTCGCTCAGACGCGCATTCGGACAGCCTCAAGAAAGCCGCCTCAGCGGCGGCCGATTACTTGGCGACCAGCCGTCCGACGGCTGTTAATCTGTTTTGGGCCCTGGATCGCATGCGGCGGGTGATCGATGGACCACTCAACAATCACGAACTACGATCGGCCCTGCTGGCCGAAGCCCGCGCGATTCACGCCGAAGACCGCGACATGTGCCATGCCATCGGTCGTCACGGAGCGGATCTCATTCCGCAGCAGGCCACACTGATTACGCACTGCAATGCTGGTGGCCTAGCCACGGCCGAATACGGGACGGCTTTGAGCGTCATGTTTACTTGTCAAGATCAAGGCAAGCAGCTCCGCGTGTTCGCGGACGAAACACGTCCGCTGTGGCAGGGCGCTCGACTGACGGCGTGGGAGTTGCATCAGCGGGGTATCCCGACGACGGTTATCTGCGATTCAATGGCCGCCCACGTCATGCAGACGCAGCCCATTGATGCGGTGATCGTGGGGGCCGACCGCATAACCGCCCGGGGTGACGCCGCCAACAAAATCGGCACATACGCCTTGGCGGTCTGTGCGCGCTACCACCAAGTCCCATTTTATGTCGCAGCCCCTAGCAGCACGTTTGACCTCCAACTAGTCGACGGTGCTGACATACCAATCGAACAACGCGACCCTGCGGAGATCGTCGCACCCTACGGAATGAGCGTCGCACCGTCTGGAGTCGATGTCTATAACCCAGCCTTTGACGTCACTCCTGCGGAATTGATTACCGCGTTGATCACTGAGCGCGGTGTCATCAGGCCTGTCAACCAAGCCTCGATCGCTCTGCACTTTTCAAACGAAACCAACACCGATGGCCTGCCTAGCTAGAAATCGCCCAAGCGATTACGCTTAAGCCTTGGCCAACGCCTGTGCATCGTTTTCAGCAGGCGGCCATAAACAATTCGTTTGACGGCAAGCCGCTGGCGTCAGCGCATCGTTTAACGACTAGCCGCAGGCGCCAGCGCATCGTTTTACGACGAGCCGCAGGCGTCAGCGCATCGTTTAACGACTAGCCGTAGGCGTCAGCACATCGTTTAACGACGAGCCGCAGGCGTCAGCGCATCGTTTAACGACGAGCCGCAGGCGTCAGCGTATCGTTTGACGACTAGCCGCAGGCGTCAGCGTATCGTTTGACGACTAGCCGTAGGCGTCAGCGTATCGTTTGACGACTAGCCGTAGGCGTCAGCGTATCGTTTGACGACTAGCCGTAGGCGTCAGCGCATCGTTTGACGACGAGCCGCAGGCGTCAGCGCATCGTTTGACGACGAGCCGCAGGCGTCAGCGCATCGTTTAACGACGAGCCGCAGGCGTCAGCGTATCGTTAGCTGCATCGTTTGACGACGAGCGCAGGCGTCAGCGCATTGTTTGACGACGAGCCGCAGGCGTCAGCGCATCGTTTGACGACGAGCCGTAGGCGTCAGCGCATCGTTTAACGACTAGCCGTAGGCGTCAGCGTATCGTTTAACGACGAGCCGGAGGCGCCAGCGTATCGGTTAACGACGAGCCGCAGGCGTCAGCGTATCGTTTGACGACGAGCCGCAGGCGTCAGCGCATCGTTTAACGACGAGCCGCAGGCGTCAGCGCATCGTTTAACGACGAGCCGGAGGCGCCAGCGTATCGTTTAACGACGAGCCGCAGGCGTCAGCGTCCCCCGCGCGGTCAAGCGAGGCTGACGCGGTCGCCTACGGCTAGTCGTTAAACGATAGGGTCTGCGCCAACTCGCCCGAAGCCAAAAACACCCGACAACTCCTACTTACTCCCATCTGCTCCAACCCGAACATCCTCGTTCCGCTCTCGCCTGAAAAACTGACAATGCCAAAGACCTGGACTCCCGAATCATGGCGGGCGTTACCTGCTAACCAGCAGCCTCAATATGAAGACCCGGCCGAATTGAACGAGGTGCTAGCCGTGCTGCGACGGCTGCCGCCGCTAGTGACAAGCTGGGAAGTAGATAAGTTACGTACGCAAATCGCCGCCGCCCAAGCTGGCGATGCATGGTTGCTCCAAGGCGGTGACTGTGCGGAATCGTTTGATGATTGCCAATCTGAAACGATCGCCAGCAAGCTCAAGGTACTTCTGCAAATGAGTCTCGTGCTGATTTTCGGCTCGAGGCAACGCGTGATTCGCGTCGGTCGCATCGCTGGCCAGTATGCCAAGCCACGCAGTAGTGACACCGAAAGTCGCGATGGCGTTACCCTGCCTAGTTACCGGGGCGATTTGATCAACCACTCGCCATTCTCCAATGGCCATCGCCGCAACGATCCCCAACTGTTGCTGCGCGGCTACGAGCGCTCAGCCCTGACGCTGAATTTTATCCGAGCGCTAAGCGAAGGTGGATTTGCCGACTTGCATCATCCCGAAAACTGGAATTTGAACTTTGTCGCCGAGTCCGTCAAATTCCAGCAGTATCAGCACCTCGTCGCATCTCTATCGGGTGCCCTGCGTTTTATCGACGCGATTTCAAATGGGCCCATTGCTGAACTACGCCGAGTCGACTTTTTTACGTCACACGAGGCGCTGCACCTACACTACGAACAGTCGCTGACGCGCACAAGCGTGCAAGGGACCGGTGTCTACAATTTAGGCACCCACTTTCCTTGGATCGGCGAGCGGACTCGCGCCATTTCTGGTGCTCACGTCGAAATGATGCGCGGGATTCGCAATCCCTTGGGGATCAAAGTCGGTCCGACCGCTTCGCCAGCCGAGATTGTCGACCTGGTGCGACTGTTGAATCCCGAGAATGAACCCGGTCGTATTACGCTCATCCATCGCTTTGGGTACGGCCAAGTCGAAAGTGTGCTACCGAAGTTGATCGATGAAATCGAATCGGCTAGTGTCAAAGTGCTATGGGTTTGCGATCCCATGCACGGCAATACCGTCTCGGCCAATTCCGGCCACAAGACCCGTCGCTTTGATGACATTCTCGGCGAGCTGCGCGGCGCGTTCGCGGTTCACCGCTCCTGCGGTACACGCTTGGGTGGCGTGCATTTAGAGCTAACTGGCGAAAACGTCACCGAATGCCTCGGCGGCGCAGGTGGCCTGACCGAAGACGACTTGCACACCGCCTATAACACTACTTGCGATCCACGCTTGAACTATCAACAAGCTATGGAAATCGCCTTCTCCATCGCCGCCGAAATCGGTGCCTGATCCATGACGAAAGACCATTCATAACAGACTGGCGGAAAGCTCGGAAAGCTAAGCAAGTTCGACGCTTGTTGATCGCCGGTAGATGATTTCACCCTCCGCGCGTCACAAATCGCATGGGACGCGTTCTCCGACCAGCGCATTTGCGTTTATAATGGGTGTATGAATCACGACATCTCCCAAACAAAAAAACATGATACCTTGCGTCGACGCTGGTTCTTGCAGCAATGCGGGATTGGGCTGGGGCAGATCGCGCTAACGAGTCTGCTCGCTGAAAATCTGCTGAGTGCGGATGGAACAACGGGCAATGACCCGCTGGCACCCAAGTCCCCGCATCATCCGGCAAAAGTCAAGAACGTCATCTTGCTGTTCATGGGCGGTGGCCCAAGTCAATTTGAACTGTTCGACTACAAACCCACGCTGGAAAGGCTCGACGGGACACTCCCACCCCAGGATTTACTGGACGGCTATCGAGCTGCCTTTATCAATCCCAATTCCAAATTGCTGGGTCCCAAGTTTAAGTTTGCCAAACATGGGCAGTCGGGTGCTGAGATATCGGAACTCCTGCCGCACACCGCGGCGGTGGCTGACGAACTGTGCATCGTCCGCTCGATGAAGACCGATGCGTTTAACCACGCTCCTGCTCAATTGATGATGTCCACCGGATCACAGCAGTTCGGACGTCCAAGCATGGGTGCGTGGGTCACCTACGGTTTGGGCAGTGAATCACGCGATCTGCCAGCTTACATTGTGTTCAACAGCGGCAAGAAGGGCCCTAGTGCTGGCAGCGGCAACTGGAACTCGGGTTTCCTGCCCACAGTGCACTCGGGTGTCGAATTCCGCAGTAGCGGCGATCCCGTATTGTATCTCTCCAATCCGGCAGGCATCGACGCGATCACTCAACGCCAATCCCTGGACGCGATCGCTCGCTTGAACCGCGGTCGCTTAGAACAGATTGGCGATCCTGAAATCGCAACCCGCATTAACTCTTACGAGATGGCTTTCCGCATGCAGGCCAGCGCACCCGAGGCGATGGCGCTGGAGCAAGAGCCGCAGCATATTTTGGAAATGTACGGTGCCCAGCCAGGGGCCAGCTCCTTTGCGAACAACTGCCTACTCGCGCGGCGTTTGGTGCAGCGTGGCGTGCGATTTGTCCAGCTTTTTCATGAATCGTGGGACCAACACGGCGGGCTGAAGACGGACTTAGCCAAGAACTGCCTAGATACGGATCAAGCTGCGGCGGCGCTCGTCAAGGACTTGAAGCAACAAGGCTTGCTCGATGAAACGCTCGTTATTTGGGGAGGTGAATTCGGGAGGACACCGATGGTCCAAGGCGGTAATGATGGCCGCGATCACCATCCGAATTCGTTCACAATGTGGCTGGCCGGAGGTGGCATCAAGCCGGGGATTACCTACGGCGCGACAGATGAACTCGGCTTCAATGTGGCCGAGGACACGGTGCATGTCCACGATCTGCACGCCACCATCTTGCATTTGCTCGGATTTGACCACAAGCGTTTGACCTATCGCTTCCAGGGTCGCGACTATCGCTTGACCGACGTACACGGCCAGTTGGTTCAAGGCATTCTGTCGTAATCGACTGATTCTTTCTCCAATTCACAGAATTCCTTGGATACTGTAACTACTCAGCGGCTCGATTCACCCACAGAGGCTGCTCGGCTGTTGCTCGCTGGCGGTCTGGTCGCATTTCCAACGGAAACCGTCTATGGGCTGGGCGTCGACGCGACGAATCCTGCCGCCGTGGCACGCCTGTTCACCGCGAAAGGCCGTCCCAGCGATAATCCGCTCATCGTCCATTTGGCGGCCGCCGATCAATGGAGCTTGGCCGCGCGAGAATTACCCGATATGGCCAAACGATTCCTGGACGCTTTCGCACCAGGGCCACTGACCGTCGTCTTGCCCAAGCGAACCGAAATCTGCAGCCGCGTAACAGCGGATTTGGATAGCGTTGCCATTCGCATACCGCGATGTGACCTCGCCCGGGAACTGCTCGCCGCCGCCCAGCGGCCCATTGCCGCACCGTCGGCCAACCGCTCTGGACGCCCAAGCTGTACCACGTGGCAAGCCGTCCTGGAAGACTTAGACGGTCGCATCGACGCAGTGCTGTGCGGGGAGTTAAGTCAGGTTGGGCTCGAATCTACCGTGATCGACTGCTGTGGCGCATCGCCCGTGCTGCTACGCCCCGGCGCAATCACACTGGAACAATTGCAAGCTGTCGAGCCGCGCACGCGAACATGGGAGCCAGGTCGGGAGGGAGAAGGAAACACAGCGCAGCCATTAAATTCGCCTGGATTGCGGCACCCGCACTACCAGCCCACAGCCCAAGTCTTGTTGTTTGAATCGGCCGAACAGCTTTCGGAACTATTTGCGCAACACGACACTGCGCTGGCTGTCGTGACTTGCCAAGCTGACACGCGGCAAGCGGTAGCTGACTTGTCTATCGAGCACATTTGCATGCACAGCCATATTGATTCGACGGAGCAGTATGCCCGCGAATTCTACGAGTTACTACGACAAGCAGATCGTCGCGGGGCCAGCGTCGTTTTATTAGAATTGGCGACTGAGGCGGGGATTGGTTTAGCGCTCCGCGATCGCCAACGCCGTGCAGCCGCGAAATAGTCGCTGATTCGCGTTGACTGACGTTTTGGTGCCCTGAAGCTTGGCTTGTGTTATAGATCAGCGTATGGAAGCGAAATATCCCGAACGAAAAATTGTGCGAAAGACGACTCACTCATTCTCGGGCAAGTCGATCAAAGCGGGATTGGCAGGTCGCAATTTGCGGGCGTCCGTGGGAGGACAGACCACACCGCAACTGACAATAAACTGCACCGCTTGATCGATCGTCAATTCCAGATCAATGGCCTCGCGTCGGCGGACGTTGATAGTAAAGCCGGTCATGGGCATCGGCGACGTGGGAATAAAGATACTCAGCATCTCTTCGCCCAGAGCGGCTCGCAGCGGCTGTAGGCTGTCGCTCGTAACGAACCCCAGCGACCAGATGCCTACCCGCGGATACTCGACCGCCACCACCCGCGTAAACTCAATCTCGCGTTCGGACAAGACGAAATCTGTAACTTGCTTGACCGAAGAGTACAAATTGCGAACGACGGGAAGCTGGCTCACCACGCGTTCGAACCCGTTGACAAACAACCGTCCGACACCAGCAGCCAGAAAACGCCCTACAAAAAATAGAACGCACAGCAGCACCAGCAACAGCAGGGGGATCGTAAAGTAGCGCGGCATATACCGCAATTTAAAGTAGGCTGAATAGTAGTTGTGTGCCGAGAGAGGTTCCTGCATATCCTTGGGAAGTAGATCGGCTTTGAAATCTACGTGACTGATAATGTAATCCGGCAAGAACTTGCGACCGATCGGCGGCTGGACGTACTTAACTCCCTCGTAAATAAAACCCCGCTCGGGGGCATCTTCCACGAGCAGTTCAGAACCAACTGGCGGTGCATCCAGGATTTGTGCAGTGGTTTTGACCAGCAGCCACCGTGAACCACGTTCGACGGGCAGGAGTACATATTGCTCTACGGCACTGGCCAACCAGATTAAGACCAGCAGAGTCACTAGTGGGGGCGCGATAATTGCAGACCCTCGCCACAAGGCGCGTCGCCACGAGGAAGCTGGCTTCTTGCTAAAGACATCGGGACTAACGGTTGGTTTTGTCATATTTCACGAAGGACCTGCGACGTTACGCGAATTCCTGTACATCTAGCGTGGCATCGACCTGGATTCACCTGAATCAAGTTCCGCCAGTTCCATAACATGCCTTCGGCTTGCCGCTGGGGAGCTAACGGACTGTGACGAACGCCCAATTTTCAGGCCACACAGCGCCCGTGCGCCCGGTCGCAAGAGGCTCTCCTGGTAACTTCTATCACTTCCGCAACTTCTAACGGTTGTAGCGTGCGGCCCGCCAATCATCCATGGCAGATCTTGCCCCGCTTCATCATTTACCCTCAAATCACCACTTCAAGACGTTGTTTTGGCGAGTAAAACGACATTCGTGCACGTGTCGATTCCACCAAGAGTTCGCGATAACGATGCAATGAAATGGCGACGAGTTCACTCCGAGCCCTTCATTTTCGTCCGAAGTTCATTTTGGAGTTGACGACATCCTCGAGGACTCTTAAACTTTCCCGCTTCCCCACACGAGATCGGAGCCTGTTGTGCATCCGACGCCGGTGCGGGTCCCGCTTGTGTTTCGATGTAAACGGTCAAAGAGGTCTCATTGTGTCGGCAGGTTCCCACGAAGTCATTCGGATTCGAATGGAAGCATACGATCACTCGGTACTCGACCAGAGTGCCCAGGAGATTGTGGATACTGCCAAGCGAACTCACTCTGAAGTTCACGGCCCAATTCCTTTGCCCACCCGCATCGAACGTTACACGGTTTTGTCTGGTCCGCACATCGACAAGAAGGCGCGTCAGCAATTCGAGATCCGTACGCACAAGCGATTGATTGACATTCGGCAAGCCACGGCAAAGACGATCGAGTCGCTCAATAAGCTGAGTTTGCCGGCGGGTGTCGACATCAAGATCAAGGCAACTGCACGCTAGTGCTGGTTGGTGCGGCTGATTTGTGTCGGTCGCAATTTGCATATTTTTTTAAGAGTCCAACTGTATGATACGGATGTTGACTGGGTAACCCAGGTTAATCCTTGGTCCCAGTTGGCAAGCGTTTGACGGGAAATGCAGAGATGACAAAGGGTATTCTCGGCCGCAAGGTCGGTACAACGCAGATTTTCCAGGAAGACGGCACGGCTGTTCCTGTGACTGTAATAGAAGTCGGCCCCTGTCACGTGCTGCAGGTCCGTACGGTCGAACGCGATGGGTATGAAGCCGTACAATTGGGCTTTCTTGACAAGCCTCGCCGTTTGAGCAGCCGCTCGGAGCGTGGGCACGTGGCGGCCATCGGCAGCAAGCGCTCGAAGAAATTGTCCGCAGCGGGTGTCGAAGCGTCTGCTAAGCCGGGTTGCGAGCCCAAGCGATTTGTTCGTGAGTTGCGTGGCAAAGCGGATCTTGAAGTGGGTGCCGAGGTAACGGCTGCAATTTTCGAAGGCACGGCTGCCGTGGATGTAGTCGGCACTAGCAAGGGGCGTGGCTTCTCTGGTGTCATGAAGCGGCATAACTTTAGTGGCCAGCGCGCTACGCACGGCGTGAAGAAGTGCCACCGCCACGCTGGCGGTACAAGCATGGCCACCTATCCTGGCCGTGTTTTTAAGGGCCAGAAGATGGCAGGTCGCTATGGTGGTGCTCAGATCACCAGTCGCAATCTGAAGATCGCACGCGTCGATGCCGAGAATAACTTGCTGCTCGTCCGTGGTGCGGTACCAGGCCCCAATGGTGGCTTTGTTGTGGTTCGCGAGACCAACAAGGTTGGCTAGGGCTTGATTGGCTAAAGTTAGAGATAAGAGTTGTTCAGAGTTTATTGGATACAGGTCACATGGTTACTTTGCCGGTTTACGATCAACAGGGTACTGAGGTTGGCAAGATCGACGTCGATCCAGCTCAGATTGCCCCACGGATCAACAAGCAATTGTTGCACGATGCGGTCGTGATGTACCTGGCCTGCCAGCGTCAAGGCACCAAGAAGTCCAAGGGTCGCGGCGAAGTTTCGGGCTCAACCAAGAAGCTGTATCGGCAAAAGGGTACGGGCAACGCTCGGGTTGGCTCGCGTCGTGCGCCTCAGCGACGCGGCGGTGGCCATGCGATGCAGTTGCGTCCACGCTCATTTTATTACCGCATGCCCAAGAAGGCTGTGCAGCTGGCCACGCGCATGGCCATTGCTTCCAAGTTCGCCGATGGCGAAGTGGTGGTCGTCGACCAACTGGATATGGCCGCACCAAAGACAAAGAGTTTGCAGCCACGTTGAAAGCCTGTAGGCCTCGAGGGTGTAACTACCATCGTTGCCACACCAGACTACTCCCAAAATTTGTATATGAGTTCCCGTAATGTGCGGGGCGTCAGCGTTACGCGTGTTGCGGACTTGAATGCCTTAGGTATGTTGCGTCCCAAGCGAATGCTGCTGACCAAGGATGCTGTTGAGCTGATTAAGTCACGGGCAACTCAAACGGAGGCTACTTCGGCAGCCTAGTGCTGGCAAGGTATGAAAGATCATGAGTCAAGCAAAAACAACTGAATCGCCGACCGCCAAGCCGGGCCTGAAGCTCGAATCACATCAAGTGATCATTCGCCCTTTGGTCACCGAAAAAGGCGTGCATCGCGCCGCTCGCAATAATCACTACGCCTTTGAGATCCATCCGCAGGCGACCAAGACCGACGTGCGTCGAGCCGTTGAGGAATTGTTTAATGTCGTGGTCGATAAGGTTATGACGCAGAATCGCCGAGGCAAAACTCGCCGCTACCGCAATCGGGCTGGCGTGACAAGCACTTGGAAGAAGGGCATCGTGAAGCTGAACTCCGAACACCGCATTGACTTCTTCTAGTTGGATTCGCTCCTTCCTTGATGGCCAAGTGCCTGTACACGACATAGTTTTGGGTTAGAAACATGGGAATTCGCAAATACAAGCCAACGTCCGCCGGTCGCCGCAATGCGTCCGTCAGCGACTTTAGCGAACTGACGGTAGGCGCTAAGCCGGAAAAGTCGTTGCTGCGGCCAAAGAAGAAAAAGGGCGGCCGAAACAATCAGGGCAAGATCACTGCCAGGCACCGCGGCGGCGGCCACAAGCAGCAGTATCGCGTGATTGACTTCAAACGCAATAAAGACGGAATTCCAGCAAAGGTCGACTCGATTCAGTATGACCCCAATCGTTCTAGCCGCATCGCACTACTGCATTACGCGGACGGTGAGAAGCGTTATGTGGTCGCACCAGATGGATTAAAAGCCGGGGACACCGTTCAGAACGGCCCAGACGCTCCGCCAAAAGTTGGCAATTGCCTGCCGCTGAAGAACATGCCGGCCGGTACGGAGGTATTCTGCATCGAACTGCAACCTGGTCGCGGCGGATGCATGTGCCGTAGTGCCGGAACGCTGGCCACCTTGATGGCTCGGGAAGCAGATTGGGCGCAGTTGAGTCTTCCCAGTGGTGAAATACGGCGGGTGCCTGGCAATTGCCGAGCAACGATTGGCAAAGCCAGCAACCCGGATCACGACGCTATTGTAATTGGTAAGGCAGGTAGGAATCGCTGGAAGGGTCGCCGTCCACACGTACGTGGAACCGCGATGAACCCCATCGATCACCCGCACGGTGGTGGTGAAGGTCGAACCAAGGGCGGTCGCCATCCAGTTACGCCACAAGGCAAACCGACCAAGGGTGGTTCGACACGAGCCCGACGCAAGCCATCGAATTCGGCGATCATCCGCCGACGCCGGTCGCGACGCTACGGCCAGTTGAAGCTTAAGTAGCGGACCGTTGGGCAGATTGTTTTGCAAGGTCCGGTTGCGAGTTTTGTTTAGCAGTTCAAGCATAAGCAGTTAGTTGAAAAGTAGTTATGGGACGTTCCACAAAAAAAGGCCCGTTCGTCGAGCCAAGGCTTTACGGCAAAGTTGTCAAGCAACAAGAGTCTGGTTCAAGTGAACCGATTACCACTTGGGCTAGGCGCTGTACGATCGTGCCCGAGTTTGTGGGAGTAACGTTCATGGTGCACAACGGGAAGCAGCATTTAAAGGTGCTGGTCACCGAAGACATGATTGGCCATAAGTTGGGTGAGTTTGCTCCAACCAGA
This sequence comes from Pirellulaceae bacterium, assembly GCA_041398985.1. Taxonomy (GTDB): domain Bacteria; phylum Planctomycetota; class Planctomycetia; order Pirellulales; family Pirellulaceae; genus Aureliella. The sequence continues at coordinate 67,674 of JAWKTR010000020.1, forward strand.
ACTTTCCGCGGACATACCGGCAAGGGCAAGAAGTAGTACCGCCGATCGGTGCAACAGTGCATTATTGAATGTCGTTTTAAGACATAGATTTTTAAGACATAGATTTTTAAGACATAGTTAACGAAAATTAGTTTTGGGGTTTGCGTCATGGCTTTCCGTGCAACTCACAAATACGCTCGAATTAGCGCTCGCAAAGTTCGCCCTTTAGCGGACTTGGTGCGGGGCAAATTCGCCGACGAGGCGCTCGACCTGCTCAAGTATCAGCCGCACCGTGGTGCCAGAATGCTGGAGAAGGTCTTGCGGAGTGCGGTGGGCAATGCGCAGGATCCAGACCAGAATCGTGGTAGTACCAGCAATCCGGAACGTTTGGTGGTGACCGAAGCACGCGTAGATGGCGGCCCCACCTTTAAGCGGATCCGTCCGCGTGCCCGTGGTATGGCCTTCGGCATTTTGCGACGGACAGCTCACATCACGGTCGAACTTAGCAAGATTGAAGATTTATAGAAATCCGTTGCCGCCTGCGGGTGGCGATCATAACCGTTCAAGCGAGTTTTGTTATGGGACAAAAGGTCAATCCAGTTGGTTTTAGAACCGGCGTGGTCGTTGGCTGGAAGAGCCGTTGGTACGCCTCGAAGCAAGAGTTCGCGGAACTGCTGGTCGAAGACCAGAAGATCCGAGCTTTTATTCGCAAGCATCCCGACCAGCGGTTTCGTACGCAGTACAAGAGTGCGGGCATCGATCGCATTGAGATCGAGCGAACGCGAGACGAAGTTCGAGTCATGCTGTTCGTGGCTCGACCAGGATTGATCATTGGGAAAAAAGGCCAGGACGTCGAGAAGCTGCAGGAAGAGTTGCAGTCCTTGATTGGCCGGCGCGTGAATCTCAAGATTGAAGAAATTTCGCGTCCAGAAATTCAAGCTCAGTTGGTGGCCGAAGATATCGCCCAGCAATTGATGAAACGAGCAAACTTCCGACGTACCATGAAACGGGCGTTGGAGACCACCATGAACGCGGGTGCCAAGGGCATCAAGGTTCAGTTGGCGGGGCGATTGGGTGGTGCCGAAATGGCGCGTCGCGAAAAGGCAACCGCCGGTTCGCTACCGCTAAGTACCATCCAAGCCAAGATCGACTACGGTTTCTCCGAGGCTCAGACACCTCAGGGAAATCTCGGAATTCAAGTCTGGGTAAATCAAGGTTCTTACGCGGGAGACTCCAGCGATGGCGCTGATGCCCAAGCGGGTCAAGCATCGAAAAAGCCAAAGAGGGCGCATAAAAGGTAATGCCACCCGCGGCAACAAAGTCGTCTTTGGCGACTTTGGTTTGCAAGCAACGCAGGGTGGTTGGATCAAAGCTCGCACGATCGAAGCCGGTCGTATCGCGGCGCAGCAATATGTGCGCGGCGAAGGGCGTTTGTTCATTCGCATTTTTCCTGACAAACCTATCTCCTCAAGCCTTTGGAGACTCGGATGGAGTAAAGTAAAGGCGAACCTGAAGCGTGGGTGGCTGTTATCAAACCGGGCACGGTTTTGTACGAATTGGCAGGCGTAACCGAACAGCAAGCGAAAGTTTGTTTCGCACGCTTGGCGGCTAAAATGCCAATTCCAGTACGACTGGTGCGGCGTCGACTGGCGTAAACACCAGCCGCTGTGGCTTGCACGGTAAGCATTGCTAGTGCGAACCGCTCGCTGGTGTGATGCGACATGACATGTAGACATAGTGCGACGAGAGATACGTTGCGAAAAGATAAAGTGAAGGTATTGGAATGAAGATTAACGAATTGCGGGAAATGAGCGACGAGCAGTTGGAATTGACTGCCAAAGACGCGGCAACCCAGCTTTTTCGCTTGCGAGTTCAATCGCAAACTGAGAAATTGGATTCTCCGTCAGAAGCACGCCGCAACCGTCGATTGATTGCACGTGTCCGGACGTTGCAAACGCAACGCGCCAAGGCGTCGAATTCCTAAGGTAACCAGCAAGTCAACTGACAGATAATTGGTAGGGCAACATGCCAGCGAGAGTTTTAGTTGGATTCGTCACGAGCGACAAAGCGGCCAAGACCCGGCGGGTCGAAATCGATCGCTTAGTCAAGCACGCTAAGTACGGCAAGTACGTTAAACGCCGTACGGTCTGCCACGTTCACGACGAGAACAATGAATCGGCCATCGGTGACAAGGTCGAAATCAAAGAGAGCCGACCGCTGAGTCGTCTGAAGCTGCTGGACTTTGCTCCGCGTCGTCGAGAAGAACAAGGAAGTTGACTTGGCAGCTTTGCGTGCTGCCAAACGCTCTCAGTCGACTGAAGAGACGGCCACAATTCAGAATTTGGCTGGCGAAGAAGGCGAAGCGGCGAAGACCGAATAGCTGCTTGCCCTGCTCAACTTTGCAAAGTTGTTTTACGAATAACTAACTGGTTTATGCCATGATTCAACAAGAAACACGACTCGCCGTAGCTGATAATAGCGGCGCCAAAGAAGTAATGTGCATCAAGGTGCTCGGCGGTAGCCGGCGTCGATATGCGGGTCTGGGCGATATCATCATCTGCTCAGTCAAAGCGGTTCAAGCCGGCAGTGACGTCAAGAAAAAGGCCGTCGTGCGAGCAGTGGTAGTGCGCTGCAAACAGCCGACCCGCCGACCTGACGGAAGCTACATTCGCTTCGACAGCAACGCGGTTGTATTGATTGACAAAGATGCGAACCCGCGTGGCACACGCACTTTTTGGCGCGGTCGCACGTGGTGCGGGAACGCCGCTATATGAAAATCGTTAGCCTGGCTAGTGAAGTCGTATAGGCGCTCGGGTTGAAACGATTCCCTTACCGTAAATAGACAGCGTACAAGCTCAGGGTGATTTGATGTTGATTCGCGAACAAGATGAAGTCCTGGTAATCCGGGGCGTGGACAAAGGCACCAAGGGTAAGATCCTCCGGATTGATCGCGAGGCCGGTCGCGTGATTGTTGAAGGGGTTAACAAGGCCTTCAAGCACGTCAAACGCAGCGCAAAGAATCCGCAGGGTGGTCGCTTGAGTAAAGAGATGCCAATTAGCGTCAGCAATGTGATGTTGATTTGCCCCAAGACTGGAGCCAGGACGCGCGTTGGTGTGCGTTACTTGAAGGATGGTAGCAAAGAGCGTTACGCCAAGAAGAGCGGTGTGTCGATGGGCGTGATTGCCCCTGCCAAGCCGCGATACGCGCAACAGTAGTCAATAATTTAATTACGTAACAGTTTGCATTAGGAACCAGCGGCAATGGCCCCACGGTTGCAAGAAAAATACCTGTCGGAGATTCGCCCCCAATTGGCGGAGCGACTCGGCATCGAGAACCCCATGGCGATTCCACGCATCCAGAAGGTCGTGTTGAATATGGGGGTCGGTTCGGCGGTAGCGGACAAGAAGAACCTGGAGTACGCTTTCGACGCGCTGACGGAGATCGCAGGGCAACGCCCCGTGCAAACGTTGGCTCGCAAGTCAATCGCCAACTTCAAGTTGCGTGAAGGCATGCCCATCGGCTGCAAGGTTACCTTACGACGCCAGCGCATGTACGAGTTCCTTGATCGCTTGATCAACATCGTGCTTCCTCGTGTTCGTGACTTTCGAGGTGTTAGCCGTAAAGCCTTTGATGGCCGAGGCAACTACAGCTTGAGTCTGACGGAACAATTGGTGTTCCCGGAGTTGAATCCGGACAAGTTCACCAAGTCGCAAGGGATGAACATTACGATTACAACCTCAGCGACTACTAACGAGCATGGCTTGGCGTTGCTCGAGTTGTTTGGCATGCCGTTCCAGGCACCGAAGAAATAAGCTGGGGCGTTTTGGACGCTTCAGCTACCCAGTTTTTAATCAACGTATGAACTAACGCGGAAAAAAAGAAACCGTGGCAAGCAAAAGTAAAATAGCAAAAGCGAAACGCACGCCCAAGTTTGCAGTTCGGCGTGAAAATCGCTGTAAGCTCTGTGGCCGCCCTCGCGCGGTCTATCGTAAGTTTGGAATTTGTCGGATCTGTTTCCGCAACTTGGCTGACCAAGGACTAATTCCGGGCGTACGCAAGGCTAGTTGGTAAATTTTTTATGGAGCCACGGACGTTGGGTTCGTGGGTTCAGTGGCAGCCAATTATGGCCCATGAGAGTTTTGTAAGGGGACACAGACCGCGATGATGACCGACCCTATCGCTGACATGCTTACTCAGATTCGCAACGCCGTCCGTGTGGAACGACCACATGTCGATATGCCGTTGTCACGAGTCAAGCGCAGCCTTGCCGAGGTTTTGAAGCGTGAAGGATACATTTGGGACTTTGAGGAAATTGAAGCCGAACCCGTCAAGCAGTTGCGGATTGAGCTGAAGTACGGCCCCAATGGTGAACGCGTGATTCAGCAGATTCGCCGTGTAAGTAAGCCGGGGCGACGAGTATACAGCAAGAGCCGCGACTTGCGGCCGGTCCTCAATGGATTAGGGATCTCGATCATCAGCACCAGCAAGGGTTTGGTCAGTGATCGCGAGGCCCGCCAGCAGAAGATCGGTGGCGAAGTCTTGTGCGAAATTTGCTAGGAAGAGCGGCTCGCTCGCATCCGCAGTGCCCCTCAACGTGCGGTCTCAACCGAAGCCCGCTTGAAACTCAATTGAAACACCTTTTGAAGTGGCTTAGCCATGTCGCGTATTGGTAAGAAACCCGTCCCTGTCATCGATGGCGTCAAAGTCAGCGTGAGTGATCGTGTGATCTCGGTGGAGGGACCTAAGGGCAAATTGGAATTTAAGCATCGCCCCGAGATCCAAGTTGCAGTGGAAGACGATGGCAAGTCCGTGGTCGTCAGCCGCGATACCGAAGAGCGTACCGCTCGCGAGCTCCATGGTCTGACCCGAGCAGTGATCAACAACATGATCCTGGGGGTAAAAGAAGGCTACGAGAAAAAACTCGAAGTCGTTGGGGTGGGCTACTTGGCCGCCATCGCTGGTCAGACGCTGCAACTGCGCGTCGGTTACGCAAACGAACTGCAAAAGGCGATTCCGGCTGGCCTCGAGGTCACCTGCCCCGACCAAACCCATATTGTCGTTCGCGGTTGCGATAAGCAAAAAGTCGGCCAGTTTGCTGCCGAAGTCCGATCGCTTCGCAAACCTGAGCCTTACAAGGGCAAGGGAATTCGCTACCAAGGCGAGCAGATCAAGTTGAAGGCCGGTAAGTCGGCGACCTAGTTTTCAGTCCTCCTCAGTTGGGCCGTGAAGCCGAGAAGGCGTCGCCTTTTCACACATCACGTGATCCAACACACTTTACAGCTGATTTTGGCGGGTGCCATGAAACTCAAGACGATCATCAACAACCAGCGCAAACGTCGCACTTTTCGCGTTCGCAATAAGGTCCGTGGAACTGCGGAACGACCGCGTTTGAGCGTACAACGCACCCTCAAACATTTTTCCTGCCAGTTGATCGACGACGAATCGGGACGGACGTTGGCTTCCGCGTCAACCATGGACAAAGCACTCGGTGGCGGTAACGGGTCTAACTGCGATTCGGCCGCAAAGGTTGGCAAGATCATTGGTGAACGCGCCAAGGCAATAGGCGTAACGAAAGCTCGCATAGATCGCGGTGCTTGCCGCTATCATGGTCGAGTCGCCGCTTTCGCCGATGCGGTGCGTGAAGCTGGAATCGAAGTATAACTGTCGCGCGGGGCTTACCGAAGACGACAATTTTTGAGATAAAAGATAATTCAAAGTAGGCAAGATGAATTTCGGGAGTGCCAAGCACAGTGGATAATGTAAACGACCAAACGGGAGATGGCTCCATTGAACGCGTCCTCAAGATCAAGCGCTGTGCGGCTGTGGTCAAAGGTGGACGGCGTTTCAGCTTTGCTGCCCTGGTAGTTGTCGGCAACGGCAAAGGACACGTAGGCTACGGGTACGGAAAAGCCAACGAGGTTCCGCCGAGCGTTCAAAAGGCGCAGAAGCAAGCCAATCGCGATGTGGTGGATGTACCGCTGGTCGATGGCAGTATCCCGCATCGGGTGATCGGTCGCTATGGTGCTGCCAAAGTCATCTTGCTGCCCGCCAACCCCGGTACCGGTATCATCGCGGGTCCCGCCGTACGCAGTGTTTGCGAAGCCGCCGGAATCAAAGACATTTTGACCAAGAGCTTCCGCTCGAATAATCCATCCGTCTTAGTCAAAGCAACATTTAACGCTCTCAAGCAGTTGCGCACGCGCGACGAAGTCGAGCGATTGCGCGGAGTTAACTTGTCATGAGAATCGACCAAGTCAACACAGGTATTACCAAGCATCGTAAGACGCGACGCCTGGGACGCGGCAATGGCTCAGGCCAGGGTAAGACGTCCGGCCGCGGGCAAGACGGTGCGCGATCGCGGTCCGGATATTCCCGACACCCAGCCAAAGTTGGTGAAGACCTGCCGATGATGCGCCGCGTACCAAAACGCGGATTCAACAATCGCTATGCATTAGCCGTGGTGGCTATCAATGTGGGTGATCTAGCAGCGGTCTTTTCCGCGGGTGACGAGATCACACCAGCGGTGCTACAAGAGCGTGGCTTGGTCAAGAAGCGTTTTGACGTTATCAAGATCCTTGGCGACGGAGAAATCAATGTGGCGCTGAAGATCTCGGCTCATCGCTTCAGCGATTCAGCCAAAGAGAAGATCGCCGCTGCAGGTGGTTCTGTAACCGAATTGCAAGCCAAGCGGACTCCTGCTCAGCGTGTTGCTCACTTGGCCGAAACTGCGAAATAATTAAGTTACAGCTCTATGTACTGGCCAAGAGGCAGTACGGTGTGACTGAGGAGTCTAGCCGATGTGGGAAAAACTGAGGATCATTTTTACGATCCCCGAGCTTCGTCAGAAAATTCTCCTGACGCTCGCGCTGCTGGGTGTGTATCGCATCGGCTATCAAATCACGCTGCCGATGGTCAGCCCAGGTGCTGGTGGTGGTGCCGGGCAGTTGGACTCCTTCCTGGAAAAGGTGTCCGTTTTTGCTGCGACTGACCTGCGCCAAGTAACGATCTTCGGCCTGGGAATCATGCCCTACATCTCGGCTTCGATTGTCTTCCAACTGCTGGGGAGCGTCTGGAAGCCCATCGAGCAACTCCGCAAGGAGGGGCAAACCGGCATGCGCAAGATCAATGAATATACGCGTTACTTGACGGTTGTATTGTGCGTTATCCAAAGCTGGATGTACCTCAAGTACGTGGTGATGGCTGGCACGCCGAGCATGATCGCGCCGCAATTCTGCTATCCGGGTACGAACACTCTGCATTTCGGTTGGCAGTTGACCGCCATCGCCATTATGACTTGCGGTACCGTCTTCTTGATGTGGCTGGGCGAGCAGATCGACGAATACGGGATCGGCAATGGTATCAGTTTGCTGATCATGGCCAGTATCCTCGCCCAGATGCCCAAGGCGCTGCTGGACTTGGAGCAAAACATGACTACGGAACTAAGTGGTTCTTCCGGAGAGATTGGTCCTGATAAGCTGATCGTGCTGGCCGCTTTATTCATCGCCGTGGTGTTCGGCGTGGTGTTCATAACCCTTGGTCAACGCCGGATTCAGACCCAAAGTGCCAAGCACGTTCGCGGTCGCCGCGTCTATGGCGGCACCAAGCAGTATCTGCCGCTGCGAATCAATCAAGCTGGGGTGATGCCCATCATTTTCGCTAGTAGCTTGTTGATGCTACCGGGGTTGTTGCTGGGTGTGATCGCTGGCTGGTTTGCCGGACCGGATAATACGACTGCCGCCGAGTTCTTCAGTTGGTTGAGCAATATTTTCATCTCCGGGCAATCTCTGACCTACATTGTGCTGTACGTGTTGATGATCTTTTTCTTCTGTTACTTTTGGACGTCGATTACGTTCAACCCCAAGGAAATGTCAGAGAATCTTAAGGATCACGGTACATTTATTCCAGGCTATCGGCCCGGTAAGCGGACGGCAGATTACTTAGAAAAAGTCATGATTCGCATTACCTACGTTGGTGCCGCGTTCTTGGCATTGGTCGCGATCGTTCCAATTATTGTTAACATACAGCTCGGCGTTCCGTTCTCTGTGGCATCATTCTACGGCGGTACGGGCTTGCTCATTGCGGTCAGTGTCGGCTTTGACTTGATCCAGAAGATCGACAATCATTTGCTAATGCGAAATTACAAAGGCCTGTTGGAGTCGTAGCACGCACCATAGCTGATGGAGGATGGCGGTGCATACGTGTTCGCGTAGGCCGGATGTGGTGGGCAAAATGCGCTAGGCCAGGCCGCTTACGTGTCGCGGCTCACTAAATCAACAGACTGCTTCCGCCCTGAACGGTTGTGGTCAAGGCGGTTTCTGGCTGGGGGCTAAGCTGTGCGGATTGTCTTCATTGGACCACCAGGCGCTGGGAAAGGAACTCAGTGCAAGCGGCTGGTCGACCTGTTGGGAATCCAGCAGCTATCCACTGGCGAAATGTTACGGCAGGTGCGTGGGCAAGACTCGGCCTTGGCCCGCTGGGTTGCTCGACATTTGGATGCTGGGCAACTGGCGCCAGACCACTTGGTAATGCGGATCGTGACTCAGCGTTTGACGGAGCCCGACTGTGCTGCGGGTTGCCTGTTTGATGGATTTCCGCGAACACTGATTCAAGCCCAGTTGCTCGACGAACAGCTCGATCGGACACAGAAGAGTTTAGACTTGGTAATCAATCTGCGAGTCGACCAACAGGCATTGGTTTCCCGGTTGCTTGAAAGAGCGAAAATCGAGAATCGTGGCGACGATCGTTTAGAAACGATTCACTCACGGCTCCAGGTGTTTGAAAAGCAGACGGCACCGCTGATTTGCTATTACCGAACACGTGGAATTTTGTGTGAGATTGACGGAATGCGGAGTCCGGACGAAGTGTTTGAGGGGATTCGTGGCGCCATCCAAGCCATCGGTGCCTGACGACTGCTTCATTGTCAATTATTAAGCGAGTCGCTAGTTACGGCTTGTCAGCTTGGGTTTTCCTGCGTTACAATGCTCGATCCGCTGAACTACCAATATTCGATACACGCTGGCGACTGATTGACACAAGTCCTCTGCGCATAATAACTTAAGAACATTTACTAAGGAGCTTTCCGTGCCGCGTTTACTCGGTGTGGACATTCCCAACGATAAGAAAGTGGCGATTTCGCTGACTTATCTTTACGGCGTCGGCCCCAAGGTCGCTCGGGAAGTGTGCGTCAAGAACAATATTGACATGGACAAACCCGCTCGAGATCTCGACGAAGACGAGCTGAGCCGATTGTCGACCATGTTGGAGCGGGATTACACCGTCGAAGGTCCCTTGCGACGTTTGATGTCGCAGAGCATTAATCGCCTGCGTGAGATTAAGTCCTATCGCGGGCTGCGTCACCGCATGAGCCTACCGGTTCGCGGCCAGCGTACGCGTACCAACGCGAGAACTCGGAAAGGCCCGCGAAAGACAGTCGCTGGCAAGAAGGGCGTCAAGGATCTCCGCTAATCGCGAGCCGGCCAGGCAGGCTGCCAGGCCATTCCAGTGAACCAACTGTATTCATAGACATAAGAAAAAAGTGAGATTTCCAGTGGCGAAAGTTAAGCGTCGCTAGCAACGCCGCAACGTAACCGTTGCCGTGGCTCACATCCGCTCGAGCTTCAACAACACGACGGTGACCATCACCGACACGAAGGGTGACACTTTGTGCTGGGCAAGTTCCGGTACGTGTGGCTTCAAAGGTAGTCGCAAGAGTACGCCGTTTGCAGGCCAAAGCGCAGCCCAACAAGCGGCCGAGAAGGCAGCCAAGTTTGGCGTCAAAGAGTTGGAAGTTCGCGTGAAGGGACCGGGCTCTGGTCGTGAGAGCGCGATTTCGGCGCTGCAAACCGCCGGGATGACCGTCAAGGTCATTGAAGACGTAACGCCAATTCCACACAACGGCTGTCGACCACGCAAACGCCGCCGCGTGTAGTGCGTTCTCTCGGATCAAGTTTTTAGGTTGCGGAACCCGGTTCGCGATCCATTATTTCAAAACACAGCACTTACGGGAACAAGCATTATGCATATCAAATGGCGTGGACTTGAATTACCAAGCGCCGTTCATGCGGACCAGCACACCTTGTCACCAACCTACGGCAAGTTTGTGGCCGAGCCGTTCGAGCGCGGCTTCGGCACCACGGTTGGCAATAGCTTGCGTCGAGTGCTACTATCAGCCCTCGAAGGCAGCGCTATCACGCAAATCAAAGTCCGTGGAGCTCAACATGAGTTTACGACCATTCCAGGCGTGCTGGAAGATCTGACCGATATTGTACTCAATGTCAAATCGCTGGTCGTTAAGAACCACAGCGATTCGACCCGCGTCATCACCGTTGAACGCAACACTGCGGGCGTGATCACGGGTGCTGACGTCGAAACAGACGCGGACGTTGAAATTATCAATAAGCATCATGTGTTGGCGACCGTTACATCGGACGTACCGTTCGTGATGGAGATGGTCGTGGAGAATGGCCGTGGCTACGTCCCATCATCGGAACACAGCACGCGTGACCATGAAATCGGTATCATCCCGATCGACGCGATCTTCAGCCCAGTGGTTCGCGTACGTTACGATATCGAAGAAACGCGAGTTGGGCAGAAAACAAATTACGACAAGCTAAACATGGAGATTTGGACGGACGGCTCCATCGGTCCAGAAATGGCCATGGTCGAAGCGGCTAAGATCCTGCGCAAGCACTTGAACCCATTTGTGCAGTACACGGAATTGGGCCAGCAAGTCCACGCTACTGCCCGCGGTGGTCCAGGGTCGGCGGAAGCCCAACTAGAAGCCAAGTTGAACATGCCCGTCTCGGACTTGCGACTGAGTGTTCGAGCCGGAAACTGCTTGGAAAGCGAAGGTATTCACGCCATCCGCGAGCTTGTGCAGCGCAACGAAGATCAACTGCTTGAAATCCGCAACTTTGGCGAAACGACGCTTACCGAAGTCCGCGATAAACTAGCGACTCTCGGCCTGCACCTGGGAATGCGTCTGCCATCCCAGCAGACTTTTCGCTAGGAATTAGGAATTGCGTCTTCGCAAACTGGGACTATTAACAATCACAGGTGTTCATGTCGGTGTCTGAGCTGCCGAACACATCCACACATTTAAATTCGCGTGATCTCGCAAGGGTCAGACCCCTTCCGGCACGTACTAATTGGTTTCGTTATGCGACATAGAAAACGTGGTCGAGTGCTGGGGCGGTCCCCAAGCCACCGTAAAGCGATGTTCCGCAACTTGGCGATGGGCTTGATCCTGACCGAACGTGAGGTCACGGATCTGGATCCGAATCCACCGAAGGTCAAGGGACGCGTCATCACGACGATGGCAAAGGCCAAGGAAGTTCGGCCACTTGTTGAAAAATGTATTACGACGGCTAAGAAGTGCCTTGCTGCCGAGCGTATTGCCGCAGAGTTCGGCACAGATGCCGAGCGCGATTCATCTGAGTGGAAATCCTGGCGGGAAAGCGACCGCTACGCCAAGTGGGTGACCGCTCGGGGACCGGCCGTGGCGGCGCGACGAAAGCTTTTCCAGACTCTTCGCAGCAAAGAGGCTGTCAGCATTTTGTGCGATGATCTGGCCGAACGCTTCGAGGATCGCCCAGGCGGTTACACGCGAATCATGCGCTTAGCCACTCCTCGCCTGGGCGACGCTGGCGAACGCGCCATCCTGGAGTTTGTCGGCAAGAATGATCGCGTCGTCAAAAAGAGCGAGAAGCCTGACTTTGGCGGAAACGCTGACGACTCCTCGGCTAACGCAGAGAGTCCTGCGGAAGCGACCGAAGACTAATCGCACGATTTGATCCGGGCACCGCAATACGTCACCAGACAATTTCCAAATAGTACAAAAAGTCACGCTTGAAAGAATAGGCTATGGCCAAGGGTAAGAAAAAGAAGGAAGTGATTCACTTGGTTTGCGAGGAAACCGGTGACTACAACTACACGTTGAAGCGTAAGACCGGCGGAGAGAAACTCAGGCTGAAAAAGTTCTGTCCCCGCCTGCGAAAACACACGGTGCATGTCGAGAAGAAGAAATAAATCGGTTAGCTTGGCCTAATCTGATATTACAAGCCGTCGCGGCAGTCGCGGCGGCTTGTGGCGTTTCTTGCGATAAATATTTTTTTGTATCTGTGCAAGTGGCCTCCGGGGCCAACCTTTGAAACTCCCTCCCACATAAGCTGAATTCACTCCCCAAGCTTTACCCAGTTGTCAGCATTGCTATGATTACAGGTGAACTCGGGCAGTATACGTCGTTTCGTGGAAGACGAGTTCTTACTATTTGCCAGGCCATCACAATTTGTCGGGCAATATCGCCCAACATTACTATAGGGGAGAACAAGCATGGGACAGCATACAGCCGAATTCACGGATGACAATTTCCAAGGCGAAGTACTAAGTGCTTCGGAAAGTGTCTTGGTCGACTTTTGGGCACCTTGGTGTGGACCGTGCCGTCAGATCGCCCCCTTGATCGACCAATTGGCCGAACAATTCAGCGGCACTGCCAAGATTGGGAAACTCAACATTGACGAGAATCCGACGGTAACGGGCCAGTACGGAATCCAGAGCATCCCTACGTTGCTGTTGTTCAAAAATGGTGAAGTCGTGGAGCGTTTCGTAGGTATGCCTCCCAAAGCCAAGCTCGAACAAGCTTTGGCCGCTGATTAACCTCATCAGGGAAAGGCGTGCTGCGGCACGTTGTTTTAGCGTTTCCCCAATACCGCCTTATTGCGGTGATATCCTGTGGCGGACATAATTCGGGGCTCAATCTCTGGGAATCCGCACAGGAAAAACGATGGAAGACAAGCTGGCCTACACTGGCATTACTTTCGATGATGTTCTACTCGAACCGCGTTACAGCGAAGTCATGCCAGCCGAGGTGGATGTCTCCACGAATCTGACCAAGCAGATCCGCCTCAAAGCTCCGCTCCTGTCCAGCCCAATGGACACGGTTACCGAAAGTGAGATGGCTATCGCGCTGGCCAAAGTTGGCGGGCTGGGTGTTATCCACAAGAACATGGATATCGAGGCCCAGTCGGAAGAGGTGACCAAAGTCAAGCGGTCAGCCAACGGCATTATCATCGATCCGGTGACGCTCAACCCCGACCAAAGCGTGGCGGCCGCCAAAGAGTTGATGGACCAGCAGAACGTGTCCGGGGTCCCCATTATCGATGCTCGCGGCAAGTTAGCTGGCATTATCACTCGCCGCGACTTGCGTTTTCTGGAGAGCGGCGAAACTCCAATCAAAAACGTGATGACTCGGGAAAATCTTGTCACAGCCACAGGAACTGTAACGCTTGAGCAAGCTGAGAAGATTTTAACGGATAAAAAGGTGGAGAAGCTTTTACTGGTTGACGATGAATACAAACTAACGGGCCTCATCACGATCAAAGACATCGACATGATGAAGCGCTACCCCAATGCTTGCAAAGACGCGGGTGGACGATTGCGGGTAGGCGCTGCCATTGGTGTGTTTGATTTGGAACGAGCCCAGCACTTGATTGACCGTGGCGTGGATGTCCTGATTGTTGATTCAGCCCATGGTCACTCAACCATGTCATCCAGACAGTTAAGCAAATTAAGAGTCGATGGCAGATCGATGTAGTTGCTGGCAATGTTGCCACCTACGAAGGCTGCCGAGACTTGATTGAAGCCGGAGCGGATGCGGTAAAAGTTGGAATCGGCCCAGGTTCGATTTGTACTACCCGCGTCATCTCAGGTGTGGGTGTTCCGCAGATCACCGCGATTTATAACGCCGCAAAAGCAGCCAACCCGGCTGGCATACCAATCATCGCCGACGGTGGTATCCGCTACAGCGGCGACATGACCAAAGCGATTGCCGCGGGTGCCAGCGCGGTCATGATCGGTGGTTTGTTCGCCGGATTGGCGGAAAGCCCAGGTCGTACGATCTTATACCAAGGCCGGACCTTTAAGGTCTACCGTGGACTGGGATCGATTGGTGCCATGGTCAAGGGTTCGAGTGAGAGATATCGACAATCTGGCGAAGCGAACTTGTTAAAGCTTGTGCCGGAAGGAGTCGAAGGTCGCGTCCCATTCAAAGGCGCTTTAGCAGACTTTGTCTATCAATTGGTAGGCGGTTTGCGAGCCGGCATGGGATACTGCGGCACAAGGAATATCGATGAACTTCGTACGGATGCGCGGTTCATAAAAATATCTGCTGCGACTGTCAGAGAGAATCACCCACATGACATTGCCATTACGCAGGAAGCGCCCAACTACAGCCCGGACTACTCCACGGGCGAAGCCAACTAGAATTCGACTTCGAATAGCTCTGAAATCGATCTTACTGTCCGCCGTCACCTGCTCAGCTTCTATGGCGGTGGCCCAACAACCCGAGTGGCGTCCGTCGCGCATTCCCTCGAACAGTTCGGCTCGACCGCTGGCGTCAGCCACAAACACAAGTACTGTTACCCACACAGCAAGTACTGTCGATTCGGAACAACTCGGTTCGGGAGTCACTTTGCGCTGGAAGAGCACCGCTCCACGCTCCACGACGGGTATCCCCAACGTGGTCACCGCCAGTGATGATCAGCAACCTGTGCCCAACTCACCGGTTCGATGGGCGGGCGGCGGCGCACCGGCCGCTGTGCCAGCCCAGTCTGCACGTCGTATCAACACAGGCGACACCAATCCATTGCGCAGTGGTGTCGCCTCGTCGAGCTATCAGGAAGACGCGGCCTTGCCGCAGAATCCCTTTGGTGACGATGTGCCTAGCCCGCCGCCCTCGTTGTTTGATCCAGGGCTCCCACCGCTGAATCCAGCGGACTTGCCCGCGGCGCCACAGAACACGTTGCCGAACACAGATTTGAATCCTCAGCGACCAGATTTACCGGACCTTGCCGACCCACTCTTGATCCCTGAGCAAGCTCCCAATCCCGGATCGATCATGGAGCAAGATGGCGCGCGCAATCCGTTTCCTGGACGCGGATCGGAGGACCCGAGTCCTCGCGATAACACGGAGGAGCCGCTTCCGCCACCTAGCCAAACAGGTGATGAGCAAGATCAAGCTGACCAGCGTGAAGAACTGGAAGCACCCAAACGCCTCAACGCAGATTCCAATTTGGCATCCTGTGACGAGCAGCGTCAGCGTCTCAAGAGTCGACCGCTCCAAGCCATCGACTTGGATGTATCGCCTTCGTATGGAGAGGGGCTTCGCTCTGTCAAGAAGGATACGGAACAGGAGCGACTCGATTTCGCTGCTGGTTCAGATATCCGTGACTGGAGCGACTATACGGGCATGATCATCACCAGTGGGCGTCTGATCGACCTGCGCGATGATCGAGCGATTCTGGATGTCGGTGGTAACGAACGGGCGATTCCACTGCGGACGTTGAGTGACGTGGACATCGCTTATATTGGCAAGTCTTGGAATATCCCGACGGTTTGTGGAACCGGCTACGAACGCTTCGAAGGTCGCAATTTTGTTCCGGCTACCGTACAATGGACGGCTAGTGGATTGTGCCACAAGCCGCTGTACTTTGAGCAAGTTCAGTTGGAGAGATATGGCCATGAAACGGGTCCACTCCTACAACCACTGATTAGCACAGCTCACTTTTTCGGTAACATTGCCATCCTTCCTTACAAGATGGGAATCCATCCACCCAACGAGTGCCAGTACTCGCTCGGCTACATTCGACCGGGCAACTGTGCACCCTACATGGTGCAGCCGTTCCCTTGGAGCTTACGTGGTGCGGTCGCCCAAGCATCCTTCGTGACCGGCGCGGCAGCCCTGATTCCATAGTTCGGTTCGGCGAGGGCAGAATTTCGGAAATCCATATGCCAACCGCCACCACAGCTTCGCCACGACCGGCAGCGATCATCTCGCCCGCCGTCGACGCAATCTGTGGAGGCGGTTTGTCGTTGCTGGTGGCCATTGGCGTCATCGCATACAGTCTCTACTCGGATGTTGACGTCGACAGCTATACGCTGTCGATTCAGCTGATTCTGTTGACCGACTTGCTGATCAACTGGCCGCACTTCATGGCCTCGTATCGCTTGCTGT
Source organism: Pirellulaceae bacterium (assembly GCA_041398985.1). Classification (GTDB taxonomy): domain Bacteria; phylum Planctomycetota; class Planctomycetia; order Pirellulales; family Pirellulaceae; genus Aureliella. The sequence continues at coordinate 83,663 of JAWKTR010000020.1, forward strand.
ATAGTCGGCCTCAGAACTTTGCCAAGCATCCGCTGGTCACCATTGGACTGCCAATTCTAGCGGTTCTTTTTGTGGGCTATGTCGCCTTTCATAGCGGCGACTCAGGGCAAGATGGGTCTAGTAAGTTGCCAGTAATCGTGGCGCTGGAATGGGCAGCGCCGGTCTTCTTAGGCTGGCACTACACTGGGCAGTCCTGGGGCATGACAGCCTGCCACGCATTCTTGGGCGGTTTGCGAATGCAACCCGTGGAACGTCGCTTGATTCGGGCTGGCTTCTACACTCTATTCGTTTTCCATGTGGTCTTGATCTACGATGCCATGGGATTCATCGATCGCTTACTTCCGCAAGAGCAAGCGGGACACTACCTGATGCAATCGCTCTTGGCTGCCACTCGCGTAGCTGTCTTCGTGAGCTTCGCGCTTGGGTTGCTTGGATTCCAAAAACTTGCCAAACGCGAATCCAAGTCCATACCGACGCAAGTTTGGCTGCCCTGGCTGGCGACATATGGCTGGTACGTCATGGTAGACTTTCATCCAGCCAGCTTCTTCCTCTTGCAAGCCTTCCATGCGCTGCAGTACCTGACTTTTCCCATTCGTGTGGAACTGAACCAGTATGCACAGACGCACCGCCGCAAGTGGTTGCACATGTCAGTTTACTATGTGCTGTTGATCGCATTCGGAGTATTGGCCTTTGGAGCGACGTTGTTTGCCGATTTAACTCCGTCGCAAATGTCGATCGTCACAGCCGTAGCCATCGTCTTCAACTTGCATCACTACTTTACCGACGCAGTTATTTGGAAGATCCGCGACCCGCAAGTGCGTGAAGCCCTGTTCGGACATTTGAAGACAAGTTGATATTCAACCGAAATGTACTTGGCCTGATTGCGAAGTCCGACTCTTACTAGACGGCTGCGCGATCTGTTCCTGGGGCCACATCGCAAGTAATGAGATTAGCAATGACAACCACCGTTCGACCTAGATGACGGTGATATTCTAAGGCAATGGAACGTTTACCAGCAGATTCATTCTTCCAAGAAATGCCGAGTCGCGATCGATTCGCAGAACTGATCTTGGCTGCTGAGAAAGCGCCACAACGTGACGAGCTGAGCCCTGCATGCAGCAATTAGGCAGAAGGTAGCCGTTCACGGACTTGAAGTCGACAGGAACAGGTCGGGAGTCTTTTCAGCAGCGCACACCGATGAGATGCCGCTGACAGGAACATGTGGTTGCTAATGAGGTATGCGATCTAGGCTGAAAAGACTCCCGACCCTGTCACGAAGAAGCTGTTCTGCTGTCGTGGTCTCATACCATCGAAGCCGCTTCCAACTCCTGGCCGATCGTCAGGATTTCTTCGGCGTCTAAGAACATGTCGTTGCGCGAGAAGAGGGTTGCGATGGACTCACGGTGGATCTTCATCTTGAGCCCGCCAACCCCGATGGCGCCATAGTCGACTCGCTCGCCGCGCTGCACAGCCTTGTCGGTAGCCGCAATGCCCACAATTCCCGCAGGTGGAACTGCATTTAAATCGATCGCGACTCGCGCGTTACTGGCTGCGGCCAGCTGCTCTTCATCAAGCAGCGTAACGCCCGCCGCACCGCAACTGAAGATCGCCGTACACTGGCCCAGGCTACTTGCCAAGGCTTCCCCATCAATACTGGCAATTGGTTTCAGCCGGGGTGCATGCGCTGCATCGATCTTACGGAGTACGTCCTGGCAAGCTTGCTCGGCGCGATCCAGTTGCCTGGATACGAGATCGACCCCAGCGCCTTGTGCCAGCAACAACCGGGCGACCCGTTGGCCCACGGGCCCCGTCCCGCCCAGCACTACGGCTTGCATGTTGGACAATTCTACATGTCGCGCCGCGCACAGCACGGCCGCCACCGCCGTTGTATTGGCACCATTTCCGTCCAACATGACCGAGACACGAATAGGACCGAAGAACGTTTGGCGGATCTCTTGGGCAATCGCTTCACCCAGGGCGACATTCGAGCCCCCAACAAAAATCGCAGTATGATGAAGATGCGTAATGCCCCGCGTAAACATCGCCCCGTGTACCAAGGCTTGTACGTTCGTTGGTTCCACGTTGCTATATTGCAACAAGTGATCGACGTTAGAATCCACAGCGACCACCGCGTCGAATACGCTCGCGTGTGGATCGGAGTCGAATTGGATCAAGATGCGTGGGTGGTCCATGTTGATAGTCCAAGGTTATATATGATTGAATGTAGTGGAAGTCGCCAGACTTCCCATAACACAGGGATCTCTGGCGAGATCCACTACATTATCTTTGTATTATCTTCTATTATCTTTCTTCGATGAACGGTATTGCATTCAACGGCAAGCTAGTTGGAGATCTTAACCAAATGTGTGGTCGTTCGAACAATCAGCGAATTGTCCACAGCTGCGGGAGAAGCGTTGCATCCGGCAGATAACTGATTCTCGCTCACCAACTCTGGCTCTTCGGCGATGGTGAATACATAGCCCTTTCCATCATGATCAAATGCATATAGGTAGTCCGCAGTAGCCAGGAGCGACGCGCTAAACTTGCCTCCCAAGCGATATTTCCACACGATTTCTCCGGTGGCCAAGTCGAGTCGATTCAAAATTCCATCGTCGGTTACATCGAAAAGCAGGCCGCGCACCAACACGGGGCTGGGTTTGGAACCAATGCCTTTGGACTGCACCCAGTCGATATGTGTATCGGTTACATCTCCCTGGCCATCAACGCGGACTGCGAGCATCTTGGCTTTGCTAAACCCACTACTAAAATAAATTCGCTGGCCGTCAAAAACGGGCCGCGTGGTAGTTGAATGCTCGTCATAGCGCACACGCCAAAGCTCCTTGCCCGTCCGTGGGTCGAGTGCCAAGCAGGCCATACTGGCCAAACTAATTAACTGCTTGGCACCATTGACTTCGATCAACAACGGTGTCGAGAAGGCTTTGTACAGGTCGCCATTGTCCGTCCCATAGTCCACGTCACGATCGGCCTTCCAAACCGTTTCGCCCGTTTGGCAGTCGAGGGCAACCGCATACTGATGGTCGAATCCATCCATGTGAAAGATCAAAAGCCCATCGACCACGATCGGCGAACTACCCGCTCCACGATAGTGATTGCACGGCAAATCACGGCGTTGCCAAATCACTTCGGCCGTCTGCCGATCTAGACACGCTGTTCCGTAAGAGCCAAAAGAAACGTAGACGTGTGTCGCGTCCAAAACAGGAGTCGGCGAGGCATAACTATTGGTTACGTGATAATCTGGCTGTACTTCGGCGTTTTCAAACAAGAGTTTATCGTGCAGAATCTTGCCCGAAGCGAAGTCTACGCAAACAGCGTACATCTTCAATCCATCTTCGGTGGCAGTCGTCAACCAAACTTGACCACCGTCAATCACGGGCGAAGACCAGCCTCGATCATGGATGGCTGTGGACCAAGCGACATTCTCCGATTCGCTCCAGGTGGTCGGTAGCTTGGCTTGTAGTGCCAGACCATTGCCAGCATCACCTCGGAACTCCTTCCAACTCTCAGCCGCCAACGAGACAGTAAAAATGCAAGGGCAGCCGAATATGGTTAACGCGGTTACCGCTAAGTTGACCATCAAAGCGACCCGGCAGAGGCCACGGGGGGTAGATAGGTTCAATTGTTTTTCGCCTTTACGGAAACGAGGAATCTGGCTACCAAGTATTCTAAGCGCAATATTGATCCGCGTAGCACGGCTACGTCTTCAAACTCGGCCCTTCGAGCTGGCTGCTCGAACCGGCGAGGTTTGGACCAAATTCGCCAGCGGGATAAGCGTATTTGGTGAAGGTTACTGATTTTAGACGCTTTCTACAGCCTGTGTGCAACAAGGATTCTATGACTCGCATTGATCGCTATTTACTCGTACTGTACGTAAGAGTGCTGCTGATCTGTTTCCTGTCGGTGTGCGGGTTGCTGATCGTGGTCGATATTTTTAGCAATTTGGACGAATTTGTACGATCTGCCGAACAGAGCCAAGTATCTCTGGCATCCATTCTGGTCAATTACTATGGCCCCTATACGCTGTCCATGTTCGAACGACTTAGCGGCCTGCTGGCCTTGCTGGCATTGCTTTTCGCAATAGCGTGGCTCAACCGCACCAACGAATTTACCGCCCTATTGGCGGCTGGCGTCACCAAGTGGCGCGTAGTGCGTCCACTACTGATCGCGTCCGTGGTTGTTGTGTTGGGGGCCTCGGCCATGCGAGAATTGGCCGTGCCTCAATTTCAAGATCGTCTCGACCGAAACCCACAGGATCTAACCGGGGACTTACCACGGCCCTTACGTCCGACCTACGATTTCCGCGCCGCCGTGTTGATTCAGGGCAAGCATCTATTGCCGATCAAGAGCGAAATCGTCGCGCCAAACTTGAAAATCCAAGGTGGCCCGTTGGCGAAAACCTGCGGTAGTAAGATTGTAGCTGCCAAAGCCCAATTCCAGCCCTCCAACGGCAACCGCCCGGCTGGGTATCTATTGACCGACGTGCATTACCCCAAAGCCATCGACACTATCGCGTCGACCATGGACGCGTTGACTGGCCTGCCAATCCTATTGACATCTTTTGACACGGACTGGGTCGCGCCCGGCACATGCTTTCTGGCTAGTGAAATCGAGTTTGAAATGCTCCGTGGCGGTAGTGCCTGGAAACAATTCGCTTCTACCGGCGAGTTGATCGAGCACATACAGGGTACAACGGGGCGCGGCGGAAATGATTTGCGTGTTCAAATACACCAGCGGATCATGCGTCCTTTTGTCGACTGGACCGTTTTACTACTTGGAATCCCCGTTCTCCTGACGCGGCCGGATCGGCACATGTTTTGGATTGCGGGTGCCTGTCTCGGCATTGTGGCTGGCTTTACCATCGTCGTCATGGGGCTGGCCGCCTTGGGCTCGTCGGGAGCATTACCCCCCGGTGTCGCCGTATGGCTGCCACTCTTGATTTTCCTCCCCTGGGCGTGGGCTAAGACGACTCGGGCCATGGAGACCTAGCCCGAACTTCCAAAATGAGCTAAGTTAGCACATGTTATCACTTTTCGATAAACTATACTAACATTGCTATAAACATGGACCCTCGCCTAAACCCCTACGCCCCAGGTGCAGGAACACCCCCACCAGAACTAGCTGGTCGCGATGGGCTAATAGAAGCGGCTTCGATAACGATCGATCGTTATCGCAATGGACTGGCCGCCCGATCAATCGTCCTCAACGGCCTGCGCGGTGTCGGAAAAACCGTACTCCTTAATCGAATGCGTCTGGATGCAGAAGCCGCTGGGGTAATTACCGTTCCTGTTGAGGCGCCAGAGAACCGCTCTTTACCCGCTCTCCTGCTCCCTCCCCTGCGAAGCAGTCTTATCCGCGTCAGCCGTCCCGCGCGAGCACAAGACAGCATGAAGACGGTATGGGGCGCGCTGGCCGCCTTTGCAAAAGTATTCAAACTGAAGTACGACGATGTTGAATTCTCTGTTGAACTGGACCCAATACAAGGCATTGCAGACACAGGCGATTTGGAAAACGATTTGGCAGAATTGCTGGGTTTGCTTGGCAAGCTCGCTCGAGATCAAAATAATGTGCTAGCTCTCTATATTGACGAGTTGCAGTACGTCGAAGAAGACCAGTTGGCGGCACTGATCACTGCACTTCACAAAGCCAGCCAACAGTCTTTGCCCGTGACCCTATTTGCAGCGGGCTTACCACAACTTCTTGGCCAAATGGGCAAGGCAAAATCGTATGCAGAGCGACTTTTCGAATTCGTTCCCATTGGGCCACTTGCCCCGCAATATGCGCGCGCCGCTATCGTCGTACCGGCCGAAAAACAGAACGTAGAGTACGAACCAGAGGCGGTCGACGAAATTATCCAAGCTACGCAGGCGTATCCCTATTTCATTCAGGAATGGGGCAAACACAGTTGGCAAATCGCAGAGCAGTCTCCTATCACTCTAAACGACGCCAGAACAGCGACAGAAGCTGCTGTCGCCGCACTTGATAGCAGTTTTTTTCGAGTTCGATTCGACCGACTAACGCCCTCCGAAAAGCGATATATGCGCGCGATGGCAGAGTTGGGAGCTGGCCCGCATCGAAGCGGCGATGTGGCTGACGTATTGCAACGCAAGGTCAACTCCGTCGCTCCCACACGAAGTTCGTTGATCCGCAAAGGCATGGCGTATAGCCCGTCACACGGAGATGTTGCTTTTACGGTGCCACTATTCGACGGATTCATGAAGCGCGTCATGGATCTCGATTAGGCCTCGGATTGCATGTAGCGGCGAGAGACAATGAGCGGGTGCGTCAAACGGTAACCGTTCACAGAGTCGACTCCAAGTTCGTGAACGGCTACAACTCAAGAGCTGACCGCCTGTGCTCGTCCAGCCTTATAGAGATATGGGTTCAAAGTTGGATCGTTGTACATCTTCATCTGACGATAGGTCTTATGTACTTTGCGTCCAGCTTGAATGTCTTGCAGCAGTTCATTGAGCGAGCGACTTAAGTCCCGGCGCTGCTCTTCGCACAATGCAATGCGTTCATTGACCCGCGCGACGTGTTCCGATTCAACGTCGTCGCGTTCAAGCTGTTCGCGGTAGTGATATAAACGCAACGACATAATGCTTAGTCGATCAATCACACTGCCAGGCGTCTCCGTATTCTGTTTGGCACCCGCCTGTGGCTGAATGCCCGCGTTGGCCAATTCGGCGGTAAGCCAGTCGTCAATTTTCTCGATGTGGTCGTTACGTGCCTGATTGAGTCGATCGATGGCCCGCTTCACCTCTGCAATCTTCTCATTGGTAACCTCACGGCTACGTGCAATATCCTCCTGGTGCCATAGCTCGAAATTGAAGATGTGTTGCTGGCAAACCAACTGCAAATAACCGCTGTAGCAGTTCTCAATGTCTGCCGAATGCCAGCGTGCGACAGTATCTGCTTGCAATTCCAAGATTTGTTGTACATCAATCATGAGCATGCCTTCGTGATGAGCTGACGTATTTTGTTAGTGTGATGAGCAATCCATGGGATAAGCCTATCATGATTGCCTAAATCTAGGCAAGGCAGATTGACTTTGATGAATGCGGCAAACTGAGTTGCGAATAAGGTCAAACATCATCCAGCCATTGTCCGATAAGAGCGATGGGAGTGCTGGTACTGGATGCACGACCGCAATTGCTATCAAAGACTGATAAGAGGGAACCGAACGGATGCGGCTGAATTACCAACACTGGACTTGTGGATTGATTACGAGCCTCAGTTTTGCTCTCCTGACTAGCCATGCGAATGGACAAAGTCGCGGCTTTCGTCCCTGGTACCGGGATCGAACTTAAGCAGGTTGGTGATGACTTTGAAGATCCAAGCTGGGAGTACATCCCTAACAATCCCAAGAGTACCGAAGACATCAACGAACGGCAGAACACGCCGATTGGCAAGTCGCGCAATGGACGTTGGTTTGAAGGGATCAAACGCGGTCATCCAGACATTGTGCGTCGCGTGGACACACCGCCCGGCGGACTGCCAGGTAGCAGCGGAGCCCTTCTGCTGCAATCACTGCATACCGGTATCCCGAATCGCCCCTCGAACACCATGCACCAAGAGGACTTCATCGGAAACGTCCAGTATGCCCTAGGTAGTACCATCAAAGTGAACCAACTGCCCAGCGTCACGACTCGCGTCTATCTGCCACCCATCGAACAATGGGAACATCGCACGGGCCCCCACTTTGCATTCCGCGCCGCTGTGGAAACCACCAAGATCGAAAAGAAGAAAATGGTGCTGTTTACATCCTCGAAAGAGGAGGACGAAGTCTATTGGCCGGGCTTATTCATCTGCCTGGAAAGCAAGTACCAAACGCGAAAGGAGCACGACTATGCTTATTTTCGGGTACGAGCCAATCCCAACGGAGGCGACATGAAGGGCCCGCAAATTACAACTACGGGCTGGTGGACGCTGGGCATGTCATTCACAGCCGATGGAATGATCCACTACTACGCTAAGCCTGGTGTGGAAGATCTGACCGAAGCAGACTTCATTACCTCACAATATCCGTACGGCTATCGGTGCGAACGCTTCCGCTCGTTTTTCTACAACGTTGTCAACGGCGACAATGGTAAAGACTGGACGACCCCATGGATTGTTGACGACCCAAAAGTTTTTGTCCAAAACGCTGGGCGGGTCGCTAGCCGTCGCTAGATCCCCGCTCCGGCAGTTGCCAGAGCGAGGAGGAGAAAGAATTCTCTTGCGACTTGGTGACGTCGTTCGATCAGGCAGTTCCAGCAAATGGCGAATACTTGCCTGGAACGGGAACTGGATACTCACCGGTCTTGGGATCGGGTACGGTCGGTGGCGTGCTCTTGAGTGTGTACTCGTCGATGCCAGGACACAAATCGTGTCCATTGGTCAGCAATTCGTCCCATTTGATCACTTTGGCAGAGTAGCAAGCTTCACGCCCCAGGATCGCCGTAAACGTGGACTTTGCCCCGTACTCACCTTCGTTGTAGATTTCGCCCTTGTGTAGTGCAGCGATCAAATCGTTCTGCTCTTGCTGGTGGCCATTCTTGCGTTCGCCCGTGAATCGCCAAGCGTTAGGCCCCATGATCGTACCAGAAGGGTCGGAGGTACCCTTCGAACCGTGGGCAAATTCAGAAACATTGTTCCAACCGCCTGCCAAGTGACGGCCTTGGCTGAACATCTTCGTGCCATCGGGGAAAGTATATTCACAGAACGTGTGGTCAAAAATCTGTGACTTGGTAGCGTCGCCGTCCATGCGCTGTTCGCGGCCGCCCATCCCGTTGCATTCGACCGGATAAGCACCTTTTACCCAACAACCCACGTCCAAGTTATGGATGTGCTGTTCGCAAATTTGGTCACCGCTGAGCCAATTGAAGTGGTACCAGTTGTTACACTGATATGCCATTTCAGTTACTTCCATACCTTCAGGGAGCAGTTTTTGGGCCAAGTTGCGTCCCTTGTGCCAAATACCGTTACCATTCCAATAAACTCGCAGCGCAATGATATCGCCAATAGCACCATCGTGCAGGCGCTGAACCGTTTCCATATACTGAGGTTCGTGTCGGCGTTGCAGGCCAATGCCAACCATCAAGTTCTTCTTCTTCGATTCTTCAACCGACTTGAGCACGCGTTTGACACCAGCGGCATCCGATGCGACTGGCTTCTCCATGAAAACGTGCCGTCCTTTGTTGACCGCATATTCGAATTGCTGGGGCTTAAATGCCGGTGGCGTGGCGATTACGACCAGGTCACAGTCCACATCAATGGCATCTTTATAGCCGTCCAGATCGGAAAAAATGCGGTCTTCGGGTACATCGACGCGATCCTTGTATTTTCGACTCAACAAAGTAACGGTCTCATTGGCCCGCTGCGCAAATGCATCCGCCAAACCAACTAGCTTCACATTGCCACCAGACTGCATGATATTTTCAGCAGCAGCCGTTCCACGCCCACCGCAACCAATCACCACAAAGCGGATTTCGTCAGTGCCAGCTGCATGAGCGGTGCGAGCAATTTGCGATGCAACCGCTACGGTCGAAGCGGCCACTGTGGTGTCTTTTAAGAAGCTACGGCGAGAGGCTTTTTTATCCATGGCTGAATTCCTGATACGAAGTGTGGAGACCTAAAATCTGTCCGAAGGGGATGCCTGCAAACGCAGGTTCAACAAGAGCCAATTCTACCTACTGGCGACGCTATAAGCCACCACCCGCCGAAATTGCCATCTAACGGGGCTCAACCCGACATTGCACAAAGATCGATAGCCGGTGCGATCGCTGCGCCCCTGGATCCCAATCAACCGGGCTACAAGTCAAAAACCAAGCTGGTTGCCAATAATTTCAGTCCAAAACTGGCCTGATTCCGTCCCAACCAGCAAAAAAAGAGTATTAGTTTAGATAGGTACGGTTCCTGTTGGCAACGGACAAACGTTCCAAGCCTCCAGGTCATGAATGAGGGCTATCAGCATGTCTCTATCGCAACTCATCTACGTCAGCGAATTGGCGCCAGAGGGATTTCCGAGCAATCGTCCGGTCGGCAACGAGCTTCAGCGCATCCTAGAGACGGCGCGCGTGCGCAATGAACAGGTTTCGGTAACGGGAATCCTATTGTTCAGTGGCGGCCACTTCTTGCAAGTCATCGAAGGTCACGAGTTGGTACTGGAACGCATGTTTCAGCGGATTGCGGCGGACCCACGCCACAAGAATGTCGAGCGTCTGGCTTTCTTGTCCATCACCCACCGTATGTTTGACCGCTGGCAAATGGGACTGCTAAATCTAGATGAGCATCTCGAGCTCGACCATGGTATTTTCGAGCAGTTTAAACAGGACGTGCAGTTTGCGCTTTCAGACGACGCCGCCCGCCGTTCTGTCGTATCGCTTCTAAGTCGTTTCAAAGACCATCTCGAAGCTGAGTCACCAGCAGCCGCGATGGCCTAGGCAATGCAAGGGTTAGCCGTGGGCCCTAAGGCACCGGGCATACGCTAAGCCCAATACGCTAAGCCCGGCCGATTACGCGTCGCGGCTCACTTGAATCAACTGCCTGCTAACGCCGGGGATACGCCTGCGGTTCTTGCGTTCTCACAGTTAAGCATAGGTTTGCAGTAGCTTGCAGAACCATCTAGAATGCGTGCCAACCGCCCGAGCGAATAACTTCGCCACGTGGCTCGCCAATAGACGTGCGTTTACTCTCACCCCACGCACCTCCACTCCAGTAGAAAAGCGGAACTGCAACATCATGACTGAACACGGTGATATTGATAGTGTGATGATCGAAGCGAGACTGTTTGCCCCAAGCCCAGAATTCTCCGCGGGGGCGCGCATCAAGAGCTTCGAGGAATATCAAGATCTGTACGATCGTGCCGCAGCCGACCCAGAAAAATTTTGGGGCGATGAAGCCCGTGAGCATCTGCACTGGTTTGAGCCATTCACTCAGACGCTGCAATGGGAAGCGCCACATGCCAAGTGGTTCGTAGGTGGGAAAACCAACGCCGCGTTCAATTGCCTCGACGCGCATATCGCTGCCGGACGCGGTGATCGTCCCGCAATCCTCTTTGAAGGAGAACCAGGTGACTGCAGAACCCTCACCTATCGTGAACTGCAGCGCGAAGTCTGCTTATTCGCCAATGCGCTCAAGGGACTCGGCGTGAAAACGGGTGATGTCGTCAGCATCTACATGCCCATGACGCCCGAGCTAGCGATTGCCATGCTAGCCTGCGCACGCATCGGTGCTGTGCATTCAGTAATTTTCGCCGGCTTTTCGGCCGAGGCCATCGCGGACCGAAACAACGACGCCTCAGCAAAAATTCAATTGACCAGCGATGGGCTTTATCGGCGCGGCAAAGTCCTACCGCTCAAGGAAACGGTGGACCAAGCGTTGCTGAAGAGCAAGACTATCGAGAAATGTGTCGTACTCAAGCGAGTCGGTAACGAAGCCCCGATGCAAGCGGGACGCGACCATTGGTGGCATGACTTGACTGCCAACGCCAGCGATGACTGCCCAGCCGAGCCACTCGATAGCGAGACGCCGCTATTTATTCTGTACACCAGCGGTTCGACGGGAAAACCCAAGGGGATTCGTCATACGACGGCTGGATACAACCTGTACGCCAAACGCACCTTCCAATGGGTATTCGACCATCGCGACGATGATGTGTACTGGTGTACCGCAGATTGTGGCTGGATCACGGGACATAGTTACGTCGTCTACGGTCCGCTTTCGGCTGGGGCGACCATTTTGATGTATGAAGGTGCTCCCAATTATCCGGCGGAAGACCGCTTTTGGGCTTTGATCGAAAAATACAAAGTGACGGTGATGTACACAGCTCCCACCGCCATTCGCGCATTCATCAAGTGGGGCGATGAACATGTCGACAAACACGACTTAAGCAGCCTTCGCTTGCTGGGGAGTGTAGGCGAAGGGATCAATCCGGAGGCGTGGATGTGGTATCACGAAAAGATCGGGGGCGGACGTTGCCCAATCGTTGACACTTGGTGGCAAACGGAAACCGGCGGCATCATGATGTCGCCACTGCCGGGAGCAATTGCCACCAAACCCGGAAGTTGCACAAAACCGTTGCCGGGCATTGAGCCTCGCATCGTCGGCGATGACGGGCAGCCCATGGAGCAAGGTCGCGGCGGCATGCTGTGTATTTCCAAGCCCTGGCCGGGCATGCTGCGCGGAATTTGGGGTGACGATGATCGCTACCGTGAACAGTATTGGACCAAGGTGCCCGGGATGTACTTGACCGGTGACAATGCCCGCCAAGATAGTGATGGCTACTACTGGATCATGGGGCGCATCGACGACGTCATCAACGTATCTGGGCATCGACTGAGCACGATCGAGGTCGAAAGCGCCCTAGTGTCGCACCCGGCTGTGGCCGAAGCGGCTGTCGTCGGTAAACCCGATGAAATCAAGGGTCAAGCCATATCTGCCTTTGTAACTCTCCGAACGGAAGCCAGCGAGGAGCTGCGCGCAGCGCTCAAGCAACACGTTCGCAAAGAAATCGGTGCGCTCGCCCAGCCCGACGACATTCGCTTTACGAATTCACTGCCTAAGACGCGTAGTGGTAAAATCATGAGGCGGTTATTGCGCGATATTGCTTCTGGCAAAGAACAGACTGGCGACACATCTACGCTCGAGGACTTTACAGTACTCGCCCAACTCCGCAGCGACGAAGAGTGATCCACCGCCATTTTGGATAGGAACAATTTATGCCTGCCCTGAGCACCACCTGCAGCATCGTGATCGGCTTGCTAACTCTGGCATTTGCACGGCCCAGTGCTGCACAGGAAAAGACGTATGCCATCGCCATCCACGGCGGAGCCGGCGCGGCACCACCCACTGAAGAATGGCGCAAGCAGCGCACCGACGTTCTTGAGCAGGCGCTAACTACTGGTAAGACCATGCTACAATCCGGCAAAAGTAGCCTGGATACCGTCGAAGCCGTCGTGCGGATCCTCGAGGATTCGCCGTACTTCAACGCGGGCAAGGGTGCAGTACTCAACGCCGCTGGTACGCATGAGCTCGACGCAACCATTATGGATGGACGCAATCGTGCTGCGGGTGCTGTGGGCGGCGCTCGAACCGTCAAGAATCCTATCTCGCTGGCTCGACGTGTCATGTTAGATACGAAGCATATCTTACTAGCCACCGACGGTGCCGAGAAATTCGCGGACGCTTGCGCAGATGACCCGCAGATCGAACGTGTCCCCAATTCCTATTTCACGACTGAATACCGAACCCAGCAGCTCCGTCGCGCCCAACAGGCGGGGACCAAAAGCGACGGCATTGGAACCGTCGGCTGCGTAGCACTTGATACGCTGGGTAACCTGGCTGCTGCTACGTCGACTGGTGGTCTTAACAACAAACAGTTTGGCCGCTTGGGCGACTCTCCCATTGTTGGTGCAGGTACATTTGCCGACAATAATTCCTGTGCCGTCTCATGCACTGGCATTGGCGAGGATTTTATGCGCCACGTGGTTGCCTATGACGTAGCCGCGCGGATGGAGTATCGTGGCGATAGCTTGGAGCAAGCCGTAAAGGACATCCTCAGCAGCCAAGTCCATCAGGTTCGAGGCGGCCTCATTGCCGTCTCGCACACTGGAGACGTTATCATGCAATTCAACACACCAGGTATGGCCCGAGCCGCCGCTACCTCCCAAGGCCTGCATGCAGTACACGCCGAGTAAACACTTCAACCCGCTGGGCCATTACGAGGGTCGGCAGTTACGCGTGCTCATTTGAGTTGAAATGCGTCTTCGGATTCGATCACTGGGATGAATTCTTGCTGCCCATCTTTCAGGATGGTTGGGCCTGTCGGTGTTTCCTTGGTAACAATTGGCTCCTGCGTGCTAGGGGCCGAAGCTGTTGACTGTTTGGTGAGTACGACGGTCGCGATACCGATGCTACTGACTAACAACAACCCTGTGGCGGCGATAGCAGCCATTCGACCAACATGGATACGACGCAGTGCGGGGCGGGATTCTATTTCCAGCGGCGAAGCCTCGTCAATCAACTTCCACCGTTCGGCGGCTGGCTCTCCGGTGGGTAGACTGCTGTAGATTTCTCTGAGAGTTTGATGTAGCCGTCCGTAACTCGAAAAGCGTTGCTCTGGGCGTTTGGCAAGCATTCGCCGTAGGCAATCCTCCATCGCTTGCGGTACATTGACTCCGCGCAAGGCGAGCGAGGGAATGGTGGACTCGCGGTGAGCGATCAGCTTGCGGAGTGGATCTTTCACGTCGAAGACAGCGCGACCCGTCAGTGCGTAATAGAGGATGCAACCCAAGCTGTAGATATCGGCCTGCGCCGTTAGCTGGCCTTGATGAACGTGCGTTTCAGGGGCCGCATAGTCCAAATGCCGTGCTGGCAGAGCCATCGCTAATGCATGTGCATTGGATTGCAACTGTTTGCGACTGGCAATGAGACCAGCCAAAGTCAAATCGCGGACAAACACCTGCCCCTTGCGATTGAGCAGGATCTTGCTGGGGCGCAGTTCATGGTGCAGGATGCCTTGCTTTTCTGCCGCCGCTAGACCTTCGACAGCTTTGGCAACGCACGCGACCGCTTGCTGCGGCGTAAGTGGCCCACAACGGTCGACGAAACTTCGCAAGTCCTCTCCAGCCACGTATTCACTGGCCAGGTAAGCTCGCCTTCCATCCGAACCGCATTTGATGACTTTCTGAAGACGGGGTGAATCAACGCGTTGGACACGCTGCAGTCGACGTTTCAGCGAGTTCAGCTCCGAAAATAAGGAACGCGGTAGCTCACGCACGGTAACGACTTCGCCATTGGAGATTCGCGAGGCCAAGTGAACCTGTCCCCAGCTGCCAGTAACCAAATCGTTCTCCAGAATGTAAGGTCCGAGCACGATTTCATCCGCCGACTTCTCCATAAAGAGCTTAGCCTGGTACGGAGTTAGGCCACGTGTGCTGACAATATGATCAACCAACTCCTGTGGCGTGCGCAGAACAGTCAGAAGGGCCTTCGAACGTCCCCGCTTGGTCGATTGAAGGTCGCGTGGGATCTGCGGCCTAGTTGGCGCGGCAACTGCCCTTTGGCTCCCGACAGGTTCCACACTAGCCGAATACGCTTCGAGCAATGGCGATTTCGACATTTGGGGGTTTCCATTCCCCAACCGTCGATCGGCGTATTTGTTCTCACGTCTCCGCTGGCGGCTTCGACGATTCGATTCGGTGACATTGAGACGTTGATTGTAGAGCTCGCGATTCTCCGGATCGGTTAGACAATCGCGAGCTGCGCTCAATTCCTCGAGCAACTGTTTGCAGATTGTCGCCGTCTGGCCATGTTGAAAAACGCTGACCTTGGCAACACAACGATAGTAGGCTCCGCTAATTCGCTTGGGATCGTCTTCGAACTCCGCCAAACCCAGCAGTTGATAGTGGTTTGGCGACGTGATATCGCTCGGTAACTGCAGCCACTCTGCGTACGGGTTCAATTCATGCATGGGGAACTCACAAGATTGCATCGCAAAGATGTCGTTATCGCGTACTGGCTTGACGCACGGTTTGAACGGTCGTCGCTTCGATGACCGGATACAGCTCCCAGACTTTCAGTTTGTTTTCTTCACCAAACGTCGCCGCGAAAGCTGGATAGCTCTTCCCAGGGTCCGGCTGCGACAGGGCTACGCCTATGACTGGGCCGGTATGAGCTGGCCGGTCGGCGGACTTACGGTCTAATCTCTCCTGCGAATCACTGTCGGTGGTCACAGAGTACCGATCGCCCGACAGTGTGTTCCAGAGGTAAGCCATCCCATTATCGTCTCCCATGATCAACCAGCGTCCATTTTCGCTAATGGCATACTCGGGCCGACCATGTTGCGTTTGCAAGAATCGAATTTCGCGTTCTGCTCTTCCGGTCTGGAGATTGAGCACAACAAAGCCAGTAGCGACTTGAACGAGAATGCGCGTTTCCCGCGAGATGCCGCGTGGTACCCCCTCCGATTTGAGATCGATAAACCAAATCGACTGGCTACCGCTCCGCACAAAGAATGGGCTTTCCTTGTTTTCGAGATCTCTGAAGGCGGCTTCCGCTGTGAATGATCCGCCGTCCTGCCATTTCAAATTCCAACCAGAAAACTTGTAAAGCGTCTCGCCATAGCGACCGTGGGCAATCAACGTGCGATCGTCGGGCGAAAACTGCAGCGAGGTAATTCCTTCGGGCGCCTCGTAATCTCGCGTGGGTGGCTCGTTTCTAAAGTCGATCCAGGACTTGTTGTGCTCGAATTCTGCAATTTGAGTCACCTTGAGAGTTGTGGCATCGGCAATGAACAAGCGATGGACCGCACGTTCGCGGACACAAAAGGCGATATAGGGGCGTTCATTTGCAAAGGCTAAGGCCGTAACTAGCCCCTCGAAGCTGCGGTACTGGGCCACCGGGCTAACTTCTTCCTGCGAAAGAGATGCGACATCGAATATTTTCAGAATATCGCTTTCAACGCGTTGCGCGCCCGCTGTACCCACCGCCAACAGTTGTCGATTGGTCGTGTCCCAACTCGAATAGGCCCAGTTTTCGACAGTGGGGAAACGTCGCGAACTACCGTCTTGTCGGAAGAGCATCATCTGCGGCACGGTAAACACGCCATCCGAATTGGGTTGTGGGAACAGCTCTCGAACTTGCAGATTTTCGATCGACCAGGCGTGCGCTTGAAGCTGGGAATAGCGGTAATCCCAACTCAATAGAGCACCGTTATCCCCTTCATCAACGGGGACTTCATTACCGTCTTCATCGACCTTCACGACTTTGTGTCCTGCTGATGGGCGTGCGGCGTAGACAAAACGATCGGCAAACAAGAGTCGGACTGGACGGTAGGCTTGATCGATACCAAACTTAAAATTCGT
Source organism: Pirellulaceae bacterium (assembly GCA_041398985.1). GTDB lineage: Bacteria > Planctomycetota > Planctomycetia > Pirellulales > Pirellulaceae > Aureliella. The sequence goes on from JAWKTR010000020.1 coordinate 100,525, forward strand.
CATAGCGGCGAATTGCAGGTTGCTGAAGCCGTCCGAATAACTGGACTGTATGCGAGATTGCTCCGAAGGCGACATACGTCGACGACTCGCAGCCAAGCGACGACGCTCGAGCGAGAGTTCTGCGGAAGAAGTTTCGCTATCTGCTTCAAGTGCCATGACACGCGCCAAGCTCTGTTTGGTTTCAGCACGCGACTGTTCGTCCCCTTCGATCAGATTCAAAATATCTGCTTCTTTGGCGCCTGCGATCAGCGCTTGTCGAGCTTCATCCCACGGATCCTCCTGGTCTGCAGCAGCCACCTCCGTCGGTGGTGGCAGGTCGCGCACTTCGGTCGCGTCGGCCAAGTCACCTTCCGGTATTGCGGAACCAACCGCCGGTAAGCTACTCGGAAAACGCCACGACCGAATGGAATGATCGAAGCCGCCACTGACGAAGCGTCCCGGCTCTGGCAGGGCGGCCAAGTCGGCAATGGCACCCACGTGGCCTTTGAAGTTGGCAATCTCGCGATTTTCGACCAAGCTCCAAGCGCGAATCAATCCATCGGTGCCGCCAATCAGCAGAAACTTGGAATCGGTGGTAATCGCAGCACACGAACTGGCAACATTACTTTGCACGATCAACTCTGGCTTCATAGGGACGCTACCACTGGTTGCCCCGGAGAGTTTCCAAATGTAAGTAGAATGGCTTTCATCTTCGTAGACGGCCAAAACGTACTTACCATCTTTGGAAACCTTTGCCTGTCGTACTGGCGCGGCTAGTCCTTGGAAGGTTGCCTGTGGCGCTACCAGCGAGGCACGGTTCCACAAAGACATTGCGCCACTCATGCTGGCGGACAGCAGGTACTTCCCCCCTCCTCCATGAAAGCTGAGGGAAACAATGGCTGAATCGCTAGCCCGCGATTGACCAAGTGCCAGCAGAGGCTGCACAACGATGTTGCTGCCTGCGTTTAAGCCCTTTTCACCACGCGCTCCCTGACCACTAGTGGCGATAATAAGTCGTTTTCCGTCCTGCGAGAATGCAAAGGTTTCTAAGCTTGGCATGGCTGGGAGCGCTTCTAACATTTCCCCCGAACTTCCATCCAAGACTTCCAGCTTTCCATCATCGTAGGCCACCGCCAACATGCTACCATTGGGTGAATACACAAGGCGGCTTGCGTTGCCTTTGAGCTGAACGATGTTCTGCCGTGATTGATCGGCGGTCTGCCAAATGACCAAGTTACTGCCGAAGCCGCTAGTCGGTTCTCCCAACGCCGCTACGCTCGCACTGGAAGGGTGAATCGCAACCTGTGTGAACTTGCTGCTTTCATCGGTCAACTTCTGAATTGGGCCAGCAACCAATGAAACGAATTGGATTGATGACGAACCATCCGCTATCGCTGCATACGCGCCGTTCCTGGCAATTGCTAGATCCTTGATGGTCCCAGCAACTTGCGCGACAACGTCTTGCGTTGTACTGCCGTCCATCATTGCAATCCTGGCCTCACGGGCGGAAACTGCGATGACCTGACCAGACGGACACAACGCTAAACTGTTCACGGCAAGATCGCAGGGTACTCTCTTCGCCTGTATGCTTAGATCACTCATGTCCCAGACTACCAATTGGCCAGCGTCGTTCGCACCATACAGCCAACGACCGTCTAGGCTGCTCGTAAGCGACCGAAACGCGAGCGCACTGCTGATTGGCAACTCTGCCACTTGCCGATTTTGACCGATCAGAAGTACATCCGAACTTCCAGCAAGCATAACGAATCGTTTGGTCGCCGGGAGACTCACCAGGCTCCTTAGATTCGTCTTGCCCGTTGCGATCCTCGACTTCTCAACTCCCAAGCCTGCATCGAATTCGATGATGGTACCCTGGGATGCAATTGCCAAGATTGAGCGTCCATCTTCAGCCCAAGCAAGATCGCTGATATTCTCCGCCGGTGCGTTGGCCCACCGAATGGTTGGGACTTGCATGCTAGCTAGACGGCCAGATTGGTCTAAGTACCACAATCCGCGCTCACTCCAGTGAACGAATTCCTGAATGCCGACTTGGATCAATGTTTGAGATTGAACTTTTCCCGAACGGGCATCGATTACAACCACACGATTTCCGTCAGTGACGGCGATCGAACGGCCATCGACGGCCCAAATTGCCGCCAGTGGCTTTTGGATTGGCAATTGCGCTCGCACCGGTGCTCCATCTGCAGTTGCAGCAATGACAATCCTTCCCGCCGCGTCGCAAGCAGCTACGCGTTCCGCATCAGCATTTGACGCCAGCACCGTCATCGTCTGACCGGTACCGTCCAGCTTCTTGAGCGCGGTTCCATCTTCTCGATAGACCGATAGTTTGCCACTCGTCATCACGTAGATGAGCCCGCCACGAATGGCTGCGCGTTGGGGAATCTCAACGCTGAAACCGTTGGCCACAGCCGCAGAATTTGCTCGAATTTCGCTCAACTGCCCATTCGCTTCCACTGCTATCAGGCTCGGTCGTCCGGCAATTTCTGACTCGATCATATGCACAGGCTGAGTACCTGGAGCATCGCGAATTTCGTCAGCAGCTCTGCGATTTGTATCCACTCGCAGCAGTCTGTCTTGGCCGGCGACAACTAGCTCTCCTGCCAAATTTCCACCTAGGATTTCGACAGCCTCTCCAACTTCGATCCGATTCGAGACGGTAGCAGATGCAGCCGAAAAATTGACGAGTTCCTGATTGGACAGCAGTCCAAAATTTGCGCCGCTCAATCGGCGAACATCTTTCGCCCTGAGACTCTCGACGCGCATAGGGCTTGAAAACTTCGTATCCTGTACCTGCCAGCGGATCACACGCTCATCACTTGTAACTCCGACGATCCATTGCCCATCGCGACTGACCTGCAGTTTCTTGAGCCCAGATCCAGAGGGAGCCAGAGAGACTAGCGGATTCATGGCGTACGAAACCAGTTCACCCGCCTCAGTAACGATCGTGTAGTTCGTGGCAGAAGCCGTCCAACCCACTAGTTTTGCCGAGTTGCGCCGGTACCGAATGTAGCCGTCCGGATTTTCGTGCGTCGGGACGATGCAATGGTCGCCCGTATCCGTAATTGCAATGACCTGCTCAGTTCCAACTGGCCGCAGTATGGCTTGAATACTCCCAGGCAACTCACCAGCCAAATTCTTCAGCTCGCTCGCATCGCTGGCAAGCTTCAATAGCGTTCCGTCAGCCGTACCCAGCAGCACATCTCCGCCAGCCAATGCGCAAGCCGTGTAGGTCGATTCACCGGATGCAAAACGCGTGCTTCCGTCTTGCAAGTTGACAACGGTAACCTGACCGGTCGTGTCCCACAGGACCAGCGAATTACCATCACTTGCAATTTGCTTGGCTTCCCCGGCTACGTTTGCCAGCTGCTTGAGCTCAGACACTCGATTCAACTCAGTCAAAACGATTCGCCCGTCGCCCAGAGCAAAGGCCACTCTTTCGCCATCGAGAAAAGTCGCCGCAGTCGGCTTAGCAATCGTGTCGGGAAAGGCCGTAACTACGCGCGGCCCAGCACTCTCGATCGCATAACAAGTAGCCCGGCCATTGCGACTGACGATTAGCAGTCTTCCATCTGACGAAACAGCTAATGGAAGCGCTGTTCCAGATAAATCGAGAATCCGTGATCGACCACCGGCGACTCTAAGCGAAACGCTACCGACAGCATCGGCTGTGAACACGGAACGACCGTCTTGGGACACAATGCAGTTGGAAACCGGCTTGTCTGTCAGTCGGATTGCCTGGCTTGGACGATTCCTTGCTCTCATTCCGAGCGCTGAGCCATCGTCGCGGAGCGCTAACAACGTCTGGTCAGCCATGTCCACACTCATGATCGACTTGGCGCTAGTTAACGATTCGATGCTCGCGACCACGCTTACATGGCCTTCAGCGGTAGACAGGATATCGATTCGCCGTTGATCTTGGTTCAGTGCCGCAGCCAGTTCGCTGTCGCCAACAACTTGCTTCACAGCCGTTTCTGCCATGGCTTCTACCACCTGCAAGTCTTCACCAAGTGATTTAGCGGATTGCAGCTTGCCAGTTGTCTCGATGGCAAGCAAAGTGCCGTTGCGAAGTTGGGTTAGACTTTCAACGGGATTGCTTAGCTTGCCGGTCCACGCTGTTTCATTGGCCTTCAATGGTGAGTGGACATTCTTGCCTTGTTTGTCGCAGCTCCATACATTGCCAAATCGATTCAACCCGATCGCGATGACTTCGTCGGCATGCACAGCCTCGGCCAGCAACTGTGGCGTAGAATTATCACGTGTATACTGCCATATCCATATACTACCGTCGGTTGTTCCAACGAATGCTAACTGGTCATCGACCGCCAGTGCAGAGACAAGGCCGCTAGACAACTGCGCTGTATTCGTCACCAAACCGTCTGCTGGACGTAGTGCGGACAATTCGTTGGCGCGGCCTGTTACAATCGAGGTACCGCTTTCGTTCATGGCCACTAGCTTTAGTGACGACCCAAACGGACCAACTCCATCACTGGGAAACGTGGCGACGCCAATTGCTCCTTCTTCGCTAACGAAAGCAAATTCGTGACTGCGGTGAGGTGCAACTGCAATTCGATTGATCGCTTGCGTGGCCAAGTTTGCCACGGCCAACGTCTTTTGGCTAACATCCTGAAATGTTACGGTTCCAGCATCACTTCCGACTGCGACGATCTCTCCATCGCCAGAGAAGCCTGCGGATGTAACACTGCCAGTTGTAATCGTATGTCTCCGCTGCGGCTTGCCGCTCTGCGTCGAATAGAAATCTAGATTCTTGCTGGCTGAGGGCACACCGACACTTAATCCATCAGGTGCTGAAACAGTGAACCGAGGGACCTCGACTGTCTCGATGTCCTTGGATTCGCGAATTGGCAAGTTCCAACGCAATATTTCCCCGCTTGTCGACGCGGTAAACATCGTGCCGCCACTTTCTGAAAACCCAATGGCTGCAATCGGATTGGTGTGCGCAATCAGTGAGGATCGCTGGAGATTATTACCGTCTGGCAGCCAGAGCGTGACTCGGCCGCTGTCGTCACCAACAACAATGCCCCGACCGCCAGGACCGGGAACCAGAACTGTGGGTTTGCCGCGCAAATTGGAATTCGGAAAGTCGACAGCCAGCTTCTGCTTCTTTCCAATGGGCCAATAGACAACGCGATTATCGGTTGTGGTAGCGAATAACAACTGGTCCTGCTGATAAGCCTCTAGGTCGACCAAACTAGCTGGTGAGGAAAGTTCCAGGGGCGAGCTGGAATCGTCCGACCACAATTTGATTTGGCCACTTGCATCACCAGTAGCCAAGACACCTGCTTCACTGTCAATCGCCGTTGCCGTCACAGCAGTCGCATGAACCTGTCGCGGCGGACCTGCATCGCGTCTTCGCAGACGTGCTTGCTGAAATCGATCGGAGCCTGACTCTGCTGCGAGCGGAAAGACCTTCAGGCCGCCGTCGAGTCCACCCACAGCTAGCTCGCTATCATCGCCGCTAAACCCCATGCTGAAGGGAGCTAAATTCGGGTTGTAGACTTGCCGAACCAGCTGCTTGCTGGCCACGTCATAAATTCCAATCGTCTGATTCAGTCCTGTAAACGCTACGCGAGAACCATCGCCGCTGAACACTAACAGCTCATCCCGTCTTGGTAGCGTGGGTATCGGTGTCAAAGTCGACGCGGAAGAGGAAGTCGTTGTATTCGCAGGTGCCGCACCGACCACGTTCGGGTTTGGCAGCGGGGCAGGGTCCACTGATGCCGGATTTCCTGCAGGGGCGTCGACCGGAGGGGGTGCCTTGGAAGTTGCGACTGCCGGTTCAACAGGTGCCACATTCGCGGCTGCATCGGCGGAGGCTGGGGGCGGCACTGCAGCCTCAGCCGGAGGCGCTGCTTCAGCGGGTGGCACTGCCTTAGCAGCAGTCGCCGCAACGTCCGTTGATCCAGCTGGCGCAGCTACTTTCTCGTTGGCCTGCGAATCTGCGTCAGCACTAATGCGCGCTGCACGCTCGCGCGCGATGCGCATCATCGCGTCTTTCTTGCTTTCGCCGCAACCAGCTATACATACGATGAGCAAAGCAACAGCGATTAGACGTCCCATGAATCCCAACCTACGAAAATGCCACACTAAGATCCGAATGATCCTAGATCCGAATGTTCTTATCGTGCGCTCAGATCCTAACGCAGGCGACTAATATCGAACAGATTTGAGACTGCAAACGCCACGCTCTTAACCGATTCTTCACACAGAGCACACCACGGTTATTGCGTAACACTCACAGATGTCAGCCTCCCATGGCGGCCTCAACGGCATTCAGTGCTTTGGCAAGTCCCGACTGACTGTCCAACAGATAGGGCTGGCTTATGACAGCTCGCAACTCGTCTAGAAGATGAAGCAACTCGGGCAATGCAACGTTCGCACCATTTAGTACGATTGGCAACTCCGCATCACTCTTACTGCTTAATTGATGTGCAATCTCGTACACGTCGAGTCCAATTGCATCAGCGTCTTGTGGACGCTCTATCCTGGCAAGAGCCTGAAGCAAACGAACCCTGACTTCGACCGCTTGCTCTTCCTCCAGCGTTAGATCCGAAAGCCGCAGCCTGCTCGGGCTCGCAACATACACCAGATAATGCAAAACAGCGTCGGAAGCATTATTGACCTGAGATTCGAGCTGCCGAAACTCCTTCGTTAGCAGGACTTCGATCGGCCTGCGTCCACTTCTTTCGATTGGATAATCGGGCAGTTCGTCGCCCTTCAAGAATGGCTCAGTTGCCGAAAAACCGTTTAACTTCACCGCGCGCACGGCAAGAGCACGATGCTGTACCAGCAAGTTTTCGTACGTGGACATAAGTCCTACGCAGTCGGATTGATGGTCAATTGACGCCAGCAAATCGCTCTGCCGATCAACGAGCTTGGTCCAATCCCTAAAGAGCTTTTCGTGTGAATCCTCGACTGCTCCGATGCTTAAGACATCAATGTTTGAGTAGTCCCAACTCGCAAGTGCGTACACCATCCCGACGGTCAACAGCAGTGCTCCGCTGATGGCACAAGCAGTTGCCAATGCGCGCCGATTTACGAAATTTCTACGAGACTTCAACGCCCAGGAATTGGCTGACGTCGAAAAATCCATCAGTGGATCTGGCAAATCGGCATCGAGCGGTATAGCACTTGGCAGTTGCGCGGTCTGGGGCGGCACTACGCGTATTTGAGAAACTGCGTTTCGAACTCGAACGTGAAACACGTGCTCACACTGGTCACACCGTACTTTGTGTAGCTGGCTGTCACCAGGGATGACCTTGCTGCTCTTCTTGCACCGCGGGCACTCAGCTCGTAGATGCTTCGCCAACTGACTATTCATAACGCTTCTCGATCCAAGGCAGCAGAGTTGAGCAATCGCTCAACTGCCTAGTGTCGCCATTGGACAAAGAAGCACCATATGTCTTAACCAGAAATTAACGTGCAGGACGTGTATTCTGGACCAGAGAGATACAGTGTCGCCTTTCGCTCCGCGAAAGGGTATATGGTCGCCTTTCGCTTCCGCGAAAGGATGTATACGGTGGACTTTCGCGGAGCGAAAGGCGACACTCGTTTTCCGCCACTTCCCTCGCAAGATTACTGATACTGGCGGACGGGAGCGGGACGACCGAAATGGAAACCTTGCGCGGTGAGGAACCCCATGCTGCGACAGACGTCAGCTTCTTCCGCGGTTTCTATGCCTTCAGCCAGTGGATTAACGCCAAGCTCCGTGACCATTTTGACAAGAGAGGCTAGCAGGCGTTGACGTTCGGGCGGCGCGCGGTCGATACCGCGGACCAACGAAATATCAAACTTCAGATAGTCGGGCGGAGCTTCCGTCAACTCGGACAAACGCGTTTGCCCAGCACCAAAATCATCATAGGCTATGCCAATGTTCAGCTCCTTGAGGTGAGCCCGAAGCTCGCGCATCTCGCCTGGGTCAGTAATAGCCGCTTCATGAACCTCTAGGATGATAGGAACGTCTTTCGATAATTGTCGCGCGGTAGCCATCGAATCGACAAGGCCTTCGCGACGTATCTCCAACGGATGCGTATTAACAAAAAGTGCTGAACCAACAGGTAGATTCAAGCCCTCACGGACACCTTCCCAACGCAACATGCGGCTCAGCTCAACTTCCATGTTTAGTCGAGCTGCCGCGTCGAACATGGCCGCACATGACTCGAGGCCGAACACGCGACTGCGAGCCAAAACTTCGTAGCCACGAAATTCGCCCGTCTTCATATCGATGATCGGTTGGTAAAATGGTGTTACCAAGCGATTTTCCATCAAACGGTCAAATTGGACCAACGCCAAGGCTTTATCGCACACGTCCTCTGCCATCGTCTGACAAGTCGTCGCGCGACGCTCGCTCTTCACGCGAAACGCAATGTCCGCAAACTGTAACAAGTCTTCTTCGCGCAATGGCGTCGGTTCCGTAATGCGACGCCCATTTACATACGTGCCATTCGTACTATTGAGATCCGTTACCCATAACTGTCCATTGGTAACCGTTAAATCCGCGTGATTACCTGAAATCGTCTTATAGTTGAGTTGCATCGAACAGCCAGGTCGGCGTCCAATCGAAAAAGGAACAGGTTGCACCAGCACCTCTTGTTCGTCTGCCCCCAACGCTCCACGCATCAACGTCCAAGACGCCTCCGATCCTTCGTGGGACGAAGTCGACAGCGGTGCGGGCCGTAGTTCTACTTTTTCAGCGATCGATTGCATGAAACTGCCTAGAATGCTTGCGACGGTCAGAAATAAGCGTCTCGAAATCCTAGGTTACGATTCAAGCGACGGTTGCCTCTGCCAGAAATCTGCAAAAATCCCGTACTGTCGACGCCCTCACAAGCCAAACCACCGGAACAACTGATACTCTCCGCTTCCTCGGAGAGCAAGACGATGGTTTGTAAGTACATGGTGTGCTGGATGAAGCAATTCCGCACCCACTATCTAATCCATGATCCAATTGACCGTGCAATTCGGTAGGGCGCCATCAATCATGGCAGCGCCCCTCTCCGAAATCGCCGTGTTCCTCAAACACAGGTACCGCAACTGAGTCAGTTCCGAGAGATGCACCACCGACGCATCGGTAATGGGTACGTTGTGGAACGTCACATTCCGAAGGGATGCCATCAAGCTGAGATGCTGCATACCCGCATCGGTTATCGCCAGATCCCCGATGTAGAGTTTTTCAAGGGCGGTCAGCTTACCAAGCGTCGCCAAACCTGCGTCCGAAACTCTGGAATGCGACAAGGATAAATTGTACAGTTCCCCAATTTCTAGTAATACCGAAAGTTGCTCGTCATCCATGGGAATACCAACCAATTTGAGCTCATGGAGACGATGCATGTTCTTAAGTTCTTGCAGCCCCTCGCCGGTAATCGCAGTATGACTAAGATCCAGCGATTCAAGCCTAACAAGTCCACGAATATGCTGCAGTCCTGCGTTGGAAATAGCCGTTCCCGAAAGAGTCAACCGTTGTAACTCTCCGAAAGGCTCAACCAATTCAAGGTCGGAATCGGCAAGCTCACGCGGATCGTGCCCCATGTCGGCCAAGGCCACTGGATCTTGAAACCAGACTTCCACCAAACCGCCCGAGCTATCTTCGCGAACCGTGGCTTTCAGGTCACGCATCGCGATTAGGTTCTTCTCACGAATTGGCGTCGAAGGGATGGTTGTCGACGACCAGTTCCCCGACAGTACGACAAGCCCGACAAGCACGACCACCCCTCCGGCCACCCAACAATACGATTTGAACTTCATCAGCCTTGCGATTCTTCAGCAGTTAAACGAGCATAGCTTGTTGGTTTTAGTTCGTAGGTTGCCTGGCCCTACCTGGTCTACTGACGCATCGTTTAGGACGCATCTTCTATAAACTAGCCAGGTCAGGCATAAACTCGCTAAACCCGGTAGACACGCCCTGCGTTGTCGTGGAAAAGTTTCTTTTGGTCTGCGACCGGTCGACTACTAACGATCTGCTTAAGGGCTGTCACCCACTCGACGTAAGTTGCGCCTAACTTGCAGACTGGCCAGTCACCGCCAAAGACAACACGATCTGGTCCAAATGTGTCCAAACAGAAGTTGATGGCTGGCACCAAGTCGTCGACACTCCAGTCCTGAGGAGCGCGAGCGATAATGCCCGAGATCTTGCAATCGACGTTCTCCAGTTTGGCCAAGCGTTCCATGTCGCGTTTCCAAGCGTTGACTTCATGGCTCGGTTTCTGTGTCTGCCTGTCTTTCGGACGCCATGCCTGGGGATCGGCGTTTCCACAATGATCGACGATGAAGCGAGTGTCGGGGCACTTTTCGGCCAATTGTGCGCCATCCGCCAAATCCGTCGGACGCATACACAGATCAAAACTCTTGCCCATCTCACCCAGCAACTGCATCGAGCGAACGAAGGTCGGCTGCAAACAAAGTCCGCGCGGCGCCGAGTCAACTTGCAGGACTTGGCGAATTCCCTTGATACGTGGTTCGTCCTTAAACTTGGCGACATACTTCGCGAACTGCTCCGAGTTGGGGCGACCGGAAATCACCGCCCCGACCGTCGGCGTCTTGCCAGCTTGAATCAAAGCGAGTACGTACTCCGCCTCCTTGATTTGGTCCGCTGGTGCCACATCGACTTCCATATAGACTGCTTTGACAACATTCAAGCCTTCCGTCTCTGCACGGTAATCGTTCGTATCATGCTTGGCAGCGATCTTCGCATCAGCTCCAGCCAGCCAAGGAGGCTGAAATTGCACGAGATCCCAAAGATGTTGGTGCGTATCGATGATTGGCATATCATCGAATCGAGCTGCAGCGGATGAACCATGGACAACTGTCATTGCACCGGCGGCGACAGACAACTGCGTAAACTCTCGGCGGTTAACTCGGCGGTTAAACGGCATGGTTAGTTTCCTTGAAGAGCGTTGTTGGTTATCACGTTATTCGTTTAACGGCAAGCCGCAGGCGTCAGTTCTCTTCGTTTAACGGCAAGCCACAGGCGTCAGTTCTTTTCGTTTAACGGCAAGCCGCAGGCGTCAGTTCTCTTCGTTTAACGGCAAGCCGCAGGCGTCAGTTCTCTTCGTTTAACGGCAAGCCGCAGGCGTCAGCGTATTATGCACGGGCGTACGCTCCGACGCACCAAAACTACTGCCCCAAGCGAATCACATAGCAGTTCGCACCCGTGGGATCGGTAACCATTGATATGCGTCCGACACCCGGCGCATCGAAGGCCGGCACCGGATTGCTTCCGCCAAGCTCCTTTGCTTTGGCACAACATGCATCTACATCGGGAACCATAATGTAGATTCCCCAGTGAGGAGGGATTTCTCCCCAATCGGCATTCATTGGCAAGATACCACCGTAGCGAGTATCGCCAACGGAGATCTCGGTATAGTTGCCGGAATCAGGAATGGGTATCGGCGATTCGGTGTAATGCCACCCCAGTAGCGCAGCATAGAACTCACGCGCTTGATTGGTATCCCGTGTCGCGAGTTCGACCCAACCGATCGCGTGATCTTCAAACATCACGAAATTGCCACCACCGGCTTTGGGTTGCCATAAACAACACACCGCCCCTGTCGGATCTTGGATCACACTCATTCGACCGTGCTCACTGACGTCCATCGGAGGCATAAATACCATGCCCCCCAATTCGTTGACGCGCGCGGTGGCCGCATCACAGTCATCCACTGCAAAATAGACTCCCCAATGCGATGGGATGCCTTGTGCCTTCTGTGCGTCCTGCATATTACAGAACGCGCCAATACAGCCATTCGCGTTGAGCAAGAATGAATACGTCCCCATGGCTCCCAAATCCATGTCGCTTCGGTTCCAGCCAAACAGTTCGTGGTAGAACGCAAAACTCTTTTCAGGTTCCGTACTCGCCAATTCAAACCAACATGGAACACCTTGGCGCATCTCCGTGATCAACATGATGTACTCCGATTGAGATTTTGGACGTGGTTGGTTGACCCAAATTGTGCACCAGTGCGTTGCGGCACGAACTGACGGTGCGGGATCGGCAAAATTCCCTAGGGTGGCCGGCCGACTCGGCACCAAGAGTATAGCGACACTCCTCGCTGATCGCTACCAAAAGAGATTTCGCGAATTGGCGGACGGCACACGGAGTGTGCCTGCTACTTTCTATAGCCTACAACCGATCCAATGCCTACATCCGATCTGATCTCTGTATTCGGATGACGAAGTGCTTGCATCGCAGCCGTGATTTGTTGCCAATCTAATTGCGCGATGATTGACACGCACCGGGCGTGACCAACACTTTCTAAGTCAGAGAATTAGGTAACAACAGTGTGAACGAACATCTCACTGATCTGATTGTTATTCCACCGACGCACCATGTTTGAATAGCACAAAATCAAGTTCACTCCCGCAGCCGATCGTTTGGATACGAACCATTCGTCTATCTAAGCTTATCGCGAGTTCGGTTGTGGCTTAGCTCTGTTCCATTCGACGCGGAGTTGGTGGGCTTCAGCATCCCAGCGGCAGCCACCATGCATCTACTGAACTTCAAGAACTTACTAGCCGGAATGGGCACGCTCGTAGCCTTTCTACTTGTATTGACGTACGCGCTTTTGCATAGTTCGCAGGTCGCTCATTCGTCCCAGGCTGTTTCCAATCAGCTTCCAATTGCGTCAGTCGTGCAAGTGGGCAGCGTGCATATCCCACCACACGTTGAACGGTTTAATGGTGTGGTTCAAGCCGCCCGCAAGGTTGAAATTGAATCCTCGCTACTCGCACGCGTAGAAGAAATGCTGGTACACGTCGGAGACGAAGTGCATGCAGGACAGACCCTCGTCCGACTCGATGCTCGTGAGTTGCACGCTTCGGCGGCAGTCGCGCAAGCGGAGTTGGCACGCAACGAAGCGATCTTGGATGAGCTAACCACCGGCGCTCGGCAGCAAGAATTGACTCAAGCTGAAGCGTTGGTTCATGAATCCGCCGCCGCGTTAGCGCTCAAACAATCCGTTTTTGATCGATTTTCCCAAGCCAACAATGCAAACGCAATTTCTGCCGTCGACCTAGACCTAGCCACGCATGAATTGCAATCCGCCAAAGCGCGCTCTGAGTCGGCTGCCGCGCAATTGTCACAACTGCGTGAGGGAGCGCGCCCCGAGCAAGTGCGCGCCCAACAAGCTGCCGTGGATGGCTGTGCAGCACGATTAGCCCAATTGCAGGCGCGTATTGCAGATACCGTCTTAGTCGCCCCATTCAACGGCCGGATCCAAAGCCGATTTGTTGATGAAGGCAAGATCATCGCACCCGGACAAGCCGCGTTGACTTTGGTCGAGTCGCAACACCTGGAGGTTCATGTTGGTCTGCCCCCCGAAACCGCTACGCGAATCGCGGGCCCAGAACAGACGATCATCGTCGAAGTTAACAGCCAAGCTCTCGATGCAACTCTAGTGCGCATGGCACCAGCACTCGACGCATCCAGCGGTACACGCGCGGCGGTGTTCAAGCTTTCGGACGAGGCTCCAGTGGCACCCGGCGAAGCCGTAAGTGTGGTTATCGAACATCAAGGCGACGCTGCTGGATGCTGGTTGCCGACATCGTCCTTGATTTCCAATAAAGCAGGTGGGTGGGCAGTGCTCGTCGCCTGCCCCTCAGCCACCGAGCCTGCAGCGTATCAACTAACGTCTATGGATGTGACCCTGCTGGACAGCCGAGGCGAACGTTGCCGTGTCGAGGCCGACTTGGAAGAAGGCAGCCTGATCGTGTCGCAAGGAACGCATCGTTTTGTCGTTGGTCAGTCGGTCGGTATTCGGTTGACGTCGGGAGCCGCCGCTGGGGCTGGGGACAGATAGCATGTCAACGAACATCGCTCAAAAATTCGCAGAATCCACGGCTCTACTATTCTCTGACTTGCGACGCATCGTCCTGTTGGTCTTGCTTACCATTGGGACAGGCATTGCCGCGATTTGCTCGCTGCCCTGCATGGAAGATCCACCGTTGTCTCAACGTGCGATCAGTGTGGTGACACTTTTTCCCGGTGCCGACGCGGAACAGGTTGAATCGCAAGTGACGGAGGTCATCGAAGAGCAGCTCTTAGATGTCCCAGAATTGAAGCGACTGCGTTCGCAAAGTCGTCCAGGCGCCTCTTGGATCTCTTTTGAGGTCAATGATTCCATCGCAGATCCTGAGTCGGTATGGACGCGTGTCCGCGAGAAAGTCGACAAATCCATTCCCTACCTTCCAGCGGGTGTCGCCAAGCCAAAGATTGAGGGAACCACAGTGGCTGCGTACAGTTGGCTGGGTGCCCTGGTATGGACAAAAGAAGGTGCTGTCGACTGGGAGTTGCTGCGACATCAAGCCCAAGAACTGGAGACACGGCTATCTGGAATTCCTGGCACCAAGTCCATCGACCTATTTGCGGAACCTGAAATTGAGATTCAAGTTTCGGTGGATCCCGCTAAAACTGCGGCGCTTGGCAGCTCAGTTGCTGAACTGGCGCAGCGTCTCCGGGGTACCGACGCTCACACCGGAGCCGGCGCGATTCGTGGAAAAGAACACGATTTGTTCGTCCGTCCGGAATCGAGATTCGACGAAGTTGACGACATTGCTAACGCACCAGTCTTCGTCGCTGCAGGTTCCATCCTGCGACTCAAAGACGTAGCAACCATTCGTCGCCAAATGCGCAACCCGGCTTCCTCGCTGGCGCTGGTCGACGGAAAACCCGCCGTGGTTATTGGTGCCAGGCTCGACCCAGACGTATCGATCCGACACTGGATGCCTCACGTCCAAGAAGTCTGCAGTACATTTGACTCACACACACCCGCCGGAATTGAGTTGGAGTCGTTGTTAATTCAGGACGACTATGTCTCCGCTCGCCTGGGTGATCTGCTGTGGAATCTAGTGATGGGATTGTTCGTCGTTTCCTTGGTCACCCTGTTGATGATGGGTTGGCGTTCGGCATTGATCGTGTCCATTTCATTACCTCTGTCGTCGCTGATGGTCCTGTCCGGGATGCATTTCCTGAATATCCCCATTCACCAGATTTCGATCACAGGTTTGATTATCGCGTTGGGACTGCTCATTGATAACGCGATTATCGCGGTGGATGAAACAAGCGCGTCCTTAAAGGTCGAGAAAACGATGCACTTGGCAATTGTGTCAACCGTAGGTCGACTGGTCGCCCCCATGGCAGGCTCTACACTCACAACAGCGCTGGCCTTTACGCCACTGGCGATGATGGTCGGTCCGTCTGGCGAATTCCTATCTTCGCTTGGGATCACGCTCATACTGGCAGTTGGCAGCTCGCTACTTCTGTCGCTCACGTTGCTACCAATGCTAGTCGGTAGATTTGGTCATGTATCGGCCGCCCCCACCACTAACAAAAGCTGGTGGCGCGACTGCCTACACTCTGGTCTCCAAACGCCTCGGCTGCAACAAGCCTACCGAACTGTACTCCACCGACTGTTGAAGAAACCCTTGGTCGGAGTAGCCTACGGAATGGCTGTGCCCACAATTGGACTCTTGTTGTTCCCCTTGATTCCAGAGCAGTTTTTCCCACCATCGGATCGGAACCAGTTTCGCATCGACTTGGAATTGGGGGCATCTTCTTCGATCGACAGCACCGTAGAGGCTACTCGCAAGGTAGATAGGCTGCTCAAGCAACACCAGCAAATTGTGCGCGTACACTGGACGGTAGGCAGCAGTGCGCCATCGTACTATTACAACCAAATTCCGTTGCGTAACAACACCCCCAGCTTTGCACAGGCGATCATCCAAGTCGACGGAACCACAGTCGACCTCGATTGGATTCGCCGGCTCCAATTCGAGCTGCAGCGGGAGATGGCGGAGGCGAGTGTAACAGTTATGCCATTCATGCAGGGACCGCCGGTAGGTGCACCTGTTGAAGTGCGAATCTACGGGCAAGATTTGAATCAATTGCACGCCTATGGCGAGGAGCTCAGGCATCGGCTCGCAGCCATCGACGGAGTCATCAACACGAGAGCAGACCTTGGTGAAGCGCGGGCTACCGTCGATTTACATGTCAATCGTTTGCGTGCCCGAGCTGCGGGACTGGACGAACAGTCGATCGCAAATCAAATCTTCGCCAACCTCGAGGGGCTAAACGGTGGATCGCTTGCCGAACAACAAGACGAGACGCCCATCCGCGTACAAATCGCAGAGGAGTATCGCAACGATACAAACCAATTAGATGCGCTGTCCATCGCCGTTAGAGGGCCTAACTATGCAGCTAAGCAGTCGACATCGCTCGGGGCCCTTGCAAAAACCAGACTGCTACCTCAGGCTTGTTGCATCACACACATGAATGGAGAACGTTTGGTGGAAGTCCAAGCGTATTTAGATCCATTCGTGCTTCCATCGACCGTTGTTCGTAAACTATCCGCGAATCTCGCGAATCGTCCACTGAAACTAGACAACTCTTATCGCCTCGAATTTGGGGGAGAGTCCGCCGAGCGCGAAATCGCAGTTCAAGCGCTGTTCAAAACGGTGCCTTTCGTCGGCATCTTCATGGTTGTTACCCTAGTGCTTGCGCTGCGTTCCTTCCGGCAGACTTTCTTGATCGCCCTGGTCGGTCTACTCGCTGTGGGCGCAGCTACCGGTTCGCTATGGTTGTTTGGCTTTCCCTTTGGCTTGACTGCAATCGTGGGTACCCTGGGGCTCGTGGGCATTGCCATCAACGATTCCATCGTGGTGGTCTCAATCCTCAGCGAAACTGCGCGACAAGGTAGGGCCGATGATCAAACCACAGTCGATTCCATGGTCGGAGCCGCACGCCACGTCATCACAACAAGCTTGACAACGATGTTCGGTTTTATGCCATTGGTCCTCGGTGGCGGACTCTTCTGGCCACCGCTGGCCATCGTCATTAGCGCGGGAGTACTCGGAGCTACGAGCATTGCCCTAACCTTGGTTCCCTGCGCCTTTAAATTGCTCACGCAGGCTGCTCCGGAACTTGCATTTAGCATGCGTGAACAACTCGAATCCAACGCGCAGCAGACGGCCCAGTCTGAGCCGCCACGTGAACTCACGCCTGCACTCGAGCAATCAGTTCCACTCTTTCCCGCACTAGATCTTCCCACCAACTCTGAATGGGGCGCTATAGTACCAGACCCAAAGTAGCAGGCTCGCCCCTGTCTCAACAACCTCACCATTCCGCTTCACTAGATAACCATTCCCAAACACGCTTTCATCGACCACACTAAGACTTGACGTTACGCATCACGGAGTGTGCCCACTACCTAACACTTCTCATTCGCCTGTCCATGAAAACTCCCACTAATTCCAACATGCAACGGCGACAAAAACGCTACCTATTAGCGATTATCGCAGCCTGGCTCATTCTTGTGGCTCTGCCCACTGCAAAACCCATAAGATCCGCGTTGACCTGGCCACTTTACCAGCACCACCCAGATGCATCGGGTGAGCTGGCTTATGTCATGGCGGACGGATACGCCTATCTTGAACGATTGCGCGCCGCTGCGGATCTTTATCACATGCATCAGGTCAAACAGATTTACATTTTGAACGAACAAGAAACGGCTGGTTACAATTTCCAATTGAGGCGATCGCAAACGAAAGCTGAAGTGGCGGTGGCCTACTTGGGATTCTTGGGAGTCCCATCCGACGTGATTAACACCGTCAACGCATCGACATCTGCACTTTTTGGATCGTTGACCGAGTCGCAAGCGATGGCCGCCGCTTTGCCCGACGGTGTTGGACGCGTAGTTGTAGTCACCTCCGCCCCCCACACACGCCGCAGCCTGCTCTGCTTCCGTCGCAGCTTGCCGACGGGCATTCAATCGCAAGTCTACTCCGCATCTGAACCAATCAAGAGTGCTGAGCTATCCGGATCGATTTGGCTAGAATATGTTAAGTTGATCGTGTATTTTGTGGCAGCTTAGTTCGTTGTGCGCATCAGCGCTTCGCGATTTAGAATTGAGGCAAGACAATCGCCATAACACAAGTCGACACGTTAGAAACGGTCCCGATCGAAAGCAATGCAGCCCTCCCAAGGCTGAACGGGCATCGCGCGGAATGGTTACAAGCAATCTGCCAAGGACTAAAACATACACCGTTGGTCTTGCAACACGCCACGCACGGAGTCGTGGATGGCGTCCTGCCGCTGGTCTTGGTTCGCAGCCTGCTATTCGGCAAATTCTTAAGCAGTCTACCGTACCTCAATACTGGCGGAGTTTGGGCCGCGACCCCAGAAATTGCCAGCGCACTGGTTTCAAAAGCCTGCGAGCTGGCGGACAAGCATCAAGTGCGCTACTTAGAACTGCGGCACGAAGTCGAACTCGCGCACTGGCAATTCAATGCCAGTCGCACGGACAAAATGCATATGCGACTGCCGTTGCCGCAAACGGATGAAGAACTGGACAAGAGCCTGAAATCGAAACTGCGCAGCCAGATTCGCAAGTCGAACGAGTACGGTCTGTCCATCGAATGGGGGCACGACAACTTGCTCAAACCTTTTTACCAAGTGTTTGCGGTCAACATGCGCGACCTTGGAACTCCAGTTTTCTCTAGGCGACTGTTTTCCGAAATTCTGTCCGCCTTTGGTGAACAAGCTGAACTGTGCATTGTCCGCAAGGATCACCTGCCGATCGCCAGTGCATTACTGGTCCACGCAGGTGGCGTTTCCGAAGTCCCCAGTGCCAGCAGTTTACGACAGTTTAATTTTACGAATGCAAATATGTGGATGTATCGCAATCTGTTGACTCGAGCGATCGAACGTGGCAGCCAGATCTTTGATTTCGGTCGGAGCAGCGTCGATAGCGGGACTTACAAATTCAAGGCGCAATGGGGTGCCCAACCGCATCCCGCCATTTGGCAATACTATGTACGCCAGGGTTCTGCGGAAGACATGCGACCAGAATCCGCTGGCAAGAAGAAGCTAGTGAGCATTTGGCAGAAACTGCCGGTACGGCTCACCCGCCTCATCGGCCCCAGTATCGTCCGCGGCATACCATAAATCGCACCACCCACTCGTCTCATCGGCGCTAGCCGTGGGCTCTCGGGTGAACCTCAGACGCTAGCGGCGCTAGCCGTGGGCTCTTGGAGTGAACCTCAGGCGCTAGCCGGCTCTTTGGGGGCGACTCAGCCATTAAGAGCCCACGGCTAGCGCCTGAGGTTCACTACGATCTCAAGACGTACCGATTGTGGGGATTAGCTGGTTCAGGCTGGGGGGCTGGCACAGAAAAATGGCAGAGTTCCGCCATCCAGGCCGAAAAGTTGACGGCCACGCCGCTGGTAAATACACTGAACGTGCTGGGCGGGATGTCTCTACTCGTCAAAACCTCCACTACTCCATCAGCTCTTTTCTCGGATCCCTACACATGGCAGTTCGCGATAGGAATCTCTTTGCGTGGCAAGCCTACGTTATCACCATGGCTTTCGTCTCGGTTGGCTTGCTATTGGGCATGTTCTTTCTGTGGCGTGGTTACGGTGACTTGAGCAAGAAGAACGCCGACCAATCGCAACAGTTGACGGATGCTCGAACGCAGTTCACGCAGAGCGAAGAACGCGTAGAACGTCTGATGATGATGCTTGGCAAGCGGCCCGGGGCGACCGAAGCCGAGGGGCAGGCGATGAAAGCCAAGTTTATCAACGATCCTGTCATGGGCGAAGTCGAAAGAGATTTCGAACAGCAGATGGAATTGTTTGCTCCCAATGACCCAGCTAGTGATAAGAACTTGTTGAAGCTCCCGCAACAGTTGCTCGAGACCATTCGTATTCGCAATCAACAGGTCGACGAGGCTCGCGAGCGCGAAAAAGACCTGCAGAAGCAGCTGACCGACACGGTGCAGAGTGAAACCGCTGCACGTCAAAAGGCCGAAGCGGCTCAGAAAAAAGCTGAGGCCGATCTCGAAGCCGCTCGGCAAGCCCATACGGCGGCACTAGCCAAGGTCAACCAAGAAAAGCAAGAAACTTATGCCAAGTTCGACGCATACCAGGCCGACATGGACAAGCGCTACAATGCATTGGCGGCTGCCAAAGCTGCTGTAGATGCAGAGAAAAAGACGCTCGAAGAAACCGTAGCAGCTCAGATTGAAATCATCAATCAATATCGCAAACCAGATTTTGCTGCACCCCAAGGTCGCATCACCAGGGTCATGGATGGTGGTACCTCCCTGTGGATCGATATCGGCAAACGCGATGGTTTGCGAGTTGGTGTGCCTTTCTCGGTCATTGATGAATCCTCGATCAATATCTCAGAGGCTACGCCAAAGGCCACCTTGACCGTGGTCGAGTTGATCCAAGACGATATGGCTCGGGCACGCGTTGAGAACTACAACTATCGAAACCCAGTCGTGCCCGGTGACAAAGTGTACTCGCCGGCCTGGCGGCCTGGGCGTCCAGTCGGTTTCGCCTTGGTCGGTATGATGGACTTGAACAACGATCGCCGGGACGATATCGAACTGGTTCGCGAGTTGATTCGCATCGCTGGTGGTCGGATCGATGCGGAGATTGACTCCAAGGGACAGCGGAATGATAAGCTGCCGGGCATGTCGCCCAATACCAGTTGGTTGGTGCTCGGGACAGACCTCACTTCGACCGCTGGTTCTTCCGACCAA
This sequence comes from Pirellulaceae bacterium, assembly GCA_041398985.1. Lineage (GTDB taxonomy): Bacteria > Planctomycetota > Planctomycetia > Pirellulales > Pirellulaceae > Aureliella. The sequence goes on from JAWKTR010000020.1 coordinate 121,080, forward strand.
AGTACCGATGCGGCGACAAGAAGCAGAGAATACGCCAAGTTCATCAGCGAGGCGCAACGCAACGGTATCCAAAACATGTCCCTGGACAAGCTATTGGGCTTCCTCAAGACCGAGGGTTCGGGTCGCACCGTTTCGCTAGGCAATCGGATTCGCGGCGAAGACTTCCAAATCGAAGCCCTGAAGCGCCCCCCCGTTAGCCAGGGCAGCGTCAGCGAGATCTTCCAAAAACGCACCCCCTAAAGTAGTAGACCACCCGTGTGCCGTCCGCTTCTGCCTGTCTTCCTGCACGCGGAGTGCCCCAACTAGTTGACGACGCCCTCGAATTTGCCTAGCCTCACGTATGTGGATTCTACGCGAGGACTGCTTTTTGAGGGGGAGCCGACATGCGATGCTTGTTTTTAGGATTTCTAGTTCTTGCGTCAAGCGTGAGCGTCGAGTCGCTAGCTCAACAGAGTAGTAGCACTGAGACAGTCCCACTGCCCGCCCCCCAAGCTTCGGCTGATACGGCTACTTCAGCCATCGTCGGCGTCTACCACAGTGGTTGGATGCCAATCGTGGGAGGAGCTCTACAAGGTCGCGCGGTAGAACTGACCCAAGCCGACACGCGAATTTCTCAACTACCCGTGGCTGGTGCTACCGTTTCGTTGTTGCAGAACGGTTCGCTCATCAAGTCGACCACAACTGACAGCGATGGCAAATTCTCTGTGTCCGGTGTATCGCCAGGTCTCTACGGCTTGCACATTGAATCGGCAAGAGGCTATGCAGCAAATTCATTCCGGGCGACGGTCGCGTCCACTGCGCCCAAATCTCCCGTACATGTTTATGTTAGTTCGATGCGTCGCGGCGAGGCCGACGAAATCTTGACGCAGATGTGGACGCCCGACACCGAAGACTTATTGGCACGCGATTTTTACGATGTGGCTCCAGATGGGGCTAGTCTAAACCAATCGCCGAGGGTACGAATGACCGGCGGCTTGGTCTATGGGTCTATCGCCTTTGAAAACAACTTTGCGATTCCACAACGGCATACGATTAAAGTCTTTGACAAGCGGAATGGGAAATTAGTCGCAGCAAGCCCAGTCGATTCTTTGGGCAATTTTTCGTTCGCTCCGAAATCACCAGGGTTGTTTGACGTTGTCGTTGGAGGCGGCGCCTATGCGTGTTTGTCGGTGGTCGTCGAGGACGGTCGCACTCCGGTGGCGGCACACCAACCTGCACAGGCTCGATATGTCACCCTGCAAGAACTCAACCCGTTTTCACAGGACAACCAGGACAGTGAAGCGAGTGTCGAGGCAGGCGACGCGACTACGGTCTCAGATAGTAGTAATCCGGAAGCTACCGATGAACAGTTGCCCGGCACGGTTGCCGACCGCTTGATTGTGCCCGCGATCGGCCCCTCGCGCGGTCCGACTGGATATGCGTCGGATGTTGGCCTGCCCTTAGTTGGCGGCGGCTTCACTGGACCCGGTTTTGGCTTGGGGCCCGGTATGGGCGGTGGCTTTGGTGGTGGTTTCGGTGGCCCCAGTTCTGGCGTTGGGCTGGGCGGCAGTGGGCTGGGCGGAGCCGCTGGTTTGCTTGGTCTTGGGGGACTTGCGGCCGGTGCTGTCGCGCTTTCCCAAGACGATGGCTTCAACTTCAACACCGCATCGCTCATCAGTCCCTAAGTGGTATCTGCTTCCGCTGGCTTTCCAAAGCCAAGATTGGTGATGCCCAACAGACCGACTTGGTTGCTCGCATTCACCTGGCTGCTGGAACCGTCCTGAATTTACTTGCAAACTGGCGCACTCGCCGGGGAGCGAATGATCTGCTGGAAAGTGTTGGACTAGCAATCGACAGCTAGTGCCACTTGCGTCAGAATGGGAGCGATTTACGGAACTGCCAGAATTTCGGGTGACCCTGACTCGACTTAGACCCACCAAATTGTTGTCCCCCGAGGTGCGAACGTCAGCACATTGAATCAGCGGTCTCGATATGGTGGCAAGCGGTTTTGATTCAGGGTGAATTCCGCTGCCACAACGTGTGCACTGCGAGGAATAGATCACGTTTGTTGCGGCAGATTGATTCTGTCGAGCATGGCTGACCACCCAACTGGACCCGCTTTTGGAGGACCAGAAGTGGATATCTTGCGATGTCACAAGATATAGTTGATATAGTAGAGTACTGATTCCCCCTCACGACCCCCACCACATAGATCGAGCGAATGCGATGAATCGAGCTTTTATTTTCAGTGTCGCCATGCTGTTTGCGGCCGCGACTTGCCCTCTCCTCTTAGCCCAAACCGCGCCCAATTCCCTCTCGAAGCCGGAAGAACTTAGCGGATGGAAGCTGCTGTTTGATGGCACTTCGACAGACGGTTGGCGGAATTACAAGAAAGACAAGGTCTCCGATGGCTGGAAGATTGAAGACGGAGCGTTGACCCGCGCCGAGCAAGGCGCTGGTGATATCATTACTAAAGATCAGTACAAGTATTTCGAATTATCGCTGGAGTACAAAATCTCCAAAGCTGGTAACAGCGGCTTGATGTTTCATGTCAAAGAAACTGACGGACCGTCCTATAGCACCGGACCAGAAATTCAAGTTCAAGACAATGTGGACGGTCACGATCCGCAAAAATCCGGTTGGTTATACCAGCTCTATCAACCACCAAAAATCGATGGTGAAGTACTGGACGCAACGCGACCAGCGGGCGAGTGGAATCAGATCTTTCTGCGAATCTCTCCGCAGAACTGTGAAGTCGACCTGAATGGCGTGCGTTACTACAATTTCAGGCTCGGCGACAACGAATGGAAACGTCGCATTGCGGATAGCAAGTTTGCCAAGATGGAAGGTTTTGGCGCTGCGGGCGAAGGACATATTTGCCTTCAAGATCACGGCAATCTGGTATCCTATCGCAATATCAAGATTCGCGACTTGGGTACCGGCAACGAAATCAAACAGCCCATCGATGGCACATTACCCGTTCGCAGCGCACTGGCTTTTCCAAAACTCAAGTGGCAGGGCTGGGAGGGCATCGACGATAATGGTCGACCACGCAATTTCCGTATCATGGAATTGACCTATACCAAGTCACAACCGCATCGCTTGTTTGCGGCTACCCAGCGCGGCGTAATCCATACGTTCGAACACAAGCCTGACGTTGAGCAGTCGCAGGTCTTTCTGGATATCCAAGACAAGGTTTCGTTGTTCACTGGTCCTGGTGCAAATGAACAAGGGCTACTTGGGCTGGCCTTTCACCCGAAGTATGAGTCGAACGGCGAATTCTATGTTTACTACACACGCAAGAGCGACGACGCAGGCATTGTTGCGCGATTCAAGGCACCGCAAGACAATTTGCTCAAAGCCGACGCAGCTTCCGAAGAAATTCTGCTTGAGATTCCTCAGCCATTCAAGAATCATAACGGTGGATCGATTGAGTTTGGTCCGGACGGATTCCTGTACATCGGCTTGGGAGATGGCGGTTTGCGCAACGATCCGCTGGCTTCGGGGCAAGATAAAAGTCAGCTCCTCGGCTCGATTCTGAGAATCGATGTCGACAAAAAATCTGGCGACAAGGCATACGGCATTCCGGCCGACAATCCTTTTGTGAACATGGAGGGTGCGAGACCGGAAATATACGCGATCGGACTGCGCAACCCTTGGCGCATTGCCTTTGACCCACAGAGTGGCCGATTGTGGACCGGGGACGTCGGACAAGAACTCTGGGAAGAAGTCGATGTGATCGAAAAAGGCGGGAATTACGGCTGGAGCAGCCGTGAAGGCACACACGCATTCGGCAATCGCCCAGTGCGAGATGATGTCAGTCAGCCTATCTCGCCGGTTTGGGAATACGATCATGGTGTTGGCAAGTCCATTACGGGCGGACGCGTCTATCGCAGTGATCGGCTACCATCGCTCAACGGCAAGTACATCTATGCTGATTACGTCAGCGGAAGTGTTTGGGCGCTAACGTACGATGAGGCGAGCGGCCGGGCAACACGCAACGAACAGTTGATCGAGTCAGGGATTCCCGTTCTGGCTTTCGGCCAAGACCAAAGCGGCGAAGTCTTCTATATGATCGAAAACGTACGTGGCGAAGCCATCTATCGTTTCGAAGCTGAATAGCTCAATAGCGGAATAGAGTGGGTGACTCCCTCCCGTTTCTGCGGGAGGGTGTCGGCTCTCTTCCATCTCCTGTGAACTTCGCTTGGTTTGGTAGCTTGACAAGGCGGTTATGACCACGGATCCAATCAGTCTACTTAAACGCGTGCTTTCCAGCGTCGAGGTGAAACTCATTCTGGCGTGGCTAATCGTGGTTATCGCGACCATCTTCTTGGATCCTGGCAGCACGTATCTCAAAAACCCTGGCAGCACGGCCGAGCTCGTGATTCGCAACACCGTCTTCTTGGGGTTTTTCGCGCTGGGGAGTGCCGTCATCATCATCTCGGGCGGCATCGACCTCTCCAGCGGAGCGGTCATCGCTATGAGCGCGACTGTCTTTAGTAGCCTGCTGATGCTCATCGATCCCGAAGGCTTTCGGGCAGGCGAAATTCAAACTTGGGTTGTCGTTGTCTCGGTGATTGGTACGCTGCTAAGCGGTGTGATGGTGGGGACGTTAAATGCCTGGTTGATCACTGGCGTCGGCTTACCACCCTTCATTGCGACTCTGGCTACCATGGTGGGCTTGCGTAGTTTTGCTCGGGGGCTGATTCAGGCGGTAACTGGCAATCGCTCCCAGATTGACTTTCCCGATCTTGGACTGCGTGATTCGCTGAAGGATGTGACCAGTGTAGCGATCGTTTTTTTGATTTTTGCTGGTATCTTATGGTTTGTCATGAGCCGCACAGTGGTTGGGCGCCACTTGCATGCCATGGGCGGAAACGAGCAAGCCGCCAAGTTAAGCGGTATCCGCACCGACCGACTCAAATGGTTGGCCTACGTTATCGGGGCCGTATCTGCGTCGATGGTCGGCATCGTCTATTTTGCTGACCAAGGTTCGGCGAAACCCGATATTCTAGCGCGGGGCTATGAATTGAACGCCATCGCAGCTTCGGTAATCGGTGGCTGTGCATTAACCGGCGGCGTAGGCACGATTCCGGGCACTGTTCTTGGCTGCCTGTTTCTCCGCACTGTGATTGACGCAGTCAACAAGATCGTTGGCACGGGCGCTGATGTCTACGAAGGGATGATCGTGGGCATTGTCGTGGTACTGGCGGTCACGTTTAGCCAGCGCGGTTCAGGACGTATTTCGAAGCCCTTCTTCGGCTCGCTCATTGGCTGGGCTTGTATCCCCGTGCTCGGGCTGATGGCGGGGCTATCTTTTGTACTCTTTTTCCGCGAAAAAGAATGGTTTACGGCCACCCACGCCGTCCTGTTTGGCATGTTGGTCCTAGCCTGTTTGACTGGCCGCGCCTGGATCGAATCGCGTCGCGGTGTGAAGTCCGGACTCTTCGTAACCCGTCGCGAGCCGCCGCGTAAGTCTTGAAGCCCTTGCTTATCTCATGACGCAACCGCTTATTTCCATTCGCAGTATCGGCAAGCAGTTCAACGCAGTTCGCGCGCTGGACCATGTTAGCTTTGATGTGCTGCCTGGCGAGTTACATGCCGTCATGGGTGAAAATGGAGCGGGCAAGAGCACGCTCATGAAGATCTTGTCCGGTGTCATTGAAGACTACGAGGGCGAATTATGGGTGGCCGGCGAGTTGCAACGCTTTACCGGCACCAAGGACGCCGAAGCTGTGGGCATTAGCATTATCCATCAAGAGCTCAATCTAGTTGAGCAATTGTCGGTAGCAGCCAATATATTTCTGGGACGCGAAACGCATAACGCGGTGGGGGTTCTCAATGGTCGCGAAATGGATCGTCGCGCCGCTGAGCTGCTGCGGCAGCTCGAGTCGAATATCTCACCTGCTGCACCGGTTTCTTCGTTGCGCGTGGGAGATCAGCAATTAATTGAAATTGCCAAAGCGTTATCACTCGGCTCGTCCATCTTAATTATGGATGAACCCACGAGCGCCTTAACCGAGTCCGAAGTTGCACGGCTTTACAACGTCATTCATAACTTGCGTCAGCGCGGCGTGACGATTCTATACATATCTCACAAGATGGACGAGGTGTTTCTGTTAGCCGATCGGATTACCGTGCTGCGGGATGGTCAGTTTGTCAAAACGGTCGAACGCACGTCTACTTCCCCACGGGAGATTGCGCACTTGATGGTTGGACGCGAATTGGAGGAGTCCGCCGAACGCCCAGTAGTTGACCAACTGCCCATCGTGTTGGAGGTTCGCAATCTCTCGTTGGCTTGGCCGGGGCATAGTAAGGCCTGGCGACTGCGCGATGTCAGTTTTCGCCTTCATCGCGGAGAAATTCTGGGTTTGGCTGGATTGATGGGGGCGGGGCGAACTGAGCTGCTCGAATGTCTGTATGGAGCGAGTACGATCCAGCCACACGGTAAAATTTGGCTGGATGGCGTGCTGCGAACTTTCACGCACCCGGCCGAAGCGATGCGGGCTGGTATCTCGATGGTTACAGAAGATCGCAAACGCTTGGGACTGTTTAGCCACAGCAACGTCCGTGAGAACATTAGCCTGTGTGCGCTCGACAGCCTATCGGCGGCCGGCGTCGTGTCGAGTCGACTCGAACGCGCGGCCACCGAAGCACAGGTGCAACGACTGCGAATTAAGACGGATACAGTGGCCGCATCGATCAATAGCCTCAGTGGTGGCAATCAGCAGAAGTGCATCATTGCTCGTTGCCTACTGACACAACCCAAAATTCTCCTGCTAGACGATCCCACGCGAGGCATCGACGTAGGAGCAAAAGCTGAGCTGTATCGCCTGATGGAACAATTGGCCGCTGATGGCATGGCCATCTTGGTAACCAGTTCCGAACTGCCAGAGCTGCTGACGGTCAGCGATCGCATCTTGGTCCTCAGCGAAGGCGTATTGACGGCTGAGTTCTCTCGCGCCGAAGCTTCCGAAGAAAAGATTATGGAAGCGGCGACGAATCAGTAACGCGAACTTTAAGCCGCGTTCTTGGCTGGTTCCGCGTCGGCCGTTTCCTTGGTGATGGGCGAGATGGTCACACTGCCGTTCGAAGTTTTGATCTTGAGCTTGGTTGCTGGCGATGCCGCTTGATCGGCTGCGTCACCAATGATGACGTGCAAGTGTTTCTTGCCTTCATCCAGGATTTCTTGTGTTGCGATCGAATTCTTGATGCGCCCGTTCGATGTATTGGCTTCGACTTCGACAAGTTGTGCAGCGTCGAGTTGAACATCGATGGAACCGTTGCTGGTTTGTAGCGTGTTTTCGTTGCCTGCTAGCGTACCATCAAAGCGAATCCGACCGTTACTCGTCTTAAGTGATACGGTGCCGATCGCGTCTTTTACCTCAATGGTCCCGTTGCTCGTATGGGCTTGTATGTCTCCGTACACCGAGTGCAAATGCACGGCTCCATTACTGGTATTGACCGTTACGTTGTTAGAAACGCCGTTCACGTTTACGGTACCGTTGCTCGTTTTTAATTTGAGCGCCGATTCGCGTGGGACCGACAGCTCGAAAGCGGCAGAGGCGAACCACTGTTCTGCGGGCTTGACAGCCTGTATGGTCAGTTTGCCGCCATCTACACCGTATTCACAACTTAGTTCCTCAGCATTCTGAGCCGCCTCGGCTTCGCTAGCCCCACGGGCTTTGTAAGTAACCTCCATAGCCACCGTCGGCAAGTCATGCGATTTGACCGTGATGCCGCCGTTAAATGTAGACAAATCAACCAAGGTGATTGGCTGAGATGGGGCCGCATCGTCGAGCGTTTGAGTTTCGATCACGAGTTTCTCAGACCGCTCATGCTCAAATCGCGGTACGGCGCAACCGGCACAGGGAACAATCAAGGCCAGGAGAATAGTGACTTGGCGAATCATGGAGAATGCCCTTTGGCAGATAGTTTGGTTTCCAGTGAAGCAGTGGTCGCATTTTGTGTTTGCTATTCGGCCGCTGCCAATCAATCTTGAATTCACGACCTAATTTTTAATTTGGATTTGGCCTTCGTAGCCGGACTTGCCAGAGTTCGGTATTTTAGGCCAGGTCCTGAAGTCGAGCGACTCCAGCTACCCCCAAATTGAATCGGGACAAATTCAATCGGAACATCGCACTAGTTTCGGCGGCGGCGCTTGGCGGCGAGCTGCACCGGGAATTCTGGATGCCCAGCCATGGCGACGACCTGTTTTCCCCACTCGAGAATCATGGCATCCGAGTCGGAAAACCGTTCTTCGCCTTCGCGTTCCACGGAGGGCTCGGCATCCTGGGCAGGGGGATAAATGGGCTGGCCAAAGGTGATCGCTACGTGGCCGGGAATGAATAACGGACTCCATACGGTGCGGCGATAGGGACTACCTTCGATAAACAGTGGCAAGATTGGCACTTGCGATTTGGCGGCGACCAAAGCCGCGCCACTGCGAATGGGCACCAAGGGGTCTGACGTGTGGTTCAGACGGCCTTCGGGAAACATGCCGACCAATCGTCCTTGCCTCGTGATCTGCATGGCTTGTTTGGTGGATGCGGTATCCATGCCACTGCGATTGGTGGGAATCGCTTGCACGGCTTTTAGAATGGGCCCAAAAACGAAGTGATCGCAGTATTCCTTAGCTACCATCCAGTGAACTCGCCGACGTGCTGCCAACTGCACGAAGAATGGATCCACGCTACTGCGATGATTCGACACCAGGATCGCTCCGCCTTGAATCTCCTTGGGCGGAGAGTTAGTGAAGTGCACGCGCCACACTAGGCGCCCCATGAGGTACGTTGGCAAGTACAAACAACTTTCCCACAAGCCATAATCGCTGCAGCGGATCAGCCATACAAAGTAGCCAATTACGGCCACCAGCAGCAAGCCTAACCAAACGAATGCGATCGACAGTTGAGGCTCCATTAGTTTGACGGATCCTTTTGTGGGGCTTGCTGGAAAATCGCAACGATGTGCGCGACCAAGTCTTCTTGCGAAGATTGTGGTGTGACTGGAATACCCTGAAGTTCGCGGAGTCCACGAAACCAAATTTCTTGTCGGCGCGCAAATTGTCGCGTATGCGCGCGGATCAGCTCTACGGTTTCCGCTAGAGCTGTTGCCTCCGCTGCGGCCGCATCCTGTGCCTGATCGGGATGCGAGGCGACATAGTCTAACATTTCTCGATATCCGACGGCCTGCTTTGCCGTTTGCCCAAGTGCACCGTAGCGCTGGAGTAGTCCGCGAACTTCAGTCTCCAGGCCGGCCTTGATCATATTGCTGACGCGTGTGTTGATGCGTTGATGAAGCCAAGCTCGCTCCAGCCGCAGAACGGCTACAGGGCAATCACGTTGCGAAGCGGGTGTATCAAATTGTTGTTGCCAGTGGCTCAACGGGCGACCCGTAACGCGAGCGACCTCCAAAGCACGAATCATACGTCGATGATCGTTTGGGTGCAGCTTGTGTGCCAGCAATGGATCGACTTGCATCAAGCGTTCTCGCAGCGCTTCGCCACCAACTCGCTGCACATCGTCTTCGACGGACTGGCGAAACTCCCAATCCGCTGCCGGGCCTTGGAACGATCCTCGAATCAGGCTTTTCAGATAAAGCGGCGTGCCACCGCAAACGAGAACGTTGCGACCTCGCGCCCGTATCTGTGCAGCAATCGCGTGGGCATCACGGACAAAGCTGGAAACGCTGTAGGCATCCGTAGGATCGACGATATCCAATTGATGGTGCGGAACGATGGCACGCTGTTCAGGCGTTGGTTTCGCCGTGCCAATATCCATACCGCGGTAGATAGCCATCGAATCCAACGAAATAATTTCGGCGTCCAATTGCTGCGCCACGGCAATGGCCAGTGGTGTTTTGCCGCTTGCAGTCGGTCCAGTCAGATACCAGCAGTTCTTGAGCGCGGGTTGGACCCAGCCGCTAAAATCATCGTTTTCCCGGTTGTTGGCGTCGGTGCTAGTTGCGTCAGGTGGGAGCATTGTTTGAAGAAGTATTGGCGAAGTTTGCGTTGCCGTGTCGTCGGATTTTGACATCGCGGGTATCATGTTGGCTTAATTATGGGGCGGCGAGCCCTGTTTGGTAACCACCGCAGCATTATTCCGTCTACTTGGGAGTATTGGCAAACTTGCCTGAACGACAGCCACCAGTTGAAGAACTAGCCGAGGACGTATTCGATCGTCTGATGGGCGAAATTCACCGCCGCGCCGCCACACTGCCACCTGGGTCTTACACGACCAAGTTGATCGAAGGCGGTGTCGAAAAAATGGGGGCCAAAATCATGGAGGAAGCTGCCGAAATAGTCGATGCTGCGGAGAAATCCCCAAGCCCCGACAATCATCACCTGATCTATGAAGCCTGTGATCTGATTTACCACGTCTGGGTCCTACTCGGCAGTCGTGGCATCAGCGTAGATGACTTGCGGAATGAGCTTTCACGCCGCGAGGGCACCTCAGGACTAGAAGAAAAACGCCAGCGACAAGCCGACTATGACCGATAACTTACGAATTGGGATTCCCAGCAAAGGCCGTTTGAGCGAACTAGCCACTGAGCTACTCAATCAAGCAGGATTGCATTTTCGACGTCAGGAACGCACGCTGTTTGCGCTGGTCAAACAACTGCCGATTGATATTATCTTCCTGCGGACAGACGATATTCCCGTCCTGTGCGCCGAGGGTGCCATCGACTTGGGGATTACTGGCAGTGATCTGGTCGAAGAAAGCGGCGCGGATATCGACGTGCGCATGTGTTTGGGGGTCGGGCACTGCCGCCTCAGTCTCTGTGTGCCGGACTCCTCGCCGTTCAAGACTTGTGAACAGTTGGATGGAAAGCGTGTCGCGACCAGCTTTCCCAACGTGACTCAGAAGTTTCTGGCTGAACACCAAGCGCAAGTACATCTAGTCCCTTTGTCGGGGTCCGTCGAGATCATGATTTCGCTGGGTGTGGCCGATGCCATTGTGGATTTGGTCGAGACCGGCAGTACCCTGGCAGCAAATCGTCTGCGTGTGCTGACCGATATCGGCCAATATGAAACTGTTCTGATTCAGAATCAAAGCAAGCGACATGCGGAAATGGCAGACCGGATCATTCGACGCCTCGAAGGTGTCGTGATCGCACGGGATTATTCACTGCTCGAATACAACGTCGAACGTTCCAATCTGGCCGCTGCCGAAGCCGTTACGCCGGGCTTCAATTCGCCAACCGTTAGTGGACTCGAACATCCCGATTGGTGCTCCGTACGCGTTATGGTCAAACGCAAGGACGTCATTGGCGTCATGGAACAACTAGAAGCGATCGGCGCGTCGGCTATTCTCGAAACTGAAATCGGCAATTGCCGTCTGTGAACTAGCTTGCTAAATTGAACGGTAACGCGCTAGCTACCCAAAACTCTCATACACTTTCCACAGGATTCATCACGATGACGATTACGCGAGTTGGTTCGAACAAGAACTACGCCGCCGGTTGGGACAAAGCTTTTGGCAGTAAGAAAGCGAAAAAGTCGGCAACCCAAACGACTGCCAAGAAAGCTGCGAACAAGAGCACCACCACCAAGGGCAGCAGTGCCAAAGCCAAAAGCGCGACCAAAGGTGCCAAGACAGTCAAGAAGACGGTAAAGGCGGTAGCTAAGAAAAAAGCTAAGAAGTGAGGCGTGCAACGTCTGCTCAGTCGATACCTGCTCAGTCGATACCTGCTCAGTCGATACCTGCTCAGTCGATACCTGCTCAGTCGATACCTGCTCAGTCGATACCTGCTCAGTCGATTTCTTCCAGGGCACCAAGCTCGCGTCGCAATCGCTCAAGTACTCGGGCTCGCGACTTGTAGACAGTCCAACGAGTGATGCCCAGTTCGTCAGCTACGCTGTCTGGGCTTACTCCATCCACGGTGGTTCGCCAAAAAGCCTGCCAAGTCTTTGGTGCAAAATGAGCACGCATGATTTCCAATGCCCGCGAGACCACCGCAGCTCGATCCGCAGCTTCATGCGTGGGATCTTCGATCCTTGGCAAACGCGCCTCCAATTGTTGGAGCACTTGTAAGTTGGCCGTACCGCCTGCGTAGCTGCCCTGCACACGGCGCACTTGATCCAACCATTTGTTCTTGGCGATCGTCCATAGCCAACCGCGAAAGGTTGCGCCTGGTATGGTACCATCAAAATGACTGAGCTTGGTAGCCAATGTGAGAAAGGTCTCCTGCATCAAATCTGCCGCGTCGTTCGACTGCGCGCCAGCACGACGAAGCCAAGTGTAGACAAGCGGACCGTAGATCTGCACCATCCGTTGCCACGCAACGTCGTCACCCGCAGCAGCGCGTAGCAGCAGCGATGGTGAGGTCACGGAGGCTGAATCGGAAAGTTGTGTCATTCGGCCTCGCCGGCTGGGAGTAATCTTGCTCGACGGAAGTGAGGTTGGCTCGCTGACCATTGTAGCATGGACGTCTCCCGGCTGAACCCAGCTTTGCTGCGAACCGACAATCGGTGGCCGCTTTGTCTTGCATTGAAAATCCGATCGCGGAGCGTTCAGCCACTGAGACTATGCTTGGGCTAAATTTTGTTTTTTTGCTTCTGAGTGTCCAACTCTCGCGTTAAGCTTTATGGATTCGAACCGGCCTGTGAGCTTTGAATCCACTTCGATAGAAAACTTGGGATTCAATGGAGCAAAGCATGATTGCCGTAGATTGCCTGGATAAAGAAACGTTGCAAGACTTGTTACATGGTCGGCTGCCGAACGAACGTTTTGAGGATGCGCTGCGGCATGTCGATAGCTGCGAGCATTGTGCAACACTGGCGGCTGAATTGTCATCGAGTGGAAAAGAGGATCGGCTCGCAGAAATTTTGGCCACGCCTGCCAACGACTCTGAAGAGCTTTCTTCGGTCGGCGATTTTGCCGACGAATCGCGTTGCCAGATCGCTATTGGGAATCTGCTAATTCAAGCTTCCAACGCATCCGTTAGCAAAATGCAGCCGAACCTGCCGCAGGAGCACTTGGGCCCGTATCGGTTGCTGCGTAGCCTTGGCATTGGTGGCATGGGGGCAGTGTATTTGGCCGAACACCAAAAACTGAAGCGATTGGTGGCGATCAAATTGTTGCCGCGCGACAAACTGACGAGGGCAGGTTGGCTCGAGCGTTTTGAGCGGGAGATGACGGCGGTCGCTGCGCTGGAACATCCGCATGTGGTGCGGGCCATCGACGCGGGCGAATCGGAGGGCTGGCACTATTTGGTCATGGAGCATTTGGATGGACTCGATCTATCGCGAATTGGGCGTCGAGTACCGGACATCACCATTGGAGCCGCCTGCGAAGTGATTCGCCAAGCCGCGTTGGGATTGTCGGCGGTGCACGAGCAAGGGCTGGTGCATCGCGATGTGAAGCCGTCGAATATCTTCCTCACCGGAAGTGGCGTGGCAAAGTTGCTTGACCTTGGACTGGTTCTCGACGGCGAATCACCGTTGGCTACCGACGAACGCTTGACAACCGTCGGGCATCTGATGGGAACCTTGCCCTACATGGCGCGCGAGCAGCTAAGTGACGCGCGCGGTGTGGATGCGCGCACGGATATCTACGCACTCGGTGCAACACTGACAAAGCTGCTGACTGGTACTCCTCCGTTCGGCGCGACGACTCATTTACCCACTTTGATTCAGGCTATCAATACTCAGTCGTGCCCGCCCCTGGCTACTCGCCGCGCGGACGTCGATCCTGAACTGGCCAAAATAGTCGATCGAATGCTTGATCACGATGCATCGCGGCGTCCCCAGTCAGCGGCTGAAGTCGCTGACTGGCTCATTCCGTACTGCGATCCCCAAGCCGCTGCGGCTCTTATCAAGACGGCCTTGAAATGCGATCCGGTTGCGGATGAGCTGTCGTTGGAGCATCCGCAGCTTCAACTGGCTAACAGCACGGGGGCCTCCAGTGGTTCTGGTCGCTCGCGTCGGAAGTGGTTGGCTTGGGCTTCAGTGCCGCTGGCTTTCGCGGCTGGTATGTTGCTGACCATCACAACCGACAACGGTACATTGACGATCGCCACCGAAGAAGACAACGTGGCGGTCCGGATTCTGCAAGGGCAGGCGGAAGTACGCAACTTGGTTGTCGAACGGGACGCACCGCAGCAATTGCGACTGCGAAGCGGGACCTATGTTGTGGAATTGGATGGCCTGAACACTGAGCAACTGACTATTCGAGACAATCGCGTGGCCATTACCCGAGGTAGCGAAGAGCTGCTGACGGTGACGAGGAAGCCCAATGCGAATGCACCAGAAACGAAAGTCCCTCCTCTTGCTAACGAGAACGTATACCAAGGGCAAACGTTCAACCAATGGCTCGACGTGCTTGCTCGAGACAGGGACATCGAATCGCTAGACAGAGCGATGGAAGGACTCGTGCTGTTGGCGGAGACGGACGAAGAGAAACTGATGGTGGCCAAGGCCATGCTCAGAGCGGCGCGTACCTATGGCGGTATTGTGCTGCTGGGCCGCATCTCACAGCAGAATTCTCAGCCATCGGGATTTCCAGTTCAGCGTGACTTCCAGAGTCTCTCGGGTTATTTCATGTCCGCCTTTTGCGATTGCTTTCCAAGATTGCTTCCAGAGGCAGGGTTGAAAGCGATTGTCGAAGAGTTTCGGGACGGCAATTCGCGTAGCTGGCAGGCGTGCGCGATGATTCTAGAAACTGAGCTGAATGACCGACAGTTGATTGGGCAAGACAATCTGCAGACGATGCTATTGGCTGTAGAGCCATGTATTGATTTTTTCAATCATGCTCGCCAGCAAGCGGAGGAGACGTCTTTCAACATCCCAAGCGGTCTGCTAGCGAGATCCTACGGCATGTTGATGCGTTTCAAATTGTGCCTTGCAAAAGAACTAGATCGTGACATTTCTGACGATCGTCAGTTTGCCGACTGGGCCGTGTTTCATCTTGAAGCAGCGCATAAATCCCTGGCTGCAACGGCAGGAGTGGTGCCAACTTCTACGCCCAGCGGCGGACCTGTCTCAGCAACTGTCACGCCTACAGATTTCAGCAACGACCCGTTCGCAGGCTTGTCGTTCCGGTTTTCTTTAACGGCGAGTGATTCTATTGAGTACTTTCAGGTGTTACAGAACCAAGAGCTTGATCTTTCCCCATTGGCCGTTGGCATTGCCTGCGGAGACGCCCCAAGCGAAGAAGCTGCGCCGAGTGGAGAGCAAAACCAAAGCCATCGCCTATCCGTATTCCGCGAGATTTGCCAACGCAACGCTCAAAGTACAGCCCAATTGCTTGAGAAATTCGTGAATGTCTGTGTTACGGTTCCTGTTGTCGGCGGTGGCTCAAACAATTATGTTCAAGCCTATGCGATCGATAGGAAACTCGCCCACGAGATAGCCAGCGTGTTGGTCGAGCATCACCCATCGCCGTACCACGCATCAATTGCTTTGGCTATATGGTCTAAGAAGTGCAGGTTGGTTGAGGGAGCGAAACCGATCGAATGGAAGCCGTATTTTGAACAAGTACTCGAACGCTGCGTGCTTGAGCCAAGCAGTGATGACCCGGTTGAGCAAGCGGCGATCCGGAAACTCGCAACATGGCAGATCGCGTCACTCCGTGAAAACCAAGGCTACTTCACTCTAATCAATGCTGACCTACTCAAACAGGTGCAGAGCATCTCCGAGGAGCTTCAGAGCGAAGCTCCAGACCTGAAACTCTCCGATCAATCGGCATCCGAGCTGTTGATGCTGAAAACTTTTTCACAGTTTCTCAAGTGGGAATACGACCATTGACTCACGCCGTAACGGAGTAGGGCCGCCGTCACCAATCAGCTATTCACGGAGGAGGTCGCGCATGCTTGCGCATGCTTGCGCATGCTTGCCGCGCATGCTTGCGCATGCTTGCTGCGCATGCTTGCGGACACAGCACTTGGTCGTGGGGGACGGAAGATGCCATGTGGGCGTAGAGTAGTGATTCACGAAATGCCGATTCGCGACGAATCCCTGCAGATCAAATCACTGCGTCTGATCAATGGGGAGAATCCTCAGGCGCACTCGGCTAGACGCTGCGTCGACTGTTCAGAACAACTGGTATCCGCCGCTGTCTGGGGGCGCAGAATGCAGGCAGCCAGATGGTATGGGACGAATGAGCCTACGGCGCGGCAGTCGCAGTATTTCAGTCAGTAAGAAAAGTGTCTCTGAGAATGTGCGCCTTGAGGAATTCCACTTCCGGCAGCAAGAGACTGCACTCGACCAAATATTCTGGTTGGGCTTAGCCTGCAAAAGCTTGTTGAACGCTTGCACGCACGCGATAGCGAATGTTTCGACGTTTAGACCGTGCGCGAGCGATCTCGTGAGGCTGGCCAGCCACGTTATGAAACAACTGACCAAAATTGCTGACCAACTCA